>NZ_VJZR01000010.1 GCF_007097365.1 Flavobacterium franklandianum
TATTTTGAAGAAAAATTATTCGATAGGCTAGTAATAGCAAGCATTACAGGGTTATGACTAAAAACGGACAATCAAAATAAATTTAAACTAAAATGAAAAAAACCACCCTTTTTTGTATGTTTTTGACTTGTATTACATTCGTAAGTTGTAATAAAAAGCAAAGTCAAAAGAGTATTGAAGACCAAAACTTGACAGAAAAGCCAGTCAGTGTTCAGTGTTATACTGCAATCTATGAAACAGATACGATTGATTTAAAAATTAATACTCTGAAAAATAATAAAATATCTGGCAATATGGAGATGAAATTATTAAATATGCCTATAAAAGTGGGTAAAATTTCTGGAGAGTTCCGTGGTGATACACTTTTTGCAGATTATTCTTTTATTCAAGGCACAAATGATAAAGTGGTATTCAAAAATCCAATGGCTTTTTTAAAAAGTGGAAATGATTTTATTTTAGGAAATGGAAAAATAGTAACTTATTTGGGAGCCTCTTATTTTGCTAAAGGAGAATCTATAGATTTTGAAAACGTAAAATATAAATTTAATATATCGGATTGCGTGCAAAAATAATGATGTATTGAAATAATAGTTTATACTACGTCATTCGTATTAAAATAGAATTGGGTTTACATACTATTAAGTGTAAATCCAATTTTATTATGAACTATTTTTAATTTAAAAAGGAATATTTGCAGATGCATTTACATTTCTAGTACTATTAATTTTGTGCCTATTTTATATTAAATTAATTTCATTTAAAATCAAATTGTAATAAGCGTATAATAGTTTTGATTTTTTTATTTCAGCTTTTAATATTTTTTTGAGGTTCTCAGAAATCATAATTTCAAAATAGAATAGGGGAGATGCGAACTTATCTCTGACAAAAAGTTAAAATAAATCTGAATTTTAAGTCGCTGATATATGAATGGTCTAAACATTATTCTTGCAGTCACTCCAGTAGTTTTATTGATTGTATTACTTGGATTCCTTAAAGTTTCTGGAGATAAGAGTGCTTTTATAACCCTTATTGTTACAATTTTAATTGCTAGCTTTGGGTTTGATTTTTCGATTGAATCTATTGGTTTGTCAATGATTTACGGAACATTAAAAGCCATTTTTCCCATCGTATTAATAATTATTGCAGCAATTTACAGTTATAATGTTTTGGTTTTTACCAAAAAAATGGAAGTTCTAAAATTTCAATTCTCCAATATTTCAAAAGATAAAACGATTCAACTTCTAACGAATTCACTATTTTGGTAAGCGAAGATGAAGTAGATGTGGCTTTCAAAGTAATTAAAGATTTGAAAAACTAGAGAATCCTAATGATTTTAAGATAGAAACGAAGCTTATGGCTTCGTTTTTTTTGCTCTAAACTTTAGTCTAATTACAATACTTTACTTTTATTTAAACCAATGTTTTTACTTGATTAAATAAAGCTTAATTTTGTATTGATTTGACAAAATGTATTTAAGATGAAACTATTAAAAATCAAAGAAAAATATTTTAGCCTTATTGAGGCTGATGATTTCGATTATCCTAAATTTAATCAGTTTGCAATCGTACATCACTCTAATTCGATTGAGGGTTCCACTTTGACAAAAGAGGAAACTTACCTTTTGTTAGAAGAACATTTGACACCAAAAAACAAACCTTTAGAACATACTTTGATGGCTGTTGATCATCTAGCAGCTTTGAAATTTGTGGTCACATTAGCCGAAGAAAAAACGCCTTTAACAATTGAAATAATAAAAGAACTTTCAGCTTTGGTTATGAAAACAACAGGCTCTGAAATTTCGTCAATGGCAGGAAATTTCGATTCGTCCAAAGGAGATTTTAGAAAAGTTACAGTTCGCGCAGGAACTACTACTTTTATGGATTATAAAAAAGTTCCCGAAAGAGTTAGTGAATTGGTAGATTACATCAATAAAACCATTGCTAAATCGGAAGATTTTATAGAAATTAATAATCTAGCTTTTGACGTTCATTTTCAATTGGTTTCTATACATCCTTTTGCAGACGGAAACGGAAGAATCTCTAGATTGCTAATGAACTACATTCAACAATATCACAAATTGCCGTTGAGTGTTGTTTATAAAGAAGACAAACAGGACTATTTTAATGCTTTGCAAGAAACTAGAAAAAAGGAAGACATTATCATCTTTAGAAAATTTATGTTTACTCAAACTGAAAAATTTCTAACAGAACAAATAGAAGAATTGACCAAAAAACAAACTTCAAAAAAAACAGGTAAAGGATTTTCTTTTTTATTTTAGAAAAATGAAAAACAGCTGAATTTAAAGTTTTTGCCACGAATTTTATCTATTTTAGAAATTTGTATAATTAAAACCCATTATTTTTCGTGTAAATTTGTGCCATTCGTGGTTTACTTTTTTAAGTAAACCCCTTGTTTATAAAATACAACATCCGCTATGTTAGCTCCATCCTATCAAAAGTTAAAAGACATTTTATCGGAATCGATTGATCCCAAACGTATTTTAATCAATCCATTACTGACTTTAGCCTATGGAACCGATGCCAGTTTTTATAGGCTGATTCCCAAAATTGTTATTCTAGCACACAACGAATTCGAAGTAATCGAAATTATCAAAGAAGCAAAAAAACTAGATATCGCTTTGACTTTTCGTGCTGCAGGAACGAGTTTATCTGGTCAGGCCATTTCCGATTCGGTTTTGGTGGTGGCTACACACGGTTGGAAAAGTTTCGAACTTTTAGAAAACAACCAAAAAATAAAATTAGAACCCGGAATTATAGGCGCTCGAGCCAATACTTTCTTGGCACCACACGGATTGAAAATTGGACCCGACCCAGCTTCTATCGGAGCAGCGATGATTGGTGGAATTGTTGCCAATAACGCTAGCGGAATGTGTTGCGGGACGGCTCAAAACTCGTATCAAACCATTGCCGATATCCGAATTGTATTGAATGACGGAACCATTCTCGACACCGCCGATGCTGAATCTGTTGCAGATTTTAAAAAACACAAAACGGCTTTGATTCAAGAAATTGAAAGCCTTAGAGATACCATAAAAAATGATGAAACGCTCTATCATTTCATCAAAAATAAATTTAAAATAAAAAACACCACAGGTTACAGTATTAATGCCTTGGTCGATTATCAAGATCCGATTGACATCATCAAACATTTGATGGTAGGATCGGAAGGAACTTTGGCTTTTATTTCGAATGTGACTTTCAAAACCGTTATTGACGAAAAATTTAAATCTTGTTCTTTGCTTATTTTCAATACGATTCAGGACGCTTGTAACGCCACCATTTTATTGAAATCAGCACCAGTTGCTGCGGTCGAATTATTGGACAGGGAATCCATTCGCTCGGTAGAATTCGATCCAGATGCACCCGAATATTTCAGAACCTTACCTGAATCGGCTTGCGCTTTGTTGGTCGAATGCCGTGACAATGATTTGGATAATATGCTTTTAAAACAGCTTAAAGTTCGTTTGGAAATTGAATCCATCCCAACTTATTCGGAATATGAATTCACATCCAATCCAAAACAATATTATTTCAATTGGAAAGCTCGAAAAGGATTGTTGCCAACCGTTGGTGGACTGCGAAAAAACGGAACTTCGGTTATTATTGAAGACGTTGCTTTTCCTCTACCTCATCTCGCCGAAGCTTGTTTAGCGTTGAAAGATTTATTCAAAAAATACGAATATCAGGATGCCGTTTTATTTGGTCACGCCTTGGAAGGCAATTTGCATTTTGTGTTTTCCCAAGATTTTTCAAACCAAAATGAAGTCGATAGATACGAAAAACTGATGGCAGAATTGGCCGATTTAGTGGTAAATCGATTCAATGGTTCTTTGAAAGCGGAACACGGAACAGGTCGAAATATGGCTCCTTTTGTCGAAAAAGAATGGGGAACTGCAGCTTACGAAATTATGAAACGCATCAAAAATATTTTTGATCCGAATAACAAAATCAACCCCGATGTTTTAATCAATCCCGACCCCAAAGCGCATCTCAAGAATTTAAAACCAATGCCAGAAACCCACGCCATTGTTGACAAATGTATGGAATGTGGATTTTGTGAACCGCATTGCGTTTCCGAAGGTTTGACATTGTCTCCTCGACAACGAATCGTAATTGCCAGAGAAATTAGTCGATTAGAAGAATCGAAAGAAGATCCTGAAAGATTGGCGGCAATTCGAAAAGACGTTACCTACCAACTAGACGAAACCTGTGCTACCGATGGACTTTGCGCCTTGGCTTGCCCTGTTTATATCGATACCGGGAAATTTGTAAAAGAATGGCGCGCCAATGAATTGAATTCTGGAAATAAAAAAGTAGCCGCATATATTGGCTCGCATATGGCTGGAACAACGGCAATATTGAGAGTGGGTTTGAAAATGGTTTCCTTTTTTCATTCTATTCTTGGAACAAATATTATGACCGCTTTATCGAATGGTTTCCATTTTATCACGTTTGGAAAAGTCCCAAAATGGATTCCCGAAATGCCCAAAGGAGCCAACAAAATAAACACAAAATGACAGCCACAGATTCACTGTTTTTTAATTAAGAATTTTTTAAATCCTTAACTGAAATTAAAAAAAAAATCTGCGGTTAAACTTTTAATAAAAAATAATGAATACAATCTCTGATTTAAAAGTAGTGTACTTCCCTTCCTGCATCAACAGAAGTATAGGCAAAAATAGTTTTCAAGCCGAAGACGATCTTCAATTGACTCAACTCACGCATCAATTATTGGTTCGTGCTGGTTTTACGATTATTTATCCCGAAGAAATGGACACGCACTGTTGCGGAATGCCTTTTTCGAGTAAAGGTTTTGCCGAAGCCAATCACGCCCAATCCAGCGCCTTGGAAGACGCACTTTTGAAAGCATCGGAAAACGGAAAATATCCTGTTTTGTATGATATGAGTCCGTGTTTTTATCATTCGAAAGAAGAGTTTTCGAAAGCCTTAAAAATTGTCGATCCCATCGAATTTATGTTGGATTACGTGATGCCGCATTTGACTGTAAAAACCAAAAAAGATATAGTTTCCGTTTTCCCAGTTTGTTCGGTGAAAAAAATTGGAAAAATGGATCAACTTCTCGCATTGTCTCAACTTTGCGCCAATAATGTTACGATGATTGACAGCAACTGTTGTGGTTTTGCAGGAGACAGAGGTTTCTTGATTCCAGAACTCAACGAACACGGATTAAGAGAACTAAAAGAGCAAATTCCAAATAATTGCAACGAAGGTTATTCCACCAGCAGAACTTGCGAAATAGGATTGGAAAATATAAGCGGGATTGATTTTAAATCTATTTTTTATTTGATTGAGGAAGTGACACGTTAGTTCATATCATTTAAAAACAGTTTTTAAAAATTTTGAAGTTTGTTATTTACAAATATTTCAATTTACTTTCCTCTGGAGCTTTTTCATTAATGAAATGTTGATTGATATAAACCGTTCTTACTATTTCATTATTTTTGAAAACATAGGTGTGGGTGGCTAAAGCTTCAATTGTCCCTGTATGAACGATAGAGCTGTTTGCATCTATATTTAATGTTGTTTCAGTATTGTCAGAAACTACGATTTTGTTTAAATATAATGTAAAAGAGGCTGGTTTATTTGCCCTGTTTATGATCATTACACTAATTTTATTTCTATCGGCAGAGCCAAAAGTAATGATGTCAGAAAGTGATGATTTCCCTTCGACATAAATCCCTTTAAAGTTTTTAGCAATCATTTGCCTGTGTCGATAAGTTGGTCTAGGAGTCATGTTTGCACCATCAATTGAACTAAAATCAGTTCCTTTTCTGTTTCCATCGTTTTCAAACATACTCCAAGTAGCGGCAAAAAGTAAAAGCTGCTACTGTATTAAAACACAGATAGCAGCTTTTTTTACAAAAAACATAAAGAATTAAACGGGTTTAATATCCCATCCGGGCTCATAGGTTCTAGACCATAATTTCATTGCTTCTCTATTGAATATGATGCCAGTATTTTCATCTACTTCAAAAGAGCTATTAATTCTGGAGGAAATATTGGCATAATGAGTTAACATTTGGCTAATTGCACCTTCTTCAATTGGGGATTTTAAAGTGTCTTTTCCTCTAATAGCATCAAAAAAATTAACCGTATGAAGCGTAGAAAGAAAGCCTTCGCCACCTAATGCAATCCCGCTTTCCTGAACTTTTGAATTATTTTCGCGAACTAGCGTTCCTTTTAAATCATATAATTTATAACCGTCCCTGTCCACAAACACCGAACCTTTGGAACCATAAATTACTGTTCCTCTATCAGCTCTTCCATATTTTTTATATCCATTTCTACTTTGACTATCCCATTGAATGGTTTTATTGCCAGAAAAACGAAAAGTAGCTTCCATCGTATCATATACGTTCCAACCATCTTCTTTGTGTTGAAATTTCCCCGAATAAACATCTACTCGTTCTGGATATTTTACGTCCAAAGCCCAACGTGCAATGTCTAATTCGTGTGTGCCATTATTCCCAGATTCTGCCGTTCCATAATCCCATCCGTACCAATGCCAATTGTAATTCCAAGTATCGTGGGTATATTCTTTTCTGGGAGCGGGTCCTTGAAAAAGTTCCCAGTCCAAACCTTCGGGTGGATTTGCCTTTACAGCTATAGGAACAGCTTCTCTTGAGTTTACATAAAAAGCAACGGCTTTATAAACGTCGCCAATGACACCAGCATGAATTTCGTTGATAATCTCGATGGTTTGTGGAGAGGAACGTTGCTGATTTCCCATTTGTACGACCTTATTGTACTTTTTTTGATAGGCTACCAATAGTTCTCCCTCTTTTGGATTATGACTACAGGGTTTTTCTAGATAAACATGTTTCCCCGCTTGCATCGCCATACAAGCTCCGGGAGCGTGCCAATGATCTGGAGTTGCCATAAAAATAGCATCAACATTTTTGTTATCTATTACTTTCCTGATATCATTTTCTAAAATAGCTTTGTGATTGATAAGTTTTGAAACGGCTAAAGCTGCTTTGTCTCGCTGGCTTTTCATAACATCACATAAGTACAGTAGCTCAACATTATTTTCTTTTGCAGCTATTGCAGGCAAAAAAGCACCATATCTTCTGCCAAGACCTTGAATGGCGATTTGTAATCTGTCATTCGATCCCATAATCCTATTGTAGCTTTTTGCAGAAACACTTGTTATTCCGCCAGTAAACGCCAATCCAACTGAACCTATAGCTGCTTTTTTAAGAAAATCTCTTCTGTTTGTACTCATTTTTGATTTGTTATTTTAATATGTTATTAATTCTGCTGAGTTCTTCATTGGTAAACGAATAATTTTCAATGCAACGTATGGAGTCTAAAAGTTGTTCTGATTTGCTTACGCCTATAAGAACAGAAGTAATTCGTTGGTCTTTCAATATCCAAGCCAAAGCCATTTGTGCCAAGTTTTGTCCACGTTCAAGTGCAATTTCGTTTAATTGAAGCACTTTTTTTATTTTTTCATCGGATATTTGATCTTCATCTATAGCTCCATTGCCACGGTGACTAGCAGCTCTCGAACCTTCTGGAATGCCTTTTAAATATTTGTTAGTCAACATTCCTTGTGCAAGCGGCGAAAACGAGATGCAACCTACCTTTTCCTCTTGTAATAAATCTAGTAATCCATCTTCTACCCAACGATCAAGCATTGAATATCTAGGTTGGTGAATTAGACAAGGCGTGCCTAATTGTTTTAATATTTTGAATGCTTTGGCCGCTTCTTCTGGCTCATAACTAGAAATACCAATATATAATGCTTTTCCCTGGCGTACCATTAAATCGAGTGTACTCATTGTTTCTTCAAGAGGAGTTTCTGGATCGGGGCGATGGTGATAAAAAATATCGACATAATCCAGTCCCATTCTTTTTAGACTTTGGTCAAGACTAGCTACCAAGTATTTTTTGGAACCCCAATCACCATAAGGACCATCCCACATTCCCCAACCAGCTTTGGTTGAAATAACCAATTCATCTCGGTAAGGAACAAAGTCTTGTTTGAATATTTTTCCGAAGTTTTCCTCGGCAGTACCGGCTGGTGGGCCGTAATTATTTGCTAAGTCAAAATGGGTAATCCCATTATCGAAAGCAACTTGTAGAATATTTCGTGCATTTTCATAAGAGTCAATTTGGCCAAAGTTGTGCCATAATCCAAGCGAAATGGCGGGCAATTTTAATCCACTGTTTCCACATCTACGATATTCCATTTTTTGATATCGATCTGGATTTGCTGTGTATAGCATAATTTTTTTTGTTTATAAAATTAAATGAGTTTACGTGTAAATGTATTAATCCTGGTCCGCCAAAGCAAGCGCTTTGACCATTATTTCAAGATCAGTAGTTCCCCTGAAACCGCTAAAACCAACAGAAAGTTTTTTTCCGTTTTTCGTAACCAGAGGTTGTCCACCTTCCCATCCAATAAGATCTGGCGCTAGAATGCCATTTGCATTTTCATCTACCTCTTTTGTAAAAACCATTCTCTCATATTCACCTGTTTTAACTCCAGTAAGCCAAACTTGACTGGCTTTTGTCCAAGCAATTCTGTACAAATTTCTTAAACTTGGTTTATTTGTTCCAAACATTTTTCCGTAAACATTTTCATTTTCATCGATAATACAGACCGCCAAATTTCCGTTTGAAATGTTTTTATCTTCGGGATTTTCCATATAGGACGGGATTAGTTTTTCGATTGCGCTGAATACATTATTAATGATTAACTGCATTTCTTTGTTTTCCATTTATATTTAAATTTATTGTGGTGTGTACTTATTTATTTATTTTAATACCTTGATATAGAACTTTTTTGAGTATTCTTCATTTTGTTTATAATAGGTCAAATTGTTTTCCTTGTAAATTGACCTATTAATTCGGTAACTAAACTCGTCTAAATACTTCTGAATAGGCTCTTTATGAACCCAAGAAAAAATACTTCTCAACCAAGATTTTACTTAATGAATAATGGTATGTAATTCTTTTGAAGATTTGCCTTTGTCACTTTTGATTTGTATCAAATCAAACTCTTTTTTCAATGGATTATAATCAGTCAATTTGTCTGTTTTTATTGATGCAGATTTAGAAATATGTTTATCAAATATTTTACGTATTTCTTTACCCGAATAATCTTCAAGTTGTTCAAAATATACTCTTTTGATTCCGCTAGTATCATTTGTTTCAACGGCGATTATCAACTTTTTTTTGAATTATTGCTCCTTCCTTGCTTGAGATCTTCTTTACCTCAAAAAACAAATTCATCAACAAGAATTTGGCCAATTATTGGCTTTGAAGCACTACTTGCTATACTAATTCTAACTTTTTTATTAAAATTAGTTGCCGTAGTTCTACTGATTTTTAATCGTTTTGCTATTTGTTTTGTAGAGAAACCTTTTGTGGTTGCACTCATTTCAAAAACAATTGTAAATGCTTTTCTCAAACCAAATCGACTCTGTGAAAAATAGTATCTTCAATCGGGCTTTCAATATGATGGCAAGCGTTACAATCCCTTGCAAAATTCTTTTTACGGATAGTGAATTTTGTGTGATTGCATTTCACACATTTAAAACCTTCTTTCCACTTTATTTCTGCCAAATATTCTAAACAATCTAAATCCGTTTTGAACTTATCGGTGAATTTTAAAATACTTTCTATTGTAAATTTTTACTTACTATAAATATACATAAAATTATAAGTAATTAGCAAAACACCTCAATTAATTTTTATTGGTGACTAATTAAATAGGATTCTTAAAATTAAAATTCTAATAATTTTAAACTTTAATACAAATTTACCGGTTTTTTATAATCATAAAGGGTTAATTGTAAATAAGGACGTTTGCTGTATAATTGAAGACGTATTTTGTATTCGTTTTGTATTTTAAACAGACTTAATTTTAATTTTTAACTAATTTTTCAGAGAATTGTCAAGATTAAAACAATCAATAAAATCATAAACAATTAATTTGGATTGTGAGTCGAAAGTAGTTTATAACGAATTAAAGAAAACACAGAATCTATTCTCAATAATTTGCAGTTGAAACCCAATTCAGAATAAAAACAGCAATTGTTTTAATTTTTTTTTTGCAATTTGACTTAAAAAGTACATATAAACCCCTAAAGAAAAATTATAAGAATCCGTTGTGGAGTTGTATTATTTAAAATTTGTATCTAATTTGAAACATTAATTCTTATTTGTAAATATTATAATGTAAAAATGGTAATACAATATTTTTTACCTAATTTGCTCTTGATAAAAGCGATTAAAATAATAAATTGATAAAGCCTTAATCTGATTGGCTAATTTAATAAAAACGACTCCTTTATGAATAACTTAAAAGTAATTTTGCTTATTGTAATTAGTTTCTTGACTATAGAAAAAAGTAATGCCCAAAAAATGGATGTAGAAAGTAGCATAGAAGAGTTACTTGCTAAAATGACGCTTTTTGAAAAGATTGGACAAATGAATCAAGTCAATGGTCGCAATCCGACGGATAAATTACCAGGACAAATTCGGTCAGGAGAAATAGGTTCGATGCTTAATATTGGAAGTCCAGAATTGGTAAATTCATTGCAAAAAAATGCAAAAGAAGAATCCAGACTCGGAATTCCGTTACTAATTGCCAGAGATGTAATTCACGGATTCAAAACAATGTTCCCTATTCCACTAGGGCAAGCGGCTTCTTTCAATCCAGAAATGGTAGAACTTGGTGCCCGAATCGCTGCAAAAGAAGCTTCTGAAAAAGGCATTCGTTGGACTTTTGCTCCCATGATGGATATTTCTAGAGATGCGCGTTGGGGCAGAATTGCAGAGAGTTTTGGCGAAGATACCTATTTGGCAGAAATAATGGCAGTCGCCATGGTCAAAGGTTTTCAAGGAAAAGATTTGTCGAACCCGTCATCGATTGCTGCTTGCGCCAAACATTTTGTTGCTTATGGTGCAGCCGAAGGCGGTCGCGATTATAATTCGACATATGTGCCGGAACGACAATTAAGAAACGTTTATTTACCTCCTTTCGAAAAAGCCATAAGAGAGGCTAATTGTGCCACAGTAATGACTTCGTTCAATGCCAACAATGGAATACCAGCTAGTGGAAATGAATTTCTTTTGAAGAATGTATTGCGAAAAGAATGGGGTTTTGATGGTATTGTCGTTTCAGATTGGGGATCGATAAAAGAAATGGTGCAAATGGGTTTTTGCGAAGACGATAAAGAAGCAGCTCTAAAAGGAGTAAACGGTGGAGTGGATGTCGAAATGACTTCAGGAACCTACCTTGCCTATATTGAAACTTTGATTGCTGAAGGTAAATTGCAACAAAAAACCATAGATGATGCCGTAAGAAACGTCCTGAGATTAAAATTTAAATTGGGTTTGTTTGACAATCCATACACTGATATTAAAGCCAAATCATCTATTTATTCTCCAGAACATTTGCAAGCTGCGAAACAAGCTGCCGAGGAATCCTTTGTTTTGTTGAAGAATAAAAACAACACATTGCCTTTATCCAATAAAATAAAAACTGTGGCTATTATTGGTCCAATGGCAGATGCACCCCACGACCAAATGGGAACTTGGACTTTTGACGGAGAAAAAGCGATGACACAAACTCCATTGCAAGCTTTGAGAAAACAATACGGTAAAGAGGTTAAATTTATTTACGAGCAAGGACTTGCCTTTAGTAGAGACACTCTTAAAGTTAATTTTTCTAAAGCTATTGATGCTGCAAAACAAGCCGATGTGGTTCTGCTTTTTGTAGGCGAAGAAGCTATTTTATCTGGTGAAGCCCATTGTTTGGCCGAAATAAATTTAAAAGGAGCACAATCGGAATTATTAGAAGCATTGAGTAAAACCGGAACACCTATGGTCACTTTGGTAATGGCTGGAAGACCATTGACTATTGACAAAGAAATAAAATTATCTGATGCGGTCTTGTATTTATGGCATCCTGGTACAATGGGAGGTCCTGCCGTTGCTGATATTTTATTTGGAAAATCAGTACCTAGCGGAAAATTACCCGTGACTTTCCCAAAATATGTTGGACAAATACCAGTATATTACAATCATGATAGAGTGGGAAGACCTGCACACAAAAAAGAAACATTGATAAAGGATATTCCACTGGAAGCCAAACAATCTTCTTTGGGCGCTTCCTCTTATTATCTTGATGCTGGTTTTGATGCACTTTTTGATTTTGGATATGGATTGTCTTACACCACTTTTGAATATTCAAATTTAGTTTTATCAGCAGATTCCTTGTCTTCATCAGATGTTTTGACGGTAACGGTAGATTTAAAAAATACCGGAAAATATCAAGCTACTGAGATTCTACAATTATACACGGCCGATTTAGCGGGTTCAATTGCGAGACCTATTAAAGAACTCAAAGATTTTAAACGCATCAATCTAAAACCGGGTGAAACTCAAAAAGTGACCTTTAAACTTCCAATGGAGCGACTTGCTTTTTGGAATATAGACAACAAGAAAATAGTGGAACCAGGCAAGTTTAACTTGATGGTTGGTGGAAATAGCAATGAAGTAGTAACAAAAGAATTTATAGTTCGTCAATAAAAAATTAAAAATGAAAAAGATTATTTTATGTTTTGCCTTAATTATGGCAGGAACCATTATGGCACAAGAAGTTCCATTAGTCACTAATGTTTTTGCACGGAACAACATCAACCTCAACGGAAAATGGAATTATGTAGTTGATCCATTAGAAAATGGGTATTACGATTACAGATTGATGCCTTTTCAAACGAATGGTTTTTTTGAAAATAAAACATTCAAAACGGCAGAGTTGCAAGAATATAATTTGAATACTTCTGCTACGATGGATATCCCTTCGGACTGGAATACCAAAGATGACAGACTATTTTTTTATGAAGGTACCGTTTGGTTCAAGAAGGATTTTGAATATAAAAAATCTCCTGGAACAAAAGGTATTCTTTATTTTGGAGCGGTTAATTACGATGCCAAGGTTTATGTAAACGGCAAATTAGTTGGCTCTCATGTGGGTGGGTACACACCATTTAATTTTGATGTTACCAATGTTTTGGTAGATGGAAACAATTTTGTAGTTGTCAAAGTTGATAACAAACGCCACAAAGACAATGTACCTACCGTAAATATGGATTGGTGGAATTACGGCGGAATTACCCGTGATGTAGTTCTTTCTCAAGTGCCCAATACCTATATCGAAGACTACTTGGTTCAATTGGACAAAACTAAGGAAGGCGTAATTTCAGGATGGGTAAAACTGAGCGAGGCAGTTGCAAACCAATCGGTAACCATTTCAATCGCTGAACTCAAAATCAAGAAACAAGTCGTTACGGATGCTAATGGTATGGCCCATTTTGAAGTGAAAGCAAAGCCTGTTTTATGGACACCAGAATCACCAAAATTATACAATGTTACTGTAAGTAAATCGGATGAGAATATTGCAGATACTATTGGCTTTAGAACCATAGAAACTAGAGGAAAAGAAATTTTGCTAAACGGGAAAAAAGTCTTCCTGAGAGGAATTAGTATCCACGAAGAGGCACCTTTCCGCCAAGGTAGAGCTTGGTCCAAAGAAGATGCTGTTACCTTACTTACTTGGGCCAAAGAATTAGGATGTAATTATGTCCGTTTGGCACATTATCCCCACAATGAAACAATGGTGCGCGAAGCCGAAAGAATGGGATTGATGGTTTGGTCAGAAGTTCCGGTATATTGGACTATTTCTTGGACAAATGCCGATACTTATAACAATGCGGAACATCAATTACACGACATGATTTATAGGGATAAAAATCGTTGTGCGGTAGTAATTTGGTCTATTGCAAATGAAACGCCTCATGGTGATGATCGGGATATTTTCCTAACTAAATTAGCAAAATACGCACGCCAAAAGGACAATACACGTCTGATTAGCATGGCTATGGAGGTAACCAAAAGTGCCAATAACGTTAACACACTGCATGATAATATGAATGAATATGTTGATATTATCAGTTTCAACCAATACATGGGCTGGTATAGAGGAACAAATGAATCTTGCAAATTGATGCAATGGATTATTCCTTATAACAAACCAGTTATTGTTAGTGAATTTGGAGGCGAGGCTTTACAAGGTTTACACGGCGATAAAACCGAGCGTTGGAACGAAGAATATCAGGAAGAATTATACATCCAAAATACGCAAATGTTAGATCGAATAGAGGGTTTGGCTGGAGTTTCTCCTTGGATTTTGGTAGATTTTAGATCGCCAAGACGCCAGTTGCCTGGGATTCAGGATTTCTTTAATCGCAAAGGATTAATTTCAAGTGCGGGAATAAAAAAGAAAGCTTTTTATGTCATGAAAGATTGGTATGAAAAAAAAGAAACAGAATATAAATAGTCAAATTTTTAAAATAATTTTTCATGATTTTTTGCAATTAACAAGTTTAAAATGGAACAAAAAAAAATAAAATATATCGCATTGGTAATTGCTTTAACGAGCCAATTGTCTAATGCACAACAAAAAGATAATATTTACAAAAAAGGCTGGATAGATTTCAATAAAAATGGGACTATGGATGTCTATGAAAATCCGAAAGCTCCATTAGAAAAAAGAGTCCAAAATTTGATTTCCCAAATGAACGTAGACGAAAAGACCTGTCAAATGGCAACTTTATATGGATATAAAAGGGTTTTAAAAGATTCGTTGCCAACACCAAACTGGAAAAATGAAATCTGGAAAGACGGAATTGCCAATATCGACGAACAATTGAATGGTGTTGGACTTTTAGCATCCAATGGAAGAAACGCTGTTGTGTCCAAAAACCTAATTTATCCTTTCAGCAACCACGCCTTAGCTATCAACAAAACACAACGTTGGTTTATCGAAGAGACGCGATTGGGAATCCCAGTAGATTTCACAAACGAAGGTATTCACGGTTTGAATCATACCAAAGCAACACCACTTCCCGCACCAATTGGCATTGGTTCCACATGGAATAAGGATTTGGTTTTGAAAGCGGGTCAAATTGCGGGTCGTGAAGCAAAAGCTTTGGGTTATACTAATGTTTATGCGCCAATTTTGGATTTGTCTAGAGATCCAAGATGGGGTCGTGTTTTAGAAACCTACGGAGAGGATCCTTTTCTGGTAGGTGCTTTGGGTACACAAATGGTCAAAGGAATTCAAAGTCAAGGTGTCGCTTCAACATTGAAACATTATGCTATTTACAGTATGCCAAAAGGTGGTCGTGACGGAAATGCTAGAACCGATCCGCATATTAATCCTCGAGAATTGCATGAAATACATCTATACCCATTCAAAAAAGTAATACAAGATGCACAACCAATGGGCGTAATGAGTAGCTATAACGATTGGAATGGGGAGCCTGTAACAGCCAGTCATTATTTCTTGACCCAATTATTGCGATGGGAATATGGTTTCAAAGGCTATGTGGTAAGTGATAGTGAAGCAGTGGAATTCATTTATACCAAACACCAAATTGCTCCAACGTATCAAGATGGAGTAAGACAAGTTGTAGAAGCAGGTTTGAATGTTAGAACCCATTTTACACCGCCAAAAGATTATATTCTTCCTTTGCGAAATCTTGTCAATGAAGGAAAATTATCTATCAAGCTTATAGATGAAAGAGTTGCCGAAGTCTTGAGAGTAAAATTCAGATTGGGACTTTTCGATACTCCTTATGTGGAAAATCCAAAAGCTGCCGATGCAATAGTTGGCGCCGATAAAAACAAAGACTTTGTTTTGGATATCCAAAAACAATCTCTGGTTTTGCTTAAAAACGAAGGGAATTTATTGCCATTGGATAAAACTAAAATTAAAAAAGTTTTAGTTACAGGACCGCTTGCTGCCGAAGAAAATTATATGGTAAGTCGCTACGGACCTCAAGAACTCAAAAACACTACCGTGCTTGATGGTATCAAAGAATATTTGGGTAAGGATGTTGCCGTAGATTATGCCAAAGGCTGTGATGCCGTTGATGCTAATTTTCCTGAAAGCGAACTGATTAATTTCCCTTTGGCAGCCAAAGAACAAAGTGATATTGATCAAGCTGTATTATTAGCCAAACAAAATGATATCATTATTGTTGCACTTGGTGAAGATGAGAAAACAACTGGGGAAAGCAAATCTAGAACAGGTTTAGGATTGCCAGGTCGTCAACAACAATTATTAGAAGCTTTGTATGCAACCGGAAAACCAGTTGTTTTGGTATTAATAAACGGACAGCCGTTAACCATTAATTGGGCGCAAAAATTCGTTCCTTCAATCTTGGAAGCTTGGTTTCCAAGTCATTTAGGAGGTAAAGCCATCGCTGAAACTCTATTTGGAGATTATAATCCGGGAGGAAAATTGACAGTTACTTTTCCAAAATCGATGGGGCAAATTGAATTAAACTTCCCATACAAACTAGGTTCTCATAACACACAAGGAAATGAAGGGCCTAATGGTTTTGGAAAAACAAGTGTAAATGGAGCATTGTATCCATTTGGATTCGGATTGAGTTATACTACTTTTGGCTATTCTGATTTAACAATAACGCCTACTAAATTAAATTCACAGGCTGAAATTAATGTTTCAGTAAATGTTACTAACACAGGAAAACGCGCTGGTGATGAGGTAGTGCAATTGTACATTAGCGATAAGATCGCTAGTGTTGTAACTTATGATTCTGTATTGAGAGGATTCGAAAGAGTGACACTTCAACCAGGAGAAACCAAAACTATTCATTTTACCTTACATCCATCGGATTTGATGTTGTTGGATAAAAATATGAAATGGACAGTAGAACCCGGCGATTTTGAAATCAAAATAGGAGCGTCTTCTGAAGATATTAAGTTGAAAGAAGTTATTACCATTGTGCCTTAAAACAATACAAACAAATAGCAAACACAACTCAAAGATTTGTTAAATACTTTTAAAATTTTGTGTTAAATAGATTAATTCCTTTAAATAAACTAATATTGTAAATTATAAAAATTATATAGTTATGTTAAAAATATGTCCTTTTTTTGTTTTGTTTTTTATTATAAATTGTAAAGCACAAGATAAACCCAGCGCACTTCCAATAGCGGATGAGGTTGTAAATTACACATTCGAACCTGTTGCTACTGGAATTATTATTCCTTGGGGTATGGTAATGTTACCAGATGAAACTTTGCTTGTCACAGAAAAAAGTGGTATTCTTTACCATGTTAAAAACGGTGTAAATACCCAAGTAAAAAATGTGCCTAAAGTGTACAATAGAGGGCAAGGAGGATTGCTGGATATTGCTTTGCATCCAAATTACCAAAAAAATGGTTGGATTTATATGGCCTTTTCTTCAGAAGATGTTGAAGGAGAAGGTGGAAATACTAAACTAATAAGAGCAAAATTAGTTGACGAAGGTTTGACCGAAATTCAAGAATTATACAAAGCGACACCAAATACGACTGGTCCCAATCATTTTGGATGCCGAATCGCTTTCGATAACGATGGCTATTTATATTTTAGCATTGGAGAGAGAGATAAAAAATTCCAAAATCCTCAAGACATAACTCGCGATGGCGGTAAAATATACCGTTTATTTGATGATGGTAAAACACCATTAGATAATCCATTTGTAGGGAAAGCTGGAGTAAAAGAAGCTATTTTTTCCTATGGGCATCGCAATCCTCAGGGATTGGCTAAACATCCTGTAACCGGTCAGATGTGGGCTCACGAACACGGCCCACAAGGAGGTGATGAAATCAACATTGTTAAGAAAGGGGCTAATTATGGCTGGCCTGTAATCACTTATGGGATTGATTATGATGGTAAAATTATAAGTGATATCACAGAAAAAGAAGGGATGGAACAACCTTTACATTATTGGCTTCCATCAATTGCTCCTGGAGGAATGGTTTTCGTTACAGGTGACCGTTATCCAGAATGGAAAGGACATTTGCTTGTAGGAGCTATGAAATTTAAATACTTGGAATTACTAAAATTGAAAGACAATAAAGTAATTAGCAGACAAAAAATAGCAACTGATATTGGACGTATAAGAAACGTGATTCAAGGTCAAGATGGTTACATTTATTTTGCAGTGGAACAAAAAGGAATCTATAGAATTATACCCAATTAACGCATGATTTTAAATAAAATATATTTTTGGTTTAGCCCAATTTTTCTCGGTTTTTTGTTCATCGGTTTTTCAGAGTCGGTTTCAAACCGAAGCATACAAAGTGAATATTTGGTCCTTGAACAATCTCAGAATAAAACAGATTTGCAAAAAAGTATCGCTAGGGGCAAAGAGGTTTATGCCGATTTCTGTATGCAATGTCATTTAGCAACAGGGAAAGGAGATTTAGTTAATTTCCCTCCACTTGACGGCTCAGATTGGCTTGTCAAAAAGCGAAAACAAAGCATACACGCAGTAAAGTATGGGCAAACGGGTGAAGTCATTGTTAAGGGCAAAAAGTTTAACAACATAATGCCACCATTAGGACTTTCAAATCAGGAAGTAGCTGATGTTATGAATTTTGTTATGAATTCCTGGTCTAACAAGCAAAAGAAAATGGTAACAATTGATGAAGTTAAAGCCGTTATTAATTGATAAAATTTAATTTTTGAATTTCACATCGAATAGCCTAAAGATGCTAATTGTGGTAAAAATGCAGGAACTTCATTTTGGAATGCTATTGATCCTAAAAAGTCAAAAATAAGAGATTAATAATCAATCGAATGAAAAGCAAACTAATTTTATTACGTATTATGTTGTTACTCTTTTTGTGTGGATGTTCAACCCCAAAAAAAATTGTACAACAAAATCAATTTTTAAATGGTTAATGGCAAATAACTGAAAATGAATCTGGTGATGAAATTCCAAAATCATTTTCTAGTACAATTTAAGTTCCCTCTTTTATAGATTTGGCTAAACCAGTATTTTCAAAGTCAAACTATCCTAAAGATAAATCTCGTTATTTTTGGTGCCGAAAAGAGTTTACTGTCGCCCATAAAAATGCAGAACGTGTTGCCCTAGAATTACGTAAAGTAAAATATGGTGCTCATGTATTTGTGAATGTTAAAAAAGTGGGCGTTCAAAACATTGGATTTTCTTCTATTCGAATGTATATAAAATATTTTTTGAAGAAAGACACAGAAATTATTTATACAATTCAAATCTATGAATTGGAATTTATTTCGCTTTCATCTAGGGCTAGTGCCTGATTTTTGGTATGATTTGGCTAACGAAAAGGGGTTGTTAATAAGGAATGAAATACGTCATCACAAGTTCAAAACAATACCGGTAAAGCCGAAAACACAACTATAGAATTGCCTAGAAACATTGGTAAATACCAACTTAGAATTAGCTTAAATTATAATGGTGAAGTAGTTATATTGTATCGATATTTAATCATGACAGTAATCAAATAGAAACTACTTTATCCTAATTTCTTAAATTTGAAGGTCATATAATATTAATTGACTTAATACATAAAAAATGCAAATAGGAATTATTGGACTAGGAAAAATGGGCTTTAATCTTGCCTTAAATTTAAAACGCAACGGCTACGAAGTTATAGCCAATGATGTGAATGCTGATTTTGTTTCAAAAATAGGTCACGAAGGAATACAAACAGCAGATTCAATCTCCGAATTATGTCAAAAATTAACCGATAGAAAAGTTATTTGGTTGATGGTTCCAGCTGGCAAAATAGTAGATTCGGTAATCACGGATTTGCTTCCTTTTTTGCAAAAAAATGATATTGTCATTGATGGAGGCAATTCTAATTACAAAGATTCTAAACGCCGTTATTCTCAATTGAAAGAACTTGGTTTTGATTTTTTAGATTGCGGAACTTCAGGAGGAACATCAGGAGCACTCGATGGAGCCTGCACCATGATTGGTGGTGACGCAGCCGTTTTTGAGTATGTTGCCCAAGTCTTTAAAAATATTTCTGTCGAAAATGGTTGCCTTTATACAGGAGAATCCGGAAGTGGACATTTTACAAAAATGGTACACAACGGAATAGAATATGGAATGATGCAATCTATAGCAGAAGGATTTGAAGTTTTCGAACATTCTGAATACGATATTGATTTTGAAAAAACGGCCAAACTATTTAACCATGGCTCCGTAGTTCGAGGTTGGCTGATGGAATTAACCCAAAGTGCCTTTTCTAAAGACCCAAAATTGGGGAGCATCAAAGGAATTATGCACTCCTCTGGCGAAGGAAAATGGACATTGGAAACCGCGTTGGACCTTGGTGTTCCAACTCCCGTAATTGCAATGTCGATTATGATGCGCTATCGTTCCCAAATGCAAGATACTTTTTCAGGAAAAGTGGTAGCAGCTCTTAGGAATGAATTTGGTGGTCATGCGGTTGAGAAAAACGATTGATTTTTTTATTGAATAAAAAGTTAAAATCTGAAAATTAAACAGTTATTAATATTCCAAATCCAAAAAAATGTCACTATTAATACTGGTTGCGGGTATACTTTTATTGCTTTTTTTGATAGCAGTATTAAAACTAAATGCTTTTATTGCGTTGATAATTGCATCTTTGTTTGTAGGGATTTTTAAAGGAATGCTTTTTCCTGACATTATCAATTCCATTCAGACTGGAATTGGGAGTACGTTGGGCTCATTGGTCTTGATTATTGCTTTTGGTGTTTTACTAGGAAATATCCTTTCAGATAGTGGAGCGGCACAAAGAATAAGTTGGGTAATGATTCGGTTTTTTGGTGTTAAATACATCAAATGGGCGATGTTGCTAACTGGTTTTGCCGTAGGAATTTCGATGTTTTATAACGCGGGTTTCGTGATATTAATTCCAATGGTTTTTGCTGTTGCCCAAAGTACCAAACAACCCATTATTTATTTGGGAATTGCCACCGCTTCGGCACTTTCAATAACTCATGGTTTTTTGCCTCCGCATCCAGGACCAACTGCCATTGCGGTAATTTTTAATGCTGACATTGGCAAAACCTTGCTTTATGGATTTGTTGTATCCATTCCAGCATTACTGGTTGCGGGAATTATTTTTCCGGAATTTATAAAAAAAATAGTAGCTAATCCACCCAAAGGATTATTTGAAAGTAAAACATTTTCGGATGCCGAAATGCCTTCTTTTGGTATCAGTTTTCTCACGGCCTTGATTCCTGTAATCCTAATGGCATTGGCAACGGTAAGTGAATTAATATTGACTGAGGAATCTTCAATACGTCATTTGCTGGGATTCTTTGGAAACCCTACAACGGCTATGCTGTTTGCGGTGCTGTTTGCCATTGTTTTCTTGGGCATTATGCGAGGTAGAAAAATGGAAGATCTTATGAATAAATCCAGTTCTGCTATGAGTTCTGCCACAATGATAATTATGATTATTGCTGCCGGAGGCGCATTCAAACAAGTTTTAATAGATAGCGGAATTGGCACTGATATGTCCGTTTTTTTCGAAGCCTCAACACTTTCTCCGCTTGTTTTGGGTTGGCTAATCGCAACCATAATTCGCATTGCATTAGGTTCGGCTACAGTTGCGGGATTAACTGCGGCAGGAATTGTACAACCGCTTGTGGCCAGTTCCGGGATAAGTTCTGAGTTGATGGTACTGTCTATTGGTGCAGGAAGTTTGATGTGTTCTCACGTGAATGATACCGGATTTTGGATGTTTAAAGAATATTTTGGCATTAGCCTGAAAGACACTTTTAAAACTTGGACTCTTATGGAAACCATTATTGGAATTATGGGTTTAATTGGCGTTTTAGTATTAAATCAATTTGTTGGATAATTTATCAGCTATAAAAAAATGGAGCAATCGTATATTGGAATTGACATTGGTACTACGGCGACAAAGGCAGTTTGTTTTGACAAAATGGGTAATATCATCCGTCAATTTTCGAAAGAATATTCGATATACCATCCGGAATTCAATTGGAGCATACAAAAACCTGCCGAAATCCTCACCGCAGTTTTAGAATGTATCCAGGAAATTACGAAAGATTCTACCCCTGAGTTTATCAGTTTTAGTTCAGCAATGCAGAGTATTATGGTTATTGATGAAACTGGAATTCCCATTAGTGATGCGATGCTTTGGGCAGATAATAGGGCTCATTTAGAATCCGAGGAACTCCAAAACTCCAACCAAGGAACTCTTTTTTATCAAAAAACAGGCATTCCGATTCATCCGTTTTCACCAATGGCAAAAATTGATTGGTTAAGAAAAAACGATGCCGAAATCTTTTCTCGAGCCTTCAAATTTATCAGTATAAAAGAATACGTTTGGCACCAACTCACCGGAGAATATGTCATTGATTCTTCGATGGCTTCGGGAACGGGAATCCTGAATATACATTCGCTGGATTGGGATACTGCAATTTTAAAATATTTGCAAATACATCCCAGTAAACTTTCGGATATTGTTAGTCCAATGCACCAAAGCAAGGGAATTTCAGATGATTTTCGATACATTATTGGTGGGGGAGACGGTCCATTGGCAAATTTAGGATCAGGAGCGATGGAAAAAGGAAAAATGGCTTTGTCAATTGGAACTAGTGGCGCGGTACGGATTCCTGTAGATGAACCTTTTATTGATTCCCAAATGCGAACGCAGTGTTATCATTTAATGGAAAATCAATACCTTAAATTAGGTGCTGTCAATAATGGCGCGATTGTTTTGCAATGGTTAAAAGAATCTATTTTAAAAACTGATGAATCGTTTGAAGATTTATTTGATCTAGCCGAAAAAACTCCAGCCGGATCAGAAGGCTTGCTTTTTGTTCCTTATTTACTCGGAGAAAGAGCTCCAATCTGGAATGCATCGGCTCAGGGAACACTTTTAGGAATTAGCATCAATCATAGCAAAGCACATTTAATTCGGGCCACTTTAGAAGGCATTTTATTTGGATTGTTTAGTGTCGTTGAAATCTTGATACCGGATTTGCAAAAGCGTCAAGAAACTACGGTTATGGCCAGTGGAGGATTTGGTAAAAGTGAACTTTGGTTACAAATGGCAGCTGACATTTTCCAAATGAAATTAGCAGTTTCTTCAACTATAGAAAGTGGAACTTGGGGCGCAGTACTCATAGGTTTTAAAGCAATTGGAATTGAAATTCCCGTTACAAATACAACAGAAAAAAACTTCTTGCCAAATCCAAATCATAAGTTGGTATATCAGCAAAGTTTTGAAAAATTCAAACGCGTTTATCCCTTGTTGAGAAGTTTATAAATTTATACGCTTGTCCGTTAAGGCACCTATAATTCATTCCATTGATGATTAACTCCAGCAATGATTAGTCTTTCCATTGTTTTATTGGTGCCTAAAATTATTTCACAATTGGAATACGCTTCAAGAGAAAATACCACGGTAAGTTTACGACCAAGAATTGAAATCTCCAAATTGCTCCCGATGGTGCAGCAGATTTAGATAAATTATTGGAGTTAATTGTGCAAGATAAAAGAGTAACAGCATTTCATCCAGACATTTTATTATATAATATTTCATTACCTTTATCAACAATAGCAAATCCTTCAATTCTCTTTGTTAAGCCTAACGCTGCGATGCAAGTTTTAATTACAAATCCAGTGAATGTTTTGTCAGCCTAGGATTCAGACAGAATAGCAACAATTACAACTACTTCGGCAGATGGTTTAAATACAAAAGCTTACGCACTGCAATTTAAAGTAGACGATAACTTATTAGTGACAGATATGATTAATGCCAATAATTTAAATATTTATCCAAATCCAACAAATTCGAACGGAGTTGTTAATATTGATATTCCCAATGCTAATTATGAAATTAGTATTAGGATACCAACGGAAAAATAGTGTTTTTTAAATCTACAAAAGATATAAAACTGCAATTGACAATCAATGGATCACTTCAATCAATATATTTTATCTCGGTAAATAATAGCAACGGACAAAGAACCAAAAGATTAATTGTAAAGTAAATATGTGTTAAGTTAAATAATAAATAATCTCAGAATTATATCAATTTTAAAACAATAAAATGAAAAAAATGTTAACTCAAAAATCGGTTTATCAGCTCTTATCAATGCTTATAATTTTATGTATTACCAACAAAACGTTTTCGCAAAATTCAAATTTAGGAATTTTCGACAAAAGTGAGGATATTGGAACTTGTCTAATAAAAGGCTCCTCTGTTTACAACCCAGAAATACAAGAATATACTATGTCAGGTTCTGGAGATAATATGTGGTTTGGAAAAGATGCTTTTCAGTATTTGTACAAAGAAATGAAGGGTGATTTTATCTTACAATTTGAATTCAAATTTACATCTCCCGTTAAGATTGCCCATCGCAAAGTAGGCTGGATGGTGCGAAATGATACCTCACTGAATTCACCACATATAAACGGAACTGTTCATAATGATGGATTGACATCTATTCAATACCGATTGACAAAAGGTGCTAATACATTGGAATTGAAAATGAAAAATTTAGAAAATAATACTGTCATTCAATTAGAGCGACGCGGAAACCGATATGTCTTTTCGGCAGCTATTAAAGGGGAAGAATTCAAAACAATTGAATGGGTGGATAGCGATAATGTTATAAACGACAATGCCTTAGTAGGAATGTTTATTTGTTCACACGATAATTCTGATTTGCAAACTGCCGTAATCAAAAACGTTCGAATCACAATTCCAGCAAAAGCTGATTATAGACCATACAAAGATTATATAGGTAGCAATCTTGAAATAATGGATATTGCTACCGGAGATCGTAAAATAATTTTCACGGCACCCAATTCTATTCAAGCGCCAAACTGGACAAATGACGGCAAGACTTTAATATACAATAGTGAAGGAAAACTATATAATTTTGATTTAAAAACCAGACAACCATCAGAACTTGATTCAAAATTTGCAATCAAAAACAACAATGACCATGCACTTTCTTTTGATGGGAAGATGCTTGGAATTAGTAATTCAAGTGAAAACAAAGACGATCAATCACAGGTATTCATTATGCCTTCTAAAGGGGGAACTCCAAAGTTGATCACTGAAAAAGCACCTTCGTATTTTCATGGCTTTTCAATAGATGGAAAAAACATGCTATTTACAGGTGGTAGAGACGGACAAGACAATTTCGAAATATATTCTATCAACATTAAAACCAAAGTTGAAACACGTTTAACTAATTCTCTAGGTTTGGATGATGGTTCCGAATATTCTCCTGATGGAAAGTATATTTATTTCAATTCAGTTCGTTCCGGTAAAATGCAAATTTGGCGTATGAATCCTGACGGAAGCAATCCAGAAAGAATCACCAATGATGAATCGAATAACTGGTTTCCTCATGTATCTCCAAACGGAAAAATGATTGTTTACATTACTTTTGGAGACGATGTTTTGCCTGGTGACCATCCTTTCTACAAACATGTTTCGCTTCGATTAATGGATCTTGAAACTAGTGAAGTAAAAATATTGGCGCATTTATATGGTGGACAAGGAACAATCAATGTTCCAAGTTGGTCTCCGGATAGCAAAAAAATCACATTTATTACAAATACTGCTTTGACGGACTATTTTACAAAATGTTATTAAAATTAGTTTTACTATAATGGAAAATCAAAAATAGAACACCAATTCAAGAAGAGAATTTCTTCGAATGTCAGCCATTGGAGTTGCGGGAATGATGGTATTGCCTTCGTTTGTGCTTAAAATCAAGATAAAGTAATTAAGATTGCTTTTATTGGACTTGACCGACAAGGAACTTATTTGGTTAGTTCGTTTCTGAAATTCTAAAATGTCAAAATTGTGGCTGGCTGCGTTGTCTATAGAGAGATTTAAAATAAACTTAAATACTAGAAAATCACTTTAAAAGTAATCAAACCTAACCTACTCAAAAATTAAATTTTTCCAATCAACATGAAAAAAATATTTTGTTCTTTTTATTTAAAAGCATTCGTTTTAACTTGGCTGATGTTGCCCTGTTTTGGCTCATTTGCTCAGTCTTTTGAAAGCATTATCCCATTGGAAAAAAGATTGGATGACATCCTTTCCAAATTGGCTACCCAAGAAAAGATCATTTTTGTTTTATCTAATGGAAGATCTGTAGAATTGGGAGATATAGAATCACTTTCGGATGCTATTTTAGAAATATGCCAACCCAGAATTGCTGGTGGAACGCCACTTGAAGGCTTAGTTTCTGGTCGTTTAAATTTTTCTAAAAAACGGGCTATTACTTTTCCTTTAGTGACAGGACAAATTCCTATTTATTGCAGTATGCATCAACCCGAAAGACCTAAAATTGGAGGATATAAAGATGTTTCTAATGAGCCAAAATATTGGTTTGGTCACGGTTGGAGCTATATGAATTTCTCTTATAGAACGGTGAAATTGTCTTCAAATACAATCTACAAGAAATCTAAATTAGTGGCAGAATTCGAAGTTACTAATTCTGGAACACGAACTGGAAAACAAACTGCTTTTGATACATTTCGGACCTTGTAGCCTCTATTACTAGACCTATTTAAGAGTTTAAATATTTCGGAAAATTAGAATTGAAATCGGGAGAAAAAAATATATTTAAATTTGAAATAGACCCAGAACGTGCCCTTTTTTTCCCCGATACAAATGGAATGATGCGCCTAGAAAGTGGCGATTTTTATGTAACCATAAACGATCAACGCCTCAAGTTTGGGCTAACCGAATAATTATAGAATCAAGTTGTACTAATTTTTTTAACCTTATGATTAACTTTTAATAAAAACAAAAATGAATACCAAGAAAAAAATGTTTACTATGCTGTTACTGTTCATTGTATTTTCTCCAGTTTTTTCACAAGAAAAATGGGAAATGCTATTTAATGGAAAAGATTTTAAAGGTTGGTCCAAGATTGCTGGAAAAGCCGATTATGTAGTAAAAGATGGAGTGATTATTGGCACATCCAAGGCTGCAACGCCCAATAGTTTTTTGGCAACCAATAAAAATTACGGTGACTTTATTCTGGAATTGGATTATAAAATAGAAGAGGGATTAAATTCGGGAGTTCAATTTCGAAGCCAATCTAAAAAAGAATATAAAAATGGTCGAGTGAATGGCTATCAGTTTGAGTTTGACCCTTCAGCGAGAGCGTGGAGTGGCGGAATTTATGACGAAGGACGGCGTGGATGGCTTTATACTATGGAAAAAAATCCTACTGCAAAGTCCGCATACAAAGCATCAGAATGGAATCATATTCGCATTGAAGCTCTTGGTTCTACCGTAAGGACATGGTTGAATGGGGTTCTTTGCGCCAGTATTTTGGACGATTTACCAGAGGCTGCCAGTGGTTTTATCGCATTGCAAGTACACGAAATATACAAACCAGAAGACGAGGGAAAAACCGTGCAATGGAAAAATATAAAAATTTGTACTACGAATCTTGAAAAATACAGAACTCCAGAAAATCGACAAGTTTATCAAGCCAACTGCAACGACAATACCATTTCATCTTTCGAACAAAAAGAAGGATGGAAATTGTTGTGGGACGGAAAAACAGCTGACGGTTGGAGAGGTGCAAAATTGACTACTTTTCCTGCTGGAGGTTGGGCTATGGAAAATGGAGTTTTGAGAGTGTTAAATTCGAATGGTGCCGAGTCAACAAATGGAGGTGATATTGTTACCATAAAAAAATATAAAAATTTCGAATTGACGGTCGATTTTAAAATTACCGATGGTGCCAATAGTGGTATCAAGTATTTTGTGGACACCGAATTGAACAAAGGCGAAGGTTCTTCTATTGGTTGTGAGTTTCAAATTTTGGACGACAAACTTCATCCCGATGCTAAATTAGGGGTAAAAGGAAACCGAATGTTAGGTTCATTATATGATTTAATTCCTGCGCCCACCGACAAGTTTTTCCGCAAATCAGATTTTAATACGGCTCGAATTGTAGTTAGGGGAAATAAAGTGACCCATTATCTCAATGACAAGATAACAGTAGAATACGAACGTGGTACACAAATGTGGAATGCATTGGTAAACTACAGTAAATATAGTGTTTGGTCTAACTTTGGAAACGCTGCCGAAGGAAATATTTTAATACAAGATCACGGAAATGAAGTGTTTTTCAAAAATATAAAATTAAAAGAGTTACCGTAATTAGAGTTTCTGTTTTGGACTTATTTTATTATGATTTTAATTCTTTTGATTATATTTTAAAAAAAAAATAATTTCTAATAAATGTATGTATACTTTGCACGATACTATTATGATTTAATACTGGTTTTGGAAAGTATAGAAAACAAAAATGCCCGTAAATCCTAAGATTTACGGGCATTTAGTTCTATTTGAGAATAGAATTGTGGAGTCGGGGAGAGTCGAACTCCCGTCCAAACAAGCAACTAAAAAACTTTCTACACGCTTATTTCCTGATTGAGTTTTCGACTCGGAGTTAGGTCAGGAACAACCGCTCTTTGCTTAGCTTCTTTAGTTTCGAAATCCACCCGAAGCTTGTGGAAATCTAGGTTTAAATTTACGATTTACCTTTATCGACCGCCATAAACCAGAGCTTTCGAGGTAAATCCTGCTTTCCTACCTGGTAGGACGAGGCTAATCTTACTATAATTCAGATTATGCAGCAAGAGCGTAGTTTCCTTCGCCGTGTATGTGTTTTGAAACCTTTTATTTACGAGAATTGTCCCAGTTCTCGACGTGCTTACTTTTCAATTCGACTTGCTGTCAAAACCAGTCGACCCCATTTTTATTTCAGATTTCATCTAAAATATTTTCCAAAAATACAATAATTTCAACGGTTATGCAAGAATCTACAATCTACAATTTATTCGTCTTCCACTTTAAACGGATAGTCTCCAAATAAAGGTGCTAATTTCCGAACGGCATAGGTTGTTTTTGTAAACTTATTAGAGAGTGCAATTATAGTGACATTTTCATCTTTTAAAGTAATGTAAGAGGAGGTGAAACCATGCCACCAACCATTATGAAAATAAAAACTTTTACCAGTTTCCCAATTGATCATTCGAATTCCTAAACCGTAATTTTTTCGACCGGGATGCTCATTGCTGTAACCCACATAAACTTGTTTCAAAAGGGCTGGTTCTAAAAAAGAAGGCGAATAACGAGCACGGTCAAATTTCAATAAATCTCTTGGTGTAGAGTAAATATTTTTATCTCCATACACTTTATCAAGATAATCGATGCCAATTTCTACTCTATTACCTTTATACGACGGAGCTACTTTCTTTTTGTCTTTGTCAAAATCCAAAACAAAAGTATTGGTCATTCCGAGTGGTTTGAAAATCATTTGGCTCAATGCTTCTCTATAAGAAAGTTGGGTAACCTTTTCAATAATCAAGGCCAACATTGCATAATTGGTATTGCAATACGCAAAACGAGTACCTGTTTTTTGTTCCAACCCAATGTTTTTAGTCCCCATTATGGTTAAAATATCCTGATTGGTCAATGTATTATGTCGGTCCCAAACGTTTTTGTCTCGATCCGTAAAATAGGCATAACTGCGCATCCCACTTCGGTGACTCAACAACATTCTTACGGTTGCTTCCGGATACGGAAACGCTGCTAAATAGACTGTCACTTTATCGTCTAATCCAATTCTTTTAGCATTGACCAATTTTAAAATTGCTGTAGCAGTAAGGACTTTACTAACCGATGCAATATGAATTGGAGTTGTGCTTGTTATTGGTGTTTTATCTCTAATATTGGCAAAACCTTCGTATTTTTCATAGATAATTTGGCCGTTTTTAGCCACAAGAAATCCACCGTTCATGCTGTTGTTAGGCCAATTTTTTCTGTAAAATGCTTCTATTTTATCTTTCGTCTCATTCAAGTATTCTGCCGTTAGTTTTGGAGTTTCATTAACTAAAGGTTTCATTTTTGGCAATGCATCTTTTGGAAGTTCAGCATCTTTAAGCTCTATTTTTTTCTCTTTCATACAAGAACTTAAAACCAAAAGTAAGAGGATAAATTGTAGTATATTTGCGCGTTTGATAAAATTCATATGTATTTAGCTAGAAAGGCAAATATATAGAATCCTATTCTTTTGTTTTGTTCCTTTTTTGAAAAAGTTAACACTATTTTAAACCCTATTTTGTTTTTTTTAGACATTATCCTAAAAATCAATTAATAGTGTTTATATTTTCTAAAACATTTTTTTAAAAGACAGCAGAATGGATATAAAATGTTATTTTTGTAACAAATAAGCTCTATAAAGTTATATTAATTAGTAATCAAAACCCATGAAATTCGGAATTATAAAAGAGAGAAAAAGCACACCCGACAGAAGAGTGGTATTCACACCCGATGAATTGGCAAGACTAAAACAACTTCACCGAGGTATAGTTGTAAAGGTTGAAAGTTCGGATATGAGAGCTTTTTCTGATGAGGAATATAGAAATATGGGTATCGAAGTGACCAATGACATCAGTGATTGTGAGGTGTTTTTTGGTGTAAAAGAAGTTCCTGTAGAGAATTTAATTCCCAATAAATCGTATTTCTTTTTTTCGCACACTATCAAAAAACAACCGCACAACAGAAAGTTGTTACAAGCTTTATTAGCCAAAAATATTGATTTTTATGATCACGAAACCATTGTCAATGAACATAATATCCGATTGATTGGTTTTGGGAAATACGCAGGATTTGTTGGTGCTTACAATAGTTTTAGAGCTTTTGGATTAAAATTCGAATTGTTCAAACTTCCAAAAGCAGCAGCACTTTCAGGAAAGCAAGATATGATTAGCCATTTGAAACGATTGGTTTTGCCTCCGATAAAAATTGTAAATACTGGAACTGGAAAAGTTGGTAGTGGTGTTAAAGAAATTCTCGACGCCATCAAAATCAAAGAAGTTTCAGTTGAAAATTATTTGACAAAAAACTACACGCAACCCGTTTATGTACAGATTGATGTTTTGGACTATAATGTTCGAAAAGATGGTCAAGTTTTAGATTTTAATGATTTTTTTCAGAATCCTCAAGATTATGTTTCCAATTTTGAACGATTTACCAAAGTTTCAGACATCTATATTACAGGACATTTTCACTCCAATGAAGCTCCGGATATTCTCACACGTGAAATGCTAAAATCTAAAGATTGTAAAATAAAAGTGGTTGCCGATATTTCATGTGATGTTGATAGTTCTATAGCTTGTACGCTAAGATCATCAACGATTGAGGAACCTTTGTATGGTTATTTACCTACTGAAAACAAAGAAGTCGATGTGTTTCATCCTGCCGCAATTGTGGTAATGGCAGTTGATAATTTGCCTTGCGAATTGCCAAAAGCAGCTAGCGAAGGTTTTGGAGAAATGTTTATGGAACACGTGATTCCCGCTTTTTTCAACGGTGATAAAGAAGGAATTTTGAAACGGGCAAAAATCACTAAAAAAGGAAAACTAACTCCACGATTCAGCTATTTACAGGATTATGTGGATGAAAAGTAATTAGCAAAATTCAAAATTTATACTAATAAAAGCTTCCATTTTTTGGAGGCTTTTTATGCATTATATTAAAAATGGGATTATATTTGAAGATAAAACTTTCAATTTTGAAATCGATTACTATAAAAATATTTGTTTTCAGTTTACTATCATTTCAATTGTATTGTCAAGAGATGCTTTCTTTTGTCGAAAAGTATAACAAATCAAACTATCAGGGAGATAATCAAACTTGGAAAGTAGATCAAGGATTTTTTTAACTGATTAATTCTCAAATCTAAATAGTGGAAGGATGTAAAATTTTAGGGAAAAACTCAATACATTCGATTGATAGATTTCAAACAAAATCATTTTTTTAATGAGGTTTTAGGAAGTCGAAAGTTTAAAAGTCCTAAAGTCAAAAGAATCAATAGTATGGATATTGGTTTAAAATCAATCCGTTACATCATTTTGCCTAATTTTAAAACACGACATTATACAATGGTTATTACTAAATATGTTGCACAAAATTGAAAAAATGAGATATATTCGGCAGATAATTACAGGAGATTGTATCGGGAGATTGTAAGTTATCAGTATAAATAGGCATAGCCATTCCAAATATTGAAGCCGGGTATGTCAATAAACATAATAAAATTTATAAAAAAATATGACTAAAGAGTTTTTTTATACTGAATACTATCTTAAACCTTTATTTTTCTACAATAAGCCGCAGTACATTAATAAGAATTTCCAGATTCACGGGTTTGGTAATATAATCGTTCATTCCCGCTTTTATACAAGCATCACGGTCTTCGGATAATGCGCTGGCTGTCATGGCTACTATTGTAGGTTGATATTTAAGATTTTTTCTAATATAGCGTGTTGCTTCGAGTCCATCCATTATCGGCATTTGTACATCCATCAAAACAAGCTGATATGGTTTTTCTGTAAGCATATCCACAGCTTCTCTTCCATTATTAGCTAGTTCCGGCTGATAGCCAAGCTTGGTTAATACCTTCATCAACAGTTTTTGGTTAATCAGATTGTCTTCGACCAAAAGAATGTCTAAAGGATAGGTTTCTGCAAAACCTTCAGGGAATAAAGATGGTTTTTTGTCTTCCTGTTTTCCGGGCTGGCTTTGATGTTTCAGCTCGGTTTGTATTAAGTTAAACAATTGTTGTTGTTTAACAGGTTTAGTTAATATCGAGTTGAATAGGTGTGAATTTTTGGTTCGAGTTTCATCTCCTACAGAACTTAGCAGGATAATTGGCACTTGCGGAATCTTTTTTCTCATTGCTTCGGCTAATTCAGCACCATCCATTTCCGGCATCTTCATATCAGTAATGATTAGCTGGAACTCGACTCCCGTGGCGATAATTTCTAATGCCTCTTTGCCTGAGGAGGCAAGAACAGGAGTTAGTTTCCACATCTCCAACTGAGATTTAAGAATAGTCAGATTGGTGATATTATCGTCTACCACCAATACTTTTTTTCCTTCATTTTCGCTAGTGTTAAAACTTACATGCTGTCTGTGAGATTTGCCAAGTTTACTTTTAATAGTGAAGCTGAAAGTTGAGCCTTCACCCACAGTACTGCTTACGTAGATTTCTCCTCCCATAAGCTTAATAAGTCTTTGATTGATAGCGAGGCCTAAACCTGTTCCGCCATATTCGCGTGTTGTGGAAGAATCAACCTGTGAATATGCAAGAAATAAATTTGGAAGTTTATCTTCAGGAATTCCTATACCCGAATCTATAACCTCAAAAAGTAATTCAATATTCTTGTTATCTTCGTTTGCAAGACTCACTTTAACAAATACTTCCCCTTTATGTGTAAACTTCAGTGCATTGTTCAATAAGTTAATCAGTATTTGTCTTAAACGCATATTGTCGCCAATAATTTGAGACGGAACTGTGTAATCAATCTGGTAAACTAGATCCAGTTCCCGCATGGCAGCTTTGCCAGCGAGCAGATCCATTACCTGCTCAATGCATTGACGAAGGTCAAAATCTAGGCTTTCAAGTTCCAGATTGCCAGATTCAATCTTGGAAAAATCCAAAATATCGTTTATAACCGTAAGAAGAGCATCTCCGCTGTCTCGAATAGTGTTAACATATTCTTGCTGTTCATGGTTGAGTGGAGTTTCTTCGAGTAGGGAAGTCATACCGATAACACCATTCATTGGAGTTCTGATTTCGTGGCTCATAGTTGCAAGGAAAATACTTTTTTCCTGACTGGCTTTCTCGGCTCTCTCTCTTTCTTTCTCCAGCGCAATATTTATATTCTTTAGTTGTCTAGTTTGAGTTTTTAATTCTTTGGACTGATTTACAACTTCTACGGTGCGTTCAAGCACTTGTTTTTCCAATTGCGTTCCTCGAGCCCTAATTTTGCCTACGCGGTAATAATATATACCTACAATACACCCAATAATAGTTAGTACAGAAAGTATTCTGAACCACCACGTCATCCAGTAAGGAGGGACGACGATGATTTTTATTGATGTACCTTCTTTATTCCATACCCCATCATTATTCGAAGCTTTTACCCTGAATGTATATTCGCCGGGAGGAATATTGGTGTAGTAAGCATACCTGTTTTTTCCAACATAAACCCAATCCTCATCAAATCCCTCCAGTTTATAGGCATATTGATTTTCTTTGGTTCTGGAAAAATTTAAAGCGGCAAAACTAAAAGAAAAGTCAGATTGTTTATACGAAAGGGTAATTTCCTTGACTTTATTAATTTCCTCATTTAGGGGAGAATTTTTTTCGCCAGGAATTACGGATTTATTAAATAATTTAAAGTTTGTTATTAAAACAATAGGAGTCTGTTTATCGAAAATTAGTTTTTGAGGGTGGAATATATTAAATCCATTAAGACCACCAAAAATCATTTCCCCGCTTTTAAGCTTGAATGCAGCTCTTGGTAAAAGTTCATTATCATCAAACCCATCATTGATGTTGAAGTTTTTGAAGGTTTTGGAATCAATATTAAATTCTGAAATTCCACTATTGGTGCTCAACCACAATGCCCCTTTATCATCCTCTAAAATACCATTAATAAAATTATTGGCTAGTCCATTTTTTTCGGAATAGTGTGTGAATGTATTGTCGGCGTTAAGCCTATTTAAGCCAGCTTGGGTACCAATCCACAAATTACCTTTCCTGTCTTCGTAAATAGTTGATATTAAATAATCACTTATGCTTTTACTGTTTTTTGGGTCGTTTTTAAATATTTTATATATTCCCTTTTCTTTGTTGATTTTTATCAACCCGTCTTGGATTGAACCGAGCCATAAATTGTTTTTGCTATCTATATAAAAGCAGTTTATACCTAGAAAAGGGATGTTTTTTCCTTCCCAATGTAAGCGATAAAACTGATTATCATCTCTGTTATACTTATATATCCCGCTACTAAAGGAAGCAATATATAATTCTCCTTTTACATCCTCTCTTATAAACCAGATATCCCGAATCGGCGCTTTTATATTTGTTACCGGGTCAATCCCCTCGTATACTTCATACGTATTTTTATCTACATTAAAAGAGAGCAAACCCTGTTCAAAAGTACCCAGCCAAATTTTTTTGTTCCTATCTTCAAGCATAGAAGTAACAGTGCCTACGCGAAGCCCATTGGGCTGTGTATTATAATGTTTAAAAGTTACTGATTCTCGATTAAACAAATCGACGCCGTTTCTTAAACCCAGCCAAATACGGTTTTTTGAGTCCTGATAAATGCTAAATACTTCTTTGCTTCCTAAGCCTTCAGGTTTGCCAGGATTGTATGAAAAAACAGGAAATTTTGAAGTTGCAGCTTCCTTAATGGAAAGCCCCGCTATACTGCCTACCCATATATTATCTTTTTCATCAGCAAAAATGGCATTAAGACCATTATCAAGAAGTGAATTGTTGTCAAAACCATCATTTGTATAGTTGGTAAAAGTATAGTTTTTTTTGTCTAAAACGCTGATACCAAAATTGGTGGCAACCCATATTTTGCCATCTTTTGATTCGCACATCTGCGGCACAAAATCGCCTAGAAGACTGTTCAAATCAGTAGATTTGTTTTTAAAATGGATAAATTTTTTAGTTTTTTTGTCAAAAAGATTTAGACCTCCAAACGCAGTGCCTATCCATACCTTACCTTCAGAATCAATAAAAATTGTTCTAATAGCATTTATACTTAAACTATTAGGATCTTGGGTCTGCGTATAATCAGTAAATATTTTTCGGTCTTTACTGATGACTGTGATGCCGAGTTCTGTACCTATCCATAAATTTCCTTCCTTGTCTTCGTTAATGGCTCTTATAAAGGGACTAATAATTCGGTTTTTTACGATATTATCAAAATATAAAAGCTTAAACTTTTTGTTTTTACGGTCGAAAGCGTATAGCCCGCCTCCTTCAGTACCAACATAAAAAATGCCATTGTGATCTTCAAACAAGCAAGTAACGCGGTTAGTACTTACACTGGTATTATATTTATATATTGTAAACGTATCCTGTTTGTCATCGTATACATTTAAGGCGCCATCGTCCGTACCAACATATAAAACGCCACTTTTATCTACATAAGTAGTCATAATATTGCTACTACTTAAACTTCCTTTTGTTTTAGAATGGCTCCTGTAGATTTTAAAAGTATAACCGTCATATTTATTAAGGCCGTCTGCCGTGCCGATCCATATAAAACCATTATGATCTTTGATTATATTTTTTATAAAACTTTGTGAAAGGCCATCTCTGGATGTCTTCCTGTTAAACTTAACCGTTTCTTGCGAATACCCTTTTTGAAGGTTCGATAGTATCGATATAGTTAAAAAAAGTAAAATAACTAAATGTCTAGGCATTACGTTAAGTGCTTTTTTAATAGAGAAAAGGTATAATGAATATTTCTTGTGTAGGTGCATTGAAAGGGGATTATGGTCAATCGAGAAAATACTTTCCCCCGTTAGAATAATGTTAATTAGCTTGGTTTTGAACAAATGTATGAAAAAATCAAGAATGTCGACATTTCCAGTGCTTTTTTGTAAGACTTTTGATTCATAATTTTTTGAGCATCCGTTTGAAAAGCACTAAACAGCACTAAATATACTTAATTTCAAGTAAATAAGTAATAACCATTTTGTAATGCCAAGTTTTAAAATTAAAAAAAATACTGTAAGAGATTAATTTTAAACTTCTATCAATTCTATTGGTTCTTTTGACTTTATGACTTTTAAACTTTCGACTTACTTATATGCGATTTAGTGAATATAAAGTTCCTCTTTTATAAAAATACGAAAGATTATTTTGTAAAAAAAATTTGGAATTAAAATGTTTTTTTGAGTCAAAAATATAGTCCAGTATTTTTTTGTGGATTTTTAGCAACTTTTTTTATAGCAAAAAATGTTTTATAAAAAATCACTAAAAATCGTTTAGACATTAATTCGGTAAAAAAATAAATGTTCATTAAAATTGATGAACTATCAAAAGAAGCTAGCGAAGATTTTGGAGAAATTTTTATAGAACACTTAATTCCCACTTTTTTTGATGGTGATAAAGATGGAATTTTGAAACGGGCAAAAATGACCGAAAAAGGAAAACTCACTCCACGATTCAGCTATTTACAGGATTATGTGGATGAAAAATAATTAGCAAAAGTCAAAATTTATACCAATAAAAGCTTCCATTTTTTGGAGGCTTTTTATGCGTTATATTAAAAATGTGATTATATTTGAAGATAAAACTTTCAATTTTGAAATCGATTACTATAAAAATATTTGTTTTCAGTTTACTATCATTTCAACTGTATTGTCAAGAGATGCTTCCTTTTGTCGAAAATTATAACAAATCAAACTATCAGGGAGATAATCAAACTTGGAATGTATCACAAGGTAATGATAAGGCCATGTATTTTGCTAATAATCATTATTTATTGCGTTATGATGGTGTGAAGTGGGAGAAAAATATGCTTCCAAATAAAACGATAATTCGTTCTATACTGGTCGATGGCGATAAAATATATTCAGGTTCTTATAAAGAATTTGGCTATTGGCATCGAAATGACGGAAAGATGATTTACGTTTCAATATCTAGTGGCAAAAAAGTTTTTGATGACAGCGAGAACGAAGAAATATGGAAAATATTTAAATTTAACAACCAAATTTATTTTCAATCGTTCAATGAGATTTTCATGTATGACGGTAAGAAAATTAATAAAACAAAACTTCCATTTCTTATTTCTTATTGCTTTGTTATAGACAATCAACTCCTAATTGCCTCGGTTGGCAGCGGAGTTTATAAGATGTATAATTATAAGATGTCAAAAGTAAAAGGCTGGGAAATTTTGGAAAATAATGTAATTCACGCCATCGAAAAACATCAAAATCGAACCTACATATTTACTCAAAAAAACGGAGTTTATATTTTAGAAAACGGAGCTTTGAATTCTTGGAAAAACCCATTGAATGAAATTTTGAAAACGGCTTATATCAACGTAGCAAAGTTTATCAATACTAATAAATTGATAATTGGAACAGCAAGTAAAGGTGTTTTTGTTTTTGATTTGTTTAATAACTCTTTTATAAACATTAATAAAAATAATGTCTTGATGAACAATTCTATTTTGAGTATTGGTCAAGACAAAGAAAATAATTTATGGCTAGGTTTAGACAACGGAATTGCTCATATAGAAGTCGATTCTCCCATTTCTATTTTTTATGATAATTCAGGCGTTTTGGGGTCAGTATATTCTGTTGCCACTACTGAAAATGGGTATTTAATGGCATCTAATCACGGTGTTTTTAAATATGAAGACAACCAGTTTTCTTTAGTTCCAAATACACAAGGACAAGCTTGGAACATAGGCAAAATGAATGACAAATATCTTATTGGATATTTTCAGGGAACACTTGTTTATGAAAAGGGTCGGTTTTCTAAATTAAATACTATAAGTGGCGGCTGGAATTTAACCAAAAGCAACATCAATAACACCTATTTACAAGCTTCCTACAGTGGAGTTTGGATTTATGATAACCCTAATGATTTATCCCAAAAACATATCATTAATGGGCTTTTTAAACCCATAAAATATGTAGCACAAAACCGAAAAAATGAAATTTGGGCAGCCGATAATTATAGGGGTTTATATAGAATTTTGTATAACGATGCTTTTGAAACCATTAAGGTCGAAAACATAACACAAAAGAGTAAAATTACAAATGATTTTGGCGTGCGACTATTTGAATTTCGAAACGAAACTCTCTTTTTAATCCAAAATTCTTGGTACACCTACAATTCTATATCCAATCAATTGGTAAAGAATGAATTGTTTAATGCTAATTTTAAAAATATTTCAGACATAGTTGCTATCGACGAAAACAACTTTGTAGTGCTTCAAGAGGGACTTTTATATCATATCTATGTGAATCAAAACAAGTTTGTTTGGAACAGTATACAAGAAAAATATTATAGAGGAAAAATAATTAACGATAATATAAAAATTTTCAAAAATAGAAACAACTATTTATTAAATCTCGATGATGGATTTATTTCACTTCAATTAAAATATGAAACCAAACAAAGTCCTACTATAAAGATTGAAGCATTTAATAATAGAGAGTTGGTTGAAAATAAGTCAAAAATCAAGTATAATTCTGAACTAAAAATTGGAGTAATATCTGGAATTTATGGAATTACCAAGCCAAGCTTGTTTTATAAAATAAATGATTCAAAAGATTATATTCTTATAAAAGAAGGAATTATTGTTTTGAATAATTTGAACAGTGGCTCCCATAACATTGCAATTTATCACTTTGATGGATCGCAATATAATAAAGTTTCCCGTTATGAGTTTATCGTTGGGCAACCTTGGTATTTTTCTTTTTGGATGATTTTATTGTACCTAGCAGTTTTAGGTACGATTTTGTACTTTTATTATAAGTGGAATAAAATGCGTTACACTCAAAAATTAGTTTTGCAAGAGGAAGAATTGAAGTATCAAAAGAAAATTCTAGAGATGGAATTGAAAGCGGAAAACGAGTTGAATATGCAAGAATATGAAAAGCATATTCTGGAATTGGAATTGCAAACAAAATCATCCGAAGTGACAGGCAAATCACTTTCAATAGCTAAACAAAGCGAAATGATAGAAAACATTCAAGGTATTTTAGATTCCGAAATAGATGTTAATAAACTTAAAAGTGAAATCAAAAAAGTGATTAAATCAAATGCAATCAACAAACTTGAATGGCAAACATTTGAATCAAACCTGAATCAAATTCACGACCAATTTATAATTAACCTTTCCAAAAAATACCCTATCCTTACTTCTAAGGATATCAAACTTTGTGTTTATTTAAAAATGAACCTTTCTTCAAAAGAAATTGCGCCAATGATGAATATTTCTTTCAGAGGTGTCGAATTACATCGCTATCGATTAAGAAAAAAATTGAGACTTACTCAAGACGAAAACCTATCAAAATTTTTATTATCCATATAAAATAGGTTTATTTTTTAAGGATATTATTATTATACATTGAATTATTTGCATAATTACAACACATCATCACTACATCATGTGATGTATTGCGCTGTAGTTTAATCATTCTTAACCGCTAATAAACATTGAATTATTTTCTGATCTCAAGAAATTGATGTATTTGTGTAGTAACTCCATTTAGCTTACTATAACGTTGTAATAGCTTAATTTAGCTTAACTAACTTTTACAAATTAATTTATGAGAAATTTTGTTTTTATTTTTTTAGCACTCATTCTGCTCCCAGCCTATATGTCTGGTCAAGTAATTAAAGGAAAAGTATCAGATAAGAATGATGTTGGAATTCCTGGAGCTATTGTTATAGCAGTTGATTCCAAAACTAACACTGATACTGATTTTGATGGAAATTTTAATATTAATGCGAAAGTAGGAGAGGTGTTAAAAGTAAGTATGGTAGGTTTCGATGCCATTTCTGTTAAAGTCACATCTGAAACCATGGCTATAACCATGAATGAATCCAAGGACACCGAGTTAAAAGAAGTTGTTGTAATTGGATATGGAACAGCCAAAAAGCGAGATTTAACAGGATCTATAGTTAAGGTCGAAGGAAAAATGATTGCCGATAAACCAAATACTAATCCAGTGGCGTCATTGCAGGGGAGAGTTTCTGGTTTGTCTATTGTAAATTCTGGGCAACCTGGTGCAGAACCAGATGTTAGAATTAGAGGTACAGTAAGTAGATACAATACAAAACCATTGTACGTCGTAGATGGTATTTTTACAGACAATATCAATTTTATCAATGCCAATGACATTGAGTCAATGGAAATACTAAAAGACCCCTCTTCATTAGCAATTTTTGGGGTTCGCGGTGCCAATGGAGTTATTATTATTTCAACTAAAAAAGCTAAGGAAGGAAAAACAACTATTAATTATAACACCATATTAGGGGTTAAATCTATTGTAAGTAAACCATCGCTTGCTAATGCATCCCAATTTAAAACCCTATATAATGAACAGCGATTGAATGAAGGAGCTGCACCTTATGCTTATTATGACAAATTTACGGGTGATACGGACTGGATTAATTCCATTTCTAATGATAATGCTACTATTATCAATCATAACTTAAGTGTTACTAATGGTACTGATAAAAACAAATTTTATTTGGGAGTTGGATTAGTTCAAGATGAAGGTTTGATTGATTATGAGAATTATAAAAAATTCACTTTCAATTTAAATAATGAACTACAAATATCAGATGCCATAAAAGTTGGTGTCGGATTTAGTGGTGTCGATGCCAGACCAGCACAATTACATTCTTTTAGTTCAGCATTAAACGCAACGCCAATAGTTGAACCGTATAATTCAGAAAAAGGGGTTTACAATCAATTGCCAACACAAATTGGAGGCGCACAAATAGGCAATCCATTATTGTATGTGGAAGGAACGCAAGGAACACAATTGAATCGTGAAACGAGATTTGTAGGTAATGTATTTGCTGAATTCAAATTGTTTAAAGATTTAAAATTCAGGGCAGCCTATTATGCTGATTTGGGATACAATAAGGGCACAGCTTACAATCCAGTATTTAACGTTTATACTGCCGAAACAGACCAACTTACTCTTGCCGGTGGAAGTTCTCAAACATCAATAAATCAGTACAGTAATACGTATGAAAAAACACAACAAGATTATTTATTTACCTATAACAAGACTTTTGGAAATCATAGCTTGACAGCTTTAGCGGGTTACACCCGATATTATTTTGGATATGAATCCATTAATGGTTCTGTTTCGCAATATATAGGAGGAGAACCAATTCCAAATGATAGAAGATGGTGGTATTTAAATGTATATCCATATGGGGATCCATCCTCTAGCCGATCAAGTTCAGGCCAATATGAAAATGGTACTGTTTCCTATTTAGCTAGGGCATTGTATAACTATGATAGCAAATACATATTGAACGCTTCTTTTCGTAGAGATGGTTCTTCGGCATTTATAGGTGACAACAGATTTCAAAATTTTTGGTCACTTGGTGGGGCTTGGGATGTATCAAAAGAAGATTTTATGCAAGATCAAAAAATTTTTAATACACTTAAATTAAAAGGATCTTATGGCGAATTAGGAAATCAATATACGTCTATTCAATACCCTTCGTATCCTAATTATACCACTGGTGCATCTGCAGTTTTTGGTGAAACATTAGTTCCAGCTTATATTTTGGCTTACCGAAGTAACCCAAATTTAAAATGGGAAACGGTAACTTCATACGAAGGAGGCATAGAAGTAGGAACTTTAGATAATAGACTAAAACTCGAAGCCACCTATTTTAATAAAACGACAAATGACTTGTTGACGTTTGTCAATTTAGGAGCTGAAAGTTTTTACACTAATGCTGGAGAGATTTCAAATACTGGATTTGAATTTTCTGCTTCGTGGAATGATAGTGTAAATGATGATTTTGAATATTCCATTAGCGGTAATTTAACCACTTTAAAGAATGAAGTGAAATCGGTATATGAAGAAGGTTTTCAAGTGGCTGACGGCCCTTCTATTTTAACAGCAGGTTCTCCAATTGGATCATTTTACGGTTACATTGTTGAAGGGATTTATCAATCCTATTCCGATGTATTGAGCTCGACTCCAAGTTCTTTAGGGGATTATGGACCTGGTGATTTGAAATACAAAGATGTTAATGGTGATGGAAAAATCACTCCTGACGATAGAACGATTATTGGAAACCCAACCCCTGATATTATGTACGGAATGTCCGTGAGTGCTACTTATAAAAACTTTACGCTATCTGCTGATTTACAAGGTGTTTATGGTAATGAAGTATGGAGAGATTGGGGCAGTGGTTCTACTTTTGCACAATTTAATTACAGAACTGAAAGATTGGATAGATGGAATGGCGCAGGTACTTCCAATTGGGAGCCAAGACTTAACGATGGATCAGGATATAACAAACAAAATTCATCCTACATGATTGAAGATGGAAGTTATGTTCGATTGAGAAACGTACAATTGGCCTATAATTTTGATTCTAAATTGTTGAATAAATTTTATATCCAAGGATTGAAATTGTTTATTAATGCTCAAAATCCTGTAACATGGAATAACAATTCTGGATTTACACCTGAGGCTGGTGGATCTCCTATCTCGTTTGGTAGAGATTTTGGAGGTTATCCTCTTCCAGCAATTGCGACACTAGGTTTAAATGTTACTTTTTAATAATAAATAGAAATGAGAAATATGAAAAATTATAGATTTATCATTAAAATAGCACTTATAGCCACATTGGCTTTGCCTACTATAAATTCCTGTAGTGATGCTGATTTTCTTGATATGAAGCCTTTAGGAGTTGCAACTGAGGGAGATTTAGCAGCTGGTGGTTTTGAAGAAAGTACTTTTGGATTATATGGAAAAATCCGTACACAATTTGGCGTTACGGACTGGAATCGCTATTGGTTTCAAAGTATTCGATCCGATGATGCCGCAAAAGGCAGTAGCCCTACAGACGCCGCCACATTGGGTAATGTAATGGACAATTTTCAATATTCACCAACTGAATTTTCAGGTAACTGGGACGGTCATTATAGCTTGATTTATGCCTGCAACGATTTAGTAGTTGCTGTAAAAAACTCCGGAGCAACAGATCAGGGAAGTATTGTAAATGAAGCCGAGGCCAAAGCCATTAGAGCGTTTGCTTATTTTGATTTGCGACGTGATTATGGAGAAGTTCCCATTATATTGAATAAAATAGTGACACCAACCGATGGTATTAAAGCAAAAAACACAGTTGCCGAAGTAGATGCACAAATCATTAATGATTTAGAATTTGCCGCGCTGCATTTACCCTTAAGCTGGCCAGCATATCCTGGTAGAGCTACAAAAGGATTCGCGAACAGCCTTTTGGCAAAATTGTATCTCTACCAAGGAGATTGGAAAAAAGCACTGGCGAAAAGTGAAGAAGTAATCAAGTCTGGACAATATAATTTGATGTCCTCTTATGAAACATTATTTACTAAAGCGGGTAACAATTCAAGAGAAACTGTTTTTGAAGTGCAATTTTTGGTAGTAGGAAGAACGTATTATTCAAATAATTATTTTGAGTCACAAGGAGTACGTGGAGCAGGTACTTGGGATTTAGGTTGGGGATTCAATGTGCCTACAACCAATTTAATTGGTGCTTATGAAGCTAATGATCCAAGAAAAGCCGTAACAATTCTAACTTCAGGGCAAAGTGACGGTTTTGGAAACACTCTTCCTGCAAGTCCTCCTTTAGACCAATTGTATTGGAACAAGAAAGCCTACACACTTCCTTCTGAGAGAACTGCATTGGGGGAAAATAAAAATCACTGGGAAAATATAAAAATCATGCGATATGCCGATGTTTTGTTAATAGCTGCAGAAGCGGCTAACGAAGACGGAAATTCAGGTCTGGCAGCAACATATCTAGAAGAAGTTCGTAAAAGAGCTAGAGGAGCAAATAATAGTATTTTACCAATAGTTTCAGGTGGACAAGCTACTTTAAGAACAGCCATTAAACAAGAAAGAAGAATCGAATTTGCCATGGAAGGCGAACGATTTTATGATTTAGTGCGATGGGGAGATGCTGCTACAGTTTTAAGTGGAAAAGGATACCAAGCAAAACATAGGTATTATCCAATTCCTCAAACAGCCATTGACCAATCTGGAGGAATTCTAGTTCAAAACCCAAATTATTAATAGCAATTCAATTTAATACTTAATAAAATGAAAATCAATAAATCATTTATAAAAAAAGCTTTTGGAATAGCACTTATTTCATTGGTATTTATTGGATGTCAAAATATGGATAGACCTGAATTGGGTGATTATCCAAAAGATGCCAATGCTCCAGGAGGTCCCTTAAAGTTCTATGTAGCTTTTGATGGTGCAACTACAAATTCATTAATGAATGCGGTAGATAGTGTTCGAGCTAAATTTCCAACCGATAATCCATTAGAATTTACCGAAGGTATTTCTGGAAAAGCCCTCAAAGGAGGAAAACCTAAATTGTTTGTTTCGTATTCAAAACCAAATGATTTTGTGGCTAATTCCTCCAGTTTTACCATTGCTTTTTGGTCAAAACACGGCGCTCCAACACAAACTGAATTTGCTTTTAGCTTATTAGCTGATAACTGGGCGAAAGCCAATATGTTTTGTTTATTCGAGGGATCTGTTGCTAACCCAACCATTAAATTTTTTGTTGACGAGCAACCAGGAGATAAGTGGTTCGAATGGTTAGGAACGGAGAAAGTTCCTGGAATATATGATGGACAATGGCATCACTTAGCCTTTGTCTATGATGGTTTAACATCGGGTATGACTCTTTATAAAGATGGTGTCGCTTTTGCTACAAAAAAATGGACAAACCATGGGAATATGAAACTAAAAGAGGCCAATGTTTTAGGCTTTAGAATTGGAGGTTCAGGAAACCCTGCCGAAGGTTGGATGAATTCTTGGACGGGTGATTTAGACCAATTCAGAATGTATACTTCCGCACTTACTGTTGCAGAAATTAATAATTTATACACAAAGAAAAAATAAGTAAATACAGTATATGCCAATGCAATTGCTTTGGCATATATTCTTAAAAAATCGAGATGAAGACATTTAAATTTTATGCTATTTTATTTTTGTTTTCAATCATAAGTTGTAGCAGTAGTAGTGATTCTCCAAATCCTACTCCAACACCAACCCCGCCACCAACGCCAACGCCAACACCACTTACAGATGTTCAAGCAATGGATCAAGTACAAAAGGATGCTATAAAATATTTTTGGGAATATGCAGAATCAAATTCAAGATTAGCCAGAGAACGGTACCACACGGATGACCCAGGAAACGATGCACATATTGTAACTACTGGGGGTTCTGGTTTTGGGCTAATGTCAATAATTGTCGGTGCAGAAAGAGGTTTCCTTCCAAGAGCTGAAGTGGTTTCCAGACTTACAATTGCATTAAATTTTCTTGAAAAAGCAGATCGATTTCATGGTGCTTGGCCTCATTGGATCAATGGTGAAACAGGTCGTGTAATCCCATTTGGAACTAAAGATAATGGAGGTGATCTTGTAGAAACAGCATTCCTTTGTCAAGGTTTACTAACTGTTAGAGAATATTTTAAAACTGGAAATGCTACCGAGCAAGCATTAGCTGCTAAGGCGGATGAACTCTGGAAAGGCGTAGAATGGGATTGGTACACCAAAGGCGAAAATACTTTGTATTGGCATTGGTCTCCAAGCTATGGCTGGCAAATGAATTTTAAATTAGAAGGATATAATGAATGTTTAATTACCTATATCTTGGGCGCTGCTTCTCCAACACATCCAATATCTGCCGCAGTTTATCAGCAAGGATGGGCACGAAACGGAGGGATTGTTAGTGGAGGTTCTCAATATGGTTTTCCGGTAGTGTTGAACTATAATGGAGCAGCAGGAAATGTAGGTCCATTGTTTTGGTCTCACTATTCCTATTTGGGCTTGGATCCCCGTGGATTAACAGATACTTATGCTAATTATTGGACATTGACACAAAATCATTCTAAAATTATAAATCAATATTGCATAACTAATCCTAATAAATGGGCGGGTTACTCTGATAAAGTTTGGGGACTTACAGCTAGCTACACCAGAAATTCTGATGGCACAACAGGCTATACAGCGCATCAACCCACCAATGATACTGGAGTAATTTCTCCAACGGCTGCTTTGTCCTCATTTCCATATACGCCAACCGAAAGCATGAAATTTTTGCATTATTTGTACGATGAAAAAAAGAACACTTTAGTTGGAGTTGCAGGGCCTTATGATGCATTTTCTCCTCAACATAATTGGGTTACTCCAAGATATTTGGCAATAGATCAAGGGACAATTGCTCCAATGGTAGAGAATCATAGAACAGGATTAATCTGGAATTTATTTATGAATGCTCCAGAAGTTAAGGTTGGTTTAAAAAAACTAGGTTTTTCTTCGACTCAACATAATTTTTAATAATTAATAATAAAATGAAAATAAGACTGATAATACTCCTTATAGGCTTTTCACTTTTTGGCTACAGCCAAAAAAAGTCAGTAAACAAGACCGTCAAAATTAAGCCTAAAGCCGAATTTGTAGATGAATTAATGTCTAAAATGACCATCGAAGAAAAAATTTATCAAACGGTACAATTTACTTCTGATGGTACAGTTACTGGGCCAAAATCCGGTGTTAATTTTATCACACTAATCCAGCAAGGAAAAGTTGGCTCTATACTTAATGCAACTGGTGCCAAAGAAACTAGAGAAATACAACGAATCAATTTAGAAAATTCTAGGTTAAAAATTCCTTTGCTTTTTGGGCACGATGTAATTCACGGTTACAAAACTATATTTCCTATTAATCTAGGTATGGCTTCCTCATTTGATCCCCAAGCAGTAGAATTAGCCGCTCGAATTGCCGCTACCGAGGCAGCTTCTGGAGGAGTACATTGGACATTTGCACCCATGGTGGATATTGCTCGTGATGCAAGATGGAGTAGAGTTTCTGAGGGTTCTGGAGAAGATAATTTTCTTGGAATTCAAATGGCTGTTGCCAATGTCAAAGGATTTCAAGGTGATGATTTATCAAAGACGAATACAATTTTGGCTTGTGCCAAACATTTTGCCGCTTATGGCGCTGCCGAAGCCGGAAGAGATTATAACACGGTCGATATGTCCGAAAGAGTATTGCGGGATACCTATTTACCTGCTTTCAAAGCGACGGTTGATGCTGGTGTAAAGACTTTTATGGTGGCTTTCAACGAAATTGCAGGAGTTCCATCAACAGGGAGTAAATTCTTGATTCGGGATGTGCTAAAAGGCGAATGGAAATTTGATGGACTTGTGGTGTCCGATTATACAGGTATTAATGAATTGGTAGCCCACGGATTTGCTACGGACAATAAAAACGCAGGAGAACTAGCTTTACAAGCTGGAGTCGATATGGATATGGTAGGCGGTGCTTTTATGAACTATATGAAGTCCTCTTATGACGAAGGCAAACTAACTTTAGCTCAAATCGATGATGCTTGCAAAAGAATTTTGGATGTAAAATACGACTTAGGTTTATTCGAAGATCCGTATCGCTATTCTGATGAAAAACGTGAAAAAGAAACCATTTATAAACCAGAGTTTTTAGAAGCCAGTTTAGAAATAGCCAAAAAATCATTGGTTTTATTAAAAAACAATAATAATATTCTGCCATTGAAAACCAACCAAAAGATTGCTTTCGTAGGTCCTTTGGTAAGCGACGAATTTAATATTATTGGCTCTTGGGCAGCACTTGGAGACCGTTCTGGTTTTGCAACGAGTGTCAAAGAAGGAGTGACAAATTATTTGAAAAATGTTTCCAATGTCACCTTTGATCAAGGGGTCGAAATCCAAAGTACTAAAAGAGATTTAATGCAAAAAGCGTTGGAAAACGCCAAAAATGCCGATGTTATTGTAGCCGTTATGGGCGAAAGAGAAAATATGACAGGTGAGGCAGCTTCTCAAACTACTATCGATTTACCGGGATTGCAAAAAGAGTTTTTAGCCGAATTGAAAAAATTAGGCAAACCAATAGTTTTAGTAGTATTGAATGGAAGGCCCTTGACTCTTACTTGGGAAAACGAAAATATGGACGCCATTCTTGAAACTTGGTGGCCTGGAACTCGTGGTGGTGATGCGATTGCGCAAACTCTTTTTGGAGCTAATAATCCAAACGGAAAATTACCTATTTCATTTCCTAGAAAAGTGGGGCAATTGCCATTGTATTACAATCATAAAAACACAGGAAGACCGTATTTGGGACCAACCGATCCAGAACAAAAATACAAATCTCAATATACCGATGTAGGTAATAGTCCCTTGTATCCTTTTGGATTTGGATTGAGTTATACCACTTTCGAATATTCGAATATGAAAATTTCAAGTGATAAAATCAAGTTTAACGAGAAATTAAAGGTTAGTGTTGATGTCAAAAATACTGGGAATTACGATGGTCAAGAAATAGTTCAACTTTATATTAGAGACTTAGTGGGTTCTGTAACAAGACCAGTTAAGGAACTAAAAGGATTCGAAAAAATAAATTTAAAAAAAGGGGAAACAAAAACAGTTTCATTCGAAATTTCATCCGAAGATTTAAAATTTTATACTATCGAAATGAAAAACGAAGCAGAAGCAGGCAATTTTGAAGTTTTTGTAGGTGAAAATTCTAATACGGACAGAAAAGCAAATTTTGAATTGGTTCATTAAATTCTGCAGCTTATGTATTGATTTCCATTTAGTGGAAAACAGCAGATTCATTTTATAAAATTTAAATAGTTAGTAAACATATTTTGTCAAATAATTCGAATTGACAATTATGAATCCAAATAAACACAGAAAATATAGATGGAGATTTATTTTTTGTGTGATTGTCAATCCAATCTCCAAAAACAAAAAACAGTATTAACAAAAAATTATTTATTATGAAAAAAATTACAATTTTGATTTCGCTAATGATATCTTCATTAGGATTTTCGCAAACGTATTTGCCTCTGACATTTACAAATGCAGATCAGTTAATGACTGGTTCAGATGCCTCAGTTACTTCATTGGTTCCTGATCCTTTAGATGGTGCAAACCAAGTAATGCAAATTGTTGGAGATGCTACTAAAGAATGGGATACAGCTTCACTTGTTCTAACCACATCGGTTAATCTTGAAGACAATGCTAATAACACGATTACCTTTAGAATTAACCCCATGGGGATAACAGGAATACGCAATCACATATTGAAATTTGAGGGTCCTGGTGCTGCAGAGTTCAATTTTACCACCACAGATTCAGGATGGCAAACCATAACAGCCAATTTTGGTCCAGGTCTAGTTGCATATTCTAAGGTACTTATTTTTACAGATAAAGGATCAGCGACTGAAACCGGAACGTATTTAGTTGATGATATTATGGGGGCTACAAATAATCCACTATCTATACTTACCTTACCTCTTAGATTTACTGCTACTAACGAATTATTTGCTGGTGATGGTAATGTAACAACTTCTTTAGTGGCAGATCCACTAGATGCTCTAAATAAAGTAATGAAAGTAGAAGATTTAGTTGGTGGTGAATGGAGTAATGCTTTGTTGAATCTAAATCCATCAATTAATCTTTCTGACAATGCCCATAATACGATTACTTTTAGAATTAACCCTATAGGTGTAACAGGAACACGCAGTCACCTGTTGAAATTTCAAGGTGCTGGTCAGGTAGAACACTGGTTTTCCACAACAGATTCAGGATGGCAAACTATAACTGCTAATTTTGGAGCAGGTTTGGGTAGTTTTCCACAAATTGTTATTTTTCCAGATGCAGGATCACTTGCTACTGGAACGTATTTAATTGATGATATTGAATTTGCAAGTCAAGTTTTGTTAAATGCTGAAGATGGAACATCCAATAAATTAGGAACAATGAATGTATTTGCAAATGGACCTGGACAATCAAATGCTGATATGATAGTTGTAACTAATCCAAATGGATCAGGAATAAACACAAGTACTAAATGTATTCAATTTACTCGCAGAACTTCAGGTACTGATGCAATGCCTTGGGCTGGATTTTATAGTTTTGTTACGGATCCAGATCCAGACTTTACAACTAATAAATATGTGCATGTTAAACTTATGAAATCAAATACTTCACCAGTTAAATTTAAAATTGAAGGTGGCCCAACAGGAACTATAGAAATTTATAGTATAAATAGTTATACAACTCCGGGAGTTTGGCAAGATATGGTTTTCGATTTTTCAGATAGATCAGGACTTTATCCTATCGTAGCTTTCTTGCCTGATTTTGAAGACCCGCTAATTGCTGGAGCAGATAGAATGATTTATTTTGATGACATTGTAGTTAATAATATCGCTACTCCAGAAACTTTGGGTTTAAAAGAAAATTATTTGTCTGCAAAAGTAAAGATGTATCCTAATCCGGTAAAAAATACTTTGACAATTGATGCAAACGGAACTATTCAAAAAGTGTCTGTTTACAATGTTTTAGGTCAAGAAGTTATGAAAGCTAGTCCAAAAAATAACTCAGCTACTTTGCAAACAAGTCAACTTAAAAAAGGTGTTTATTTTGTAACAACAGATGTTGATGGAGTAATTAGTACTTCTAAAGTGTTAAAAGATTAATTAAATACTTTTTTATTATTATAAAGACACGTTTTCAAAAAACGTGTCTTTTATTATTTATAATTAAGTTAGAAAAACTTTGTACAATGAAACATTTAAAAAAAAGTATCACTATTTCTATCCTTTATTTGGCGATGGTTTATATGCAAACTGCCTATTCTCAAGTTATAGAGAATTATGAAGGAACTCCAATAAATATGACTATTTTAAATGGTGGTTCAACTGATCTCAGTACTTTAACAGTAATTAGTAATCCTTACAAGACTGGAATTAATACTAGCAACAAGGTTTGTTATTTATTGCGGGATAAAGATGGAATACCTGAAGTAGGTTTCTGGGCAACCAAAACGATTGACTTTACAACAAATAAATACATACACGTTAAAGTGTATAAAACAAGAATTACAACGGTTAAATTCAAAGTAGAAGATAGAATGGGAGGGATTCTCGAAATGACAAGTAGTAATCCGCAAACAAAAGTGAATCAATGGGAAGATTTAGTATTTGATTTCAGTAGTCTAACTGGAAATTACACTAAAATTAGTTTAATGCCTGATTTTATTGATCCTGTTGGATTAAGTGCTGACATTAATATCTATTTTGATGATATTATTCTCAATAATAATCCAAATCCCATTACCTTCATCGATGAACTTTTTCAGAACAGTTATATGCTTTATAAGAATATAAGAAAGTCGAATGGAGTTTATCTAGACGCATTAGCGCTAAATGGAGCGGGAGCAAAACCAGCTGCCATTGCGGCAAATGGTATTGGGCTTATGTCTCTGTGTATTGCCGATGCTATGTATGTAAAAACTGGGGATGCAATAAATTGGGAAGCCACGGCAAATCAAGTAATCGCTACCACGCAAACCTTTATTGATTTTAAAAATAATGGTAAAATAAATGGAGCAGGAATGTTTCCTCGTTATTTTAGATGGGACAATGGGAGCCAAGAAGGCAGTTGGCCTTATGAATATAGTACTATAGACAATGCCATTTTTGCCATGGGATTACAAATGTGCAAGAACTATTTCTCTAACAACGCAACAATTGTTTCGAATGTAAATATTTTGCTTGGTGCTATGGACTATACAAAAGCAATATATCCTACACAGATTGCCATGATATTAGATCAATCAGGAAATAATGGGAGTGCGTTCACGAATCCTTTTAACGAATATATGCTAGTGGCTTGGTTAGCCAAAAACACTAATTCTTCAAACTCGGGTTCTGCTAAATCTCAATTATTTTGGAATACCTATTTTGCTAATCCAACTACTGCACCCATAGCACGACCAAATTATGCTGGTTATGTAACCCTTTCTGATGGAGGATATTTATCTTGTTTTATTCCACAGTTTTGTTATTATTTTGTGAATATGTTTAAAAATGATTCTAATTATATGTCCTATTTTAATAATTGGTTGAATGCTGATAAATTATATGCAACAAACAATGGTACGCCAAATAGTTTTGAATGGGGACTTGGTGCAGGAGAGATTCCTGGTGGTGGTTATTCTGCTGACAAAATAAACGATAATCCCAACAAAATTGTATCCCCACATATCATCTCCGGATTTAGCCCAATATATTCTAATACAAAATCAAACTTATTAAGTCTATACAATAATGGCAATGGTGCTTCAATTTATAGTCTTCCGAGCAACAGTGCAAAAAAAGTTTTGTGGCGCTACAAACGAAATGACACCGTAGCAAGAGCATCTTATATACAAGCTATAGATTACTGCACAATGTTATTTGGATTGGCCTCTTTGCCAGAAAACTTGGGTGATAATTGGTTTTCAAAATATAACTGGCCTTTGGATCTTCAAGCCCTATCGGTAGATGATTTTTCGAATAAATCGGATAATATTTTGGTATATCCTAACCCTTTCGATGACAAAATAATAATCTCTTTCAAAGAAAAAACGATTGCAGAAATTCATATATTTGATGTGTTAGGGAAACAAATATTGGCAACCAAAATAATTAACTTTACCGAAACTATTGATTTGCCAAAGCAATTACAATCAGGTTTGTATATATTGGAATTAAAAATAAACAATGAGACTTTTAGAATTAAAATTGTAAAAAAATAGTTTCAAATATTCTTAAATTATAAAATAAATAAAATGAAACATTTACTTTTCCTTTTTATGGCTTTTTTATTAAATACTGCTTATTCTCAAAACATTCAATCGCCTTCCAAAAAGATTTCTGTTGATTTCAAATTGACCCCTTCTGGGCAACCTTCTTATGCTATTAATTACAACTCTAAACTCGTAATTTCCGAAAGTACTTTAGGGATTAAACTAAAGGATAAACCCGCTTTGGATGCTAATTTTGTAATAGATAGCGTCAAAAATTCTAGTTTCAATGAATCTTGGAAACCCGTTTTAGGAGAACAAGAAAATATTGTAAATCATTACAATGAACTTATAATAGCTCTCTCTCAAAAGGAAACGCACATAAAAATGAATCTAATTTTTAGAGTTTTCGACGAAGGAGTTGCTTTTAGATATGATTTTCCAAAGCAAAAAGACTTAAATTATTTCATCATTTCTGATGAGGTTTCCCAGTTCAATTTAACCGATAATCACAAAGTTTTCTGGATTCCAGGCGATTTTGACAGTCAAGAATATGTGTATAACGAAACCTTGTTTTCTGAAATTGACAACTCAAAATTAAATTTAAATAACGGAATTGGTGTAAAATCTATTGCAGGAAAATATACAGTTCAATCTCCACTGATGATGAAATCGCCTTCGGGCCTGTATCTTAATATTTTTGAAGCCGCAGTTGTGAATTATCCTGTGATGCACCTTGATGCTGCTGTGAAAAATAATAAATTAACCTCACATTTGGTTCCAAACGCCATTGGCGACAAAGCCTATTTGCAAGCACCTTGCGTTTCTCCTTGGAGAACCATTATGGTTAGCGATGATGCCAGAGATATTGTGGGTTCCAAGATGATTTTGAACTTGAACGAACCTTGTAAAATCGACGATACTTCTTTCATTAAACCTATGAAATATGTTGGAATCTGGTGGGAAATGCATGTTGGAAAATCAACTTGGGATTATGCCGGTTCGCAAAATGCCCAAAACTCCTTGACCCAAGATTTAATTCCTTCTGGAAAACACGGAGCAACTACTGAAAACACCAAAAGACACATTGATTTTGCTGCCAAAAATGGTTTCGATGGCGTTCTGGTCGAAGGATGGAATGTAGGTTGGGAAGATTGGTTTGGCAATTGGAAAGAAGAAGTTTTCGATTTCACGACACCTTATCCCGACTTTGATTTAGATGTGATTACGGCTTATGCCAAATCTAAAAATGTAAAAATGATTATGCACCACGAAACTTCGGGTTCGGTTGCCAATTATGAAAGACATTTGGATCGCGCACTTGAGTTGATGAAAAAATACAATTATCCAGCAGCAAAATCGGGTTATGTAGGCAAAATTATTCCGCGTGGCGAATTTCACGACGGACAAACTATGGTCAATCATTTTAACTTTGTGGCCAGACGATTTGCCGATTATAGATTAATGATCAATTCTCACGAAAGTTCCCGTCCCACAGGTTACAGCCGTACGTATCCAAATTATATCGCTGCCGAAGCAGCTCGTGGCAATGAATTCAATGCTTGGAGTACTGGGAATCCTCCAATGCACGAAACGATTTTGCCTTTCACAAGACTGCTTGGTGGTCCAATGGATTATACACCTGGAATTTTCGAAATAAAAATGAGTTATTACGACAAATCGAAAACCGAACAAGTTCAAACTACTTTGGCAAAACAATTGGCTCTTTATGTCACGATGTATTCACCTTTGCAAATGGCTGCCGATTTACTGGAAAACTACGAGAAATATCCAGATGCTTTTCAGTTTATCAAAGATGTTGCGCTAGATTGGCAAGATTCTAAATATCTTGAAGCTGAACCCGGAGATTTTTTGACCGTGGTTCGAAAAGCTAAAAATTCTGAAAAATGGTTTCTAGGCGCCATCACAGATGAAAATGCCAGAAAATCAGAAATTAAATTAGATTTCCTGACCAAGGGAAAAAAATACAAAGCCATTATTTATGAAGATGCAAAAGATGCCGATTGGAAAAACAATCCAATAGCTTACAAAATAAGCACAATAGAAGTTACTTCTAAATCAAAAATCAAATTGAATTTAGCACCCGGAGGAGGAACAGCGATAAGCTTCGAACCAATTAATTAAAGCGTTTGTGATATCTATGAGGTTTTTTAAACCTGTTAGATGGGTCGTTAAATCCGACTAGATTCGTAAAAAAATCGTTCGTTTTTTTTGGTTGATATTAAATATATCCCACATTATTCAACGGATTAAAATCCGTTGCAACAATATGGCTCGTTCCCAAGGAACTTTTACATAACGTAATAAAGCCTTGGGCTCGGTTTATTTTGTAAGGCCGGACTAAAGGCCAGTTTATTACAATATGGCTCAAGGAACTTTTACATAACGTAATAAAGCCTTGGGCTCGGTTTATTTTGTAAGGCCGGACTAAAGGCCAGTTTATTACAATATGGCTCGTTCCCAAGGAATTTTTACATAACGTAATAGAGCCTTGGGCTCGGTATATTTTGTAAGGCCGGACTTTAGTCCGGTTTATAAAGTTAACCATTGAAGAGAGAGCCGTTGGCTCGGTTCATTTTGTGTTTTTACCATAGAATTACCTTATCAGCTATCTAAAAAAGGAACGATGTTTTAAATTTTATGTAGCTATTAATTTATATCTCAAATCAAAGGTCTTATTTAAATTTAAAATAAAATTGTAAAATGAAAACATTCAAAAACACTTTCTTCACTTTATTGTTGTGTTTTTTCATAAATGCCAACGCCCAGCAAAAAACCTATTGTAATCCCATCAATATTGATTACGGATATTGTCCCATTCCGAATTTTGTAACGCAAGGGAAACATCGTGCCACCGCTGATCCTGTGATTGTAAATTTTAAGGGCAAATTTTTTCTTTTTTCGACCAATCAATGGGGTTATTGGTGGAGTGATGATATGAATGATTGGAATTTTGTACCGCGAAAATTTTTACTCCCACAGCATAAAGTTTATGACGAATTGTGTGCGCCAGCCGTTTTTGTGATGAAAGACGAAATGTATGTAATAGGTTCAACTCATGAACCGACTTTCCCAATTTGGAAAAGCAAAAATCCAACCCAAGACGAATGGGAGATCGCCACGGATTCATTGAAAGTAGGAGCTTGGGATCCTGGATTTTTATACGATGAAGAAAAAGACAAATTGTTTTTATACTGGAATTCAAGCAATGAATTTCCGATTTTGGGAACCGAAATCAACACCAAAACCTTGCAATCGGAAGGTTTTGTAAAACCTATGATTTCGCTGCATCCTGATGACCACGGTTGGGAACGATTTGGAGAATACAACGACAATACTTTTCTGCAACCGTTTATGGAAGGCGCTTGGATGACGAAGCACAACGGAAAATATTATTTGCAATACGGAGCCCCGGCTACTGAATTTAGCGGATATGCTGACGGCGTTTTTGTAAGCACTGATCCTTTGTTGGGTTTTGCTTATCAAGCCCACAATCCGTTTTCGTATAAGCCGGGTGGATTTGCCAGAGGAGCGGGTCACGGTGCAACTTATTTAGATAATTTTAAAAATTATTGGCACGTTTCAACCATAGTTTTAGGAGTTAAAAATAGTTTTGAACGCCGAATAGGAATCTGGCCTGCAGGTTTTGACCAAGACGACGTGATGTATTGCAACACAGCTTATGGCGATTATCCAACGCAATTGCCCACCAAAAATGCCGACCATGTCAGAGGATTATTTACGGGCTGGATGATGCTAAATTACAATAAGCCGGTACAGGTTTCTTCCACTTTGGGAGGGTTTCAACCTAATTTGGCTGTTGATGAAGATTTAAAAACCTATTGGAGTGCCAAAACAGCTAATTCCGGCGAATGGTTTCAAACCGATTTGGGCGAAGTTTCGACTGTAAACGCTATCCAAATTAACTATGCCGATCAGGATGTGGAGTTTATGGGCAAAACAATAGGAAAGTTTCATCAATATAAAATTTTGGCTTCGAATGACGGAAAAAAATGGACGGTTGCCGTTGATAAAAGCAGCAACACAAAAGATGTTCCGCACGATTATATTGAATTGAAAACCCCTATTAAAGCTCGTTTTTTGAAATTAGTCAACATAAAAATGCCAACAGGAAAATTTGCTTTAAGTGGTTTTCGAGTTTTTGGAAAAGGTGCTGGCGAAAAACCAAAAGTGGTTGAGAATTTTGTTGTGCTTCGCGCTGAAAAAAATAAATTTGGAGAAAGACGCAGTTCTTGGATGAAATGGGAACAAAACGATGCCGCCGATGGATATGTAATTTACTTCGGAAAAACACCGGATAAATTATACGGAAACATAATGGTTTATGGCAAAAACGATTATTTTTTCACAGGAATGGATAGAGATGATACTTATTATTTTCAGATTGAAGCCTTCAATAATAACGGCATTGGTCCCCGAACCGAAATAAAAAAATCGGAATAAAAAATAGCTTTATATTGTTAGTATCAATAAACAGAAATTGTTAAAAACACCATTGAAATCAAGGCTAGAATAATTACCAGAGGCCAAACAAATTTGAGCCATTTATCGAATCCAATTTTTACGATTCCTAATGTTGCCAATATTAATCCAGTAGGATTGATTATTCCAAATATTCCCATTCCGTATAGATAGGCGTTTACGATTGCTTCTCTACCAATGCCTACTGTATCAGCAAGTGGTGACATAATTGGCATCGATAACACCGCCATTCCTGAAGACGATGGAATGAAAAATGACAGACCATTATAGATAAAAAACAGGGCATTTACAAAAATACCTTTGCCCATTCCTTCAGTTAAAGCACTGGTATTATAAAGTACGGTATCGCTTATGGCTCCGTCTTTCATTAAGATAGAAACACCTCTGGCTATACCAATTATGAATGCTACTCCGAGCAATTCTCCAGCCCCTTTTGAAAAAGCATTTACAAAATCATTTTCTTTTATTTTGGCAACAAAACCTATCAATATGGCACCAACAAAAAACACAGAAGCCATCTCAGTAAACCACCAATCTAACATAGAAACACCTATGACCATTATGATAAAACTCGACGTGAAAATAAAAATTATGATTTTAAGTCTGAGAGTCAGTTCTAATGCAGTGTTGTCTTTTTTGCCACCAAATAATTTTTCGATCTCTACTTTCTGATCAAAAATGATTGATTTTGTAGGGTCATTTTTAACTTTTTTTGCATAACGCAGAATATAAAGAATAGAAATTGTGGTGCAAATGCAAAATAGTATCACTCTTCCGTAAAGGCCGGTTGTCCAATTTATTCCAGCGGCATCTGAAGCGATGATTACAGCAAATGGATTGGTGGTAGAGCACATAGAACCAACAGACGAACCCAAGAAAACACAAGCAATTCCAACCATTGCATCATACTTGGCTGCAATAAAAACGGGAATTAAAATGGGGATAAAAGCTAATGTTTCTTCGGCGAAACCAAAAGTAGTTCCTCCTAATGCGACTAATGTTGTGGTTAGAATTATCAAAATGTATTCTCTTCCTTTCAAAACATCCGACATCCATACAATTCCAGCGTCAAAAGCTCCGGTGAGATTCATAATTCCAATTAATCCACCAATAAAAAGCACCAAAAAAATAACATCCGATGCTTCAATAATTCCTTTAATGGGTGATTTTACAAACTCAAAAAAACCTTGGGGATTGGCTTCCACTTTTTCGTAGGTATTTGGAATACTAATGGGTTTATAAATTGCACCATTCGTGAAATTTTCGAGCGGTATTTTGATGTTCAGTTGGTCTAATGATTTTTGATTGGCAGGAATAGAAGTCTTGTTTCCCTTGCTTTCAATTATAAAAGTGTTGTCTGATTTATTATAAAGTAAACTATCATATTTTCCCGAAGGAATAATCCAAGTTAGTATCGCTACAAATGCGGCAATTACTAATAAAATAGTTTGAGCAGAAGGGAATTTTATTTTTTTCATAGATTGTTACTATTGGATAAATGTAATTGTTTAGTTTTTAAATTTACAAATAACTCAACCACCATTTTTCTTTGTGATTGGTTTTGTAGGTGTCATACCATTTGCATAGCGGATACAAGCATAGAATTACAAAAAGCCAAACAGCATAAACACCAATCAAACTAAAACCTTCGCTTGGAACAACAAATTTCCATTTAAATATACTATCCGTTTCAGCTATTTGCGACAAAGTATGTCCTTGAATATAAAAACTAATCATAGCTAAAACATGTATCAAATACAAATGCAAAATATAATAAAAGAAAGCTGTTCGACCGAAAACGACCATTATTTTGGTGAATCGGTTTTCTAATTTTTCTAAATAGGGCAAAAGTAGTAGGGCACAACCGATGGTAACACACATATACAAAATCGATGGTGGATATTTATGGATATTCATAAATGAAAAGAAAGTGTACAATTCGCTTCGTTGTGGTGACCATGCTACAGGATCTCCATAAATATTAATGCTGCGCAAAATCACAAATAAAACCAACAATCCCATTCCCATTTGGGTTAAAATTTTTTTTCTTCTTGCAGCGTCAAATTGAGGTGAATATAGTAAACCAGCGCAATATCCTATAATCATCAAGCCCAGCCATGGCAGAAAAGGATAAGCAATAATTAATTTACTATTCCCGATGATTTGATAGGAAGTCCATTTACTACTGTGTAATAAATCCAACCAAAAACCGCCATTAAAATCAGGTGCTGCTTCAGGAAAATCTAATAAATTGTGTCCAAAAACGATTACTAATCCTAATCCTAAAATTACTTTATAAGGCAATCTGATGAGGAAACCAAGAAGAAGCATGCTCACACCAATGGCCCAAATCACTGCCAATGGAAACCGTTCGAAGGCAGGATTAAATGACCATGCAAAAGAAACAATAATCATTTCGACAAAAATTAACCACAAGCCACGCTTTATTAAAAAAACACTCAATTCGGGTTTTGTTTTTCTCAAGCTTTGCAAATAAATTGAAACTCCAGAAAGGAAAACAAATGTAGGAGCGCAAAAATGAGTAATATACCTTGTAAAATAAAGTGCTGGAGTGGTGGTTTCTAGATTCAAAGGGTCATCTGTCCAAGCATAAATGTGAAAATAATCTCTCACATGATCGAGCGCCATTACTACCATTACAACGCCACGTAGGATATCAATGGAGAGAATTCGTTGTTGGATTGTTGTTGTCATAAACTAGTTTAATTGGTTTGGTTAACTTTTATTTTTGACCCACACTATTTACTTCTATCCAATAACCATCAGGATCTTGAAAATAAATTTGCTTGATTCCGTCTGCTCTTATAGTAATTTTATTGGGGATTCCCGGCCAATCTGAATATGAAATTTTACTAGTGTTTAGTTTTTTGATAAAAGTGTCAAAATTTGAAGTTGTCAAAGCAAAATGCACTGCTTTATTGATTGTCACAGGCTCTTTTAAAATGGAAACCAAATGGAGTTCTTTTTCTTCTCCTAAAGCAAACCAACGGATGCCTTCTATTTTTGTTTTATTGGTGATTTCTTGAAATTGCATTATGTCTTTGTAAAATGCAGCCGATTTGTCAAGGCTTTTTACGGATAAGGCAATATGGTTAAAAGTAAAGTTGATGTTTTGCGCTTTTATCATACCGAAAATTAAAAAAGTGATGAGTAAGAAGGTGATTTTTTTCATAATTTATTTTGTTAGATGCACTTCCATATCAATCTCTATTAATTGGCCTGGTAATGCCAAACCTTTTACTTCGAGCCAAGTGCCAGTAGGAAATTGTTTTTTGTACACTGAGTTTCTGAATCCAGAAACAGTCATGAATTCTGCCATATTGGTCGTAAATACATTTTCTACTACAACATCATCAAAAGTGCAACCGTAATGTTTTAAGATTTTTTCTAAATCGGCATAACAGTTTTTCATTTGTTGATCCATACTGCCTGGAGCTGTTAGATTTCCTTTATCGTCCATACTTACAGCTCCCGAAATTTTTATATCATTGCCAATTTTCACTGCGTGACTATAACCATAGGCTTTTTCTACTTCCGGACGGAGCAAAAAATATTCGGGTGTTTCTGATTGAACTATTGGTTTATTTGGTGTTGCAGGCTCTTTTTGAACACAGCTAACAATTGAAGTTGCAAGTAATAAAGTTACACTTCCAAGTACTAAAAATTTTATTGTTTTCATTTTTAATTTGTGTTTAATTGTTATTTAAACTCGTTGATTATAAATAGTTTTTGATACTAATTTTTCGTCAGATCGAGTGATTTTCGGGAGAAAATCGTATCGAGAACAAGAAAAGTTTTTGTTAAAAATGTTTCTCGATACATTTTTTGTTTCGTTTTACTTCACAAATAAAACACTCACTCTGACGGTTGCGATAAATTAGATCAAACGGGTTATTAAATTATACTTAATTATCGGTAAAAAATGAAACTAGCCAGCTATAAATCCACCATCTATCATGTGAATTCCACCTGTGCAGTAGGTTGATTCATTGCTAGCCAAAAATAATGCAAGATTGGCAACCTCTTCATTTGTTCCATACCTACCCATAGGTATATTATAGGAAACGAAATCTTGCCAAGCAGCTGGATCCTCAGGACTAAATTGGGATTCAAGCGAACGCATCATTCGGTTATCAATTGAACCAGGGCCAATAGCGTTGACTCGGATATTTGATGCCGCTAATTCGAGTGCCGCTGTTTTTACCAATCCAAAAACAGCATGTTTACTTGCTATATACGGTGCCATTGTTGCTGAGCCAACCATTCCTGCGGTTGATGATAGTGCGATTATTGAACCGCCACCGCGTTTCTTCATTGGCTCGACTGCATATTTCATCGAAAGCCAAACACCTATAACATTTATACGAAGGACACTTTCAAAATCTTCAAACTTTAAGTTTTCAATAGGAGCATATTTACCCTCAGTTCCTGCGTTGGCAACTAAGATATCTAAACCACCAAATATTTTGATAGTAGCTTCAAAGGCTGCTGCCATAGCTGATTCATCTGCTACGTCTGCTACAAAATCTGCTACATTTTTAAAATCGTAGAGGCGTTGTCGAGTTTCTTTTAATTTCTCTTCAGACCGACCAACAAGCATAACACTTGCACCTTCTTCCAGAAATCGTTTTGCAGTGGCTTCTCCAATTCCGCCTGTTGCGCCCGTAATTAATGCTATTTTTCCCTCTAATCTTCTTGAATACATTTTTTGTTCTATCACGATGTTATATTTTATTGGTTTATTATTTTGTTTTAATCTCTAGCTACGGAAATTGTTTTGACAGAAGTAGCAATTAAGCCTGCATCAAATGCTTCTTACCAATAGTTTTCAATATTTGCTCCTCCTTTAATATTTAGTTCGGTTTGGGGTAATAAAAATGCAATTTAGTCATATTTACGAGTAGCGTTTTGAGCATCTTTTACTACTAATACTTTGGCGATATCTTTATTCATTTGACCAATTTCTTCAGATGTTGCTGTTTTTGTTATTTCGGTTTCTTTGGCTTTTTCGTTGCAACTTAACATCAAAAACGCAGTAAGACATACTGTCAATTTTATGAGTTTTATGATGGTAAATAATTAAAAAAGTTAAAAAATTTTAAATTTAATTTAAAATAGCTAGAATTTATAATTTTTATTGGGATTTAGTTTTCCGTTATTTAATTTGAATGATTATTCAATGTTTTATTAACTGGGTTGAATGAAATGCTTAAGTCCTTTTTAACCTACTCGTTTTTTAAACAATACTTGCTTTTTCTTTGAGTTCTTTTTAGTTCAGGATCTACGACTGAATATTTTATGTAATAGGTAATTCGGCAAACCATTTAGCAAAGGAATCCCATAATGGAAAGCTCACCTGATTGAAAATTAGATAATGAAATGCCATAAATATTAATAATAAAAGTGGGAAAACCCATCTTCCGCTGGTTTGTTTACGTTCCATAATAATTAGCGAAATAATGAGAGTGTACATTATAGCTACTGTTATTCCAAGCCCAAGTATAAAATTTGGCTCAGATAATACTGTTAGAATAATAAAACGTCCTAATGTTGGTTCTATAAACACAATGCCTGTCGCAATCATTGCTCGAGCGTGAATTTGAATGTTATTTTTATTCACTATTGCAATAGTGTACATCACACTAATTATAATGATATCTTTTAATTGCAACCACAAGCTAGCCCCCAAACCTTGTGCAACTTTTCCGCCAATTTGATGATGTTTCAATAAAATGACCGAGATGATAAACAAGGGTAAGATGATAAAACTCAATTTTCCAATTTGCTTGTGAATAGCCAGTTTTTTTTTCTTAATAAGTATGGGTTGTACAATTAATAAGCCTATCCATAGTGAAGCCATCATAAAATGGAAATGAAAATATAAATTGAAGTTCGCTGTTCCATCAAAATATTTGGAAAAGTAAGTAGGCCAAAAACCTAAAATCATAATAGCTACTAAGCCTATAAAATAATATCCAGATTTTTCAAATCGGATTTTTTTTGCGCGATTAACTTTAGCACTGGAGTCTTCCATTATTTTTTAATTAGAATAATTATTTAAAGTTTTTTTTACGGGTCTGAATTGGATGCCTAAATCAATTTTAGCCAAATCATTTTTATAAATAATACTTGCTTTTTCTTTGGGTTCTTGATGATTAAGCATGGCGCTTATATCGGACACTTTATAGGTTTCGCTAGTCAATAAATAATCTTTGCCGTGTAATCCAATGGTGGTTGCGGCTTTAAAAGCAGCATTGGCAACATCTTCAACATCTACAATAGCAAAAGGAACATCGTTGTCATAAAGTTCTTGAATGAATTTGTCAGGGGCAATTTTTTTTTTGATTAGATATTGTAATACTGATGAAGTGGAGTCTTCTCTATTAGACATTGATTTTCCTAACACCATTACTGGAGAAACGGAACTGATTTCGAAAAACAAATTTGGATTGTCTTTTATAAACTTTTCTACAACTTGGTTAGCCATAAATTTAGCTTGCGCATACGGATGACTTTCGGTGCTTGTAAATCGGGTATCGCTTTCATCAAAGGTATCCGTAAAAGACTTATTTACAGCGGGTAATGGAAAGTTGGTATTCCAAGCAGCAACCGAAGCGATAAAAACTATTTTTTCGATTCCTGGAGTTTTACTAACTACTTCTAAAAAGTTTTCGGTGCCTTTTATAGTGGGATCAAACAGTTGTTTTTTTGCATCTTGAAATTCTAAAAGAAAAGGTGTTCCACTATGAATAATAATATCACAATCGAAAACGAAATCTTGTAATGCCGATTTGTTCATTACATCCAATTCGCTAATGTGCAAATTATCCGAATGATTTAATGTTACCAAATGTTGGTATTTGTCTTCCCTTTTTATATCCGTTGCCGAAACTTTTACAAGAAACCCGTTATTTAAAAATGCTTTGGTGATATAGCTTCCTATGAAACCAGAACCACCTATTATTCCTACTTTTTTCATTTTTAATTCGGTTTAAATAAACCTCACTGGTTTTTACACCAATGAGGTTTGGAATTAATAATTGCATCTGCTTATTTAAACTGTTAGGTTTTGTTTATTTCAACAATGAGCCATTGTAATAAGCAATTTCCCTTGATATTTTTCCGTTCTTGTCAACATTGTGCTGGTAATGCATCGGTAACGAAATTTCTTTTTTGTCTGATTTGCGAATCAAATGCCAAGTCCACCAAGAATATACTACACCATTGTCTCCTAATTCATAGTGCATATAATCTGGATAACCAACTACTTCTAATCCAACGATATCAAAGGCATCCATAACTTTTTTGTCAATTGCTTTTTGCTCTTCAAGTGTATATGGTTTGTTGTTTGTACTGTTGATGTCTGTAAAAACGGCATCATTTGCAAAATAACTGTAACTTTTATTGAGGTCTTTATTTTCAAAAGCAAACAACATATTTTTTACGTTGTTGATGTTTTTGTGGTGGTTATAAATGGTTCCATTGGTTCTTTCGGTGTAGCTATCTTCTATTTCGTCAAAGACCTGAGGATTGTCATAGATGAAGATTGTTTTAATTTTATTGGCTTTATTAATGACGAAAGATCGGTGTAAATTCATATTTATTTTTACGCCAGTTTGTTTATGAACCCCTTTGACTTCGTCCCAAGTTTGCACCCAAACTACATCTTTTTGATCTTCATCTTTATATTCAATGGCATCAGGATAGGCTCCGTTTGCAGGTTTAATTGCAAAATAATCGATGCTTTCTCTCCAAGATTTTATTCTTTTTACAAAAGCTGTTTTATCTGTACCTTTACTATATTGGTTGTCTGTAGAGGAATTGTATGCTTTGAAATCGTCTGCAAAAAAAGCATCTAATTTATCCAAGTCTCCACTATTCACTGTTTTTGTATAGGCATCAACCACATCAATAGCGGGATGATTGATATAAACAGTTCCATTTGATTTTTTTTGTGCGTAGCTAATGACCATAGTGAACAGTAATGCTACAAGTGTTAATTTTTTCATGGTTTTATTTTTTTTGTTGTTATTAATTAATTTGTTGTGGTCGTTTCTTTTGGAGCTAGCGGTTGCATTTTTTGTAAATCTATCATTAATTTAGAATTGTCCCAATAGCCATCTTCTCTTACAATTTTACCATCAATAAATTTTGCAGTGAGATGAACAGGAGTTACATATGTTTTGTTGTTTGCTTTTAAAGTTCCTTCCCAATTCCCCCAAAAGTTTACCCAAGTTTCTCCTTTATCGGTAACGACCATTTCATATTCTACACTTTTGGGATTAAATCTCCAAGAGGAAAAATGCTTTGCATCATCTTTGCTTTGAGTTATGTTTTGAGCAATGGTTTGCGCATTTTCTTTAGTAACATTCATTTGGATTTTGGCGCTATCAGCATAATAACTAGCTAATTCATCCCATTTTTGTTTTTCATAAGCAGCAATAGCTTTTTTATAAGTATCGATTTCAGCTGATTGCTGGGTGTAGTGTTGTTTTTGATTGCAAGATGTCAAGAATACTAATGCAAGTCCAAGTATAAATAAGTTTTTCATAGTTTTATTTTTTAGTGTTATAGCTTAAAGTTGGAAGTACATAACCAGTTATTGGATCATAACGGGATATGTTTTTAAATAAATCGTCAAGAAGTTTTTTTCCTTCATCTCCTATGACTGCTTCATTTTCCTCCGATTGTTTTGCATAGGATAGTTCATCTTTTGCTGAAATTACCACTAGAAAAAATTCACCCAATGTTCCAAAACCGCTATGATAAACTCGGTAATATTCTTTAGAACCTTTTTTAGCATAAAGCTCTTTTATGGCTTTCATTTTTTCTGCAATCATTTTAGAAGTAGAAGGTGTAACATATAAATAATGGTATTTTCTATAGTTCTGACCTTCCTGTGTAGCAATTGCTCCCTCTGGCATGTAAGTAAGATTCTCGATTCGAGTAATAATATAACTGCCGTGTCTGTCATAACATTTTGCATAGCGATCAAAAAGAGCACTAAATTTTTCTGCCCCCATTTTTTCTACTAATGGGGCAAAAACATCTACGTCTAATGCTGCCATGTTTGGAATAGCTTCGAAAGTAATATAAGTGCCATTATCCAATCGTAATTGTGTCCAATCAGCATTTTGCAAATTGTGTTTTTTGCATTCAGCCACAAAAGCTTTGGAGATTTCAACATATTCTGATTCCATTGATGGTTTTACATAATCAGCATGAATAGAAAATATCTGATTTTGCGCATTCATTGTTAGGGTCGCAGTTAGCATTATTATTGCTATCAGCATTGTGTTTTTATGATTTTTCATGATTATACTGTTTTATTTATCTGTAAAATAATTGTTGACATTTATTAATTAATCAATTTTAAAAGTAAATTCACTTTTTGGTTTTACCGAACTTTTTTCACTAGCGTGGCCATATATTTATATTTTAATTCTCTAGTGGCTATTCCTTCCTCAATTTTTTTGATTTCTTCTTCGGATGGTGCAGGTGAATCTTTCGTGCCACCATTTATTAGTTGATTATAATCTTTATACATATCTGTCGTAATGTGTGTTGCATTAATTTCACTTCCGACAGGTAACATATAGCGCATTAAACCCCAATTTCCCCTGTTTCCTGATTCAACCTCTTTTTGAGCCAATGGTTGAAAAATTTCTGTTTCAAATCTTTCATATTTTTCAAAATTCCCATCAGATACTTTCATAAAATTTATACCGGCTATTGTTCCCATGGGCATCTGAAAGTTATCCTTGGTAGCTGCGATCTGTTCCAGATAAATGCGGACAGCCAAGTCTCTTGATTTTACAGTGTTGTTCATTTTTTTATTAACTTCTTCAACAGACATCTTTGGGTATGCCGCTTTTAGTGCCGCTTCAAAATTTCCGGCCCCACTCATCATTTTTACGGGATTATTATAAAGTGTTACGGTTAAATATTGAAATCCCTGATCTTCGCCACCAGGTTGGAGACTCCATAAATCCCATCCTAAAATGTCTCCGTTTTTTGTTCTTTGTACTTGAATTTTTTCCCAAAAAGATTCGGTTTCCCAATAAGCACTTTCTTGCTCATTGTCAACTTTCATAAATTCGAATACTAAATACAGTTTGTCTTGTGCAATAACAGTATTGTCCAGTAACAGTATCGCGATAATCATCAGTAATTTTTTCATAATTGTTTAGTTTAAAAAATTGATTAGTTCCAGAGTTATAATTTTTTAATATCTATTTCGAACTCAAATCTGCTCGTAGAAAAATTAATTCACTCCAAATATTATTGGTGTACTCGTGAATATTATCAAGGTAAAGGTCATACGAACCTGCTCCGTGAACTTTTTCGTAGGTGACTTTAAATGGTTTACGAAATCCTTCAGCTTTTTCCTTTAGTCCTTGTTTGTATCGTCTTGCTAATGCAAATTGAGACTCTCCAGAACCATTAGATTCATAAACTGCTACTGTTGACCCATCCGCAGCCCATACCGCTTTTAAGTTTTTTAGCATTGTAAATACTTTATTGCCACAACCTGGTTTTGGATACAAATGGGTAACTTGAACTTTATCGGAATAATCGCCCACAGCAACAGTGCTCAACGAATCGATATAAACGGAATAACCACTTGAATTTCTATCGGTTAAATAAATGGTCACACTTTTATGCCAATCATTGTTATGAGCAACATTTATATCACCTCGTGTGTCCTCAGATTCCCAACTTTTGGGACCTTCTACAATATGATACCCACCTGCATCTGGTCCTGATTGAATTTGGAATACACGCCATTTCACATCGCCTGTGTGGTACTTTTGTGCATGATTTGCTAAAGCTTTTTCAAATTCGAGTACTTTGTCGACTTTAGGGAATACTCGATTGGTAGAAATCACATTTTTGGCTTGGCTTAAACCTATCAAAGGGATAAGCAGTAAGAGAAGAAATATTTCCTTCATCTTATAACGGAAATTGTTGTTCATAGTTTTACTGTTTAAAGTTAGCAGAATAATTATTTATTCTTGGTCTAAATAAATGTTTATCAAACAGATATAATCGTGATTTAGGACGAATGGGGTAAAATTTTGTCCAAAAGGTCAATATTTTTTATCGGGGAAAGAACATAGAAAAGAAAAATTACCAAGGAGAAGATAGAAATGGAAAATATAAATACGTGAATTTAATAGCAACTCACAATTCGAAAAGCGTTACACGATTTTATGCTACTTTTAATTTAAAATCAAAAATAAGCGTGGTACCATTTTGACTTTTTTCGGTCATGATTCCGTTGAGTTGTTGTGTAAGAAGAGAAACTAGTTGTCCGCCAAAACCAGTTCCGTGAGTAATACCTGATTTTCCAACGCCATTATCGGCAACTTCAAGATGAAGAAAGTGGATGTTTTGTTTTTCAAGTTTGATGGTAATGGTTCCTTTTTCTTCCTTCGGAAAAGCATATTTTATAGCATTAGTCAATAATTCATTAATAATTAATCCTAACGGAACTGCAGTGTCTATGTCTAAATCTAATTTATCCATAGCCAAATGCAATTCGATTTTTTTCTCAACTCCAAAACTATCCAAGATACTTTCGCTGAGGTTGAGCAAATAATCTTTCATTTCTATGGCACCCAGATTACTGCCTTGATAAAGTTTTTGATGAACGATTCCTATTGAATTCACCCGATTTCGACTATCGGACATGGCATCTTTGGTATTTGGATCATCGATTTGTGCCGATTGCAAAGCCAGTAAACTCGAAACTACTTCCAAATTATTTTTTACCCGATGATGAATTTCTTTCAATAGCAACTCGTTTTCGGCATTTTTTATCGCCAATAAACGATTGCTTTTGTTTCGGTTGCGCAAACCGATGAAGCCAAAAAGCAAGAGTATAATTAACAAAGCAACAAGTACAAAACTCAATCGCTGAATCAGTTTTTGTTGTGAAATTTTACTTTCTTGGGTGGCAATTGTCTCTTCTTTCTTTTTGGCTTCATACTGGGTTAAAAGTTTTGACATCGCTGCATCGCTTTTTACCGAGGCGATGCTATCTCGCAAATTATAGGCTTTTTGTTTGTAGTCCAAAGCCAATTTAAAATCGCCGAGTTCTTTGTATATTTTGCTAACATGATGGTAGTTTTCAACCAAATTGGATACATCATTTTCCTGTTCTTGCAATTGAACGGTTTTTAGTTGATATCCCAACGCTTCTTTATAATTTCCTAAAAGCATATTTATTTCTCCTAAATTGGCAAAACTTGCCGCAATGGCATTGGCATAATTAGCTTCTTTGGCTAGAGCCACACATTTTTTATAATTTATCAATGCTTCTTTGTATCTGCCTAATCTTTTGAGTGCATTGCCTTGGGCGTTTGTGACATCAGCTTGAGTGGCTAATCCTAAATTCTCTTTTTTTACAATTTTGGCCGCTGCATTGTAATAGTCAAGAGATTGCTTGTAATTTCCTAATGCCATGGCAACATTTCCAGCATTAAAGTTGACATAGAATTTTTCGGTGGTTAAGTTGTTGGTTTCAGCAATTGCGATGGCTTTTTCAGCATAATTTAATGCTGCGGATAATAGGTTTTGATTGGTTAAATCCTCGGAAATTCGGTTTAGTGCATCGCAAATTCCAGCTTTATCACCTAAAGATTCCATCAATTTTAAGGCTTGTAAATTTTTCTGTAATGCTTTTTCGTTTTCACCTTTCTTTTTCAAAACCCAAGCCATTTTGAATAGGGTGGTGGCTTGACCTTTTTTGTCTGTTATGGCGAGATAGCCTTTCATAGCTTTGTCAAAATAGAGCGATGCTGAATCCAATTGCAATAGGTTGGCGTGCATTCTTCCCTGCATTTCATAAAATTTAGGTTGCCAATTTTTATCTCCTATTTTATCCGACAACTGTACTCCTTTTTTGGCATAAGCCAATGCCTGTTCGATATCTCCGTTAAAAGCTATTGACACCATTTCGTTTAAAATTTCCAATTTGATGACAGCTTTTTTTTCGTTGTCTAGCTTTTTTTGCAGATCAACAAGGGGGATGTTTTGACTGAAAACAATCTGTGAAAAAAGGATGAGGAGGAAGTGAGTTTTTCTCATAGACCAGTGCAATAAAAAGATTTATATTTTTTGAATGCGTTGCAATAACTTTTTTTTTAATTCAGCACTCAATGGAATTGCTTTTTTTGCAATGACCACATGACTCATAGCAATTTCGTCTATGTGAGAAAGGTTGACAATAAAGGATCTATGAATGCGAAGCAAATTATTAGAAGTTAATTTTTCCTCTAAATCTTTTAAGGTAGTCACCAACAAATGCTCCCTGTCTTTGCAATGTATTTTGCAATAATTCCGTTCTGCTTCTATGAATAAAATATCATTTATACAGACTTTAACCATTTTATTATGACTGCGAACAAAGATGCAATCACTGAGTACAAAAGGGACATCATTGTCGATAGGAATACTTTTTTCGGTTTCATTTTCATTCTGAATCCTGATAATGGTCAACTCTATGGCATGCTGTAAATCTAATTTCTTAAAAGGTTTGGAAATAAAAGCATAAGGATTAGTGTCTTTGGCTCTTTCAAAATGTGCTTCGTCTGAGTTAGCAGTCAAATAAATAATAGGAATTTTGAATTCTTTCTGAATTAAAAGAGCCAATTGAATGCCGTCGATATCACCTTTAAGGTTGATGTCTAACAAAAGAATATCAGGAACATACAATCGGATGTGAGGTAAAACCTCTTCTGCCCGTGGTATAATCCCCGTTACTTCATAGCCCAAATGAGTGAGTTGCAAAGAAATATTAGCAGCAATTATCATTTCATCCTCTACTATCAAAATGGTATTATTTTTAGTCATATAAGTTGGTTTAACTTAATAATTAAAAAAATAGAAGTAAGTGAACAGTAGATTACTAGGGACAGTATTCTTGAATTTTGTAAATATAATAAAAAAACTATTCAATTGTAAATAAGAAGATTAAATAGGATAATAATTTGTTTTTTAAACAGTGTTCAATGCCGACTATTTTAATGAGTTTCATTGGTTTTTAAAAACTTAATAAATTGCGACCCAATTTTTATCAAAGACAAACTTTTTGTCTTGTTTTTAAACTAAGATGTCATTGTGACTGTCAACGACAATAACTATGATTTGAATTTACTGCTACAAACAACATTAAAAAATAAACCTTAATACTATAATTTTCTGAATTTCCAAATCCTCAAATTTTCTATTCACCAAATAAAATCATACTTTAGCATTCTGTAAATTTTATAGTAAAATGATTAACGAAAAACAATTCAACAACGAACTTCAACTCATCATTCAAAACGCCATTCGTGAAGATGTAGGCGATGGCGATCACAGTTCTTTGGCTTGTATTCCGGCATCGGCAACAGGAAAAGCACAACTTATTGTCAAAGAAAACGGCATTATTGCTGGCGTAGCTTTCGCCAAAATGATTTTCGAATATGTCGATAGCAATCTCAAAGTAGAAACATTCATCACCGATGGAACTCCTGTAAAAAAAGGCGATGTGGTTTTTCATGTTTCAGGAAGTTCACAGGCTATTCTCAAATCCGAAAGACTCGTACTCAATTCGATGCAAAGAATGAGCGCCATTGCCACAAAAACCAAAAGCTATGTCGATTTGCTTCAAGGAACCAAAACACAAATTCTGGATACACGTAAAACCACACCTGGATTCCGTGCATGCGAAAAATGGGCAGTAAAAATTGGCGGAGGTGAAAACCACCGTTTTGCATTGTATGATATGATTATGCTCAAGGACAACCACATCGATTTTGCGGGCGGAATTACCTTGGCAATCAACAAAACCAAAGCGTATCTCAAAGAAAATAATCTCGATCTAAAAATTATCGTCGAAGCCAGAGATTTAGGCGAAATCAAGGAAATTCTCGAAAGCGAAGGCATTTATAGAATCTTAATCGACAATCTCGATTTTGAAGACACCAAAAAAGCGGTTGCCTTAATTGGTGATCAATGCCAAACAGAATCTTCTGGAAACATAAATGAAAATACGATTCGCAGTTATGCCGAGTGTGGCGTTGATTACATTTCGTCTGGAGCATTGACGCATTCAATTTACAATATGGATTTAAGTTTGAAAGCTTTTTAATTAAGATAGCAGAAGGCAGATTGCAGATGGCAGGTAGCAGATAGCAGAAGGCAGTTTGCAGGTAGTTGTATTTCAAAAGAGTAGATGTGTGAATTTAAATTAATACTTATGAGATTTCAGGATTTATTAGCTTACAAGAAATCATTTGAATTGGCAATGGATATTTTTTCTATTTCAATAAATTTTCCTGCTGAAGAGAAATATTCGTTGACGGATCAAATCAGGCGTTCTTCTAGAAGTGTCTCTGCAAATATTGCAGAAGCAACTAGGAAAAGAAAATATGAGAAACATTTTGTTTCTAAATTAACGGATAGTGATGCTGAAAATGCTGAAACTCAGGTGTGGCTTGAATATTCACATGCTTGCAATTATATTGATACTATTAAGTTTGAAAATTTAACTTCAAAAAGTCTTGAAGTCGGAAAGCTATTAAACTATATGATGAATAATCCAGATAAATTTTTATGAATATTTCAATCTCAAACCTGCAACCTGAAATCTGCAACCTGAAATCTGCTATCTGAAAATTATGAGTAAAGAAATAGAAGAAAGGATTGAAAAAATTCCTATACTACGCAATGTGGTTCGTCCGTTAAAAAAGATAAAAATGCCCAAATTGGGAGGCTTGTCTTTCTACGATTTATTAGAATTGTACGGTCTCGGAATTGCCGAAAGTGCCTTTTCATATCACGCCAGCGCGATTGCATTTAGCTTTTTTATGGCCTTGTTTCCTTTTGCATTATTTATCTTGAATCTTATTCCTTTCATTCCAATCGAAGGATTTCAGGCCGATTTTTTGGAGTTTGTTAAGGATGGAGTCCCTCCCAATACATATGATGCCATTTATAAAATCATTAGTGATATTCTGAATAATAGTCATTCTGGATTACTTTCTTCGGGTTTTATATTGTCTATTTTCTTGATGGCAAACGGGTTGAACGGTATTTTGGGCGGTTTTGAATCCTCGAAGCACGTCCTCATCAAAAGAGGTTTTTTGCACCAATATTTGGTTGCTTTGGGAATGTCTTTAGTTTTGTCGTTATTGTTGTTGTTGACAGTTACAATAATTATCGTTTTTGAAGTTTTTATTCAAATGACAATGATTCAGGATGTGTTTAGCGATAAGATTCCTTTAATCATTTTAGGAAGATATGTCTTTGTAATTTTAATGATTTTGGTTACCATATCCATACTTTTCAAGTTTGGAACGACGCACACTAAAAATAGCGCTTTTATTTCAATAGGTTCTGTATTTACTACTATTTTGGTAATTTTAGATTCTTATGCTTTTGGGATTTGGGTATTGCGATTTTCTAAATACAACGAATTGTATGGTTCCATCGGGACGTTGTTGATAATGATGTTTTATATTTGGATAAACTGCGCCATTTTACTTTTAGGTTTCGAATTGAATGAGTCTATAAACAAATTGAAGCAGAAAAAAGGCGTTAAAATTAATGCCGAAGGAACGAATTAATAGTATTGAAAATTGAAATCCCATATTGATAATGCATTTTGTAGAAATAATTTTGCCACTTTCCCTCGCCAAAACGTTCACTTACAGCGTTTCTGAATCCGAGTACAATTACATTCAAAAGGGAATGCGGGTAGCAGTGCCTTTCGGCAAAAGTAAGATCTACACGGCATTGGTTATCGAGATTCACGAAAACAAACCTACATTATACGATGCCAAGGAAATTCACCAAATTCTTGATGAAAAACCCATAGTCAACGAAATTCAAATCGCCCATTGGCAATGGATTGCTTCCTATTATATGTGTGCCATTGGGGATGTGTATCGAGGTGCAATGCCATCGGCACTTTTGCTGGAAAGCGAAACGATTATTTCTCAAAAACAAGACGGTTTTGTGAACGAAAGCTTGCTGTCAGATGACGAATTTTTGGTTTATCAAGCCTTGCAGCAACAAAGTTCCTTGAAGGTTCAGGATATTATGAGCATTTTGAATAAGAAGAATGTTTTTCCTGTTATTCAAAAATTGATAGACAAAAACATTCTCGTTCTTCAAGAAGAAATGCTAGATACTTATACGCCAAAACTTATTCGATACGTAAAATTACATTCCAAATACGAAACGAATGAAGGCTTGGGAGAATTATTAGAAGTGCTTAAAAATGCCAACAAACAAAAGGAAATTGTCTTGACTTATTTTCAATTGAGTGCTTCTGAAAAAAAGCCAATTACCGTAAAAAAGTTAATTGAATCGGCAAAATCCACTTCGACAATTGTTAAAGCATTAATCGATAAAGAAATTTTTTCAGCATATTACATTCAAGTAGATCGTGTTAATTTCTCAGGAAAAACGAAGGAAGAACAACTGCAATTAAGCGAAGCGCAGCAAACGGCTTTCGAAGAAATTAAGCAAAGTTTTGTCCAAAAAGAAGTTTGTCTTTTGCACGGAGTAACGTCCAGCGGAAAAACCGAAATCTACATCAAACTCATCGAAGAATATATTAAGGAAGAAAAACAAATCCTGTATTTATTGCCCGAAATTGCTCTAACAACCCAATTAGTGGGAAGGTTGCGCGATTATTTTGGGAATAAGGTAGCCGTTTTTCATTCGAAATACAGCAATAACGAAAGGGTAGAAGTGTGGCAACAAGTTTTGGAAAAGTCACCGAAAGCCCAAATTGTAATAGGAGCAAGGTCGGCTTTGTTTTTGCCATTTTCAAATTTGGGATTTGTAATTGTCGATGAAGAACACGAGCAAACTTTCAAACAAGTCGATCCATCGCCACGTTATCACGCCCGAGATGCTTCAATAGTTTTGGCAAATAGTCATAAAGCAAAAGTTTTATTAGGTTCGGCTACGCCAAGTATTGAAACGTATTTTAATGCGCAATCTGGAAAATATGGTTTGGTCGAGATTTCTAAAAGATATGGTAATGTCAAAATGCCCGAAATCGAATTGGTGGACTTAAAAGACAAATACTTTCGCAAGAAAATGTCGGGGCATTTTAGTGATACATTAATAGAAGAAATCACAAATGCGTTATCCTTAGGCGAACAAGTTATTTTGTTTCAAAACCGCAGAGGTTATTCGCCAATTATCGAATGTTTGACTTGTGGTCACGTCCCGCAATGTCCGCAATGCGATGTGAGTTTGACCTATCACAAACATAAAAACCAGTTGCGTTGTCATTATTGCGGGTATTCAATGGCAAAACCAACGAATTGTCACGCTTGTACCAGTGTTCATCTCACCACCAAAGGTTTTGGAACAGAGCAAATTCAGCAGGAATTGGTCGAATTATTTCCAAACACTAAAATTGGTCGTATGGATCAAGATACGACTCGAGGAAAATTTGGTTTCGAAAAAATCATTGATAGTTTCAAAAATCGTGAAATTGAAATTCTTGTTGGAACCCAAATGCTAGCCAAAGGTTTAGATTTTGATAACGTAAGTTTGGTAGGGATTATGAATGCCGACAATATGTTGTATCATCCTGATTTTAGGGCTTTCGAAAGAAGTTTTCAAATGATGACACAGGTTTCTGGTCGTTCCGGACGTTCAGAAAAACAAGGAAAAGTGATTATTCAAACCTATAATCCAGATCACAACACCATTCAGCAAGTAGTTCACAATAATTATATAGGTATGTATAAGGAACAATTGTATGAAAGGCAAATTTATAAATATCCTCCTTATTTCAAACTGATAAAGTTAACTTTGAAGCACCGGGATTTCGACAAACTCAAAGAAGGTTCGATGTGGTTGTATCAAGTGATGCAGCAAAACTTCACTATTCCAGTTCTTGGTCCTGAAGAGCCGCCTATTTCTAGAATTCGGAACGAATACATTAGAACCATAATGATAAAAATTCCGACAAACCAGTCCTTACAAGGCACAAAAAAAACTATTCAGAAAATACTGAATAGTTTTGATGTTGTTTCACAATACAGAGCAATAAAAGTGTCTGTAAATGTCGATTTTTATTAGTTGACTGCCAAAGCTCTCACTAAATCTTCTTTTTTATGCCTGCTCAAAGGAATTTTTGTGACTCCAATTTCGGCAAATCTGCTGTTGAAGCGTTCTACTTTATCAATATTAATAATGTATGATTTGTGCACTCTAACGAATTTGTCTTTCGATAAATCTTTTTCAAAAGATTTCATAGTCGAAAGAACCAAATTGCTATCGTCTTCGGTAACCACTTTTACATAATCACCAAAAGCTTCAATCCATTTAATTTTTGAAGTAAAGATTTTTAGTTTTTTTAGATTACTTTTAATGAAAATGTGCTCGCCATCTTCCTCGTGAGTTTCTGATTTTAGCAAATGCAAATCCATTGCTCTTTTTACAGATGCATTGAATCGATCTACAGCAATAGGTTTTTGCAGATAATCAGTTGCATCATAATCAAATGCTTTCATAGCATATTCTGCCTTCGAAGTGATAAAAATAATTTGGGGTTTTGTTTTTAAACCATCCAAAAAATCGAAACCACTAATTACTGGCATCTCAATGTCCAAAAAGATCAAGTCCACATTGTGTATGGTCATGCATCCTTTTGCTTCAATTGCGTTAGAAAAATCTCCAATTAAATGTAGATTGGGATGATTATTTACTAACTTTGTGATAATCATTCTTTGAATGGAACTATCATCTACAACGACACAATTTAGTTTCATAATTGATATTATTTAAGATTCGGGATAGTAAAAGTAATACACTTATTTCGTTAAACCTAATTTTTATCGGCTTTTTTTACCTTATAACGATTAAAGCTTAATTTGGTTTGTATATTAAAAAAAAATGATTACTTTCGCGCCAAAATTAATTTTAAATAAAAATTTATGAATCATTATGAAACTGTTTTCATTTTAAATCCCGTTTTATCTGAAGTTCAGGTAAAGGAAACAGTAAGCAAATTTGAAGATTTTCTTACTAGTCGTGGAGCTGAAATGGTATCGAAAGAGGATTGGGGTCTGAAAAAAATGGCTTACGAAATCCAAAACAAAAAAAGTGGCTTCTACCACTTATTTGAATTCAAAGTTGCAGGAGAAGTCCTAATTGCTTTTGAAACCGAATTTAGACGCGACGAAAGAGTTATGCGTTTCTTAACTGTAAGTCTAGACAAACATGCTATTTCTTGGGCTGAAAGAAGAAGAGCAAAACTTAAATCTACAAAAGCTTAATTATTATGGCAACATTACAACAATCTGCTTCAGGAAAAAAAGACGGTGATATCAGATATCTTACGCCTTTGAACATAGAAACTAACAAAACTAAAAAGTATTGTCGTTTCAAAAAATCAGGTATCAAATATATTGATTATAAAGATGCTGATTTCTTATTGAAATTCGTTAATGAACAAGGAAAAATTCTTCCTCGTCGTTTAACTGGTACTTCATTGAAATACCAAAGAAAAGTGTCTGTAGCTGTAAAAAGAGCACGTCACTTAGCATTAATGCCATATGTGGCCGATTTGCTAAAATAATATTAAAAAACTCAGTTGTTGGTTTTCGATAAACCGAAACCTAACTTCTAATAACAAAAGGACAACAACATGGAAATTATATTAAAAAAAGACGTTCAAAATTTAGGTTTTAAAGATGATGTGGTAAATGTAAAAAATGGTTACGGTCGTAACTTTTTGATCCCACAAGGTCACGGACAATTGGCAACTCCTTCTGCAAAGAAAGTATTAGCTGAAAACCTAAAACAAAGAGCGCACAAAGAAGCTAAAGTGGTTGCAGATGCAAGAGCATTGGCTGATACTTTGAAAGCTATCGAAATTAAAATTTTTGCAAAAGCAGGTGGAGAAAAACTTTTTGGATCTATCACTAACATCGATATTGCTGAAGCTTTGGAAAAAGCAGGTCAATCAATCGAAAGAAAATTTATCACTAGTGGTATCGTTAAACGTACAGGTAAATATGCTGCAAGCATCAGATTACACAGAGATGTAGTAGTTGAATTACCTTATGAAATCATTGCAGAAAAATAACATTTTGTTAACTCTTTGTTAATAAAATATCAAAAATCACTCATTGAGTGATTTTTTTTTGGCTAATTTTGTAATTAACTAACTAAAATCTAAAAATATGAAAAAAATTTTTACTTTATTGTTTTTTGCAATTGGCCTTCAGGCAATAATTGCACAAACTACAACTTCAAACATTAAAGGTACCGTTAAAAGTAGCAATAATGAATTTTTGCCAGAAGCTTCAATTCTTGCAATACATACTCCTACAGGAACTAAATATTCGACAGTTTCGAATTCTGATGGACGTTTTAGTATGTTGAATATGAAAATTGGTGGACCTTATAAAGTGATTGCAACTTTTGTAGGATATCAAACTCAAGAAATTGCTGATGTATTCCTTGAACTTGGAAAAACTTCGGCACTTGAATTTGTTTTAGTTAGTGAAAGTCAAAGCTTAAATGAAGTAAAAGTAACTTCAAAAAGCAAAGTCTTCGGAAGTGGTCGAACTGGTGCCGAAACTACAATCGGTAGAAAAGAATTATCAACGTTACCCTCTATTTCTAGATCTGCAGAAGATTTTACTCGATTAGAACCCTCTGCGAGTGGAGGTTCATTTGGTGGTAGAAATGATCAATACAATAACTATTCTTTGAATGGGGCAATTTTTAATAACCCTTTCGGATTAGATGCTGCAACTCCAGGTGGGCAAACAGGGTCACAGCCAATTTCATTGGATGCTATTGAACAAATTCAAGTTGCAGTTGCTCCTTATGATGTTACTTTGTCTGGTTTTACTGGCGCATCTGTAAATGCTGTAACAAAATCAGGTACAAACGAATTTCACGGAACTGCTTATGGCTATTTCAGAAATGATGCTATGACTGGAAATAGAGTAAAAGGTCAAGATATTGTCGTTCCAAATTTAGAGCAAACTCAAGCTGGTTTTAGTATTGGTGGACCAATTGTAAAAAATAAATTATTCTTTTTTGCTAATTATGAAATTGATCAACGTAGTGATTCAGGTTCAAATGTAGTTGCCAATGATGGAAATAGTACAACTGGTGTAAATGAATCTAGAGTGTTAGCAACAGATTTAATGCACGTTTCTACCGAATTGGGTAAACTTGGATATAATTCAGGTTCTTATCAAGGTTTTACTCATAATTCTAATTCTAATAAAGGAATTGTAAAGTTTGATTGGAATATTAATGATGATCACAAATTAGCTTTCATTTATAACTTTTTAGACGCATCCAAAGACAAACCTGCTCACCCAACAGCTATTCGTCGTAGAGGACCTGATAACAATACAATGCAGTTTGAAAACTCGGGTTATGAAATAAACAACCAAATTAGTTCATTTTTATTAGAATTGAATTCAAAAATTACTGAAACAATTTCTAATAAATTGCAGGCTGGTTATACTCATTTTAATGATTTTAGAAACCCGTTTTCTGCACCAGCTCCAGTTATTAGTATCACAAAAGATGGTTCTCCTTATATTATTGCAGGACATGAACCATTTTCTATCAATAACAGGTTAGACCAAAAAGTAATTCAAATTACCGATAATTTAAACATTGTTAGAGGAAATCACACATTTACAGCTGGATTTTCTTTTGAAAAATTCATATTCAAAAATTCATTCAACTTAAAAGGGTATGGTTTTGATGTTTTTGGAAGTGTTGATATGGCTGGTTTTGATGCCAATATAGCTAGTGGGTATTACGCAACAGCTTTTGCTAGCGCTCAAGCAACATTTGATGCTAAAAATAAATTAGAAGCAGGAACTGATGGTGGTTGGAATTTATCAGAAACTACTGTTGGTCAATTAGCATTTTACGTGCAAGATGAATGGAATATTACCGATGATTTTAAATTAATTTATGGGTTAAGAGCGGATAAACCTCTATATTTTAATACTGCTGATAATATTCAAAAATTTATTGATACCGATAATTCAGAATCATACCTTCCTGGAATCAATTATTATGACCCTAAAGATGGTAGTACTGTGAATCTTGATTCGACTGTTCTACCTGGAAATGCTTTATTATGGTCTCCAAGAGTGGGTTTCAACTGGGATGCTAATGGTGAAAAAACAACTCAATTACGTGGTGGAACGGGTATTTTTACAGGAAGACTTCCATTTGTATGGATAGGAAATCAAGTAAGTGGGATTGATCCATTTTTCTACCAAGTTGTCGATACTGATTTTAAATTTCCTCAAGTTTGGAGAACAAGTTTAGGTTTTGATCATAAATTTAAAGGAGACTATATATTGACTGTAGATATGTCTTATAACAAAGATTTGAACGCAGTACATGTTCAGGATTGGGGATTGAAAACACCAACTAGCAAATTAGTAGGCGCTGACGATAGAGCAATTTATGCTGCCGCTGATAAAGGTGTCTGGACGGATTTTGGTTTTCCAGCAGATTCTCACGCATATGTATTGACTAATTCTAATAAAGGAAGTGCATTTAATACCTCAGTAAAACTTCAAAAAACGTTTGATAATGGATTGTTTGCTAGCGTCGCTTATAACTATTTGAAATCAATGGATGTTAATTCGATTGAAGCTGAGATTACAGGTGATGCATTCAATTTTAACCCAGCTTTAGGAAATGTAAATAATGATCAACTTTCTAATTCTAAATATGGAGATACACACCGTTTTATTGGTGTAGGTTCAAAAAAATGGAAATATGGAACTGATGCTAAGTGGGCAACTACGGTATCCACTTTCTTTGAATATGCTCAGGGAGGACGTTTTAACTACACTTACGGTGGTGATATTAACAATGATGGAGCGTTTGGAAATGACTTAATTTACATTCCTACATCCGCTGAGATTACTACTATGAGTTTTTCTGGTGCTGGTCAAGGAACAGCATTAGATAAGTACATCAATCAAGATGATTATTTGAGTGGACGTAGAGGTCAATATGCTGAACGTTACGGCGCTTTAGCACCTTGGAGAGGTAAATGGGATTTTAAAGTATTACAAGATTATAACTTTAAAGTTGGTGCTTCTAAAAAAGTGAATACCATTCAATTAAGTCTTGATGTTTTAAATCTTGGAAATTTATTGAATTCTGATTGGGGTTTAATTCAACAACCTAACAGTGTTCAACCAATAGGTGTAAGTGTAGTAAATAATGTACCCACCTATACTTTTAATGGTGCTCAAACTAAAACATTTAGTTATGATGCTAGTTTAGCATCAAGATGGCAAGCACAATTTGGCATTAGATATATTTTCTAATTCTCAGAAAAGCTTTAATTTAGCCTTCTCAAACGAGAAGGCTTTTTTATATATTAAAAACCCTCTTGAAATCTAATATCCTGAATCTAAAATCTAAAATTAAAGTGAAATACTCCAGATTATCCAAAGAGCAATTCGAGGAATTGCATCAAGAATTTATTAATTTCCTTGCCACTCAAGCTATCGATAAAGCAGAATGGGACAAAATTAAAATTGAAAAACCAGAAGTAGCCGAACAAGAACTCGATGTTTTTTCAGATTTAGTTTGGGAAGGAGTTTTATCTAAAACCGAATATTTAGAACATTTTTCTAAAAATCATATTTTCCTTTTCCAATGTTTCGATACTGATATACAATCCATCGTGTTGAAATCATTGGTTCCCGAAACCAATTTTTTGACAAAAGAGGGATTGCAATGGCTGAGCGACAATATGTTTACTGACACTATCGAAATCAAAACCGGTAAAAAAGTATTTACAGAAGAGCGTAACAGTTCTATTTTTCAATTGATCCAACAAGGAGCCTTTTTAAGCGACGGACAATTATTCAAACAAATTATTTCGATTATTGAATCGTAATTTCTTTATTCTCATACTAAGAATAATTATCTCATTTTGATATTGTTGGTTTTAATTAATTGGGAATTTAATTTTAAAAACTCAATATTGTTTTATCGTTAATGCAGTAAATACTATCTTTGTAGACAATAATAAAAATTGATTTATTAATCATAAATATTTAAAGTATTCAAGATAACCAAAAAATTATTTACTTTTGCAATTATGATAAAGGAGCAACTCTATATTTATTTTCTTTATACAGCCTGTTTCCTTCAGTTTGGGCACAGCTTGTTTCCTCATACCCATATTATAGAACATCATCACAATGGAAAACAGCATCATCATCACGAGGAGCAATCGGATGAAAATAGTTTACCTTTATTATTCTCCCATTTTAATCACACTTCAGACACTTTTTCAAATAGTCACATAGAAGATTTAGTTACCATTGTCAAAGAAGTACCCAATCTGATAGTTGTTTTAAACAGTTGTTTGTCCTATTCAAATGTGATAGGATATTATACTAAAAAAGAAGTAGTTCGAAACAAAGAACCGCTAATTTTTATTTCTCCTCATTTACTCTCTTTAAAATTTCGTGGTCCGCCCACACTTTTTATCTAAACTATTCAATTTTTGAATAACAGGACACTTATTGCCTTTTTTTGGCTTTAAGTTATTTTCATATATACTACTTTCTAAAAACAAAAACAATGAAAAAAGTATTGCTTTCAATGGCGGTTGCAGGAATACTATTTACTGCTTGCAATGGTAAGAAAACCGAAGAACAAGGACACGAGCACACCGATGGAGTACATCAACACGCAGACGGTGCAGAGCATCCAAATCACGAAAATGATACAGTAGTCCAAGAAGTATTTACGGTTGGGAAGGATAGTGTGGCTCCGAAAGAAGTACACGGTCACGAACACAAGGATGGAGAAAAACACGACCATTAATCTATTTTAATGCCTGTGACTATTGGAAGTACAGGTATTAAATTAACATTTATACTATATAAAAATGATACAAAAAATAATGCTGCTTGGTCTATTCTTTATCGGATTTACGAGTTGCAACAACAAAGAAGAAGCAAAAGAAGGTTCTGCATTAGAGCCGTTGGCTTACACACTCTACACCAAAAATTCAGAATTGTTTGTCGAGTTTAAACCTTTGGTAGTAGGCGAAACTTCAAAGTTTGCTGCCCACTTTACTGTTTTGAGTGAAAATTTTAAAGCATTAACCGATGCCACAATTACTGTCAGTTTGATTATTGGAGATCAGGGTATCAAAAATTCAGTTGCTGCCCCAAGTTCGCCGGGAATATTCCGTTTGGCTTTAAGCCCGAAAACAGCAGGAACAGGAACTTTGGTATTTGATATTCAAACCAAAAACTTTACTGATAAAATCACGATTGAAAATGTGATAGTTTATTCTGATGAAAAAACGGCTTTAGCGAAACAGCCAGAAGCAGCAGAAAGTGGCGCTATTTTTTATTTGAAAGAACAAGCATGGAAAGTGGAATTTGCCAATCAAGCGGTGAAAAAACAAACCTTTAATGATGTTATCAAAACCAGTGGGCAAATTCTTTCCGCTCCCGGTGACGAAATGATTGTCACCGCAAAAGCAAGTGGTGTGGTTGTGTTTTCAGGCAAAAATACGATTGTGGGTTCTGCCGTAAATTCAGGAAGTTCCCTTTTTACCATTAGTGGCGGCGATATGACTGAAAGTAATATTGATGCTTCGGTAAAAGAAAACAAAGCCAATTATTTAAAAGCCAAAGCAGATTATGAGCGTTCTAAATCGCTGGTTGCTGATAAAATTGTTTCTGAAAAAGACCACCAACAAGTAAAATTACAATTTGAAAACGCACAAATTACCTATGCTACTGTTTCCAAAAATTATGGTTCAAGGGGTCTAAATGTGCCGTCTCCAATGTCGGGTTTTGTTAAAAATGTACTGGTAACCGAAGGGCAGTATGTGCCATCGGGAACGCCATTGGTAACAATTTCAAAAAACAAAAAATTGCTTGTTCAAGCCAATGTTTCTCAAAACTACTTTAGTAGATTATCAAGCATAACCTCTGCCAATTTTAAAACACCTCAAAGTGATGTAGTTTATAACACCACTGCCTTGAACGGAAGAATTATTTCTTACGGGAAAAGTGCATCAGCAGCCACGCCATTTATACCTGTCACTTTTGAAATTGACAATGCAGGTCAAATGGTTTCGGGATCGATAGTTGAAATTTATTTAAAATCTTCCTCAATTGCAGACGCTTTGGTAGTTCCTGTTTCCGCTCTTATTGAAGAGCAAGGAATTTTCTATGTGTATGTGCAAACCGGTGGCGAAAGTTTCCAAAAAAGAGAAGTGAAATTAGGCGGCAGTGATGGCTTGAATGTACAGATTTTATCAGGGATAGTTGAAAACGAAAGAGTGGTTACCAAAGGTGGTTATCAAATCAAGTTATCAAGTGCATCGGGCGCGTTGCCTGCTCACGGACACGAACATTAATCTGTAACTTATGCTAAATAAAATAATTAAATTTTCGCTGCACAATCGATTTTTTGTAGTGATAGCATCGGTTTTACTATTGATTTTTGGAAGTGTTATCTCTTCCAAAATGGAAGTCGATGTGTTTCCAGATTTAACGGCTCCTACTGTAGTTGTGCTTACTGAAGCGCACGGAATGGCTCCTGAGGAAGTAGAAAAACTAGTTACATTTCCAATTGAAACTTCTGTAAATGGGGCGACTAATGTGAGACGTGTCCGTTCTTCTTCTTCCGCAGGTATTTCTATTGTTTGGGTTGAATTTGAATGGAATACCGACATTTACAAAGCACGACAAATTGTTAGTGAAAAAATCACGGCAGTTGCCGATAAATTACCGCAAGGAGTTGGTAATCCGACAATGGGACCGCAATCTTCCATTATGGGGGAAATAATGCTTGTGAGCGTAACGGCAGACAAGACTTCCCAAATTGATTTGAGAACCATTGCCGATTGGACTATTCGACCCCGATTATTAGCCACAGGTGGCGTTTCGCAAGTGGTGGTTATTGGCGGAGAATACAAGCAATATCAAATATTGGCTTCTCCTCAAAAGATGAATTACTACAATGTTTCGTTAAGCGAATTATTGAAAGCCAGTGAGGAAGCTAATGGCAATTCGTCTGGTGGTTTTATGAATGAATACAGTAACGAATATATCGTTAAAGGTATTGGTAGAACCAACGAAATTGAAGCTTTAGGGAAATCAGTCATTAAAATGCAAAATGGAAATCCCATCAAAATAGAAGATGTTGCCGAATTAACAATGGGTGCTTCTTTAAAAATTGGTGATGGCTCTTTGAAAGGGGAGCCTGCCGTGATTATGACCGTAATGAAGCAACCCGCAACCAATACTTTGGAACTCACCAAAACCATTGACGTTGCCATTGCTGACATTCAAAAGAACTTACCCAAAGACGTTCATATCAATACCAAAATTTTCCGTCAGGCTGATTTCATCAATGCATCCATCAGTAATATTCAAAAAACTTTATTGGAGGGAACCGCTTTTGTCATTATCATTTTGTTTCTGTTTCTGATGAATTGGAGAGCCACTTTTATTTCCTTATTGGCTATTCCCATTTCTTTAATTGTAGCCATTTTGACCTTGAAATATCTTGGTTTTACTATCAATACGATGAGTTTAGGAGGTATGGCTATTGCCATTGGTGATTTAGTGGATGATGCCATTATTGATGTGGAAAATGTTTTTAAACGACTGAAAGAAAATGCACTCAAACCCAAAGAGGAACAAAAGGACAAACTGACTGTTATTTTTGATGGTTCCTTTGAAATTAGAAGTTCGGTTATTAATGCCACTTTCATTATCATCGTGGCGTTTTTACCATTGTTCTTTTTATCTGGAATGGAAGGCAAATTGTTAGCGCCGCTTGGCATCGCTTTTATTGTAGCGTTGTTTGCGTCTTTAATTGTATCCATAACACTGACACCAGTATTGGCCAGTTATTTATTGACTAACGACAGAATGCTTTTAAAACAGCACAAAGAAAGTTGGTTGGTTGACCGTTTGCAAAAAGTGTATTCCAATGCTTTGAATCGCGCAATGGAAATGAAAAAAACAGTACTTGCCATTGCAGGAGTTTTGTTTTTGGTTGCTTTATTGGCTTTGAGCCAATTGGGAAGAAGCTTTTTGCCTGAATTCAACGAAGGTTCCTTAGTGGTCAGTGCCGTGAGTTTACCCGGAATATCATTAGAGGAAAGCAACAAGATTGGCACGCAAGTTGAAAAAGCATTACTTTCTGTGCCTGAAATAAAAATTACCACGCGAAGAACAGGAAGAGCCGAACTCGATGAACACGCACAAGGTGTAAATGCAGCCGAAATTGATGCTCCTTTTACACTTGAAGAAAGAAGCAGAGCGGAATTTATGGCAGATGTTCGGGAGAAATTAGCAGGGATTTCGGGAGTAAATATCACAATAGGGCAACCAATAGGACATCGAATTGACCATATGCTTTCGGGAACACGAGCCAATATCGCCATCAAGATTTTTGGCAACGACCTGAATAAACTCTTTACGCTGTCCAACGAAATCAAAAATGAAATCCAGAATATAGAGGGATTGGTTGATTTGAGCGTGGAGCAACAAGTAGAAATTCCGCAGATTCAAATCAAAGCCAAACGTGTTGTTTTAAACCAATACGGAATTACCATTGGACAGTTTAACGAATTTGTTGATGTGGCTTTTGCAGGAGAAAAGGTGTCTGAAATTTATGAAGGCAACAAAACCTTTGATTTGATTGTACGTTTTGATGATGCCAACAAAGGTAAAATCGAGAACATCAAAAATGCGATGATTGATACTTATGACGGCAAAAAAATACCTTTGTATTATGTCGCTGATATTGTGAGCGCATCAGGTCCCAACACCATTAACCGCGAGAATGTGCAACGCAAAACCGTTGTTTCTGGCAATGTATCAGGTCGTGACCAAAAAAGTGTGGTCGCTGACATTCAGAAAATCATCAACGAAAAAGTAAAATTGCCCGAAGATTATCATATTGAATATGGTGGACAATTTGAAGCCGAAGCCGAAGCATCAAAAACGTTGGTTTTAACTTCATTTATCTCGTTGTTGATTATATTTTTAATTCTGTATCAGGAATTCAAAAAGGTCAAAACGGCTTCGATCATTTTGTTAAATCTGCCGCTGGCTTTAATTGGTGGAGTATTTAGTATTTATTTCACCAGTGGTATTTTGAGTATTCCTGCCATTATCGGTTTCATCACTTTGTTTGGCGTTGCCACTCGAAACGGAATTTTATTGGTTTCCCATTATGAAACTTTGGAGAAAGAAGGATTGTCGCTTTATGAAACCGTTATTCAGGGTTCAAAAGATAGATTAAGTCCAATTTTGATGACGGCTTTAACCGCAGGATTGGCATTAATTCCTTTGGCATTAGCCAGCGATCTGCCCGGGAACGAAATTCAAAGTCCAATGGCGAAAGTTATTTTGGGTGGATTATTAACTTCCACATTACTGAACATTTTTATTGTTCCCATAGTATATTATTTATCTAACAGAAAAAATGAAAGAAATGAAAAATAACATCATTTTATTTTTAGTAACAATGTCATTAAGTTTGGGTTATTCTCAATCTACTATTGATATTACTTTGATTGAAATTTCAAAAAACAATAAAACCATTCTTGCAAATACACAGTATTGGAACGCACAAAAAGTGCAATACAAAACAGGAAACTCATTATATAATCCAACTGTTGAGTATGATTATTTAAATGGAAGTCCTGCCAATGCCGGTAACCAGACTGATTTTACAATCACGCAATCTTTTGATTTCCCTTCGGTTTATGGGAAGAAAAATGCCTTGGCCTATCAGTTAGGTATTCAAGCCGATTTATACCTTCGAGCTGCCAATCAGGAATTGCTTTTGGAAGCTAAAAAGATTTGTATTGAACTGGTATATCGAAACAAATTGCAAATTCCGTTAACTAAAAGAAAAGAGGCGACCGAGAAATGGCTGACTTACTTTAAAAAGAAACTGGAAACCGGTGACGGAACCATTTTGGATGTGAACAAAGCCGAAATTCAATTGTTGGAAATCAAGAAACAGTTTTTTGAAAATGCTTCTTTTATTGCCAAACTCAATGAGCAACTTACCAGTTTAAACGGTGGAACTGCCATAACTTTAAATGATGTAGCTTATTTTGATGTTTCCGTGATTGCTGACTTTGAAACTTTGGAAAAAGAAATAGAAGCGCAAGATTACATCAAAAAAACATTAGAACAGGATAAGGTTATCGCTCAAAAACAAATTGATGTGAGCAAAGCTTTAGCGTTACCAAAAATGGAAGTTGGGTATCATTATCAGGGTATTTTAGGTCAGACTTATAACGGAATTCACACTGGAATATCTTTGCCATTATGGGAAAGTAAAAACAGGGTGAAACTGGAAAAGGCTAAAATGACTTTTGCTGAAACCGCATTGACCGACCATACCAACGAACATTATTTTGAAATAAAACAGTTGTACGGTCGGTATGAAAGTTTAAAAAGCATATTAGGAGACTACGAAAAAATAAACCAATCGGCTGCCCCGATTAAATTATTAGACAAAGCATTGTCGGCAGGGCAAATTTCGGTATTGGAATATTTTGTGGAACTTAATTATTATAATGCTACTTTTAACTCCTATTTGGAGATTGAAAAAGAATATTTTGAGGTTGTAGTTACTTTGATGAAGTATAAACTCTGAAACAAATTCATAAAAAAGAAGTCGCAAAATAAAAAAAGTATTTATTCCTCTAAGTTAGCCTATATTTTTCGATAATTGAATTGTAATTTCATCGTTATTTCTATTAAATTGGTTATTTTAGTCCTTTATTTTAAAAGCTAAAACAGCCAATTTTATTTGCTATGGACAATCAAAACACGATTCAAACATTACGAGAGGAATTAAACCAACACAACCACAATTATTATGTGTTGGATACGCCCACCATTTCTGATTTTGAATTTGATTTGAAACTAAAACAACTTCAAGAGTTAGAAAACAAACATCCTGAATATTTTGACGAAAATTCGCCAACACAGCGGGTCGGAGGCTCAATAACAAAAAACTTTCAAACGGTAAAGCACGACCACAGAATGTATTCCTTGGATAATTCGTATTCCAAAGAAGAATTATTGGACTGGGAAAAACGGGTTCAAAAAGTCTTGGGAGATGTTTCATTAGAATACACTTGCGAGTTGAAATATGATGGCGCATCAATAAGTATTACCTACGAAAACGGAAAATTAAAACGTGCCGTTACTCGCGGCGATGGTGTTCAAGGCGATGATGTTACCAATAATATAAAAACTATAAAAGCAATTCCTTTACAATTGAAAGGCGATTTTCCAGAAACATTTGATGTTCGGGGCGAAATCATTTTGCCTTTTGCTGGTTTCGAAAAAATGAACCAGGAATTGATTGAAATTGGAGAAACTCCTTATTCTAATCCAAGAAATACCGCATCTGGAAGTTTGAAATTACAAGACAGTGCCGAAGTTGCCAAAAGACCCTTAGACTGTTTGTTGTATTTTATTATTGGAAATAAATTGCCTTTCAAGTCCCAGTTTGAAGGTTTGGAAACCGCTAGAAATTGGGGTTTCAAAGTGCCAAAAGAATCCAAATTGGCACATAATATGGAAGAAGTTTTCCAATTTATTGAATATTGGGATGTTCAACGACACGATCTTCCTTATGAAACCGATGGTGTGGTTATAAAGGTGAATAGTTTTCAGCATCAAGAAGAATTGGGTTTTACCGCCAAATCCCCTCGTTGGGCAATAGCTTATAAGTTTAAATCAGAACAAGTTTCCACAAAATTAAACTCGATTTCCTACCAAGTAGGAAGAACAGGAGCTATAACACCTGTGGCAAATTTAGAGCCAGTACAACTGGCGGGAACCATTGTGAAACGAGCTTCTTTGCACAATGCCGACCAGATTGAAAAACTAGACATTCGTATTGGTGATACTGTTTTTGTTGAAAAAGGAGGCGAAATTATCCCAAAAATTATTGCAGTAGATTTGAACAAACGTTCTGAAAATTCTGAGCAAACAAAATACATCACACATTGTCCCGAATGCCAAACTGAATTGATTCGAGGTGAAAGTGAAGCCAATCATTATTGTCCAAATTTTTATGGTTGTCCACCTCAGATTATTGGAAGAATTCAGCATTTTATTTCAAGAAAAGCAATGGACATCGAAGGTCTTGGCGGAGAAACGGTGGCGTTACTTTACAATAATAATTTAGTTTATAATTACGCTGATTTGTATGAGGTAACTGAGGAGCAAATTTTGCCTTTGGAACGAATGGCTCAAAAATCGGCAGAAAACTTAGTGAAAGGAGTTGAGAATTCTAAAAACATTCCTTTCGAACGCGTTTTGTATGCGCTTGGCATTCGATTTGTCGGCGAAACAGTTGCTAAAAAATTGGCAAAACATTACAAAAATATAGATACTTTAAGTAAAGCTAGTTTAATTGATTTGATTTTGGTAGACGAAATTGGCGAACGAATTGCTCAAAGCGTAATAGAATTCTTTGAAAATCAAGAAAATAGACGTATTATTGACAGATTGAATAGTTTCGGAGTTCAATTTGAAACTGTAGAAATTATAAATCCGAATGCGACTAATATTCTCTTAGGAAAAACCTTTGTAGTTTCTGGAGTTTTCGAAGAATTTTCGAGGGATGATTTGAAAAAAGCCATCGAAGACAATGGCGGAAAAGTGGGAAGTTCCATCTCGGCAAAAACGGATTTTGTGTTGGCTGGAGCCAATATGGGACCAGCAAAATTAGAGAAAGCGGTTAAGTTAACTATTCCGATAATTTCAGAAAATGATTTTAAAAAAATGATAAATGAAACTGAATAGACCTTCACTCATTTTGTATTTTACAGCTTGTGTATTTGTTGTTCTATTTAAAGTATTAGAATACGATTTGTATGTGCTTTATTTAAAATCGATTATTATACCGTTGGTGTTTATGTATTATTTAATCACTAATGAGTATAAAATATCGTGGACTAAAGCCTTAGTTTTTTTATTTTGTTTTATAGGAGATGTTTTCAATTTATTAAATTTTGATGTTTCGGCTTTGGGAGCTTTATTGTCCTTTTTGATAGTGAATTTGTTGTTATTAAAACTTTCCTATGAAGATTCTAAGCGTTTAAAATTTAATAAAAGTGATCGTCTTTCAATCTTTGTCTCGTTTTTTTTTATTGCTGTAATTAGTTTTTCGATACTAAATCTGAAATTCGAAAAAATGAAATTCGACTTGTCGTTTTATATTATTTATGGAATTATTTTGAGTCTTTTAATTTTTTTTTCTGTTACAAATTATATAAAAAAACCAAATTTTACATTTTTAAATTTAGTCGTAATGTGTATTTCTTTTATGGTCTCAGATGTTTTTTTTCTGATTAATAAATTTTATTTAAGTCTGTATGTCTTTAGTTTTATTCATATATTCGTGCAGGTTTTCTCCTATTTCTTTATGGTGACTTATTTTATAGAAAATGATAAATACCTTCAAAAAGTTAAATATGAAGATTTTAAATAATGAGCGTAATCTCAAAAGGTTAATATTAGTAATTTATTTCGCTGTTGCTATGGTAGAAATTATCGCTGAATTATTTTTGTATAAGCCTTTTCTATTTGTTTTTAAACCCTTGATTTCAATTGTGTTGATGGTGCTTTATTGGAATACTTCTAATCAAAAAAATCCACTTTTTTTCTTTGCCATATTTTTTTCTTTGATTACCAATATGTTTTTTATATATGATACTGAGACAATGTTATTTCTAGGATTGATTGCCTTTTTTATTCATCGATTGCTGATTATTTATTACATTATTAAACTAATAGAGCTCAAGGATTATATTCCTTTGTTTATAGCAATGATTCCTTTTTTGTTTTTTTTCTTTTATTTATTGTCTATAACCACGGGACTAACAACAAGAAGTAATGGTATTTTGATTATTCAAAATATTTTGATTTCTATAATTGCCGGAATAACTTTATCCGATTTTATAATGAACAACAGTAAAAAAAATACTACTTGGTTTTTTATATTTGGACTGTTATCCATTACCCAATATTTCATTGTTTTTATCGAGAAATATTACCTCTCAGACCTTTCTCCAATTAGCTTCAGACCACTGGCAATTATCTTGAATGCGTCGGTTTATTTTGCCTTTTATAAATTTGTTTTAGCTATGGAAAGATCAAACGACAATTGATTTTCCGTTAGCCATTTTCGACTTATCATTATCAAAATAAAAATCAATTCGACCCAAATTGATGCCATAACAGCCTACTTGATTGACCAAGACTTCTTTCCCATCCAAGTTTTTTACAATAGTGGGTTTGTCAAGAAAAGTATGCGTGTGACCCCCAATAATTAAATCAATATCTTTTGTTTGTTCGGCTAGTTTTAAATCGGATATTTTATTTGAATCGTCTTTGCTATATCTATAACCCAAATGCGATAGGCAAATAACCAAATCACATTTGTTTTCTTTTTTTAGAATTCGAACCATATCTTGGGTAATTTCCAAGGGATTATTGTAAACAGTTTCTTTAGACATCGTTTTATCTACCAAACCTTGAAGTTCAATCCCAAGTCCAAAAACACCTATTTTAATTCCGTTTTTATTAAAAATCTTAAAGGGTTTTACGAAACCATCCATCGAAGTGTTTTTGAAATCGTAGTTTGCCGAAACAAATTCGAAAGTTGCGTGAGGCATTTGGGCTGTCAAACCATCGACACCATTATCAAAGTCGTGATTTCCTATGGTCGACAAATCATATTTCATCATACTCATCAATTTGAATTCCAATTCGCCTCCATAATAATTAAAATAGGGAGTTCCTTGAAAAATATCGCCTGCATCCAGTAGTAAAACATTTGGATTTTCTTGCCGAATGGTTTCTATCAACGAAGCTCTTCTGGCCACGCCACCCATATTTGGATTTCGAGGATCATCTATTGGAAATGGGTCGATATGACTGTGAACATCATTCGTGTGAAGTATTGTTATGTGTTTGCTATCTGATTTAAAACTGCTCAACGACAACCCTAAACTCAATAATGCCGAACTTGCAGCCGTTTTTTCAATAAAATCTCTTCTTTTCATTTTTTGTTTTTTTTGGAGCTATTTACTTCGTCAGTTCGCTTTGCTCGTATCCCGCTTTCCGTTGCAATCCACGCAAAAAAGCGTGGGATTTCCTCTTCAAACGAAGTTCACTGAACTCCAATGAAAATGGAAGCTATGTGAAGTAATCGGGGCTAGGCTATAGGGTAACTAAACATTTAATTTATTTAAAACTATCTTTTAAAACTGCAATCTACAATCTAACTATATCATTCAACATTAATTCTCACATCTTTGATGACAGGAATTGTATCTACTGTTTTAAAGTAATCAATGAGTACATTTCTCAATTTATAATCTAAATCGTATTTTTGAATTCCTTTTTTGAAGAAGTTCATATTGTCGCCACCATTCGATAAATAATCATTTGTTGCTACATAATAAAGACTGTCTTTTTCTACTGGTTTTCCTTGAACTAAGATATTTTTTGCTAACTTGTCTTTTCCAATAGCAAATGTAATTCCTGATAAAGGATGTGGTTTTTGAGTCGCAATAAAATAATCGACCAATTCAAAAATTTGTTCCCCTTTCAATGCTATAACAACAAGACTATTTTCAAAAGGCATTATTTCAAAAGCGGTTCTTGAAGTTACATTTCCCTTTGGAAGTATTGCGCGAATACCACCGCTGTTTAGAATACACAAATCGATGTCTTTTTTTTCTCGAGCTTTAAAAACTAAATTGCCTCTTTGCAAAGTGACATCAGCCATAAGATTTCCAATAGTAGACTGCCATTTTCCATCATTTTTATCTAAAGTAACTGGACAATAAGCCAATATACTGTCTAAGTCTTTGTTAATGTGTTCTCGATACGGTTTAACGTAGTTTTCAATTTGTTGATTTTGAGTATCTTTGTCAGTAATTGTGATTCGTTTACCTTCAATTTTTGAGACATAATAACTTTGTTTTGCACAGGAAATAATAAAAATAAGTGTTAAGAATATAACAAAAAGTTTTAAAACACCATTATACTTTTTTAGATTTACCATCTGAAATGAGACTTAATTAATTAATTTTGTAATCAGGTAAAAGTAATATGTTTTTAAATTATATAAAGAATTATTTTTTATTAAAATTTTTAAAAAATAATTTACATAACACTAAGATTAGCAAAGATATAAGCTCTATTCAGACTGTTGGTTTGCTTATTGATGAGAGTTATTTTTTAGAAAAAGAAGCTTTGATAGCAGAAATAATTGCTAATGGGTTTTCTGAAAGCAACTTAAAAATAATTGTTTACAGAGATAAGTGGAAGAAAAATGAAGTTTATTCACATCCAACTTTTGGAATAAAACATCTGAATTGGAATGCACAAATTACAGAACCTGTCGTAAAAGAATTTATTAAAGAAAAATTCGATTTATTAATAAGTTATTACGATATAGAAAAAGCCTTTTTGAAAATAGTGACGAATCATTCAAGAGCACAATTTAAAGTTGGGTTTTCCTCAGTAGATAAAAAATTAAATCATTTGATGATTAATACAAATGCCGAAAATCATAGCGTTTTTGTTCACGAATTATTCAGATATTTGAAAATACTAAACAAAATATAAAACAAATTATGCAATCATTAATTGGAACTGGCGTTGCCCTTGCGACTCCATTTAAAAAAGATTTATCAATAGATACAGAAGCATTAATAAGAATAGTAAATCTTTCTATTGATGGAGGTGTAGAATATCTTGTTATTCTTGGTACCACTGCAGAAAATGCAACAATGAATAAGGAGGAAAGAGAATTTGTTATTAAAACTATAATCGAAGCTAATAAAGGAAGATTGCCAATGGTTCTTGGAGTTGGCGGAAACAATACAGCCGAAGTTGTCGAGGAACTTAAAACAAGAGATTTATCCCAATTTGATGCCATTCTTTCGATATCACCATATTATAACAAGCCCACTCAAGAAGGAATTTACCAACATTTTAAAGCTGTTGCTGAGGCTTCACCGATTCCAGTAATTTTATATAATGTTCCGAGCAGAACAGGAAGTAATGTCTTGCCTTCAACAGTAATTCGATTGGCTAATGATTTCAAAAACATAGTAGCTATCAAAGAAGCCGCTGGTGATATGATTCAAGCTATGCGATTAATAAAAGATAAACCAAAAGATTTTCTAGTACTTTCTGGCGACGATATGATTGCTTTGCCAATTGTTTTAGCGGGTGGTTCTGGCGTTATTTCAGTAATTGCTCAAGGTTTTCCAAAAGAATTTTCCGAAATGATTCGTTTGGGACTGAACAGAAAAGTGGATGACGCATTCAAAATACAATACCTTTTTTCCGATTGTATCGACATGATTTTCGAACAAGGAAATCCTGCGGGAATCAAACAAGTCTATCAATCCCTAGGTTTGGCAGAGAATACTGTTCGTTTGCCGTTAGTGAAAGTTGATGAATCTCTTGAAAATAGAATCGATAAATTTGTCAAAAAAAATCAATAAACTCACAGAAAACGCTTCTTTTTAGTAGAAAAAAAAATATTTTGTAATGGCTAAATTAATACCTAAATTTGCGCCCTAAACTTTTATGTTTTTTTTTTTTTTGAAAGCTCTAGTTTTCTTGTAGGTTACAAATTAAAGTAAAAAAATGAATTCGAAGAATATTTCATCTGTTCGTCAAAATGGTTCGGTTCGCGAAATCAAAAAAAATGTCATTATTGTGATTAAAAAAATAGTATCGTTGTTAATTCTTTTGGTTGTTTTCGCTTCTTGTAGTGAATATCAAAAAGCATTAAAATCAGAGGATGTAGCTGTAAAGTTTGAAACGGCAACAAAATTATATGAAGCAGGAAAATATGCTGATGCTATCAGGCTTATAGAACAAATAGCTCCAGCTTATAGAGGAAAACCTCAAGCAGAGAAATTATTTTATATGTTTTCGATGTCGTATTATAATACAAAACAATATTATTTAGCAGCTTATCAATTCGAGAGTTTTACTTCAGGTTATCCAAAAAGTGAAAAAATCGAAGAAACAGCTTTTCTCGGAGCAAAGTGTTTTTCAAAACTTTCGCCAGTATATAGTTTGGATCAAGTAGATACTTTCAAGGCTATAGAAAAATTGCAAGAATTTATAGATGCTTATCCCAATTCGACATACTTACCAGAGGCTAATAAAACTTTGAGAGAATTAAACGATAAAATTGAGAGAAAAGTCTTTGAAAATGCGAAGCAATACAATACTATTATGGAGTATAAAGCATCAATGGTAGCACTTGATAATTTTGTTTCAGATTATCCCGGAACGCCTTATAAGGAAGATGCTCTTTTCTATAAATACGATTCAGCTTACCAACTAGCAATAAACAGTGTGCCTGATAAAATGGAAGAACGTTTAAATATTGCTAAGACAGCTTACACTAGTTTAATTAAATTTAAACCAGAAACAAAACACAAAAAACTTGCCGACGAAATGTTTGCTCGAATTGAAACCGATTTAAAAAATTTCACTAAATAATAAACAAAGTAATGGATTTAAGAAAGACAAATGCTCCGGTAAATACAATAACATATAATAAAAATGTTATAGAAGAGCCTACAGGAAATGTGTATGAAGCTATAACTATTATGGCCAAAAGAGCAAACCAAATCAATTCTGAAATCAAAAAAGAATTGACCGAAAAATTGGAAGAGTTCGCTACTTACAATGACAGTCTAGAAGAAGTTTTTGAAAACAAAGAACAAATTGAGGTTTCTAAGTTTTACGAAAAATTACCTAAACCACACGCTTTAGCAGTTCAAGAATGGTTAGAAGGAAAAATCTACCACAGAGAAGGAACCAAATAAATAGCAATAAATGTCAGTTTTAAGCGGGAAAAAAATTTTACTGGGAATTTCCGGTGGAATTGCAGCTTATAAAACAGCTACATTAGTCAGACTTTTTATAAAAGCAGGTGCACATGTCCAAGTGATAATGACACCTGCTTCTAAGGATTTTATAACGCCACTTACGTTATCTACTTTATCGAAAAATCCTGTTTATTCCAATTTTTACAATCAGGATGAAGAGAATGAAAAATGGAATAGTCACGTCGAATTAGGTCTTTGGGCCGATTTGATGATTATTGCTCCAGCTACAGCAAATACCTTGTCAAAAATGGCAAATGGTGCTTGCGACAATCTTTTAATTGCAGTTTATTTATCGGCAAAATGTCCCGTTTACTTTGCACCTGCAATGGACTTGGATATGTATATTCATCCCTCGACGTTAGAGAGTTTTAAAACTTTAAAGTTGTATGGAAATACAATGATTCCAGCTGAAACCGGTGAACTAGCTAGTGGTTTGTCTGGCGAAGGAAGAATGTCTGAACCGGAACATATAGTTGCTTTTTTAGAAGCCGATTTAGAGCATAAATTACCTCTCAAAGGAAAAAAAATACTAATTACTGCTGGCCCTACATACGAAGCAATAGATCCTGTGCGTTTTATAGGAAATCATTCGTCTGGAAAAATGGGCTTTGATATTGCTCAAAGTGCAGCAAATTTAGGAGCTTCGGTGGTTTTAGTTGCTGGACCTACTCACTTAAAAACCGAAAATCATTTGGTAAAAGTGGTTCCAGTTATTTCAGCTCAGGAAATGTATGATGCTTGTCATCAATATTTTGCCAATGTAGATGTTGCAATTGCAGCTGCTGCTGTTGCTGATTACAAGCCAAAGAATGTTTCGATTCAAAAAATAAAAAAAGGAGCAGATGAGTTTTCAATCGAACTCGAAAAAACAAAAGATATTTTGGCTTCATTGGGCGAAATCAAGACCAATCAGTTTTTAATTGGTTTTGCATTGGAAACTGAAAATGAAATTGATAATGCAAAGTCGAAAATTCAGAAAAAAAAGCTAGATTTGATAGTTCTTAATTCTTTGCAGGATGAAGGTGCTGGTTTTGGTAAACCAACCAACAAAATTACTTTTATAGATAAGAATTTCTCGGTGGAACAAATGGATTTAAAATCGAAAGAAGCCGTTGCCGATGATATTTTAAACAAAGTAGTAGCCCATTTTGCAAAATGAGTCTTCAAAATTGAATTAGAAATCTTATAATGATTTGAGCTTATTTCATATTGCATTAAATAATAAATAGTAACTCCGTATGACTAGAATAATTGTATCTTTCTTAATGCTTTCATTTGGATTTGCTCATTCTCAGGAGTTAAATTGCACAGTTACAGTAAATGCCGAAAGATTACCAAACGCAAATCAGCAGGTCTTCAAAACACTCCAAACTTCGTTGAGCGAATTTGTTAATCAAACGCAGTGGACTGGACAAATTTTCAAACAAAATGAAAAGATAAATTGTTCGATGTATATTACACTTTCCTCTTATGAATCGGATAAATATACAGCTACAATTCAAGTTCAATCCGCTAGATTGGTATATAATTCGTCTTATTCAACTCCGATATTAAATTATAATGATAAAGATTTTAGCTTCAGTTACACACAGAATCAGCAACTAATCTTCAATCCAGCTGAATTTGAATCGAATTTGGTTTCAGTGATTTCGTTTTATAGCCATATAATTATCGGATTGGACATAGACACTTTTATGCCTTTGGGTGGGAATCCTTTTTTAGAGACCGCTCAAAACATTGCAAATGTTGCCCAGCAAAGTGGTTACAACGGATGGAGTCCATCAGATGGGATTAACAGTAGGTATTTTTTGGTAAATGATTTATTAGCACCAGTCTATAATGATCTTCGTCAATCGTCTCTTTTGTATCATTCTGGTTTAGATATAATGACTCAGGATTTAAAGGCGGCAAAAGAAAAAATTAAATTATCATTGCTAAATATTGGAAAACTAAATTCAATAAAGCCAAATGCCTTCTTGACTCGAGTATTTTTTGATGCTAAATCCGATGAGATTGTCTCTATTTTTTCGGGTGGACCCAATATCCCAATTGCTGATTTAGTCGAAAGTTTAAATAAAACTTCACCGTTGAACTCGAGTAAATGGGTGAATATTAAATATTAATTACCATCTTATTTTTATTTTTTACGTTTCTTTTTCAAAAATTATATAAATGATAACTTCTCTGTCGATAAAAAACTATGCGTTAATCGAAAAATTGACTATCGATTTTTCTAAAGGATTTTCGATTATTACTGGAGAAACTGGTGCGGGAAAATCCATAATTTTAGGTGCTTTAGGATTAGTTTTAGGGAAAAGAGCCGATTTAACTTCACTGAAAAACAAAGACGAAAAGTGCGTCATCGAAGCTCATTTTGAAATCTCAAAATACAATTTACTTCCCTTTTTTGAAACCAATGATTTAGATTACGAAAATGAAACCATCATTCGTCGTGAAATTCTTCCTTCAGGAAAATCTAGAGCTTTTATCAATGACAGCCCCGTAAATTTGCAGGAATTGCAGGAATTAAGTTTGTTTTTGATAGATATTCACTCACAACATCAAACCCAAGAACTTTCAGAAGAAAAAGTTCAATTCGAAATTATCGATGCCATTGCCAATAATCAGGAAAGTATTTTAGAATATCAAACGGTTTTGAAAAGCTATAAATCTGATAAATCGAAGTTGAATTTGTTGCTTAAAAAACAAGCGGAATCTTATAAACAACAGGAATACAATACTTTTTTATTGGACGAATTAATAACATCGAATTTAAAATCTGGCGAACAAGAAACCCTTGAAGCTGATTTTGAAAAGTTGAATAATGTCGAAATCATAAAAGAGTCTATTGATAAATCTTTGGCTATAGCCAATGAAGAACAAATAGGTGTGATGTATAATTTGAAAGAGATTAAAGTTTCTTTGCAAAAAATTGCTTCATTTTCGCCAGAATATTTTTCATTGCTAGAAAGAATTACAAGTCTTACGATTGAATTTGACGATATTTCGGATGAATTGAATCGTTGTTCAGAGAAACTGATTAATGATCCTGAACAACTAGAATTAATTAGCCAAAAGTTGCAACTGATTTATAATTTACAAAAGAAACACCAAGTTTCAACTGTTGATGAGCTAATAGAAATTCAAAATAATCTTGAAAATTCGGTTTTAGAGTTAGGAAATCTAGAACATGAAATCGCTTCTTTGAACGATTCTTTTCAACAAAAAACAGAATCTTTAGATACTTTGTCCAAAGCGATTCATGAGAAAAGAGTCGAGGCAGTTCCCGTTTTATCTCAGAAATTAATTTCAATTTTAGAGACTTTAGGAATGCCTAATGTTCGTTTCAAAATGGATTTAAACAAGTCTTCAACGTATTTCGAAAACGGAAAAGACGAACTTCAATTTTTGTTTTCGGCCAATAAAGGAACCGATTTTGGATTGTTGAAAAAAGTAGCTTCAGGTGGCGAAATGTCCAGAATTATGCTGGCTGTAAAGGCAATATTAGCACAATATTCAAAATTACCTACCTTGATTTTTGATGAAATCGACACGGGAGTTTCTGGAGAAATTGCCAATAGAATGGGTGAAATCATGAAAGATATGAGTCAGACGATGCAAATATTTGCTATTACCCATTTGCCACAAATTGCAGCAAAAGGAACAGCACATTTCAAGGTTTCTAAAGCAACCATTGGTGAGGATACACAATCAGAATTGCGATTATTGTCCAATGAAGAACGCGTTGTCGAAATTGCGCAAATGTTATCGGGAACTGTGGTTTCGGATTCCGCATTAAACCACGCAAAAGCCTTGTTGAATTAAAGAAATGACTTATATTTGTCAACTTAAAAAAACCGAATAAACGAATAATTTTTACATATATGATTATAGAACCAAGAATGAGAGGATTTATTTGCCTTACGTCGCACCCAGTTGGATGTGCACAAAGTGTAAAAAATCAAATAAATTACATCCAATCAAAAGGAACTATCGATGGTCCCAAAAAAGTTTTAGTAATTGGAGCTTCAACAGGATTTGGTTTGGCTTCTAGAATTACGGCAGCCTTTGGTTCTAATGCAGCAACAATCGGTGTGTTTTTTGAAAAACCTCCATTATTAGGTAAAACAGGATCTCCAGGTTGGTACAATTCTGCGGCTTTTGAAACAGAAGCTAATAAGGCAGGATTGTATGCCAAAAGTGTCAACGGAGACGCTTTTTCTAACGAAATTAAAAGACAAACTTTAGACTTGATAAAAGCTGATTTAGGTCAGGTGGATTTAGTGATTTATAGTTTAGCTTCACCTGTTCGTTTGCATCCTGTTACGGGAGTTTTGCATCGTTCGGTTCTGAAACCAATTGGAGCAACTTACACGAATAAAACTGTCGATTTTCACACAGGAGTTGTGACTGAAATTAGCATTTCGCCTTCTCAAGATGATGATATTGCCAATACTGTTGCCGTAATGGGTGGCGAGGATTGGGCAATGTGGATGGAGGCGCTGAAGGCAGAAAATCTTTTGGCTCCAGGAGTTAAAACAGTTGCTTATTCCTATATCGGACCATCATTGACCGAAGCGGTTTATAGAAAAGGAACAATTGGCCGTGCTAAAGATCATCTTGAAGCAACAGCTTTCTCGATTTCGGATAGTTTAAAATCTATTGATGGAGAGGCATTTGTATCGGTAAATAAAGCATTGGTAACTCAAGCTAGTTCAGCGATTCCTGTGATTCCGTTGTATATTTCTTTGTTGTATAAAATAATGAAAGAAGAAGGAATTCACGAAGGTTGTATCGAACAAATCCAACGTTTGTATTACGAAAGATTGTTTACAGGAAATCCAATTCCAACCGATGATAATGGAAGAATTAGAATTGACGATTGGGAAATGCGTGACGAAGTTCAGGAAAAAGTAGCTACTTTATGGAAACAAGCTGCAACCGAAAATTTAGCAGAAATAGGTGATTTAGAAGGGTATAGAAAAGATTTCTTAAACCTTTTTGGGTTCGATTTTGCAGGCGTTGATTACAAAGAAGATTCTAACGAAATGGTAGGTATTCCTAGTATTATATAATAAAATAATATTCTTTTTAGAATCAAAAATAGTACAACCATCACGCATTGCGTGGTGGTTTTTTTATGGATAAAAGTTTATCTTTGTTAAAATTTTTAGCCATACGTCGCACCTTAATTTTTGTTTATGTTATTTTCTTTAATCATACCCGTTTACAATCGTCCGGATGAAGTGGATGAGCTGCTAGAAAGTTTATCACAACAAGATTATACTGATAATTTTGAAGTGGTGATAGTAGAAGACGGTTCTTCGCTGCGATGTGATGATGTGGTGCGTAAATTTGCTGGAAAACTGCACTTATCTTATTCTTTTAAAGAAAATTCAGGACCCGGCGATTCTAGGAATTACGGAATGAAAAAAGCCAAAGGCGATTATTTTATCATTTTCGATTCGGATTGTATTATCCCAAAAAGCTATTTGACCGAAGTTGCTAAGGCACTAAAAGAAAATTATGTCGATTGTTTTGGAGGGCCTGATGCGGCTTTAGATAGTTTTTCGGATATTCAAAAAGCAATCAATTTTGCGATGACTTCTTTTCTTACTACGGGCGGAATTCGTGGTGGTTCGGAGAAAATTGATAAGTTTCAACCCCGAAGTTTCAATATGGGATTGTCTCGAAAAGCATTTGAAGCATCGAATGGTTTTGGGAATATTCATCCCGGCGAAGATCCTGATTTATCTATCCGTTTGTGGAATTTAGGTTTTGAAACCAAACTTTTTCCCAAAGCTTACGTTTACCATAAACGAAGAATCGACTGGGAAAAATTTACAGTTCAGGTCAATAAATTTGGCAAAGCCAGACCAATATTGAATAGTTGGTATCCTCAATACAACAAGATCACTTTTTTCTTCCCATCGGTTTTTATAATTGGTTTGCTTTTTGCGGTGATTTTGTTGATTTTTACATATGATATATTGCTTCAATTGTATTTTGTGTATTTTGTGATGATTTTTTTGGTGTCAACTTATAAAAATAAAAGTTTCAAAGTGGGTTTATTATCCATCAAAGCGGTTTGGAAACAATTTTTTGGTTACGGAACTGGGTTTATGGAGTCCTTCATAAAAGTCATTATTCTGAATCAAAAACCGCAAGACGCATTTCCGGAGCTGTTTTTTTTAAAATAATACCGATTATGTGTTCATTATAGTCCAATAAATTGTCCTATTTTCACACTATATCGGCATTATACCAGAAATATATCGAACTAATTTTTTTAATTGGTATAAAATGACAAAAATAATTGGATTAACAGGAGGTATCGGAAGTGGAAAAACCACTATAGCCAATCATTTTATGGAGGCGAATATACCTGTTTATATTGCTGATGATGAGGCAAGAAAGATTACGCAGTCTCCTGAAATTATAGAAGAAATTAAAAAAACTTTTGGCGACTCCATCTTTGATGACGCTATTTTAAACCGAGAAAAATTATCTCAAATTGTATTTAGTAGCCCTGAAAAACTAAAACTACTCAACGCTATTATTCATCCAGCGGTAAAAAAACATTTCCAAGATTGGGTTTTGAACCACAAAAATGCTCCGTTTGTTATTTATGAAGCTGCCATTTTATTTGAGAGTGGAAGTTATAAAAATTGCGATTTGATAATAACGGTTACTGCACCTTTAGAAACAAGGATTCAGAGAGTAATTCAAAGGGATAAAACCACTCGTGAGTTAGTTTTGAGGAGAATTAATGCACAATGGAGTGATGATCAACGTGTTTCTAAAAGTGATTTTATCATCGAAAATGTAGATCCGAAAACTGCAAAAGCAGAAATTGATAAAATTCTTAAAATTTTGAATATTTAATAATTTCAATCTTTGTTGTTAATCTTTGGTTAAATTATTATTATTTATATTGTTAAAATACTAATTTTGTATCGATGAATAAATTATTTTTTAGAATACTGGTTTTATTGATGAGTTTATCCTTAATAGGGATAATTTTGGTACAAGTGTATTGGTTTAATACCTCGTTAAAAAATAATGACGAGCAATTTAAATTTCATGTCAAATCTGTAATAGGAACTGTAGCTGATAAGCTTCAAGAGCAAGAAGCTTATAGTTTTTTTGATAAGTACAATAGGTATAAAGATAGTACGGGTAAAATACCCCAAAAAGTGGATCTATTAGAGTTTTATTATATTCAAAAGAATCATGAGAATAACACAACAACAGTTTATTCAAGTGTTTTGAAAGAGGAAGATTTTGATATTACCTCTTCAATTTTTGGTAAAAAATTAGATAGTGTTAAATTTAAAAGTTTTAATTCTAAGCGAGTTACTGAAGTTTACAACAATAATAAAATTGACAATTCGAGTGTTCAGCAAGATTTGATACCTGATGTCAAAATTGAAAAAACAGGAAGTTTAGGTGTTTTAGATAAAGCACAGTTTGAAATTTTCTTTAAGGATATAGCTTCGACAATGCCTTTGCAGGAGAGAGTTTCAAAAGAAGCCTTGGAAAAATTATTGAAGAAAGAATTAGTAAAATATGGTGTTAATACAAAATTTGAATTTGGAGTTTTTAGCAGTGGTTTAGCAACTAAGGTAAAATCGGATGGGTTTGTATATGATGCAAATAATACTTATACTATTCCAATATTTTCGGACAATGAAGGAAATAATAAATATCAATTATTAGTTTCATTTCCCAATAAAAAGAAATTTTTGCTTTCTGATTTGGTTGGAATAACATTATTATCCATCATTTTTACGCTCATCATTATTATTGCTTATTCAAGTGCATTAAATCAGTTGATTCGTCAACGTCATATATCAGAGATAAAATCAGATTTCATTAATAATATGACACATGAATTTAAAACACCCATTGCAACGATAAATTTGGCTTTGGATGCTATAAAAAATCCAAAAATTATAGGAAATGAGACGATGGTTCTCAAATATCTTCAAATGATTAAAGATGAAAATAAACGAATGCATGCCCAAGTGGAGAATGTATTGAGAATATCAAAATTAGAGAAAAAAGAATTAAATATTAGCAAAGAAACCGTTAATATTCAAGAAGTTATAGAAGACGCGATTGAACATGTTAATCTAATTTTAGAAGATAGACAAGGCACTATTACTAAATATTTTGTAGCAGAACGAACAAATGTTTTGTTGAACGAAGTTCATTTTATTAATGTAATTGTAAATATTTTGGAAAATGCTATAAAATACTCTCCAAATATTCCAAAAATTGACATTTTTACCGAAAATGTAAAAGAATTTTTGATTATAAAGATTAAAGATAATGGAATTGGAATGAGTAAAATAGCTCAAAAAAGAATTTTCGAAAAATTCTATCGTGAGCACACAGGAGATTTACACGATGTAAAAGGGCACGGTTTAGGATTGGCTTATGTTAAAAAAATTATTGACGACCATAACGGTCAAATTTATGTAGAAAGTGAAAAGGGAAAAGGGAGTACCTTCATAATAAAAATACCATTAATAAATTAAGATATGGAAAATGTAAATAAAAGAATACTTTTGGTTGAAGACGACTTAAATTTTGGGGCTGTTCTAAAAGATTATTTAATGTTAAATGACTTTGATGTCACTTTGGCCAAAAACGGAATGGAAGGCTTTGAAAAATTCAAAAAAGATAATTACGATTTGTGTATTTTGGATGTAATGATGCCCTACAAAGACGGCTATACATTAGCAAAAGAGATAAGAGAAAAAAATCAAGAAGTACCAATTATTTTTCTAACAGCAAAATCTATGAAAGAAGATGTGCTAAAAGGATACAAAGCTGGAGCAGATGATTATTTGAACAAACCATTTGATTCTGAAGTTTTGTTGATGAAAATAAGAGCTATAATTCAAAGAAAATCATCTGCAACTCCATCCGAACCGGTACAGTTTGAATTTAATGTAGGTAAATTTCACTTGAATTCTAAACTTAGATTTTTGTCTGTTAATGAAGAGGAACCAGTGAAATTATCTCCAAAAGAAAACGAATTGTTGAAAATGTTGATTCTTCACGAGAATGATTTAATGCCAAGAGAACTAGCATTAACAAAAATATGGAGAGATGACAACTATTTTACTTCCAGAAGTATGGACGTATATATTGCCAAATTGAGAAAATACCTAAAGCTAGATCCAAATGTGGAAATCCTAAACATTCACGGTGAAGGTTTTAGATTAGTGGTTAAAAAATAAATCAAATTTTGATTATATAAGGCTTCGAGAAATCGGAGCCTTTTAGTTTTACTCCAAATTCAACAGCAAGGCAAAACAGGTTTTTTCTTCTTTAGTAATGCTGAAAACCATAGCGTCTGACGTCAGGTTTTCGTGTATGACCACTTTATCTTTTAATGACAATTCCTTGAGGAAATTCATTTCGAAACTTTCTATTTTTTGATTTAAAATCAATTCCAAATCTAAGAAATCCAAACACCATTCTAAGTATTTCACGTTGTTCACGTGATTGACAATATCTAAATCTGAAAGTGCAACTACTTTTTCGAAGACCATTTCGGTTTCGTTGTTGATATTGATTTTTGAGAAAGGCTTTTCGGTTGCTTTTTGCTCTGGATATAATTCAAAATGTGCAAAAGGCAAAGCCAAGGCTTGTGGACGTCTTATTTTAGTATTGAAAACGGCCCAGAAAGTTTCGCAACCCACTATTTTCTTGTCATTTACATACAATTCCAAAGCTCGAACCGAACGAGAATTTTCGAGTGTATTAATCCAAGTTTTTACCGTTACAACGTCTTTCCATTTGGGTAATTCGTTGATTTCAACCCGCATTCTACTCAAAACCCAAGCCTGATTGAATTCCTGCATATCCGAAAAACTAATTCCTCCAAGTTCAGAATGAGCTGCAGCAGTCAATTGTAAAATGTTGCATAAATCGGTATATTTTAAATATTCGTTTGGCATGCATTGGGTAAAATTGATTTCCCAATCTTTACTGAATATGGACGTGAAATTTGGCGAAATTGGCATTTTGAGGGAAGAGTTTAGAAGTTAGAAGTTAGAAATTAGCATTTAGAATTTTTATATTCCATTGCCGTTGATATTGCCATTGATATTGTTATTGATATTTTTTATAATTTCTTTTCTATCCATCAAATAATCGAACCACATTGTTTGTTCGTTTCTTTTGAACCAAGTGAGTTGTCTTTTGGCAAATCGTCGGGTGTTTTTCTTGATTTCTTCGATGGCAAAATCCAAGGAGATTTCGCCTTCAAAATAACTGAATAATTCTCTGTAACCAACCGTTTGTAAAGCATTCAAGTCTTTGTGAGCAAATAAATTTTCGGCTTCGGCCAATAAACCTTCGGTCATCATTATGTCAACTCGCTGGTTAATTCTATCGTAAATCAGGCTTCTTTCAGCTTCTAAACCAATAAGGATAGGAGTGAAGTTGCGAGTGTTTTTCTTTTGGTTTAAAAAGGAAGAATAAGGTTTTCCAGAACCAATGCAAACTTCCAAGGCACGCATCATTCGTTGTGGATTTTCTTTGGCCACGACTTCAAAATAATTGGGGTCACGTTTTTTTAATTCGGTTTGCAAATATTCGATTCCTAATTTTTCATAATTAGAAGTGACTTCACCCCGAACAGAAGTTTCAATTTCGGGAAAATCGTCAAAACCTTTTAAAATAGCGTCACCGTATAAACCTGAACCGCCAACCAGAACAACATAATCATTGGTTAAAAATAATTCATCGAGTTTGGCAATGGCTTCTTTTTCGAAATCGCCTACGGTATAATTTTCGAAAATGGATTTGTTTTGGATGAAATGATGTTGTGCTCCAGCCAATTCTTCGGTCGTGGGAACAGCGGTGCCAATTTGCATTTCCTTGAAAAATTGTCGGCTGTCGCAGGAAATAATATCGCAATTGAAATGTTGCGCCAAGGTGATGCTCAAGGAAGTTTTTCCTATGGCTGTTGGTCCGACGATGGTGATTAAGTACTTCATATTTGTTAGCCCAGATGGAAACGGAAACCCCGCAGTGGTGAAAGTTAGTTTTTCTTGGTGTAAAAGAGCGACCAACGGAAGCTCCTTTTATGCCTTAGAATAATAACTTGAACAACGAGGAGTTGTAGTGTACAGCTGGAAATAGCTTCTTATTATTTGAGTGTCAGTGGATGTCCACAATGATAACAAAATTTAGAATTAGGGTTATGATTGGCGACACCACAATTTTCACATGAATTTTTTTCAAGTTCAGTTTTGTTGGTGTTCGTTCTTGTAAATTCGGCGGTTACAATTCCTGTGGGAACGGCGATGATTCCGTAACCGAGAATCATAACCATCGAGGCGATGAATTGTCCCAAAGGTGTTCCGGGTGAGATGTCGCCATAACCCACGGTTGTCAGTGTCACGATGGTCCAATAAATACTCATTGGAATGCTGGTAAATCCGTTTTCTTCGCCTTCGACAACGTACATTATCGAGCCGATTAGAATAGTGCTAATGAGAACAAAATAAAGGAATACAGTGATTTTGCCTCGGCTAGCATTCAGTGCTTTTAGCAAATGAATGGACTGTCCTGTAAATTTTGGATGGTTTAATATTTTGAATAATCGCAATAATCTCAAGGCACGTATTATTGAAAAAACTTTGGAACCCACTAAGAAAAAGGATAAATACATGGGTAGAATAGCAAGTAAATCGATGATGCCAAAGATGCTGAAAATATAATTTCGAGGTCTATTGGTGGTGGCTATTCTTAGCAAATATTCAAGGGTAAAAAAACCAGTTATAATCCATTCGAGAATAATGAGTTCATGGTGGTATTTGGCATCAAATCCTTTTACGGTTTCGAGCATTACCAAGAAAACGCTCAAGAGAATTAGTCCCAAAAGAATCAAGTCGAATAATCTTCCTGCGACTGTATCTGTACCATAAATGATGATATGGATTCTTTGCCTAAGAAGGTTGAGTTTTGATTTTGGTTTGCGTATCATCAAATATAAATTAAAAATTTATAATCTTGATTGTTTTTGACTTTCGAATATAGCTTTGAATACTGTTTCGAGTATCCCGATTGCTTTGCATTGGCGTGATGATATTCCTTAGAATTTCGATATTGTTGATTTGGTAATTCAAATCGTAAAAAGCATATCCTTTGTAGACTCCATTTTCTATTAAAATCGCACTACGCTCAGAAATGGTGCGACCTCTATCAAGAATTGCCAACGTTTTGTTGTCGAATATATTATTTTCTATGAAGGCTTGAACTCGTAAATTATATTGTTCGGGAGCTATTTTCTCAACACAAGCGCCATCGCATTCGTTGATGGTATGCTGAAAACAATGTGTTTTGGTTTCGTATAAACCAGTCAGTTTCTGGCATAAATGATAATGCGAACTGATGCGAAACAAAGCGTCTTTTCCTTCTTGCAGGGAAGTATATGATTTTACTTCTTTCTTGCGACCGTCGGCTTTTTGTAGTTTTAAATTCAGATAACCGTTGGCATCTTTCTCGACATAAACTGCCCAAGAAAAATTGCTTTTTGGGGACATTCGGTTGTAGATTGGACGGTGAATTTTGACTTCTTGAGATTCTTTCAAAAGTGCAATCAATTCGCTTCCTGTTTCTTCATAAGTTACGGTAAAAACTTCATTTTGGATTTTCTTGGCACTTTTGGTGATTCCCGTAAAATGCTGATTCACCCTTTTTTTAATATTTCGGCTTTTGCCAATAAAGATTATGCCACCGTTTTCTTTATGGATGTAATAAATTCCTGTTTTTGAAGGCAGATTCTCCACAATATCCATCAGTTTGGGAGCAATTCCTTTTTTGACTTCAAATTTGATGAGTTCTTTTACAATTTCTTTATCCAAATCTTTGTCTAAAAGCATTTTAAACAATTTTACAGTTGCCATCGCATCGCCGCTCGCACGATGTCTGTCGGCCATTGGGATTCCTAAAGCACGAACCAATTTTCCTAAACTGTGGGAAGTTTGCTCTGGCAATAATCTCTTGGATAATTCGACAGTACAAAGTGTTTTTATATTGAAATCATATCCCAAACGACGAAATTCAGTGCGAAGAATTCGGTAATCGAAATCGGCGTTGTGTGCCACTAAAACGCAATCATTAGTCATTTCGATAATGCGTTTGGCTACTTCAAAAAACTTTGGAGCAGAGCGCAACATGGCATTATTAATTCCAGTCAATTTCACTACAAACGGCTGAATTGGAATTTCAGGATTGACTAAGCTAATGAACTGGTCTACGATTTCGTGACCGTCAAATTTATAAATGGCAATTTCCGTGATTCCTTCTTCGTTGAATTGTCCTCCGGTAGTTTCTATGTCGAGTATTGCGTACAAAATAAGTGTTCGGTGTTCAGTTTTTAGTCTTCAGATTTCAAATCTGAATTCAAAAAGCGTTAATCTTAAATCAAAAATCAAATTCGTCCCCCAAAGATACTACTTCCTATCCGAACCATCGTACTTCCGCATTCAATTGCGAGTTGATAATCGCCAGACATTCCCATTGATAATGTAGAGACGCGATTAATCGCGTCTTTACGCAATTGCAACTTATCAAAAATCGATTTCAAATGGGTGAATTCTTTCTTGATTTGGTTTTGATTATCCGTAAAAGTCGCCATTCCCATTAATCCAACGATTCGAATGTTTTTCATTCCATCTTTGTCATTCTGAACGAAGTGAAGAATCTCGTTGAGTTCTTCTTCATCCAAGCCAAATTTACTTTCTTCTTCGGCAATATATATTTGTAATAAACAATCGATAATTCTATTGTTTTTTTTAGCTTGTTTGTTGATTTCTTCCAATAATTTCAAGCTATCCACACCGTGAATCAAACTCACAAATGGCGCCATAAATTTGACCTTGTTCGTCTGAACGTGACCAATCATATGCCATTCGATATCTTTTGGCATCGCTTCCCATTTTTCGGCCATTTCTTGGATTTTGTTTTCGCCAAAAATGCGTTGACCCGCATCATACCCTTCCATCAAATCGGGAATGGGTTTGGTTTTAGAAACGGCAACAAGAGTTACAGTTGATGGTAAAGTGGATTTTATTTTGAGGAGGTTTTGTGCGATTGACATATTTTATTATATAAACTGTTTCGAAATTTTCTCCGCTTTCTTACTTTCGCTATAATCATAAAAACCTTCACCAGATTTCACGCCCAATTTTCCAGCACGAACCATATTGACCAATAAAGGGCAAGGAGCGTATTTCGGGTTTTTGAAACCGTCGTACATCACATTCAAAATGGCCAAGCATACGTCAAGCCCAATAAAATCAGCTAATTGCAAAGGTCCCATCGGGTGTCCCAGACCGAGTTTCATCACGGTGTCAATTTCATAAACACCAGCCACTTTGTTGTACAGTGTTTCGATGGCTTCGTTTATCATTGGCATCAAAATTCTGTTGGCAACAAAACCAGGATAATCGTTGACTTCAACGGGAGTTTTACCCAGTTTTTCGGACAAAGTCATAATGATTTTCGTCACTTCATCGCTCGTATTATAACCACGAATGATTTCGACCAATTTCATTATCGGCACAGGATTCATAAAATGCATTCCAATAACGCGTTCCGGATGAGCCACAACAGCACCAATTTGTGTAATAGAAATAGAAGAAGTATTGGTTGCCAAAATCGTATTATGCGAACAAACTTCGTTCAATTGCTTGAAAATATTGAGTTTTAATTCCACGTTTTCGGTAGCTGCTTCAACAACCAAATCTACACCAACAACACCGTCTTTTATATCAGTATAAGTAATAATATTACTGATGGTTTTGAATTTTTCTTCTTCGGTAATGGTTCCTTTGGCAACCATTCGGTCTAAATTGGCAAAAATAGTTGCCATTCCTTTATCCAATGATTTTTCGGAAACGTCAATCAGTTTTACGGTAAAACCACATTGCGCAAAGGTATGTGCAATTCCGTTGCCCATTGTTCCTGCTCCGATTACGGCTATTATTTTCATGTTATTATACTATAAACCCGTTAGGTGTAATTTAAAATGTTATTTATATTAAACGCATAGAATCATAGATTTTATAAGGCGTTTTACTTTTTGATAGTGATACATAGCTGTGAATCCAAGACCCGAGCGATAGCGAACAGGCGAAGCAATTGGTCTATCGAATTCTTTTTTTCTATATTTCTATGCGTTTCAATTTTTTATTTCTAATAATTTAATAATTGCACCAATGAGTTACTACGATTATTTCTCTAAAATGTGCAAAAATTCAGTTGTGCTACTTGCTGTGTGAATTCTATTTTCGGTTTTGTCGGCTTTAAAACGTTGGTAATTGGTGGTCACCAAATCGTATTTTCCGTATTTGGACATAATAGTTCTAATTTCGTCTTCGGTCATTAAACCTTCGTTGTTGTAACTTAAAAAAGTATAATTGAAATTAGCGTTTTTTACCAACTCTTCAAAGGATTTTCTAACATTTGTTTTACTACAATAATCCGAACGATTGTACTCTCTCAGACCTGTTTTTCCTTTTGGAATAAAGGTATCGTATTTTGCTATTGTGTTTAATAAGTGATAATTAGAGCCGTATTGACGAGCATTATATGGTGGATCCAAATACAAAATATCACCTTCGATTTTCTTTATCAAAAGATTGCTATCTTCATTGAAAACTTCATGTTCGTTGTCGTTTATAGAGAAAATAGCGGGTTCCAAAACAAGATTTTTCTGTGCCGATTTCTTGATTTTTTTTAAATAAGCACCATAAACCGAAGCTGTATTTGCCACTTTATCAGCGCTTTCTAGTAAAGAAGCCAAAAGGAAATAATAGGCTTTTGAATTTATAATTTTTTCCCTTTTCCAACTTCCTATTTGTTGCCGAATAGCATCAATTTTTTTTCCGTTGTGTTCAGAGAAATAGAGTCTTTCTTTTGCTCCGTTTTCGGAATATTCATTGAAAATAAAACCTTCAATTCCGTTGAGTTGATTGAGTTCTTCGATGGCTGAATAAAAATCTAATGGTTCGTGATTTTCAATATAATTTTTATTCAAAACATAGCTGTAATATTCTAAATCATTACTAATCACTTTTTTTACATTGGGTTTAAAAGTTCTGCCCACAATTCCGGTTCCGGCAAATAAATCACAAAAAGTTTTTTGCGACAAATCCTCTCCAACTACTGAATTCACAGCCGTTTTAATGAAGGAAGATAACTTTTGTTTGGAGCCGATGTAGTTCATATTATATTAATTTTCAACCCAAATAAGGTCGGATAAAATGGTGTTATTTTCTAGATTGATTGGGATTAAATTCTCTGAATTAAAATTTTCGACATACGTATCAATTTCTGATTTCAAGAGTTTAATTTCTGCTTTTAGTTTCCAATGTTCCTTATTTTTTTCGACCAAAACGATGAATAATCTGTTTTTCAAATGCTTTCTGCTTTCCTGACTTTGGTTCAAATACAGCCATTGAATCAATTCGGCAGGATTGTTTTTAGCGTAAGCCACAGTTTGGTTAAACCCTATTGGGAAAACCGTAGTTTTATGGTCAAAACAAGTTTTATTTATGGTGAAATCAATTAGTTTATCGAATTTATTTATGTTGGGTGTTACTTTTTCGTGCAATGAAAATAGGTTTTCAACTGCTTCGGCAGACCAAAAATTATACCATCTGTTCAAAGCATAATTGTGAACTTCTTCATCAAATGAAGCTGTTTTTTCTAATAATTTTTCAAAAGTATAAGTCGAATAGATAAAACTAGTTTTTGCATCCCAGTCATCAGATTGTTTTCGTCCCCATTTATAAGGATAAATCAATCTTTTTTTTAATTCAGTTTCAACTCGTAATAAATCCATAATTTAAAATTTGTTTAGAATTCAAATTGAATTGATCTTTGGAAAACTAATAAGATTGTTTTTTACTTAAAACAATCAATAATTTGGTACGCCACTCTTAAAGCTTCTGTAGCTTGTTCCAATGTTACCACTGGAGTAGTGTCATTATTGATGGCGTCGGCAAATGATTCCAATTCGTCCAGAATGGCGTTGTTTTGCTCCACATCGGGATTCGAAAAGTAGATTTGTTTTTTTACACCTTCGGCATTTTGTAGAATAATATCAAAATCTCCAGGAATTTCGGGAGCATCTTTCATTTTTACAACCTCACATTTTTTCTCCAAAAAGTCAACTGAGATATAAGCATCTTTCTGGAAGAAACGTGATTTACGCATATTTTTCATTGAAATTCGGCTGGCAGTTAAATTAGCAACACAGCCATTTTCGAATTCAATTCGAGCATTGGCAATATCAGGAGTATCACTAATTACCGAAACTCCACTGGCGTGAATGTCTTTCACTTTCGAATTTACTACACTCAAAATAGCATCAATATCGTGAATCATTAAGTCTAAAACTACGGGAACATCAGTGCCACGTGGATTGAATTCAGCTAATCGATGGGTTTCAATAAACATCGGATTTTCAATCATATTTTTGGTCGCTTTGAACGCAGGATTGAATCTTTCGACGTGACCTACTTGACCTTTGAGGTTATATTCTTTGGCTAAAGCTATGATTTCTTCCGCTTCGGCAACGGTATTTGAAATGGGTTTTTCTATAAAAACATGTTTACCCGATTTTATGGAAACTTTGGCACATTTGAAATGCGAAAGTGTGGGCGTTACAATATCGATAACATCGACGGCGTGGATTAAAGTGGCGATTGTGGAGAATTGCTTGTAGCCAAATTCCTTTGCCACTTTTTCTCCATTTTCTTGGTTTTCGTCATAAAAACCAACTAATTCATATTTTTCAGATTGTTGTAACAATCTCAAATGTATTTTTCCAAGATGCCCAGCACCTAAAACGCCTACTTTTAACATAAAAATGATTTTCAACAAATATAAAATTTATTTGTTTATTGTCTATATTTTGTTGTTTAAAGTTTTGGAAATTGTTACTTGATTTTTGAATATTTAAAGTTTATTTTTACCGAAATAAATCAACCCAAATTTTGAAAGATACTGCCAAACATCAAGGACTTCGCAATCAATTAGTAACCCTTTTGAAAGAAAAAGGAATTACAGATAAAGGTGTTTTGGAAGCTATTAGTAAAATACCACGACATCTCTTCTTGAATTCCAGCTTTGCCGATTATGCTTATCAAGACAAAGCATTTCCAATTGGTGCTGGACAAACCATATCGCAACCTTATACGGTGGCTTTTCAGAGTCAGTTATTAGAAGTAAAAAAAGACCATAAAATTCTTGAAATTGGAACGGGTTCTGGTTATCAGACAGCTGTTTTGTGTTTGATGGGAGCTAAAGTTTTCAGCGTAGAAAGGCAAAACGAATTATTCAAACAAACTTCGGCTTTATTGCCAAAATTAGAAATTGGAATACGCCCAAAACATCTTTCTTTTGGAGACGGTTATAAAGGGTTACCCAATCACGCTCCTTTTGACAGTATTATCGTTACGGCTGGTGCGCCAATAATACCGCAAGCTTTGATGGCACAACTAAAAATAGGAGGAAGGCTTGTAATTCCGCTTGGCGAAGATGTTCAAATTATGACTTTGCTTATCCGAAAAAATGAAACTCAGTTTGAAAAACACGAATTTGGAGATTTTAAATTTGTTCCTTTATTGGAGAATAAAAATTAAAGGTTCTACTGGAAATGGTTTAATTCTTATGTGTTTCACATAAATGTCAGTTGTATCAAAATGGATAAAATGCCGTCTCGTTTTTTAAGAACTAGACGGCATTTTTATTGACCAATAATTTCAAGATAACGCTCTAAACTTTCTTTCTCGGTTTGAGCAATAAACAAGAGAAAATCCTCTTTGTTGTTTTTGGTTTGAGCAGTTTCTAGTGCATTGTAATACTGCATTCTAGAATCATAATCTCCTTTTATATTGGCAATTACATAGCCGTTTTGCAACAAAATTAGATTCATTACCAAACGAGAAGTTCTGCCATTTCCATCAATAAAAGGATGAATAGTAACCAAACGCTCGTGAAGTTCTGCTGCCAAAACTATTGGATGTAAGGCATTTTTATTGGTTTCATACCAAATAAAATAATCTTCCATTTCCTTAGAAACCAAAAACGGTTGCGGAGGCATAAATGAACTTCCTTTAATCATTACTTGTACTCTACGATATCGCCCAGCATCTTCGGGATTGATACCACGAAGAATCAAGTTGTGAATAGATAGAACTTCTCGATCATTTAAAGTGGTGTTTTTATCCATCAAATGTTTGATATTAACAATCGCTTCATGATGATTGATGACTTCAAGATGTTCTCGCATACTTTTTCCAGAAATGGTTAAACCTTCGTTGATAACCAAATCAGTTTCGCGAAGTGTCATTGTATTTCCTTCGATTCGATTGCTTTCAAAAGTGTATTCGAGTTCTAATGCATGATCAATTCTATAACTGTCAAACTGTCTAAATTGATCCAATTTTGCTTTCAAAGTATCTATCTCATTAAGGATAGACAATAAGTTTTTAGAAAGGGTATTTTTTACGGCAACGCAGCTATTTTCAACCTCTTCGCGGACCAGATTCATTGCTTTCAGGGCAAAATCATCTTGTCCTATTTCATAAAGAATTTTTTCTTTGAGCCAAGCAACCATTAAAGTTTCAAAGTCGATTTCTAGCAAAGAAGCCAACTTAATGACTTGATCTTTGGTTGGTTTCCTCGAACCCTTTTCGAATTTACTGATTAAAGCTTGGTCAATTCCTAAAATTTGTGCCACTTCTCTAGTCTTTAATCCTTTTTGTTCTCTTGCATTTTTGAGTAGTGTTTTCATTTTTCATTACATTTAAAGTCTTGACAGATTTAGTCATAATTTTTTCGATAAAAAAACATTTTGTCAAATTTGAATAGCTATTGTATAAATAAAACTAAAAAGATTTTTTTATTCTATCGAGATCGCGCTTAGTGTCTTGTTCTTTAAGTGATTCGCGTTTGTCGTAGGTTTTTTTCCCTTTGCAAAGTCCAATTTCTAGTTTGGCCATTCCTTTTTCGTTGGTAAATAATTTCAAAGGAACAATTGTTAAACCTTTGGCTTGAACGCTTCTCGCCAAACCTTTTAGTTCTCTTTTGTTCAACAAAAGTTTGCGTTCGCTTCTGGCTTTGTGGTTAAATTGGTTGCCAAAGGCATATTCTTCAATGTAAGTATTGATTGCAAAAAGCTCGGTTCCACTAAATTCGCAAAAACTTTCCGTAATATTGGCTTTTCCCAACCGAATCGATTTTATTTCGGTTCCAGCCAAAACGATTCCAGCCGTAAATTTTTCGATTATTTCATAGTCGAAACGGGCTCTTTTATTAAGTATGTTGATTGTTTTTAGCATCGGATGGCAAATGTAGATACAATTGAATGAAACACCAAAGAAATATATAAAAATGCCATAAATTTGCAATATGGAAAAGTCACAATCAAAAGATCCGTTGCACGGAATTACATTACAAAGAATTTTGGAAATTCTTGTCGATTTTTATGGATTTGACTCTTTGGGTGAATTGATAAAAATTAAATGTTTTACGGATAAACCAAGTATAAAATCAAGCTTGACTTTTTTAAGAAAGACAGATTGGGCTAGAAAAAAAGTAGAAGAACTGTATGTGAAAACAATTCCTAAACTTAGTATCTAATTTAAACGATACGAAATCATTATTCCACCACGATAAGGAAGCCAATCGCCACTTTTGTTCCAATGTTCAGCGTTTTCATATTTTCCGGGAGTTCCGTCATTATAATATCCTTTGTAAAATCCTTGATGCCAACCACCTCCAATAAAGAAATCTAGCATTAATCTATCATTTATTTTTTTCTCGTATCCAATTGTTCCTCCAAATTTGTATCCAAAACCATCTTCGTACATATTAGTATCCCAATAGTTCCATTTTTGTAGTTGGTATCGATCTGCTCCTGCATGTCCTCCAAAATAAAAACCGTTGTATTTTTCGTGAAAATGATAGCGCACTTCAGTAACTAATGAATAAAATTTCATGGGATGATGTCCATTAAATGATTCCCAAAAAGAAGCCATTACGTCAGCCTGAAAAGTGATTTTTTTTCCGATGCTAGTTTCTATTCCAATATTTGGAAATAAAACCAAAGCCGTTGCAGCATTACCTTTTATATAAGTTTGACTTTGAGAAAAAATAGAAATTAGTAGGAAAGAAAATATGAAAAATTTTTTCATGAAATTTTGGTTTTATTTTACGAAAATATAAATTATTTTCGATAAAATATAAATTAATGTTGATTCAAAATAGAATAAATTACAGTATCTAAAAATCGACCTTCATAATATTCGTTTTCTTTCAGATGGGCTTCTTTTAAAAAGCCATTTTTTTGCAATACTCTCTCCGATGCAAAATTTTCAGGATCAATTATAGCTTCTATCGAATGGAGTTTCATCACTTCAAAACCATAATTTACAACTTCTTTTATAGCTTCGGAAATGATGCCATTTCCATTATAAACAGGAAGTAACATATAGCCAATTTCAGCTCTAAAATGTTCGGGTCTTATTCTATAATGACCAATAATTCCTATGAGTCTAGGATTGCCTTTCAGAGTAATTGCCCAATTTATTCCTTCATTAGAATCGATTTTTTCATTAATCATGGCAATATGCGCCAAAGCCTCTTCATTAGTTTTTGCAAGAGGTCTAGGAATGTATTTCATCACTTCTTGATCTGATCGAAGAGCTAATATTTCATTCACATCTTCATTTGCTAATCTTCTTAGCAGCAAACGTTCGGTTTCTAGGTTGTGAAAAGGAGAAAAATTAATGTCTAACATATATTAAAAAATTTCGATACTATAATTTGATTCGAAGGTTTCGTTTTTTTTCAAAAGCTGAATACCTTCCTTTTTTGAAAAATCATCATATTCATTTAACGTATCCGAATAGCCAAACCAAGGTTCAATGCACAAAAAAGGAGCATTTACAACTGTCCAAATACCTAAATTTGGAAAATCTGTAAAATTTACTTTCAATATTGGATTTGCGTTTTTTAAAATGGTTATTGTTTTAGATTTTAAAGTTTTAAATACCAAAGCATCTTTTTCGAACAATTGATACGTTAAACCTAGTTGACTATTATAAAGTTGAAGTTCATTTGTACTATTCGAAATTAAGCCTTCTTCTAAAAGATAATATTTTAGAGTTTCATCTTGTTGGAATTCAAGACTATAGTCATTAAAGTTTCCTGGCAGGGCAAATGCAGGATGTGCTCCAATGGCAAACGGCATTGTTATTTCATTTTTATTAATGACTTTATAATCAATATTTAATTTGTTGTTTTTCAATGAATAACAAATCTGTAATTCAAAATCGAATGGATATATTTTTTTTGTTTCTAATGTTGAAAATAAAGAAAATGTTGCACTTTCCTCCGTTTTTTTAATTAATTCAAATTCCATTTCTCTAGCAAAACCGTGCCTGTTTAACTCATATTCTTTTTCATTATATATATAAGAATTATTTTTTAAAGAGCCAATTATTGGAAACAAAATTGGAGAATGTTTCCCCCAAAATGTTGGATTTCCTTCCCAAATGTATTCTTTATTTTGTTTGTTTTTTAGAGAAAATAATTCAGCTCCCAAGTGTTTTATTTGAGCTGTTAAATTAGAATTTGAAATTGATGTTGTCAAAATAGGTACAATTTATATTATGATTTTTTTTGAGTTGTAAATATATTTCATAAATTTAAATTTTGATATAAGAATGAAGCAAATCCTGTAACAAATTAATTTTTAATTAATAAATATTGATCAATTCGGGCTGAAACGTTTATTTTTCTTTAATTTGCAGCAATAAATTTACAAAATGGAAAATAATTCTTTCAAAGCTCTATTTCGATTGGTTTTATTATTAATGATTTCGAACATTTGGTCACAAGAAAATGCAACAAAGCAGCTGTCAAAATATAATTATCAAGAAACTTTCGCGCCTTTTTTTTACACTAAAAACGGAACGAATACACGCTCTGCAAGTGGTCAGCCGGGATTTGAGTATTGGCAAAACAGAGCCGATTATCAATTATCGGCAAAATTAGACGAGGCAAAAAATGAAATTTCGGGAACCAGTATTGTTTCTTACACCAATAATAGTCCCGACAAGATGGCTTTTTTGTGGATGCATTTGGACCAAAATTTATTTAAAGATGATTCTCGTGGCAATGCTGTAATTCCAATAAAAGGCAGTAGAAATGGTGCTCAAGGACAAATTTTTGATGGAGGTTTTAAGATAAAATCAGTAAAAATTATAGTTTTAAATAAAGGGATTTCTACTGAAAAAGAGGTAAAATTTATAATTACCGATACCCGAATGCAGGTTTTTCTGCCTCAAGAATTGAATTCAAAAGGAGGAAACGTTAAAATAAAAATTGATTTTTCTTTTATTTCTCCTAATGAAGGTTCCGATCGGATGGGAATATTGGGGACAATGTTTGGTAAAATTTTTACCGTAGCACAATGGTATCCTAGGATGTGTGTTTATGATGATATTCAAGGGTGGAATACCAATCCGTATCTTGGAGCTTCAGAATTTTATTTGGAATACGGTGATTTTGATGTTAATATTACTGTGCCTTCCAATCATTTTGTGGTTTGTTCAGGTGAATTGGTAAATGCTAATGAAGTTTACACGATAGAACAGCAAAAGCGTTGGGAGCTTGCTTCAAAAAGTGAGCAAACTGTTATGATACGTTCAGCCGAAGAATTAAAAAACACTTCAAAATCCCTTTCCCAATCGAATAAAACTTGGCATTTTAAAATTAAAAATGCCCGTGATGTTGCTTGGGCTTCGTCAACTGCATTTATTATTGACGCTGCCAAAATTAATTTGCCCAGTGGAAAAAAATCAATGGCAATTTCTGCTTATCCTATCGAGAGTAACGGTAATGGAGCTTGGAGTCGCTCGACTGAATATGCCAAAACTTCTATTGAATATTATTCACAAAAATGGTTCGAATATCCTTATCCATCGGCTGTAAATGTGGCAGGAATTGTAGGTGGGATGGAATATCCAGCTATCATTTTTTGTGAATATAGTGCTAAAAATGCTGATTTATGGGGTGTTACTGATCATGAGTTTGGGCATATTTGGTTTCCGATGATTGTGGGTTCAAACGAACGACTATTTGCTTGGATGGATGAAGGATTTAATACTTTTATAAATACTTTAAGTTCAGTCGAATTTAATAAAGGCGAATACAAACGAAAGGTTTCTGATTTGCACATTGAATCTGAGAGATATACTAATCCAAATCTTGAAATTATGATGAGTTCTCCTGATAATATGAAAGAGGTAAATATTGGAACTTTAGGGTATTCAAAACCAGGGCAAGGATTGGTAATTTTGCGGGAACAGATTTTGGGACCAGAACGATTTGATTTTGCTTTCAGAACTTATGTGGAACGTTGGGCATACAAACATCCCGCCCCAGATGATTTTTTTAGAACAATTGAAAATGTAGCAGGCGAAGATTTAAGTTGGTTTTGGAGAGGCTGGTTTGTCCATAATTGGAGGTTAGACCAAGGAATTAATTCGGTTAAATACGTTGATAATAATCCAAAGTTAGGATCTATAATCACCATCGAAAATTTTGAAAAAATGGTGATGCCCGTAGTTTTAGAAATAAAAACAAAAAACGGAACAATTTCACGTCTCAAATTGCCTGTAGAAATTTGGCAGAAAAATGTGGATTGGTCCTTCAAATACAATTCTACCGAAGAAATAGAAAGTATTGTTATTGACCCAGATCATGTATTTCCAGATTCTAACGAAAGTAATAATGTTTGGAAGTCAGCTAACTAAGCAAAAAAAATTAGCCACAGATTCACAGATTTGAATAATAATCTGTGAATCTGTGGCTATTTTTAATTTTTTACTGTCCTTTTGTTATTCAGGAATTTGTTGACTTAAACAATGCAAAGTTCCAAAACCCCAAATCAAATCGATGGCATTTATTCCGATGATTTCTCTATCGGGGAAACAATTGGCGATGATGTTCAAAGCTATTCTGTCGTTGGAATCGTTGAATGTTGGAACTAAAACACAGTTGTTCAAAATCAAGAAATTGGCATAACTGGCAGGTAATCGCAATCCGTCAAAATCGATGCGTTTTGGCATTGGTAGTTCTACAATTTTTGGTGATTTTCCGTTTTCTAATTTGGCATTTTGCAAACGTTTTAAGTTGTCTTGCAAAGGTTTGTAATTATTGTCGTTTGGGTCTTTTTCTACAATGGTAATGATGGTGTCTTCGTTTACAAATCGACATAAATCGTCGATATGGCCGTGAGTATCATCACCTTCAATTCCGTCACCTAGCCAAATCACGTTGGTAATTCCCAAATATTCTTTGAAAACCGCTTCATAATCCGCTTTGGAAAAACCTGGATTTCGAACCTGAATATCAGGATGCATCAAACATTCTTCCGAAGTCAATAAAGTCCCTTTTCCGTTTACGTCAATCGCTCCGCCTTCCAAGATTACGGGTTTTCCGTTATACATAACTTGTGTAACAGGAAGTTTTAGAAATTCGCCCACTTTTGCAGGAACGTGTTTGTCTAAATTGATATTTTTATATTTGGCCCAACCGTTAAAATTGAAATTCAAAGCTTCTCTTTTTGTTCCGTTTTGAACAATAATTGGCCCAGAATCTCGCATCCAACTTCTGTTGGTTTTATGAATGATGAAAGAAACGTTGGTTAGTTGCACAGTTGCTGATTCTAGCATTTCGGTAACTTTAACTTTTAGTTTTTCATCGGCAACGACTAAAAATACTTGCTCGAAAGTCGCTACTTTTTTGATGAATTCTACAAAAGCCCATTGAATAGCTTCATATTTCCCTGGCCAATCGTTGCCATTATGCGGAAAACACAATAAAATTCCCTCTTGCTTTTCCCATTCAGCAGGAAAACGTCTGTTTGTAGTTGTCATATAATGAAGCTAAAATTAATGACCGCAAATATAAGCATTCATAAGGATTATAAAAATGGAGCGATTGATAAATGTGGGGTGGTGTTTTTTGCTAGGTTCCAATTTATTTTACTGGAGTTTAGCGATGAATAATTTTAGAGAAAAGTCTTTAGTTATAATATTTTTGTAAGCTAAATTTTATACATTTGAGGGTTAATTATTTCTTATTCTAGAACTGGATTCTTATTTAGAAACGCGCATCTTTCTACCAAACAATAAAATAAATTATATGAAACAAATTATCCTTACAATAATTACTCTTTTGTCGTATTCGATTTACTCACAGAATCGATATGAACTTCTCGATAAAGGAAAAGAAAAATTATTTCTTTCTGATTCCATTTCTAAAATGGCGGAAAGTGGTTTAATAAAAAATCAGCCTATTATTGTAATCAATGGTATTCCTTTTCGCTTTCAAGATTTAGAAAATCAAAAATTGCCATTGTCAAAATTCGCTATTGAAAAGATTGTAGCGTTAAAAAAGCCTGTGGGAATTTCTATTTATGGTAGTTATGGTGAAGCAGGAGTGCTGATAATTACAACTACAAAATCTAAAATATTTTTGTTAGGCAATGAAGATGATTCTATGTATTATTTGGTTGATATAATTAAAACTGCTTTTCAAAGTGAGCAAATTGCAAATACACCATTAATTGCAATAGATGGTGTTCTTTTTGAATACGATAAAGCGCTTAACACAATATTTTTACCATTAAAGAAAGAAGAAATAACGGATGTTACTATATTGAATAAAAATAGTAGTCCAGTAATTTATGGAAAAGATGAAATTTATGGAGCAATTATAATATCTACCTCAAAACAATAATTTACAGAAAAAAAAGTTTAATCACAACCCAACAAAAAAGGACTAAAACACTATGGTTTCAGTCCTTTTTTATTCTAATCCCAATTGCTTGTACCTATTGTTTAGTAAAGCATAATAGTTTTCTTTGTATTCCTCACTCACAAAACTTTTTTCTAAAACGGCTTCCATTTCGGGTTTGCAATACTGGAAAAGTTCTAAAGTATTGTCTAAAACTTTCTTGTTTAAACCTCCATTTTCATAAGCAGCAAGAAAATCATTGTAATTTAGTTTTCTCTTTTTTGCGTTTAAAGTTAAGGCTAATTCTTCGGTGTCTGCTGGGTTTACTAATGCTGTTGGCACTAAATCATAAGCAGGACACAAACTTAATCCTTGTCCTTCTTTTTCTAAAAGCGAGAAATTCTTCAAGTGCATATCGGTGTTTCCGGTAAAAAAACTAAACAAAACCTGCTCATAAAAATTACTAACATCCAGCAAAGGATTTGAGGAATATTTCAAGATCAATTTGGCCACTTGCTCTTGACTTCCTTTGTATTTGTCTTCGGTAAGTCGTTCGCTTAGTTGGCACATATCTTCCATACGTAGTTTTCCTTTTCGGGTTCTATCGACACGTTTGGTGATGTAACACAAAGTGCCGTCCTGCAAATGGATTAAGCTATGCGGAACTACATTGATGCCACAAACAGCCGCCATATGCATTGTTGCGCTTTCTAATTCGGGCAATTGTGCATAATGTTCGGAGGGTGGTTTTAAGATGTAATCGCCATAAAGACCAACGATGGTCAATTTTTTGGTTAAATTTTTCTCTTGTTTTCTATATAAACTCAGCGATACTTTGGCTTGAACACCCGTAACCGCCATCTGACTTTGGATCACTTGTGTGGCCAATTCTTGTAAATTATCTAAACTATACCCCAGTTGAGGGGTTTTTAGTTGCCCAAAAAACCGTTTGTTACAAGCTTGATGAAAATCGGAAGTGGTGTCAAAAAGGGGTTCGTAACAATACAAGCATCTTCTGCCATACAGCGTTTCTTTTTCTTGAACTTCTGTGGTGTTGTTTTCTAATCGAGCTAAATATTTCTTTTTATAATTCTTCATTGTTTACAACGCTTACAGCTCCAATGCAATCTGTACAGCAGGTGAGGAGCAATCCCATTCTGTCTTTATAGTTTATTTTCCAGTTTCTTTCGGCTAAGTCTAAAAGCCATCCTTCGGGGATTAATCCATCAAAAAAGGCAAATAATGTTTTGCTTTGATAGGGTTTTTCAGTTAGTGGCAATGTTAAACTTACTGCTTGTGCTTGGTTATTTTGTACATAGTCTTGGTTGTATTCAAATAAATAGCCAGCGTCAGTTTCGCTTACTACGCCACAGAAAACATTTTTCATATATACTTTTCCACTTCTATTCATTTGTAAATTTTTATTGTTTTTTCATTTGTCAAATGTAATTCGCAATTTTTTTTACTGATTTTAATTAAGTTTTGCTCATTTCATTTCCTAATAATTTATCTCGATCCATCGGAACTGCCCCTAGGGTTTCTCCAAATAATCGCAAAACGTCATTGACTTTATCCATTCGTAAGCTGTTTTTTCCTTGTTCTAAATCTCTCACAAATCGCAATCCGACTCCTGCTTTTAATGCTAGTTCGGGTTGTGTTAGTTTGTTTTGTTTGCGTTTTGTCTTAACGTGAATACTGATAGAATTTAGATTTTCTTTCATCTGTTTATTTTAATTGGTTTTTAAAGGTCAGATGGAACACCCATAATCATATCCCCGTATATCAAGGACTATTATCTTGGGTGTTTCATTTTAATACCTTTTAAAGTACAAATATACTATTTTTTTAAAATTTAATACCCAATTTGATATACTTTTTTAATTTTATTAAAATATTATACCCTTTATGATGTAAAAAGTTATTTTTTCAAAATATTGAAGTAGTTAGGGTATAAAATTTGGTTTTTAAAATAAATTCAAATGCAACAAAAAAGGACTGAAACACAATCGTTTCAGTCCTTTTTTTTATAATATTTTTGAAAAAAAATCAGTGTAAATCTGTTTTACCCGTTATGTCTGTGTGCCAATAAATTTAATCAATCGCTCTTTTGGTAATATCGCCAAAAGCATCAATTCTTCTATCTCTAAAGAAAGGCCAATTCTGACGCACATTTTCTTGTAAATCCAAATCGACTTCGGCAATCAAGATTTCTTCTTGATCGTGCGAGGCTTGTGCCAAAATTTCGCCCTGTGGTCCTGCAATAAACGAAGAACCCCAGAACTGAATTCCTGCGGTATCAGGCAAATATTGTTCTAAACCAATTCTATTTGCGGCTGCAACATATACGCCATTGGCAACAGCGTGACCTTTCATCACGTTCATCCAAGCACCGTGTTGGTTTTCGCCATATTGTTCTTTTTCTAACGGATGCCAACCAATCGCTGTTGGATAAAACAACACATCTGCACCTTGCAAAGCAGTCAAACGGGCCGCTTCTGGATACCATTGATCCCAACAAATTAATGTTCCAATTTTTCCTTTTTGAGTAGGGAAGGCCTTGAAACCCAAATCACCAGGTGTGAAATAGAATTTTTCGTAAAAATGTGGATCGTCGGGAATGTGCATTTTGCGATACAATCCAGCTTCAGAGCCATCCGTATCGATAATATAAGCGCTGTTGTGGTAAATTCCCGCCATTCTTTTTTCGAAGAAAGGAACAATAATCACGACTCCCAATTCTTTTGCCAAAGCACTAAAAGCGATAAACGAAGTGCTGTATAATGGTTCTGCTAAAGCAAAATTATCCACGTCTTCACTTTGACAAAAATAGTGACTGCTGTATAATTCTGGTAAGGAAATGACTTCCGCACCTTGACTGGCGGCATCGCGAACCCAACTGATACATTTTTTTAAATTATTTTCGGCAACATCGTTCAGATTCAATTGAATAACCGCTATTTTGTATTTTTTCTTTGGCATATCGCAAAATTTAGATTGCAAAAATAGTGATTTTTACAAAGAATGGCCGTTGTGAGGTTTGCATTTTTTTAATACCAGTGGAATTTACGAAAAGTTTTATAATTGATACTTTTTAAATCTAAATTTACGTTTTGCGCTTTTTAGTTTTTTGTAAATTGATTATAATTCTTTTGTAGTTTTAAAATCAAATCTTTTAAAATAATCATCAACAAAATTGCACTGTTCTTTATCGCTCATTTTATCGGTGTTTTTCACTTCGATTTTAATAGCGTCAAACTGATGGTTCTCCTTCAATTCGTTGTATAGTTCCACTTTTGCATCTGTTGGACCAAAAAGAATTACTTCGTCGAAATTTTTAATAATTTGTGCTAAATCCTTGTAATAAGTTGACAGTTTTTGTTGCTCTTTATTGTGCATTCCACTTTCGGTATGCTGCAAAGTTTCAACTTTGTCTTGAAAAGTAAAGTCTGAAGTAATGATTTTTGTTTCTTTTATTTCGGAATCAAATTCAGTAATATGTGCCATTGAATGATCCATCCAAATGCCTATTTTTTTTAGTGTTTTCATTATTGGTTGTTTTTTTCTGAATCGTTATCATCGTCGTCTCCGATGCTATAATAATTGTTTTCTTCGTCTTCGCTGCCAATGTCTTCTTGGCTGTCGTCTAGGTCAGAACCCGGCACGTCTAAATCATCTCCGGGATGTTCTAAATCAATATCTCTTTCGTTCCATTCGGGATCTTCATCATTTATAAGTGGCTTTTTTTTAGAAATATTTTCAGGATCGATATTAAATTCCTTGTCAAATTTATTGTAAATATCTTCGTTTTCGGGGTATTTCGGATAGCCGTCTTTATTCTCTAATTGCTCGTTTGCTGCTTTGGGATATTGTTCTTTATTTTTCATTTGATAGTTGTTTAAGATATTTTAAATTTTTCTTCTAGGATTTTTTTCTTATCATAATATTCAGATTCTGTAATGTCACCTTTAGAATATCTTTTTTGTAAAATATCGTAGGCTGAATCTTTTTTGCGTCTTTGACCTGGAATATCAAAAGGGATTGCAAAAATCCAAAAGAGTAGAATTATCCAAACAACCCACCAAATAATATTCATTCCGAGGTAATAATCTTCGTAGTACATAATTTAATTATTTTTAATTGAAAATAGTTTCCAATACAAATTTCAAACTATTATACATTCTTGTTGTTATATAATTTTTAGGTATTGTTTTAATATTCACACTTTTGAAATATATAATATACAGTATTAATGAGCTGATTTCAAAAATTTTATAGGTCTTTGTGTTTGTTTTTTTTATACAAAAAAACCTGAAATAAATCAGGTCTTATTAATCAAGTAAACTATTTTTGTGTAATTTTTTCAGGATTTTGAAAAGTGAGTTGTAGAAGCTAACTTTTTTCCAAGGAGGATATTTTTAATAATTTTGACCTAAAGAAGTAAAGAGTTTAGTTAAATCTTACTTTTTTTTAAATATTTTTTTGAAGAGATTTACTATTACTAAAACAACAAACCCAATAATCAATCCAAAACTAAATTCTTTGACAATCAAAGACAATTGTGGAAATAAATGATGTAGAAAATCGATGTTATGTACAAAGATTCCACCTGCAACTAATATCAAAGCAATTGTGCCAATTACGGTTAAACTTTTGATGACTTTAGGCAAGGCTTGAACCAATATATTCCCTATAGTTTTTGACAAACTACGTTCTCTTGAATTCAATGCAATAAGTTTGAAACCCAGTTCGTCCATTCGCACAATCAATGCCACAATACCATATACACCAACTGTTGCGACTATTGCAATTATCGAAACAACGGCAATTTGTGATGTAATAGGTTTTCCAATTACGGTACCCAGCGCAATAATTACAATCTCTACCGATAGAATAAAATCGGTTACGATGGCTGATTTTATTTTGTCTTTTTCGAGAGCCAGAATTTCTTCTTCGGTAAAATCTCGCAGGATACTATCTAATGATTTTTGCTTGTGAGGAAAGAAAAATTCGTATATTTTTTCGGCTCCTTCGTAAGCCAAAAAAAGTCCGCCAAGAATTAAAATGACAATAATTGCCAAGGGGAAAAAAGAACTTAGCAGAAAGGCAATAGGAAGAATAATTAATTTATTGATGAAAGAACCTTTTGCAATTGCCCACAAAACAGGAATTTCTCTTGAAGAAATAAATCCAGAGGCTTTTTCGGCATTAACGGCTAAATCGTCGCCCAAAATTCCGGCTGTTTTTTTTGCTGCAATTTTACTCATTACAGCAACGTCATCCATAATTGCTGCGATATCATCTAAAAGTGCGAAAAAACCTGATGCCATATAATTGTTTTAGAAACTGCCTGATTTTGGTATAGATTTCCAAAATTGATTCGGCGAGTTTTAATTTTTTATTACTGCAAAATTACTATTTTTTTGCTTGAATTTGTAAAGTAATAGAAAACTTCGAGGAATTAAATGTTTTATCACAGAGTCAATAATTTTGCTACATCAAAAAACAATGAAAATGAAATCGAGAAAGTTTAATAAGCTAGTTTTTTAGATAAAATTCAATGGCAATCAAATAATGCTCTTTTAACGAATTAAGGATTTAGATTTTGATTGGTTTTGTTTTTATTAAAAAAACGTTTGAAGATATTTTCTCCAATAGATTTAATTCCTTCTGAATGTTTTGAAGCCATATTGGCAACTGCAAATTCAAATAGTGTTCCAAATACTTTTTTGATTGGATTGTGAGTAAAGCCGAACAAAAGTTTTTTAGAGATAAATCCTGTGCCAAATCCAATTATATTGCTAAGTAGATCATTTTTAATTTCGGGTGAAGCAGTTACTTCGTGAAATAGATTTTTGATCAAGTTAATGGGTTTTACACTTTGGTAAGCAACATCAAACTGATTTTTGAGTTGTTCCAAATCATTGTCATATATCATTCTTTGAACAATAATCATTTCATTTAGTGTATCGGTTGCATTTTTATTTTTCATACTTAGATATTTATTTTTTTTATCGGTCGTATGTAATTTGCATATCTTCATTGGTGTTGGTGACCAATTTTAGGTCATGCTCATTTCATACCGTTTTTGGTTTCAACATTTGTTTAATAATAGAATTACTAACAGGATATTTTATCAATTGGTCACGAAATACGTTTAAAAGTATTGCGATAAAAGCATAGAATCCACCTATTATAAAAAAACCATAATATATTTCGCCAAGCAAATTTCCTATCCACAAGGCTAGGCCGATGTTAATAATTAAGATTGACAATACAACAGTCATTATAACGGCAAGTCTTGAAACGAGAGATGAAATTACATCGGCCGATTTGTCTATGGCGTTTAGCTCTATCAATTTTAAGGTTGTTTTGCCGTAATCTTCCGCCCGCTCAAAAAGCGTTGCTATAGGTGTTCTATTGTCAATCATAATGTGTTTGTTTATAGTTTGTATTTTGAATCCATATGATCTACACTTTGTAGTTCATCGAATTCCGCTTTACCGTTTTCAGCAACCACTTGTGCAAATTCTTTTCCACTTTGAAATTTTTCTGAAAGGGTATTTGCAAAATCATTGTATTTTGATTTTAGTTCATCTGCATAATCATTTCCTCTGTCCATGATTTGTTGACGAGTTACTGACCCTTTTTCGGGTGCAAATAAAATCCCTAAAACTCCGCCTATAGCTAGTCCTGCCACTGTTCCTAATACTACTTTGCCTGTGCTCATAATTATTTTTATTTAATTGTTAATGAATTTTTTATGTATGGAATTTAAATTTTAACTGCATTGCCCCAATAGAAACCATATAATTATAAAAACAATGACAGTTTCAAAACAGCCACCACCTAATTTACTAGCTCCATAACCTGAAATTAATCCTTTGAAAATAGTATTCATATAGTTGTTTATTCTGTTTTTTTTCTGCTGTTTAACTATCAATTGCAATGTTGTAAAGTTCGGGTTCTTGTTCAGGAAATATTTTATAATACTTTTAAAAAAAGTTACAAGATTCACAGGTAGTTAAAAAAAATCTTCTATGAGTTTTTAGAATCGCAATATTTGCTGGGCTTGTGGTTGAAGTCAGAAAATTTTGAGGATAGGAGGGTGGTTTTGGAAAACAGGAATATTTTTCTGTTTAAATGATTTTAATTGAAATCAAAACATTTAATTTTCAGAATATGAAGTAGTTATTGCGAACTATCGGTAGTCGTTGGTTATTTACAATTTTTACTTTTTAGCAGTGATTAAAAATACTGAATAATGGTTTGTTGGTTTAGCGATAGTACTAGCATTTTGAATTTTGATGTCTTTGAATCCAGCATTTTTCACCATTTGAACAAAATTATCTCGGTCGAATCCGCAATGAAAAACTCCTGTGTCTTCGGTGTGAAAGGTACCGTCTTCAGTGTCAAGATCAGCTATGGCTATGGTTCCGTTATCTTTGAGTAACGAATGGAATTTTTTGAACAATGCCAAAGTATCTTCAATATGATGAATTGTCATTGACGAAATTATAGTGTCAAATTTTTTATCTAATGTTTCTTTGGTTAAATCCATTTGTACAATTTCCAAAGTACATTTTATATCCTCCCTTTTCGATTTTAAAACTGCAATCATTGACGATGAAATATCAACCGCTGTAATTTTGCCAACATAAGGCGCAATTTCGAAAAGTAACAATCCTGTGCCAGATCCAAAATCCATAATACTCATTTCTTTCGAAAAGGAGACTTCGTTTAAAATGGTTTGTGCAATGGTGCTCACATTTTGTATTCTAGACTGTTCATTGTCGTATTCATTTGCTTTTTCTGCGAAAAAATCTTTTGGTTTCATTCTTTATACTGTTAATTGTATTTTTTTTTCAAATCTATATTCGTTTGAAGTTTTAGTATGTTTAATACATTTACTCATCATCGTTTTCATCGTCATCTTCAAAATCAAAAAGATCCTCTGGGTTATAGTCAATATTGTAGTTGGGATCTTTATCGTGGGCACTAACTCCTGGCGGATTGAACAATCCCCAATCATCTTTGATGTAATTCCAAACATCAAAACTGGCAACCCAATCAATGAATAAAAGCCGGAATTCATCGATTTCATCTCTTAATAAATTGATATAATCTTTGTCTTGAATATCTTCTTCAAAACGTAAACTGCCAGCATGAACATAGAGATCTCGTGCAGCCTTACGGATAATGGTGGCGTTTTCCATTTTCAAATCATAAAAATCTGCTCCATGAGCTCCCGCAATTTTAGCAGGAATTATCATGGCATCTTCCAACATAAATCGAACAGTTGTTTCTTGCAGAAATTGATTGTCAGCAGGAATGATTTCAACTATTCCTTGCGTGATTTTGAAAATTTGTTCCGCTTTTTGATACAAAGGAAATTGTTCTAATTCGTCTCGTTTTGACATGGTTTTTTAGCTTAATTGCTTAGTATTTATTTCTCCAATTAACTGATTGACGGTATTTTTGGCAATATTCAAAGCTCTGAGTGAATTCTTTTTCTTTAAGGAATGAGCTTCCATTCTGATTAGTATATTTTTGAGCATTTTGATGGCATCATTAATATAAGGACCCTTATTAAGCATAATACATTCGGCTTGAACGCCTTGGACAACATCACTAATTTCTGCTCTAGTTGGAATTCCTGTTTTGGCCAGATTTTCGAGAACTTGTGTTGCCCAAATAACTGGAATATGTGCTGCTTCGCAAAGCCAAAGAATTTCATTTTGAACTTCTGAGATTCTTTCGAAACCAATTTCTACGGCCAAGTCGCCTCTTGCAATCATTACCCCAATTTTATCTCTTTTCATGCCTTCGAGTAGGATAAATGGAAGGTTTTCAAAAGCTTCTTTGTTTTCAATTTTGAAAACAACACCTAAATCTTTAGCATTATTCAGGTTTAATTGTTCGTATAAAAACTGAACGTCTTCTGCTGTTCTCACAAAAGAATAGCCTACGATATCGGCATTTTTGCATACAAAAGGCAAATTTTCAATATCCTTTGCTGTTAAAGCCGGCAAGTTCAATTTTGTATCTGGAAGGTTGATCCCTTTTTGAGAGGATAACTTCGGTTTATAGCAATGCGTAATTAAGAGTTCAATATCTTCATCAGTTTTTGAAATAACGACCGATTTAATCATTCCATCATCAAATAAAACAACGTCATCGATTTTGACATCATCTATTATTTCAGGAAGCATCACTCCAATTTCAGCCATTTTGAGTTGTTTATTTTTTTTTCCGAATTTAGATTTTTTTCCTAAAGTCTTTCTTTTGGTTAAGATAATATGTTCCCCAACTCTTAAATTAATACCATTCTTTACTTTTTCCTTTCCTTTTCCTTTTTTTCTGGATATTGCAATGGTTGCAGTTCTTATTTTTGGACCTGACAAATCCATATAAATTTTTAATATATGGTTGGTTTCAATTTTAATTTCGTTGACGAATTGTACCATTTTTGTCCACATATCAATATCTCCGTGGCTTAAATTGATTCGGGCTATTTCCATTCCGTTTTGAACCATTTCTTCAATAATAGATTTATCTTCTGCCGCTTCGTTCGGGAGAGTGACCATTATTTCGGTAAAATTACTTCTGCTTCCTTGATTGAATAAATTATTGGCATTTTTCTTAATTAATTCACTACTTCTTTCGTAACCTATTATTTCGATATTAGACTTTTCGGCAACAGGAAGTCCTTGAATTAATTTTAAATTTTTCACAACACTATACAAATTGCTATAAACATAACCTTCGGAAGTTCCTAGAGAGGACACACCGTAATCAGATAAACTGGCTTGATATTTTCTTAAATCAAAAGTTCTAAGGATAAGATACCGGCATAAATTTTTAGCACTTAATCTGTATTCTTGGTGTATATTAGAGATGGTAATATCTATTTTTGATTCATTATCAATAATAGACTGTAAAATCTCATTCAATTCTATACATAATTTTTCAATTTTCATGCGGTTCGTTTTTTATTATCCATAAGATATTATATTATAGTTTTTCTTTTAATACAAAGCTAAATTAAATAATTTCTTAAGGCTTTTATTTTGTGTTATTGTTTTTATAAATGTCTTTTAACCATAAAAGATAGAGATTTGGAAATTCAATTTTAAAAAGCTTTTCGCAACCAGAGCGTTATATTTTTATATAAAATTAGCAAATCATAAATTCAAAACCGTAAATCGTAAATAAATTTTCATACTTTTGAACCTCATTAAACAACAAACATTATGGCTTCTATTACATTAGGCGGAAATCCAATCCAAACTTCAGGAGAGTTACCAAAGGTTGGCACAAAACTAGCTGATTTTAAATTAATAAAAAACGACCTTTCTATTGCTACCTTGACCGATTTTGCTGGTACAAACTTGGTTCTGAATATTTTTCCAAGTATTGATACTGGAACTTGTGCTACATCTGTAAGAACATTTAATGCAACTGCGTCTAAATTAGAAAACACAAAAGTATTGTGTATTTCTAGAGATTTGCCTTTTGCTCAAAAACGTTTTTGTGGCGCTGAAGGAATCGAAAATGTGGTTATTTTATCTGATTTTAACGACGGAAATTTTGGCAAAACCAATGGTTTAGAAATTACCGATGGTGTTTTAGCAGGTTTGCATTCCAGATGTATTATTGTTGTTGATGCAAGTGGATCCGTTATCTACACCGAACAAGTTCCAGAAATTGCGAACGAGCCTAAATACGAAGCTGCCTTAGCGGCACTTTAATACCGTATGGAATTTCAGAAAGACAATTCTTTCTTTAGCGGAAGATTAAAAAGCGTTTCATTTGCTGTGAAAGGTGCTATAAAATTAATTACAACCGAACACAGCGTTATGGTTCAGTTTTTTATTGGAATCATAATGACATTCGTTGGTTTTTTTATGCATATTACTACAACCGAATGGCTTTTTCAAATATTAGCCATAGGATTAGTGATGAGTGTTGAAGGAATTAACACAGCTGTAGAAAAAATTGCCGATTTTATTCATCCTAATTTTCATGAGAGAATTGGATTTATCAAAGACATTGCAGCAGGAGCTGTATTTTTTGCAGCACTTACAGCAATGGCAATTGGATTAATTATATATGTACCAAAATTTTTATAGAAAATAGTTCAACCAAGAATGGCAAAAACAACAAAAGCAGTTACTCCAGACAAGAAATCGAATTCCACTTCTGTTGAAAAAAAATCATGGGTTTTCACAAAACAACACAAAATTGTTTTGGGTTCACTCTTGGTATTATTTTCAATTGCTTTATTACTTGCTTTTATTTCCTTTTATATATACGGTCAAGCTGATCAAAGCGCAGTCTATCAATTATCGGATAGAAATGAAACGGTTCAGAATTGGTTGGGAAAATTCGGTGCTTATCTTGCCGATTTAATGGTTTACAAAGGTTTTGGACTTGCTTCCTTTATATTTGTTCGATTATTTTTCCTAACAGGTATTTTTTTAGTGCTTGATATTTCTTTAAAAAAGCTCAAAAGAATCTGGTTTTGGGATCTATTTGTAATCATTATCTTGTCAGTATTATTCGGATTTTTTGCCACTTCTTTACCAGAATTGGGAGGGATTATTGGATATGAATTGAATTTGTTTTCGCAAGATTACCTTGGTAAAACAGGAACATTACTCGTTTTATTCTTTGGAATAATAATCTATTTGATTTTTAAAATCAAAGTATCACCTGAAAAAATTAAATCCTTTTTCGAAAGAACCAAAAAAGAAATTAAATTTGATTTAAATTCGACAGCTTCTTCAAATGCCTATAATCTTGAAGAATATGCCGTTAAAGAAACCGAAGAGGACGAAGAGCTTGAAGGAATTCATTTGAAAACTGCAGGTTCACAATTCGAACTCAACAAAGAAGCTTTGAAACCTACGATTAGTAATCCTTCTGAGATTACTTTGAAACCGCTACCAAAACAAGTTACACCACCGCCTTTCCATTCGCCAGAAATTATTCATACAGATGATGATCATTTTGTGATAGAAAAAGCTCCCGAAGAAGATATCATCGAAGAGAATTTGGCATCAAAACTGGTAGCCGATTTTGGATTGTTTGACCCTACATTGGATTTATCAAATTACAAATACCCAACAATCGATTTATTAAAAGAATATTCTACTGGAGGAATCACCATCAATCAGGAGGAATTAGAAGAGAATAAAAATAAAATTGTTGAAACACTTCGCAATTATAAAATCGAAATTGCACATATAAAAGCTACTGTTGGTCCTTCGGTTACTTTATATGAAATCGTGCCAGAAGCAGGAATTAGAATTTCAAAAATCAAGAGTTTAGAGGACGATATTGCTTTGTCCCTTTCGGCATTGGGAATTCGTATTATTGCTCCAATTCCTGGAAAAGGAACTATTGGGATTGAGGTTCCTAACAAAAATCCAACGATGGTTTCGATGAAAAGTGTGATTGGCTCAGCCAAATTTCAAGAAGCTGAAATGGAATTGCCTCTGGCCCTAGGAAAAACAATTTCGAACGAAACTTTTGTAGTTGACTTAGCCAAAATGCCCCATTTATTAATGGCGGGAGCAACAGGACAAGGAAAATCTGTAGGTTTAAATGCCGTTATCACTTCTTTACTATACAAAAAACATCCTGCCGAAATCAAGTTTGTTTTGGTCGATCCTAAGAAAGTAGAATTAACACTTTTCAATAAAATAGAAAGACATTATCTTGCCAAACTTCCAGATACTGATGATGCTATTATTACTGATAACGCCAAGGTTGTCAATACTTTGAACTCGCTATGTGTCGAAATGGATAATCGCTATTCTTTGTTGAAAGATGCGATGGTGAGAAACATCAAGGAATACAACGAAAAATTCAAATCTAGAAAATTAAATCCTGAAAATGGCCACCGATTCTTACCTTATATAGTATTAGTTGTCGATGAGTTTGCCGATTTGATTATGACTGCCGGAAAGGAAGTTGAAGTTCCTATTGCACGATTGGCACAATTAGCCAGAGCCATCGGGATTCACTTAATCATTGCTACACAAAGACCATCTGTAAATGTAATTACTGGATTGATAAAAGCCAATTTCCCTGCTAGAATAGCCTTTAGAGTATCTTCAAAAATTGATTCAAGAACTATATTAGATACCCAAGGAGCAGACCAATTGATAGGACGTGGCGATATGCTTTATCACAACGGCAATGATGTAGTTCGTGTACAATGCGCATTTGTAGATACTCCCGAGGTAGAAAAAATTGTAGATTTTATTGGTTCCCAAAAAGCATACGCAACAGCTTATTTACTTCCGGAGTTCGTTGGAGAAGAAAGTGGCATTAATCTTGATATGGATATTTCCGAGAGAGATACTTTATTTAGAGAGGCTGCCGAAATAATTGTTATGGCACAACAAGGTTCTGCCTCTTTACTACAAAGAAAACTTAAATTAGGCTACAACAGAGCAGGACGATTGATAGATCAATTGGAAGCTGCTGGAATCGTAGGGCCTTTTGAGGGTAGTAAAGCCAGAAGTGTAAATATCTTAGATATAAGTTCTCTTGAACAATTTTTCAATAATGAACAAAATTAAAAATTAAAATGAAATCGAAGATTCACGACTCAAGCAAAAGCGAACAAGCGAAGCAATTCCAAAAAAAAAATATTAAAAGTGTGAGTGAAAAAGTTTTATTAATTACCTCCATTTTATTTCTATTCAATTTTTCCATTCAAGCGCAGGATAACAAAGCAAAAGATCTTTTGAACAAAGTTACTTCAATAGTAAAAGGGTATGATAATATTGTAATTGATTTCAAATACAGTTTGAATAATGCCAAAGAAAACATTCATCAAGACAGTAAAGGAAATGTGACGATGAAAGGCAATCAATATGTTTTGAATTTTATGGGAGTTACCAAAATTTATGACGGCAAGAAGAACTACACTATAGTTCCTGAAGATGAAGAGGTTACTATTTCTTCCGTTAATGAAAAAGATGACAGCGCCATCACACCATCAAAGATGTTGACTTTTTTTAATTCGGGTTATAAATGCACCATGGATAAATTGGAAGACATCAAAGGTAGAAAAATTCAATATGTAAAATTGGTTCCAACGAATGCCAAAGATCAAAGAAAAGAAATATTATTGGGTATTGATGTTCAAACAAAACACATTTATAATTTGATTGAAACAGGCAAAAAAGGAACAAAAACTACATTGACTGTTAATTCTTTTAAAACCAACCAACCTTTGTCGAAAAATCAATTTACCTTTGTTGCGAGTAGATATCCAAATTACTACATCAATAAATTAGATTAATTCTAGGTGAAAATTCTCGACAAATACTTACTAAAGACTTTTCTGAGTACCTTTTTTACGGTATTTATTATTCTGTTTTTTATATTTATCCTTCAATCCGTTTGGTTGTTTATAGCAGAATTAGCTGGGAAAGACTTGGATTTAACCATGGTTCTTAAATTCTTATTATTTGCGATGCCGCGTATTATTCCGCTAGTTTTACCGCTATCAGTTTTGTTAGCTTCGATAATGACATTTGGAAATTTGGCCGAAAACTACGAATTTGCGGCTATGAAATCGGCTGGGATTTCGCTACAAAGAGCGATGAAAAGCTTAATTATCTTCATTTCTATTTTGAGTATCGTAGCTTTTTCTTTTGCCAATAATGTTATTCCTTATGCCGAATATAAGTTTATTAATTTCCGTAGAAACATTGCCCAATTAAAACCTGCTTTGGCTATAGCCGAGGGTCAGTTCAGCGATGTTGGCTTGTATTCAATAAAAGTGAATAAGAAATCGGGAGTTAATGGAAACACTTTGACGGGGATTACCATTCATAAAAAATCGGCAATGGGCGAAGGAAATAAGACTGTTATCAAGGCTAAAAACGGTTTATTGATTAGTAGCGAGAAATCAAACACCCTTCAAATGGTTTTGAATGATGGGTATTACTATGAAGATGTCATTCCAAAAAAATATGAAGACCGAAGCAAATTCCCTTTTGCAAAAAGCTCCTTTAAGAAATACAATATCAATATCGATTTATCAAAATTGAATAAAGTAAATGTTGATGATGCGAGTATTTCAAATACCAATACGATGCTAAATGTTAGCGAACTCAATTATACTTTAGATTCCTTGCATAAAAATAGGAATACTGAGATTTTATCTTTTTCAGAAAACATCAATCAACGCATTGGAATGCAAAGAAGTTATAATCCTGTTTTGCCTATCAAGAAGACTAAGACACTGACTGATAATTTATTGTCTAAATATTCTAACGAAAAAAAATTAACCGTTTTAAATTATGCCAGCAGCAATATAGACAATAATTTGCTTTCCATTAGTGGTACAAAAACCGAATTAGAGTTCAAACAAAAAAACATAAATGGTCACATTTTAGCGTTCTATGATAAATTTGTAATTGCTTATGCGTGTTTTTTAATGTTTTTTATAGGAGCCCCCTTGGGTGCTATTATTCGAAAAGGCGGTTTAGGTTTACCAATAGTATTTGCTGTACTAATATTTATTACTTTCCATTTTATTAATACTTTTGGAAAACGAATCTCGCAAGAAAATGGGTTATCACCAATATTAGGAGCTTGGATTTCGTCATTAATTCTGACACCATTAGCTATTTTACTAACCTATCGTGCAACGAATGATATTGGATTGATTAATATGGATGTTGTTTTGGCACCCTTTCAAAAAATATTTCAAAAAATATTTCCTTCGCCAAAATAATAACATATCAACTTCCAATATAAAACTAAACATTTTGAAAGAGTTCTTTAAAATATTCGTCAATACATATAATGATTATAGTTGATGCTTATTTTACTTAATTATTTCTAAAAAATTAAAACCAAAATATGACAACCACCAAAATAAAACTCAACACAATAGAAGAAGCAATCGAAGACATTCGTCAAGGCAAAATAATCATTGTTGTAGATGATGAAGGTCGTGAAAACGAAGGAGATTTTCTAGCTGCTGCCGAAAAGGTAACTCCCGAAATGATAAATTTTATGGCTACTCACGGTCGAGGACTTATTTGTGCTCCACTGACCGAAAGTAGATGTAAAGAGTTGGGATTAAACGCTATGGTAAACAACAATACAGATCCGATGGAAACTGCTTTTACTGTTTCGGTAGATTTGAGAGGCAATGGTGTCACCACAGGTATTTCGGCAACCGATAGAGCAAAAACTGTTTTGTCATTGGTTGACCCCAATATAAAACCTCATGAATTAGCTCGTCCTGGTCATATATTCCCATTAATAGCCAAACAAGGAGGTGTTTTGAGACGAACTGGACATACAGAAGCAGCGATTGATTTTGCTCGATTAGCCGGCTTCAAACCAGCGGGTGTGATCGTCGAAATTATGAATGAGGATGGTTCGATGGCAAGATTGCCACAACTAGTTGAGGTTGCCAAGAAATTCAATTTAAAATTGGTATCCATTGAGGATTTAGTTGCCTATCGAATGCAGCACGATAGTTTGATTGTCAAGAAAGAAGATTTTGATATCGAAACTCGTTTTGGTTCGTTTAGACTTAGAGCCTACTTGCAAACTACCAACAATCGTGTTCATGTAGCGCTCACTAAAGGAACTTGGAATATTGGAGATCCTGTTTTAACCCGGATCAATGCTACTTTAATCAATAATGATATTTTGGGTACATTAACCAATGATGCAAATAAAAAATTATGTGATCTTTTTGATTTGATTAATGCAGAGGGAAAAGGTGCTGTATTGTTTATCAATCAGGCATCCCAATCCGAAGATTTACTCAACCGTATTGTTGAATTGAAAGAATTACAGACCAAAGGTGTTTTTAAAGCCCCGCAAATCAAGATGGACAATCGAGATTTTGGTATTGGCGCCCAAATACTGCACGATATCGACATCTCAAATATTCGATTGTTATCCAATACCCAACAAACCAAACGTGTGGGAATGATAGGATATGGCTTAGAAATTAAAGAATACGTACCCTATTAGAAGAATTTAAAACTTTTTTTTATCTTTTTTTATTATTAAAATCAAGAAAATGAAAGGATTAAAAAAAAAGACTGTAAAATAGCCTCAATTTTTATAAAAATAGTTTTTGTAAAACAAAAAAAGGTTCTTATATTTGCAACCGCATTGAGAAATCGAATGCGCTTTATTGGAGAAATGGCAGAGCGGTCGAATGCGGCAGTCTTGAAAACTGTTGACTGTAACAGGTCCGGGGGTTCGAATCCCTCTTTCTCCGCGAGAGAATTCTCAAAATGAACTAAAACCCTTTAAACATCACTGTTTAAGGGGTTTTTTCTTTTCACCGAATAACCAAATTATTCATTATTTCTCAAAAAATCGGTGCACAATCGGTGCACTTGGACATCTGGGAAAAAAAAGTGCACCGAATTTTGGCTCAACCCTAGTAAAACAAGCCGTTCACAGAATGAACATCTTGACTTATATTGTCAATTAAACTAATTTAATCAAAAGAATTCCTCGAGGCTCTGCCTCGGGGTCATAAGTAAATCAAAAGAATTCCTCGAGGCTCTGCCTCG
>NZ_VJZR01000011.1:0-64943 GCF_007097365.1 Flavobacterium franklandianum
ATCGTTTAACAAAAACCAGCTACGGTTAACTTTCGAGTAACACGATACCTCGAGGCTCTGCCTCGGGGTAATTCATTTAAAATGAAAAAAGTAATCTTAATGATTGCATTCGTTACTATTACGGTAATAAATGGGAATGCACAAGCGACAACCGACAATCGAGAAACATTGTCATTTGGATTAAAAGTAGGTGCCAATTATGCTAATGTGTATGATTCTAACAACGAGGATTTTGTTGCCGATGGTAAATTTGGACTTGCTGCAGGGGCTTTTGTCGCCATTCCTTTCGGAAAATTTATTGGAATTCAGCCTGAGATTTTGTATTCCCAAAAAGGGTTTAAATCTACTGGAACGTATTTTGGAAGTACTTATGAAATGATCAGAACTACTGATTTCATTGATGTTCCACTTTTATTTGCCGTGAAACCAATTGGACAGTTAACATTGTTATTTGGTCCTCAATTCTCTTATTTGATGAAACAAAAGGATGAATTTACAGGTGGAAACATTAGTTCGACCCAACAACAAGAGTTTGACAATGAAGACATCACAAAAAACATCTTAGGTTTAACTGGTGGTGCCGATTTCAATGTGGATAATTTGGTTTTTGGTTTGAGAGCCGGTTGGGATATTAAAACCAATGAAGGTGACGGAAATTCTTCAACACCACGTTATAAAAATATGTGGTATCAAGCAACGGTAGGTTATAGATTCTAATTTAAGACATACATAAAAAAAGAAAAGCGTCCCGATTTTAGGACGCTTTTTCTATTTTGTAAAATTAATGCTACTGTTTTTCAATCCACAATCGTGCATTCACAAAAGCTTCGTGCCAAGGCGAAACTTCATCGTTTCTATCTTTTGGATAATGTGCCCAGTTCCATTGGAATGTCGAACGCTCAATGTGTGGCATCATAACCAAGTGACGACCTGTGGTATCACATAACATCGCTGTATTGTAATCCGAACCATTTGGATTCGCAGGATAACTATCGTAACCATATTTTCCTACGATGTTGTAGTTTTCTTCGGCTAAAGGCAAATTGAATTTTCCTTCACCGTGCGAAACCCAAACTCCTAAAGTTGATCCCGCCAACGTAGATAACATCACCGATTTGTTTTCTTGAATCGTTACCGAGGTAAAAATACTTTCGTGTTTGTGACTGTCGTTGTGCAACATTTTTCCGTGAACTTCGTGCTCTGGATTCACTTTTTCCAATTCCATAAGCAATTGACAACCGTTACAAATTCCAACGGATAAAGTATCTTCTCTTTTGAAGAAATTATCTAAAGCAGTTTTGGCTTTTTCGTTGTATAAAAATGCTCCAGCCCAACCTTTGGCAGAACCCAAAACATCGGAATTCGAAAATCCACCAACAGCTCCAATAAACTGAATATCTTCCAGATTTTCACGTCCCGAAATCAAATCGGTCATATGTACATCTTTTACATCAAAACCAGCTAGATACATTGCATTCGCCATTTCACGCTCAGAATTACTTCCTTTTTCACGGATAATAGCAGCCTTTGGCCTTGGTTTTGAATTGTCAATAATTGGTGCTTTTCCCGTAAAATGAATTGGGAAAGTATAGTTTAATACTTGGGTTGCGTAATTTTCGAAACGCGCTTTTGCAGTTCCGTTTTTGGTTTGTTTTTGGTCTAACAAGAAAGAAGTTTTAAACCAAATGTCTCTGTATTTGGCAATATCCAATCCACAAGGGCCAAAATCTAAAATTCCATTGGTAGTTGCTGTTCCTAATTTGTAGAAAGAAACGCCTTTGTTATTCAATACATTTTCTATTGCAGCATCGTCTTTCGCTTGGAAAACTACTGCAATATTTTCAGAGAATAAATATTTGATGATGTCTTTTTCTTCAAAAACGGAGAAATCAATTTTAGCTCCCAAATTCACATCGGCAAAACACATTTCCAATAAAGTAGTAATCAATCCACCACTTCCAATGTCGTGACCTGCCAAAATTTGATTGTCTAAAATCAATTCTTGTAAAGTATTAAAAGCATTTTTGAAGAAAGCGGCATCCTTGATAGTTGGTGCTTCGTTTCCGATACTGTTTAAAGTTTGTGCTAATGAAGAACCTCCCAATTTGAATTCGTCTTGAGATAAGTTGATATAATAGATTGAACCACCGTCTTTTTGCAAAACAGGCTCCACCACTTTTCGAATATCGATACAGTTTCCTCCAGCCGAAATAATTACCGTTCCCGGTGCAATTACTTCGTCGTTTGGATATTTTTGTTTCATCGAAAGGGAGTCTTTTCCGGTTGGAATATTGATTCCTAATTCGATGGCAAATTCAGAACAAGCTTCAACGGCAGCATACAAACGAGCATCTTCACCTTCGTTTTTACAAGCCCACATCCAGTTAGCCGAAAGCGAAATTCCTTTCATTCCGTCTTTTATTGGAGCCCAAACAATATTCGATAACGATTCGGCAATAGCAGTTCTAGTTCCTGCAACAGGATCAATTAAAGAGGCAATAGGAGAGTGCCCAATGGAGGTCGCAACTCCTTCTTTTCCTTGATAATCCAAAGCCATTACACCAACATTGTTCAATGGCAATTGCAAAGGCCCAGCACATTGTTGTTTGGCTACTTTTCCACCCACACAACGATCGACTTTATTGGTCAACCAGTCTTTACAGGCTACGGCTTCCAGTTGTAATACTTGCTCTAAATAAGTGGAGATATTTTTTTTGTCATATTCTAATGCAGGATAGTTGTAATTAATGGTTTTATCCGTCATCACTGTTTTTGGCGAACTTCCGAAGAAATCTTCCAACGCATAATCCATTGGTTTTAAACCTGTAGTTTTAGACTCGAATGTAAAACGGTGATCGGCTGTAACGTCGCCCACTTGGTACATTGGAGAACGCTCCCGATTTGCAATTTTTTGAAGTAAATCGATGTCTTTTTTGCCAATAACCAATCCCATTCTTTCCTGAGATTCGTTACCAATAATTTCTTTTGCCGAAAGGGTAGGATCGCCAACTGGCAATTTGTCCAAATCAATCAAACCGCCTGTTTCTTCGACCAATTCCGATAGACAGTTCAAGTGTCCGCCAGCACCGTGATCGTGAATGGAAACTATTGGATTATGGTCGCTTTCTACCAAACCACGAATGGCATTTGCAGCACGTTTTTGCATCTCAGGGTTCGAACGTTGTACGGCATTCAACTCAATGCCAGAACTCATCGCTCCAGTATCGGCAGAAGAAACGGCAGCACCACCCATTCCAATTCTATAATTTTCTCCTCCAAGAATAACGATTTTGTCACCTTCTTGTGGTTTGTGTTTTATGGCTTGATCTAATTTTCCGTAACCAATTCCACCCGCTTGCATAATTACTTTGTCGTAACCAATTTTGCGATTGTTTTCCTCGTGTTCGAAAGTCAAAACAGAACCGGTAATAAGTGGTTGTCCAAATTTATTTCCAAAATCAGAAGCTCCGTTCGATGCTTTTATCAAAATATCCATCGGAGTTTGATACAACCATTTTCGTTCTTTCATTCCGTTTTCCCAAGGTTTGTCTTGGTTTAAACGAGAATACGATGTCATATAAACTGCTGTTCCTGCCAATGGCAACGAACCTTGACCACCAGCCAAACGATCTCGAATTTCACCTCCAGCTCCTGTTGCAGCTCCGTTGAAAGGTTCTACAGTGGTTGGGAAATTATGGGTTTCTGCTTTTAAGGAAATAACCGAATCAAATTCTTTTATTTCGTAAAAATCAGGTTTGTCAGCAGTTTTTGGAGCAAATTGTTGCACTCTTGGACCTTTTACAAATGCTACGTTGTCTTTGTAAGCCGAAACAATATCGTGTGGATTTTCTTGTGATGTTTTTTTGATTAATTTGAAAAGAGACGTTTCTTTTTCAACCCCATCTATAACAAAAGTTCCGTTGAAAATTTTGTGACGACAGTGTTCTGAATTGGCTTGTGAGAAAGCAAAAATCTCAGAATCGGTTAATTTTCTACCTAATTTGGTTGACAAATTATCTAAATAATCTACTTCTTCGCCACTCAAAGACAAACCTTCTGATTGATTATAAGCCGCAATATCTTCAATGTTTAGAATGGCTTCAGGTTGGATGTGAATCGTGAAAATATCTTGATTCAACTCGGTGTATTTTTGCGAAAGCATCGGATCGAAATCAAAAGAATCGTCAGTAGCTTTGTGGAATTCTTCGATTCGAATGATTCCGGAAATCCCCATATTTTGAGTAATTTCTACTGCATTGGTACTCCAAGGCGTAATCATAGTGGCACGAGGGCCAACAAAAAAATCCGACAATACGGATTTTTCTATTTTATGGGAGTCGGCAAAAAGCCAGTTGAGTTTTGAAATGTCTTGAGCTGACATTTCGTCTTCGCTCAATGCATTTTGCGTCTGAACAGCATATACCGTTTTGCTTTGGTTTTCAAAGAAATGAATCATTATGATAGTGAAGTTAGTATTGTTTTGGTTGCAAATTTAATCAATTAAGATTTAAAAAAAAAGCGTCCCGATTTTTATCTGGACGCTTTGAATTTAGTTGATGATAATCTTCTTGGTGGTTGATTTGGAATCTTTGGTGACCTTGAGCAAGTAGGTGCCTTTTGGAAGATTCGTTACCAATATTGATGAACTTTGTGTGTTGCTCTTTTCAAAAACTTTCTGCCCTAATAAAGAAAATATTGCAACAGAATGAACTCCATTGGAATCATCAAAAAGAATATTGAAATTCCCTTTTGATGGATTGGGATATATTTTGAAATCCTCTTGACTTAAAGTTTCCAATCCTAAACCTGAAAAACAAGTCCAAGAAAGGTCGTCAAAAGCCACACGATTTGTTGCAGTACTATTATCGGTAATACTTATAACCACATCCCCTGCAATATTGATTCCTGAAATGGTTGTGGTTGTCGATACACCTGTAGTGCTGTATGGAATGGTTCCCACAATATTTCCATTGACACGAAGATTGAAAGTTCCGCTAGTTCCAGTGAATCTTAGTTGAGTCGTAACGGTTAAACTACCAATTCCGTCAGCAGATGTTGAAGCCGAAAGAGATCCGTTTCTGATACAGATGGCTCTTGTAGTGTTTAATTTTTCGTCAGTCCGCGCATCAGTTGCTGTCCAATTCAAGCCTGAATCTCCTGTCCAAGTTTTTGGTAGCGTGTAGGATGAAGCAGCAGCAGGAATATTTTCGAAACTTTCGCTGGCACAAGAAGTTGAAATAACTGTCGTTGTTCCGTTTACGGAATTACTTTGCAGGGAAGAATTTCCTGCAGCATCTTTGGCAATTACATAAAAAGAATAAGTTGTTGTTGGTGCAAGTCCATTTACTAGTGCAGTTGTTCCAGAAACGGATGATTTAAAAATGGAATTCAGATACACATCGTAACTGGTTACCCCAATATTATCGGTGCCGGCAATCCAACTCAAGGATACCGTGCTTGATGAACTTCCTGTGACAGCCAAGTTTGATGCTGTTGTTGGATTTTGGGTGTCAGGAACAAAAACGGTTGTTGTTCCATTTACCGAATTACTTGCAAGAGATGAATTTACAGCAGCATCTTTTGCTATTACATAAAATGTATAACTTGTTGTGGCTGAAAGTCCAGTTATTGTTGCATTTACACCTGAAACAGAAGTTTTTAAAACACCGTCCATATAAATATCATAACTGGTAACGGCAACATTGTCTGTGCCAGCAGTCCAACTTAGGGAAACAGAACTGGATGTTGTTCCTGTAACTACTAAATTTGTGGCAGCGGTTGGTGTTTGTGTATCTGCAACTGGGTTCCAAACGGCTTGCACATATTCTGGATGATCGATATAAGGATTTCTATTATTCTGGCGGGCATAAATGGCATTATTTCTAGTGATTTCTCTAGCATTTACCGGGTCTTGAGCGTGCCAAGTCAATAGCATATTTAAGAATGATGTAGTGAAAACTTGATCTGTAGTACCGTTGAACATTGGAAAAGAATATCCAGCGACAGTATTTTCATAACGAGTTGCAAAATAAAAGTACATTCGAGCTATGTCACCTTTAAATTCATCGAGGGGTTCAAAAATATTTCCGCTATAACCCGCAATGGCACTTGAACCAAGTTTACTTCCATTTTTTGAAGTCCAAGATACTGAGCCAACAGTTCCGTGAGGATAATTACTCCTCATTCCATTTACTTTACCATCGGTTGGAGTGATGGAATGGGCATCGGATACCATTGGAGCATTAGAACCAAAAACCGATTGAGGAATAATGTGCTCTCTATTGTAACAATCACCTTCTGCAGAATAATTTCCACATCTTTGAGTTGAAGCTATAGAATAATTGTAGGGATCGACACTCGTGGGGTTTTCAGAATACATATCTAAAACGGTTCCATCATTTTCATAAAAATTGTCTATGTCTGATGTTTGATAGGTGGTATATAAACCACCATAACCATTATCGATGTGGCCTTTTATAATGTTATATAAATTTGTTTTTAGTGTATATCCTGTGCCTGTTGCTGTAGAATAATATCCTGCGGGAACTTGTGCATAAGAAATTAGAGAAAATAATAATGCTGTAAAAAGTAATTTTAGGTTCATTGAATGCAATTTAATAATGTAAATGTTTATTTTTGAAGTGCAAAATTAGATAAAAGTCAAACGGATTTAACTAGTTTGAACGTTAATTTAATACTATCATTTAGGAAATGGCTTGTTTTGGTAAGCACCCAAATCAGGAGGTAAAGTTCGGGTGTTTCCTAGAATATCCAACGAAATTAAATAAGTAGCATTGCCTTTGGCAAAAGCCGCAGAAGTATTGTCAATATTGAATTTATTTTCTGCTATTTTGAAGAATTTTGGGTCTTTATTTTGGATAATTGCGTTATAATGCAAAGGATCTGTAGTAAACTGATATTCAGGATTATTGGTGTATTGATTTGAATCATTGTTGAATTTAATCAAGCAATTATTGAATTGATAAACAAAGGCAGATCCCGTTTTTTTATTCAAAATCATTTCGTTGGAATAAGAACCATAAATAATACAATTATTGAATGTGGCAGCCGTTAAATCTTTGACTTCTGGCGTTGCACCAGTGTAGTAATTATTAACCAAAACCGCCACTTGGCTTGAACTGTTCCAATTATTATTGAAAGTACAATGAGTAAACTTATAATCTCCACCATAAGTGCAAGCCAAACTGCCTAATCCAGCATTATTGACAACTAAATTTTCGCCATTAATTTTCGCTGTTTGGGCAAGAATTCCATAATTAGAAGAATTGTAAATTTGGGTATTTTTTATATCAACCGTTGTACCGTTATTGTTTTGAATCAATAAACCAATCGCCGCATTTTTTATGGTTAAATGATTTATTTTATGATTGGTGCTTCCATCGGTAAGCCAAATAGCACCCCATTGTCCTGGAACATCGAAAAAATCGGGTTCCAATCGATCACCTTCAAAAACAACTTCATTCTCCATCTTATCTGTTGTAGAAGTAGTTCCATTTACATTTAATGAAGCATTTTTCGCTAAAATAAGTCCTGAATTTGCATGAAAATGAACTCTCGTTCCCGGATCAAAACTGACAGTTTTCCCAGAAGGAACCGCTGCATAACCATAAATCACATACGGTTTTTGCTTGGTGAATGTCAATTCATTGCCATTTACAGGATCATTTTCGTCTAAAAAGAAACCGTAAATTTCTTCATTACCAATAGGAAGTGATTCGGTTGTGCCATCGTCATAACGTTGCGGATAAAGAAAAATCGCATCTTGAATCAGTGTTACCAATTCCACTTTTTGAAGATTAGTTCCACCATCAAATAAAATTTGGTCAGTGTATAAAAAATCAGTTGGATTGGCATCGGCAATATTGGCGGTAGTTTCTACAAAAATATACACGCTGTCTTTAGCCAAAAGATTGACATTATTAAATATTTTGCCTTGATTTCCTTGCGTGCCATCAACGGTCATTCTGTATTTCGAATTGAGGCCTTTTCCTAATTGAATGGTCGGAATTGTGATATCATTTTTACTATTATTATAAACTTTCAGCGTATAAGTACTAGAACCAATGTTAGTAAAAACGGTATCTAAGTAGATAGTATCTCTCGAAAATTTTAAATCTCCTGTACTTGCAACGGTTTCAAAATCAGTTCTACAAGAACTAAGAGCTATAAGAATACCAATAATAAACAAAAATGTAAACTGACGCATTTTGATTGATTTTTTTGTAAAAATAGGAAATTCTAATTGTATAAAAGAAAGAAAATAAAATTTGAACTTCGATTAACATTTGTTTTTACCGTCTTTTATCTAAATTTACACTTTTAAAGCAAAATCAATGACATTCGACAAAGAAAAAATACTGCAGTATTGCAATTCTATTTCAGAAAATACTTTAATGCAAACACTAAATATCAAATATACCGATGCTGGACCAGATTTTTTAGTAGCAACAATGCCAGTAAACCCTACGGTTCACCAACCTATGGGATTACTGCACGGCGGAGCTACTGTGGCTTTGGCCGAAAGTGTAGGCAGTGCAGCTTCGTTTCTATTTGTAAATGAAGAACATAGCGAAGTACGTGGAATCGAAATCTCGGCCAATCATGTCAAAGCAAAACGCAACGGTCTGGTAACTGCAACGGCAAGAATTATTCACAAAGGAAGTAGTATTCACCTATGGGAAATTCGTATCACCGACGAAAACGAATCGCTAATTTCGATTTGCAAATTGACTACGATGATTTTGCCAAAAAGAAAAATTCCCCTAACCCCCGAAGAGGGAATTAAAGTTGAACCTACTAAACAATAATGAAACAATTTTTAGATAAAGCCAAGAACCATTTGGCACAAAATCTTCCTTTTGTACTTTATAAAAAGCCAAAAGAAACCAATATTACAGGTCTTTTTCAGAAAAATGATACGCTTTTCGCTGTAACTGATTTTACCGAAAAAGGGTTCGTTTTTGCTTCTTTTGATGGAACTAAAATAGTTTTGATTCCCGAAAAGGAGTCCGAAATAAGGAATACTGTTTTCCAAAAAACAGAAATTGTAATTCAGGAAAAAACCCTCAATTTATCGGATGAAACTGCTCAAAACCAATTCGAAAACTTGGTCAAAAAAGGGATCCAGGCTATTGAAAATAATGAATTTAAAAAGGTAGTTTTATCACGAAAAGAATCACTGAATTTAACTGATTTTGATTTAATTACTGCTTTCCAAAATTTGGTTCAATTGTATCCAACCACTTTTGTGTATTGCTTTTATCATCCAAAAATAGGCACTTGGTTAGGTGCAACGCCAGAACAATTGTTGAAAGCAAATGACGCTGAATTCAAAACCATTGCTTTGGCGGGAACACAAAAAGCCACAGGTTCTAATGAAGTGGTTTGGCCAAAAAAAGAACAAGAAGAACAGCAATTCGTCACCGATTATATAGTAGAAAAACTAAAAAATGTGGCCTCTGAACTAGTGGTTTCAATACCTTACAGCCTAAAAGCAGGAAGTATTTGGCATATCAAAACCGATATTTCAGGAAGATTGAATTCGAGTTCCAGTTTGCAACAAGTGATTCAATTATTGCATCCAACACCCGCAGTTTGTGGCTTTCCAAAGGATAAATCCAAAGCATTTATCTTAGAAAACGAAAAGTATGACCGTACTTTTTACACCGGTTTTCTAGGAGAATTAAATATGGGCGACAAAACAGATTTGTTCGTAAATTTGCGCTGTATGGAAATTGAGGTTGCTTCGAAAATCGCACTGGCACAAGCGCATTTATTTATGGGTTGCGGCATCACAAAGGACAGTATTCCCGAAAAAGAGTGGGAGGAAAGCAAGAATAAATCAGTAACGATGAAGAAAATTTTAGATTGCAGATTTTAGATTGCAGATTTCAGAATACAAATCAACGATTGTATCTGTTTTACAGATATTGCCATTGAAATTGCCATTAAAAAACTTAAACAAAACAGAAAATGAAACTAGACATATTAGCATTTGGTGCGCATCCCGATGATGTAGAATTAGGTTGTGGCGGAACTATTGCCAAAGAAATTTCGCTTGGAAAAAAAGTGGGAATTATCGATTTGACTCGCGGAGAGCTAGGAACTCGCGGTTCAGTCGAAATTAGAAATCAAGAAGCTGCCGTAGCTGCCAAAATTTTAGGAGTTTCCGTTCGTGAAAACCTCGATATGCGCGATGGTTTTTTTCAAAATGATGAATCACATCAATTAGAAATTATAAAAATGCTTCGGAAATACAAGCCCGAAATAGTTTTATGTAATGCTATCGAAGACCGTCATATCGATCACGGAAAAGGAAGCAAATTAGTATCAGACGCTTGTTTTTTATCGGGTTTAATAAAAATTGAAACAGAGCTTGATGGAGTAAAACAAGATGCTTGGCGTCCCAAATTAGTGTATCATTATATACAATGGAAAAATCTAAATCCTGATTTTGTGGTAGATATTTCTGGGTTTAATGAAAAAAGAATAGAAGCTATTTTAGCGTATAGTTCTCAATTTTACGATCCCAATTCAAATGAACCCGAAACACCAATTGCATCTATAAACTTTTTAGAAAGTCTCAATTATCGTGCGCAAGATATGGGTAGGCTAATAGGTACTGATTACGCAGAAGGATTTACAGTCGAAAGATATTTGGCAGTCAATAGTTTAGGAAATTTGATGTAATTTTTTAAAATTTTTCTTTGTAAATGCCAACTTAAGTGTTATATTTGCACTCGTTAAAAATGGTGGTTGTAGCTCAGCTGGTTAGAGCGCTGGTTTGTGGTGCCGGAGGTCGCCGGTTCGAAACCGGTCATCCACCCAAAATATAAAAGCTTCGAAGAAATTCGAGGCTTTTTTTGTGGCCAAAAAAAAGAGCTTAAAATTTCTTAAAAGCTCTTTTAAATTCTATTGATTTTTAATTACCTAACTCCCACTTTTATCTACCACAGGACGATTGTCTCTATTGGCTAATTCCCAAGCAATAGCAAAGGCAAGTTGGGTTCTTTTGGTCAAAGCATCAAATTCAATTTTTTCTACATCATCTGTAGGTTTGTGATAATCGGCGTGAACACCATTAAAAAGAAAAACCGATGGGATTCCATTTTTGGCAAAATTGTAATGGTCTGAGCGATAATAAAAACGATTTGGGTCAGATCTGTCGTTGAATTTATAATCAATAAACAAGTTGACATAATTTTTATTGGCCTCTTCGCAAATATTGTATAAATCACTCGAGAGATAATCGGAACCTATTAAATATACATATTTATTGGATTCTTTATGAAATTCATCACTTCGTCCAATCATATCAATATTAATATCGGTTATGGTGTTGGCCAAGGGAAACAAAGGATTTTCGGCATAGTAACGGGAACCGTGAAGTCCGTGTTCTTCTCCCGTAACGTGAAGAATTAGTATAGAACGCTTTGGCCCGTGACCTTCATTTTTAGCGATTTGGAAGGCTTGTGCAATTTCGAGCAAGGCTACAGTTCCAGAACCATCATCATCGGCACCGTTGTAAACTACTCCATTTTTTACACCAACATGATCATAGTGAGCCGAAATTACGATTACTTCATTTGGTTTTTCAGAACCTTCAATGTAGGCCCAGATATTTTCGGAATCGGGTAAGTTTTCATTTTTACTGGCATTCAAAAAAGCGGCAGGAATTCTTTGGTAATAATCTGTTGCCCCTTTTGGAAAAGGAATCTGGTCGATTTTGTATTGATTTATCAAATAGTTACCTGCTTTTTTCTGTCCCAAGGAACCAGTTTCACGTCCTTCCATTTCATCAGAAGCTACAATGTAAAGATGTGTTTTTAAATCTGTTTCAGTGATAGTATTAATATATTTTGTAGGTGGCACATCGGAAACACTGTTTTTTTGTGAAGTACACGAAAGAGTAGATGCAAGCAAAAAAAGGATTAGAATTTTTTTCATTTTAAATGTATTCATATTAATAACTAATGATTAATGCTTATTTTTTTAAAACTTCAACTAAGAAAAGTTTCAAATGTTCCCAAGAGCGATTTGCAGCAATTCCGTTGTAAGCAGCTCCTTTTGAATTGTCAGTTCCTGATTCAGGATTAGTAAAAGAATGCACCGCATTGGCATAATAAATCATTTGCCAATCGGCTTTTGTATCTCTCATTTCTTGTTGAAAAGCGTCGATTTCTTCCTTGGATTCATAAGGATCATCGGCTCCGTGACAAACCAAAACCTTGGCTGTTATAGGTTCTATAGTTCTTTTAGCATCTTTTCCTAATCCGCCGTGAAAGGAAACTACACCTTTAATATTCAAGTGACCTCGTGCAGCTTCAAGCGCTCCGGTTCCACCAAAACAATAGCCTATGACAACTATATTATCTGGATTGGCACCTGAAAGAATTAATTGTTCCAATGCCAATGAAATTCGTTTTTGATAGTCCACAAAATTGGTTTTGTAATAACCCGCATTTTTTCCTGCTTCATTGTAGTCTTTTGGATAATTTCCTTCGCCATAAATATCGGCAATAAAAGCATAATAACCTAATTTTGACAAGTTTTCAGCAGTATCTTTCGATAATTTATCAATTCCCATCCAAGCGGGAAGTATCAAAATTCCTGGTTTTTGTACACTTTTTGACTTGGGTTGAATGCCAAAACCATTCAAAACCTGATTACCATCCTTGTAGGTCACTGGTTTCAATTGCGCAAAAGAACCATTAGCATACAAAACGAGTGCTAAAAATAAAGAGACAAAATTTTTCATAACAATATTATTTTTAACAAATATCTGAAATAAAACAGAATAATTAAAGATGAACGATTGTTAATTAAGGAATTTTTACCAAAACGAAGCACATTTACAAACTCACATTCCGCTTAAAAGCACAACCCAATTCCATAATTGAATCCGTTTTTGAAATGCCCGGAATATTGTCAATTTTTTCATAAAGAATCTTCCGCATATGTTCGTGATTTCGAGCACTGATTTTGATATAAAGCGTGAACAAACCCGAAATATAATAGCATTCCGTGATTTCGGGAATTTTTTTCAACTCTTCGATAATCCGAGTCGAATCCTGATCCTTATTCAAAGTAATTCCGGTAAAGGAACCCCAATCATAACCTGCTTTTTTCTCGTTGATTACGGGTTTAATACCCAACAAAATGCCTTGTTCCATCAACCGATTGACCCGCTGATGCACCATCGTATTCGAAATTTTGAGATTAGCGGCTATGGTCGAATACGCCATTCGACCGTCTTTTTCCAATTCTTTGATAATTAAAATATCAAATTGGTCTAGGTTTTCCATATCTTTTAATATTAAATTGACTTAAATTTTGCTATAAAAAATAAATATGACTTATTTAGTGTAAATGTAAGTCAAAATCATCATTTTTTATGGTAAAATAAAATATTATAGTATTTTTGTGTTCTAATTTAAACCATTCACAATGCAGCACATACATCCAACTCTTTCCTCAAAAGCGGAAGTTTTAATCGAAAAAGAAAACCAATACGGAGCACACAATTACCATCCACTTCCTGTTGTTTTAGAAAAAGGGGAAGGTGTTTTTGTTTGGGATGTTGATGGCAAGAAATACTACGATTTTCTATCGGCTTATTCGGCTGTAAATCAAGGGCATTGTCACCCAAAAATTATCGGGGCAATGATCAAACAAGCGCAAAGATTGACTTTGACCTCTCGTGCATTTTATAATGACCAATTGGGAGTTTTTGAAGAATATGTGACCAAGTATTTTGGGTTTGACAAAGTATTACCAATGAATACAGGAGCCGAAGCAGTAGAAACAGCACTTAAATTATGCCGAAAATGGGCGTATGAAGTTAAAGGTATTCCTGAAAATCAAGCACAAATTATCGTGTGCGAAAACAATTTCCACGGACGAACTACCACTATTATTTCCTTTTCCAACGACGAAAGTGCGCGCAAAAGTTTTGGTCCTTTCACCGAAGGTTTTATAAAAATACCGTACGATAATATTGAAGCGCTTGAAAATGTTTTGAAATCATCGAAAAACATTGCCGGATTCTTGGTCGAACCCATCCAAGGCGAAGCGGGAGTTTATGTGCCAACGGAAGGTTATTTGGCTAAAGCAAAAGCCCTTTGTGAAGCGAATAATGTATTGTTCATTGCTGATGAAGTGCAAACGGGAATTGCTCGTACAGGACGATTATTAGCCACTTGTGGAAATTGTTCTTGCCAAAATGGATGCGAAAATAATCCGGAGGTAAAACCTGATATTTTAATTTTAGGTAAAGCAATTTCAGGTGGAGTCTATCCTATTTCGGCAGTTTTGGCCAACAACGAAATTATGAATGTCATCAAACCCGGCCAACACGGTTCTACTTTTGGCGGAAACCCAATTGCCGCTGCCGTTGCCATTGCCGCACTTGAAGTAATTAAAGACGAAAAACTAGCCGAAAATGCCGAACGATTAGGAATTCTTTTAAGAAAAGGATTGAACGAAATAGCCCAACGAAATCCGTTAATTGAATTGGTTCGCGGAAAAGGATTGTTGAACGCCATTGTGATCAATTGTGGCGAGGATTCTGATTTGGCTTGGAATATCTGTCTTTGTTTTAGAGATTATGGCTTATTGGCTAAACCCACTCACGGCAACAAAATACGCTTTGCACCACCATTGGTAATCACAGAAGAACAAATTCAGGAATGTTTGGAAATTATTGAGAGAGCGTTGAATGATTTTAAATAGTTGGAATCTTTAACTTAATTCAAGAAAAAACTACTATAATTGACAATTTACATTGGTTTTTTCTTTGTTTCTGTTTCTAACTATGAACCGGTTTCCAAAGCCCATATCCGCCATTTAAATTCATGGAATAGATACCAGCTATTCGTAGTGTTATTTGAAAAATTAAACATTATTAAAAGTCGAAATTGCTGTGTATTCTATGTTAAAAAAACAACTATGCTAAACAAAATACATCATACAGCCATTATCTGTTCGGATTATCAAAAATCCAAAAAATTCTACACCGAAGTCTTGGGATTGGCCATAATCCGTGAAGTGTATCGAGAAAATAGGCAATCCTATAAATTGGATTTGGCACTCAACGGAACTTATGTTATTGAATTATTTTCATTTCCTAATCCGCCACAAAGAGTGTCAAGACCAGAGGCAGCAGGACTAAGACACCTTGCTTTTGAAGTAGATGATTTAGAGAAAATTATTGAGCATTTACAAAAATTCAAAATAGAAGTTGAACCCATTCGGATAGATGAGCATACAGAAAAACGATTTACTTTCATTGCTGATCCTGATAATTTGCCAATAGAGTTTTATGAAGAATAAAAATTAAAGATTTGTCAACATTTATAAGAATGTTGGCAAATCTTTTTTCAATTCAAATTAGATAAGCCGCTACATTTTAACTATTCACAGGTTTCCAAAGCCCATATCCGCCATTCAAATTCACAGAATAGATATTGTGGTTTCTCAAGATGCGTTGCGCCAAATAGCCTCTCAATCCAATTTGGCAATAAATAACATATTTCTTTTTTTTGTCAAAGAAATCTAGATTGTCCCTCAAAGTATCCACATCCATATTAATAGCATTGGGAATAGCACCGTTTTCAAATTCGGTTTTGGTTCTTACATCAATCAGAATTGCTTTTTCAGTCAAAAGATAGTCGTCTAATTGGTCGTAATTGATGAAACGTACATCGTCGTTCAGCATATTTTCGGCAACGTAACCCAGAATGTTCACAGGATCTTTGGCAGAATTATAAGGCGGAGCATAAGCTATTTCTATTTCTTGTAAATCATAAATAGTCAAATTCCCTTTGATGGCCGTAGCAATCACATCGATCCGCTTATCAACACCTTCTTGTCCTAAAGCTTGTGCGCCATAAATAGTTCCGTCTTCTCCAAAATTCATTTTCAGGACAATATTCGTAGCTCCGGGATAATAACTGGCGTGATTGGCACGAGTTACGGTCACAGTGCGGTAGGGAATAGCGTAACGTTTCAATAATTTTTCATTGAGTCCGGTTGCGCCAACAGTCAAATCGAATAATTTAATAATGGAAGTTCCTAAAGTTCCTTTATACGAAATTTTGTTTCCTCTCGTAATATTATCAGCCACAATTCGCCCTTGACGATTGGCTGGCCAAGCTAGTGGAATCAACACTTTCGCCTGATTGATGTAATGCGAAACTTCGACAGCATCGCCCACGGCATAAATATTAGGATCCGAAGTTTGCATAAATTCGTTTACGGCAATTCCACCTGTAATTCCTAAATCCAACCCTGCAGCTTTCGCCAATGCGTTTTCAGGCTTCACGCCAATAGCAAACACAACAGTATCAGCCAAAATGGTTTTGCCAGTATTTAATTTCAATTCAATTTCATTTCCCATTTCCTCGAAAGCTTCAACACCTGTATTTACAAGAATATTCAGGTTTTTAGCAGTGGCATGATGTTCCACCATTTTTGCGAACTCATAATCCACTGGAGCCATCACTTGGTTTCCCAATTCGATAACGGTGACATTTAATCCTTTTTCAACCAAATTTTCGGCAACTTCTAATCCAATAAAACCACCACCAACAACAGCTATGTTTTTCAAATCCTTAGTTTTGGCAATGATTCGATCCATATCAGCCACATTGCGAAGCGTCATTATTTTATCGGAATCAATTCCGGGAATATTGGGTCTGAAAGGTTCTGCACCGGGCGATAATAAAAGTTTATCATAGGATTCGATATAAATTTCTTTGGTAATCAGGTTTCTAACTTCAACAGTTTTGGCTTCTTTGTTAATTTTTAAAACCTCGTTAAAAATGCGAACATCAAGGTTATATCTTGTTTTTAAGGAAGCAGGTGTATTCAATAATAACTTCGAGCGATCTTCGATAACACCGCCAATATGGTAAGGAAGTCCGCAATTGGCAAAGCTTACATGTTCTCCTTTTTCAAAAATAATGATTTCATTTGCTTCGCTCAGTCTTCTCAATCTTGCTGCAGCAGTTGCACCACCAGCAACGCCACCTATAATTAATATTTTCATCTGTAAAATAGTATTTATGTCTAATTATGATGCAAATTTCATAAAACAGTTCCTAGTTATATGTAGCTTTTGTTACATAAAACGAAATGATTTTAAAATAAAATGAAATAATCAACCATAAACTTTAAATAGTAAATTATCTGACAAAGTGTTTTGTGTTTTTATGTTAAATGTTAAATTTTTTAGCGAAATTTACATTCAATAAAAGGCATAACTAAATAATGAAAGAATTACTTAAACAAACTTACGGATATCTATTTGAAGATAAATTAATTGAGGAAATTGTAGAAACTTCTTTGCTCAGAGATTTCAAGGAAGGTGATATTCTAATTGATTTTGGCGATTCTATTAGAAAAATGCCTTTGCTGCTTTCAGGAGCTATTAAAATATTACGTGAGGATTTTGACGAAGGAGAATTGTTGTTGTATTTTATTGAAAAAGGCGATACTTGTGCGATGACAATGGCCTGCTGTTTAGGCGAAACTAAAAGCGAAATTAGAGCCGTTGCCGAAACTAAAGGACAATTAATTATGATTCCAGTTAGTAAAATGGAAGAGTGGTTAGGAAAGTATAAAAGCTGGAGAAACTACGTTTTCAATAGTTATAACAATCGTTTAAAAGAAATGCTTTCAGCTATTGACAATCTGGCATTTATGAATATGGACGAACGATTATTAAATTATCTAAATGACAAATCAAAAGTAGTCAAATCCAATGAAATTCATTCGACACATCAGGAAATTGCTTATGACTTGCACACTTCTAGAGTTGTTGTTTCACGCTTGCTCAAAGCATTAGAAAACAAAGGCAAAATTAGTTTGAAAAGATCTTCGATTGTGTTGCTGAAATGAGGTAACATTTGTTACAAAACAGGAATATTTAATACCCTATTTTTGCGATTATAAATTTTTATAAATGGAAATATCTCAATTAATAGGATACATTTTGGCTGTTTTTGTTGGTATGACTCTTGGGATGTTAGGTAGCGGGGGTTCGATACTTTCGGTTCCTATTTTGGTTTATGTAATGGGCATTGAACCAACATTGGCAACCGCATATTCCTTATTTGTTATTGGAACAACCTCTTTAGTGGGTGGAATTCATAAAGCCAAACAAAAATTAGTCGATTTCAATAAAGTAGTTTTATTTGGGATTCCTGCGGTAATTTCCGTTTTTATTACTCGAAAAATTATAGTTCCTAGGATTCCCGATATTATTTTTTCGATTGAATATTTCACTCTGACAAAATCAGTTTTGATAATGATAGTTTTTGCTATTGTTATGATTTTTGCATCGGTAAGAATGATAAAACCGTTGAAAGAAAAAAACTGTACTGATGCTGAAAAACTCAATTATAATAAAATTGCATTACTGGGAATTTGTATTGGACTTCTTTCTGGATTTGTGGGAGCTGGAGGTGGCTTTTTAATCGTTCCAACTTTATTGATTTTTGCCAAAACACCTATGAAAATGGCAGTTGGAACCTCACTTTTTATAGTTTCCTCACAATCTCTAATTGGGTTTATTGGAGATATTATGAGTGACCAAATTATCGATTGGAAGTTGCTGGAATACTTTACTTTAGCTTCAATTATTGGAATATTTATAGGAAATTTTATTTCAAAAAAAGTAGCGGATGAAAAACTTAAAATAAGTTTTGGTTGGTTTGTGCTTTCCATGGGAATTTACATCATCATTCGAGAGCTTTTCTTATCATAATAATTTCCCAAAAAACAGCCTTACAAATTAGAAATCGATTAAAAAATAAATAAATTTACAGTATAAAAAACACGTTTAAGAAATGAAAATCAAGCAAATTTATACTGGATGTTTAGCACAAGGGGCTTATTATATCGAAAGTAAAGGCGAAGTAGCTATTATTGATCCTTTACGTGAAGTGCAACCTTATATTAATAAGACCAATAAAAATAACGCAAAAATTAAGTATATTTTTGAAACTCATTTCCACGCCGATTTTGTGAGTGGTCACGTCACTTTAGCCGAGAAAACTGGAGCTCCAATAATTTTTGGACCAACTGCCAATCCTAGTTTTAAAGCACATATTGCAGCCGATGGCGAAGTTTTTTCTTTGGGAGAAATTACAATAACTGTTTTGCACACACCTGGACATACTTTAGAAAGTGTATGTTATCTTTTGAAAGACAAACATGGAAAAGATTATGCCCTTTTTAGTGGTGATACTCTGTTTTTAGGAGATGTAGGCCGACCAGATTTAGCTCAAAAAGCAGCGAATATGACTCAGGAAGAATTGGCAGGAATCTTATTTGATAGTTTGAGAAACAAGGTAATGACATTGGCAGATGATGTCATTGTTTATCCAGCTCATGGCGCAGGAAGTGCTTGTGGTAAAAACCTAAGCAATGAAACCGTTGGTTCTATAGGAGATCAAAAGAAAACCAATTATGCGCTTCGAGCTAATATGACTAAGGAAGAATTTATCAAGGAAGTTACCGACGGTTTATTGCCGCCACCTTCTTATTTTCCGATGAATGTAAAGCTCAATAAGGAAGGTTATGAGAATGTAGAAGATATTATTAGTGATGCCATAGCTTATGATGCAGAAACTTTTGAATTAATTGCCAATAAAATCGATACCGTAATACTTGATGTTCGCCATCAGGATGATTATTCTAAAGGACATATCCCGCAGTCCATTTTCATTGGTATTGACGGTGATTTTGCTCCTTGGGTTGGAGCTTTAATTCCTAATATCAAACAACCAATTCTTTTGGTTGCTCCGTTGGGAAGAGAGGAGGAAAGCATCACACGTTTGGCTAGAGTAGGGTACGATAATACTTTGGGTTTCCTAAAAGATGGATTTGATACTTGGAAAAAAGCAGGAAAAGAATATGATACAGTAAATTGGATTACTGCCAATGGTCTGGAAGAATTAATGGAAGAAAATGTTCCTATTTTTGATGTTAGAAAATCGGGTGAATTTACTGCTGAGCATATCGAAGGTGCTCAATCAACTCCTTTGGATTTTATTAATGATCATATTGCCGAATTTCCAAAAGAAGAGGAATTTTATGTACATTGTGCTGGAGGATATCGCTCGGTGATTGCATCTTCCATCTTAAAAGCTCGAGGATATCATAATATTGTCAATATTTTAGGAGGATTTGCCTCTATCAAAAAAACGACAATAAAAACAACCAATTACGTTTGTCCGTCAACATTAAAATAATTTGAAAAATCTACTATTTACAAATTGGCACACGATGAGATGGGTAAGATTGGCTTTTGCTTTGTTTTTATTCATGCAGGCTTTCACAACAATGGAGTGGTTTTTTGTAGCATTCGGATTGTTTTTCTTGTTTCAAGTTGTTTTTAATTTAGGCTGTGGACCAAATGGTTGTAGCATTCCTAATACTAAATATTCAAAAAAATGAGCACAAATTTTGATACAATTATAAACTCAGAAAAACCAGTTTTAATTGATTTTTTCGCTACTTGGTGTGGCCCGTGCAAAACGCTTGCGCCAATTTTAAAACAAGTAAAAGACAATCTTGGAGAAGGAATTACTGTCCTGAAAATTGATGTCGATAAAAACCAACAATTGGCTTCAAAATATCAAGTTCGTGGAGTACCTACTTTGATTTTGTTCCAAAACGGGAAGCAATTGTGGCGACAATCGGGAGTTTTGACCAAAGATGAAATTATAAAAACCATCGTCGAAAAAAGCAACGAATGACTAATAAAGCCATAATTATCACAGGAATTGGAGTAATAGTTGGAGCCATTGCAGGTTATTTATATTACTTTTATGTAGGTTGCGCTTCTGGAAGTTGCGCCATAACTTCAAAACCCTTAAATAGCACTTTATACGGTGCCACAATGGGTGGATTAGTTTTTAACATGTTTATAAAATTACCAAAAAAATAATACTATTTTAACCAATTTAAATTTAATTATCATGAAAAAAAATATGGGATCAGTAGACAGAATTTCTCGCATTATTTTTGCAATTGTTATTGGTGTATTGTACTTCACAAAAGCAATTGAAGGTAAAGCTGCTTTGGTTTTAGGAGTTTTTGCAATTGTTTTCTTGCTAACAAGTTTAATTAGTTTTTGTCCGTTGTATGTTCCATTTGGATTTACTACCTGCAAAAAGAAATAATAATAGTTTTTTCAAACAAACAATTATTATGAAAAGTACTTTATCACGAAATACTTTTTTAGTTATCTTTGTTAACCAAATGGTTAAACCGTATAGTTAAGTCAAAATGACAACCGAAGAAAAAATATTCAACGCAGCCCGAATTATCTTTCAAAGAAAGGGCTTCGCAGGAGCAAGAATGCAAGAAATCGCAGATGAAGCGGGTATCAATAAAGCGATGTTGCATTATTGTTTCAAGAACAAACAAATGCTTTTTGAAGCTGTTTTTATGAATGCCTTTAGTCAATTGGCTCCACAAATCAATGGCATTTTCTTTTCACAAGATTCTCTTTTTGACAAAATCAGGAAGTTCACTCATAGCTATATTTCATTTGTAATTTTAAATCCCTATTTGCCAGCATTTATAATTCAGGAAATGAACAATAATCCAGAATTTGTAATGTCTTTTTTTAAAAATGAAAACAGACCTAATCCAACTATTTTAATTTCCCAAATCGAAAAAGAAATCACCGACGGCATCATTAAACCCATCAATCCAAAACAGCTATTGATGAATATCATTTCGATGACGGTTTTTCCTTTTGCAGCGCAAATGTTGGTCAAAGGAATGTTACAAATTTCAGATACAGAGTTTTATACAATGATGGAAGAACGAAAAACCAGCATTGCCGAACAAATAATAAATTCCATAAAAAGATGAAAAGAATTGTAATTATGTCCTTTTTATTGGCAACATTTTATGCTAATGCACAGCAATCATTGACTTTGGAAGATTGTTATGCTTTGTCCAATAAAAATTATCCAATAGCCAAACAAATTGGATTATTGCAACAAAAATCAGATTACGAAGTGGAGGCTTTGCAAACCGGAAAGCTTCCCAAAATAGATTTAGTTGCTCAAAGTACTTATCAAAACCAAGTTACTTCAGTTCCGATACAAACAATCCAATCAGTCAATAAAGACCAATATCGAGCTACTTTAGATGTCAATCAGCTTATTTATAATGGCGGATTGATTGATGCCAACACCAAACTCAAAGAAACACAAACCAAAACGCAACAACAACAAGTTGAAGTTAATTTGTACCAAATCAAATCCAGAGTCAATCAGTTGTTTTTTTCTATTTTGCTTTTGCAAGAGCGAAAAGAGTTGCTGATTTCCAAACAAGAACAGTTGGTTTCCAAAATAAAAGAAGTAAATGCTGGAATCAAATACGGTGCGATTTTGCCAGCTTCCGAAAAAGTATTGGAAGCCGAAAACTTGAAAATTAAACAGCAACTTTCAGAAATACAATTCGATAAAAAACGCTTGTTCGAAAACCTTTCATCCTTGACATTTACGACTATTTCTGAAACCACTATTTTGCAACAACCAATACTAATTACCCAAGAAACGGCTGCAAACAATCGCCCGGAATTAAAATATTTTGAATTTCAAAACCAACAAATAGAAGCCTCGAAAACTGTTATTTCCAAAAATAATCTACCCAAAATTAATGCTTTTGGAAATGCAGGCTATGGAAATCCGGGTTTGAATATGATAGACAATTCATTTCAACCTATATTAATGGTGGGATTGAGAGCCAATTGGAATGTCTTTGATTGGAACAAATTGAAGGCTGAAAAAGACGCATTATCAGTTTCGGCCGATATAATAGCTACAGAGAAAGAAACCTTTTTGCTCAACAATTCTTTGCAATTGCAGGAAATGAGTAACGAAATTCAGAAATCGGAGGAAATCATCAAAACCGATTCAGAGATTATTGATTTAAGAGAATATGTCGAAAAATCGGCAAACTCCCAATTGAAAAATGGAGTCATTACCACTTCCGAATATTTGGTGGAATTCACGAATTTATATGAAGCGAAAACGAATCAAAAATTGCACGAAATTCAATTGGCTTTGGCGAAAGCGAACTATCAAGTTGTCAAAGGAAATTAATTAATAACGACTTTGGTCAAAGTTTTAAAAATAAAAAAATGAAAAAAATAATCACATTCTTGATACTTGCAAGTTTACTTTCCTGCAACAAAAACAACGAAAAAGCTGATGGGTATGGCAATTTTGAAGCCACTGAAGTTACCATTTCGGCAGAAGCTAATGGAAAAATACAATACTTAAAACTTGAAGAAGGCGAGATACTAGAATCCAATAGTCAAGTGGGTTTGATAGACACGACACAATTGTATTTCAATAAACAGCAATTGATCGCCTCTAAAAGTACGGTCTATTCCAAATCGACCAACGTTTTATCTCAAAGAAAAGTCTTGCAAGAACAATTGAAAACAGCCCAAATCGAGAAAAAAAGAATCCTAAATATGTTTGCCGAAAATGCTGCCACCAAACGCCAAGTCGATGAAATTGATGGGAAAGTAAGCGTTATTCAGGAACAAATAAAAAGTGTTGAAACCCAAAACGCTCCCATCGTTAACGAAGTGAAATCTATTGATGTCCAAATCGAAAAAATCAACGACCAAATCCAAAAAAGCAAAATCATCAATCCTATAAAAGGAACGGTTTTATCCAAATATGCAGAACCAAATGAGGTAACTGCTTTTGGAAAACCCATCTATAAAATTGCCGATATTTCTGAAATGACGTTGCGTGTTTATGTGAGCGAAACTCAATTATCAAATATAAAAATCGGACAAGTTGTAACTGTAAAAATTGATTCTGGAAAAGAAATGAAATCCTTTCAAGGAGCAATATCTTGGATTTCTTCATCGGCCGAATTTACTCCAAAAATTATTCAAACTAAGGAAGAAAGGGTGAATTTGGTTTATGCTGTGAAAGTAAAAGTGAAAAATGACGGCAGTTTAAAAATAGGAATGCCCGCCGAAATGTGGGTTAAATAACTATTTTATGAGTATCAAAGTCCAAAATATATCTAAATCGTACAACAAAATAAAAGCTGTTGAAGCCATTTCTTTTGAGGTAAAGGAAGGAGAATTGTTTGGACTTATTGGACCCGATGGAGCAGGGAAGACCACGATTTTTAGAATATTAACTACGCTTTTATTGGCCAACGAAGGCACAGCTTCAGTGGCTGGTTTTGATGTGGTGAAAGAGTATAAAGCCATTCGGAATTCAGTAGGTTATATGCCCGGAAAATTCTCTTTGTATCAAGATTTAACCGTCGAAGAAAATTTGAAGTTTTTCGCCACGATTTTTGGAACAACAATCGAAGAGAATTTCGATTTAATCAAGGATATTTACATTCAAATAGAACCTTTCAAAGCGAGAAGGGCAGGAGCACTTTCGGGTGGAATGAAGCAGAAATTAGCTTTGTGTTGTGCCTTAATTCACAAACCAAAAGTCCTTTTTTTAGATGAACCTACAACTGGAGTTGATCCTGTTTCTCGAAAAGAATTTTGGCAAATGCTAAAAAGATTGCAACAAAAAGGAATCACGATTTTAGTTTCTACACCTTATATGGACGAGGCAGCACTTTGTGATCGAATAGCCTTAATCCAAAAAGGCAGTATTTTGAAAATTGATTCACCAGAAAATATCATCAAAAAATATGATAAGATTATTTACGATATTAAAGCTAAAAACAAGCACCAATTGATTCTGGATTTAAAGAATTATCCGAGTCAATACAGCGTTTTTGCCTTTGGTGAATGCATTCATTATATTGATAAAAATTCTGTATTTAATTCAACAGATTTACAGAATTATTTACTAGAAAAAAAGCATATGGAGATAGAAATTAGCGTTTCGAATCCAACAATCGAAGACGTTTTTATGGACTTGTAGAAAGTGTTCAGTGTTCAGGAATTAGTGTTCAGTAATCAGTAATAGACAAGTATTGAGTTTTGATTATTAGTACTTTAGGAAGAAATGATTAAAAAATAAAAAATTAGTGTAATTAATAATACTTTACAATTCGTGGTTAAAAATCTTTGATACTTTGTGTTTTCGTGTCTTCGTGGTAAAAAAATGATAAATGAATAAAGAAAAAATTATAGAAGTTCAAAACCTAACCAAACAATTTGGCCACTTTACTGCTGTCAATAGTATTTCTTTTGATGTATATAGAGGAGAAATTTTTGGTTTTCTTGGCGCTAATGGCGCTGGAAAAACCACTGCAATGAAAATGCTTATCGGGATTTCGAAACCTACTTCGGGAGAAGCTCTTGTTGCAGGATTTGATGTGAAAACTAATACCGAAATGGTAAAACGGAGCATTGGATATATGAGTCAAAAATTCTCGATGTATGATGATTTAACGATTAAAGAAAATATCACCTTTTTTGGTGGAATATACGGTTTGAGTAAAATTCAAATCAAAGAAAAAACAGAACGATTAGTCGAAGAATTAAAACTTGAAGAAGTTATTGATAAACTAGTTGGATCATTACCTTTAGGATGGAAACAGAAATTATCCTTCTCCGTTGCTTTGCTACACGAACCTAAAATTGTATTTCTTGATGAGCCCACAGGTGGTGTTGATCCCATTACGAGAAGGCAATTTTGGGAAATGATTTATGCCGAAGCCAATAAAGGAACTACTATTTTCGTGACCACACATTATATGGATGAAGCCGAATATTGTGACAGAGTATCAATTATGGTCGAAGGAAATATTGAAGCGCTTGACACTCCCAAAAACTTGAAAAGCAAGTACAATGTTGCATCAATGAATGATGTTTTTTTGAAATTAGCCAGAAACGCAGAATAAAATATTTAAAACCATTAAGATGTTAAGATTAATTAAGTTAAAACGATGCTTAATTTTCTTAATATCTTAATGGTTCAAAAAATAAAAGTTTTAAAATGAAAAGATTCATCGGGTTTGTAACAAAAGAGTTCTATCACATTTTTCGTGACAAACGCACTATGTTCATTCTTTTCGGTATGCCAATTGCTCAAATTATGTTGTTTGGTTTTGCTATTACAAACGAAATCAACAATGTTAATATAGCAATATTGGACAAATCGAAAGATGCTGAAACTCAAAAAATAATCAACAAAATTAGTTCATCAAAGTATTTCAAAATCAATGAAGAAATCACCAACGAAAACCAAATCGAATCTGTTTTCAAAAGAGGAAAAGTGAAAGCCGTCTTAGTTTTCGAAAAGGATTTTATTAAAAATATTCAAACAATAAAACAAGCCAAAGTACAAGTAATTACTGACGCTACCGACCCAAATGTGGCCAATACAATATCAAATTATGTTAATGCAATTTTACTGAATTATACCCAAGAAATCAATAAAAATAACAAGTCAAGTCATCAAATACAAACCCAGACACAGCTTTATTACAACCCAGAATTAAAGAGTATTTTTACTTTTGTTCCAGGTGTAATGACCATCATTTTGATGCTCGTTTCGGCAATGATGACTTCAATATCTATTACTCGCGAAAAAGAGTTAGGAACTATGGAAGTGTTGCTGGTTTCTCCATTAAAACCATTTCAGGTGATCATAGGAAAGGTATTTCCATATATTTTCTTGTCTATAATCAATGCTGCAATTATTCTTCTTTTGGGATTTTTTGTATTCGGAATGCCAATCGAAGGAAACTTATTTTTATTAGCTTTTGAAAGTGTTTTATTCATCACAACAGCATTATCATTAGGCATATTAATTTCGACTGTTTCGAATTCGCAACAAACCGCAATGATGCTTTCGTTAATGGGGTTAATGCTGCCAGTTATCATCCTTTCGGGCTTTATTTTTCCAGTTTCGAGTATGCCTTTGCCATTGCAAATCATCAGTAATATAATTCCTGCTAAGTGGTTTATCATCATCATTAAAGCAATTTTACTCAAAGGAGCAACAATAAGCGTGATTTGGAAAGAAACACTAATTCTAATTGGAATGACAGTTTTTTTCATCGCCATAAGTGTCAAAAAATATAAAATACGATTGGAATAATCAATTGCAATGACAATATCAATGGTAATAAAAAGAAATAATCCGTGTCAATCTGTTCTATCCGTGTAATCTGTGGCTAATAAAAAACGTTGCGCCTTAGGGGTAAATAAAAATGAAAACAATACTATTCATCATCCAAAAAGAGTTCCGGCAAATCTTTAGAAATAAAGCAATGCTTCCTATTATATTTGTTTTGCCAATGATTCAATTGCTCATTTTGTCAAATGCAGCCAGTTTCGAAATCAAAAACATTAAATTCTCCTATATAGATAACGATCATTCCGTAACTTCGAGAGAATTGATTTCGAAGTTTCAAGCTTCAAACTATTTCAATGTTATCGAAAGTTTCTCCTCGAAAAAAGTAGCCGATTGGCAAATGCAAACCGGAAAAGTAGATGTCATTCTCGAAATTCCCAATCATTTTGAACGCGATATAATCAAAGAAAATGGTTCTAATCTTTCGGTAAGTATCAACGCTATTGATGGTGCGGCGGCAGGAGTGGAGAGTGTTTATATTTCGCAAATAATAAACAGTTATAACCAAAAAATCCAAACACAATTGTATCAATACAACGAGGCTTCATACATTCGTCCGGTGAATATTGTTACGATTCCTTCATTTTGGTATAATAATACCTTGAACTATAAAACCTTTATGGTTCCGGGAATTTTGGTTTTGCTGGTCACGATGTTGACACTTTTTTTGTCTTCGATGAATATTGTTCGTGAAAAAGAGATGGGCACTTTGGAACAAATTAACGTGACGCCCATTCGAAAATACCAGTTTATTATAGGTAAATTGTTTCCTTTTTGGGTTTTGGGATTGGTTATTTTGACCGTAGGATTGACCATTGCCAAAGTTGTTTTCAGTGTTCCCATTTTAGGAAGTATTGGCTTGATATATTTCTTTACGTCGATTTATTTGTTAGTCATTCTGGGCATCGGATTAATTATCTCCAATAATTCTGACACCCAGCAACAAGCAATGTTTATTGCTTGGTTTTTCTCGGTTATCTTTATCTTAATGAGTGGATTGTTTACCCCAATCGAAAGTATGCCTCAATGGGCGCAAAATCTGACTTTGCTCAATCCTATCCTTTATTTTGTGGAGATTATTAGAATGGTAATGCTCAAAGGTGCTACTTTCTCAGATATTTCGAGACCGTTTTTTATTATTATTTTTTATGCCTTTGCATTAAATGGAATAGCAGTTTGGACTTATAAGAAAGTGAATTAGGGAATTGTTTTATCTGATTTATTTTAAGCATAAATATATTTTTTCATAGTATATCTCATTTAGTATTATTGATTGATATATTATAGATGGATATTTTATTAAATCAACTTTTAATATTTTTCAAATCCTATTGAATAAAACCATAAATTGCAAGTAAAATTATATTAATCAAAAATAATTAATCATAACTATGGCAGACGTAGAACAACAGCAAAACATATATAGCAATTTAATATTGCTGAACTTAAAGACGAATAAAGAAAAAATAATCTTAAGAGAAAAGAGGCATTTTGAAGCTCCAAATTGGTCAAGAGACAATGATTATTTGATAATAAATAGTAATGGATTACTAGAAAAGATCTCCTTAAATGGAAATTTTTTAGAAACTATTGATACGCATTTTGCCATTAATTGTAATAATGATCATTTATTGAGTTTTGACGGTAAGACTTTAGCAATAAGTCATAATGATACTTCTGTAGCTGAAAAAGATAATTCACGTATATTTATTTTACCAGCTGAAGGAGGAATTCCTCAATTAATAACTAAGAACTTCCCAAGTTACTTACATGGGATCAGTCCTGATGGAACTACTTTTATTTATACCGCTAAAAGAAATGAAAAATGGAATATTTACAGCATCAATAGTTCCGATAAAATAGAATATCAATTAACTGATGGAGCTCTTTTAGACGATGGTCCTGAATTTAGTTACGATGGAAATTGGATCTATTTTAATTCTCATCGTACTAATAGAATGCATCTTTATAGAATGAAGCCTGATGGCAGTAAACAAGAACAACTTACTGATGATGATTATGATAATTGGTTTCCACATCCAAGTCCTGATAATAAAACAATAGTTTACATTTCATATCTCAAGGATCAAAAAGGGCTACATCCTTTTGGGCAAGATGTAAAGCTTAGACAAATGGATTTAGAAACCAAAGAAATTAAGGATTTAACCCCTGTTTTTTATGGTGGTCAAGGTAGTATTAATGTACCGAGTTGGTCTCCAGATGGGGAATGGATAGCTTATGTGAAATATGAGAAGATTTAAATGGGTTTTGAGTTTCGAAATTTTAGAAGAACTAAAATTTGATGACAATACTATTTTACCCATTTTCAATTAATCTAATAATGATTGCATAAAGCGTTATTAATGAAATCGTTGTATGAAATGAAACTTCAGTTTGGTCGTGCAAATAACTATTTTGTATTTTTATTATACTAATGAAAAAAGAGCAACAAAATCGACTTTATAGAGAAGAATCTCTGTTTGTACAAGGTCTGCTGTCCCGATTTAGGGATTTGGTATTTGTGTTTAAAGTATTTATTAGTTTTATTCGGGCATTTCGAAAAATGCACTTTATTGGGCCTTGTGTTACGATTTTTGGTTCCGCGCGTTTTGGCCCCGAAATGGATCATTATCAGGATGCGGAACGAATTGGTGCCGCAATGGCAAAATTGGGTTTTACTGTTATGACTGGTGGCGGTCCAGGAATTATGGAAGCTGCTAATAAAGGCGCATATGAAGCTGGAGGTTATTCCGTAGGTTGTAATATAATACTTCCCATAGAACAAAAACCAAATCCATATCTTCATAAATGGATTTATATCCCTTACTTCTTTGTTCGTAAAGTGATTTTAGTTAAATATTCTTTCGCTTTTATTGTAATGCCCGTCAGATGTAATAAATGCCTTTATAACGCCACAATCTTTGTGTCCCATAACGACAATCAATTTACAATCTAAATGTTCGACAGCATACTCAATACTACCCAATTCATAATCTCCCATAACATTTCCTGCGGTGCGAATCGAAAAAATATCGCCAAGACCTTGGTCAAAAACCAATTAGGCGGGCACTCTCGAATCGGAACAACTGACCACAATAGCAAAAGGGTGTTGTCCTCTTTTCAGTTCACGCAACCTTTCGAGTGTTGCATCAGGATGAACAGGTTTTCCTGTAGCAAATCGTTTGTTTCCTTCTTCGAGTTTATGTAGTGGAGAAAATTTTGATTCGTCTATTTTATTCGTTTGATTACAAGCAATAAAAACACTTATGAATACTAAAGAAATTAGTCTTTTTGTCATGATTCTTATTTTTAAATTACAATATCATTAAATCTATTTGAAAAAATTAAACAAATTAATTCTTAACAATTAGGAAAAAAAATTAGACACATGAAACCTCTTAAATATTGATATTTATCATACTTTGAAGTAAAATCAAATCAGTATTGGTGTCAAACCAAGTATTCTATTACAATTATCATTTTGTTTGGATTGTTGCGCACCAATTCAGCACAATAGGCCTAGTTTTGTCTAAAGAAATGGATTTCAATATTTTATTGGAAAGCCGTAAAGAAGAATATACAAATGAAAAAAAAAATAGTAGCCTTGTTAAGTTGGAATTTACTAAAGAAAACCTTTCAAGAATTTGATGATGACAATGCTTTAAAACTGAGTGCTTCACTGTCTTATTACACTATATTTTCATTGCCCCCCTTGTTGATTATCATCATATCTATTTTTAGTATTTTCTTCGGACGAGAAGCGGTTACGGGACAATTTTTTGGTCAAATCAACGGAATGGTTGGTAATGAGGCTGCTATCCAAATTCAGGAAACTAAAGAATATTGAATTGACTGAGAACAGTGCATTTGCCGCCCTATTTGGAGGGATTATGTTGCTTATTGGGGCTTCGGGAGTTTTTGCCGAAATTCAAAGTTCCATCAATTACATTTGGGGTTTGAAAGCGAAACCCGACAAGGGCATTGTGAAATTCCTAAAAAACCGATTAATGTCCTTTTCGATGATTGCTTCGGTTGGTTTTTTGTTATTGGTAAGTTTAATGGTCAATACCGTTATGGATTTGATTAATGCTCGTTTGCTTATTTATTTTCCAGATTCGACCATTTATGTGTTTTATGTGCTCAATATTTTAATCTTGTTTGCTACAACGACCGTTTTGTTTTCAATTATTTTCAAAACGCTACCCGATGGATATATTGCTTGGAAAGATGCCTTGATTGGTTCTAGTTTTACTTCTTTTTTCTTTATGTTTGGCAAATTTGCCATTGGGTTTTACTTGGGCAGTTCGACCGTTGCCACCGTTTATGGTGCTGCCGGTTCTGTAATTATTATTTTAATTTGGGTGTATTATTCGGCTATAATCTTGTATTTTGGAGCCGAATTCACAAAAGTGTATGCCAATGCTCACGGAAGTAAAATCATTCCAAATGATTATGCTGTCGCTATCAAAGTAGAGGTGACTGAACTTCGGCCAGTAGCCACAAAGAAGGAGTTAGGTTAGGTTACCTTATTTTAGTATGAGACAAGGTAAGTTTTGATCATTTTTTTCATCTAACAACAATGTCAAGAAAAATATCTTTTGGAATAAATCTATTGATATACTTGGATTTTAATAGTCTGATTTCGTCTTTGTTTAATACAATTACTTTTATAGGGTAGAATATAATGCGAACAAATGGAACTCTCTGTAGGAATCTATAAATAAGACAACACAGTATGATGTTTGAAATAAACAGCAAAGTGTGCAATACAGGATTATATGTTTTTAGGTCAAACAGAACATAATATACGTCTTTGATAAATATATGAAATGCCAAAATATAAAAACTCGCTTTGGAACAATAGACCAAAAAAGAATTTAGGATTGGTATTTTTTCAATGTAACGACATAAATAAAGTACCGTAAAAACACCCAGAAGCGATAGTGCCAAAAGATAATGAAAATTAAATTCGAGTCCTCCTAAACTAAAATTAATTTTAATATTTAATTGATTCATTATAAAGATTGAAATAAAAAATAAAATGGGGAATACTATCATTATCTTACTGTAAAAAAATGAAGTCTCATTAAGAAAGCGCTTGCTGATTTTTTGGAAACTATAACCTATCAATAAATAAGTAAAGAAAATAGGGATATATTCTGTCCAATAAAATTTGATTTTAATTGAATTCAAAACGAATAGTACTACAAAAAAAGCTATCAACAACCTATAATTTAAAGGTTTATTCAATCCTTTAATTTCTAAAAATCCTTTTAGTGTCACCTGACCTAAAAACAGCGCCAAAATAAACCAGAAAGAAACATATATTCCATCAAAACTTCCGTGGTAAAAGTATCGAGCCAAATTCGCAATCAGTCCTAAGACAACATTAAAAGTTGCCACATCGGAAACAATAGCATAAAAAATTATATTTAACAAAGTTAAACTAAGTATAAAGCTAATTAATGGCTTTAGTAAACCATCTATTTTATGGTATAAAAAACGCTTAAAATTTAACCGCTCGCTAAATAGATAACCTGAGACAAAAATAAAAGTAGGCATTCTAAAAAACAATGCCACTTCTTGGAACTGCATTAAATAGGGATACATATTAATAAAGTCATAGCGGCCAATTGTCATCAAAATAATACTAATTCCTTTTGCAATATCAAAAATTAAAATTCTTTTGTCATTTTCTTTCATAAATTTGACCCTTTGAGTTATTCAATTATTTTCTGTATTATTTGATTATGATAGGTTCATATACGTAGCATTATTCTTTTTTTTTCAATACTATATTTTGCTTTTAACGGAGATTACTATCTGGAATTGTGAGTTTTATGTGTTTATTATTGATTTTGCGAATCTACAATTCTTTCTTGATAAATCGATTTTGTTTTTATTTTTTTTTAATTGCTTTATTGGGGTTTGATTTTATTTGTAGGAACAAATGAGACGTTAGAGCTTTCGGGGTAATATGGCTTTTTTACCTGTTCTCGATTTTTGTTTTTATTAGTAAAAATCAATATTTATCAGTGTTGAAATGACCTTTTTGGGTACTTGTACTATAGGAAGTTTCCCTTCTCATCGTACCCATGGTCATTTACCATTACAATTTTATGCTTGTGTTCGTTTCGCATTTGAATGGCTTCGGGAGACTTCGCCTAGCAATTCACGAATTTCAAGAAAGCTTTTTTTATGGAATAATTCGGGGAGTAAGGGATATTTAATATGAATTGTTTTTTGTTTTATTTACTCATGATTATGGGCACAGATTACTTCGCCAGCTCGCTGGAATCCTTTGCAAATTGGCTATTGGATAAAATAAATATTAATTAATTAATTAATTAATTAATTCAAAATTATCTCTCAATCGAATATCGGTAGAGGAGGAGCCAATCATTAAATCGAAATCTCCGGGTTCTGAATTGAATTCTAATTTACTGTTATAAAACGATAATTTTTGATTGTCAATTGTAAATTTGATGGTTTTGGTTTCTCCAACTTCGAGATTTATTTTTTTGAAATCTTTTAGTTCAAGAATAGGTCTTACCACTGAACCTACTTTATCTCTCAAATACAACTGAACCACTTCTTCTCCGGCAAATTTCCCTGTGTTTTTTATAGTTAGGGAAACCTCGATTGATTCATCATTTTTCATTTTCTGTTTTGATAATTTCAAATCAGCATATTGAAATGTGGTATAACTCAGTCCAAATCCAAATGGGAATTTAGGTGAATTTGGCAAATCAATATAAGCAGAAACGTAGTTAGTATTCGTTTCATTTTGGGCTGGTCTTCCTGTATTAAAATGATTGTAATAGATTGGGATTTGACCTTCCTCTCTTGGGAAGCTCATCGGTAATTTTCCCGATGGATTGTAATCTCCAAAAAGCACATCAGCAATGGCATTTCCTGCTTCTGAACCTAACCACCATGTGTAAACAATTGTTGGCATAGTATCGGCAGTCCAATTAAAAATTAAAGGACGACCAGCGTTTATTAAAATCACGATTGGTTTACCCGTTTTTTGAAGCTCCTTTATCAAGTTTTCCTGAACTTCCGACAGGTGAATATTACTTTTACTTTTGGCTTCACCTGACATATTCCAACGTTCGCCAATGCTTAAAATCACTACATCTGCTTGATTAGCAACATCAATAGCTTCTTGAAAATCAGCTTTGCTTTCGTCTTCAATTCCACAACCTTTGGCATAAAGTAATTGGGTGTTTTTGCCTACTTTTTTTTCTAAACCTTCCCATTGCGAAACAATGTAAGTACTATCTACGTCTTTTAAATCTATCGCCCAAAACCCGTGATTGGCTCTTTTTAATTTAACCATTGGACCAATAAAAGCAATTGTTTTTATGTTTTTTGAAAGTGGTAAAATATGTTGCTCATTTTTTAGCAAAACGATACTTTTTGAGGCTATTTTTCTAGCAATTTTTGCGTGTTCCGGATTGTTTAAGGCATCTTTCTCTCTTTCGGAATTGCAATATCTAAACGGATCATCAAATAAACCTAATTCGAATTTCTTGCGGAGGATTCTTTTGACTGCCTCATCAATTAATGATACATTAATCTTTTTTTCTTTGACTAATTGGGCTAAATTATTTCGATAGGAATTACTTTCCATATCCATATCAGTACCAGCGATAATAGCAGCAATTGCCGCTTCTTTGCTATCTTTTACATAACCGTGATTGATCATTTCTCCTATGGATCCCCAGTCTGAGACTACGAAACCTTTGAAATTCCATTTTCCTTTCAGAATATCCCTTATTAAATAGTTGTTTCCCGATGCAGGAATTCCATTTAAATCGTTAAATGAATTCATTAAGGTTGCTGCTCCGGCATCGATTGCTGCTTTGAAGGGAGGCAAATAAGTCTCCCACAACATTCTTTCACTCATATCTACGGAATTATAATCACGTCCACCAACGGCTGCTCCATAGCCTGCAAAATGTTTAGCACAAGCCATAACTGAATTCAAATCGCCTAATTTTTTTCCTTGAAATCCTTTTACACGGGCATAAGCTATTTTTGAACCAAGGTAAGTATCTTCGCCAGCTCCTTCCATAACACGTCCCCATCTAGGATCACGAACTATATCTACCATTGGGGCAAATGTCCAATGTATTCCACTTGCCGATGCTTCTATTGCAGCAATTCGGCAACTTTGTTCGATTTCGGGTAAATCCCAAGAGGCTGCTTCGGCCAGTGGTATTGGAAAAGTAGTTTTATACCCGTGAATAACATCTTGGCCAAATAACAATGGGATTTTTAAACGAGATTGCATTGCCAATTCCTGATATTGTCGAGTATATTTTGCACCTAGAATATTAAGCATAGAACCAAGTTGTCCGTTTTTGATTTCGTTTATTTTATTTAGATGTATTGTTATTGGTCCCGTTGCGGCGTTATCCCCAGAATACTGATTGAGTTGACCTATTTTTTCTTCAAGAGTCATTTGCTTTAACAAAGCATCTATTTTTTGATCTATTGTTTTTTGTTGTGAAAAGGCAAAAAAGAATGCCAATAATAGTGTTGTAGTTGCAATTTTCTTCATTTAAAACCTTTGTAATATTGTAAATAGTTATTTTTTAATTTTAAGTTCATTTTTTTATTAGGTAAAGTAACTAATTTCTATTGAATATTTTTAATAAATTTAAGGGTCTCTGTTTTCTCTGAGCCTATAATTTTTATAAAATAAATCCCTGCTGAAATAGTACTAATATCAATGCTTTTTTGTTTGTCTGCTAATGAAGTCTTGATTACTTCTCTTCCGTTTACATCACAAACTGTTATGGATAATTTTTCGTCTAATACTGAATTTATAGTGATAGAATGCTGAGCAGGATTTGGAAATAGTTCAAAACTAGGTGTGGCTTTTTCAAAAGATTGAGTTTTTAAAACTTCAACACCCGTTATACCCCAATTGAAGTATTCCCATCCACCAGGGGAAATCCTATTGCTAGTCATACCTGAAGTTGAACCATTTTCGGATGAAATATACAAATTGTTGAATCCTTGTATTGAATAGGCTCCACTCAAATCATTGAGCGTAAATTTTTGATAGCTACCAATAGCTGTAGCATTACAAGATAATTTTTGAGTGCCTGGACTTAAACTTACATACTTTCCATTATTTCCTCTAAGGGCAATTTGTCCGTTTCCAACATCAATCACGGTAAACTTCTCGTTTATTCCTAAAGTTAGACTAGTGCAAGTCATCAAACTACTAGCACCAGAAAAAGTTACATAACTGCCATTATTTCCTTTTAAATATATGATATTGGCGGTTTGAACCACTGCAACTTCAGCTGGAATTGTTACATTTAAGTACACAAAATTCACTGAGTTTATGTTAAATTCCCCTGACATATTTACTAGTCTAATTCCTTGAGAACCAGCCAAAGCAAATCCGCCAGTAGTGGTTATGGTTTGCCAAGTTGACCAACCACCTGTTGGTGAAACATAGGCAGTAGCTAATATTTGAGTACCATCGGCATTTTGAATTTGAATGGTACCTGTGGTCCCGTTACCATTGGCTACCCTAAATTCAATTGTGTACGTTCCTGCAGAAGCAACATTAGCGGTGTATTTCATCCATTCGCCCCTATTAAACCACCCTACGGTATAACCATTTGATATATTATCAGACGTAGATTCTATATCAACACCGCTGTTGCGATAAGCCCAACCATTATTCCAACCCGAATTATTTCCAGTTGTACCTTTTACGTCTTCCCAGCCTTGGTCTGAATAGGCATAACCATTCATTCCTAGGTCGTAGTTTGGTGCAAAAATTCTGCCCGGGATATTATTCACTGAGAACGGTTCTGTATTTCTATTTCCGGGTTGAGTAAAAACCGATCTTAGCACTTCGGTATTAGGAGAGCAGTTTGCTAATTTGACATTTTCGGCTAATTGCATTACCGTATTAAATGCTGTAGTAGGATTAAGGCTTGGATTTATTCCGCCAAAATAGTTTAAAAGATTGGCATATCCAGCAGGCCATTGCCCGTTAACAAAATCATTTATGCTTACAAATTTTTTCATTGGCCACCACGAAGATCCAATGTTATTTGCTTTGAAGATTTCGGCCGTTTTTGTAAAGTGATCATTACTATTTTCTCCGTGTTCTCCACACCATATTGGTCTGTTTTGTGTGTCTCGAAGATCAGTTATCCATTTTATGTCTTGGTTAGTCGCTGCTGACCAATATTTATGAAAAGAATAAACCATATTAGTATCCCAAGCTGGTGTTAAGCCCGTAAAATCATTTGCATACCAATTTCCTTCAATAAATAATATATGATTGTCTCCGTTGGCTCTTATAACATTGGTAATTCTATCATAAATACTTCTCAAATCGGTTCCTCCGGGCAAATTCCAAGCGGGTTCATTTATTAAATCATAGCCTGCAACCCATGGCTCGAGCTTGTATCTTTCTGATATTTTTTTCCAAAGTTCCACTGTTTTGGTTTTATTTGCTTCACTCTCCCATAGAGAAGGTTTTGTACTATCATAATCACTGATATTATTCGCACTTTGACCTCCTGGTGCAGCATGTAAATCAATAATTATATAAATTCCTTCGGCACTGCACCAGGAAATTAAATTATCCAAAATTGTAAATCCTTGATCATTCCATACATCTGGCGTACCAGCATTTACAAAATATTCATAGTGAAGCGGCACACGCACAGCGTTAAATCCCCAAGTTTTCAGTTGAATGATGTCTGCTTGAGTTACATGGTTTGAAAGCCAAGCATTATAAAATGTTGCTGTGTTTTGGCTTCCTATTAATGTTGTTAGTTTTTGTTTCCAAGTATGTTGGTCAGGCGCTTGGTTGACAGAATTCATCATATACCCTTCCATAACCATCCAATTGCCAAAATTCATAGCATTAAGAATTACCTCTTGATTGTTTGAACTATTCACAATTTTCTTTCCGCTAACGGATAATAGTTGTGCATTTGTATTGAAAGATAGTACTACAATTAATCCCGTTAGTATGTGTCTTATTTTATTTATGTCGAAAATGTTTTTCATAAATTAGATTTGTTTTCTTATGATTTTAATATACCAAAGTTTGTATAGCATGTGGTAAAATAGAAATTTCTGATGATGAAGTTCCTACACATAAATTATACGTTATTTTTTTATTGCTTTGATTCATCACAATAGTTATCACTTTTCCATCATTGTTTATAAAAGAGGTGGTTAGCAATTGACTTCTACTGGCAATTGAACCAATTCGTTTTGCATTTTTATCAATAAATTTTGAAAAATGTCCAATAAAATAATAAGAAGGAGTGTATATCAACTCGCCTGTTTTTGTGTCAGCGTGAATAGGTGAAAAACAAAAATTACCCACGTGATTTGGCCCGCCATTTTCATCGAGTAAGATGTTCCAATCTGTCCAACCCACTGTTCCATTGTTGAAATCGTTTATCATTGATTTTCCGTAGCGCTCTCCATTTTTCCATAGTTGGTATTTTAGAGCATCGAATTTTTCAACACAACCTTCGGTAAAAAGTAAATTCTTGTTAGGATACATTTCGTGAACCTTGCCTACGTTTTCGAACATCATTTCGCCTCCACTCCAGTTTTCGTACCAGTGAAATCCAATTCCCCAAACATATTTACTAGTTTCTGGATCATCAAGAATTGTACTTGCTCTTTGGGACATTAAATCTCTGTTATGATCCCAAATGGTAATTTTTTTGTCGCCAAGTCCTGCCTTTTTTAATGTTGGTCCAAGATAGTTTTTCAAGAAATCACGTTCTTCTTCTGCGGTATAAATACAAGACTCCCATTTTTGAACTGCCATTGGTTCGTTTTGAATGGTTAGACCCCAAACTGGAATTCCTTCTTTTTGATAACTATTAATAAATTTTACATAATAATTTGCCCAAGATTGATAAAATTCGGGCAATAATTTACCGCCTTTTAGCATCGAAGCATTGTCTTTCATAAAAGCTGGAGGACTCCAAGGACTTACAAAAAAAGTCATTTTACCAGCTGCCATTGCAATTGCTTTTTTTATCAAAGGTAGTTTGTATTTCCTGTCGTGGTCTATACTGAACGTTTTTAAATCTTTATCGCCTTCCTCAATATAAGTATAGGAATCGCTACTAAAATCACAACTATGAATATTCGTTCGCATTAAAGAATAGCCAATTCCTTTGTCTTTTGAATAATAAGCTTCAAGAAATTCTTGCTGTTTATCTTGCGATAATTTTGCAAAAACTTCAGCAGAAGCATCTGTTATTGCGCCACCAATTCCAAGGAATGTTTGATAAGTCTTGTCTGGATTTACAAAAATACAAACTTGAGTTTCTACTGGTTGTTTTAAATCTGAAAATGTAAGATTATCGGTTTTTGATAACCTCAAATTAGTACTATCCGCAGAAGTATAAACGGTTATTATTTTATCTTTTGTTGAAAAAGATTTTGGTTGTATTTTACTTTTTTGTTGCGAAAACCCAAAAATCGAAATCATTAAAAGTAGTGTTGTTGCAGTTTTTTTTGTTTTCATTTTACCAAATGTATGTTCCAACAGAGCCACCTTCTAAAGATGTGGTAATCCATTTTCCGTTAAATTTTATATTAAAAGTTTCAGTTGTATTTCCATCATTTTCAACAATAAGTACTTTTTTTTCAGATGGTGATTTAAAGGCTACATTACTTAAATTCCCACTTATATTTGACGCAATTCTGATGGAACCTGTAGGAACAAATTTAGAAGCATGTGCAATATTGTAATAAGCAACATTGCGTGTATAAGTAGTACTGTTATTAATTGTAATAGCACCTTTGCATTGAGAACATCCACCAGCAGTATGCGGCCCAAAATTGGGGTCGTTGGCTACATTCCATTCTAATGCATTGACACTCCAATTTCGCATGGAACCAATGATAACATTTTTCACATGCCATTTCAGATCGTTTCTAAAATCACTAGTAGATGAGGTCCATTGTTCTGTAAAATATACTTTTTTATTCGGAAAAGCATCGTGAACGGTGGACAAAGCACTAATATCTCCACCATATAAATGAAAAGCAGAACCATCAACAATAGGGTAGGCTGTAGCATCGCTTAAAATACTTATTGGATAACTAGGAACATCACAATTGTGATCGTAACTAACTATTTTAGTAGTTATACTTGCGTTTTGAAATGCTAATCCTAGTTTTTTTATAAAACTTAACTGTTGCTCCGCTGACATAGTCATACTTGGATTATTGTTAGGATTTAAAGGTTCGTTTTGTGGGCAAACCGCATCAACTGTAATGCCATTTGATTTCATTCCTTGAATGTATTTTACAAAATAAGTAGCATACGAATTATAATAAATAGCTGCTAAACTACTTCCCACTGTAGTGAAATTGTTTTTCATCCACGATGGAGCTGACCACGGCACAGCCATTATTTTTATATTGGGATTGATAAGTAAAATTTCTTTTAGTAAAAGAATTACCGCATTGTCAGCGGCAAGACTAAAATTTGTTTGAGCAGTATCCACTTGGCCATTTGGCAAGTCATTATATGAAAAAACAGTTGAATTCAAATCAGAAGCTCCAATACTAATCCGTAAATAACTTATGCCAATAGAAGTTGTTGCATTGCCAAAAAGTTCTTGTAAAAGTTCTTGTTTTTTTGTTGCATTCAAAGAGTTGATAACTTCTACACTTCCACCTGTTAGGGTGTACCCAAATCCGTCTATGGTTTGGTAAGTTTGATTTTCATCAATAGTAATTGTTTGAAAAGTGTTGGCCGTAGTTCCAAATAGTTGTGTTGTATTTTGTTTTTGAAGTAATACGGATTGGTCACCTTTTGTTAACCAAATGTCCAATTCACTAGCAAGAACAATTCCGTTATCTAAGATTGTTCCAATAGCTAGTATTGGAGAAGTATTAGAAGTATTGTTAGAGGTTACTGTTCCTGTGAGGGTAAAAGTTTCTGTCAATTCGCCAATAGAATCATTATTTGTTGGAATAGTTACAGTTACTGATGTTTGTCCTGCTGGTATTGTTGTGGATACATTAGTTGTGGTATAATCCGCAGTCGAAGCAGTGTTTGGTGACGTTACAATATCAATTGTAGTTGCAGAAACACTACTAATACTTAATGCTATTGTAAATAACACATTAGTTCCTTCAGTAACAGGAGCACTTGTAATACTTACTACGGGTTTTGTAACAGGAGTAGGATCTCCATTTGGCGAAGAACATTTAGAGAGAAAAGCGGTAAATGTTAATAAAAGTATTAGTTTCATAATTCTATTTATTGGAGTCATATTTGTTATTTAAAATTTATTTTATCATAAACAGGAAGATGCTACCTGATGGTTCAAATGTATTTTCTTTTGTTATAATTTGAGTATCAAGCTCATTAATGCGAAAAATAGAGTGCGTTATATTTTATTTGAATTATTCATTTTAAATGGAATTACTATTGCTTTTTAAAGCAGCATAGAATAGGAGGGATGAATGGGTATTGTCTAACTTAAGAAATAATTTTACTAAATTCTGCAATTTAATATATTATTCAAAGCATAATCATTCGAATCTCTTTTAAAAAAACGAATCACTAAAATTTATTACTCATTCAGATTATAAAAAAATAAAACAATGAGGCATTTTGTGATTCGTTTTAAAAAAAATAGTACAAATTATTTGAATTAATACCCTGGATTTTGTGAAAGATTTGGGTTGTTGTCTAAAACTGCCTGTGGAATAGGCCATAGTAAATCGTTAGCGGTAATATTAGTAGCATAAGGCATAAGAACTATATCAAATACTTGTGTTACAGGATTATATTTTGGATAGGTTTGTTTCGATAAAACTTCAATCGATTTGCCTTCTCTTTTTAAATCAAACCATCTTTGTCCTTCAAAAGCCAGTTCCACAAATCTTTCATTAAGGATTTTATTGATGGCATCATCTTGAGATGTTGCTGGAGCAATGTTTGGCATTGATACTCTAGTTCTCACTTGATTGACTAATGCCATTGCACCCGTAAGGTCACCGGTATGAGCCAATGCTTCAGCTTTTAAAAGCAATATATCTGCCAATCGGAAAATGTAGAAATTTTGAGTAGCATCAGAAACTCTCATCTTCCAAGGGTTTGGAAATTGGGTATAGCTTGTCCAATATGGATCGGCAAATGTGGTTGGAAATTTTTTAATTGAAGAAGTTCTTCTTTTATTTTCTGTGGCTAACGCATTACTTATAGCATGAGAAGGGGTATTAAATTTTTTCCAATTAGATCCTAAGAAAACATCTGTACACCAAGCACTAATAACGCTTCCATTTCCTTCTCCATTTATTTCCCAGATAGATTCTGCATTTCCTTCGTGTTTGTTGTCGAATAAAAAATCATACGTTGGTAATAAAGTGTATCCTCCAGCAATCACAGCATTTGAATGTTGAATAACTTTTGCCCAATCGGGGTTTGGCATTGTTGCATATACTTTAGCTAATAATGCGTTTGCGGCACCTTTATTAGGTTTATATTTACTTGCAGGTGTCGAAGTTGCGGCCGGTGCTTTTACTAAAGCTACTTCACAATCTGCAATTATAGCAGCATAAACATCGGTAACAGGTTTTCTGGATGGATATAACGATGGATAAATTGTTTCGAAATTGTCTTGGTTAATTGAGGAGATGTATTCTGTCACAATAGGAAATTCCCCCCAAGTTTGTACCCCTTGAAAACGAAATAAGGCTCGGTATAATGAGGCTTCACCCATCATTTCGTCTTTTCTTTGTGGAGACAAATCGGGTACAGTATTTACATAGTTAATCACTTTGTTACACAACTTTACAAAATCATTTAGATGATTCCAGTCTCTCGCCACCACATAATCTGTCGAAATTATTCGATACTCATCAATTTGAAAAAAATCTTCTCCATCTCCACCAGCATAAGCCACATCTGAACCTGCATCTCCTAAAAAGAAATAATCAAACTGCCAATATTCGTTTCCAAAAATTTGATAACACGATTTAATTGCATTTTCAGCATCTTGAGCATTTTTTAATACCTGTGCGTCTTGAGGAGGGCTAATTTCACTTGTAATAGGTTTAGTGTCTAAAAAATCACTACACCCCGAAAACAATAAAACGCTGATACAAACGAGTAACACTTTATTATTTATACTATATTTTTTCATAATTTCTATTTATTAAATTGGTATTAAAATCCAGCTTTTAAGCCGAAGATAAAAGTTCTTACTTGTGGATAAGTTCCGTAGTCAATTCCTTGAGCTTTTCCACTATTACTGCTAGAGGAATTTACTTCGGGATCAAATCCAGAATAGTTGGTCCATGTTATTAAATTTTGTCCAGTGGCATACAATTTTAAAGCATTTATACCCCAAAATATTTTATTAAAATTATAGCCAAAAGTTACCGCTTTTAGTCTCACATAAGAGCCATCCTCAATAAATCTATTAGAAGCTAAAGTTGAAGTGGCGTCACGTGCTTTAGGAATATTGGTAATTTGTCCTGCTGATGTCCATCTGTCCAATACTGCAATAGATTGATTTTTTGAATTTTGCATTCCTTCTAAATCTACTCGAGAAGCATTAAAAATATCATTGCCTTGAACACCGGTAAGCAAAGCGTCTAAAGAGAATCCTTTGTAAGAAAATGTGTTTGTAAAACCAAAATAATAATCGAACATTGCGTTTCCAATAATTGTTCTGTCTTGAGGAGTTAGTGCGCCATCTCCATTGGTATCTTTATATTCTAACACACCCGTTGCTGGATTCACTCTATCTACTACATAGCCATAAAAATTACCTAATGGTTGTCCTTTTTCTAATCGATTGACGTTTTGATAACCCGCATATTCAATAGGTTGTAATCCCATTTCAAGGATTTTGTTTTTAATAAATGTGATATTAAAATTTGTATTCCAGTTGAAATCTCCTCTAAAATTAATAGTATTTAAGGCTAACTCGAGTCCCTTATTTTCCATTTTCCCAGCATTATAAATATAAGCCGCTCCTTCAATATAAATGGTATTAATTAAATCTGTAGTTGTCTTCTGGAAGGCGTCGGCAGTTAGTTTAATTCTATTGTCAATCATTCCAAAATCGATTCCTATATTCCTATCGGTAGTCGTTTCCCAAGACAAATCAGTATTTATATAATTTAAAAGATTGCCTCCATCATCACCCAGTAAACCATAAGAAGAATAGGGACCAATTCCAGAAATATTTCCTGTTTGTCCCCAACCGAGTCTTAATTTTAATTCAGAAACCGTGGTATTGCTTTTTAAGATATTTTCGTTTGAAATTATCCAGGCAGCAGAAACTCCAGGAAAAACTCCCCACTTGCTGTTAGTTGCTAATTGAGAAGCACCCGTGGCTCTAACTACACCATTAACAATATATTTTCCTTTATAATTGTAGGTAGCTCGACTAAAATAGGAAACATAATTTTTTTCGGTAGCAATGGTATCAGAGGCTAATGGATTAGTGTACATCATTTTAGAAATATCTAATTTTCTTAACAAAGGATCAAAACCTGTGCCTTCAATTTTAAGTTGGTCGTATCTTTCTTTTTGAATACTATTTCCCACTAATACATTTAAATCGTGATTTTCAGATTTTATGGAATAATTCAAAGTATTTTCAAAATTTCGATTATAAGAACGGGCGGTATGTTCTCTTCCAATCCCTAATGTTGTGGGATCAGTATTGTTATTATTACGACCATAATTGGATCGATAACTATCTACAAAATATTCGTAAACACTTCTATATATTTCAACAGACGAAGAAGGTTTCCATACTAAATTTTTTAGTAACGTAATATCAAAACTCAAATTGCCCAAATATCTAACCGTATTATTATCCTCTTGTCTGCTTTGAAATGAGACCGGATTTTCTAAGGAAGCTGTTGGATTTGCAGCAAATTGCCCCGGTAATTGTCCGCCAGCAGCAGCACCTCCAGCTAAATCATCTGCATAAACCGGTAAGAAAGAGGGGGTAGTAAGGGCGCTAAGAATAACACCGCCTTGATTTGCACTATTATTATCGCTAGTGTTGTTGAGTTCTGTATTGATAAGATTCATTCCAATATGAGCTTTTAACCAAGATGTTGCTTCTACATCTAAATTTATTCTACCCGATAATCTTGAAAAATTAGAAGGTTTAACTATCCCCTGAGTATCTTGATACCCAAATGATACAAATGCTTTTATTTTATCTGTTCCTCCTGCATAAGATAAATTATAATTCTGATCTTGTCCTGTTTGAAAAACTTTTTTTGTCCAATCCGTATTGATACCTGCGTATAAAGGATTGCTAGCATCTGAGACATAGGTTGGGCTAATTTCTGCCATCAAGGATTTGTATTGATCTGGATTTAAAATAGGGATGTTCTTTACAATTTCTGAACTTCCATAATAGGAACTAAAGTTAAATGTGTTTTTATTGGCTTTTCCTTTTTTTGTAGTAATTAAAACAACACCAGCACTACCATTTACACCATAAATGGCTGTTGATGTGGCATCTTTTAATATTTGTATATCTACTATATCATCGGTATTTAATCCATCACTAGAATAGGTTTGAACCCCATCAATAACAAATAACGGATTATTACCAGATTGAATAGAGCTTAAACCTCTAATTCTAATATCTAACCCAACACCCGGTTTTCCAGATGGTTGAACTACATTTACACCAGAAGCATTACCTTGGAGAGCTTGAGCAACATTATATAGAGGGCGATCATCAAAGGCATCCGATTTTACCGTTGAGATAGCACTAGTTACATTTTTTTTCTTTTGAGTTCCGTATCCTACATTGATAACAACCTCTTCTAATTTGTTAGCTTCTTCAATTAAACTGATATTTAAAACTTGCGATTTTTGAACTTTAATTTCTTTTGAAGTAAAACCAACATTAGAGAATAGGAGTACATCACTCGGGTTAACCTTAATACTATAGTTCCCATTGATATCAGTTGTTACTCCTTTTTTTGAATTTTTAACAACAACATTGGCTCCAAAAACAGGATCTTTATCTTTTGAATTGGTAATTGTACCTTTAATCTCTATTGTTTGCGCATTAACAAATGCAGCAATAAATAAGAAAAGTAAAATGAAATAATTTTTAAATTTCATAACAGTATGGTTTTAGTTTTGTGTTTTTAAGTAGAGAGATTCATTTTTACAAAAAATATTTTTGATAATTTTTTATGAACATTTATTATCTTTTGAAAAAATGATTATAAAAGATCACTTAATGCTAGTGTATTTTGGTTAACACCTATCTTCTTATAAAAAAACGAAGACTCTCTTTTGAATGCAATACTATAAATGTGGGATTAAAAAAATCCCTTGCGATGTTGATTGCAAGGGATTTATAAGTATAAAAATGTATTAATTTTTAACAACTTTTAAAGTTTGAACTGAATCTCCAGAGGTCACTTTTGCTAAGTACATCCCTTTTGATAGACCTGATGCGTCAACCGATACTTCTCTTGAAGAAGTGTTTTTGCTCATAATTGTTTTACCTAAAACATCAACAATTGATATAGAAGTAATATCACTGTTTGCTGAAGCAAATTTCCAAGAATTTAGTGTTGGATTAGGATAAACACTAAAGTTTTTCGCAACAAATTTATTCACTCCCAAAACTTCAGAAAAAACCCATTCTCCAGTAGCTCTATTAAAATCAACATTATATGTTTTTCCCCAAGGAATATAAATATCTCCTCCGCCACCAGCAATACCGTTTTTTGCGGTACCTGTCAATGCTAAGTTATTACCTCCATTAGTACCAGTACTCTCACCATATTGGGTTGCCCAATCGTGGTTGTCTCTAATTTTAAAATGTAAAGAGGTATCGGTGTTACTACCAATAACAGGCATCCAATTGTCTAATGTATAATGCATATTATCCACCGTTGTTAAATCAAGATCAGCTCCCCAATTACTTCCTGCAAAATTACCAATTATACTCACTACCACTGGCTCAAAAACATATTCTTTAGGAGTTGCAGCATTTTTTGTGAAATACACATTATAAGGTCCAGCATCTACTGTTATCGTTCCTCCAAGCACAGCTGCCGCATCATCAGGAAAGGCACCACCCCATTGGTTTGCGGTTCCATCCTCAATAAATTTACCAACACCTCCCGAAAAATACATACTTTTCTTGCTGTAAGCAATCCCGTTAGCTGAATTCAATCTTACATCCGCTGCTAAACCACCACCACTAATTTTTATCACTGGATTAGGGTTAACTCCTGCAGTAAATGAATACGCTTTGGTTATTGCATTATAGGTAACGTTCCAGAAACCTGGCGTACCTTTAATATCATTTCCGCCATCAATCGTTAAAGTTCCGCTCGGGAAACCAAATGGTGCAACATTAGCTCCTGTAAAACCACCAGTTGTAGCCCAAGTTCCTCCTTCAGAAAATTTCATTGCTCCATCTCCAACAATTTCAAAATTCGAAGCAGTCCAAGTTGTACCGCTATCCGTAGTAGTTAGAGTTAAGCCTCCAGGTTGATTCCAACCTCCAGTTCCGGTTCCTGTAATGGTTACTGGACCTGTAACTTGTGCAATCATGCTAAATACAAACAGTAATGCGATAATTAAATAATGTAATTTTGTTTTCATAATAAAATTAAATTTAGTTAAAATAATAGGTTATAAATAATTTTGTCCTTCTAGTATTGTTTTTTATTAAAATTCAAACGAAATAAATAGCAATACCATAATTGACATTACAATATTAGTTTTAGTTTAGCTACATCGTTGTAATTTCACTACACTTGAATTACGCTAATTCTATAATTGACTACGGAATAATTACTTTTATTATTTTAAGATATTGTTAAACAGCGTTTTAATTTAAATTTTAACTGTCGAAATAGCCGATAAAAAATGATTACTTTTGTTTTATTATAAAAAAATACAATGATTGCATTAAACATTAAAAAGATAATTCACTTGTGGTATAAAATTTATTCTTCAAGAATAGTATTTAGTATTGGTTTACTCTATACCTCAATTGTCTTTTGCCAAACAAAAACCATCCCGAATCAAAGTCAAACTAATTTAGGTATACCAAAAATTGTTCATTACAATAGAACAGATTTTAAAGCTGATCCTCAGTTTTGGACTATGTGTGAAAACAACGACGGTACATTAATTTTTGGTAATAATGACGGTGCGCTAATTTATGATGGTGAACATTGGAAAAAAGTTTTTCTTCCTAATAATTCTTCCGTACGGAGTTTGGTTAAAACTAAAGAAGGGAAAATATATGCTGGAGGTTATAACGAATTTGGAACTTTACAAAAAAACAAGTTTGGAAATTATTTTTACAAATCGTTACTGTCAGAGTATCATTTAGAAAATAAAAATATTGAAAATCTTTGGCAAGTACATCAATTTAACAAACTGATAATCTATAGATCATTTACGGAACTTATAGTTATTAACGGAAGTGAAATTTCTCAACTTCCTGCTAATAAATCATTTGTTTATTCTGAGAAAGTAAATGATACTTATTTTGTACAAGATTCAGGTTTTGGGATTTATAAATTGAATGTTAAAACAATGACACTTCAACTTGTATTTGAAGAAATATCTTTTTTAAATGGAGAAATAGCTTCTATTCTTCCTACTTCGGATGTAAATACAGTAACAATTATTTCAAGATCAGGGAATGTGTTTAAGGGAAATATAAACACCAAAACAATCAAAAAAAAATACAATCTTTTTGAGAATTCAAAAAAAGACCAAGTAACTTTTGGATTACTTGACAATAATGGCGATTATTTATTAGGAACTAGAAGTTCTAAAATAATTAAAATTACAAAAGCAGGTGCCATTCAAAAAGAGGCTACTACTTTTTCTGGGCTTTCAAATGCAACCATCCATTTTCTATATCAAACCAAAAATCACAATACGTGGGTACTACCCAATAATGGATTGAATTTTTTAGATTACAAACCCCCTTTTGTTTCTATTTTTGACCAAGCCTCTATCTATGATATAGTTATAAAAGATAAAGTTATATATACAGCCACCAATAATGGTGTTTATTTTTCAAGTAATAATAGTAGTTATGATTTTAAAAAAATTGAAGATTTACAAGGTCAAACTTGGGCAATTCAAAATTTTGAAGGCACTTTAATGATTTCACACGATACAGGTCTTTATGAGTTGACCAATGGTAACGTTAAAAAAATTGGTAAAGAAGCTGGATTTTGGAAATTAACAAAAATAAAAGATAGCCCAGGATTATATCTGGGGTCCAATTACAACGGCTTGTTTCTTGTAGAAAAAAAGAACAACCAATGGAATATAAAGCATAAAATAACTGGTTTTGATGAATCTACAAGAGATTTATTAGCCGATTATGAACCCAATACGTATTGGATTTGCCACGGCTACAAAGGGGTGTATAGAATCCATATTAACAATGATTATTCTCGAGTGGATATTGTTGATCATTTTACAAATAAAAATGGATTCAAATCACCCTATAACATAAATGTTTTTAACTGGAATGCTAAAATTGTTTTTACAACTAATACTGGAATCTATTTTTACAATACTACCACCAATAGGTTTGAACCTTTTGAACCTTTAAACAAACTTTTTGATCCTTCAAAAAATATTCGAAAAATACTTCAATCTCCAGATAGAACATGGTTTATTCAAGATGATGAGGCTGGTTATTTTTTATCCAAAAATCAACAATTAAACATCGATTTATTTCTTAATTTAAAAGGAAGTTTTAACCGAGGAATGGAATGTATCTATCCTTTATCCAATAATAAAGTTTTATTTGGAACTAATTCTGGGATTTTTCAATATAATTTAGACCAAAGTCAAAACAATCAAATCTATCCCACATTAATCAATCAAATAACCTATTCTCACAATCAAAAAACAGAATTTGTAGAAATTAATTCTACTAAAAAAGATATAGATTTACCCAACAAAACCGATATATTGCGCTTTGAGTTTTCTGCTCCAAAAATGCTGTCAAGCACTGAAACTAATTATAGCTATAAACTTGAAAATGTCGATGAAAATTGGTCTCCATGGCAAAATACTGCTTTTAAAGAATATACTCATCTAAGACCTGGGAACTATATTTTTATTGTAAAAAGCAGAAATTTAGCTGGGATTATAGGCATAGAAACAAAATTTAAATTTTCAATTTTACCTATATGGTATCAAACTAATCTTGCCTATTTATTATATTTAATAGGTCTATTTTTCTTTATTAGATACATCATAACTTATGTTAAAAAGAAAATAGCATATGAACGTCTTAAATCAAAAGTTGAAATAAAAAAGACACAACAACTTTTAGAATTAGAGCTTGAAAGATTAAATCTAAAACATGATAAAGAGGTTATAAGTAAAGACAAATTAAATTTAGAAGTTGATATTATCGATAAAAGCAAAGAATTAGCCAATTATACCCTTTTACTTAGCCAGAAAAAAAACATATTTGGTGAGTTGCAAGACGACCTAAAACAATTGAGAGAACTTCTAAAAAGTGATGAATCAAGAAGAAAAATAACCGAAATCTTCCAAAAGCTGAATCAACATCGAATAGGCGAAGAATTTATGGAGATTTTTGATGTTAATTTTGAAAAAATAAATCAAGAATTTTTCGAAAAACTCAAGATAATTGATCCTTCATTAACCAAACGTGAACTTCGTCTTTGTGCTTTTATCAAAATGGATTTAACTAATAAAGAAATATCTCCATTATTAAACATTTCTATTAGAGGCGTTGAAACTGCAAGATATAAAATCAGAAAAAAATTAAAACTTTCTCATGATGAAAACTTTATTTATTTTTTAGAAGACTTGAATAAGGATAAGTAGTCGTATTTAGAAGTTTAAAAACAAATTAAAAATCATTTATTCAGCCATTTATTCAGAATCTGCTTTAAGTCTTCTCTAATAATTGGTTTTGGTAAATAATCATTCATTCCAGAAGCTAAACACTTTTCTTTGTCTCCAGCCATTATTCCTGCTGTCAATGCTATTATTGGAATTGTCTCGGAATCTTTTAATTTTCTAATTTCCTCAACAGCCTCATAACCATTTTTATTTGGCATTTGAATATCCATCAGGATAAGATTTGGTTTTACCATAATGTATTTTTCTATGGCTTCATTTCCATCTTTGGCAACGTAAATAGTAGCATTAGGAATTATGGCTTTCACCAGTTTTTTTGCCAAAAGCATATTAATACTATTGTCCTCCACAATTAAAATCTTTTTATCACTATGGACTATTTCGGGAATACTATTTTTATCTTTTGCGGTATTCGTTTGGCTAGACTCTATATTTTTTCTATGATTCGATTTTCTAAATTTAATAATGAAGAAAAAATTGCTTCCTTCGCCATAATGGCTTATTAATTCCAACTTACTGTTCATTAGGGCTAAAAGATTATTTGAAATGGCCAAGCCTAAACCTGTACCACCAAATTTTCGATTTGTGGAATTGTCTTCCTGCATAAAAGATTTAAATATTCTTTCATTGTTAGTTTCTTTGATCCCTATACCGGTATCTTTTACAGAGAACATAATGGTTGACCTTTTTTTATCTGGCACACCAATTTCATTGATGTCTAATCGGATTTCTCCAAAACCTGTAAACTTAATGGCATTGCTTAATAGATTTACTAGTACTTGTTTTATTCTCACATAATCTCCCAGTACATATTGAGGTACTTTTTGATCAATACTTAATGATAATTCTATGTTTTTTTTATCAGACTGATATTTAAATAAATCAACGATATAATTGGATAGTTTAAACAGATTTATTTCCTCTATATTTAATTCTAATTTTCCGGATTCGATTTTGGAAAAATCCAATACATCGTTGACAATGTGCATCAATAAATTGGCTGATTCATTGACGGTAGCCATGTATATTGCCTGATTTTTTTTTAGATTTGATTCCATCAATAAATGGGTAAACCCAATTATTCCGTTCAATGGTGTTCTAATTTCGTGGCTCATATTAGCTAAGAAATCGGTTTTGGCTTTATTGGCTGCTTCGGCTAATTCTTTGGCTTTTATTAATTCGGTTTCCATCAACTTAAGCTCTGTGATATTAGTTATTGTACCAATAAAACTAAGTACTTTATTTTCGTTATTTATTTCAGGAATTGATTGACCTAATACCCAGACAATTGAACCATCAGGGTGAACGAAACGAAATTCATGAGCCGATTTTGTTTTTTTTGCTACCGAATTCTCCCATTCACTAACTACAGAATCTAAATCCTCCTTATGTATCGCGTCAACCCATTTACCTTTTAATACGTCCTGCAAAGACACTCCTGCAATTTCAGACCAACGTGTATTGACATAGGTTATCTTACCTGTTTCATCAGAACGAAAAATTCCTACCGGCGATACTTCAGTAAGTGTGTGATACCGGTTTTCGCTTTCAAAAACTGCTTCTTCTGCTTTTTTACGCAAACTTTCTTTTTCAAAATTCTCTAACGCAAAAGCTACATCGCCTGTTGCTTCTTCTACTAATGCAATCTCTTCGGCATCAAAAAAGTTTTTCTCGTCTGAATAAAAAGTTATTACTCCAAATACTTTTGCGAATTTTATTATTGGGGCGGCCATTAAAGAAAGATATCCTCTACTTAAAGCTTCTTCTCTCGATGACACTGTACTGGAATCATTTTCAATATCATTGCAAATGATACTTTTGCCTTCTTGAATTGCTGCTGAAGTTGCATCTTCTTGCTGAAAATAGCCTAATGAAGTTGTATTAATTGTTGAAAAATAACTTTTATCATCGCCACCAAGCATTCTGGGAATTACCTTTTTAGTCTCTGGATCAATCACGCCAATACAAACCAACTTAAACTTTCCTAGGTTAACAGCAATGTCACAAGTTTCTTTGAACAGCGTTTCTACATCAGTGGTGCGAACAATCATCTGGTTTATTTGGCTGATAAATAAGTAAAGTCGATTTGCTTTAATGATTTTTTTCTCTGATAAAACTTGTTTGGTTACATCTTTTAGATTAGTAATTATCCCTCTAATTTCAGGAACATCAAGCATATTATTGATAAAACCCTTCATCCAAATGTAATGTCCTTCTTTATGTTTTACTCTTATTAAAACAGAAAAAGGGCGTCCAGGATTATTCATTACTTTTTGCATTGTGTTTTGCAACTCCTCAAGATCATCAGGATGAATGTATTCTTTAGTAGAAACTTTTTCAAACTCTTGATGATTCCACCCAGTTATTCGTGTAGCAGATGCACTGCGAAAAATGGTGTTTAAATTTTCGTCTATCAAAGAAATAATTCCATCATTATTTTCTAACAAGGCCCGAAAATGCTTTTCATTTTGGGCAATTTTGTCTATCGCCTTTTTACTTTCGGTAATGTCTTTTGCAAAACCCAAAAACCTGTTTTCGGACAATTTTACGGCTTCTACTGACAACCATCTCGTTTCTCCATTCTTATGAATGGCCTTAATTTCTTTTTTTGCTATTCCATTATCTAAAAGATTTTGGAATTCCTCAAGGTAGTCTTCTACAGATTCTAAAGAAGACAAATCCCCAAACTTCATTGTCAAGAGTTCCTCTTTAGAATAACCTGTCAATAAGGTTGCTGAAGGATTTACATCCAAATAATTTCCTTTTTCATCCAAGACAAAAACGCCGTCCGGTGCATTATCTATGTAATGCTTAAACTTGGCATTACTATCTTCTTTTACTTTTTTTAATTTACGAGCAACTTCAGCTTGTTTTTTTAATTTAAGAATTTCTCTGAGTTGTTTTTTTTCTGTAACATCTTGAGTATTGCCTCTTAAAGCAATTACAGTTCCTTTTTCATCGATAATAGGATAAACAATTGCGTGAACCCATTTTGATTTATCCTTATTAATGATTGCACATTGCTCTACTTCAAATGGATTTTTATCAATTTTACATTCCTTTATTTTATTTAAGAACAAGGCAACATCAGATTTTGAAAACCGATTTACATATTCCTGATATAAATCTTGATTGTCCATTTTCTCTAATTCATAAATCGAATACAATTCGTTCGACCAAATCATTTTACGACTTTCAAAATTGTACTCCCAACTACCAATTTTGGAAATTTTCTGTGCATTCTCATGTAGTTTTTTACTTTCTAATAAATCTACTTGTGTATTTGTAATAGCAGTAATATCTCGTCCGATCGCATAAATGGTTTCTTTTGAAATATCCATACTCGTTGTCCATTGGATAAAAACGATTTCTCCATTTTTTTTGACCAGTCTGTTTTCAAAATTTATTGATGAAATCCCTTGCGATAACTTTTCAAACTCATTTTTAGATTTCTCCAAATCATCCGAATGAATAAAAGTAATAAGGGGGTTAGTAAGTAAATCCTCTTTTGAATACCCTAATGTTTTAATAAAGACTGGATTTATTTCTTTATAAAAACCGTCTGTTCCAGCTTTACAAATTAGATCTAATGATTCATTAAAATAGAAATTTAAATTTGTTTCAGATTTTTTACTATTATGTAAACGAATAATTTCTGACTCTTGGTCCTTAGTTTTTTGAAGTAATTCTTCGTAAGTCAGTTTTTTATCTATAGATTTCATATAGAAAATCAAAAATTTATATGGATTGTAAATATATTAATTATTAAGTTAGTATTAGAAGTATCCATTATTAAATTAATTTCTAATTATTTCTTTTATTCAATTGTAACACTTGTTACTGAACAAAAAATTTTGCCAATATATCTTTGCCCCATAATCAAGAACAATCATTATGAGGAACATCAATTTTATACTAATTATCGGCAGCCTTTCGGTTTCGGTTTTGGGTTTTGGGCAAGATACCTTGACGATTTCCAAAAAAGAGATTGGGCAAAAAGCCAACAACAAAAACCTGCAACTCCAGATTGCAAATCAAGCGTTCAAATCGGCACAAGCGGATTACCGACAATCCAACGCCTTGTTTTTGCCTAGTATTACCGCTTCGCACACCGCAATTTCAACCACAAATCCTTTGATGGCTTTTGGTTCTAAATTGAATCAGGAGGTTTTATCAGCTTCGGATTTTAATCCCGCTTTGTTGAACAATCCATCGGCGACTCAAAATTATGCTACCAAAATTGAGGTGTTACAACCGCTTATCAATATAGATGGATTGTATGGAAGACAAGCCGCCAAATCCAAAATGGAGGCGTTTCAATTACAAACCGAACGCACGGGAGAATATTTGGCATTAGAAGTCAACAAATCTTTTATGCAATTGCAGTTGGCCTACAAAGCCGTTCAGGTTTTGGGAAAAGCAATCAAAACGGCGGAAGCCAATTTGATACTAATTGAGAATTATTTTAAACAAGGAATCCTTCAAAAAACGGATTTATTATCAGTTCAAGTTCGTGTCAACGAAATCAAAAACCAGTTGCAATACGCCAAAAGCAACGTGCAAAACGCTTCCGATTATTTGGCTTTTCTTTTAAACGAAGACTATACTAATAAAGTGTATAAACCATTGGAAGAGTTGGATAATACCATTGCTATTTCAAGTAGCAATACAATACTTTCGGGTAATAGAAAAGACATTCTGGCAATGGACAAATCATCCGAAGCCTACGCCAAAATGTGGCAATCGAGCAAGATGAATTTATTGCCGACATTGAATGCTTTTGGAAGCTACGAATTGTACGACGACACGCTTTTTGGAACCAATGCACAAGGGTATTTGTTGGGCGCGCAATTGTCTTGGAAAGTTTTTGACGGTTACAAATCCATTGGGAAAATGGAAAAAGCCAAAGCCGAATATCAAAAATCGGTAGTGGAAAATCAACAATACAAATCGCAAAGCCAACTGGAACTCAACAAAACGAATCGCCAGTTGAAAGATGCCGAAAACAAAGTAAATTTAGAAAAATTAGGCTTGGAACAATCTCGTGAAGCTTATAGAATTCGTAGCAATCGATTCAAACAAGGTCTAGAAAAAACAACCGATTTATTACAATCAGAAACTCAAATGTTTCAGAAGGAATTGCAGTTGTTGCAAGCCGTTTTCGAGTATGATTTTACACAGGAATATTTACAATTTTTAGCAAAATAAATAAAAATTTTAAACGCATAGAATCATAGAAAAAAAGAGTTGGATAGCCCAATTGCTTCGCCTGTTCGCTATCGCTCGGGTCTTGGGCTCACATAGCTATGATTTGCTATCATAAAGTGAAACGCCTTTCAAAATTAAAACGAACTATGTTTCTATGCGTTTAAAAAAATACAAGTTTAATTGTCCTCAAAAGAGGAGTGAATACATAAAAGAAAAAACAACTAATTAAAGTTATCAATATGAAAAAAATAATAGCCATTCTTTCCATTTCCGCAATTGTATTGACTTCTTGTGGAGGAGACAAAAAAGAACAGATTAAGGCAGAACCAGCCATTGCTGTGAAAGTTAGCGGAGTTACTGAAAACACCGAAGGCGGATTTATAACAGCCAGCGGAAAAATTGAAGCCGAAGAATCAGCCAATTTGAGCACCCGAATGATGGGTTATGTGACCAAAATTCACGTAAAAGTGGGACAAAAAGTAGGAGCAGGGCAATTGTTGGTCAGCATTAACAACACCGATTTGCTGGCCAAAAAAGCACAAGTGGACGCCAGTATTTTACAAGCCATAGCGGGTTATAACAACACCAAAAAAGATTACGATCGTTTCGTGAATTTGTTCAAACAACAATCGGCTTCCCAAAAAGAACTGGACGATATGACCGCTCGTTACGAAATGTCAAAAGCAGGATTGGAAGGCGCCAAACAAATGCGAAATGAAGTCCTAGCGCAGTTTTCATATTCGAATATCACGGCTCCATTTTCGGGAACGGTAACCAATACTTTCGTGAAAGAAGGCGATATGGCGAATCCGGGAATGCCGTTGTTGAGCCTAGAAGGTGCAACTCGTTTGCAAGTAACTGCAATGGTTTCTGAAAATGATATTGCAAGTATCAAAAAAGGAATGGCCGTGAAAGTTTTGGTTAAATCGTCTAACAAAACGCTTAACGGAAAAGTAAGCGAAGTAAGTGTATCGGCAACGAATACCGGTGGACAATATTTGGTAAAAGTGAATTTAGACAAAACCGATTCGTCTGTATTGTCAGGAATGTTTGTCAACGTAAAATTTCCAATTGCTAATAAAAATCAAGTTTCAAAAAGTGAAATGGTTTTAATTCCAGTTGCAGCTTTGGTAAAACAAGGTCAATTGACAGGAATTTACACGATAGGAACAGGAAATATCGCCATTTTGCGATGGTTGCGAATTGGTAAAAACTTTGGCAATCAAGTGGAAGTTTTATCGGGATTGTCTTCGAACGAGCATTATATTATTTCTGCAGAAGGGAAGTTGTATAATGGAACTTTGGTCAGTATTCAGTAAAGAGTAGTGTTCAGTGGTAGATAGCAGATTTCAGGTGGCAGTTTAAACAATTTTAAACAACCTTAAACCCTAAACTAAAAACAATTAAACCTTAAACAAAAAATAAAATGCAAGAAGGTATTTCAGGTAAAATAGCCCATTTTTTCATCAATTCGAAATTGACCATTTTGTTGATGGTGGCTTTGATGATTATTGGAGTATACAGTTCGTTTCTGATTCCGAGGGAAGAAGAACCGCAAATTAATGTTCCGATGGCCGATGTAATGGTGGGTTATCCAGGAGCAAGTCCGACGGAAGTAGAAAGCCGTGTAGCGAAACCATTGGAGAAAATAATTTCGAACATCAAAGGCGTGGAGCACGTGCATACGATGGCAATGAATGGTCAAGCAATGTTGATAGTCCAGTTTTATGTGGGACAGGACGTGGAGCGTTCCTATGTGAAATTGTATGACGAATTGGCGAAACACGAAGATATGTTTCCAAAAGGCGTGTACAAACCCATCGTGAAAACTCGATCGATTGACGATGTGCCGATGTTGGGATTGACGCTTTGGAGTGAAACCCAAGATGATTTTCAGTTGCGCCAGATTGCCGAAGAAGTGACTTCGGAGATTGAGAAAGTGAAAGATGTGGCAATTACCAAAGAAATTGGTGGCAGCAACCGCGAACTGAAAGTGATTTTAGACAAAGATAAAATGGCCGAAAACGGTGTGGATGCTTTGGGAATTATGCAAATGATTCAAGCCAATAACGGAAGTTCACAATCGGGTAGTTTTGTGCAAAATGACCAAGAATATTTGGTTACCACAGGACAATTTTTATCGAATGCCGAGGATGTAGAAAACTTGGTAGTTGGTGTAAACAAGAATTTACCCGTTTATTTAAAACAAGTGGCGAAAGTACAAGATGGACCTTCTACAGCCAGAAGTTATGTGTCTTTTGGCTATGGCAAAGCCAATGAAAAATTCAAGACAGCCAAATCCGAATATCCAGCCGTAACGATTTCTATAGGAAAAGTGAAAGGAGCGGATGCGATGAAAATTTCAGAGAAAATTATTGATAAAGTTGCCCATTTAAAGAAAAATTTAATTCCAGATGACGTTCACGTTGAAGTGACTCGAAATTATGGAGAAACCGCTTCGCACAAAGTGGGCGAGTTGTTGCTACACTTGGGCATTGCGATTATTGCCGTAACTATTTTGGTGATTTTGGCAATGGGTTGGAGAGGCGGATTGGTCGTGTTTTTCTCCGTTCCGTTGACGTTTGCCTTGACCTTGTTTGCGTATTATTTATTGGGTTACACCTTGAATAGAATTACGCTTTTTGCTTTGGTTTTCGTGGTGGGAATCGTTGTTGATGACAGTATCATTATAGCTGAAAATATGCACCGCCATTTCAAGATGAAGCGACTGCCATTCAAACAAGCAGCGATTTACGCCATCAATGAAGTAGGAAATCCAACGATTTTGGCAACATTCACCGTTATTGCGGCTATTCTGCCAATGGCGTTTGTGTCGGGAATGATGGGGCCTTATATGAGTCCGATGCCAATTGGTGCATCGATTGCGATGCTGTTGTCTCTGTTTGTGGCTTTGACCGTGACACCTTATTTGGGGTATCATTTGCTTCAAGAAACCCACAACAAAGAAAGTCTTTCTTCAACTAAAATTAAAAAGTGGGTTCCTGACGACCAAAATTTAAATAACATTTCGGAAGAAAAAGACGAGCAACAACACAAACACGAAGAGGGAATGGAAACCAGTTTTATTTATAAAATCTACAACAAACTGGAACGACCATTATTGGAAAGCAGTTCGAAAAGAAGAATCCTTTTGGCTGTAACCGTGGTTTTATTATTTGGTTCGGTTTTGATGTTTTTCACCAAATCGGTGGTGGTGAAAATGTTGCCTTTTGACGACAAAAACGAATTTCAAGTCGTGATTGATATGCCCGAAGGAACGACTTTGGAACGCACTACAGCCGTAACCAAAGAAATCGCACAATATCTTTCGACCAAACCCGAAGTGGTGAATTACCAAAATTATATTGGAACATCAGCGCCAATTACTTTCAACGGATTAGTGCGTCATTACGATATGCGTGGTGGAAGTAATATGGCGGACATACAAGTGAATTTGTTACAAAAAGAAGACCGTGATTTACAAAGTCACGACATCGCCAAAGCTATGCGTCCCGATATTCAAAAGATTGCTAAGAAATATGGCGCGAATGTGAAAATTATTGAAGTTCCGCCAGGACCTCCAGTTTTATCAACTTTGGTTGCCGAGATTTATGGACCTAATTACAAGGAACAAATCAAAGTGGCGAATCAGGTAAAAACGATTTTGCAAAACACTTCGGATATTGTGGATATCGATTGGATGGTAGAGGACAATCAAACGGAATACAAACTGGAAGTGGACAAAGAAAAAGCAATGCTCAACGGAATTGCTCCACAACAAGTTGTTGGAAATTTGACCTATCTGTTGAAAGAATATCCTGTTTCTAATTTGTATGACGAGAATTCGTATGATAATGTGGGCATCGTGCTTTCACTTGACGACAAGGACAAAACGAGTTTGCAAGACATTCAAAGCCTGAAAATCAAAGGTAGTCAAGGGAATATGATTCCGGTGAGTGATTTGGTGAAAGTAGTTCGTGATACGTTGCAAAAAACCATTTACAGAAAAGACCAAAAACGCGTGGTTTATGTAACGGCGGATATGGCTGGAGCGTTGGAAAGTCCCGTATATGCAATTCTTGGAATGAATGAAAAATTAGCCAAAATGAATGTGCCAAAAGGCTATAAAGTTAACGAATTGTATATGGAACAACCTACGGACGAAAGCGATTTTACCGTGAAATGGGATGGCGAATGGCAAATCACGTTGGAAGTTTTCCGTGATTTGGGAGTTGCCTTTTTGGTGGTAATCGTGATAATTTATATGCTAATTGTGGGTTGGTTTCAAAACTTCAAAACGCCGATGGTGATGATGTTGGCGATTCCACTTTCGTTAATTGGGATTGTGTTTGGACATTGGTTGTTGAGTGCTTATTTCACGGCAACTTCGTTTATTGGAATGATAGCTTTGGCAGGAGTAATGGTTCGAAATTCGGTTTTACTGATAGACTTTATTGAAATCCGACTCAACGAAGGCATTCCTTTGAAGCAAGCGATTATCGAAGCCGGAGCAGTGCGAACTACGCCTATTTTATTGACGACAGGAGCGGTGGTTATTGGAGCATCGATTATCTTATTTGATCCAATTTTTCAAGGATTGGCTATTTCATTAGTGTTTGGAGCGGTAGTTTCTACGGTATTGACCTTGCTTGTAGTACCAGTTATCTATTACATTACGGAAAGAAAAAAATGGGAGAAATAAAAAATAATTTTTAAACACATAGAAACAAAGGCTTTAATAGTATTGATTAGACTCTTTGCTTAAGATAGTTAACATAGTGCTATGTGTAAAAATGTATTTTCTAAAACATTCTAATTTGCAATAATGAATTCTATGTTTCTATGTGTTTAAATTAATCAAATAAACTTAAAAAATATGAAATTACTATTAATAACCGCAGTCACAGAATTTGAAAAAGACATCAAACAAATACTTAAAAAATCTCAAGTTAAATCCTTCTCTTACAAAGATGTAAAAGGATTTAAAGACAATTCCGAAGACGCTTTGGAAGCCAATTGGTTTGCTACCAATATGCAAGAAACGGAATCGGTTTTGTTTTATGCCTTTGTAAAAGAAGATAAAGTAGATGGGCTTTTCAATAGGGTTAAAAAGTTTAATATCGAACAAATTTCAAAATCAAATATTCATTTAGCAGTGCTGAACATCGAAAGATGTAGTAACTAAATTATTTATTAATTAAAAAAAGAGGACGAGATTAGCATAAGCTCAGTTCGCTGCGCTCGAGTGGTTCGTGCCTCGCAATGACATTATGAAAAACAGAATCGTAAGAGCTATCGCTGGAATTTTCATCCTGATTAGCTTGTTATTAGCTATTTATATCAACCAAAATTGGTTGTGGTTTACCGCTTTTGTGGGAGCCAATTTGTTGCAATCCTCCATCACCAAATGGTGTTTGATGGACGATATTTTGACAAAACTAGGAGTAAAAGATTAAATTTGTTGTTCTAACTTTGTTTGCAAAAAGAGGATGTTTTTGATAGGCATCCTCTTTTTATATAATAGATTATTTATTTAATGTTTAGTTACTTAATATTATTTTTATTTAAACTTCCATTTTGAAATATTTTACTAAAATTATAACAATTTTTCGTTTTTTTTTAATTTAATAAAAAGAATGATTTTGAATTATTTTCAATAAAAATATATTTTTATTGATTTTATTTTTAATGATAACAAAGTTAAAACTTGACTATTAAATAGGAAACGCGTACTTAGTCGGACAAATACTCTTTTAAACAGATTGTTTTTTTATATCGGTTAAACAAATATAATTTTGCCAAAAAAAAAAAAAAAACGAATGTTAAAAAAATACTCAATTGACTTTTATCTAATATATTTAAAAGAAAATTCTTATTTATTTGATAGTTTTGTTTATGCTTCATCATTGAATTTTTTTATGATATTTCTACAAAAAATAAAATTATTTCACCCCTATATTTTATTTCTAATTTGTTTTGTTTTATTAAATCCGTTACAAGCACAAGTTCAAAATGATGGCGATCTCTATATTGGCGATAGCAGCGTCCTTTATGCCGGTTCTAATGGTTTTAATTTTGGTCTGGGTTCTAATACAATTACTAGCAGAACAAAATTAGATTATGGAGTGTTGTCTTTTTCTAATGGAGCCAGCTGGAACGGAGCCGACGACTTGCATTTTGTAGATGGGTATGCTCAAACTCAAAGTAACACTGCTTTTATATTACCGATAGGGCAATCTGGAGTTTATGCCCCAATTCAAGTCACCCCGTCAACTTCTGAAGCAGTTGATGCTGCTTATTTTAGATCAGCACCTAAGACAATTGGCAGTACTTTGGACAACTCAATTACATCAATATCTTCGGTTGAATACTGGGATATAGTAAGTACTGGAGTAAATGCTAGCATTTCACTAAGTTGGAGACCTTCAAGTGCTATTTCAGATTTAACATCATCTTCACTACCTAATTTAACTATTGTAGGCTGGAACGGTTCTAAATGGGTGCTTATACCTTCAATAGTGGATGATTATTCTATACAAGGTGAAATTAGTAGTTTGGTTTCCGGATCTATTAGTTCAAATGCAGCAGTAGATTTATCGGCTTATTCAGCTTTTTCATTGGGTACTACAACGAAACAATTGCTGGTTCCTAAATTTAATAAAGTAGAATTACTGGTTTACTTAAATAATGACAGATTATTTATTGAAGCTTCACTCCCCATAACGGCTTTGTTTATTTATGATATAATGGGCAAAAAAATATTTTCGGAACGTATAAATGGGAATCTCAAATACGATAAGCCTTTCCATCTTGCGGATGGAGTATACATAACGAAAATTGAATTAAATAATGGTACTTCCCTTTTTACAAAAAAATTAATTAATAAAAATAAATTTTAGATTTTTTCAAATCGCTCTTAAATAAATGAAAATATATAATTATTTAATATTATTAATTATGCTGCAATCTGGTTTTGTAGTTGCTCAAACAGGTATTGGCACCAAAAAACCTGATGAATCATCAGTATTAGATATCTATTCAAATAATAAGGGATTGTTGATTCCTAGAATGAGTACAAAAGAACGGAATTTAATCAAAAATCCTGCTAATGCTTTAATACTATATAATACTACTCTGCAAGCAATCGAAATTAATATAGGAACAAAATCAAATCCTATTTGGGTTTTAGTAGGTGATAATGGTGGTCTTACAGCAATTAATAATCTTTCTTCAGGTGCTATTTTTGTTGGTAATAATAATGGCATTGCCAAAGAGGTTCAAGTTTCTGGCGAAGTACTTCTTAGTAATTTAGGAGTGACTAGTATCAATAATGCTGCTGTTATTTCGAAAACACTTACGGGATATCAAAGTGGTGCTGGTAAAATAACTTCTACTGATAATATTGTTCAAGCCATTCAAAAATTAGACGGTAATCAATCGGTCAATGCAATTGTAACAATATCTAATGATTAAAATCTTCTTGCCAGTGATTACACCATTTTATGTGATAATGAAATGAGATCCTTCACAATTAATTTACCAGTGGTAAGCAGCTGTCCGGGTAAAGTATATGTTATTAATAAAATAGATGAAACTTCGAATAAATTAAATATAAATCCACCAATACAATTATCAAAAAAAAATACTGTTTCTCAACTGAATTACCCTAAGTCATTTAAGATACAATCAGACGGAAAAGTCTGGTATATTATCAATTAACCTAATTAAAAAACAAAAAAAACAAGATGAACTACAAAACTATTTCAAGAATTATAATAGTACTTATACTATTTGTTTTCTCACTTACAGATGCTTCTGCTCAAGTTGTGCAAAAAATTGGAACTAATTCGTTTACAATTAATCCAAAGGCAGTATTAGAATTAGAAAGCACAACCAAAGGTTTTTTACCTCCTCGAATGACTACTACTGATCTGACAAATATGGGAACGACGCTTCCAGCAGGTTTGATTGTTTATGTAACGAATGCTGTTGTACCAGGTTTACAAATTTGGGATGGAACGAAATGGGTTGTCTTTGTAGATACTGCGGCATTGGCTTTAAAGGCAGACGCAACAGCATTGACAGCTGAAGTTACAAGAGCAATAAATGCAGAGTCAACTGCTTTAGCAACAGCAGGAGCAGATGCTTCAACTAAAGCAAATGCAGCTCAAGCAGCAGCAATTACGGCAGCAGCAACTGACGCTTCAACAAAAGCAAATGCAGCACAAGCAGCAGCAATTACGGCAGCAGCAACTGATGCAACAACAAAAGCAAACGCAGCTCAAGCAGCAGCAATTGCGGCAGCAGCAACTGATGCTTCAACAAAAGCCGATGCAGCTCAAGCAGCAGCAATTACTACATCAGCAACTGATGCTTCAACAAAAGCAAATGCAGCACAAGCAGCAGCAATTACGTCAGCAGCAACTGATGCAACAACAAAAGCAAACGCAGCTCAAGCAGCAGCAATTGCGGCAGCAGCAACTGATGCTTCAACAAAAGCCGATGCAGCTCAAGCAGCAGCAATTACTACATCAGCAACTGATGCTTCAACAAAAGCAAATGCAGCTCAAGCAGCAGCAATTACGGCAGCAGCAACTGATGCTTCAACAAAAGCAAATGCAGCTCAAGCAGCAGCAATTACGGCAGCAGCAACTGATGCTTCAACAAAAGCC
>NZ_VJZR01000011.1:64951-124957 GCF_007097365.1 Flavobacterium franklandianum
AACTGATGCTTCAACAAAAGCAAATGCAGCTCAAGCAGCAGCAATTACGGCAGCAGCAACTGATGCTTCAACAAAAGCCGATGCAGCACAAGCAGCAGCAATTACGGCAGCAGCAACCGACGCTTCAACAAAAGCAAATACAGCACAAGCAGCAGCAATTACGGCAGCAGCAACTGATGCTTCAACAAAAGCCGATGCAGCACAAGCAGCAGCAGCAACTGATGCAACTGCAAAAGTTTTAATAGAAACAAACCGTGCAACAGCAGCTGAAGTAAAGTTAACAGCTGATAAGGAAGATACAGCTAATAAATCAACAACTATAGTACTTACTTCTAATTCAGACCTAAAATTCCCAACAGAAAAAGCGGTAATAGATTATGTTAATACAAGAAGTATTATTTCTATTGTTACCCATACTTCAGCTTACACTGCATTAGCTACTGATAATACTATTCTTTGTAATACTTCATCTGGAGGTTTTAAATTATCCTTACCAGTAGCCTCAGGATCTATCGGAAAAATTTATGTAATTCGTAAAACAGATTCGTCAAATAATGCACTAACTTTTGATGATTTAACGCTTGTAGACCTTACAACTATTAATTCTTTGAACTATCCAAAAACAATTAGAGTTCAATCTGATGGTAGTGCTTGGTATGTTATTGACTAATTTTTCTGAATTAAATTTAAAATAATAATGCATACTACTTCATTTTCTAAAACATTCCTCTGTCTAACCTTGCTTTGGTTTTGCACCTATGGTGTTTCGGCACAGATAATGCAGAAATTCGGAGATAATTCAAATATTATAAATGATAAGGCTGTTTTAGAAATAGAAAGTACCACCAAAGGATTTTTGCTTCCCCGAATGAATAAAGCCCAAAGAGATTTAATTCAAAATCCACCTGAAGGTTTAATGCTTTGGTGTACGGATTGTTCTCGATCTAATGGCTCAGAAATAGTAGTTTGGGTTAAGAATTCTTGGACAGGGCTTTTGATTTCTAATCTAGGAGTTAACAATTTTTTGCTAGGAAATGCTGATGGAAAAGCCACCGCTGTCACTTTTAGTGGTGATGTTACTATTGACAATGCTGGAGTAAGTGCTATTGGTAAAAATAAGGTGGTTAGTTCTATGATTAATGATGGAACTATAATCACATCAGATATAGCAAGTGATGCCGTAGTTACTAGCAATATTTTAGCCGCCAATGTTACCTATTCTAAAATTCAGAATGTGACCACTAATTCTATTTTAGGCAGAACCACATCAGGTGAAGGATCGGTGGAGGAAATTGCTACAACAGGAAATGGTAATGTGGTTTTATCAGCATCTCCTTCTTTAACAGGAGTGCCACTTGCACCCACGGCAAGCTTGTCTACCAATACGGATCAAATTGCTACTACAGCTTTTGTTTTAGCAAATAACACTAACGATTATAAATCGTTAAATGCCAGTATTGAAACATCTACTACGTCACCTATTGATTTAGTGGTAGGAGGAATGAGTGTAAATCCTGGTGCAGGAACCTATTCGGTTATGTTTAATGGGCAATATGTAAGTTCATCAGCAGGTACAACAGCTCGAGGGATTTCCTACTTGTCGAATGCAAATCAACAACTCCTTGACATTGCAACAACAAATTTAAGCCATTCTGCTACATTTGGAAACGGAGAAACTTTAACCGCTGGTGTATATGCTATTGGTGGGGCAGGGTCACTATCAGGAACGCTAACTTTGAATGGAACGGCGGATGATCTTTTTATATTCAAAATAAATGGGGCGTTGGCTACTGGTGCTGGTGCAACTGTTATATTAACCGGTGGTGCCCAGGCTTCTAATGTTTTTTGGGTAGCTACTTCAGCCGGTGCAATGGATATTGCTGCTGACAATAAAATGGTAGGAAGTCTTTTTGCCAAAGATGCTGCCGCTTCGATAGGTGCAGGAAGTACACTAGAGGGAAGGTTGTTCAGTAATACAGGAGCTATTACGGTTGGTACTAGTATAGTAAAGTTACCTTTAGGAAGCTCCTCCATCAACTTAGGGGAATTGAGTAGTTATGCACTATTCACCTCGTCGGGAGCAATAGTGAATGCTGGAACTTCAACTATAATAGGAAACATAGGTACCAATACAGGAGCTATAACGGGTTTTACTTTTCCAACTGTAGTTGATGGTTCGATTTATACCCCTGTTGCTGATTTAGGAGGTGCGTTGTCTAGTTTCAGTATCTATCAAAATGGAGCATTAATAGCCAATTCTACCAGAACAAAAATGGGTGATAAAGGAGATATTTCACTACTCGCCATTGCAAGCGTGTCCGAAGGTCAGACCATCGACATTAGATGGAAGACCTCTTTAGGGATATTAAAATTACAAAATAGAATTCTTACTTTGATTAAAGTTCGTTAATCACATATTATTTTGACATTGCTAAACGTTACTTATTTATCTCTAAATAAATTTAACTTTTTCATCCTTATCAATTTATTACTTTCCTATAAAAGATTAATTTTAAAAGTATAAATTTAATCTAGTTTAAAAGTAATCCCTATTAGCAATGGATTTAAGTAAAAACAATCAGAAACGTGATTTTAATTCCACCACCAAACCCAAAGGTGAGATAAAAAAATCTAAAAATGAATTGACTTTTGTAGTACAAAAACACGCAGCATCCCATTTGCACTATGATTTTACCTCTAAATGATTGGTGTTTAAAAAAGTTGGGCAATCCCAAAAGAACCCTCAATGAATCCTGAAGAAAAAAGATTGGCGATTATGGTGGAAGATCATCCTCTTATAGATACAAGGTCTTTGAAGGCAACATTATGTGCAGGAACAGTTATTATTTGGGATAAAGGAACTTATTCTTTAGCTGACAAACAAAATACAAAATTAATAGGAGACAATGTCAAATCCGGTTTACAAAGCGGAAACCTAAGTTTTTTTTCTAAAAGGAAAGAAATTCATAGGAGAATTTCCCCTGGTAAAATTAAAAATCAAACAAAAAAACGACTGGCTTTTGATATAAAAAGAGGACCAGTATATCAGTGAAAATGATGTTTTGAAAGCAAATAAATCAGTGCTTTCCAATTTGACTTTGGAGGAAACGGAAAATAATTTTTCAATACTAAATTGACATTCAAATAGAGATTCACATATATCACTCTTCCTCCATACGAAACACAAAGTAGTGAAGAAATAATGAGGAGAACGAATTGTAGTTTTTGAGATTTAAAAATTGATTTTCCAAAGGAAAGACTAAACAATCCCAAGCGAGACTAGTGAGTCCATTTATTGGTGAACAATTGCCCAGAATTTGTTAAAAAAGAATTGTTGTTTTTTTAATTCTGGAAAAATGAGATTGAGTCGCACCAATCTCATTTTTTTATTTAAATGTACTTAAAAATCAATAAAAAATATAACATTAGCAGGCGATACTGTTATTTTTTTATACTTTTGAACTACTTAAAAAAAGCAACTTTCATGACTTTCGACAGCAAAAACCTTAGCAACGAACAATTATTAGATTTATATAAAAGACTAGTTGTACCAAGACTAATCGAAGAAAAAATGTTGATTCTGATTCGGCAAGGAAAGGTTTCGAAATGGTTTTCTGGAATTGGTCAGGAGGCTATTGCTGTAGGTGTTACAGCCGTTTTGGATGATGACGAATACATTCTGCCGATGCACCGCAACTTGGGAGTTTTTACGGGACGAAATATTCCATTACACCGATTATTTTCGCAATGGCAGGGTAAGGCTAATGGTTTTACCAAAGGTCGGGATCGCAGTTTTCATTTTGGCACACAAGAATTCAAGATTATTGGGATGATTTCGCATTTGGGTCCTCAATTAGGGATTGCTGATGGGATTGCTTTGGCGAATAAACTAAAACAAAACGGAAAGATAACTGCGGTATTTACTGGCGAAGGTGCCACAAGCGAAGGAGATTTTCACGAAGCCTTAAATATTGCAGCCGTTTGGGAATTACCAGTTCTGTTTATCATTGAAAACAATGGTTATGGACTTTCGACACCCACAGACGAGCAGTTTTGTTGTAAAAATATTGCCGATAAGGGCATTGGTTACGGAATGGAAAGTCATATTTTGGATGGCAATAATATTCTGGAAGTTTTTACTAAATTATCCGAATTAAAAGCATCAATGAAGGAAAATCCACGTCCGGTTTTATTGGAATTTAAAACCTTTAGAATGCGAGGTCACGAAGAGGCGAGTGGTACCAAATATGTTCCTTCGGCCTTGATGGAGGAGTGGGCTGCCAAAGATCCGGTGGAAAATTACAGGAACTATTTAAAAGATAAAAACGTTCTTTCGGAGGAATTTGATTCTAATTTAAGAAGTGAAATCAAGAACGAAATTGATGAAAATCTAGCTCTTGCCAATGCAGAACCAGAGATTGAAGCTACTTATGAAAATGAATTAAATGATGTTTATAAAAAATATGATTATCAAGAAGTTAAGCATTCTTACAAAACAGGAAATATTCGTTTTATAGATGCTATTTCCAGTAGTTTGAGACAGTCGATGGAACGTTATGAGAACTTGGTTATCATGGGTCAAGACATTGCTGAATATGGTGGTGCTTTTAAGATCACCGAGGGTTTTGTAGATCAATTTGGAAAAGAACGAGTTCGCAACACACCCATTTGCGAAAGCGCGGTGGTTTCGGCTGGAATGGGATTGTCTATCAACGGTTATAAAGCGATTGTCGAGATGCAATTTGCCGATTTTGTCTCTACAGGTTTCAATCCGATTGTGAATTTATTGGCGAAAACGCATTACCGTTGGCAAGAAAAAGCTGATGTTGTGGTTCGGATGCCTTGCGGCGGCGGCACACAAGCGGGGCCATTTCATTCGCAGACTAACGAAGCCTGGTTTACTAAAACTGCGGGTTTGAAAGTGGTTTATCCTGCCTTTCCGTATGATGCCAAAGGATTGTTGAACGAAAGTATCAACGACCCGAATCCAGTATTATTTTTTGAACACAAACAATTGTATCGTAGCATCCACCAAGAGGTGCCAACTGATTATTATACGATTCCACTAGGGAAAGCCGCGTTGTTGAAAAAAGGAAGCCAAGTGACGATTATTGCTTATGGTGCTGCAGTGCATTGGGCGTTGGAAACTTTGGCTAAAAACCCTGAAATTTCTGCCGATGTGTTGGATTTAAGAACCTTGCAACCATTAGATACAGAAGCTATTTATAATTCTGTAAAGAAAACTGGAAGAGCGATTGTTTACCAAGAAGATTCTTTATTTGGTGGAATTGCCAGCGATATTTCGGCTTTGATTATGGAAAATTGTTTTACCTATCTCGATGCTCCAGTAAAACGTGTGGCGAGTTTGGACAGTCCGATTCCATTTACCAAAGCCTTGGAAGACCAGTATTTGCCTAAAGGAAGGTTTGAAAAGGAGTTGCTGGAATTGTTGGAGTATTAACGTTCTCTATTGTTTAACTTTACCATCTTTCATACTAAAATAGTATCGAAAAATATTTAACCCCATTATTTTAAATTAATTATGCCAATAAACCTAACAGTAATCCTTAAAAGCAAAACAGAAAGTATAGAAACTTTAAAATCTCATTTGCTTGATTTAGTACAAAAAACCAAAAAAGAAACGGCTTGTCTTCAGTATGATTTGCATCAAAGCGACCAAGAGCCCAATACTTTTATTTTTCATGAAGTATGGGAAAATCAAAGTGGATTGGATCACCACAATCAACAACCTTATATTCAATCTTTTTTCCAAGATGCAAAACTGTATTTACAGGAAACCCCCATTGTTTATAAAACGAATAAATTATTTTAATAATTAAATATATATACACAATACCCTCAAAAAATTAAAAACTTTTTGAGGGTATTTTTATGAAAATAAAAACTAAGATTTACCTATTACTCAACTTCGCTTTCTCCTTGATAATATCACTTATTTTTCGGTTTTCGATTTTGCTTTCGAGCCAAGAGATGATGTCGAGATAAAGGAAAGCCCTTTTTTCGTAAGTGTTTTTTTCCAATTCGACAAAACGCTCTTTTACTTTGATGAATTCTTTTTTGATGTCACTTGGATAAATGGTGCTTAATTTTTTCAAAAAGCGAATGATTTCCTTTTGTACTTCGTGTAAATCGTTCATCTTTATTAGAAATTTATAGGTGCTCACCAACTGATTTTCTAAGTTAAAATCTTTACCAGATTCGTAATGCGCAATCAAGCACAACAATCGGGCGAAACAGGCCAAATCTTCACGAACATACAGGTTTTTGTTATTGATGATTTTTTCGAGATACAACACACATTCGTTGTATTTTTCGTTGCCAAAATAAATACAGGCAATTTTGTAGTAAAACAACATTTCGTGATGCTCATCCAGATGCTCAGAGTGCAGATTTATTTTGTCTAAAACTTCTGGAATCAGGTATTCCGCTTCGGCAAAAGTGCCTTCGAGAATGTGATAATTGAGTTTGTTGTTGTACAAATACAGGAAAGACAAAGAAGTAATATTATCATTGATAGGAAACTGCGGATCGTTGATGGTTTCTTCCAGTAGCTCTAAATATTTCTTGAAATTGGACTTGTATTTCAGCATAAATAGTGACTCCAATAAATAATGATTCCCTTTCAAGAAAAATACTGGATTAAGGAAAATCATATTTCTATTGTCATAAAAAAGCGTCACCCATTTGTGCGAAAATTTATAACAGGACAAGAAATCCTGAACTAAGAAACTGCGCCAAAGATTGGCATTGAAATACCAATAGCGTTCTCTAAAGCCAAACTTTTTCTCGTCGAATTTAGAGATGTGTTTATTGAAATAATCGTCAATATATTGGTGTTCTTCATCACTGCGCACATAGCCCGTTTTCAGCATAATACCATACAATTGCAAAGACAAATTCGACAATTTACTCGAAATCGTATTTTTATAATTCAGTTCTTTGGCCTGAATAACTAATTCGTCGGCACGACCTTGAATACTGCGGGTAATGTACTGAGATTCTATTAGTTTTTCGAATTCTACAATTTCATACGCCATATATTTTTCGTCGTTTTCCATCGCTTGTTGTTTGGTTTTGTCCAAAATTTTCAAACTCTGCTTGTACAACCCTTTATTGTATAAAATAGCCGCAAAATCAATTTGCTCTCTTAATTGGTAGCGAATGTTTTGGCTGGGAATATTCAACCGAATACTCACTAATATTTGTTTGTATAAATACGATTTAAGGTTCGATAATTGTGCTTTCTTGATGACGCCACTTTTCAAGATAATTTTCTCGTCATAGGCTTCAGATTTATCCAAAACATTGAATAATTCGATAAATTTTGTATTTGAACTCGTTTCAAGACGACTAGCAAAAATCTTAAATTGTCTTTTTTCAGACTTTGAAAGGGATTTAATTAAAACAAATAAAGAATCTTTTTGATGGTTAGCCATTGTAAAATATAGTATAGTAACGTATTGTTTTTAAGTAGTTTACAAAGATTTTACATCCCTTATAAACAGTATAATTTACAAAAATGAGTTTTATTATAAAAGAATGAAATCTATTTTTGTTCAAAGATGTGAAATTACATTAAATATTTTAAAATGAATAGAGAGAAAGTCCAAATTTTTGATACCACTTTAAGAGACGGTGAACAGGTCCCAGGATGTAAATTAGATACCAAACAAAAACTAGTAATTGCAGCTCGTCTCGACGAAATGGGAGTTGATATAATTGAAGCTGGGTTTCCTGTTTCAAGTCCCGGTGATTTTTTATCTGTTTCTGAAATAAGCAAAATTATAAAAAACGCTACGGTTTGCGGACTTACAAGAGCTGTTAAAAACGATATTGATGTGGCTGCGGCGGCTTTGAAATACGCCAAAAGACCCCGTATTCATACCGGAATTGGAACGTCAAATTCACATATAGTTCACAAACTTAATACCACAAGAGAAGACATTATTGCCCGAGCAAAATATGCCGTTTCTTATGCCAAATCATATGTTGAAGATGTAGAATTTTATGCAGAAGATGCGGGTAGAACGGATAATGAATTTTTGGCACGAGTCTGTGAAGAAGTCATAAAATCAGGAGCAACTGTATTAAATATTCCCGATACAACAGGATATTGTTTGCCTGATGAATATGGTGCAAAAATAAAATACTTGAAAGAAAACGTAAAAGGCATCGAAAACGTAATTCTTTCTTGTCATTGTCATAATGATTTAGGAATGGCTACAGCCAATTCGATTGCTGGTGTTATCAACGGTGCCAGACAAATAGAATGTACCATCAACGGAATAGGGGAAAGAGCAGGAAACACAGCACTTGAAGAAGTGGTAATGATTCTAAAACAACACCCATATTTGAATTTAGATACCAGCATAAACACAAGACAATTGAACGAAATGAGTCGATTGGTATCTGAAAGTATGGGAATGATTGTACAACCTAACAAAGCCATTGTAGGTGCCAACGCATTTTCACACAGTTCAGGAATTCATCAGGATGGTGTGATTAAAAATAGAGAGACCTACGAAATTATGGATCCTCTTGAAGTAGGAGTCAACGAATCTTCTATCATTCTTACAGCTAGAAGTGGTAGAGCAGCATTGGCCTACAGAGCCAAAAAAGTGGGTTATGAATTGACAAAAGTACAATTGGATATCGTATATGTTGAATTCTTGAAATTTGCAGATATTAAAAAAGAAGTTCTGGATTCAGATATTCACCAAATTGTGGAAGCTTGTAAAATTGAAAGCGACTTAATAAGAAGCTAAAAATAAAATTAGAAAGAAAATCAAATAATGGAATTAAATAAATATAGTAAAACAATAACTCAAGACATCACACAACCTGCTGCGCAAGCTATGTTGTACGGAATTGGCTTGACAGAAGAAGATTTGAATAAAGCGCAAGTGGGTATTGTAAGTATGGGTTACGAAGGCAATACCTGTAATATGCACTTGAATGACCTTGCAAAAGATGTTAAAAAGGGCGTTTGGAATGCGGATTTAGTGGGCTTGATTTTTAATACTATCGGAGTAAGCGACGGAATTTCAAACGGAACCGAAGGGATGCGCTTTTCATTAGTTTCTCGTGATGTCATCGCCGATTCTATCGAAACGGTAATGGGAGCACAATGGTATGATGCGATGATTGCTATACCAGGTTGTGATAAAAATATGCCGGGAGCCTTAATTGCAATGGGAAGAGTCAATCGTCCTGCAATAATGGTTTATGGTGGAACAATAAACTCAGGAAGATGGAAAGGCGAACACCTTAATATAGTATCTGCTTTTGAAGCCTTGGGAAAAAAATTCAATAATGCTATTTCCGATGAAGATTTCAAAGGAGTTATCAAAAATTCTTGTCCAGGTCCAGGCGCTTGTGGCGGAATGTATACTGCTAATACAATGGCGTCTGCAATTGAAGCATTAGGAATGAGTTTACCTTATAGTTCTTCAAATCCTGCAGTAAGTCAAGATAAATTACAAGAATGTGAGGATGCTGGAAAAGCTATCAGAATATTATTGGAAAAAGATATTAAGCCAAAAGATATTATGACTCGTAAGGCTTTTGAAAATGCTATTACTATTGTAGCCGTTTTAGCTGGTTCAACCAATGCTGTGATGCACTTAATTGCTATGGCTCATTCAGTTGACATCGAAATTACATTAGACGATTTTCAAGCTATTAGCGATAAAACCCCAGTTTTGGCCGATTTAAAACCAAGCGGAAAATTCATGATGGAAGATTTGCACGCCGTTGGTGGAATTCCTGCATTAATGAAATATTTATTAAAAGAAGGCTACATCCACGGAGATTGTATGACTGTAACAGGGAAAACAATTGCTGAAAATTTAGAATCTGTACCAGATTTATACGAAGGTCAAGAGATAGTTCATGATATTAAAAATGCATTAAAATCTTCAGGAAACATTCAAATATTGTACGGTAACCTAGCTACAGAAGGTTGTGTTGCCAAAATAAGTGGCAAAGAAGGAGAATATTTTGAAGGAACAGCTGTGGTTTTCGAAAGCGAATTTGAAGTTATTCCGGGGCTTGAAAAAGGAATGATAAAACCGGGCGATGTTGTCGTCATCCGATATTGTGGTCCAAAAGGCGGACCCGGTATGCCAGAAATGCTAAAACCAACTTCAGCAATTATGGGTGCTGGTTTAGGAGATAAAGTGGCTTTGATTACCGATGGTAGATTTTCAGGTGGTTCTCACGGTTTTGTCGTAGGACATATTACACCAGAAGCTTACGACGGTGGTGGAATTGCTCTAATCGAAAATGGAGATATTATAACAATTGACGCCGTAAAAAACACCATCAATTTAAAAATTTCCGATGCAGAATATGCCGAAAGATTGGCCAATTGGGTTCAACCTGATTTAAAAGTAACTAAAGGAGTGCTATTAAAATATGCTAGATCAGTTTCAAGCGCCTCTACAGGATGTGTAACTGATAAGTAAATTTCAAAAATCAATACCAATTGCAATAGCAAATAGGCACAAGTTTAAAATATAAATAATGGAAAATAATAAAATATCAGGCGCAGAAGCCGTTATACGATGTTTGCTAGAAGAAGGCGTGGACTTGGTTTATGGTTATCCAGGTGGAGCCATAATGCCAGTTTATGACGAATTATATAAATTTAAAGATCAATTACACCACGTTTTAGTAAGACATGAACAAGGTGCAACCCACGCTGCTCAAGGGTATGCAAGAGCTACAGGAAAAGTTGGTGTTGCTATAGCCACTTCAGGCCCTGGTGCAACCAATTTGGTAACTGGAATTGCCGATGCTCAAATCGATTCAACTCCAATAGTGTGCATCACAGGTCAAGTAGGTAAACATTTATTGGGTTCTGATGCTTTTCAGGAAACGGATATTATCGGAATTTCAACTCCTGTAACCAAATGGAATTACCAAATTACCGAAGCATCTGAAATTCCAGAAATCATTGCCAAAGCTTTTTACATTGCTAGAACGGGTCGTCCGGGTCCTGTTTTAATTGACATTACCAAAAATGCTCAATTCGACAAAATTGATTTTAGTTATAAAAAATGCACAGGAATTCGAAGCTATAATCCAAGACCTACCTTAAATCTTGAAAAAGTTAAGGAAGCCGCAGATTTAATCAATACTGCTAAAAAACCTTATATCATTTTTGGTCAAGGAATTATTCTTGGAGAAGCCGAAGCCGAATTAAAAGCATTGATCGAAAAATCAGGAATTCCAGCTGCATGGACCATTTTAGGACTTTCGGCTTTACCAACAGACCATCCTTTGAATGTGGGAATGTTAGGAATGCACGGAAATTATGGACCCAATTTATTGACTAATGAATGTGATGTATTAATTGCACTCGGAATGCGTTTTGACGACCGAGTTACCGGAAATTTAGCCACTTATGCAAAACAAGCTAAAGTAATTCACTTCGAAATTGATCCAGCTGAAATTGATAAAAACGTAAAAACAACAGTAGCCGTTTTGGCCAATGTCAAAGAAGCATTGACTGCATTGATTCCATTAATTGAAAAAAAATCACACGATTCTTGGCACAATGAGTTCAAAGAAAAATACAAGATTGAATTGGAAGCAGTTATCAACGAAGAGTTGGCTCCAACCGTTGGTGGAATTTCGATGGGAGAAACAATTGAAATGATTAATAAGCATTCTAAAGGAGATGCTATTATGGTTTCGGATGTGGGTCAACACCAAATGTTTGCTTGCCGCTATGCCAAATTCAATTCAACCAAAAGTAATATTACCTCCGGAGGTCTAGGTACGATGGGATTCGCTTTACCCGCAGCTATTGGTGCCAAAATGGGAAGACCCGATCGTGAAGTGGTGGCTATTATTGGCGATGGTGGTTTTCAGATGACCATTCAAGAATTAGGAACTATTTTTCAAACCAAAGTTCCGGTGAAAATTGTTGTACTCAATAATGAGTTTTTAGGAATGGTTCGACAATGGCAAGAACTATTTTTTGATAGCCGATATGCTTCAACAATAATGACCAATCCCAACTTTGTGGCCATTGCCGAAGGCTATCATATTAAATCAAAAAAAGTGACTAAAAGAGAAGATCTAGATGCAGCCGTTGCCGAAATGTTAGCTTCAAAAGATTCCTATTTCCTTGAAGTTATGGTAGAAAAAGAAAACAATGTATTTCCTATGATTCCAACAGGAGCTTCGGTTTCGGAAATGCGATTATCATAAGAAAGTTTAAAAGTTTAAGGTTTAAAATTGTTTAAAAAGTCAACTAATTTGATGAAACAACTTTAAATTTTTAAACAGTTTAAACAACCTTAAACAAAATAAAAAATGGAAGAAAATAAAATATTCACTATTTCTGTTTATTCAGAAAATAATGTGGGCTTATTGAATAGAATTTCAGGAATATTCTTGAAACGCCACATCAATGTGTTGAGCCTTAACGTATCCGAATCGGAAATCGAAAACGTTTCCCGATTTATCATTGTAGTAAAAACTTCAGAGAAATGGGTGCAAAATATTGTAGGTCAGATCGAAAAACAAATCGAAGTTATCAAAGCTTTTTATCATATTGACGAAGAAACCATCTTTCTCGAAAGTGCCATCTTCAAAATTGAATCCAGCTTATTATTCGACGAAAGACAAATTCAAAACATCATCAAAGAAAGTCATTCGGAAATTGTAACGGTTTCAAGAGACTTTTTTGTGATTTCAAAATCAGGAAAACGTGCCGAAATCAATGATTTGTATAATAAATTAAAACCTTTCGGAATTATGCAATTTGTTCGCTCCGGACGAATTTCAGTTTCCAAAGAAAAAATGGAAGTAACGACTTTATTAGAAGAACTTAAATAGGGTTCAGGTTGCAGGTTACAAATAGCAGATTACAGATTGCAGGTTATGGAAAAATCATAACTTTAAATTATAAAATTATAAATCATTCAATTATTAAATATTAAAAAATGGCAAATTATTTCAATTCATTACCACTTAGATTACAATTAGAACAATTAGGCGTTTGCGAATTTATGGATCAATCCGAATTTGCTGATGGAATAGAAGCACTTAAAGGTAAAAAAGTTGTTATCGTAGGTTGCGGAGCACAAGGTTTGAACCAAGGTTTGAACATGAGAGATTCTGGTTTAGATATTTCATATGCGTTGCGTGCCGAAGCGATTGCTCAAAAAAGAGTCTCTTTTATGAACGCTGCCGATAATGGTTTCAAAGTGGGAACTTATGAGGATTTAATTCCAACTGCTGACTTGGTTTGTAACCTTACACCAGACAAGCAACATACTGCCGTAGTTACTGCGATTATGCCCTTGATGAAAAATGGTTCTACATTGGCATATTCACATGGTTTCAATATTGTTGAAGAAGGAATGCAAATTCGTAAAGACATTACTGTAATTATGTGTGCTCCAAAATGTCCAGGTTCTGAGGTTCGTGAAGAATACAAAAGAGGTTTTGGTGTACCAACATTAATCGCTGTTCACCCTGAAAACGATCCAAATGGAGTTGGTCTTGCTCAAGCCAAAGCCTATGCAGTAGCAACTGGAGGAAATAGAGCAGGAGTATTGCGTTCTTCTTTCGTAGCCGAAGTAAAATCAGATTTAATGGGAGAACAAACTATCCTTTGTGGTTTGTTGCAAACAGGTTCTATCTTGTGTTTTGATAAAATGGTAGCCGAAGGTGTTGATGCTGGATATGCTTCAAAATTAATTCAATACGGATGGGAAACTATCACCGAAGCATTGAAACACGGTGGTATCACCAATATGATGGATAGATTATCTAACCCAGCAAAAATTACAGCATTTAAAGTTTCAGAAGAATTAAAAGATATTATGCGTCCGTTGTTTCAAAAACATATGGATGATATTATCTCTGGTGAATTTTCTAAAACAATGATGGAAGACTGGGCAAATGATGATGTGAACTTGTTGTCTTGGAGAGCTGCAACTGGTGATACAAATTTTGAAAAAACACCAGCAGCTAAAGTTGAAATTTCAGAACAAGAATATTTTGACAATGGAGTATTGATGGTTGCCATGGTAAAAGCGGGTGTCGAATTGGCATTTGAAGCTATGACTGATTCAGGTATTATCGAAGAATCAGCATACTACGAATCATTACACGAAACACCTTTAATTGCTAATACTATTGCAAGAAAAAAATTATTCGAAATGAACCGAGTAATTTCGGATACTGCTGAATACGGATGTTATTTATTTGACCATGCTTGTAAACCGCTTATCGCTGACTATGTGAAAAATGCTCCAAGTAATCTTGTAGGTCGTCCTTTTAGTGACGGAAATAATGGTGTAGATAACAAAGAATTAATCGAAGTAAATTACATCATCAGAAATCATCCTGTTGAAGAAGTTGGAGCTTGGTTGAGAGAGTCAATGACTGCAATGAAAAAAATTGGATAATAAAATTTATTAGTTGGGGATTATGCACTGCATCTTTTTATAATATTTTTGAATTAGTTAGAACATATTAAAAAATAAATGAGATAAAGTCAAAAAAACATTCACTTAACTTGAAATCTCGTGGAGAGTTAAGTGAAGTAATCCCTAGGATTTAAATATAAAAAAGCGAAATAGAGAACTTCTATTTCGCTTTTTTTATGTAAAAATTAAATTTAATTATGTAAATAAAGTGGCTTAATAATTACTAAATTAGCAAAACTATGGAAACTAATGTAGATGTGTTAATTATTGGCGGAGGCTTAGCCGGCTTGACTAGTGCTATACATTTAGCAAAATCTGGGTTAAAAGTTACCTTAATTGAAAAAAATGAATACCCAAAACATAAGGTTTGCGGTGAATACATTTCAAATGAAGTATTGTCTTATTTGCAATGGTTGGACTTGGAAATTTCAGATCTAAAGCCTTCCCATATTTCTAAAATAGCTTTTTCTACTGCAAATGGAAAAATGATTTCTGGTAATTTACCTCTCGGTGGTTTTGGTATTAGTCGCTATGAATTGGATAATTATTTATATCTAAAAGCTATCAAAAAGGGTTGCCAAATCATTCAAGACACTGTTACTGATATTCAATTTATCGAAGACGAGTTTCGAATTTCTACTTCCAATACTTTAGAATTGAAGTCCAAAATAGTAATTGGAGCTTTCGGAAAACGTTCTAATATTGACCAAAAACTCAATCGTGGTTTCATTCAAAAAAAATCACCTTGGCTGGCAGTAAAAGCACATTATTCGGGTGAATTTCCTAATGATTTAGTAGGTTTACACAATTTCAAAGGTGGGTATTGTGGTGTTTCAAAAGTAGAAAATAATATAATTAATATATGTTATCTTGTCGATTATGAAACTTTTAAACAATATAAAAATATAGAAGAATTCCAATCAAAAGTAATATATAAAAACCCACATCTGAAAGCTGTTTTTGAAAACTGCGAACTGCTTTTTGAAAAACCTTTGACGATAAGCCAAATTTCTTTTGAGGAAAAAGAAGCTGTTGAAAACCATATTTTGATGATTGGCGACACCGCCGGATTAATTCATCCTTTGTGTGGTAACGGTATGGCAATGGCCATTCATAGTGCCAAAATAGTTTCGGAACTTATTTTAGAATTTTCAGAGAATACAATCCGTTCTAGAAAAGAATTGGAAGAAAAATACACTCAAGCCTGGAATGCTCATTTCAAAAGTAGATTGCGAATGGGTCGGTTTTTGTCTAAAATTTTACTGTCACAAAAATTAACTACTTTTTTGATGCAATTATTAGCTATATTTCCCTTCGTATTACCAGAAATAATAACGAAAACGCATGGCAAACCCATAATTTTAAAATCCTAAGATGTTTATAAACACAAAATATAGGTCTGAAGAACCTGAAATTATGGATGATTTTGCGATGGAGGGCGAAATCTTGCGCGAGGCTTTGGATAAAATTGCCAAAATAAACCAACTCTTGGGCGGAAACCAGCTAACTTTACAAGGCGTTCAGGAATTGATTGTGAAAATTCCAAAGGGAACACAAATCAACATTGTAGATGTGGGTTGTGGCAATGGTGATATGTTGCGAACCTTGGCAGATTATGGGTTTAAAAATCATTTTAAATTTAATTTGATAGGAATCGATGCCAATAATTTTACCATCAATCACGCTATAAAATTATCCGATAATTATCCAAATATTAGCTATCGATGCGAAGATGTTTTTGATAAAGCTTTCACCGAATTAAAATATGATATTGTACTCTGTACATTAACATTACATCATTTCAAAAAAGATAAAATTTTACAATTGATGACTGTTTTTAATGCCAATTCAAATATTGGAATTGTAATTAATGATTTGCAAAGAAGTGCATTAGCTTATCGATTATTTCAAGTTTTATGTTTTGTTTTCAGACTGAATTCAATGTCAAGAGAAGATGGATTAGTTTCGATATTAAGAGGTTTCAAAAAAGAAGATTTTGTTTGTTTTTCAAAAAAATTAAAACTCAACAACTATAAAATTCAATGGAAATGGGCTTTCCGTTACCAATGGATAATTGAGAAAGTGGGAAGTTAGAAGAGGGAAGTTAGAAGAGAGAAGTTAGAAGAGAGAAGTTAGAAGAGGGAGGTTGGAAGAAATCTTTCCGTGATTGATTAAAATATTGCTGGTATAATGGTTATTTTTTTTTGATTTTGCCATTGCCATTGATATTGCCATTGATATCGTCATTGATATCGTCATTGATATTGCCATTGAATTTAAATTTTATTATGAAATGAGTGTAAAAATCAAATGTATTTCTAAGCAATTGCCAAAATATTCCCGAACCACCGAGGAAATTATACCTTTCTTGGACGCTTGGCTCGTTGGACAAGACAGTCGTTTTATCAAAAAAATAAAGAAGATTTTTGAAGGTGCCGCAGTCGATAAGCGCTATTCTATTATGGATCCAATCGAAGTTTTTACCAACACTTCTTTCGAAGAAAGAAACGATATTTACGTTCGCGAAGTCATAGATTTAGGTACGAAAGTTTTGGAAAAAGCCTTAGCGAAAGCCAATTGGAAACCCGAAGATTTAGATTATATTATCACGGTAAGTTGCACCGGAATTATGATTCCTTCTTTGGATGCTTATCTGATTAATAAACTGAAATTACGTCAAGATATTGTGCGACTTCCTGTAACCGAAATGGGTTGTGCTGCCGGTATTTCGGGTATTATTTATGCCAAAAATTTCTTGAAAGCCAATCCCGGAAAACGAGCAGCTGTCATCGCTGTCGAAAGTCCAACGGCTACGTTTCAACTCGATGATTTTTCGATGGCCAATATTGTAAGCGCAGCCATTTTTGGAGACGGAGCAGCTTGTGTTTTGCTTTCTTCCCATATTGACGATGAAGGTCCTGAAATTTTGGATGAAGAAATGTATCATTTCTACGATGCCGAACATTTGATGGGTTTCAAACTAACGAATTCTGGCTTGCAAATGATTTTGGATATAGAAGTTCCCGAAACAATTTCTTCTCATTTTCCGGATATTATTAATCCTTTTTTGGATAAAAACAATCTAAATATAGAAGATTTAGAACACTTAATTTTTCACCCTGGTGGGAAAAAAATTGTTCAAACTGTAGAAGGTTTATTTTCTGATTTAGGCAAAAACATCAATGATACGAAAGAAGTATTGCGATTGTACGGAAATATGTCGAGTGCCACAGTTTTGTATGTTTTAGAACGAATTATGGATGCCAAACCGAAGAAGGGCGAGAAAGGATTGATGTTGAGTTTTGGTCCAGGATTTTCGGCTCAAAAAGTTTTATTGCAGTTTTAAATATTTAGCCACAGATTCACAGATTTTAATATTTTTAATGAATTATTTTTTTAATTAATCTGTGAATCAGTGGCAAAAAACAGTATGAAAAAAGAAGATATTATATCAAAATTACCCTATTCCAAACCTTTTTTGTTTGTGGATGAATTGTTGCATGTAGATGAAAACGGAGTGGAAGGATGTTATGCTTTTGATGAAAATCTAGATTTTTATAAAGGTCATTTCAAGGGTAATCCTATCACGCCAGGAGTAATTCTCACCGAAGTTATGGCGCAAATTGGAGTTGTTTGCTTGGGGATATATTTATTGAATGATACATTTAACAAAAATACTACAATTGCCTTAACCTCAAATGAAATAGAGTTTTCAAAACCTGTTTTTCCAAACGAAAAAGTGACGGTAATTTCAGAGAAAATATATTTTAGATTTGGCAAACTAAAATGCAAGGTTGAAATGAAAAACGAAAAGGGAGAAGTAGTTTGCTCGGGAACAATTGCTGGAATGATTGTTTAATAATTTTATATGAATAAACGTGTCGTAATTACCGGTCTTGGTATTGTTGCTCCCAATGGAGTAGGATTGGAGACGTTTACAAATGCCATAAAAAACGGAATCTCTGGTATAAAACACGATCCCGAATTAGCACGATTGCAATTTTCTTGTCATATTGCTGGAAAACCAGAAGTTTCAACAGAGTTATCATTAAACTATTTTACCGAATTAGAACTCCGAAACTTTAATTCATCAGGGATTTTATATGGAGTTATTGCCGGAATTGATGCTTGGAAAGACGCTGATTTATCAATGGAAATTAACGATGAACCCGATTGGGAAAGTGGAACTATTTTCGGCACTGGAACCTCTGGAATAGACAAATTCAGAGAAAGCATTTATAAAATTGACGATTTCCAAACTCGAAGATTGGGAAGCACAGCCGTGGCACAGACTATGAACAGCGGTGTGAGTGCTTATTTAGGAGGAAAATTAGGCTTGGGAAATCAAGTGACCACCAATTCGTCTGCTTGTACAACAGGAACCGAAAGTATTTTGATGGCTTTTGAGCGTATTAAATCAGGTCAAGCCAAACGTATTTTGGCAGGAAGTACAAGCGATTCTGGCCCTTACATTTGGGGAGGATTTGATGCAATGAAAGTCTGTACTTTTAAGAATAACGAAATTCCAGAACAAGGTTCAAGACCGATGTCGGCAACAGCTTCTGGCTTTGTTCCGGGAAGTGGGGCAGGAGCTATGGTGATGGAAGATTTGGAAACGGCTTTGACGCGAGGAGCTAAAATTTATGCCGAAGTTCTTGGCGGAAACCTGAATTCTGGTGGTCAACGAGGTTTGGGAACTATGACAGCTCCAAATCCGGTTGCTGTGCAAAAATGTATAAAAGACGCTTTGAAAAATGCTGGAATTCATCCAAAAGAAATTGATGCTATCAATGGTCATTTAACCGCCACTTCAAAAGATAGTTTGGAAATTCAAAATTGGAGTGAAGCCTTAGATAGACGTGGCGTGAATTTTCCTTATATTAACTCCTTGAAATCAATGGTTGGCCATTGTTTAACGGGTGCTGGAAGTGTCGAAAGTGTAGCTTCGGTATTGCAATTGCATCACGGATTTATTTTTCCGAATACCAATTGCGAAGATTTACACCCTGAAATAACGGCTTTAATTGATGTATCAAGAATTCCTCAAAAATTAATTGAAAAAGAATTGACTATTATTGCCAAAGCTAGTTTTGGTTTTGGAGATGTAAATGGTTGCGTAATTTTTAAAAAATATAATCCCAACCCCAGCCCTTCTCACCCGAGCAATAGCGAACTGGAGTAGCAAAGAGGAGGGAGCTAATACGAAAATAAATATACATTATGGACAAAAAAGAAACTATTGAAAAGTTAAAGAATATAGTCAAGCCTTATATCAAAAACCAAGAAGCTTTTGAAAATATAACTGAAAAGACTGATTTTATTGCTGATTTACAAATCAATTCGGCTAATTTGGTGGATGTTATTTTAGATATTGAAGAAGAATTCGATATTATTATCGACAATCAATCTATGGAACGAATGCTCGATATAAAATCGGCCATGGAGATTATTGAAATCAAATTATCCGAAAAATGATTGGAAACGACATTGTAGATTTGGCTTTAGCCGAAAAAGAAAGCAATTGGAAAAGGAAAGGTTTTATGAATAAAATATTTACCCAAAACGAACAATTACTGATTTCGATTGCCGAAAATCCTACAATTATGGTTTGGAATTTGTGGAGTAGGAAGGAGGCTGCTTACAAAATCCACAATAGGAAAACGCAAATTCGAGGCTATTTCCCTTTGCAATTGGAATGTTTTGATTTGGATTGTATTAATGAAATCACTTTTGGAAAAGTAGTGATAAAAGACTTCGTTTATTATACAAAAACGGAAATTAAATCCGAATTTATCCACACAATAGCGGTTGAAAACACCCAACATTTCGATTCCATTTCAATATTGGATAATAGAAAAAATATTAGGAAAAAAAATGGAATTCCAGAATATTTTGAAAATAATATTTTATCAAAAAAACCAGTATCTATAAGCCATCACGGTCGGTTTGAACAAATAATTACCCTTTAATTCAATCCCAATCTCGATTTTAATTTCAAGAAAAGTAAGCCAATTTTATAAGCATCTTCAGAAGAAGAATTTCGGTCACTTTTAGGTAATTTATAAATATCGCATAATTCTTCCAATGAAAATTGTTTGTTATTAATATCCAATAATTTTCTGTGCATTACATCAATATCTAACGCCTCGTTTTTTAATCTTCCACAGTCCAATCTTTCGAGTGCTGCATTAATCATTTCGACATCAAAATCGATGTGATGCCCCACTAAAACTGAATTGCCAATAAATTCAACTAGGGACTGAATGGCCTCAGATTCTCCCATTTTTTTCATTTTTGTTTCAATAGTAAATTCGTTAGAAATACCATTCTCATGAAAGAATTTATATTGTGCAATAACCGTTTCAAAACTATCACCAATAACAATGCTATTGTTGATTATTGAAAAAGAACCAAATGATAAAATAACATCCTTTTCTAAACTCAAACCAGTAGTTTCAGTTGATAAAACAACAAAACGATTTGATTTTTTTTCAAATTTAGAAAGGTATAATTTCCAAAATTCAGGATATTCCTTGTTGATATTTTTTATCCAGTCTAACATTATTATGAAAATTGGGTCAGTTGAAATTTGTTTTTGATTAAGTCTTCCAATTCATCCATTGGGGCAAGGGCATTTTTTAAAATTTCCTTGTTTGCTTTTGACAATTCCTGCATATTTATATATTGACCTGAATTATCATTTTTTAAGCCTTCCATAGTTCTAAATTTTGACAAGGTTAAAAAAGCTTTTGCACAATTTAGATAAATCTCTGAATTTCGTGGGTCTGTGATGGCTAGTTGTTTGAAACGCAAATAAGTATTATTAACTCCACGCAGATTATAGCTTAAACTAAACAAACGAGCTCCGTCGATTAGTGGCATCAAAGCACGAGTTTTGATGTCAAATTTATCTTTGTTTGGGCCTTTTTCTTCGACATTAAATTTTTTGAAAAAAGTTAACGGAGAGTTTTTTCTTAAAGCTTCATTTCCAAGAAAATCAAATAATAATGTATTGTTTTTTATGTTATTAAAAACAACATTCTCGATCACTTCTTCAATTTTATTCTCTCCAATTACAATTTCAAAATCAAAGAAAATACTGCTCAATTGATTGCTATTTTCGCCTGGAGTATTCATCCAACTGTTGTATTGATTTGTCCAGTCAGTCAGTGATTTACACCACAGCATGTTGCTTGCCATATGTCCGTAAGTACAATATCCGTAACCCACTTTTTCAAGAATTGCCGTAGTTCTTTTTCCTAATTTTAAAAAATAATCTTTAACATCTCGATATTTTTCGGCAGTTACATCTTCAAAAATTAGCATACTATCCTGATCAGTAGTTAATAATTGTTCTTTTCTACCTTGACTTCCAATGCTTAACCAAGCATAACGAGCAGGAGGAGAGCCCAAATCCAAAATAGATAATTCTACAGATCGCTTAATAATGGCCAGATTTATTTCACTTGCTAGGTTATTTACGTGCGAAAGTGGAATATTTTTAGAAATTGATTTTTGAATAAGTTCAGTCAACCGTTCTCGAATTCCTTTTAAATCCTTAGGAGTTTGTGAGCGTTTGATTTCCTTAATTAAAACACCAGGATTGCTGGCCTGAGCAACAATTAAATCATGTTCAGAAATGACACCTTTAACAGCAGATTTATCGGTTCCGTCTTGTGTAACACACAAATGTGTTACATTGTATTTTAACATTAATAATTGAGCCTCTGCCAATGAAACATTTTCAATAACAGTGACTACTGGCGAAGACATAATTTTATCTAAGGTTGTCGTAATTGGAAATCTACCAGTAGCAATTTTTGAGCACATATCCGTATTGGTAACAATGCCAATAGGCAAATTGTTTTCGCAAACCAGTACACTAGTAGACAAAGAATTTGTCATCAATTGAGCTGCTTCTTGAACAATACTAGATGCTGTTGCAGTTATTGGAGCAATATTGTAAGTCAGAGATTGAAAATATTGCATTTCTGATTGTTGGTTGGAAAAATATACATTGTCAGAAATCAATTTTCCACGTAAATTTTCTTTATCACTTGGATTACTTGTGTTAGTTGCAAAACTGTGCAATAAAAAGTCCAAAACCTCAGAATTATTCGCTACAAACGGACGGAAAACAGCTATCGGAATAGCATAAATAATACTTTCTTCACGTGCTTTTGCCGTCATCATATAATTATTTTTGGCAAAAAACGGACGCAAACCAAAAATATCACCTTCGTAACATTTATTCAATAAAGTTTCCTCGGCATCTGCAATGACTGAAAGATTGATAACACCAGAAGCCACGACATAAAAACTATCGTGCAAAACGTCATTAATTTGAAACAAAACTTTGTGTTTTTCAAGATTGATTACCCGAATACTAGTAGCAATTTCAGATAGTTCTTGAAAAGTTAAATTGTCAAATGGCGGATATTTCTTTAGAAAATCAGCGATGTGTTCAGCAATTGAGTTCATATATTTTTTATATTGTCGATTGTAAAAATAATAAATTAATAAATTATAATCCCTTAATAATTAGACAAAACGATTAATTTATAAAATCCTTAATTTTTTCTTAAAGTTATTGTGAAATATGATAAAATTAGATTAGAAATTATAAATTTAGTCCTTAAACTAAAACAGTATAATATGAAATTACAAAAGAAAATTCAGGCTATTGTCTTTGCTTTATTTATGACAACTTTCGTTAATGCTCAAAACAAACCTGCTAGTCCTGCGGCTGTAGCAACCGGTAAAATTAATGGAGCAAACATTAGCGTAAATTATAGTAGTCCTTCAGTAAAAGGTAGAGTTATTTGGGGGGAATTGGTACCATTCAATAAAATTTGGAGAGCTGGAGCGAATGCAGCAACAATTATCGAAACCGATAAAGATCTTATTGTTGAAGGCTCAAAATTGGCAGCAGGAAAATATTCGTTTTTTGTAATACCAAACGAAAAAGAATGTGTTTTGATTTTTAATAAAGTTTCTAAAATGTCTGGAACCAATAATTACAATGAAAAAGAAGATCAATTGCGAGTAACTGTCAAACAGCAATTAGCTGGTTCAAGTACTGAAAGTTTGGTTTATACTATCAATGAGAATTCAATTGTTTTGAGTTGGGAGAAATGGAATATTCCGTTTTCTGTAAAATAATTTCAAACTAATTGATTTATTAAAGCATCATCAAGATATCTTGATGGTGCTTTTTTATTTGAGGGATATTATGAGAGTAGGATTTAAAAGTAATTAGTATTGTTATTAATTAGGACAACACACTTTAATTAATTTTCTATTTTACATAATATAAATTATAGTTCATTTGTGGTATAAACTATCAACAAATAAATTATGTGCATAAAACGTTCCCCTCTTGAAAATTATGTCCTTCTTTTGGACTTGGTTTTAAAAATGCGTGATAAACCATTTAAGCCTAAAACTTTCCTAAAAAAAATAAGACCTTTTTGTAAAACTGAACATTCAAATTTCCGAATGCTTCATATCCGTGTTCGTGGTGCTAAATTAGGTGTTACAATCCAGATAAAAAAGGATTGTTTTGTTGTTTGTCAAAATCGATTAATTCACGAGTTTATTTTTTATGGTAATCCTTTCGAATTTTCTTCTAAAGTGCTTCTTACTAAATTATTAAAACATAACCTTTTAACTGCTTAATTATGGCTACTATCCCCGAATTTATTAAACAACGTGAATCAAAATATTTTGACTTGGTTGTATTGAAAGATGATATTCAGGAATTTATTAAATCTCCTGTAGATACTGTTTCTATTCATTATTTAAAATATCAATATGCTTTTTTGCTCCTTGAGATTAAAAATATTGATGCTTCTATAAAAAATATCATTTTATGTCAAATTGAAACTGCAAAGTTGGATTTAAAGAATTTAGAAACCCAATTGACTATGTTTCCCTAACGTTTCAGATTTACCTTCTTATTCCTAAATTTTTAAATAATAATTATGAAAAACATTGAAACTGTTTTTGAATATATTGTAGATTCTGAATTGACTATTTATAAAACTTTATCACTTCATCAGCGTATAAATTATAAATCAAATTTGTTTTTAGACCCTATAAACGTTTTTTTAAAATTATGCTTTCTATGCCTGATTTGGAAAGGTTTTACAATTGAGTTTTATAATTTCTATCATAACTCGCTCCCGTTGGGTATAACGGGAGCCAACTCACTATAACATCAAAAATATGAACCAACCTACAATAATAGAAAATCAATCAACTTTAATAAACATTGATTATCTAATTTTAAACCTAGAGGGGTCTCCGTTCGGGGAATTTCCCGAAACCTCAAATTTTTTAACAATCCAACACGATTACGGAACAAAAATATTTTTATTTCGTGCTGATTTGTATTATAAAAAAGAAAAGATAGCAACGTTTATGCATTCGCCCCGAAGTAAAATTATTAATGACCAACTTTGCCAAATTCAATTTGAAAATCATTTGTTTTATACAATATCATCAAATCAATTAAAACACATTTTAACAGAATTTCTCGAACAAACAGGGTACTATTTCAAATCTATTAATCGTCTAGATATTTGTTTAGATAAACAGGACAAAGAAAATACCTATCGAAATTTATTTGATAATCTTATATCAGGAAATTATTTAATATCAGGCAGACCAAAGAATATATCTTCACACTTTGAAACCTATAAAGGCAAATCAATATTAAACGGTTTCCAAATTGGTAAACGTACAAGTGATAAATTGATAAGAATTTACAATAAATCTTTAAACTTACAAATCACTGAAAAGCCCTATATCAATGAATATTTTTTTAACAATAATATCAAAAATGATAATATTTGGCGTTTCGAAATTCAACTTAATGCACCCTTTTTTAGAGATTTAAAACAAATTGCAACCCACAATGAAACAGTTCAACAAGATATGACATGGGGAATTTTTGACGTATCAACCCTTTTTGAGCTGCTTAAATCTAGTACAAAAGGATTTTTTGAAGTTCGGGAAAATACAGGTCTATCTCAAGTAAACAAAGAAAAAATTATTGAGGTTTTTAATTACGATAATTTGCGTGACCAAGTGACTAAACAAAAATGTATTCTTCGAAGAAATTTCAAACTACCAATTTCAACTACTACCATTAAAAAACGCTTGGCAAAGTCATTATTTAGAGAGTATTACGCAAATGAACAAGATATTTCATATATCATAGCCTTGAACTTGGTTCTTGAAGAAATTGATTATTCAAATGAATTAAAATTAAAATATTGGTTCGATTCTAAAATTTATTTCTACCTACAGGAATTTAAAGAAAAGGATAAAATTCTTAAAAAATTCGACAAAACTCTATTTCTCGAACATCAAAATTTATTCTTATGATACAAAAAAATCTGTCTCAAAAAGTATCAAAAAAGCAATTAGCATCAATTTTAGGTGTATGTTATAAAACAGGAATCAAAGAATATTCAATAATTATTGATTGTTTATCTATCAAAAGAAAATTTTTGACTTTGCAAGATTTGGTCGATTACGGTTTGTTAAAATAATAACAATAACCCAAAATATCCAAAAAGTGGTAAAAACTGTTACCCTTAAATTCAAATTGAAATAACCTTTGTATCGAAATAAATTATTAATCAAAAAAAAATACAAATGAAAATTATTGAATTAACAGGGGTAACAAAATCAAATGAAATAACAGTAAGCAAAGGAATTTCATCTTTGATTATTGCAACTAGTTTGGCTTTAACCGACTTTTTAAACGAAAAAATCAGTATTTACATTGAACGTGCAAACGGTAATAACGTACCAATTGCCAATAAAGTAAAATTACAGGATTTTCTTCTATCAGCTACATACGGCGGTGAAGCTATCCATTCAGATGGATCATTCCCAACGATTGCAGTATGTGAAATTGCTTTAGATGGTGCAATTCTTTTACAGGAAAAAGAAAATATTAAAATCTCTTTGGAAGATTTGAGAGCACCCAATACTTACGCTATTTATGGTGTTGAACATCCATTGAATACAAACAATTTGATGCATTGGGAGCAAAAAAGTTGCGCAATTGAAGATTTAAGCAAAAAAATTGATGTAAAAGGTTATGATTTGGCAGTTATCGATTTAAACAATACAGTAACCGATATTTCATATACCTATTCAAACGGTCAAACAATCAAATATGACCCTTTTGAATTGCGTGCCTTATCAGTAGATGTCGACCCGATTCAAAGTATTAAAAATGGTATAGTATCTTCAAGAATAGGCGATAAATTATGTTTGCCTTTGGTAAACGTTGATTTTATCGATGTAAACAAAAATCAAGGTTCAATCGTAAATTTCGTTATGCGAAGTGTACAAACAGAAGCGTAATTATGAGTATTTTCAAAACAATTGGAAATAAACTCAAAAGAGTTGTTTCCTTAAAAAATGCGATTTCTGCTGTTACAGGAAATTACGGTGCTGTTGTGGCAGATGCCAAAAGAGTAATGTCAACACCCGACTCAAAACGTAAAAATCCTGCTTCTCAGGTAGTTCTACCCGTTACAGAATTACCAAAAGAAATTGATCAATTGATTAACAATCAAGCTAACTTGTATCAGGATAATCTTGCCAAATCAATTGGTAAATCTAAACTTGTACAGGATAATATCAACGGTACAAACGCTTTATTTTCAAAAATTTGGTTTCAAGCCACTTGGGAAAAAAACAAAAAGTATTTAATCTGGGTATTAATGGCTGTTGCCTTGTTTATCGGTTGGAAGCTGTATAAAAAATCCTCAACCTCCATTCGTGGAAGAAGAAGATAAAAGTAAATTATCAGGCTGTCGAAATTGGGTTTATTTGATAGTTTTCTTCATTGACAGTCTGATATTAATTTCAAAAAAATCAAACGAATTAATTTTAATACTTAAAAAAATATATTATGGCTTATTCTAAACAGTCAAACAAAAACGAACCAATAAAAAAACACTCAGGTTGTCAACATCATACCCATTTCTTCGACAAAAAAACAGGAGAGCAAATTGATATGAATTTTATCACGGCGTGGAACTACAGCAAATCAAGAGGTTTGTTAACCATTATTGCAAGTCCTAGAAAAGACCCCTCAAAACGTAAAACCGCTAACCCAAAATTTGAAAATTGGGCTTGTAAAGTTTTTTTCAAAAGAACATTACAAACAGTATGGTACAATGGCTTTTTTGATCTGGCAAAGAAAAAACTAACCATTAAAGATATGGAATTCGTTTTGAATCCTAAAGCCAAAAACGGTGGGTATTGTGGAACATTCGTAAAATCTTAGTTATGTTTAAACTACTCTCTAAGTTTCTGCCTTTAATCATCCACGAGTTGGCAGATGCTTTACTTGAATACGTGGCGAAAAAACAAAAAGAAAAACAATCAAAAAATCAAAACAATGAATAAGCTAAGAGGAATTATTTCAATCATCGGTGTAATTGTTAAATATTCTGCTGTAGTGATGGCAATCATTAAGGGAATTGAAGTTGTTTATTCAGAACTTGAAAAGATTGATTTAACCACTAAAGATAAAAGCGATGGCACTATCTAGAGGAATCAGAAATAACAATCCGGGTAACTTAATAATAACTTCGATTGCGTGGCTGGGAAAAATTCCAATACCTCAAAATACTGATAAAAAATTCGAGCAATTTTCATCAATGGAATTAGGTATCAGGGCTATGTTCAAGGATTTAATTAACGATATTAACAAAGGTAAAAACACCGTTAGAAAGTTAATTAATGAATACGCTCCACCTAGCGAAAACAATACAGCACAATACATTAAAGATGTATGTCAAAGTATAGGAGTTCAACCCGACCAACAAATAACATCAATAAATCAAAGTTTTTTATTGAAGTTAGGAAAGGCAGTAATAAAAAAGGAAAATGGAACGGATTCAAAACACGTAACAGACACCCAAATAATAAGAGCCTTATCATTATTGGGTAATGTATCAACTGAAAATTTAAAGGTCGATTTGAAAACCAAAGTATTAAAATACGCAATACCCATTATTTTGGTTTTTTACTCGGTGTTTACTATTACACTCTAAAGAAATCGGAAAGACGTTAAAAAAAAATTAATCCTTAAAACAAAAAAAATGTTAGACAAATTAAAAGAATTCTACGAAAAAAACACAATGTATGTTAATATTGCATTGGGAGCTGTTATTGTGTACATCGGTTACAAACTTTTGAAAAAAAAGTAAATAATGATACCTATCAGAAAAGCAAATCAGCCCGTTAATAAGGGCTTTTTTGCAATAATAGAACGTTATTGGCTTGTTATTCTCGGTTTAATTCTGTTGATACCTGTATTATTCAGATATTTAAAAGACAGTAACACAAAAAGCGAAGTAAACGAGGTAGAGGAACAAATTAAACTTAATAATGTTGTAAACTTATCCCCTGTTACTCAACTGGAAGCCTTAAGCAAAATTGAACCAAATCAGGCTTATCACAATTGGGCTCGAAGTATTGCACATCATTTGGGAACTTTATACTTGAATCAGGGAAATTGGTACGATTTCGCAAATCCTAAAAGTATGACAGAAAACGACCAAGAAGCCTATAAACTTTTGGCACAAATTACCAATACAGGACAAAAGAAAATACTATCAGAATTGTATTTTACTTTAACAGCTAGAAATTTAAGTACAGACGTTACAAGCCTATTGGACAAAGAATTTTTAATCAAACTTAAACTATTTAGATAATGCAATATTTAAACCCAACTACATACGTACAGTACATTACTGCAAACGGAGTTATCAAAGTAAAACAAGTAGAAAGGCAAGTAGAATCAAACGAAATAATCTATAATCTTGATGGAATAAATGAAGATTTTTTCATTCTTGGCGTTTATGATCTGAATAAACGTGTACTAGGTGTTACTTTCGGAAATGTTGAAAACTTAGAAATGATATCTTTTTTAAATTCAGACTTTCAAAGTGTCGAAGCCTTACCAAAAAATTCATTTTTTCCACCAAATACAATGGTATCAATTTTTAAAGATACCTTGAATTATAACATTAATTTTGATGTTATTAATACTCCAAAAGTTAATTTATGGCCTTTTTATAACCCGTATCGTTATTATGTAGAGTTAAATGGTGATAATCGTGAAATTGAAGGTGTTTCTCTTTCTATTTCAGAAGGTAAAATACATTCTTACTTTATTGATACATTGTCTTTAATTAGGTCTTATCAAAATGATCAATTAGATTTGATACCAATTTATTTAAATGGTTGTTTACATCATAATTTTTATGGCTTTGAAATATATATAGAGTTGGACGTTCCCTGTTCCTTTGACTTTTTGATTGATACTAAATTTAATATTTTTGATATTGTACCAACTGAAAGTGTTATAAACACAAATTCAGTCAAGTATGTTGGTTATTCAAAGGGTTTTCACAAATATATTATCTATGAGGATTTAGATTATATTAGTCCCGCTTCTGTTGTTTTTGTTGCTTATAAAGTGCCTGCTGGTTACGTTTTTGTTCCTTTTTAAAATGGCTAATACTTCCCCTACTCCTTATAGCTGTACTATCTTTCATAAAGATAAAATTGTAAAACCTATAAAGATAGGATTTTGTAAATCAATATATTATCTTCATAATTGGCTTTTGAAAAAGCGTTTTGATTATCATTATATTAATGTTTATAATCGAAAAACAGGACAATTTTTGTTAAGACAGTATTCGGATGAGCATATAATAGATAAGCCTTTGTATTAATTACAAAGGCTTTTTTTTTAGGTATAATTATGTATTCTTTTATAGCAAATAGGTTGCTATAGTAAAATTTTTGGCATTATCTTTGAAAAACATTAATCGTTATTAACCTACTAAATTAAAAAACTATGAAAAAAATTATTTTAGCATTATTATTTGTTACTGGCTTAAATGCTCAAACTACAGAAATTGAATATAACTATTTAACCAAAGGTTATCAGGAAACAGTAACAAAAGGTTTGGATTTAAAGCAAGGTTACGAGCTGAAAGATATGTTTGTTCACAATGAAACAAATTACCAATTTGATTTTAAATTATTCAATGAACAATCAACAAAGAAAACAAAAGCGATTTTAGTTATAGCAACATCTAAGACTTGGGGAAATGTTTACTATTTGTGCTTACCTATTTCAAATTTAGATTTACAGTTAAAATATAATGATTATTTACAAACTTGGGATAAAGACATATTACGAGCCTATTCATTTGCGCTAAGTAGAATAACATCGCTTTCCTTAGAATCAGCGGATTAACAAAAAAACAAAACCCCATTAAATAGGGGTTTTTTTATATCCAAATTTAAACCAATAAAATGTTAATAAATTTGTTAACAACTTCTTGGACGTTCTAAAATACATACTATAAATTATAGTTCAAATATTGACATAAGTAGATTGTTTATTAATGTGTCTATAAAAAATAACTATTATAAGCCCTACAACGAAGAACAATAAATTGAAAGGTAGCATGATTTTATTATAAATTTTTAATTAAGCATCTCTTTTTGACCTTTTTTCCGGTCTGATAATCATTCGTAAAGATTGATCTTTAGAGAAATAAGCAATCATCCAATTGTAAAAAGTTTGAATTCTATTTCGATAAGAAATTAAAGACATCAAATGTACAAACAACCAAATTAACCAAGCAAAGAATCCGTTGAAGTGCAATTTGGGACGAGGTAAATCTACCACTGCTTTGTTTTTTCCGATAATTGCCATCGAACCTTTATCATTGTATTTAAAAGGTTTTAACAACTTGTTATTACGCATTGACTTGAAGTTATCAGCTAAATTTACACCCTGCTGAATAGCTACTTGGGCTACTTGTGGGTGTCCTTCAGGAAAATTCAGATCTGTAATTTGAATACAAGTATCTCCAATAGAATAAATGTTTTCGGTAAGCGTTATTTTATTGAAAGCATCGGTTATCATTCGTTTGCCACGACCAAAACTTTCTGCTGGAATACCTTCAAATACTTTGGCTGTAACTCCTGCGGCCCAAATTAGATTCTTAGTCTGTATGGTTTCGCCATCGGCAAAATAAACGATATCATTTTCATAATTGACTACACGAGCATTTAGTCTAACAACAACACCAAGTTGCGTTACGGCTTCGAGTGTGTATTTCTGGGAAGCTGAACTCATTGGCGACAACAAAGCATCGCCTCCATCGACCAAATAAATTTGACTGGCAGCTGTGGCAAGCTCAGGATATTCTTTGAGCAAAATATTTTTTCGCATTTCGGCAAACATTCCCGAAACTTCTACTCCTGTTGGTCCGCCACCAACAACCACAATAGTAAGCAATTTTCTTCGCTCACGAATGTCATTGCAAATAGCCGCTTTTTCTAGATTTTTCAAAAGCGTATTGCGCATTTCAATAGCATCATTGAGCGTTTTCATTGGAATGGCATTTTTCTTGACATTTTCCATTCCGAAATAACTCGTTTCGGCTCCGGTGGCAAAAACCAAATGGTCATACTGTAATTCGCCGTTGTTGAGAATGATTTTATTTTCTGAAGGTAGTACTCTTTGCAATTCGCCCAAACGAAAATGCAGGTTTTTTTTTCCTGCAAAAAATTTACGAAATGGATAACTAATGCTCGAAGGTTCCAAATATCCTGTGGCAACCTGATAAATAAGTGGCGGAAAGAAATTATAGTTGTTTTTGTCAACAAGAGTTACTTCAAAGCCTTTTTGATTGGCTAGTTCTTGGGCTAAATTGACGCCTGCAAAACCTCCTCCTATTATTACTATTTGCATTTTGAATCTTTTATAAAAATGATTTATTTATAAAAGTACAATATAAATGCAGGGCAAAATATTAGTTTTTGAATTTTTTAACAGGTTTTTCTCTATTTGAATCTGCTTTCGTTTGAAGTAATTGATTGGCCAACAATTTTTCAATCAATTCGTCTTTGGTCAAATGATGAAAAACGGTTTTGATTTTGTTTTTAAAATCAGCCGAAATTTCGTGATTGGGTTTGGTTTTGAAGATTTGTTTTGCCCATAAAAGCGTATTATTTTCTTCAATATTTTCGGCAGATGGTTTTTGGAATTTATTGAATTTGATTCCCAATTCTTTTTCGAATTCCGCAATTTCAGCAACTTCTTCTTGTTGCAAAACAGTTAATGAAAGCCCTTTAGCTCCTGCTCTAGCAGTTCTTCCGCTGCGGTGAACATAGTTTTCATAGGTATCTGGCAAATGATAATTGACTACATAAGAAATTTCTTTTACATCAATTCCTCTGGAGGCCAAATCGGTGGCGATCAAAATATTGATGTGTCCTTCACGAAATTGCTCCATAATTCGATCTCGGATTCCTTGTGACAAACTGCCATGTAAAGCTCCTGATGAAAATCTATTAATGGCTAAATTCTTGGCCAATTTATTAACAGCTGCTTTGGTTTTGCAAAAAACAATACCGCGTTCGCCATCTTTTGAAGTCAAAAAATGCATTAAAACATCTAGTTTTTCAATGGGATCTACGACGATATATTGGTGATCAATTCCTTGATTTCCTAACGTTTGCATATCAGCGCTGACTTGAACGACATTTTTGTTTAAGTAGTTCTGAATCAATTGTTTTATGTTTCCTGGCATAGTGGCCGAGAAAAGAAATGTTCTTCGGCTTTTAGGCAATTCAGCAATGATTTCGTCTAAACTTTCTTTCAGAATACTAACCATTTCGTCTGCCTCATCAAGAACGAGAAATTTTGTTTCTTTTAAAACGATGGCTTTACGCTGAATCAAATCAATCAATCTTCCTGGTGTGGCCACAACAATATGTGTTGGCAAAGTCAATCGTTCTATTTGGGGTTTTATGGGGATTCCTCCGCAAGTTTCGGCAATGGAAACTTCAGGAAGATATTTGGCGAAAGCCTCTAAATTACTAAAAATCTGGTGTCCTAATTCACGTGTAGGAACTAATATAACTACTTGAATTACATTGATTTTAGAGTCTATTAATTGAAGTAATGGTAATCCAAATGCGGCCGTTTTTCCCGTTCCAGTTTTGGCCAAACCAACAACATCAGTATTAGATAAAAGCAACGGAATTACTTTTTGCTGAATTTCTGTAGGCACAACAATTTTTAAACCATCAAGTGCTTTTAGAATCGATTCTTGGATTCCTAAATCGGCGAATTGTTTTGACATTTTGTTGATTTAATAATTAAAAAATTGTTGTTTTATGAAATTGGAATTTGATTTAAATAAAAATAATCTCGTTGTAAAACATTTTCATTGCGATATTCAACGGATTAAAATTTGATGCTACAACATGTTTCGTCCGTAACGGACTCTCAAATTACTATTTAAAATCACTCGAAGTGACGGTTATCGATTTAATTTTATTCGATTAAGGCTCGATTCCAACTGAAATCTGCAATCTAAATTAATCCGCTTCGTTCATAATTTTCTCGCGATACTTCTTCCCTATCAACAACGTAAGTTTCAGTTTGTAATCGTCGACCAACCATTCGCGGTAGTTTTTGCTACATTGACTCAAACATTTGGCATAACGTTTCAATCGGCAATCGATATCAGGATCTAACTCCTTGCACAATGCTTTGGCATCTCTTAATTCTTCGGTATTATCGACACACATTGCAGCGTGTTGTTCCAAAGATTTGTCCAAAACAATTTTGGAACGCAAATTTTGAGCAATGGCGAGTTTGTGTTCTTCATCGACATCAAAAGTTACAATTTCGGTTTTACTGAATTTGGCACGCAATTCAGGTGGCATTGTATATTTGAAATACAATTCGATTTCGGTATCATCGCGCAAGTTTTCTAAGTAAAATTCAGGTGATTTAAAGATGTGTTGCCAATTGACAGGCTCATTCCACAAGCCAAAACGCGCGGCATTATTTCCTAAATCGATTACTGAAAAAGTGTTTTTATTGGGCAATTTACGAGAACCCCGACCTATCATTTGAAAGTATAAAGTCAATGATTTTGTGGCTCTGTTCAAAATAATAGTGTCGACAGTAGGCTCATCAAAACCTGTGGTGAGAATTCCAACCGAGGTTAAAATTGCATCTGGAGTTTTCTTGAACCATAGCAAAATATCTTTACGATCCTCATTACTAGTAGTATTATCAAGATGACGAATGGTATATCCAGCTTCACGGAATGTTTCATAAACATACAAGGAAGTATTGATTCCGTTATTGAAAATTAGGGTTTTTTTACCCAAAGATTTTTCGGTGTAAGCATGCAATAATTTTTCTTGCATCGCCATATTGGTATATAAATCATCGGATGATTTTACAGTATAATCGCCATTAATTCCCACTTTCAAGGAAGTTAAACCTACATCATAACTATAGGTAATTGCTTTTGCCAGGAATCCTTTTTCAATTAGAGAACTAATATTGTCGCCAACGATTAATTCGTCATAATTTTCGTGCATTGGCAACTTGATATTCGAACTCAAAGGTGTGGCTGTAACTCCAAGAATAAAGGCATTTTTGAAAGAACTTAATAATTTTCGAAAGGAATTGTAGTGCGCTTCATCGATAATAACCAAACCAATGTTGTCGAGATGCAACTTTTCGTCATTGATTCTGTTTTTCAAAGTTTCGACCATAGCCACAAAACAAGAATAATCGTTTTGATCCGGTAATTCTTTGACTTTGCTATTGATTATTTTATTTTTTACATCGAAGCCTTTAAGCATTTTTGAAGTTTGCTTACACAATTCAATTCTATGCGTCAAAACAACAACTTTTTTATTGTGCTTTGATAAATATTGCCTAACAATTTCAGAAAACACAACTGTTTTACCGCCTCCAGTAGGCAATTGATACAATAAATGATGGTTGGCAGGTGCATTTTCTAAACGTTCAAAAATGGATTCAATATCTCCTTTTTGATACGAATAAAGTTCTTTTCTGTCTTCTATTTCTGTTTCTACTGCGTTTTGAAGCATTGCTATTGATGGATTTTTGCAAAAATACACCTAAAAAAGAGTTTTTCAACTAAATATTCATCTAAAAAAAGAATAGTGATTAAATAAAAACAACTATGTAATTGATTTTTAATACTCAAAACGTTCAATTATGGCGTTGAATTCTGGCGCATTATACCATTTTTGGTACACTGTTTCTTTGTTTATAGCTATAATTCTAGTTTTGAAATCTTCCGTTATTCCGTTTGCAATCATAAAAATAATGGCTTGTTCATACGAATTGAACATACTTTTGTAAAACAATTCAGACTTAACAGTCTTTTCGGCTGAGAAAGTTTGAGCAATTTCTATCGAATAAAGCATCAGATCACTAATAATGAATGGATCTACACCCAAAAGAATAAAATGTTTGATGTATTTTTGAGCCACCGAGCGACGCATTTTTGGTCTTCGAGGTTTCCCTGAAGTGCGTGCTGGGAAATATTCATTCGAAATTTTAAGTTTAGATTCCTTGAGTAGCGTATCTTCTTTTGGATTAAAGACAAAATCATAATACGTTTTTATAGGACTAAATTTTTCATACAACTCAATAATTTGTTCTTCGAGTTGCCTTTTATCGAGTTCTTGAAGGTATTTTTTTAAATCACGTTTGCTCATTTTCTAATTATATTTATGCAAAAGTAATTTACTTTAGGAATTAATTCACTTTAAATCAATGATATTCCTTAGTTTTGCGTTTCGAATTTAGAAAAATAATTTTATGCTCAGAATATTCAAAAACATTGCCATCCTAGAAGGAATCTCTTATTTAGTTTTATTTTTTAATATGCTTTTTATTAAACCTTCCAACTTAGAACTCTACAAAAGTTTGTTGTATCCAATAGGAATGACCCACGGAATTTTATTTATTGGTTATGTTTTGTTGACCGTTTTACTAAAAAAATCTCAAGAATGGGACTATAAAACAACTTTAATTATTCTGGGAGCCTCGCTTCTACCCTTCGCCACTTTTTTTATTGAAAAAAAATATTTGAGAAAAAAATAAAGGATTTAAATAGACCTATCTCTATTTTTAAATAAAAAAATCTGGGTAAAAAATTAGTTATCCAATCGGTCTTTAATAAATTCGATTTCGGTCTTTCCATGTGGTTTTGGTTTGCCATCAGGACCCAAATTTACCATTGTGGTGTGGTCGATTGTAATAATCGTTTCGCGAGTCATCATATTGCGAGCCTCACATTTTAAGGTAAGCGAAGTGGTTCCAAACTTTAGCACATCAATTCCTATTTCGATGATGTCCCCTTGTTTTGCTGAGCTTCTAAAATTGATTTCAGACATATACTTGGTTACAACTTTAGTGTTTTTCAATTGAATTATAGTGTATAAAGCCAATTCTTCATCAATCCAAGCCAATAATTTACCTCCAAATAAGGTACCGTTTGGGTTTAAATTTTCTGGTTTTACCCATTTTCTAGTGTGAAATCTCATATTTATATTTTATATCTGCGAATTTAAATTTTTCCTATCTCATTTTTTTTTATTTTTAAAGAAAAAAAAATGATGAATCAAAGAGATGTTTTTTTAAAAGAATTTCGAGGAGAAACAATTGGCAGTATAACAAATGAATCATCATCAGATGAATTATTTCAAAATCAAGCACTTCGCCCTATTTTGAAATTACAAAACGAAATTTTAGTCGAGTCCTTCATTAATTATTTAAGCAAAAACAAAATAGATTTCGGCGCATTTACAATCGAAAAAAAAATGGCTATGATCGAAAATTCGATTCAAAAAGACATCAAGTTTCGAAATGTCTTAAAAGGAATGATAATTGGACTTTTTACTTCTGATGAATATGCTCAATACATCAAAAAATCCTCTAGTCTCAACAAAAGAATGATGGGAATGCTTATCGAAAGATTGAAAAGTCAGGTGCAATTATTATAGTAAAATACCCAAAAAATTATACACTATGTGATTTTAAAGAATATTATTTTTAATAAACTATTTTTGATTTTCGTTTCATTATTTTCATTATAATTGTTAAAAAATAGGAAGCATGAAATCACCACAAAAAACCAGTTTGTTGCAAACAAACACCTTTGAGAAAAAAGGTGATACCATATATGACAACTAAAAAATAAAAATTTACATATATGAAAGAGGAATATTTCAAATGGTACTCGCACAATTTAAGTAGAGAAATAGAAATGCTCGTTTTTGGTCACGCTGGTTATCCCGTACTACTTTTTCCTACTTCTATGGGAAGTTTTTACGAAAATAAAGATATGGGTTTGATAGACTCCGCAAAATGGTTTATCGACCAAGGATTAATCCAAATATTTTGTCCTGCAAGTATCGATAAAGAAAGTTTTTACAATAAAAATATACATCCAACACATCGAATTGAAAATCATACTTGGTATGATAAAATGATATGTCATGAAATTGTAGAAAAAGTAAAAAACAATACTTCTTCAGGAAAAGTAGCTGTTGCAGGTTGCAGTTTTGGTGGCTATCACGCTGCCAATTTTGCCTTTCGTCATCCAGGTTATATAAGCCATGTTTTTTCTATGGGTGGCGCTTTTAGTATCAAAAATTATATGGATGGGTATCACGATGACAATGTTTTTTATAACAGCCCGGAAGATTATTTATATGGATTGAATGATCCTGAACTTTGGAATATGGATATTTGTTTGGGCACCTCCAATTGGGATATTTGTTATGATGCCAATCTAAAATTAAGTAAAGTTTTAAATGATAGAAATATTCATCATTGGCTGGATATTCGACCGGATAGAGAGCACGATTGGCCAGTTTGGAAAGAAATGTTTCCACATTATTTATCCAGAATTAAGTTCTTTTGAGTATTAAGATTTGATTATTTAGTAGATAAGACTAAAAACATATATGATGAAATCGTAGATTATTTTATCCGTTCGCCTTTCAGGATCGGGTCACGAAAACCAAAAAAACTATATAAAAATGAGTAAAAAAATTGGAATATTATTCGGGATGGAAGATACTTTTCCGCAAGCATTTATAGACAGAATAAACTCAAAAAACGAAAAAGGTATCATTGCCGAAGCCGTTTCTATAGACAAAGTAGTTCAAAATAAAGATGGAGAATATGCCGTAATTATTGATAGAATTTCACAAGATGTTCCGTTTTATAGAGCTTACTTAAAAAATGCAGCTTTGACAGGAACCAACGTCATCAATAATCCGTTTTGGTGGAGTGCCGACGACAAGTTTTTCAATAATGCATTAGCCGATACTTTAGGAGTTCCACTCCCCAATACCGTAATTCTTCCATCGGCAGAGCATCCCACGGACACCACTGGTAAATCGTTCAGAAACCTAAAATACCCAATGGATTGGGAAGGAATTTTTGATTACATCGGCTTCCCAGCTTATATGAAACCCTATGCTGGTGGCGGGTGGAAAAATGTATATCGACTTGAAAACAAAGAAGAATTTTGGGAAAAACATCAAGAAACTGGGCAATTGGTAATGATGTTGCAGGAAGAAATTGTCTTTACCGAATATTTCCGTGTGTATTGTTTGGGTTGCAAAGACGTTCATATTATGCAATACGAACCAAGAAATCCGCATCAGCTTCGTTATGTAATTGATGGTCCTCCAGTTGATAAAAAATTATTAGCCACCGTAAAAGACTATACGTTAAAACTTTGTAAAGGATTAGGTTATGATTTTAATACTGTAGAATTTGCCGTTCGTGATGGAATTCCTTACGCCATCGATTTTGGGAATCCAGCGCCAGATGCCGAGTTGACATCTGTGGGGGCAGAAAATTTCGAATGGGTTGTTGAACACGCTGCAAAAATGGCAATTGCTGCAGCAAAAAAACAAAAACCAGGCAAAATGAATTTGACTTGGGGAACATTTATTAAAGATGCTGTTTCTGTTAAATAACAACTTTATTTATTATGAAATGAGCATATCGGAAATACGACGCAAACACCGATCAAGATATATGCGAATTACATATTCCTTTTAAAAGAAAATATTATCTACATATGAAAAAATTACCCGTTTTTACTCTCGGTGTTGAAGAAGAATATCAAATTATAGATCCAATTACTAGAGATTTGCGCTCGCATTTATCTAAAATTGTAGATGGTGCGAAAGTAATTTTGAATGAACAGGTCAAAGCCGAAATGCACCAATCGGTGGTTGAAGTGGGAACAAATATTTGTAAAAACATACACGAAGCCGAAGCCGAAATCAAATCTCTCAGAGGACATATTGTAGATTTAGCAGATAGACAGGGTTTAATAGTTGGTGGTGCAGGAACTCATCCTTTCTCGAAATGGCAAGACCAACCCATAACCGATGACCCTCGTTATCATAATATTGTAAAAGAGTTGCAAGACGCTGCACGTTCCAATTTAATTTTCGGGATGCATTGTCACGTTGGAATTGAAAATCGAGAAATTGGATTGCAATTAATGAATCAGGCGACGTATTTTTTACCTCATATATTTGCTTTATCTACTAATTCCCCTTTTTGGGAAGGAAGAAATACAGGTTATAAATCCTATAGAACCAAAGTTTTTGATAAATTCCCTAGAACAGGTTTGCCTGAATATTTCGATTCGCTTTCCTCCTATGAAAACTTTTTGGAAACTTTGGTAAAAACCAATTGCATTGACAATCCAAAGAAAATTTGGTGGGATTTGCGACTGCATCCGTTTTATGACACCATAGAATTTCGCATCTGTGATATGTGTTTAACAGTGGATGAAACGATGTGTATTGTGGCTATTATCCAAGCCATTGTGGCCAAATTATATAAATTGTCTTTGCACAATATGAGTTTCAATGTCTATCGTTTAGCCTTGATAAAAGAAAATAAATTCCGCGCTGCACGGTATGGAATTGAAGGAAATATGATTGATTTTGGTCTTCAAAAAGAAGTCGAAACTAAGATGCTTGTTCTCGAATTGCTCGAATTTATTGACGATGTCGTGGATGAACTCGGAAGTCGTGACCAAATTAATTATGTTCACACCATTATGAAAAACGGAACTGGAGCCGACAGACAATTGGCGGTTTATAAAGAAACGAACTGTTTGAGCAAGGTGGTTGATTTTATAACCGGTGAATTTACAAAAGGGCTTTAATCAGATTACAGGTCTCAAATTACAGCTTGAAATTGATATAATAATTGCCATCGAAATTACCATTGCCATTGAAATTGCCATTGAAATTGAAAAAGTTATCTTTGCAAATTAATTTAGCCTGCCAATAATGAATAATACTATCATAAAAATAGCGGTTTTAGATATGTACAATGGAGAACCCAATCAGGGAATGCGCTGTATCATTGATATTATCAACCGTTTTAATCAAATTGTTACTTTCCAGATTTTTGATGTAAGGGTAAAATCAGAATTACCAGATATCAAAAAATTTGATATATACATTTCGACAGGTGGGCCTGGAAATCCTTTGATTGGTGATGGAAATTGGGACTTGAAATACTACAATTTTATTGATGAATTGAACCAATGGAACAATGAAAATTCAGTAAAAAAACACGTTTTGTTTATTTGTCATTCGTTTCAAATGGCTTGCAAACACTTTGGCTTAGCCGAAATTACAAAACGACACGTTACTTCTTTTGGCGTGAGGACTATTCATAAAACAAAAGAGGGATTAACAGACGCACTTTTTGAAGGGCTACCTGATCCTTTTTATGCTATCGATTCTAGAGATTATCAGGTTGTACAACCCAAATTGAGTGTGTTTTCGAAAAAAGGGGCTAAAATTATTTCTCTGGAAAAAATTCGAGATAAAGTACATTACGAAAGAGCTATTATGGCGGTTCGTTTTTCGGATTATTTTGTGGGAACTCAATTTCATCCCGAAGCAGATCCAATCAGTTTTATTGCCCATTTGAGAAATAAAGAATCCAAAGAGAAAATAAGAGTATTGAAAGGCAAACGTAAATTCAGGAATATGCTTGAAGATTTAGTCGATGATGATAAAATTTACCGAACAAACGAAACCTTGATTCCAAATTTCCTCCGAATTGCCATCAATGATTTGATGATCACTAAGAAAATGCTGTCGAATTAGATTAGAATTAAGTATTAATAATTAAGGCTAACTAACATTTAAACAAATACATTTTTCATAATACTTGAAACTTTTGTCTTAATACTTTTAAACGTCCTTCTTAATACTTGATTTTTTTATCTTAATACTTTTAAAATGATTGACAAATACAGACATCTTTTTAATTCCCAATTTACTGAAGAAAAGTATCAGGAATTAAAAGACGATATCGCTTCCGATTTTGATTATGCACCCACTTTTCGAATTGGTGAAACCCCTTTTTTTATTTCCAATGAGTTAAAAGCAAAAATCATTGAAGGTTGTAACGATGTTATAAAATTGATTCAACAAAAAGACTTTAAAAGCCTAACAAACAAATCATTAGAACTAAATCATAATATTCCCAACGAAGACGAACACACCACTTTCTTAGCCATAGATTTTGGAATTTGCGAAGAAAACGGAGTTGTTGTTCCAAAATTAATTGAAGTGCAAGGATTCCCTTCATTGTATAATTACCAAATCAATCTTTACGAAAAATTCAAGAAGCATTATCCGTTTTTAGAGGAATTGACACCGTTTATCAACAACATTACTATAGAAGAATATAACAAAATGCTGGAAGAAGTGATTTGCAACAATCATCCAAATGAAAATGTAATTCTGCTGGAAATTGAACCCGAAAAACAAAACACAAAAATTGACTTCTATTATTGTCAGAGAGATATTGGTATTCCGATAGTTTGTGTTACTGATATAATTAAAAAAGGCAAACAACTCTTTTACAAAAACGAAAGTGGCGAAGAAATCCGTGTCAAACGCATTTACAATCGCGTGATTTTTGATGAATTGGATTCGCGAACCGATTTAAAACTGAATTTCCATTTCTCAGACGATCTTGACGTGGAATGGGCAGGACATCCCAACTGGTTTTTTAGAATCAGCAAGTTTATTTTGCCTTTCCTGAAAGGCAAGTATTTCATAGAAACCACTTTATTGAGTGATTTGGCAGCAATTCCAGAAGACTTGGAAAATTATGTATTGAAACCTTTATTTTCTTTCTCGGGTTCGGGCGTAATTTTTCACGTAAAAAAAGAAGACATCGATGCCGTGGTCGAAAAAGAACTGTACATTCTCCAGAAAAAAGTGAATTATATTCCAATAGTGCAATCTCCCGACGGAAAAGTAAAAGCCGAAGTACGCGTGCTTTGCGTCTGGAAAAAAGATGATGACGCTCCCACTCTACTCTGCAACTTGGCACGATTGAGCCGTGGCGAGATGATTGGAGTGAAATTCAACAAAGACAAGGATTGGGTTGGTGGAACTTTGGCGTTGTTTGAGAGGTAGAAATTAATTTTTTGTTTCTACATTTCTTTTTTATTTTTTTATATTAATATATCTACCCTTCTTTACATATAAATAGAAAGAATCAATTATTGTCGTATTTACACATTTAATCTTACCATATAAGGCATATAAGTTCACATAAGCGATTCAATCAAAAAATTAAATGTTCTTATATGCCCTTATATGGTAAAAAAAAAACGACACTATTTTGTTCTCATTACCTATCGAACTATTATTATATTTATTTTCTTTTAAACTGTAATTATTTAAATAAATCAGTCCTTATTGTTTCTTTTTTAAGCAATAAGATTTTAATTTTTTTAATTAAAAAAAATTAACAAGTTAAATTCTAATAATTTGCTACAATTACAACCTGTTCTTATTGTTTAAACAATAACAAAATATTTGTTTCGTTGAATAAATAATAATTAAAAATTGTTTAAAATCATAAAATATATAAATTAATATGATAAATTCAAATAATAATAATAATAATGTATTTTTGACACGATAAATAAAAATAAATTACGATTATAATATTTAATTCATTAATATTGGAACAATGTATGAATTACATATTTAGTTATAATAAATACACATTTTTAATAATTTGACAACATGGATAGAAGAAGGGCGCTAAAAAACGTAGCAATATTATTAGGAACTGCCATTTCATCTAGTACAATGGCAGTATTGTTTGAAGGTTTTGGAATTCCTGAAAACGAAAAAAACAGAGTGTCTTTTTCTTCATCAGATGAAGAAATTTTAGCTGAATTTGCAGATATTATTTTACCAACCACAAAGTCATCCCTAGGAGCAAAAGCTGCAGGTTTAGGAACTTTTATTCCTATGATGGTTAGGGATTGTTTTCCAGCGGAAATCCAATTAATTTTTGCTTCGGGTTTAAAACAAATGGAAGAAAAATGTATGACAATGTACAATAAAAACTTCCTGTCTTTAAATATAGAAGAACGCCAAAAAATTCTAGTTGATTTGAGAACCGAAACTATTGAAGCAAAGAAAACTTCTTCATTTTTTGTGATAGCTAGAGATTTGACTCTTTTAGGTTATTTTTCTTCAGAAATAGGATGCACACAAGCTCGAGAATATCTTCCTATTCCAGGTCGCTATGATGGTAGCGCTGAATATAAACCAGGGCAAAAAGCTTGGGCAACTAACTAATTTTTTTTGTAATACATAAAATGACAAGCTCATAATGAACATAAATACAAATTTAAAAAAACAAAATACTTACGATGCAATTGTTGTAGGTTCTGGTATAAGTGGCGGTTGGGCCGCAAAAGAATTAACCGAAAAAGGATTACGCGTTTTAATGTTAGAACGAGGTATGAATATCGAACATGTAAAAGATTATGATTCTGCAATGAAATCTCCATGGGAATTTGAGCATGCCGGAAAATTAACAGAAGATCAAAAACTTAAACATCCTGTTCAAACGCGTGATTATCCCTATAATGAAGCAACCGAAAAATGGTGGGTTAATGATTTAGAATGTCCTTATACGGAAGACAAACGTTTTGACTGGTATAGAGGTTTTCACGTAGGTGGAAAATCATTGATGTGGGGACGTCAAAGTTATCGCTTTAGCGATCATAATTTTGAGGATAATGCAAGAGATGGTCATGGAAATGATTGGCCAATCCGTTACAAAGATATTGCTCCTTGGTACGATTATGCAGAGCAATTTATTGGAGTAAGTGGTCAAAATGAAAATTGGCCTTTATTACCAGACGGACAATTTTTGCCTCCAATGGACTTGAACTGTGTCGAAAAATCAGTTAAAGAACGTTTAGAGAAGCACTATAATAAAAGTAGAATACTTACCATCGGTCGTACCGCAAACTTAACCGTTCCACATAACGGTCGTGGTAGTTGTCAATATAGAAATTTATGTAGTCGCGGTTGTCCATTTGGAGCTTATTTTAGTACACAATCTTCTACTTTGCCAGCAGCAATGGCTACCAAAAGACTAACCGTTAGACCCTACTCAATCGTAAATCATATCATTTATGATAAAGATACCAAAAAAGCAAAAGGGGTTATGGTAATTGATGCAGAAACCAACGAAACAATGGAATTTTATGCCAAAATTGTCTTTGTAAATGGTTCTACTCTAGGCTCTACTTTCTTGTTATTGAATTCTACTTCCGATGCTCATCCTAATGGATTTGGAAACGGAAGTGGTCAATTAGGACATAATTTAATGGATCACCATTTCCGTTGTGGTGCGGAAGGAAGTGCTGAAGGATTTGAAGATAAATATACATATGGTCGCAGAGCCAATGGTATTTATATTCCAAGATATCAAAATATGGGCAGCGATAAAAGAGATTATTTAAGAGGATTTGGTTATCAAGGAGGCGCTTCAAGGGGTTTATGGCATAAAGAAGTGGCAGAATTAGCTTTTGGTGGCGACTTTAAAGATACCATGTCCTTACCAGCCGATTCTTGGAGTATGGGATTAGGAGGTTTTGGTGAAATGTTACCTTACTATGAAAATAGAGTTTATATAGATCATACTAAAAAAGACAAATGGGGGCAGCCTGTTTTAGCTATTGATTGTGAATTCAAAGAAAATGAAGCTAAAATGAGAGAAGATATGATGTATGATGCAGCCGAAATGCTAGAAGCTTCAGGAATAAAAAATGTAAAACCGTATGATAATGATTGTTATCCAGGAATGTCCATTCACGAAATGGGAACTGCCAGAATGGGTAACGATCCAAAAACATCAGTTCTAAATAAATGGAATCAGATGCATGAAGTGAATAATGTTTTTGTTACAGATGGTTCTTGTATGCCTTCAATTGCATGTCAAAACCCGTCCTTGACATTTATGGCATTAACTGCTCGTGCAGCCGATTATGCTGTAAAAGAATTAAAAAAAGGAAATATTTAGAATCGAAAAAATGAATAGAAAATTAAGAATGGGAATGGTTGGAGGTGGTCAAGATGCTTTTATAGGCGCAATCCACCGTTTAGCTGCCAATATGGATGGTCTTATCGAATTAAGTAGCGGCGCACTTAGCATAAATCCAGAAATTGCGATTGCTTCAGGAAAAGCATTATTTCTTCCAGAATCAAGAACTTACTTGACTTATGAGGAAATGATTAAAGCCGAAGCAGCATTGCCCTCAAGCGAAAGAATTGACTTTGTTACAATTGTAACTCCAAATTTTGCCCATTTTGCACCTGCTATGATGGCGTTAGATTATGGTTTTAATGTTGTTATCGAAAAACCAATTACTTTTTCTTTGGAAGAAGCTAAAATATTAAAACAAAAATTAGACGAAACAGGATTAACACTTTGTTTGACGCACACTTATTCGGGTTACCCAATGGTGAAACAAGCCAAAGCAATGGTTAGAGAAGGAAAATTGGGAAAAATCCGTAAAGTCTTGGTAGAATATCCCCAGGGATGGCTGAGTACCTTGTCAGAAAGAGAGGGAAATGCTGGAGCAGCTTGGAGGACAGATCCAAAAAAATCAGGAAAAAGTGCGGTAATGGGAGACATTGGAACACATGCCGCTCAATTAGCCGAATATATTACAGGAGCAAAAATCACCGACGTCTGTGCTGAATTAAGTACCCTAGTCGTAGGCAGGGTTATGGACGATGATGGTGCAGTTTTATTGAAATTTGATAATGGTTCGAAAGGCGTTTTAATGGCTTCACAAGTTTGTGCTGGTGAAGAAAACGCTCTAAAAATTAGAGTTTATGGCGAAAAAGGTGGAATCGAATGGTTCCAGCATGAGCCAAATACTCTAATTGTAAAATGGTTAAACGAGCCTACACAAATATTGAGAGCTGGTAGTAATTATGGTCATTTATCATCATTTGCAACGTATAATTGTAGAACTCCTGGCGGACATCCAGAAGGATATTTAGAAGCATTTGCCAATATCTATCGCAATTTCGCGCTAACATTATCATGTAAATTAGATGGTGTAGAACCTACACCCGAAATGTTAGACTTTCCTTCCGTTGAAGATGGTTTGCGAGGCATGGCTTTTATAGATAGCGTTGTGGCGTCAGCACAATCAGATAAAAAATGGACCCCTTATCTTTTGTAGATTAATGATTAATTCTTTAAAATTTAAACAATAAATATGACTACAATTCAAGGCCCTGCGGTTTTTTTGGCTCAATTTATAAGTGACGAAGTACCTTTTAATTCCTTAGACGGTATTTGCAAATGGGCATCCGATTTAGGTTTCAAAGGAATTCAAATGCCAACTTTAGATCCTCGTTTTATTGATTTGCAAAAGGCTGCCGAAAGTAAAACTTATGCTGATGAATTAACCGGAATAGTAGCTTCTTACGGAATGCAAATCACAGAATTATCTACACATTTACAAGGACAACTTGTTGCTGTTCATCCAGCTTATGATACTATGTTTGATGCTTTTGCACCTTCAAACGTTCATGGAAATCCTAAAGCGCGTCAAGAATGGGCTGTTCAGCAATTAAAATATGCTGCAAAAGCTTCTTTTAATTTAGGTCTTACTGCACATGCTACTTTTAGTGGTTCTTTACTATGGCAATATTTTCACCCTTGGCCTCAGCGTCCTGAGGGTTTGTTAGAAGAAGGTTTTGCTGAATTAGCAAAAAGATGGATGCCTATTTTGAATGAATTTGATAAATATGATGTAGATGTTTGTTATGAAATTCATCCAGGAGAGGATTTATTTGACGGAGAAACGTATGAAATGTTTTTGAAGGCAGTTAATAATCATCAAAGGGCTTGCATATTATATGATCCTTCTCATTTTGTATTGCAACAATTAGATTATATTCAATATATCGATTTTTATCACGAACGAATAAAAGCGTTTCATGTTAAAGATGCTGAGTTTAATCCAACAGGAAAACAAGGTACTTTTGGCGGTTACCAAAATTGGATTAACCGAGCCGGGCGCTACCGATCACCAGGAGATGGTCAAGTCGATTTTAAAACAATTTTCAGTAAATTGGCACAATACGATTATAAAGGTTGGGCAGTAATGGAATGGGAGTGTTGCTTGAAAAATCAAGAAGATGGAGCAAAAGAAGGCGCCGAATTAATACGAAATAACATTATAAAAGTTACCGACAAAGCATTTGATGATTTTGCTAAGGTAAAAACGAATCAGGTATTAAATAGAAAAAATTTAGGAATATAAAATTTTAATAAAATGAAAATCAAGCATTTAGTCATTACCATTGTTCTAGTTACATTAAGCTCTTTTACAAAATTTAATTCAGATAAAATTTATATTGCAACTCCAATAAAATCAGAAGTAATTGTTCAACAACCTTCAGAAGGTGAAAAACTTATTGCCAAATCAGATTGTATTGGTTGTCACAATAAAGACAAAAAAATTGTAGGCCCATCCTATTCTGAAATTGCCAAAAAATATCCTTCTAACAACAAAAACATAAATTATTTAATTGATAAAGTTTTATCAGGAGGTTCTGGCGTATGGGGACCTGTTCCAATGTTAGCTCACCCAACTTTAAAAAAAGAAGACGCAAAGTCTATGGTAAAATATATTCTTTCGATAAAAAAATAACGAAATTCAAATAGTTACCTGTTTTATTTTTAACTATCCAAAACAATAAAAAATCAAAATGAAAGAAGAGGAAATAAAAAAACCAGAAAATGAAATTGTAAATAGCAGACGTGATTTTATTAAAACTACTACAGTAGCTGCTGCAGGATTTATGATCGTTCCTCGTTTTGTATTAGGTCGGGGTTATGTAGCTCCAAGTGATCGATTGTTGATAGCAAGTATTGGTGTAGGCGGAAAAGGTCAATCTGATACTGCGATGTTTGCAAAAAGTGGTATTGCAGATGTTGCTTTTCTTTGTGATGTGGATACCCGTAGAGCTGCAAAAAGTGTAGCTGCTTTTCCTAAAGCCAAATTCTACAAGGATTGGCGCGAAATGTTAGACAAAGAACACAAGAATTTTGATGCAGTTTCAGTTTCAACACCAGATCACAATCACGCCATTCAAGCCTTGGCAGCTATGCAATTAGGCAAGCATGTTTATGTTCAAAAACCAATGGCTCATGATATTTATGAAGCTAGAATTTTGACTCAAGCAGCCAAAAAATATAAAGTAGTTACCCAAATGGGGAATCAAGGTGCCTCAAATGATGGTACCCGAATCATGAAAGAATGGTATGATGCTGGATTAATTGGTGATGTACACACGATTCATGCTTGGACAGATCGCCCAGTTTGGCCACAAGGAATTCCTTGGTCTACCGCACAAACCGAAATCCCAAAAGAATTAGACTGGGATTTGTGGCTAGGAACAGCCCCTTACAAAAATTATGTAAATAAATTGGTGCCCTTTAACTGGCGTGGTTGGTGGGATTATGGAACTGGTGCTTTAGGTGATATGGGTTGTCATTTATTAGAAGCACCTTTTAGTGTTTTAAATTTAAAATATGCCAAAGACGTACAATGTAGCGTAGGTTCTGTTTATGTGGATGAATTCAAAAGAGGTTATTTTCCTGAAAGTTGTCCGCCTTCAAGCCATGTAACATTGACATTTCCTAAAACTGAAAAAACAAATGGCGACATAACCGTTCATTGGATGGATGGAGGAATTCAGCCAGAACGCCCATCAGAATTAGGTCCGAATGAAATATTTGGCGATGGTGGAAACGGTACTTTATTCACAGGAACAAAAGGTAAAATGATGTGTGATACTTACGGATTAAATCCAAGATTATTGCCACTTAGTAAAAACGAAAATCTTACTATTGCCCAAAAATATGCTCGTGTAGAAGGCGGTTCTGATGGGCATTACAAACAATGGATTGAGGGTGCTATTGCCGGTTATGGCAAACACGAATTAAGTTCTGGATTTGAAGTTGCAGGTCCTTTGACCGAAGCTTTATTAATGGCAAACCTTGCTATAAGAGGTTACGATATTCAAAAAGAAGTTCTAGGCGAAGATACATATCCAGGTCGTTCCGCTAAATTATTATGGGATAATGACCAAATGAAAATTACCAATTTCGATGAAGTAAACCAGTTTGTAAAACGAAACTATCGCGAAGGTTGGAAAGCTTTAACTTTATAAAAACAACAATTTAAAAAATTAAAAAAATGATTAAAAATATTTGTACTTCAATATTACTTTTAATAGTGATTCAAACATCTAAAGCTCAAACTTTACCAAAAGGTTTTAAATTAATATTTGATGGAAAAACCACAACAGGGTGGCATACTTACGGAAAGACAACCGCTGGAAGCGCTTGGAAAGTGGAAGAAGGTGTTTTGCATTTTGATCCTGCAGCTGCAAAAAATGATCAAGGTGGAGATCTTGTAACGGATAATGAATATAAGAATTTTCATTTGAAATTAGAATGGAAAGTTGCTCCAAATTCAAATAGTGGAATTATATTTTATGTAAATGAAGATCCGAAAAAATATAAAAACACCTACAACACCGGACTTGAAATGCAAGTTTTGGATAATGACGGACATCCTGACGGAAAAATTGAAAAACACCGTGCAGGTGATTTATATGATTTAATAAAAAGTTCTTCTGAACCAGTAAAGCCTGTAGGTGAATGGAATAGCGCAGATATAGTATGTAAAAACGGGAAATTGACACTTGTTTTGAATGGTGTTACAGTTGTAGAAACAATGCTTTGGGATGATAATTTTAAATCCTTAGTTGCCAAAAGTAAATTTGCTGGCTGGGAAGGTTTTGCAATATCTAAAACAGGAAAAATTGCTTTGCAAGATCATGGTGAAAATGTTTGGTACAGAAATATCATGATTAAAGAATGGAATACCATGAAAATTACAACAGGCTGTGAAAACGGTATGTAATCTTAATAATTTTATAGTAAACCACTAAATCTAACATCTAACCAATTAACCAAAATTATATGAATTCCAAAATCCGAATTAAATTATCTTTCATGATGTTCCTAGAATTTTTTATCTGGGGTTCGTGGTTTGTAACTCTTGGAACTTTTTTGGCGAGTAACTTGCATGCTTCGGGATCTGAAACTGCGGCAGTTTTTTCAACCCAATCTTGGGGCGCGATAATTGCTCCATTTATCATTGGCCTGATTGCAGACCGTTATTTTAATGCAGAGAAAATCTTGGGAATTTTGCATCTTGTAGGTGCTTTTTTAATGTATCAAATGTATATTTCTACTGATGTAACGTTATTTTATTCTTATGTTCTAGGATATATGATTTTATACATGCCAACATTGGCGCTTGTGAATTCAGTATCTTTTAACCAAATGAAAGATCCCGAAAAAGAGTTCGCCAACATTCGTGTTTGGGGAACTATTGGATGGATTATAGCAGGATTATCTATCAGTTACTTATTTCATTGGGATTCTCCTGAAGCCACAGCGCAAGGGTTACTTAAAAACACCTTCCTTTTAGCAGGAATTGCTGCATTCGTTTTAGGGATTTTCAGTTTTACTTTGCCTAAAACCCCCCCAAAAGTTAGCGATGAAAAAATCAAAATTGGAGATATTATCGGTCTCGATGCTTTGAAACTTTTAAAAGATAAAAATTTCGCTATCTTTTTTGTCTCTTCCATTCTAATTTGTATTCCACTTGCCTTTTATTATCAAAATGCACATCCATTTTTGACTGAAGCTGGCTTAGAAAATCCAACTGGAAAAATGGCAATTGGCCAAATATCAGAAGCTTTATTTCTATTGCTAATCCCTGTATTTTTTACTCGTTATGGCTTTAAGAAAACTATTTTAATAGGTATGTTGGCTTGGGCAATTCGTTATGTTTTATTTGCTTATGGAAACGCACAAGATTTGAGCTTTATGCTAATTATCGGAATTGCTTTGCATGGTATTTGTTATGATTTCTTCTTTGTTTCAGGGCAAATATATACAAATTCAAAAGCTGGAGAAAAATATAAAAGTGCAGCTCAAGGTTTAATTACTCTAGCTACATATGGAGTTGGAATGTTAGTAGGCTTTAAAGTTGCCGGTTGGATTACCGATAATTATAAAATACTAAGTGGTGGTGTAGATTGGAAAATGGTTTGGATAATTCCTGCGGGAATTGCATTGGCTGTGTTCTTAATTTTTGCACTATTCTTTAATGACAAAAGTAATTCTAAAAAAGAAGTTGCATCCATTTAAAAACAAATAAAATGAGTTCAAACCTAAGTAGAAGATCACTTATCAAAGGAATTATAGCAGGAACAGCTGCTTTAGGATTACCTTCAAGTCTTTCGGCTTTTGCTTTGGAAGAAGAAACTTTAAATAATGAATTTGTGAAGCTAAAAGGAAATATTAATCATTCTGTCGCACGCTGGTGTTTCAGTGATATTGATATAGATACACTTTGCATCGAAGCCAAAAAAATAGGAATATCAGGAATTGATTTAGTGGGGCCTAAAGATTGGCCTATTCTAAAAAAGTATGAACTTGATTCTCCAATGTGCAATGGTGCCGAAATTAATTTGGTTGACGGGTTTAATGATTTCCAATTTCACGAAACGTTGATAAAAAATTATACCGAAATGATTCCGCTTGTGGCGAAAGCAGGTTATAAAAATCTAATATGTTTTAGCGGAAACCGAAGAGGAAAAACCGACGAAGAAGGTTTGCGTAATTGCAAAGTTGGTTTGGAAAAATTAATTCCCTTGGCCGAAAAACACAACGTAATATTAGTTATGGAATTGCTAAACAGCAAAATAGACCATAAAGATTATCAATGCTGCAACACCTCTTGGGGAGTAGCATTGGCAAAATCATTACAATCTGAAAACTTCAAATTGTTATATGATATTTACCATATGCAAATTGACGAGGGTGATGTAATTAGAACCATAAGAGACAATCACCAATATATTGCCCATTATCATACCGCTGGAGTTCCAGGTAGAAATGAAATTGATAAAACGCAAGAATTGAATTATCCTGCAATCATCAAAGCCATTACCGAAACTGGATTTAAAGGATATGTGGCGCAAGAATTTGTTCCAAAAAATCCAGACAAAATCTCGTCATTGAGAAAAGCAATCGCTATTTGTGATATTTAATAATCTAAAGATATAAAAAAATGATAAAAAGAAGACAATTTTTAATAAGTAGTGGTTTAGCCTTAGGTACTTTAGTCCTTGCTCCTTCCCTAGCTTTTGCCTCAAAAAAACGTTCTATTGGGATACAATTGTACACCCTTAGAGATTCTTTGCCAAAAAATGTAAAAGGAGTTCTAGCCCAAGTGGGAAAAGCAGGTTTTACAGGAGTAGAAACTTTTGGTTATTCTCAGACTAATGGATTTTTCGGAACTTCGGCTAAAGATTTTCAATCAATTTTGAAAGACAATGGTTTGAAAGCTACAAGTAATCATTTTGATTTTAATAGCTACATTAAAGATGGTAAAACGGATATTTTAAATTCATACATTGAAACTGCTCACATTTTAGGAAGTGAATATGTAACTATACCTTATGTGATTCAAGAATTAAGAGGGAAAAGTATAGATGATTACAAAAAATTGGCTGCTGGAATTAATAAAGTTGGAGAAATCTGTCATTCAAATGGATTAAAACTTGCATATCATAATCATGATTTTGAATTTATAAAATTCGAAAACACTACAGGTTATGAAGTCTTACTAAATGAAACCGATAAAAATATAGTTGACTTTGAATTGGATTTGTATTGGGTAGTTCGTTCAGGAAATGATCCTTTGAAATTATTCAAAGACCATCCAGGACGTTTCAAAATGTGGCACGTAAAAGATATGGATAAAGTAAATCTTGATTTTAATACTGAAATTGGAAATGGAACAATCGATTTTAAATCCATTTTTGCGCAAGCAAAACAATCAGGAATGGAACATTTCTTCTTGGAACATGAGTCTAATTATATTCCAAATCCAGTTGAATCAATAAAAACTAGTTTTGATTATATTAATAAAAATTTAATATAATTTAGTTCTATTCAATATAAATTAAAAAAGGTATTCAATTAATTACTAATTGAATACCTTTTTTAGATAATGATAAATTACCAGTTTTCTAAATCTATTAATTTCTTTCCTAAATAACTTAATTCAGCAATTTTATGCTTGGTTTACTCCAGTTTTATTATATCTACTGGAAAAACAGAACCTTCAGGAGCAATTATATTTTTCCAAGAATCAATTCTCCAATTTCGCAATTAACATTATCTTCCTTCGCAGGCATCATCGCGATATATTGAGCAACTATTACTTTGTCTTTTGCTAAATTAGCTCGAATACCATAGTATTGCGGTTTTGAAAGCTTATCCTATTTCAACAGAATTTTTAAAAAATTAATTGAAGAAAATCCAATTCATTTTAAAAAAAGATAGGTTCTCTCATTAAATGTTTATTTACTCTTTATCACATTCACATAAAAATCCTTGTTCACTTCCAATTTCAAATCTTTAGGAGTTTTTAACATAATAATCCATTCTGCTTGAGGTTTTAGCCATTGTTCTTTTCCGTTAATGTTTACTTTTACCGGTATATTGAAATTGGGAACACAATTCGTCCAGCGATATTCTAGATTGTTGCCTTGAACTTTATATTCGAAAGTCGGGATTCTAATATCTCTCAAATATTGGTCAAAAAAGGATTTTAAATCGAGTCCAATTTGTTGACTTAAATAATCCTCAATTTGTTTGGTCGTAACAGTTTGGTGGTAAAAAGTGCTGTTCAATCCACGTAAAATCGTTCTCCATTTTTCGTCGTTATTCACGATTTGGCGCAACGTGTGCAACATATTCCCGCCTTTTGGGTACATATCGCCGGAACCTTCGTTGTTTACTTCGTAATGTCCAATAATAGTTTTTTTGTTTTTTATTCCTTTTCGGGTGCCTCTAACATATTCAGCTCCGGCTTCCTTTCCGTAGTAATATTCTACAAAAAGGCTTTCAGAATAGTTCGTAAAACCCTCGTGAATCCACATATCGGCAATATCTTTGTAGGTGATATTATTGGCAAACCATTCGTGTCCTGACTCATGAATAATAAGAAAATCGAATTTCAATCCCCAACCTGTTCCGCTCAAATCTGTTCCAAGATACCCTTTTTTGAAATCGTTCCCATAAGTAACACTACTTTGATGTTCCATCCCTAAATATGGGGCTTCAACTAGTTTGTAGCTGTCTTCATAAAACGGATACGGCCCAAACCAATGCTCGAAAGCTTTCAACATTCTTGGTACATCTTGAAAGTGAATTTTGGCTTTTTCTAAATTATATTTCAATACATAGTAGTCACAGTCCAAATCGCCTTTTTCGCCCTTGAAAACTTCTGAAAATGAAACATAATCGCCAATATTTATATTCACGCCATAATTATTAATGGGGTTTGACACATACCAATTGAAAGTTCTGGTGCCATCCATCATATCGATTACACTTTGCAAACGTCCATTGGAAACATCCGTCAAATTCTTGGGAACATTCACACTAATGAGCATATCATCGACTTCATCGTACATATGATCTTTGTTCGGCCACCAAACACTCGCACCCAATCCTTGACATGAAGAGGCAATAAAAGGTTTTCCATTAGCGTCTTTATTCCAAGTAATTCCTCCATCCCAAGGCGGATTCACGGCGATTTTGGGTTTTCCACCATAAAAAATAATGACTTCTTTTATTTCTCCCGTATTTTGTGGCGCGACCAAATCGATATAAAAAACATTGCCTTCTCTTTTATATTTTAGTTCCTTACCATCCTGAGTTACTTTAACTATTTTCAATGGTTCTTGAAGATCAATTTGCATTCGTTTATAAGAATTCAAAACCTTATAACGAATGGTATTCGAACCCGAAATTGTGCTATCAGCGGGATTTACTTTAATGTCAAGATGGTAATATTTCACGTCCCACCACACTCTTTCCTTGGTAATACTTCCACGAAGACTATCTTGTCTGGTAAAAACTTCATCTTTATTTCCTAGAAGTCCTTGTGCATTTGCTGTATTAAAAATTAGAAATGCAATAAAAAAAATGGATATATATTTATTCATAAAATCAATTTTAGATAAAAAGTTTGATGCTTTCGGCATCCATTTTTTTAAACCATTAAGAAATTAAGTTTTTACTTTTTCTTAATGGTTTATTTTAGATACATATTAATGCAATTTCGAAACCTTCTTTTGTTCCCCGACAGCTGCAAAATCAGTAGTTAAGCGATTGGTATAATCATCCAATAAATCTAAAACTCGTTCATTCGAATCTGATTTAACAATTAAACCTGCGTGATAATCCAAAGGAACCCTAAAGCAAACTTCCGAATCTGAAAACGAGGATAAATCAGGATGTTGAAATTTTGATAAAGTCAACACAATTCCTGCATAAGATTTTTTGATTTTTGGCAAACAGTATTTGGTTTCTTTGACCAAAGAATCTTCGATAGCTGCCCATTCTTTCCAAAGATTAATATTGGAAGCTGCTTCTACCATTTCGGCGAGATGTGCTCCGCCAACTCGGGAAGAAGTTTCAAGAAAATAAATTTTTCCGTCGTCCTTGCATTTGATATATTCCGAATGTGCTGCTCCGTGTTTCAATCCAAAACCTTTGATAACTTGTTCATTTACTGCTTTTATTACCGTATCATCTTCAGAATCATACTGAATATTAGCACTTCTAAAAATCCCTCCACCTTGCGAAATTTCCAATGGAGTCGTCAAATATTTTGAAGTGATACTGAACAGTATTTTGCTATTCAAAACCAAACTATCGCAATGATACACATCCCCAGATCGAAATTGCTCCACCAAATATTTAAATCTGTTATTCCCCATTTCGTTGATGTGAATCCACAAACTTTCTTTGTCAAATATTTTTATGATTCCCAATGCCGAAGCTTCGGAACGTGGTTTTAAAACCCAAGGAGGCGAAATCGTATCGGCAAAAGTATTGATGTCGTGATCATTAAATAAAGAGCAAAAATTAGGATTTGAAATTCCACAACTCTTAGCTCTCATTCGCATTGCGAGTTTATCCCTGAAATAGCGACCAGTGGTTTGCCCCATTCCATCAATTCGAAGATTTTCGCGGAGATAAGTTGCTTTTTCGACATCATAATCGTCCAAGGCGATGATGGCATCAATTTTATTTGATTTCATCAAATTGCCAACACCCAGTAAAAGATGCTCCAAATTCCAATCGGTATCTTGCCCTGCCATATAAAATATTTCATCAATATAGTCGGTTGGCCAAGGTTTATTGCTAAGTTTTTCGCTGGTAATGAGAAATACTTTGTTGCCTAGTTTTTTTAATTCAATCAAAAAATCGACACCCTTAAAAAAATTGGAAACACAAATAAAGGTTTTGGCAGTTTTCATATTTGGGGAATTTACTTGTTAGCGGTCATTTATAAATTTTCTATGAATTTAGTCAATAAATGAACACCATAAGCGGTGGCGTGTTTACTTTTTGCAAATTCGTCATCACCAAAGGCAACTCCAGCTATATCAAGATGCGCCCACGCTTTGTGGTTTTCGGTAAAATATTCTAGGAATTTTGCTGCTGAAATGGCTCCAGCAACAGGTTTTCCGCTGTAATTTTTTACATCGGCTATATCACTTTCAATATCGGACTTGTAACATTCCCAAAGAGGCAATTGCCATAAACGTTCGCCAATGGCATCTCCAGATTCTTGAAGTTTCTTTGAAATAGCTTCATTATTGGTAAACAAAGCGGCACATTCGTAACCAAAAGTTCCCACGGCACTTCCTGTCAACGTGGCTATATCAACAATATATTCAGGTTTAAAATTTTTGATTAAATAGGATATTCCGTCTGCCAATACCAATCTTCCTTCGGCATCAGTATCAATAATTTCTATCGAAGTTCCGTTATAGGAATGAATGACATCACTTGGTAAAAACGATTTGGCATCCACCGCATTTTCGGCGCAAGGCACAATAGCAGTTACTTTTACAGGTAATTTTAAATCGGCAATTAGTTGCATTGCTCCAAAAACGGCTGCTCCACCCGCCATATCACATTTCATATGCAACATTCCAGAAGTTTTAATATTTAAACCTCCAGTGTCAAAAGTGATCCCTTTTCCCACCAAACCAATGTGCTTTGTTTTGGTATCTGCATTTTTGGGTGAATAATTCATTATAACAAACTGAGGTTCGTTTTCGCTTCCCTTTCCAACAGCTAAAAAAGCACCTAAACCTGCTGTTTTAGAAGCTTCATAACCCAAAACCTCTACCTGGAAACCGAATTTTTTTCCGCTTTCGTTGGCCCAATTAGACAAATATTTTGGAGTCACTTTATTAGGTGGCAAATCGACCAAACGAAGAATTTCAAGTTGGGCATCGGCAATTTTTAATCCTTTGGCCACGGATTCAGAATAATCCTTTTTAGTCATTAACAACAATTCGAAACTCTCTTTCAAGAAGGGATGTATTTCTGTTTTTTTGAAATGGCCTAAATCATAAGTTCCTAAATGAAGTCCAGAAATTGTAGCTTCGACTTGATCTGCCGTAAATTGTTCAGGTAAAACCAAAGCAATATTTGAGCAAAATGATTCTTTTTGTTTGGAAGAAATTCTACGGAAAATGGTTTTCAACGATTTATAATCACTGTCCTTTCCTAGCCCAATAAATATATGGGTAGAGTCGTATTTTTCGACAATATAATGAGTATCTTTCTTTCCATAGAATACTTTAGAATTAACCGAAACTCCTTGGAATTCGATAGGAACTAGACTTTTTGAATAGGTTTCGAAAACTGGAATTAAGATGGTTCCAGTAAATGTATCGAGGTTTTTTATTGTAATTGTTTTCATTTGTTGTTATTCTGTTGTGTTAAAAAAAAGCCATTCTATTGCCTTTGGAAACTCATCACTCCAATACCTTTCATTGTGTTTTCCGTGCCTATTGATACTTAAATTTATCTTCATTTTATCCTTAACGAATTCGCTCGAAATCATATTATTTTTAAAATTTTGAACGTGTTCAATCATTGTATCACTTTCATCACCACCTGCATATAAATAAACTTTGGTGTCGTCATTGTTTGTTGAATTGGAATCGATTTTAAGTTTTGGAACCACCCATAAGGAAGGAGAAAAAATCATCAATTTTCCGTATACTTCTGGATTTCGCAATCCACTGAAAATACTGACCAATCCACCCATTGAACTACCACCAATTCCGGTGTGTTCGCGTTCGGATTTCGTTCTGAAATTACTATCTACGAATGGTTTCAATGTTTCGGTCACAAAACGAATGTATTTCTTACCTTGACCTTTTCCAAGTACAGTTTTGCCCACATTGTATTCCTTCACTCGATCTTCTTCGGCGTGTTCGATAGCGATGATGATAATTTTTCCAATTTTATATTCAGACATTACTGCCAGTTTTTTGTCGATTTCCCAATTGCCGTGTTTGGCTGCTTCGTTGAATAAATTCTGCGCATCTTGCAAATACATTACAGGATATCTTTCGCTAGATTTGTCATAATCGTGCGGTAGCAAGGCCCATATTTTTCTGGTTTTATTGAGCTGCGGAATTTCAAATTCGTCTGAAATTAACTGTACTTGCGGTAAAAAAGATTGTTTGAAGGGCAACCAATTTTTTCTCCATCTTGCCACATATTCGTTTTGGATTCCTGAATGATTTCTGGTCGAACGGTTTTCGGTTCGGTTTCCGTGAATGTCAATTTCTACCTCACTCCAATCGCCTTTGGTAAATTTATATAGTAATTCCTGTGGATAAATAAAATCCGCCGGGAATTCATATTGAAATAAATTATCCTCGATTTTAGTCATCAAAAAATTAAGATCTTGTGTATGCCAATTATTAAAATTCCCTGAAATATAAACAGGTCTAGCATCGTCTTCGTCCGTTTTTAAAATAATCTGAAGTCCTTTTATTTTATTGTTGTTTTCTGCTGTAAAGGTTGTATTCTCTGAAATCATCTCTTGCATTGTAGTATCAAATTTTGTAATAAAAAGTAAATATAGTGGATTGGTATTGGATTTAAAAGAAAAAATAGAAACCCAATAGTAAATGAATCACTATTGGGTTTTATGAAATGAATTACCCCGAGGCAGAGCCTCGAGGTATCGTGTTACTCGAAAGTTAACCGTAGCTGGTTTTTGTTAAACGA
>NZ_VJZR01000012.1:0-107415 GCF_007097365.1 Flavobacterium franklandianum
AATTGAATAGATTCATCACTTTTTTTATCAAATATAAAGCTTTTTATTAAATTATGGGTAATTGCGGACAATCAAAAAAATCAATTATATTTTCGGTTGGTGGTGAAATGATTATATCTAAATTAGATAATACAAATTTACTTTTAGATGACAACAATTACGATGGTATTGGAAGTTCCTATATCAAAGAATAAGAAATAAATTAATTAAAAAACGCTTCTTGACTCGATTCAATAAACGTTTTTTATAACACATTTATCAATTGAAATTGAAATTTTAGAACTTGACTATCTCTTTCTACAACAAAATTTATCCAATTTTCTTCTTCAGATTTTAATAAAGAATAAATTTTTTCTAAAGTAAATTCATATCCAGGCTTTTGATTAATGCTAACGATTATATCTCCTTTTTGGAGTCCGCTGATTGCTGCTGGTGAATTTTTCCGAACATTAACAATCGTGTATATTGGTTTTAAAACAAATTTATATTTAAAATTACTGTAGATAACATTTGCTTTTGCATCAATTTCTTTTCCTGCATAAGGCACAGTTTCAAGACTAACCGTCTCCTGAACCCATTGTAAACCATGATGCTGAATTTCAATTCCGCTTTTATTATAATTAAAAGATGATTTGAAACTACTGTTTTTCTTCAAAAAAAGTTGCTGATTTTGATAATCAAAAACTAAATTGAATCTTTTTAAAATTTCGGCACCCACTGATCCAGCACGATCTTTAACCATTCTAACATTTTTTAATGAAGACGAATCTGGAAAAGCAACAATAGGATTATTAAATTCAAATTTAGAAAAAGTAATTTTTTTAATCTGAGCCCTTCTTCCCTCAACATCACCACTAAAACCTTTTCCTAAGTAATCCTCAAAATTTTTTGCAGGAATATTTATTGATTTTCCTTTGTTCTCGAAAAGCCAAATAGCGTCACTATTGCCGATATCAATTAATAATTTTGTAGAAATTTCAGAAGAATCAATAATAGCACTACCCTGAATGTAAGGTTTTGATTTTTCAACAGTTATGGGAACCATCTGAAATTTTTTAACTATTCGTTTTCGATTTTTCTCATTGTCTTTAAATACCGTAATTTGCTTTCTCTGATAGTTAATTTCAACCAGATTCGATTTTAAAAAATGATAGCCAATAATACCATTTACAGGAATCCCAATGTGTGAAGACAAGTTGAAACTTTGATCTAAAACAATGTACAATAAATGATTATTTGACTTTAACCCATCGACCTCTAATGTGTTATTTGCAGATTTTAGCCCTTCAATAGAATTCTCACCTCCCAAACCTCTCAATGCTATTTTTTCGACATTAAAAAAACTCACATCTTTCTTTTCCTCCATACTAAACAGTATGGTCTCTTCAACACCAGAATCTAAGAGGAAGTATAACTCAACATTATTAACTTTTATGGGAATAAATATCAAATTATTGATGATTTTGAAAGGGATAATCACTTTATCGGTTCCTTTTTCAAATTGAAATTCGTCCTGTCCAAAAACAGATAAAGAATAAATAATAAAAAAGCATAAAATGATTATTCGACTCATCCTATTTTTTTTATAAAGTTAATGAAATATTGAATAATAACACACTTTTATTAACAAATAAACAGAATTGAAGTGTTTATTTTTGAAAAAAAAATCGCAATTTTGCACCAAATTTAAAAACATGCCAAGTATTTCTATTAGAGGTCAAAAAATACCCGAATCGCCAATTCGAAAGTTAGCCCCTTATGCAGAACAAGCCAAATTAAAAGGCCATAAAGTGTATCATTTAAACATTGGTCAACCCGATATAAAAAGCCCTGAAATTGCCATTGAAGCTATAAAAAATATTAATTTAGATATTATAGAATACGGCCCATCCGCAGGTTATGAAAGTTACCGAAAAAAACTAGCCTTATTTTACACCAATCAAAATGTAAGAGTTTCGTTTGATGATATAATGATAACCACAGGTGGCTCTGAAGCGCTATTGTTTGCGCTGGGCAGCATTATGGATCCCGAAGATGAAGTCATTATTCCTGAACCTTTTTATGCCAATTATAGTGCTTTTGCAGCAGAATCAAGTGCTCGAGTTGTGCCTGTAATTTCCAATATCGAAAGTGGTTTTACCCTTCCTACTATTGCCGAATTTGAAAAAGCGATTACATCAAAAACCAAAGCGATTTTAATCTGTAATCCCAATAATCCAACTGGCTATTTGTATTCAGAATCCGAAATTAATCAATTGGGAGAATTGGTTCGAAAACACGACTTATTTCTAATTGCTGACGAAGTGTATCGCGAATTCATATACGACGACAGAGACAAACATTTTTCGGTGATGAACCTCAAAGGAATTGAGCAAAATGTCATAATGATTGATTCTGTTTCCAAAAGATACAGTATGTGTGGCGCAAGAATTGGCTGCATGGTTACCAAAAATAGAGAAGTTATTTCAGCCTCAATGAAATTTGCTCAGGCTCGTTTATGCCCACCGACGATTGGACAAATCGCTTGCGAAGCTGCAATAGATACTCCCCAAAGTTATTTTGACGAAGTAATTTCAGAATACAAAGAACGAAGAGATGCCTTAATAACCGAATTAAACAAAATAAAAGGTGTAATCGTAACCACTCCAAAAGCCGCGTTTTATTGCATTGCTCAACTACCTGTTGACAATACCGATGATTTTGCCCAATGGCTTCTTGAAAGCTACAATCTTGATGGAGAAACTGTAATGGTAGCTCCTGCGGCAGGATTTTATTCTACTCCAGGCGTTGGATTAAATCAAGTTCGAATTGCTTATGTGCTAAAAAAAGAAGATTTAGTTCGAGCTGTACAAATCTTAAAAGAGGCAATTCCAATTTATAATTCGAAATAAGGAAACTCATGTTTTTATTTTAAAATTCAATTGCATTTTATCCCAATTAATTATTAAAAGCTTTAGAAATTCTTTGGCTTTAATTAATTATCTTTACCCCTTAATTCATTTCATACAATAATTGTAACTTTTAATGATAAACAACGAAGAATTTCAGGACGAAATAGGAGACAACCATATTAGTTCAGCAGCAAAAAACCCAGTAAGAGAAGACGCTTTTGACATATCTGACGATGAAAAAATCGAAAAAATAAAGAAAGATGTCGAAAATATACTTGTTACTCTAGGCATGGATTTGACCGACGATAGCTTGAAAGGAACACCCAATCGAGTAGCAAAAATGTTTGTGAAAGAAATTTTTGGAGGTCTAAATCCAGCAAAAAAACCAAGCGCTTCAACTTTCGAAAACAGCTACAAATATGGAGAAATGTTGGTCGAAAAAAACATTACACTTTATTCAACTTGTGAGCACCATTTGTTGCCCATTATTGGAAGAGCACACGTAGCTTACATCTCAAACGGAAGAGTTGTTGGACTATCAAAAATAAACAGAATAGTTGAGTTTTATTCGAAAAGACCTCAGGTTCAAGAACGCTTAACAATGCAAATTGTTCAAGAACTTCAAATAGCGTTGGGTACAGAAGATGTGGCATGTATTATCGATGCCAAACATCTTTGCGTTAATTCGAGAGGAATAAAAGACATCGAAAGCAGTACAGTAACCTCAGAATTTGGAGGTAAATTTAAAGAAGAACAAACTCGAAGAGAACTATTAGAATATATAAAGTTAGAAACGAAGTTTTAAAGGGTTTATAGTTTTGGGTTTATAGTTTGTTGTTATGGGAAAAATACTAAAATTCGAGGATTTAGAAATATGGAGATTGGCTAGAGAAATCTGTCAATATGTTGAGTTTCTAATTCAAAATACAAATCTAAAGACCAACTATTCCCCAAAAGACCAAATTGACAGAAGTTCAGGATCGATTATGGACAATATTGCTGAAGGTTTCGAGCGAAACGGGAATAGAGAATTTATTCAATTTTTGAGCATTGCAAAAGGTTCATCTGGCGAAGTAAAATCTCAATCTTATAGAGCATTTGATAAAAAATTGATTTCTGAAGAACAATATTTGAAATTAAACGAAATGGTTGAATTAGAGAAAAATAAAATTGGATCAATGATGAACTATCTCAACAATTGTGAAATAAAAGGACTTAAATTTAAATAATAAATTATGTTCCATTAACCACAAACTATAAACCATAAACTACAAACAATAAACCATAATCAAGAATGCCTTTATACAAATCCCAAAATTTAAAAATATACAATACTCTTTCGGGGGAAAAAGAAATTTTTGAACCCATACACGAAGGAAATGTTGGAATGTATGTTTGTGGACCAACGGTCTATAGCAATGTACATCTTGGAAATGTGAGAACGTTTATGTCGTTTGATGTAATCTTTAGGTATTTTTTGCATTTGGGTTACAAAACGCGTTATGTTAGAAATATTACCGATGCTGGACATTTGACCGATGATGGAAATGTTGAAAACGACCGTTTTGTAAAACAATCTCGACTAGAAAAATTGGAACCCATGGAAGTAGTTCAAAAATACACTGTCGATTTTCATAAGGTTTTAGAAAAATTTAATTTTTTGGCTCCTACAATTGAGCCTACCGCAACAGGTCATATTATTGAACAAATAGAATTGATTCAAAAACTAATTGCCGATGGTTTTGCATACGAAACCCAAGGTTCTGTCTATTTTGATGTTTATGAATACAACAAAAAAGGCTTAAATTACGGCGAATTGAGTAATCGAAATATTGATGAATTGTTTGCCAATACAAGAGATTTAGACGGTCAAAACGAAAAGAAAAACCCTCAAGATTTTGCTTTGTGGAAAAATGCTTCCCCTGTACACATCATGCGTTGGAATTCCCCTTGGGGCGAAGGTTTTCCGGGCTGGCACTTAGAATGTACCGCAATGAGCACCAAATATTTAGGAGAGCATTTTGATATTCACGGAGGTGGAATGGATTTAAAATTCCCTCATCACGAATGCGAAGTAGCTCAAGGAAAAGCGTGTAACGGAATAACTCCAGTAAATATTTGGATGCACACCAATATGCTAACGATGAATGGTTTGCGAATGAGCAAATCGACTGGGAATTATATTTTACCTATGGAATTGCTTTCGGGTGAAAACACTTTTTTCGAAAAGAAATTTCAACCTAATGTGGTTCGTTTTTGCTTTTTGCAAGCTCATTATCGCAGTGTTTTAGACATTTCGAACGAGGCCATGATTGCCAGCGAAAAAGGATTAAACAGATTGCTTGAAGGTGTAAAATTGATTGCAACCATTCAACCCAACACCACTTCTTCTTTCTCAGTTCCCGATTGGATTCAAAGTTGTTATGCAGCAATGAATGACGATTTTAATACTCCAATTCTAATTGCTAATTTATTTGAAGGAATTCGGTACATCAATTTATTAAATGATAATTCTGCTAGCCTCACATCCGAAGATTTAAAATTATTTATTCATTCGACAAACACTTTTATCTTTGATGTTTTGGGACTTAAAGACGAAAAAGGTGTTGAAAACAATAACGAAAAACTAGAAGGCGTAGTCAATATGCTAATAGGTATGCGAAATGAGGCTAGAGGCAATAAAGATTTTGCAATGTCAGATCAAATAAGAAATCAATTGATTGCCTTAGGAATTCAGTTGAAGGACGGGAAAGAAGGGACTACTTTTAGTATTCAGTAATCAGGCTGCAGATGGCAGGTTACAGATGGCAGATGGCAGGTTGCAGATTTAAAGTTGCAGATTTAAAGTTGCAGATTGATTTACTAAAAATTTGTATGCTAATAGTATTTAAAGTTCCAATAGCTGATCACTAAAAAACTGAACACCGAACACTTTTTTAAGATATGTTAAAGAAAATACTTATATTTCCTTTTGTTATTTTAGTACGTTTTTATCAAAGTGCTATTTCTCCATTCACTCCCTCTACTTGTAGATTTGAGCCTACATGTTCGAGTTATATGGTTGAAGCATTACAAAAACACGGTTTATTTTATGGTGGTTTTTTAGGAATAAAAAGAATATTGAGTTGTCATCCTTGGGGAAAAACGGGGTATGATCCTGTGCCTTCCAAGCCACATTCAAGCCAAAGTGTTGAGACCAAAAACAAATGCTCACACAAACATTAACTTTTTATAAAGATATACTCTTATTAAAATATATATTTTTACAATCTTTAAAACACATTATATGACACACGCTTTAAATATAATTTGGAATCCGTCAGAAGGCATTGATTTAGGTTTTTTTGTAATTCGCTTTTATAGCCTGATGTTTGTAATTGCTTTTGGACTGGGTTGGTTTATAATGAAAAAAATATTCGAACGTGACTACGAATCGCTAGACAAATTAGACTCCTTATTTATTTGGACCGTTTTGGCTACATTAGCCGGAGCTCGTTTGGGTCATGTTTTCTTTTACGATTGGGAATATTATCGCAATCATTTGACAGAAATACTACTTCCAATTAGGGAAAATCCCGAAGGAACCCTTTTTCACATCATAAATGGCTGGGAATTTACAGGTTATCAAGGATTGGCAAGCCATGGAGCAGCTATTTCCATTATAATTACAATGTACTTTTTTAGTAAAAATATATTAAAAAGACCCCAAATGTGGATTTTAGATAGAATTGTCATCGCTGTATCTAGTGGGGCAATCTTTGTACGTTTAGGCAATTTTTTCAATTCAGAAATTGTTGGAAACGTGACTAGTTCACCTTTTGGAATTCGCTTTATTCGGGATCAGTTTAGCGCCAGAGAAGCTGTAAATGCGACACAATTAGCATCACCAAATGAAGCCTACAACGCCATTGCGACCAACCCACAGTTTGCTGATTTATTAGTACAAGTTCCAGCAAAACACCCAGCACAATTATACGAAGCTTTTTGCTATATTTTTGTTTTTGCCATACTGTTTTTCTTGTATTGGAAAACCGACGCAAGAGAAAAATCAGGGTATTTATTTGGTCTTTTCCTAGTGCTTTTATGGTCTGTACGTTTTGTTGTGGAATATGTAAAAGAAAGTCAAGGGGGATTCGAAAGTGCCTTAGGTCTTTTATCTACTGGACAATGGCTCAGTATTCCATTCATATTGATTGGATTGTATTTGGTTTTTACAGCCGAAAAACCCGTTCACATATAGTTTATCACAAAATAATTTTAAAATCAAAAGCCTCACAATTTGCGAGGCTTTCGTTTTTTATCTCTTTAAAGAAAAATGGGATTTGAATTTTTTGCTAATTCCTTGCTCTTCATATTCAAAACTAAACCAATAATCTGTTGCTGGCATGGGCTGAACAACCTCTATCATTACTATCCATAGCTGTCAAACCTCGATATCCTTGACGAGAAATAAGTTTTCTCCCCAACGGGTAGCCCAGAATTATATTCTGTGCCAATAAATTTGAGCAAGCAATACAAATCAAAAAAACTATATCAATAAAAGATGTGGCTTTTTTTAAAAAAAAAAATTCATAAAAAATACGTTAGTTTTGTTGGAGTGGCTTATTGGAGTTGGCACAGAATGCACCCGAGCGATCGGGAGGGTTTAGGTCTGTTGAAAAACCGATGAGTAATTGTTTTTCCTGTTTCAGTTTAAAATTTAATAACTATAGCTTTTCATTTTACCCTAAAAATTAAACAGTTTTGAATCAGCTGCTAATTCAAAACTGTTTAAAAGCAATTTGTTTATTTTAATAAACTCTTAAAAGCAGATCCAAAAATTAAATAACTGGTATTTCCGCCAATAGTACCTTCATTTTGCCCCCATAAAAATGGCCAGTCGTCAAAATTTTCAAAATGGTCTGGTTTTCTAAATAGTATACCAGGAGCAACATTGCCCGGAATAAAGGAGAAATCAGCTCTGTTATTACCATAAAAAACTGCTTTAGGACGAGTAGCACCCACTGTTGCCACCAACGAATAGTTATGGTACGGGTGACAGCCAAAGAGATAGTTAGAGGTCTTGAAAGCATGACTTGGATTGATGATATCTGGAAAGTTTTTGCTCGCGAAACAAACAGTTGTTCCAAAATTCAATAGAGCCGCGCCACCTGCCCAGTTACCAAGACCAATAGGCACACCGTAAGGATTATCCTTTTCGAGTTTATCCATATACTCTTTGAACTTTACAACATAAGGTCTAAGTTTTTCTTTATACGATGCGTCCATGTGCGGTAGGGCATCTAATGCCGTCAGAAGACCAAAATTTACATTTCGATCAAGATCTGGCCACAAAAGTTCCTGGAATTTATCCAAATATTGGTTTTCGTTCGTGGAGATATACAATTGAAGATTGGTTGCCGCATTTGAGGATCTGCCGTACTTGCTAATACTGTCTTGCGGCTGATTGGCGAGTAATTCTGTGGACTCTTTCAAAAGTCTTTTTGATTGTACTAAAGCCCTGGCCGAAAGATTGTCATTGTAACCCTTTAGCGCTCTGCTTGCTGCGGCAAACATTGTAGCTGCATTTAAATCGAGGTGAGGATCGCGACTTGTAAACGCCCACAAATCATCTTTAACACCGCTAGATAGTCCGTCACTGGCTTTTTCATATGAGCCTAGTTTTGGATTATAAGGAAGCCCATCTGTTAATGAGGCTGCATCGCCAAGGTGATGATAATTATCAAGAACAGAGTTAGACAGTGTTTGTGCCATGTGACCGATTGTCTCAGCCTGAGCTACCAGATTCAGGGTTCCGTGCTCGATAAACTGCAGTACATCTGGTGTTCCGTCGGGTCTGTGAAGATCAACATAACGTTGTTTTTGATCCACAAAAGTCTGATCTCGCATTGGTTTGAAATACTCCCAGGTTTCAACGAAATTGTTTACCACGCTGATATTTGATCCCGTCTCTATATCAAAATCTCCAGCGTCAAAAAAACCTCCAACATTTAATCCGGGAATTAATTCAAGTGCTTTATACTTGGTATCGGTTGTTGGGCCTTGGCTATGAAGATCGAAATGATCGGTGTTTGGTGGAGCTTGGCGGTACCCTTCTTTGAATGGTTCACCATGCCATACTCGGTAACCCTCGTTTACAAACATGTGATTCATATGTATTGGTATCCATATATCACTAGTAGCATCAGTAATCTTATCATAGACATTATTTTCTATCAAAAAATTGTTCGTTTTGATATTGCCATACTGGATATAGTATATACCGGAATCTTTTACCGAAGTAAAATCGAATTTTACATAGTTATATTTAAAATAGTTACCCCAAGGCGTTGTTTTTCCGTTGAATACTTCGGTGGCATTACCGTCATTGCCAACTTTATACAACGAGGCTTTTGCAAATGGTTTGTCTTTCTTGTCAAGTTCAATTACCGAAACTTTTTGTTGCGAAGGGATGTAGCCTACTTGAGAGAAACCAATATTTGGTTCTCTCGTCCAACCATTAATCGCATTTGGTTCCACCATCCAGCTCAATACCTTGCCGGTTTTTCCAGCCGGAAGTAAACTGCGAACTACAAACCATCCATTTTGTGCCAATACACGACCGTCAAAAAGCATTAGATCTGCGTCCGGAGAAGTTATTTTTATTAAACGGGAAGGTTCGTCTGGTGCCAGAAGAAAGGTACGGCCCGTTTCAAGCGGAAGCGGATCAATAAATTTGTCTGTTCCCCTGTCGTCGTAAGTTTTGTAACCCTTGTACTGTTTTGTTTTTTCATTATTAGGCCTGGTAGTGGTGTTTCCTACCACATAGCGTGGAAATCGATTGTAGCGTCCATCCATCGTATATGCTTTCGCCCAGTATTGCGAAGGCAGAAACTCAAGATTAAATCCTGCACTACCTTCAAGAGCTTTTGGGAGAGGTTTATCAAGATAAATGGATATCTCTACGCCTTTACCCTTAGCCGTAACAACGACTCGTGAATCAAAATCGTAATCTTTATATCTTAATATAGTTTCAATAGATTTTGTCGCACGGTTTACTTTTCTACTTGTTACATCAGGAACAAGATCCCATTGCTCTGGTGTATTAGAAAGTCTAACTGCCCCACCTTGTGATGTTCTGACTCCATGATGAATTATTTCTATTCCAGCATTCTTTTCGTCGTTAAAACCTCCACTAAAAATGTTATTATAGACAAGTACATTGACGCCTTGTGTCTCGAAATACTCAAGATCGTTAAGTTTTAAATCCTGACCACAGATATGATTTGATGTTGCAAACACCATAGTAAGTAAAAAAAAAATATTTTTTTTCATATTGATAAATAAATAATCCCGTATTGGAGTGGTTTATAATTTCTAAAGATAAATGGAAAAACTATATTAAAAAAGGAAAAGTTGATTTCGTAACTGATTTTAATCAGGGAACTGTTGCGTTTATCAAAATAAATATAGCTATGTCTTTGTTAATAAATTAGTTAGCATATTATAGTATTTTATCTTCCCCGCTGCACAAAGTGTTTTTTCAAAAATAAATTTATCTTATGGAATTTTGTGATAGTCTCCTCACCTCTACCAGAACAATGAGAAAGTAACGAGAGCAAGTTTTTAATCAAAACTACTATTTGTATTTGTTATTATAAACGAAAGCCTCACAATTTTGCGAGGCTTTCGTTTTTTATCTTTTCAAAGAAAAATGGGATTTGAATTTTTTGATACTATTTTGTTCAGAGTATTCGACTGTAAACCAATAATCATCGGCTGGCATTGGCTGACCAATATAAGTTCCATCCCATCCAAGTTCTTTTGGACTTATATCTTTCAATAATTTACCATACCGATCAAATATGTATATTCTGCAATTCAACTGATCACTTAGCCCTGAAATATTCCAATTTTCGTTATAAGTATCACCATTTGGTGTAAAATATTTGGGATAACCAATGACCAAAACATTGCTATCAGTTAGTTTACTGCAACCATTTAGATCATTTACAGAGATAGAATGCAATCCTGAAGCAACATTTTCGAATAAAGGGCTTGCTTGAAATGGACCAGAATCCATTTGATATAAATAATTCGCTCCAACTGGATTTGTAATAGTAACTATTTGATTTTTGGTAAATGCATCGGTTACTGTCCAATTCAAACTCAATATGGTGTTTGATGGATTTACAGTAACTTTTATAGTTTTAATAGATGGAGTGCAAGGCTGACCTGGATCAGGTGTAAAAACATAAGAAGCACTATTCATATTATCAACAGTTGTTGGATTCCAAACTCCAGTAATGCCATTTGGTGAAACTGGACTTAGAGTAGTAGCTATATCACCAGAACAAAGAGAAAAATCGTTAAAATCAGGTACTATCGGTTCTACTGTAATTCTTAAAGTTGTTTTTAATGCGCAAGGAAAAGATGTTGGATTTGGAGTGAATGTATAAATATTAGCACCCATAGTTGAAGTATCAACTGGAATGGGACTCCAAGTACCGGTGATTCCATTTGTTGATGTTGTTGGTAAAACGACAACATCATTTAAACAATAAGAAGTTGGTGTGGTGCTAAATGTAGGTGTTATTATTTGAGCAATAGTACAGTCTGAATTACAAGTTTCAGTTTGAGAAGAAATAACACAAGACGGTGCTCCTATGGCAGTAATTGTAAAAGTAACCGATTGACCAGGCAAAACGCCAGTAACCACATAATTTGAAGGTGCAGACCAAACCCCTGTAACTGGAGAGCCACCAGAAATACTATAGCTATAAGTAAAACTACTCTGACCTACATTGGCAAAGTCAAACCCTACTGAATTCGACGTTGTTTTAGTAGCATCACAAAATAATCCTAATTGTTTATCCACATTGACAACAATTGATGCTCTAGAGCTTTCTTCTCCAGCAACAGTTTGACTAACATAATAGGTTGTAGATCCTGCAACTATTGTAGAAGGAATTGGAGTTGTTGCTGATGAAGTACCTCCTGATGCATTAGTTCCATACCAATTTAAAATTCCTCCTGCGGATGCTGTTGCAGTAAGTGTCACAACATCATTTATACAATAGTATTGAAATCCATTTACAGTTGGTGGACTTGGAGGCACTAATAGCGAACTAGTAATTAGATAGGAACTATTGGTGTTCTTAGCAAAAACAGAGGCATTTGATAAAGCAGTAATCAAAAGAAAACAAACAAATGATTTGATTATTTTTTTCATCATTTTTAGGTTTTAGGCTGTTTAAAATTTGGGGGATCAACAGTAATATTCAGTAAATATATAAAATTTGGCTTTTGAACAAAACAAATTTTATAATTTATTGAGTTACAGTACAAAATATTAGACGATAACGCAACACTTTATTACAAAAAAAAGACCCGAATAAAATTCGAGTCTTTTCAATAATTATAATTTTTTATAACTTTAAGAGTTATGCTCTTTTTCAATTCTTAAATGTTCTTCTTCTGACATTGTATCACACAAAACTGGAGTTGCTATGAATAATGAAGAATAGGTTCCAACGATAATACCGATAAGCATTGCGAAAATAAATCCTCGAATTGAATCTCCACCAAAAATAAACATAATCAATAATACTAAAATCATCGTTAATGAGGTATTTATCGTTCTTGACATTGTACTATTAATAGATTGATTTACGATACTATTAAAATCTCCTTTGGCTTTTTTGCCACCTAAAAATTCACGAACCCTGTCAAATACAATAACAGTATCATTCATTGAATATCCTATTACGGTAAGAATCGCAGCGATAAAGTGCTGGTCAATCTCCATACCGAAAGGCATAAATTTGTAACACAAAGAGTAAATTCCTAATACAAATATTACGTCGTGTACTACAGCGGCAATCGCACCCAAACTATACTGCCATTTTCTAAAACTAATAACCAAATACAATCCTACAATAAGCATGGCTCCAAAAACTGCCCAATATGCATTATTTTTGATGTCCTCAGCAACTGTCGGTCCCACTTTAGAAGCTTGTAAAATACCTAGTTTTTTACCATCATAAGCATTCACAAATCTATCATAAGTCAATCCGGAAGCATAATGTTTTTTTAAATTATCGTATAATAATTTATTTACTTCTTCATCAGCTTCACTTCCGTGTTCTTGTACTTTGTATTTTGTAGTGATTTTTAATTGATTGTTGTTACCAATAATTTTCACTTCGGCGCTACCATCAAAAACTTTAGCTAATTCTGCTTTTACACCTTCTACTTCAACCGGTTTTTCAAATCGTATTTGGAAAGTTCTTCCTCCAACAAAATCAACCCCTTGATCCAAACCATTTGTAGCTAATGAATAGATACTCACAACTGTTACAATCGCTGAAAAAGCATACGTCCATTTTTTAATTTTCAAGAAATCGAAGTGGAAGTTGGTAAAGAAATTTTTAGAAAAACTTGTTACAAATGATAATAGTCCACCTTTTTGAATTCTTCTATCAATAAAGATTCTTGCAATAAAGATTGAAGTAAATAAAGAGGTGATAATACCAATTAATAATGTAGTTGCAAAACCTTTAATTGGTCCTGAACCAAAAATAAATAATACCCCACCAGTTAAAATGTGAGTAACATTGGCATCAACTATAGAACGCATGGCACCTTTCCAACTATAGGCTGCAATAACTGATTCATCTAATGATTTACCGGAACGCAATTCTTCTTTTGCTCTTTCATAAATAATAATATTCGCATCTACCGCAGTACCCATTGTCAAAACGATACCAGCAATACCAGGCAATGTAAGTACAGCACCTAAACTGGCTAAGATTCCGAACAAGAATAATAAGTTGACTGCCAATGCGATATTCGCATACCAACCAGCTCTTCCGTAATACACCATCATCCAAAGAGAAACTAATAGCAATCCTAAAAGTGCTGAATTAGTTCCATTATCAATTGCTTCTTGACCCAATGATGGACCTACAACATCCGATTGAATAATATCCGCAGCTGCAGGAAGTTTACCCGCTCTTAGAACATTGGCTAAATCTTTAGTTTCTGCTATTTCAAAATTTCCTGATATTTCAGATCTACCACCTGAAATTGGACCACTAGAAACACCTGGTGCAGAATATACAATATTATCCAAAACAATAGCTATACTACTTTTTTGAGTGTAAGCTCTTCCTGTTAATTCTTCCCAAGCTTTAGCACCTTGACCATTCATTTGCATTGAAACCGCAGGTTTTCCCGATTGGTCAAAAGTATCTTTTGCGTCAGTAACAACTCCTCCACCCATCGATGCAACATTATCTCTATTGCCTTTCAAAGCATACAATTCGACAGCGTCAATTTCTTTTCCTTTGGCATCTGTAAGAGTTGTTGGTTTTCCCCAAACAAATTTAGCATAATGCTGGTCTGGAGCCAATAAAACTCTAATGTCAGCTCTTCTTAAATACCCACCAACAACTGCAGTATCTTTAGGTGAAAACATACCCAAAACCGGTCCGCCACCTTGTTGAATTATTTTATCAAGAATTGGATTACTTCCTTGTTTAGTGTCAACTGAATCTTTTTTGTCAGTTAATAAAGCACTCAAAGTATCTTTAGAAATCGTCTTAACTTCGGTAGTTTTGATTTCGGTTTTCTTCAATGCTTCATTTGCAGCCATCAAGAAATTACCGATTTCTTCTATTTTATACGTTTCCCAAAACTCTAATTGAGCGGTACTTTGCAATAATTTTTTAATTCTATCTACATCTTTCGCACCAGGAAGTTCCACAAGAATTCTTCCAGATTCACCTAGTTTTTGAATGTTAGGTTGAGTAACACCAAATTTATCGATACGTTTTCTCAATACTCCAAAAGCACTTTCTACAGATTCATCAACTTTAATTTTGATTACTTTTTGAGCTTGTGCATCGGTCATTTTAAAATCGATTCCACCCTCTCCTTGCAAAGTTTTATTTGCAAAAATATCAGGAGAAGCTAGTTTTACTGTTCCTTTTGAATTGGCTTCAAAAGCTTCGAAAAACGCATCAATATAGGTTTGATTTCCTCTTTGGTTTGCAGTTGCATCAGCCAAAGATTTGTTGAAAACTGGGTTTTTAGAATTATTAGCTAATCCTTTCAAAACATCTTTTACTGAAATTTGAAGAGTAACATTAATACCTCCTTCTAAGTCAAGACCTTTATTGATTTGTTTGTCTTTTACTTCGTTGAAAGTAAAATTTGTAAATCCAAGATTAAAAACATTTTCTTTTCCAATGGAATCCAAATATTTTAATTCTTTATCAGGATTTCCTTTTGCAAAAGATTTTGCGTCATTTTTGACTTTGCTTGAAACGAAAGTAAAAGAAAGTTGGTAAATGCTTACCAATGCAAATAGAATTGCGAAAAATTTAATAAGTCCTTTATTCTGCATTATTACTGAAAATTAATTATTTATTGTATTTTTTTTTGTTTCAACCCTTATAAAATAAGCCCTAACATCTATTTTTATTATAAAATAAAACATTATGAAGTAAATCATATTTTTTGACCGAGCAAATATATAATTAACGTTAAGATTAACCAATATATTTATTGATTAATATCAAAAAAAGACTGCAAAAGTGCAGTCTTTTCATTTTTTAACCAAATATTCCTATCCTAATATAGAATTTAGGTCGCCATTCATGTTTCTAACAGCATCTGCACTTTTAGCAAAAGCCGTTTTTTCTGAATCACTTAATTTGATATCAAGAATTTGTTCGATTCCGTTTTTACCAATAATACAAGGAACACCAATACAAATATCACTTTGTCCGTATTCGCCATCTAGCATTACTGAACAAGCAATCATTTTCTTTTGGTCATTCAAAATACTATCTACTAAATACGCCACAGATGCTCCAGGCGCATACCAAGCCGAAGTTCCTAGTAAACCTGTTAGTGTAGCACCTCCAACCATTGTTGAAGCAGCAACTTTAGCCAATTCTTCTTCTGATAAAAATTCAGAAACTGGAATACCATTATAAGATGCCAATCTTGTTAATGGAATCATAGTTGTATCTCCGTGTCCACCAATTACCATTGCAGAAACATCATTTGATGGCTTGTCTAATGCTTTTGATAAATAATATCTGAAACGTGAACTGTCTAATGCTCCACCCATACCGATAACTCTATTTTTAGGCAAACCCGTAGCTTTCAATGTCAAATAAGTCATTGTATCCATTGGGTTTGAAACCACTACAATAATTGCATTTGGAGAGTGGGTTAATACATTATCAGCCACCGATTTTACGATTCCTGCATTAATACCTATCAATTCTTCACGAGTCATTCCTGGTTTTCTTGGAATTCCTGATGTAATTACTACTACATCGCTATTGGCTGTTTTTGAATAATCATTGGTAACACCTGAAATATTAGTATTAAAACCTGTGTTAGTGGCACATTGAGAAATATCCATTGCTTTTCCTTCTGCAAAACCTTCTCTAATATCTAATAATACTACTTCACTTGCAATTCCTCTATAAGAAATTGAATCTGCGCAAGATGCTCCCACATTTCCTGCTCCTACAATTGTAACTTTCATTTAAATTAATTTAATTATTATTTGTTGTTTGTTGTTTACTACTTTTCATATGGATTGTTGCTAACTTCAAACAACAAACCATAAACTTTATTTACGCATCAATATTAGCATAAACTGCATTTTTCTCGATAAATTCTCTTCTTGGCGGAACCTCGTCACCCATTAACATTGAGAAAACTCTGTCGGCTTCAGCAAGACTTTCAATAGTAATTTTTCGCAAAGTTCTAAAACTTGGATCCATTGTGGTTTCCCATAATTGCTCTGCGTTCATTTCTCCAAGACCTTTATATCGCTGAATTGCTGCACTTCCTCCCATTTTTGCATTGGCAATATCACGCTGATCATCGTTCCAAGCATATTCTTTTTTGTTTCCTTTTTTAACCAAATATAAAGGTGGTGCCGCAATATATACGTGTCCTTCCTCGATTAATTCTTTCATAAAACGGAAGAAGAATGTCAAAATCAAAGTAGAAATGTGACTACCATCGACATCGGCATCACACATAATAATTACTTTATGGTAGCGCAATTTTGAAATGTTCAGTGCTTTACTATCTTCTTCTGTACCAATAGTTACACCAAGTGCGGTGAAAATATTTCGGATTTCTTCGTTTTCAAAAACCTTATGGTGCATTGCTTTTTCTACATTCAAAATCTTACCACGCAATGGCAAAATAGCTTGAAATGCTCTGTCACGACCTTGTTTTGCTGTTCCACCAGCCGAATCTCCCTCGACAAGATATACTTCGCATTTTGCAGGATCTTGTTCGGAACAATCCGAAAGTTTTCCTGGCAATCCGCCTCCACCCATCACGGTTTTGCGTTGTACCATTTCACGCGCCTTTTTGGCAGCGTGACGCGCTTGAGCAGCAAGAATTACTTTTTGAACAATGATTCGAGCATCATTTGGATTTTCTTCCAAATAATTTTCAATCATTTCGCTCACCGCTTGACTTACAGGCGCAACTACTTCTCTGTTTCCTAATTTTGTTTTAGTTTGACCTTCAAATTGTGGTTCTGAAACTTTTACCGAAATAATAGCCGTAAGTCCTTCGCGGAAGTCATCTCCGGCAATTTCGAATTTCAATTTATCCAACATTCCAGAGGCATCTGCATATTTCTTCAAGGCTCTGGTTAAACCAGTTCTAAAACCTTGCAAGTGCGTTCCTCCTTCGTGAGTATTGATATTATTTACGTAAGCAAAAATATTCTCTGTGTAACTGGTATTATAAATCAAGGCAACCTCAACTGGAACTTCTCCTTTTTCAGAATTCATTGATATTACGTGAGAAATAATTGGCTCTCGATTGGCATCCAAATAACGAACATATTCCTTTAAACCTTCTGTAGAATGAAAGATTTCTGAAACAAAATTTCCATCTTTATCCAATTCTCTTTTGTCTGTAAAAGTGATTGTAATTCCCTTATTCAAATAAGACAACTCACGCATACGACCTGATAATGTATCATAAGAATACTCTACTGTTTGAGTAAATATAGAAGGATCCGGATAAAAAGTTACTATTGTCCCTCTCTTGGTAGTTTCTCCAATTTGTTTAACTGGATAAAGCGCTTTTCCTTTTTCGTACTCTTGTTCGTATACTTTTCCATCACTACTATGTACCGTTGCTCTCAAATGGTTTGACAATGCATTTACCACCGAAACCCCAACACCGTGAAGACCTCCAGAAACTTTATATGAATCTTTATCGAATTTACCTCCAGCACCAATTTTAGTCATTACAACCTCTAATGCAGAAACACCTTCTTTTTTATGAATTCCTACCGGAATACCACGACCGTTATCTTCAACAGTAATAGAACCATCTTCATTTATATCAACTATGATGGTATCACAATGACCACCCATCGCTTCATCGATAGAGTTATCCACAACCTCATAAACTAAATGATGTAGTCCTCGAACTCCTACATCTCCAATATACATCGAAGGACGCATTCTTACGTGCTCCATCCCTTCTAACGCCTGAATACTATCTGCTGAATAATTGTCTTTTTTAATTTCTTCGCTCATATTTTTTAATCTAAAAATGTATTTTTCGTATAACACGCAAATATAACAAACCATATAAGATTTAATGGTTAAAATCTCATTTTAAGTTGTTAAGTTATTAACAAAAACGTGTGGATTTCAACAACAATGGCAATAGCTAAAATCAATTACAATTTCAATGGCAATTTCAATAAAAAGGCTATAAAAGACAAATTTCCAAAACAAACATTTAAAATGCTGTTTTGGAAATTTGGAAAAATAAACAATTCAAATTATTTATTTTTAATTTGCCATTGACATTGAAATTTTTTTATCTCATAATCCTCACATTCATTTCTTCTACTTTTTTATCAGACAAAAGTGATGGTGCGCCAAATAATAAATCTTCGCTTGAACCTGTTTTTGGGAAAGCCATTACTTCTCTAATCGATGCTTTTTTCTCTAAAATCATCATCAAACGATCGATTCCCCAAGCAATTCCTCCGTGTGGTGGTGCGCCGTATTGGAAAGCTTTATGCATTGTTCCCACACTCCTCATCATTTCTTCTTTGTTGTAACCCATATTTCTATAAGTCGCTTCTAGAATCTCCGATTTATGTGCACGAACTGATCCTCCCCCAATTTCGTAACCGTTTAAGATGATGTCGTATTGCTGTGCGATGATAGTTCCAATTTCGTCATCTGTTCCATTCATATGTTTTTGCAAATCGTAAATCGCAGGCATCGAGAAAGGATTATGTGTAAATGTCCATCTTCCTTCATCCGTTTTTTCAAACATTGGAAAATCAACAACCCAAGCCGGACATAATTCCTTTGGATTAATCAAGTGTAGCATTCTACCCATTTCTTGACGAACAGCATCCAAAGCTTTGTTAGCCGTAGCATAATCTGCCGCCGAGAAGAATACAATATCGCCCACTTGAGCATTGGTAGCTTTTATAATTCCTGCTGCAATTTCTTCACCCAAAAACTTGATAATTGGCGATTGCAACTCGTCTTCATTTACAATAATATAAGCCAATCCACCTAAACCGTGTTGTTGCGCAATAGCGGTAAGGTTTTCGATTTGACCTTTAGAAATCCGTTTGTTTCCTTGTTCTTTAGCCGAAACCTTGATACATTTTACAATTCCGCCGTCTTCAATTGGTTTACTAAATACCTGGAAAGTAGTCTCTTTTACAATTTCGGTAATGTCTTGCATTTTTAAGCCGTAACGTAAATCGGGTCTGTCGCAACCATAGAAATCCATTGCATCTTTATAGGTAATCACTTCAAACGGACGTAAAATCCATTTGTTGCCGTATATTTTTTTAACTACTTCATTAAACAATTTGGTATTTAAATCTATAATTTGTTGCATACTGGCATAAGCCATTTCTATATCCAATTGCGTAAATTCTGGCTGACGATCTCCACGAGAATCTTCATCTCTAAAACAACGTGCAATTTGGAAATACTTTTCATAACCACTCACCATCAACATTTGTTTGAACTGCTGTGGCGCTTGTGGTAATGTATAAAACAAACCGGATCCTTTACGAGTAGGAACAATAAATTCACGTGCTCCTTCATCGGTTCCTGCACTCAAAATTGGCGTTTCAATTTCTAAAAACTCTTCTTCATCTAAAATGTCACGCAATAATTTAATTACTTTATGACGGTTTACAATGGCTCTTCGTACTTCTTCATTTCTGTGATCCAAAAACTTGTATTGAAAACGAATGGCTTCATTTGTTTTCGCCGCTCTCTTGATTTCAAAAGGTAATGTTTTCGATAAGTTTAAAATTTCTAATGCTGATGTTTCTAATTCAATTTTACCTGTACGCAAGCCTGAATTATAATCATCTTCGTTACGCCCAACAACAATTCCTGTAACCGAAATTACGGATTCTGGTTTCAATTTCACTAACTCATCAATATTAGGAAATGATTCCCTACTGATTCGAACTTGGAAAATCTCAAAACTGGAATCACGCAAATCAATGAACATCAATTCACCGTGATCCCGAACACTGGCAACCCAACCAGACAATATTACTTCTTGTTGGATAGTTTCTTCGGATAATTGTGAAATTTTATGCGTTCTATAAATGTCTTTTATAATAATCGGAATTTCAGGAAGCGATTCTTCTTGACTTTCCTTTTCTTCCGAAATTGGTACGGACAAGTCGCGACTTGTCCCTGCGGATGGATCGCGATTTTCCCCTTGTACGGACAGGTCGCTACCTGTCCCTACGGAAATTTTATCTAAAATAATTTGACGAATTACTTTTCCGTTCGCACCTTTTCCAATAACACCTAAAACTTTACCAACCAAAATACCCGCTTTTCCTTGGTCTCCAGCTTTGATATCATTGGCAACAGCCTCATTTTCCGAAATCACTTTAGCAATAACTTCTTGGATTTTATCTTCAGAAATGGTGTTTTCTTCAAAGTACTTATTGTAGTCAAAAGTTCGATCTTTCAAATAACCCGTAATGGCATTTTGAACTAAAACCGCCGTGATTTTCTCTGCTTTGAATAATTTAAAAATATCCGTCAAATGAGCAATACTGTGTATTTCAGCGTAGTCTTCGGCTTTGATATTGTTTGCCAAAGTTTTAGCGACAAACGAAGGATCTTTAATTTCGTTATTAATTTCTACAAATGTTTGCGAACGCAATTTATCTGCTGTAAAAAATTTAGCATCTTGTGGCAAAACACCTCCGTTGATTAAAATAGATTCCACTGCATAAGGCAAAGCGCTTGTATCCACTTTAATCGCTTCGATTTCCGCTTTAATATTTACAAATGGTAAATCGGGTTCCGAAATAAAACGATAATCTGCTTCGAATTCTTTTTTACGCATTATTTTGGTTTGCTTTAAATCAGCATCCCACAACACTGTCGTTTGGTCAGGACGAAACTCTTTGTGCTCAATAAAATAATTGAATTGTTTTTCCACTTCTTCCTTCAAAGCTTCCACCATAAACTTAAACGAGTTCAAGTTTTTGATTTCCGTTCTTGGATTTAATTCGTAAGTATGTTTTTTGCGTAAAGAAACTGAAACATCCGATTTGAATTCTCCTTTTTCCAAATTCGCTTCAGAGATTCCCAAGTTCTGAACAATACGTTGAATGTATTGCGCATATGTCGAAGCATCCTCAATATTTCGGAGGCAAGGTTCCGTAACAATTTCAATCAACGGAACACCTGCTTTGTTAAAATCGACCAAAGAAATCTTCTTTTCGTGCATCAATTTCGCAGCATCTTCTTCAATATGAACCTGAGTTAGATTTACGGTAAATTGCGTACCGTCATTTCGGTAACAAGAAACGTGTCCGTCAGGAATTATCGGATTATGAAATTGCGTTATCTGAATATTTTTCGGATTGTCTGGATATTCGTAATGTTTTCTATCCCAAGATATAATTTCATTACTAAAAGACGAATCCACCGCTTTTCCAAAATAAATCGCCTTTGTAATTGCTTCTTTATTCAAGGCCGGTAAAATACCCATTTGTCCCGTACAAACCGAACATATATTTTCGTTAGGTGTTTCTATTTCTTGATTTGGACAAGAACAAAACAACTTGGTTTTGGTATTCAATCGAACGTGTGTTTCCAGTCCAATTACCAATTCTAAATCGTGGGCTTTTAAAGCCGCAGTTAATTGCTCCAATTCCATTATATTGTATCTTTTAAGAAGTTTGCAAATTGCAACACTAATTCATCATTATTTTTTGCAGCCGTAATTTGCAATCCAGTGCTTGTTCCTTGTGGCACGGTCAAAGTTGGCAATTGTCCCAAACTAAAACCAACCGTGTAAGCATCGGATAAGTACATCGCTAAAGGGGCTTTTAAACTGTCTCCAATTTTTGGCGGAGCACCTGGTGTAACTGGCGACAAAATAATATCAACCTCGTTAAAATCTCTACTGAAATTCTCCGAAATTTGATCTCTTAAAGCCAATCCTTTTAAATATATTTCGTCTGAGAAACCTTGTGACAACACTTGGTTTCCACCAACAATTCTACGCTTCGTTTCTTCCGAAAAATTTTCAGAACGGGTAACAGCGTAAGTTTCGATTAAATTTTCTGCTTCAATACGGTTACCATAATTTGTTCCGTCTAAACGAGATAAATTCGAAGCCGTTTCAGCCATTGCCAAAGTATAATAAGTCGAAACTAAAATATCTGATTTGAAAAAATCCAATGCTTTAACTTCAATTCCTTTGGCTTTTAATTTTTCGATGGTGGCTAAAAAATCAGCTTTTATTTGACTATCAATTGCATCACTTTCGATAAAGTTCTTGAAATAACCAACTGTTTTTACACCTGAAGTTGCAATTGCTTCTTCACTAATTTCATTTGAAGTGATTGAAGTTTGATCTTTTGGATCTTTTCCGCTCATTACATTCAACACAATTCGAATATCTTCAATGGATTTTGCCAATGGACCAACACAATCTGTAGAAGAAGCATAAGCCATAAGACCAAATCTAGAAATTCTACCATAAGTTGGTTTGAAACCGTAAATATGGTTGTACCCAGCAGGCTGACGAATCGAACCTCCAGTATCGCCACCAATAGAAAATACAGTATATTCTTTGGCAACGTTAACGGCAGATCCTCCACTTGAACCTCCAGCAACTAATTCTGGATTGATAGCGTTTTTTACAGCACCAAAAATCGTATTTTCGCTAGAAGAACCGTGTCCAAAACTATCACAGTTTTCTTTCACCAATGGAATAGCGCCTGCATCCAATAATTTTTGAATAGCAGTAGCCGTGTAAGGAGATTTATAATTTTTCAACAAATCAGAACTTGCAGTAGCGTAAGTTCCCTGCAACATATATACATCTTTAATTCCAAAAGGAATTCCTTCTAGCAAACCTATTGTTTCTCCACGTGCAATTTTAGCATCTACTTTTACAGCTAATTCAAGCGCCAAAGTATCTAAAACAGAATTGACAGAGTTATAGGTATTTTGCTTTAGTAAGTCTAATTTTTCTTGTACCAAAGCGGTGCAAGTTATTTGTTTTGACACCAATTGTTGGTGTATTTTTTTTATTTGAGATTCCATTTTATCCTTCTATAACTTTAGCAACTACTAAAAAACCATTTTTTTTGTTCGGGAAGTTTTCCAAAATTATTTGTCTTTCAATAGCCGAACTGGCTATCACAACATCATCTCTTAAATTACTCACAGACACACAATTTCGATTGACATTATTTAAAGTAGTAGCATTTGATGGAATTGCATTTTTAATTACATCAAATAATTTGTTCACGCTCTCGGAAGGCTGTGCTCCTTTAATACTCGACAAGATGTCGACTGTCATTGTTTTGTTCATAATTTCGTTTCGTTTTAAAGTCAAACTTTTAAGGTCGCGAATTTACGAAAAGTTTTATTAGGGATTTCTATTTTTTAATGATTTAGATGGTTTTCAATCAAAGAAGATACTATTTTAACATAATGTTTGATTTTGTTATAATATGTTAGATTGTTATAAAATAGTAGTCAAGTTAAGAAGAACAAGACACGAGCAAAAAGAATTCTATTCGATACTCTCAATCAAATACTTTGTTCCATTAATCTCGAACGAAAAACCTACTTCATTTCCCATTAATTTATTTCCTAATGGCGATTGTGGAGAAAGCGCAATAACATTAATCCCATCAACAGCAATTTTAGGAAGAGCTGCACTTAAATAAAGGTAAATTCCATTGGCTTTGACTAAACTTCCCACGATAATCGTTTTGGCAATTGTAGCGGAATCAATTTTGTCTAAAATGGCTTTTTGAGCCAAAACCTCTTTCAATTTGTGATTGAGTTTTTCCTGCTCGATGTGCATCATCGATAAAGCAGTTTCGTGTTTGTCGCCAGCTGAACCTTTGGCATCGTTTTTTGAATCTTCGGTCAAAGCCACAATCATATCCCGAAAAGCATCTACTCGATCCTGAATTAATTGCAGATAATATTGGTGTGTTTTTTGTTTGAAAGTCATAATTTAGGAAAAGTTTAAACACAAAGTTCACAAAGAAGGCACAAGGTTCACAAAGTTTTAAAATTTATTTTCTGTGCTCTTCGTGCCTTCTTTGTGAACTTTGTGAACTTTGTGGTTAAGAAAAGTTAAAAATCAAATTTATAATTCGCTCCCAAAACTACTTGAAATCCCTGAACTGGATAATTCATCCATTTTTGATAAGCTTGATTGGCGATATTATTGGCTCTTAAAAAAGCAGTCAATCTATCGCTGTATTTGAATCCAAGGTGTGCATTTACATCAAAATAACTATCCAAAGTAATTGGACTTGGAGCAATAACATTAATAATATTTGTGTTCAATTGTTGGTCTTTTCTTTCTCCCACAAAAAACACATTCGCTCCAGCATACCATCTTTCTGTGATGTTAAAATCTACTTTGGCGTTTAATTTTACGGAAGGTAAATTCCAGGCTTCACTTTGCACATCGGTAGTATAACTGCTAAAAGTTCCGTCGATTCCAACACTTACATCATTTGAAATATCAGCTTTTAGTTCGCCGTAAAAACTCACCGTTTTTGTATCGTCATAAACCAATTGAAAGGAATTCCCAAAGGCATAATTTTCATTAGTATTTGTTTCAGTATAGTCATTACTTTTAAACAAGGCTTTATCTCTTTCATTAACATAAGAAGCTCGAAGATTGTAGCTCACAGTATTAGTCAATTTTCCTTTCAAACCAGCGAAAATATCATATTGTCTGTCCGTTGGTTTAATGCTTAATGTTGGAGACAAATAAGGATTTGCATTCACAAAATCAGCATAGGTGTTTTGTTCCAAATTCCCTTCGGCACCCGCGTAGAAAATCATCAAATCGCCAACCACTTTATAGGAAGCATTAATCTGTGGATAAATCAAAAACTTGTTGTTTTTATTTTCTAAATCCAAGCTATAAAACAAGCCAAGACCAATATTTAAAGTCCAATCGTCTTCTTGCATCGCAAAACTTGGGGCAATTCCAAAATTAGTAAAACCGTATTTAATAGCATTTGTATTCGAATAATTTTTCTCAAAACTTCCGTTCAAATAATCTACGATTACATTCGTTTTTATTAGCTTATCATTGATATTAAATTCGAAAGAAGGTTTCACGTAAAATCTATTTTCCGAAGAACCAAAAGCATCCGAAAAATGATTGAATTTCAAGCTTGCTTCCTTTATAATACTGCCTTCAAGTGCTATTTTACTTCCTAAATAGATGTTATTGTAAACTTGCTGCGGGTTGATTCCGTAAATTAAATTAGCTCTATTATTTGGAGTTAAAGAACTGCCGAAACCCATTGGCAAACCATACCAATTATAAATTTGGTTTTGGTAACCCAAATCTAGATTCCACGACAAATCTTTTTCACGAATTCCATAAGTCAAATCAATGGAAGTGTTATAAAAAGCATCATCAAGTTCTACATTTTTTATTCCGCCTTGTGACGAAAGATGGCGAAACATTCCACCCACATAATCGTTGGTACCAAGCTCTTGATTTACGAATAATTCAGCGTTTAAAACCCCATAATTTCCTCCTCCAAAGGTGGCATAATTATTAAACAAATGCGCTTGTTTTTCTTTTTCGACTCCTTCGGCCTTTCCTTTTGACGGCGTAAAAGTAGAAGCTACCGGAAAGGAGAAAATAGTATAATTAATGATTTCTTTTTTGCTGTTATCGGCATCGTCAAGTACTGGTGTTTCGTTTACTTTGAAAGCATCCGAAATGGTTGGCGTATATGGTTTTACCACATTTACGACTTCCGTTCCAATATTTTCATCCTTTTTTTGGGCAAACGAAAACTGGGCAATTAGCACTAAAGCAAAGGCAATTATATGTTTGAAATTGATTTTCATATTTTTAATTTTTTCCTCTCCCCAACCCTCTCCAAAGGAGAGAGAGCTGAAAGTGGATAATTGATTTATATTTTTATTATTCTATTCTCCTCCTAACTTCTAACCACTAACTTCCCTCTTCTAACCTCCAATTGACGAATTTGTTTTAGCTTCTTCGCTTTTGATGGTATCCAATTCTTTCTGTGCTTCTAAAACTACATCTGGAAAATCGGTGAAGTTTTTTATCACGCTTTCTAATATATAGGTAGCTTGAAAACTATCTTTCAATCCATAGAAATTTTTCGCCATTAAGATTAATCCTTTGGCACCATAAAATTTATAACTAGAATAAGTTTTTGCCAATTTTTGAACTACAGTATTCGAAGCTTCAAATTTTGCATCCTTGTTTTTGAAATAGGCATCATAATACAAAGCTTCGGCGGCTAATTCTCCTTTGGCAATGGTTTGCAATTTGGCGTAAGCAGAACGAGCTTTCGCTTCGTCACCAGTTTGAATGGCAGCGCGAGCAATGATGATTTGCGCATCACTTTTTACATTATCATCGGTTTTTGGGTTGGCCAAAACCTTCTCAGCATACACAACCGAATTGGAGTAATCCTTGTTATCATAATAGGATTTCATCAAATTAGATTGGGCAAAAGTTTTGTTCTGCGGAAAATCGGCTTCGTTTTCCAATCGAGTCAAGACTGAAATAGCTTTCGTTTTATCGTCATTCTTCAAGAAAATTTGTACCAATCTCGCCAAAGATTGTTCTGTAAATTCACTTCGAGGTTGTTCAATTACATACTCATAATTCGGAACAGATTTACTTTCTTGTCCATCGGAAAAATAAGATTGAGCCAAATAGAAATTGGCTTTCAAAGAGTGAATTCCGTCTGAAAATTTAGAAACATAACCGCTAAATCCCGAAATAGCTTGTTTAGTATTATTTTGCAAATATTGTTTTTCGGCGGCTTCGTAGGTGTCATTATCCAACTCTGCATCCGTCACAGCAACAAAATCCAAAGTGCGGACCCAAGTCGCATATTCATCCACTTTTCCGTTATCGACATAAATCAATCTTGCTGTTGAAACGGCTTCAAGAGCTTCGGGAGTTTTAGGGAAATCGGCAGCAACTTTCTTGAATTTCGTCAAGGCTTGCTCGTCTTTGTCTGCATTATAATACACTAATCCTTGACGCAAAATTGCTTTAGCAGTAAACGAGCCGTTTTTGAATTCGGTATTTAATTTATCATACGTTTTTATAGCAAGATCTTGTTTATTCTCGGCCACATAAGTATTCCCAAGTTCGAAAAAGGCGTCATCACGGTATTCTGAATTTGGATATAATTTCAAAAAAACGTTGAGTTCTTCAATTTTTTTATCATTTTGGGAAACAAATCCGTAGCAAATTGCTTTTTGGAAATACGCATAATCCGCATCGACACTTTTCAATTCGATTACCTTGTTATAAGCTTCAAGTGCCGCAGTATATTTTGTGGTAACGAATCGGCAATCGGCCAAACGCAAATAAGAATCGTGCAAACGTACTTTGTCGTCTTTTACTTTTTCAATTTGGTTATCAAAATAATTCCCCGCTTGATCGTATTCTTTCAACTTAAAATACGAATAGGCAATATTATAATTGACATTTTTGAATTCCGGAGTTTCCTTAGCAGCAGCCAAACCTTGAAATTGTTTGTAACTCAAAACCGCATTTTTGAAATCGTCCAAAACATATTCGGTTTCTCCTTTCCAAAACGTGGCACGAGCGGTGAATTTGGTGTCTTTTTGTTGGTCTAATGATTTCTCGAATAGCGTTGCTGCTTCCTGATATTTTTTATCAGTAAACAATTCTAATCCACGATAAAAAGTTACTTTTTGGTAAGCCAATTTATTTTCTGGGGATTTGTTTTTCTCCAATAAAACCAGAGCTTCTTTGTAATTTCTTGATGAGATATAAGAATCAATCAACAATTTTTCGATCTCTGATTTGTTGGCGTTATTTGGATATTTTTTCAAGAAACCCATCAAAACGGCTGGTGTACTTTGATACGGATTCCCAATTTCGTAGCTCAATTTGGCATAATTCAAACTGGCGTCTTCTTGAATGGCAAGTTCAAATTCCATTTCGGAAGCATTCTTGAAAGCGTTCAAGGCTTGCTGTTTTTTATCCAAATTCAAATAACTTTGGCCCAAATGATAATAGGCATTTTGGGCTACAAAATCTTTCCCTGCAATGATTTTATTGAATTGCGAAATCGCACTTTCATAATCCTTTTGCATATAATAAGCATAACCCAATTGGTAGAAATCGGTGTTGTTCCACTTCCCTTTTTTGCCTTTATACAATGCCAAATATGGAATGGATTTGGCGTATTGTTTCAAATTGAAATAGCTTTCGCCAATGATTTTATTCAATTCCGATTGTTCTAGAGCATTTGATTTTGTCATTGCTTTTAGACCTAAATCAATCGCTTTTTGGAAATTTCCCAACTTGAAATTCATATCAGCTTGGTAATAAGACAATTTTTCCTTGTATTTTTCTTCACCAGAAACTTCGTCAAAATACTTGGTGGCTTGTTTGTAATCGTCTCCTTCATAAGCCATAAAACCCAGATAATACTTGGCTTGCGAACCGTATTCAGCTGAATTTGTCACTTTATTAAAATAGGTTGTAGCTTCCTTTTTATTTTTGGAAACAAAAAAACTATACCCTTTTTGAAAATTGAATTTATCTCTATCGTTGCCGCTCAAATTGCCTTCATCCACTTTGTCGAACCATTGTAAGGCTTGTGGATAATTTCCTTGGGCAAAGTAAAATTGTGCCACTCCAATATATGCCTGGTTTTGTTTTCTGCTAGTAGGATAATCCGTAACGAAATGTTCCATTAGCACATCGGCACCTGATTGGTTGGTTCGAATGGCGCAATTCGCGATATAAAAAAAACAGTCGGATTTCAGTTCTTCATTGGCTGTAGCCGACTTCACTTTTTCAAAAAGTAACTGAGCCGAAGCATATTGATTTTCATTATACAACAAAATCGCTTTATCAAAATCTTTCGAATCGTTTGTATATATTGCTGATTTTTGGGCTGAAACAGACAGAGATTGAATAAATAGGAACAAAAAGAAAAGCCAAGAAATTTTTCGCATTGTGATTTTGATTTAATAATTCAAATATATCATATTCTAAAGGGTATAACGGAATGCAATTGGTTTTTATTATGAACAAAAGTTTTAACAAATAGCAAAACGCAGATAATCAACAAAAATATTTTTTTGTTTGCTCGTGTGCTAATTGATAATTACATTTACCAAATAAAATAACACCCATTATGTCAAAAACCGTATTATCTTTAAAAAATGTAAGCCTAGCTCAAGGAGGTAAAACTATCTTATCCAATGTAAACCTTGAAGTTAATCACGGAGAATTTATATACATCATCGGAAAAACGGGGTCCGGAAAAAGCACTTTTATGAAAGCTCTTTACGCTGATTTGCCTTTATCCGAAGGCGAAGGAAGAATTGTGGATTTTGATTTGGCTACTTTAAAAGAAGATGATATTCCGTTTTTGAGAAGAAAGATTGGTTTTGTTTTCCAGGATTTTAAATTGCTGCCCGATCGCTCGGTAAAAGACAATTTGTTATTTGTACTAAAAGCAACAGGATGGACAGAAAAAGAAGAAATTCAACATAAAATCGACGAAGTTTTAGACAAAGTTGGGATGAAAGCTTTCGTAGATAGTATGCCACACCAACTTTCTGGCGGTGAGCAACAACGAATTGCCATAGCCCGCGCTTTGCTCAACAATCCCGAATTTATTCTTGCCGACGAACCTACAGGAAATCTTGACCCTCAAACTAGCATTGAAGTTTTGGATGTTTTGAGAAAAATTAACGAAACTGGAAAAACAGTCATTATGGCCACCCACGATTATGCGATGTTGATGAAATTTCCTTCAAAGACATTGAAGTGTGAAGACACGAGCCTTTTTGAGGTCGTTCAAAAAACGGTATAATGCTTTCTATACTCATTCCTACCTATAATTATAATGTAGTTCCATTGGTTTTGGAGTTACAAAAACAATGTTTGGAATGTAAAATCACTTTTGAAATTCTTGTGTTTGATGACTGTTCGAAACTATTTATTTATAAAAATCAGAAGATAAATAGCATAGAAAATTGCCGTTTTGAAGTATTAGAAAAAAATATTGGACGAAGTGCTATTAGAAATTTATTAGCAAAAAAAGCCGAATTCAACAGTTTGCTTTTTCTTGATGCAGACACAATTCCAATTCATAATCATTTTATAAAAAGCTATGTTGCCCAAATAAATGATGACGAAAAAGTGGTTTATGGTGGAATTGAATATCAAAAAGACAAACCAAAAAAAAGTCGGATTTTACGATGGAAATATGGACATTCAAGAGAAGCACTTTCGGTTGAAAAACGAAATATAAATCCCTATATTTCTTTTCTGACCCTAAATTTTTTAATTCAAAAAAGCATTTTTTCAACGGTTTTCTTCAACGAAACTATTCCCAATTTAAGACACGAAGACACTTTGTTTTCTTATAATTTGATGGAACAAAAAATTAAAATTATACATATTGAAAACCCAGTTTTTCATCTAGGAATAGATGATTTTGAAGTGGCTATAAAAAAAGAAAACGAATCTATTTTGGGTTTGAAATACCTTATAGACCATCAATTATTGCCCACAGATTATGTTCGAATTTCAAAAATAGCTGCGAAAATTGAAAAACTAAAACTCAACTTTGCTTTTGCCTTTTTTTATAAAACAACACGATTCATATTTCTTAAAAATCTATCTAGTAAAAATCCTTCTCTATTAATTTTTGACTTATATCGTCTGGGGAATTTGTGCAAATTAAACTCAAATTAAATATGTATCAAACTTTCAAAAAAATCATAACTAAAATTGTCCCAAGAAAATTTATTTTTGAACAAGAAGAAACTTTGCGAAGATGGTACTCTATTTTTTATACTGGAAACAAATACGAATGCAATATTTGCCATATAAAATTAAGAAAATTTATTGAGTTATCAAATAAAGATTCTCTGTGTCCGAATTGCGGAAGCCTAAAAAGAACTCGGAGATTATGGTCACTTTTAGAAACCGAATTGTTAATCCCTAATATGAGCATTTTAGACTTTTCCCCTTCAAGATCCTTATATCGAAAATTGAAAAAGTTAAAAACTATCAACTATACAAGCACTGACTTGTCTGGGGATTTCATAGCTGACCATCAATTTGATATTACCAATTTAGAAATTGCAGATAATAATTTGGACTTGATTATTTGCTATCACATTTTGGAACATATTAATGACGACGTTCAAGCCATAAAAGAATTGTTCAGGGTGATGAAACCTGAAGGGAAAGCATTGATTCAAACACCGTTTAAGGAAGGTGAAACTTACGAGAATTACTCCATTTTATCTAACGAAGACCGATTGAAACATTTTGGACAGGAAGACCATGTACGAATTTATTCGGTTTCAGGATTGAGTAAAAGGCTGCAAGACTGTGGTTTTTTTGTTGAAATAAGAGACTTTTTTCAATCTGAAAATAAATATGATTTTGATGAAAAAGAAACAATTATTGTAATTACCAAACCGTTAAACTCAAAATAAATGGCTTTTTTTACTGTCATTATACCTCTTTTCAACAAAGAAAATTTTATTGAAAACACTCTAAAAAGTGTTCTCAATCAGAGTTTCATTGATTTTGAAGTGCTTATAATTAATGATGGATCAACTGATAAAAGCGAAGAAAAAGTATTGGGATTTAAAGACGCCAGAATTCACTATTTTTATAAAAAAAATAGCGGTGTTTCTGCAGCTAGAAATTTTGGAATAGAAAAAGCGAAATCCGATTATATCACTTTTATTGATGCAGATGACTTTTGGTATCCCAATTTTCTTCAAGAAATGTTTGAAAATATTGATCGTTTTCCAGAACTAAAAGTGTTTTCAGCTGCAATTGAAGTAGAAACGTCGAAAAAAATTATTCCATCAACTTACTCGATTGTAAAAACTGGTGATTGCGAAATTGTGAATTATTTTGAGGCGAGTTCCAAAGAAACTGTTATTTGCACTTCCTGTGCCGTTTTTAATAAAAGTGTTTTTGAAAAAACGGGTAACTTTGACATCCAATTAAAAAGTGGAGAAGACACCGATATGTGGATACGAATTGGATTAATTTACCCGATATTATTTTCTTGGAAAATTCTGGCTAGATATGTTTATGACCCAAAAAGCCTTACCAAAAATCACTCAACTACCATTAATTCCTTTGATTTCTCTAAATACACTTTATTAGAAAAAACGAATCCCAGTTTGAAAAAATTTCTCGATTTGAATCGGTTTTCATTGGCTATAAAGTCAAAAATAGTTGGAAAAAAAAAGCATTTTCTACTATTTTACAAGGCAATCGATTTAGAAAATTTGTCCCTTAAAAAAAGAATTTTATTGAAACTCCCCGTTTACATATTAAAACTACTTATCGATTTAAAGACTTTATTAGCCAATTTTGGATTAGGAAATTCTGTTTTTAAATAATCTGAATTCCTTAAAATTTCTAATATAATCCCCTTCATCAAAAACTTCCGAAGCTAGAACCAGACAAACAGAACCTGAAGAAAAATTTTGTAATTCTCTCCAAATTCCCTTCGGAATTAAGAGTCCAAAATTGGGTTTGTTGAGTGTTATCACTTTTTGAGAAATTCCATCTTTTAATACAACGTCAAAACTCCCACTCAAAGCAACTAAAAGTTGATGCAGATTTTTATGGGCGTGACCACCTCGAACACTTGCTGTGGGAATATCATACAAATAATACACTCTTTTTATTTCGAAAGGTATTGTATTTCCTTCTATAACCGATAGATTTCCTCTAACATCGTGTGCTTTTGGAACTTCAATCAATTGTACATCATCAATAGTTGTCATTACTTTAATTTTACTAATTCTTTATATTTTTGAATTCCCTTCAAACCTATTTTGTATTTTCTCCAACATTCATTCCAATTAATGTACCCATTTCTGGCAAGAAAAAAGACATATTTAAGTACCCAAATGTAAGCTAAATTCGGTTTTGTTTTATAAAATAAAGCGGCTCGTGCAAATAAAATTTTAGCCTCTCCTTGATTTTCTCCCGAAGACAATAAAGGATGAGAAACGATAACAAATGGACTAAATAGTACATTTAACTTTATCCCAATAGCATCTCCCAAAAACAAATATTCTTCGGCCGTTTCAAAATAGGAACCCAAGCCAAAATTCTCATCAAAACAAATATTGTTTACTACAATATCTTTCAATTGAAAAGCTATTTCAATCGAACATACATTTTCGATAGTTTTTTTGGAATGAGAATATACTTTTTTTGATTTATTATGAGGTTCATTTTTTCCAATGCGTTGATGGTTAAATGTAATTATTGATGCCTTTGTATTCTGATTGAAAGCCGATATTATTTCGTGATCGAAATTTGAAAAATAAACAACATCATCATCGGCGATTAAGCAAATCTTTTTTGAAGCATTTTTAATAGCTAGATTTCTACTTTTAGACAACCCTTTATCATCGACATTAATCACTCTAACCGTTTCAAATTCAGATGACAAAATAGTATCTTTGGACTGATTGATTATCAAAATACTGAATTTTGAAAAATGTTCAAAAGGAAACATAAGTGCTAAAAAGTCAAGATTATCTCGGTTTTTTGTTGCAATTAGGATTTCTAAATCATTTTTCGAAAAGATATTTGTCATTTTCTTATATATTTACGTAAATATAAATATTTCTATCAAAAAAATGAAAATACTTTTAGTAGGCGAATTCAGCAGGTTGCACAATTCATTAAAGGAAGGCTTATTATCCCTAAATCATACCGTTAGCATTATTGGAAGCGGAGATGATTTTAAAGAATTTCCTGTCGATTATTCGATAACTCCACGAATTTTCTTGTCCTCTTCCCTACTAAAATTCTTCAACAAAGTGTTTTTTAAACTATTTAAAAGCGATTTACGGTTATTAGAAAGAGGGATTCGTTTCTATTTATTACTTCCAAAATTAAAAAACTACGATATTGTTCAATTAATCAATTCGGATGCCATAGAAACCTACCCTTTTGCCTCCCGATATCTACTCAACAAACTCTTTCATCAGAACAAAAAAATAAGTCTTTTAATTTGTGGAGAAGATACGCCAATCATAGAATATCTGCTGAAAAATGAAATGAAATATTCTATCTTAAACCCTTTAATAGCGAACCAAAACTTAAAAAAGGACTATAATTATTCTTTAAAATACATTCAACCCAATTATAGAAAAACATTCGATTTTATAAAGGAAAAATCATCTTCGATAATCACCTCCGACTTGGATTATAAAATACCTATGGAAGCAATGGGACTCCATTCGCAATTCATTCCAAACCCAATAAACACTGATAAAATTGAATATAAACCGTTGATAATTAATGCTAAAATCATCATTTTTCTAGGCATAAACGAAAGTAGTGCTGTCAAAAAAGGAAGTATGTTTTTTGAAAAAGCATTAGTAATTATCAAAGAAAAATATCCCACTCAAGTTGAAACAGTTGTTACTAGAAGTATTCCTTACCAACAGTATATTGAAGCTTACAATAAAGCCCATATTTTATTAGACCAAGTCTATAGTTACGATCAAGGATACAATGCGCTAGAAGCAATGGCAAAAGGCAAAGTAGTTTTTACAGGAGCCGAAAATGAATTCTCAAAACAATATCATTTGACCGAAAAAGTCACTATAAATGCCCTGCCAAATGTTGACTCAATAGTAGAAGAATTGTCTTTTTTAATTGAAAATCCCGATGAACTCATTGCCATCGGAAAACGGGCAAGACGCTTTGTAGAAAAAGAGCATCATTATATAAAAATTGCCGAAAAATATCTAGAGACTTGGAATAAATAATTAATTTCCATTTTCGTCAATTGCTTTATAAACCTTTGTAAAATCAGTAGGATCGTAACAATTATAACTTGCATCAGACTGAAAATGATTCAATAAAGTTTTGTCTTCGCTCAAAAAAGAGAAAACCGTTCTAAACAAATTGACAGAAGTTTTCAATTTAGAATCGTATTCTGAATGCTTTAAATCATTCCATTTTATTGCTAATTTGGCTCCAAAAATTGACTGAATCAGCAGTTTATCGGTGACTTTTTCTTGAGATTGCAAAGCATAATCAAAACCTACAAATCCGCCGTGATCAGCCCCAATAATGATAATGGCTTCGGGATCGTTTTTTTCGATTAAAACAACGATTTGCTTTAACCAATGATTTGCTATTTCAACATTTTCAAGATACTTAATCCTTTCTTTTTCTTTATTCGTTTCAGCAAATTTATAAGTCCCAATGTGACCAGGTTTAAACTTTTCGATAAAGAAAAAATTATTCGACTTTGTATTAGTTACAATCTGTATTTCTATGGTTTTAGTAATTTCTTTGATAAATGACCAACCATCACTTAAATAAGGAAGTTCATCATATTTAAAATTAGAATAATCATAATACATTTTAGGCCTATTCATTAACAAATAAGGTCTTTCCGAAATAAAAAATGTTTTGTAATTGTTATTCTTGAAGATTTTCAATACAGGATTTTCGCCGATAATCAAATCTCTGGCATATCTAAATTTCGAAAATTCATTCGAAAAATGATGCTTCATAAAAAAACAAGACGAATTAGAAAACAAGGTGGATTCGTAATTACTGCGATAATCAGGATATAAAGTGAATTTTTTTTCTTTCAAAAAAGCATCAAAAGCCGAGTTGTCATAATTATATAAACTCCCTTTCAAATTAATATCTCCAGCATAACCATCGGGTTGGATGTAATAAATATTGGGTGACTTCTTGAATTTAGTGTTTAAAATAGCATCGGGTTGATTTTGCCATTCTGCTGCATTGGAATAATTGAAATAAATAATTTTTCCCAATTTTAAAACAGGAATAACCGACATCAAAAAAACCAAAACAATGAAGTATTTATAATTTTTCATTTTAAAAATCAACAAACCCAAAATCAGAATCGCTAGCAAACCCAATTTTTTATAAGAACCCAAAATATTTGAAATCCCAAATAAATAAATGGGTAATATCAATATCATTAAAATAAAAATTGCTTGAGAAACAAAGCGTGCATATTTGCTTTTTTGAATGATTTTTGAAATACTAAAAAGAACAGCAACACTAGCACCAATATAATAAAGCAAAAAGAACAAGATTTGCTCCCAAGAATTAACTAAATCAAAATTGTTTGAAAAATAAAAAACCATGGCATAAAACCCAACACTAAACCCCGCTAAAATCGGATAATCCTTAGAATTATTCAAAAAATCATTAAACCTATCTTTGATATTAAGTATCATTTCGAAAAAATTAAATTGCGGTTAACGACGTTTTAAACTGTATAAAATCCTTTCTGACGAATCGATTTTAATCTTTTTGACGATTTCGAAATAAACAGAATATTCATTTTCAAAATGCTCTTCATTGTAAAAATCAAAATGATTTGCAAATTCTCTTTTGCTATCTAATAAAAATTGCACCCAGGAATCGGCTCTTGTTGGAAACTCTATCAATAAATTGGGCGCCATTTTCGAGAAAAATTGTGCCGATAAAGCGAAAGGAATATTTCCTGACAAAGTAATGTGATGAATCACAGCCAAAGCCAAGCAACCATCAAGGTTTGCCTCTTTCACTCGGTCAATAAACGAAAAACGCTCCTCATTGTTAAAACCAAAATTTGCTACTGGATTGAGCACATCAGACACAATTGGCAGTACATTTTTCTCTTTGTTTTTTAGTATTTGGCGGTAGTTTTGTTCGACAGCATTGGGATCGAAATCGGCAACTATTATGAGGCTTGCCAAATCCTTCAACTCTCTCGAAAAAGTTCCGTCATTACCCCCAATATCAATTAAAGTATTCCCTTTTATGGACAAAAACCAATCTTTGGTAAACTCTTTTTTGAATTGATAAGCGGCATCATCATAATTGATTTGGTTGTAATAATGATCCCATTCTGTGGTTTCGTTTACCGATAAATTTAATATAAAATCGTACAATCCATCCAATAGTTTTATCTGAGCAGTTTTGGATAAATTGTTTTTTACCGTTTTTTTATCCGACTCGTATTTCTTGTCGTATTTGGCCAATAAATGGATATTGGTCAAAATAGTAGGACTCAAATAACTTTGAAAAGGCAATAATTTAGATAATTTTTGCAACGAAATGCCTTCAAGATGCAAAGCCAAAGTTTTCAGATGATCTTGACCAAAATATTTTGTCAAAACCAAAGGCCCTAGAAAGTGCATTATAAATTGTTTATAAGCCAACCAAGGATTGTTTTCCTGATAAAAATCAAAGGATAATGTGTCAATAAAAATGGGTTTCCCTTCGTGAAAAGTGATATTAAAAGCCGAAGCATCTTTTAGAGTAAAATGATGCTCTAAACACAATTTCTGAATTTTCAAAGTCAGCAATGCTGCATTTTTGTATTGCAAAAAACTCCATTCGTAAGGATAATTTATAAAAGGTATTTTTGATGCTTCGATGATAATTTCAGAATCAGTCCTGGAAATTTCTTGATGTGGAATTAAATATTTTTTATCGAAAAGTATTTGATAAAACCCACTAGAAGTTAATTGATTGTATTGCTCGAAATAGATTGGGTTAATAACTCGTTTAACGCTATTATTCTCGATAAAAACATAACCCGAAGGATCTCTAAATGACGAGGTATTTCGTTTCGATTCCATTTATTTATTGTCTTCCGAGTTGTCAGTTTCGTCCATAAAATCATCTTCTTTTTTGTCTTTAATACCAAAAATAGATTTTATTTTATGCATAACCGTTCTGTAAAACAATAAAACACCTGCAACGGCTGCGGCTAAAAACTGAACAATTAATGCACCGGTTCCTGGATCGAAATATAATGGAATCATTTTTATTTTTTTTCAAAAATACCTATTTTCTGAGCGAATTCAAATAAGAATCCTAATAATTAACCTATTCGAAAAATATTGGCTAAAAAATTAAAATAAACTTTTCCTGAAATAGAGTACCAATACCAATAAATAGATAAAATTATCTAAAGCTTGTGCCATTACAATTCCCCGAATTCCTAGATATTCAATTAGAAAAATGCTCGAAAAATACAAAACGCCAAGAGAAGTTAATTCAGAAAAAATAAAAGCTACAGTCATTTTTTTGGCATAAAATTGACACCCCAAAATCAGTGAAGCTACTTTTAAAACATCACCAAATAATTGCCAAAAAAACAAGCTCGTTACAGGAAGAAATTCCTTGGTGAAAAGTAATTTTATTAGAATGGTTCGTGAGAAATATATCAGAATTAAACCAATAATAAAAAGAGGCAAAATATTTTTGTAAAAACTCCAAAAGACTTTTTTAGTTTCCAAATTATCTTTGGCCAGAGCCAATTTGGGCAAAAAATAAACAGTTAATATTGTCGAAATAAATAGCATATAATAAGTCGAAATTCGAGTCATTGTTTCCCAAAATCCAGCCTGTTCTATACCAACTACAAAAATTACATTTTTTCGAATGGCTAAATAAACCAAAGGTCCAAAAACGGAAGAAACTAAAGCCATAAGTGAGTACGAAGACAAATTTATAATCACTTGAAAATCATATAATTTATATTGAATTAGTTTTGAAAAATGAAATTCTCTGGCAATGAAATAATAGGTTACAAAAAATAATAAAGCAGGCGAAATCACTATCGAAAGTAAGGCTCCCAAAGTCTTATATTGCACAATCATACTAATCGAAACAATCAATCCAATACAATTTCCTAAAATATTAATCCAAATTACGGCCGCAAATTTCCCCAAACCATTAATCACCGATAGAAAAAAAACAGCAATTGCAAACCAGGGTAAAGCCAAAGCCATTGCTTTTATAACTATCTCATATTCGAAATGAGCACCAAAAATTTGCTGGTTCCAAAATGCTGCAAAAAAATACAGCATACCACTCAAGAAAAATGCTACTACTAACAAACTGATAAAAACTGTAGAAATTGTTTTCTGAAGTTGCTGCTTGTCGTCTTTACTTTCGGCTATATATTTTACAATTCCGTTTTGAAATCCAAGAGTTGAAATACTTTCTAATGAAGTTGAAAAATTCCTCAGATTCCCCACCAAAGCCATTCCGCTTGGACCCACAAAAACAGCTAATAATTTTGAAGTCACCAGCCCAATTCCAATTTTAATCAGAACACTTACACTATTTAAAGAAGTGATTTTAAACAGATTGGTTTGGATAATTTTTTTAATCAATTCCAAGTTAATACTGATTTAAAATTGAAACAACAAAATCAACTTCCTCCTTTGTCAATACAGGACTTATGGGCAAACTCAGAACTTCATTATGGATTTTTTCGGTAATGGGAAAAGACAAATGATTCCAAGCCTTAAAAGCTTTTTGCTTATGTGGCGGAATCGGGTAATGAATCATCGTTTGAATTCCGTTTTCTAGTAAATAGTGTTGCAAATCCTCTCTGTTTTCAGTTCGAATGATAAACAAATGAAAAACGTGATTTCCGGACAAATTCCAAAATGGTAAAGTAATTTTATTGTTTTTTATTTCAGAAATATAGCGTTTCGCAATGATTCTACGAACATTATTTTCAGCATCTAAATGAGGTAATTTGACATTCAAGAAAGCCGCTTGCAACTCATCTAATCTTGAATTTATGCCAATATATTCATTATGATATTTTGTCTCAGAGCCATAATTACGTAAAGATTGTATGACTTTTGCCAATGTATCATCATTTGTGGTAACTGCTCCTCCGTCTCCCAAAGCTCCCAAGTTTTTCCCAGGATAAAAGCTAAAAGCAGCTGCATTAGATAAATTTCCAGATTTCCTGAAATTTGAAACTGCTCCGTGTGCTTGAGCGGCATCTTCAATTACCAAAAGATTATTTTGAATGGCAATTGCATTTATTTTCTCCATTTCTGCCAATTGTCCATATAAATGAACCTCAAGAATTGCCTTGGTTTTGGATGTTATTTTTTCTGAAATCAAATCGGGATTGAGGTTGTACGTTTCCAACTTTGGTTCAACCAAAACAGGAACTAAATCAGCTTCTAAAATGGCCAAAATACTGGCAATATAAGTATTCGCAGGAACAATCACTTCATCTCCTTTTTGCATTTTCCCCAATTGAATATAGCCTTTGAAAATCAAAACCAAAGCATCAAAACCATTACCCACGCCTATGCAATGTTTTGTACCACAATAGCTGGCAAAATTAGTTTCAAACACAGCTACTTCATTGCCCAAAATATACCAACCATTTTCTAAAACCAATTTCAATTTATCTTGAAAAGCAGTTTCATAAGGAGCGTTTGTTTTTTTTAAATCGAGGAATTTTATCATAACAATACTGTGTCTAATAAACTATAATTTGAAGTTTCCACCTCATAAAAATCGTGAACAATCGTACTTGCACCAAAGCTTTCCTTCCAATAAGACAGACCACCATTGAGCTTGCGACCTTGATTTTCGTTGGAAATTCCAAAATCAAAGAAACGTTTGTTTTTGAAAGTCTCTGAAATCAATTTTTGAAATAATAAATCCAATCCGCCCAATTCGTTTTTATCTTCTTTGCCTGAAATATATTGACAATGAGCCACGTTTGAAGTTTCGAAAATAGTGGTTCCAGCAATAATAATTCCATTTTCATACACATTAAATTGGCGAATATTTCCTGTAAATAATCCTTTCAATTTTATGATTTCATCTAAACTATGAACGGGTTTGGCTTGGTGTTTTTGGGCTAAATTCGGAATTAATATTTTATTCCAAAATTCCTCAAAATCAGTCACCTCTTTTATCTCAAAATCATTCGACACTCCTTTTTGAATGCTTCTTTTTCTGAGTTTTGACAAACTATTTTTCTTGGACAAATCCAAAACGGCCAATGTATCTCTTCGTATTAATTGGGCATCAGCTAAAAACAAAGCATAATTCAATTCTTCGGCGGGTTTTTGATGGTAAATGGAAGGCAATAATTTCACCTGTAATTTCTCCATTTTATTGGCATTCAAAAAAGATAAAATACTTTTGAAAATTGCAATAACCGAAGCCAATTTTAGTTTCTCATTATAAACCAATCCACCATAAGTCAAGCCTTGATGTGAGAAAACTTCATTGCCAACAACATTTGCCGGAAGAACGGCAACCCATTTTTCGCCATCCAAAACAATCAAAGAATAATCCTGAAATCGATCCGAATGATATTCCATAAAATCACGATAAAAAAGGAAAGTAGCATTTTTGGCTTGACCAATAAATGCATTCCAATCTTTATAATCGTTGTTTTGGTAGAATTTGACAGAGAAATTTTTCACTATTTTGATTTTGACTTTGTGAAATTAAGCATTTTTTATTTATAACTTAAAGGAGACAAATGCCATTTGAATTTCACGGCCATTAATCGGATTGAAATAATAAATAAAGAAGTCGTCAAATACAAAACATCCGCATCTAGATTTAGTTTTCTCAACATAAAAAAAACAATTCCTCCGAAAATACAAATTGTGGCATAAATTTCTTTCCTAAAAATAACGGGGATTTCTGTACATAAAATATCGCGAATCACGCCTCCAAAACAAGCGGTCAATGTTCCTAAAGCAATACAAATTGCAGGATGCAAACCAATATTTATTCCTTTTTCAAGACCTATTAAAGTAAAAACGCCCAGTCCAATGGTATCGAAAAAAAACAAAGAAGTCCGTAAACTGTCGAATTTCTTTCTAAAAAGAATTGCCAAAATAAATCCAACAACTATGACATAAACATAATTCACATCTAGCATCCAGCCTACTGGTGTTCTCCCAATCATAATATCGCGTAAAGTTCCCCCTCCAACTGCGGTTACAAATGCAATAATAAAAACACCAAAAGGATCCAGTTTTTTATGCATTGCGGTTAAAGCTCCTGACATAGCAAATGCCATCGTACCAATGATGTCTAATAAATGGAACATAAATTTTGATTTTAAATGAAGATTTTTTTAATACCTAAAAAATATAGGCATTATTCCACAAAAAGTTCAACTACATATTTTGAGTATAAAAATTATAATCTTTCAAAATGGTCTTTATAAAATCAATTTGAAAACCAGATTGATTTTTTATCCCAGTAACACTTTCAATTTTTTTGGTCAACTTATCAATGGTTTCAAAATCGTTTTTCTTTTCGGCAACCAGAAAAGTGTCTTTTATAATTCGCATATCATTATCCGAAAGTTTGATAACCAATGGATAAATGGGCACATAAGCATCCCCAATTTCTTCGAGAATAGTATGATTAATGGAGATATTATTTTTTAATGTAATAACAGCCGTTCCCGCTGCTATATCGCCCATTCGTTGGGTTTTGCTATTGACTATCATTGCCACCAAACCTATTAATCCGCCCATCAAATTGTTTTCGACGATCCTGAAAAGCCAACGTGTAAGGTAATCACCAAAACTCGCTTGATAGCCGTCAATTTTTACGACTTTTATCTTTACCAACCTTTTCCCGATGGTTTGACCTTCAAAAAGACTTTCTAGTGTCACGGAATAAATTATAACGGGAAAGAAAAACAGTATAATTATAGCCATTCTAGTCCACATATCTGCACTATTCAAGACATTTGATATTCCTAATAAATCAAAAAAGAGGTAAGCAACTACAATAATATAGGCCCCTTTTATGAGTAAATCCAATAAGCTGGCTGACATTCTCTCACCGACTGAAGCAGCTTTATAATTTATTACAACATTTTGTGTTGTATGTATAGATAATTCTGACATATTCCTTATTTTAGCACTCGTATGAGAGAGATAGCATTTATAAAAATCAATAAATACAAATGGCTTGAATTTGAACAAGCTATTTTTGGTAAAGCTAAAAAAAATCCTGATGAAATGGCAAATTTATACATTCAATTAATGAATGATTTATCTTATGCACAAACGTATTATACCAAAAGCAAAACCGTTGTTTACTTAAACTATTTAGCTTCACATATTTATCAAAAAATTTACAAAACCAAACGAACCGAAAGCAATCGATTGGTGTATTTCTTCAAAACCGAAGTTCCGTTAATTCTTTACGACTATCGCAGGTATTTGGTTTATGCTTTTGTGCTGTTTTTTGTGACCGTTTTTATTGGAGCTATTTCTGCCCGATACGATGCCGATTTTATTCGATTAATTCTGGGCGACAGCTATGTGAATACAACTTTGGAAAACATCAAAGCTGGAAATCCTGTAGCAATCTACAAATCGGGAAGCAATTGGGGCAGTTTTATTGGCATCACTTTCAACAATTTAAAGGTCGGGATGATGTGTTACATTTTTGGAATTTTTGGTGGTATTGGCACTTTCTATATTTCGTTGCAAAACGCCATTATGTTGGGTTCCTTTCAATATTTTTTCTTGCAACAAGGTGTTTTTTGGAAAAGCGTTCGAGGCATTTGGATTCACGGTTCGATGGAAATTTTTGGCATCGTGATAGAAACTGCTGCAGGTTACATTCTTGGTGCTTCCATACTGTTTCCTAAAACCTATTCGAGAATGAATTCTTTTAAAATTGGTTTCAAAAACAGTTTCAAAATATTCTTGAGCACTGTTCCTTTTACCATTGCAGCGGGCTTTCTCGAAGGTTTCATTACTCGATATTCTATTGATATGCCGAATTGGCTGAGCAGTTTTATTATTTTGTTCACCTTGGCAATTATCTCTTTTTATTACCTGATTTATCCCTTTATTGTTCACCAAAAAACACAAGCTATCCAATGATTTAAAAATAAATTTTCAGGTACAATACCATTTAATCTTTTGCAAATATTAATTCAAAAACTATTTCGTCAACCATTGAATAAACTCATCATAATCCTTCTTTTTTTCTTTTATTCCAATGTTGGAGCACAGGATTCATTGGCTGTAGCCAAAAAAGAAAAAATCGTTTTTACCAAAAAAGATATCCTTGTCGATTCGGCTTTTGTAACGCTAAAACCTTTTTCCAAAAATTTCAAAAAGAAGTACACCGACGCAGCATTTATCTACGAATTCAAAACGCCCGAGAAAAATGCTTGGGATCGTTTCAAGGAATGGCTAGCCAATTTTTTCAAAAATATTTTCAGTTTTACCGATAGCAAATCGGCTGTACATTTTGTGGATATTTTACTCAGAACTATCGCCATTCTTATTGTTCTTGCGGTAATTTATTTAATTGCAAAAGCCATAATGAACAAAGAAGGACAATGGATTTTTGGCCGAAATTCTGATAGAAAAATTATAAACTATGACGAAATCGAAAAAAACCTTCATTTGGTTGACTTCGAAAAACTCATTCAAAAAAGCTTGCAGTCCGACGAAAAACGATTGACGATTCGTTATTATTACCTTTGGATGCTCAAGAAAATGTCCGAAAAACAAATCATCGAATGGGATGTCGAAAAAACCAACTCGGATTATCTTTATGAAATAAAAAACGAAGCTCAAAAAGAAGATTTTGCCTATTTGTCGTATCTGTACAACAATATTTGGTACGGCGAATTCGAATTGGACGAAAACACTTTTACAAAAGCCAGAACCGCTTTCGAAAAATCAATAAAAACTATTAACAATGGATAAAACGCTAAAAATCTACATCGCCCTTTTGGTGTTGCTCATAGCGGCTATTGTTGTAATCGATAGCAATCGCCCAAAACCCATTGATTGGACACCAACCTTTTCCCTCAAAGACAAAATTCCTTATGGAATGTATGTATTCGACCAAGAAATCAATTCGCTTTTGAAGGGACAAAAAATCAGGAAATTCAAAACGACACCTTATGAATATTTTGATAGTAAATACGATTATGATTCCCTTGTAAATGATTACCGAATCAAAGGAACGTTTCTCAGTATTTCGAAAATATCAAATTTTGACAACCAATCAATTACCGAAATTTGCTCGTTTGTAGATCACGGAAACAATGCTTTTATCAGTTCCGAAATGATTCCGAATGCCTTGTTAGACAGTTTGAATCTAAAAATGGATAGCGAATACAAATACTCGGACAGCATCTACAATTGGGTCGCCAACAAAAAACTGGGCAATCAAAAATACAAAATCATAGAAGGCGTAAACAACAATTATTTTTCCAAAATCGATACGCTGAATACGACTGTTTTAGGCTATCAGAATGGCGACAGCACCAGAATCAATTTCATAAAAGTCAATTATAAAACTGGCGTATTTTATTTGCACACGCAACCCGTGGCGTTTACCAATTTTCATTTATTGAAAGGCAATCATCACGAATATGCCGAAAAAGTCTTGTCATACATCCCGAAAAGAAAAGTCTTTTGGTGCGTCAAAGATCAAACAGGAGAAGTAATTTCGGATTCGCCAATGCGGTACATTTTGAGTCAACCATCGCTAAAATGGGCTTGGTATATTTTCTTGATTGGAATGCTTGTGTTTATATTTTTCAATGCCAAACGAAAACAAAGAGTCGTTCCAATAATAAAACCGTTGGCAAACACCACGGTCGATTTTACAAAAACCATTGGGAATTTGTATTACCAGGAAGGCGATCACAACAACATTATCGATAAAAAAATTATTTATTTTCTCGAAAAAATCAGGAACGAATATTTGATTGAAACTCATAGATTAGACGATGATTTTATCAAAAAATTGCACCTTAAATCAGGAAAAGATTTAGACGATATTAAAAACATTGTGTCTTTGATAAACGCCTACCGAAAAAATAATTATATGAGCATTGAAGAGGATTTGTTGCAAATTAACAATGCTATAGAAAAAGTGATGAACTAATAAAAATCAACCACAAATTACACAAATTAGCACAAATTTTATTTTTACCTAAATTAGGAATTTGTGCAATACAAAACAACGATGAATTTGTGAAAATCAGTGTAATTTGTGGTAAAAAAAATAAAACAAAAATATATGGAAGAAATAACCAACTCTGAAAACCCAACCGAAAACCTGAATTTTCAATCTCGAATTAATTTAGAACCGCTTTTAGAAAGCATCAATGCCATCAAACAGGAATTGGGAACTGTAATCGTGGGACAAAGCAAAATGATCGATCAATTGTTGGTCGCCATTTTGTCTAACGGTCACGTTTTGCTTGAAGGTGTTCCCGGTGTTGCCAAAACGATTACGGCAAAACTATTATCCAAAACCTTGAACATTGGCTTTAGCCGAATCCAGTTCACACCCGATTTGATGCCTTCGGACATTTTGGGAACCTCGGTTTTCGACTTGAAAAAATCGGAATTCGAATTCAAGAAAGGGCCTATTTTCTCGAACCTTATCCTGATTGACGAAATCAATCGTGCGCCGGCAAAAACCCAAGCCGCACTTTTTGAAGTAATGGAAGAACGCCAAATCACCATCGATGGAACTACTTATATTTTGGACACGCCATTTTTGGTCATTGCCACCCAAAATCCAATAGAACAAGAAGGAACCTATCGTTTGCCCGAAGCGCAATTGGACCGTTTTCTATTCAAAATCTCTATCGATTATCCAAAAATAGAGGAAGAAATCCTGATTATCCAAAGAGAACATTTACTCCAAAACCAAGGCAAACTCGACAACATCAAAACCGTGCTTTCCTCGGAAGAAATTAAGCTGTATCAAGCCTTGGTCAAACAAATTATAGTCGAACAAAACTTGCTGGAATACATTGCCAAAATCGTAATTAACACTCGTGAAAATGCCTTTTTGTATCTGGGTGCTTCGCCTCGTGCTTCGATAGCGATTTTGAACGCTGCCAAAGGTTTTGCAGCGATTCGAGGACGTGATTTCGTAACGCCAGAAGACATCAAGGAAGCGGCGATTCCTGTGTTGCAACACCGTGTTATCGTAACGCCAGAACGTGAAATGGAAGGCATTACGAGTATCGAAATTATCAAACAGATTTTGGAGAGTGTGGAGATTCCGAGGTAGTTTTTAGATGTAAATTTTCTAGAATTCAAAAATATGAAAGCAAAATTCATTAAAATATCTTTAATCTTAATATCAATTTTTGTGATTGTATTATTATACCTCAATAGTTCTTATTATATAGAGAAACAATTTTGGAAATATAATGCTGGAAAATACATTGGAGACGTTATTACAAATCAGAAACAAATAGATAATTCTAACTGTCAAATTGTATTCTGTTTTGGAAAAAAACTAATTATTGAGGATTTAAAAACTGGAGAAAATGGATATTACGAAAACAAAAGCTGGTAATATAAAAGGATTGTATCATTACTTGCAAAGCATAAAAAAAATGTCACACAAATAAAAACGGATTAAAAAAAGTTTGATTAAAAGATCTGCGTAAATCCGTTTAACCAGTTAAATCCGTAGCTAAAAATTAAGTTTTCAGATTCTAAAAATTATGAAACTACTAAAAAGTTTATACATCAACAATTTCTTTTTCTATGCGCTTTTGGGCGTGGTGGGATTGTTTGTTTTGGCCTTCATATTTCCAGCCTTATACAACGCCACTTGGTATGTTTTGCTGATGCTTTTGACCTTTTTGTTTTTGGATGTCTTGATTTTGTTTTTCTCCAAAAACGGCATCGAAGGAATCCGAATGATGCCCGAAAAACTGTCCAATGGCGATGAAAATGAAATAAAAGTCAACATCAAAAACTATTATACTTTTCCGATTTTGGTGAAAATAATTGACGAAATTCCTTTTCAATTTCAGGTTCGAAATTTCGAAATAAAGCAAAAAATCAAAGCGTCTACAGAAAAAGAAATCCACTATTATTTGCGTCCCACCGAACGTGGCGAATATGTTTTCGGGAATTTGAATGTGTATGTTTCTTCACCACTATTTCTAATTTCGAGACGATTTCAATTCGACAAGGAAAGAATGGTGCCGACTTATCCGTCGTACATTCAGCTTCGAAAATACAGTTTGATGGCTTTTTCTAATAATTTGTTTCAATACGGCATCAAGAAAATCAGGAGAATTGGTCACACAATGGAGTTTGAACAAATCAAGGAATACAATCAAGGCGACGACATTAGAACCTTGAATTGGAAAGCCACCGCCAAGAAAAATGCCTTGATGGTCAACCAATTTCAGGACGAAAAATCGCAATCGGTTTATATGATTATCGATAAAGGTCGCGTGATGAAAATGCCTTTCAACGGTTTGAGTTTATTGGATTATGCCATTAATGCCACTTTGGTTTTATCGAATGTCATCTTGAAAAAACAAGATAAAGCGGGACTATTTGCCTTTTCGAAAAAAGTAGAAAATCGAGTTTTTGCCGAAAGGCGCGCTTCGCAAATGCACAAAATTCTGGAAACTTTGTACAACATCAAAACCGATTTTTTCGAAAGCGATTTCAGCCGTTTGTACACCGACATCAAGAAAAACATCAACCAAAGAAGTTTGATTATTTTGTACACCAATTTCGAAACGATGGATGCTTTGCATCGGCAACTTCCCTATTTGAAAGGAATCGCCAAGAACCATTTGTTGGTTGTGGTTTTCTTCCAAAACACGGAACTCAACGAACTCATCAACAAAAAAGCCGAAAACATTCAAGAAGTCTATGACAAAGTTATCGCCGAGAAATTCTCTTTCGAGAAACGATTAATCGTTAACGAGCTAAAGAAATACGGAATTTATTCGGTGCTAACCCAACCCGAAAACCTGACATTGGAAACCATTAATAAATATTTAGAGATTAAGGCGAGAGGGATTTTGTAAATTAAAATAGCCACAGATTCACAGATTTTAATAAAATACTCGTAAAAATAAGCAAGACTGACAAAAAAATCTGTTCTTCCAATAATCACAAAATCTATTTATAAAAAAATAAATCTGTGAATCTGTGGCAAAAACAACATTAGAGTTTGCATTACGGATTTAGGTTTTAAAAAAAGGTGGTAACTTTGAGGCTTTGAAACTTTTCGAATAATTCACAATGAAACAAATCACTTCATCTCAAAATCCATTTATAAAATCGTTGGTGCTTTTACAAGAAAAAGCAAAAGCCCGCAAACAATCCGGCACTTTCTTGATTGAAGGCAAAAGAGAAATCGAAATCGCGATGAAAGGCGGTTACGAAATGGAAACGATTTTGTTTTTGCCCGAATTAATTTCGGAAACCGAAGCCAGAAAACTTTCCAAAAGCGCAGAATTAATCGAAATTTCGAAAGACATTTATCAAAAACTGGCTTATCGCGATACCACCGAAGGGATTTTGGCTGTAGCCAAAACCAAATCCCTGCAATTATCCGATTTAAAATTATCTGAAAATCCATTGATTCTTGTTGCCGAAGCTCCTGAAAAACCGGGAAACATTGGTGCTTTATTGAGAACTGCCGATGCTGCGAATTTGGATGCCGTGATTATTGCCAATCCGAAAAGTGATTTGTACAATCCCAATATCGTTCGCTCCAGCGTAGGTTGTTTGTTTACCAACCAAATTGCAACAGGAACTACAACCGAAATTATTGCTTTTTTGAAAGAGCAAAAAATTGACATTTATTGTGCTACTTTACAAAATTCGACTTCCTATCACACCCAAGATTACACCACGTCAACGGCTTTGGTTGTCGGTACAGAAGCCACTGGTTTAACCCAAGAATGGCGAGAGGCTGCTACCCAAAACATCATCATCCCGATGCAAGGCGAAATCGACAGTATGAACGTTTCGGTTGCCGCTGCCATTTTAATTTTCGAAGCCAAAAGACAGAGGGGTTTTTAGATTTTAGTCCCGAAGCTTCGGGAGCAGATTGCAGAATATAGAAACTTAGAATTAAAAAAAGATTATGAGAAAATTAATTGCCTTATTTATATTGCTAATAACTTGTAACTCATTCGCACAAATAAGCGAAAAACAAGTGGATGAATTAGTCGAAAACACCCTAAAAAGCTTCAATGTTCCCGGAATAGCCGTGGCGATTGTCAAAGACCGAAAAATGGTGCTTTCGAAAGGGTATGGAGTGAAATCTATCCTGAATAATGAGAAAGTAGATGCCAACACCTTGTTCGGAATTGCTTCCAACAGCAAAGCCTTTACAACTGCAGCATTATCAATGTTAGTCGATGAAAAAAAAATAAATTGGGATGATAAAGTCATTCAATACATTCCTGAATTCAAAATGTATAATGAGTATGTTACTAATGAATTTACCATTCGGGATTTAGTGACGCACCGCAGCGGATTGGGTCTTGGCGCAGGCGATTTGATGATTTGGCCCGACGGAAGTGATTTTATTACGACAGATATTATTCATAATTTGCAATATTTAAAACCTGTTTCGGCTTTTAGAACTAAATACGATTACGACAATTTATTATACATCGTGGCTGGAGAAGTCATTGCTAAAGTAAGCGGGCAATCTTGGTGTGATTTCATCGAAGAGCGGATTATGAAACCATTGGAAATGAATAATAGTGCAGCTTCTTTCGTACGACTAAAAGACACCACAAATATCATTGCGCCACACGTTCCAACGGATGGAAAACTTAAAATAATTTCACGTTATAAAAATCAAGCTTTCGATGCTGCGGCAGGAATTTATTCTAGCGTAAATGATTTGAGCAAATGGATGATTCTGCAGTTGCAAAACGGAAAATATGGTTCGGAAAAACAGTTTCAATTGTTTTCTAAAAAAGAACAAAACGAAATGTGGAGCCTTCAAACCATAATTCCCGCCAATACAAGACCTCCTTATAATACGCACTTTAGCGGCTATGGATTGGGTTGGTTTTTGAGCGACATAAAAGGCTACAAACAAGTGACTCATACTGGAGGACTCGAAGGAATTGTGACGCAAACGACGTTATTTCCAGAGCTAAATTTAGGAATTGTAGTATTGACCAATCAGCAATCTGGAGCCGCTTTTACAGCGATTACAAACACAATAAAAGACAGCTATCTCAATATTCCGTACGCCAATTACGTAGAAATGTATAGCAAACGAGAAAAAGACAACATCGCCGAAGCGGATAAAACTACCGTGGAAGTTTGGGCAACGGTTGCCAAAAATCAAAAAAACAAACTAAAAATCGATTATAAAAAATATACGAGTTTGTATGTTGACAACTGGTTTGGCAAAGTTGAACTTTCAGAAAAAAAAGGAAAATTATTTTTTAAATCTATTCGTTCGCCACAACTTGCTGGCGAAATTTTCTATTATAAAGACAATATTTTTGCCGTAAAATGGAACAATCGCAGTTTTAATGCCGATGCTTTTTTATTTTTTGAAATGGATGAAAAAGGAAAATCAATTGGCATAAAAATGAAACCCATTTCGGATTTAACGGACTTCAGTTATGATTTTCAGGATTTGGATTTTGTTAGAGTTAGGGAATAGATTTTCGAAATATAAATTCAATCCCAGTTTGCATATCTCATTAGTTATACCTATTTTTAAAAAATCAACAATTCTGTTATGTTAGAAATAGATCTTGAAAAGGAAAACAAAGCAATTGCTCACGAATACAAAGAGTTACTTCGAATAAGTTATCAAACTTTATCACCCGAAGACAAGAAACTCATTCGTAAAGCATTTGATGTTGCTATGGATGCGCACAAAGATCAGCGCAGAAAATCTGGAGAAGCATACTTTTTCCATCCTATTGCTGTGGCCAAAATTGTGGCTTCGGAGATAGGTTTGGGAGCAACTGCTATTGCCGCTGCACTATTGCACGATGTGGTCGAAGATACTCCAATAACAGTAGAAGATATCGAACAGATGTTTGGATCAAAAGTAGCCCAACTCGTTGAAGGATTGACCAAAATTTCGAAAGTTCAAAAAGAAATGAATGTTTCGATGCAAGCCGAGAATTTTAGGAAAATGCTTTTCACACTCAATGATGATGTGCGTGTAATCCTGATAAAAATTGCCGATAGATTGCATAATATGCAAACTTTGGACAATATGGAAGATTTCAAACAAATCAAAATTGCCTCAGAAACTTTATACATTTATGCACCATTAGCACATCGTTTGGGTTTATATAAAATAAAAAACAAACTTGAGGATTTAGGATTAAAATATACTGAACCTGTTATTTATGATGATATTGTAAGTAAAATAAAGGAAACAAAAGAGGAGCAAGACGCTTATATAAAAGACATTTCGGACATTCTAAAGATTGCATTAGACACAGAAGAACTCGATTACATCATCAAAGGAAGGCCCAAATCAATCTATTCTATTTATAGAAAAATGAAAGTTCAAGGTGTGGGTTTTGATGAAGTTTACGACAAATTTGCTTTGCGAATTGTATACAAATCGAACCCTCACGAAGAAAAATTCTTGGCTTGGAAAATATATTCTATCGTTACAGACCACTATAGACCTAGCCCTAGTCGTTTGAGAGATTGGATTTCATCTCCAAAAACCACGGGTTACGAAGCCTTGCATATTACGGTAATGGGACCAAAAGGGCGCTGGGTCGAAGTACAAGTTCGAAGCGAACGCATGGACGAAATAGCCGAAAAAGGATATGCGGCGCATTACAAATACAAACAAGGCGGCTCTGAAGATAGTGGTTTAGACATTTGGCTCAATCTGCTAAAAGAAGCGTTAGAAAACCCTGAAACCAATGCTGTAGATTTTGTTGAAGATTTTAAAATGAATTTATATTCTAAGGAAATCTTTGTTTTTACACCAAAAGGAGAAATAAAATCATTACCAAAAGGCGCAACCTCACTCGATTTTGCTTTCAGTATTCACTCCGAAGTTGGAATTCGTACACGAGGAACACGCGTCAACGGAAAATTAGTTCCTTTGAATCACGAATTAAAAAGTGGAGATCAAATAGAAATCATAACCTCCCAATATCAAAAACCAACCATCAACTGGCTGGATTATGTAACCACTTCGAGAGCAAAAAATAAAATAAAAAATGTTCTAAACGAAAACACGAAAAAAATTGCCGAAGAAGGAAAAGAAATACTCACTCGAAAACTGAGACACTTAAAAATTACTTTGAGTGAATCGGTGGTGAACGAATTAGTCAATTTTTTCAAATTAAAAACAAGTTTAGATTTGTTTTATCGCGTGGGAGTTGGTGCTATCGAAAATCAACAATTAAAGGATTACGCAGCCCAAAAAAGCAACACTTTCATTAATTTTTTCAAGAACAAAATTAAACGTTCAGCTAGTACTTCTAATGAAGACATTCACAAACAAGTACTGAACAGTAATTATGACATGTTGGTTTTTGGCGCTGACCAAGACAAATTAGATTATAAATTATCAACCTGCTGCAATCCCATTCCGGGCGACGAAGTATTTGGTTTTATCACAATAAATGAAGGGATTAAAGTACACAAAAGAGATTGTCCAAATTCAATAAGTCTCCAATCGAATTATGCGTATCGCATTATGCAAGCTAAATGGATTGACTCTTCACAACAGGAATTCAAGGCTATTTTACACATTACAGGGATGGACACCATTGGACTTACAAACAAACTCACCAAAGTAATTTCGGACAATATGAATGTAAATATTCAAAGTATTTCTTTGAGTGGCGAGGCTGGAATTTTTAACGGACAAATAGCAGTAATCGTTCAAAACAACAATATTTTGAAAAAATTAATTGATAATATCAAACAAATAGATGGTGTAGATAAAGTGACACGGGAATATAAAAATTAATAAAAGAGTGTAAGTTGGGAAAGTTATGCATTTAGTGACTAAACTTTTAAACTCTTAAACTTCTAAACTAAAAAATATAATTTATCTTTGCATGATATGACACAAATTTCAGTTGATAACAGCAGTAATCAAGAAATTGTAAAAAATGTTTTTACAATCTATCTGGAAAATAACGGACATCGCAAAACGCCAGAGCGTTATGCTATCCTTCAAGAAATATATGATAGTGAGGAACATTTTGATATAGAAAATCTCTACATCAAGATGAAAAATAAAAACTACCGTGTGAGTAGAGCCACTCTTTACAACACCATTGAACTTTTATTAGAATCTGGTTTAGTTCGTAAACATCAATTTGGACAAAATCAGGCACATTATGAAAAATCATATTTCGACAAACAACACGATCACATTATAATGACCGATACTGGCGAAGTAATCGAGTTTTGTGACCCTCGAATTCAAACTATCAAAAAAACCATTGAAGAAATATTCGATATTGAAATCACACATCACTCCTTATATTTATACGGAACAAAACGAAATAAAGAAATAACAAACTAACTACAAATTATAAATAGAATGACCGCAGATTTATTACTAGGATTACAATGGGGAGATGAAGGAAAAGGAAAAATTGTTGACGTCCTTACGTCTAAATATGACATTATTGCTCGCTTTCAAGGTGGACCAAATGCTGGACACACTTTAGAATTTGATGGAATTAAACACGTTTTGAGAACCATTCCATCTGGGATTTTTCATAAAACTGCAATGAATATTATTGGAAACGGAGTCGTAATTGACCCTGTTGTTTTTCAAAAAGAAATCGAAGGATTGGCTAAATTTAATATGGATATCAAATCCAAATTAATCATTTCCAGAAAAGCACACTTAATTTTACCAACACACCGTTTACTCGATGCAGCTTCCGAAGCCTCAAAAGGAAAAGCAAAAATTGGTTCTACTCTTAAAGGAATTGGTCCGACTTATATGGACAAAACTGGTAGAAATGGAATTCGTGTTGGAGATATTGAACTGGAAGATTTCAACGAAAGATACCGTGTATTGGCCAACAAGCACGAAGAAATGATTAAATTCTACGATGTTAACATTCAGTATAATTTAGATGAAATGGAAAAAGAATTCTTCGAAGCCATCGAGGAATTGAAGAAAATAGAGTTTATTGACAGCGAAGAGTATATCAATCAAGCCCAAAGAGCTGGAAAAACAATTTTATGCGAAGGTGCTCAAGGATCTTTGCTTGATGTAGATTTTGGAACTTATCCGTATGTAACTTCTTCAAATACAACTGCTGCTGGTGCGTGTACAGGATTAGGAATTGCTCCAAACAAAATCAAAGAAGTATACGGAATTTTCAAAGCCTATGTAACTCGTGTAGGTAGTGGACCTTTTCCAACAGAACTTTTTGACGAAGACGGAGAAACAATGGCCAGAGTTGGAAATGAATATGGCTCTGTTACAGGTAGAAAACGTCGTTGCGGATGGTTGGATTTAGTAGCTTTGAAATATGCAGTCCAAATTAATGGTGTAACCCAATTGATGATGATGAAAGGGGATATTCTTTCTGGATTTTCCACCTTGAAAGTGTGTACACAATACAACTACAAAGGCAAAGCAATTTCTCATTTTCCTTACAATATTGAAACTGAAAACGTAACTCCTATTTATAAAGAATTCAAAGGATGGCAAGCTGATCTAACTGGAATGACCACTTATGATGAAATGCCTATCGAATTAAAAGAATATATAGAATTTATAGAAAACTATATCGAAGTTCCTATAAAAATTGTGTCTGTTGGACCAGATAGAAAGCAAACGATTTTAAAATAAAAACACTGAACGTCTCGATTTATCGGGACGTTTTTTTTTAAAACAATCACTTCAAATGAACAACCCGAAAATAAAAATAAAACAAACCGAGTTACTTTCCGATAATTGGTACTTATTGAACAAAGTCACATTCGATTTCTTAAGAAAAGACGGCGTTTGGATTACCCAAAAAAGAGAAGTATATGACCGTGGAAACGGAGCTGCAATATTACTCTACAATAGCCAACAAAAAACAATCATTCTTACTCGACAATTCAGACTTCCTGCCTACCTCAACGGCAACAAAACTGGAATGATGATAGAAGTATGCGCAGGACTTCTCGACCAAGATCATCCTGAACAATGCATTATTCGTGAAACCGAAGAAGAAACTGGATACCGAATAAAATCAGTTCAAAAAATTATGGAAACTTTTATGTCTCCGGGAGCCGTAACCGAAATTTTACATCTATACGCTGGCGAATATGATGCTTCGATGAAAGTAAACGAAGGTGGAGGATTGGAACACGAGCAAGAAGAAATTGAAGTAATTGAAATGCCTTTTGAGGAAGCTTATGCGTTGATTGCAACTGGTGAAATAAAAGATGCTAAAACTATTATGCTATTGCAATATGCCAAAATAAATGGGTTGGTTTAAATAATCTAATATGACGATCAGTTTCGAACTGACTTTTTTTAATAATTACAACCAACAAGTTAGTCTTAATAAATAGGAGAACAAATACAATTGATTATAGACGGTCAATTTATATACTATTCCTAAACAAAATCATTTGTTTTTAATCTCAAAAGTCTTTACAATTAAAAAAAAAAACCAGCTCAATGAGCTGGCTCTAATTAATTATTTTGATTGACTACAACATAAATTTTAATTTTTTGTTGTCGTTAGTGACTAAAATGTACACTCCGGTAGTTAATTTAGACAAATCTACGTTAGAAGCATTAGCAAGCTTAAAATTCATAACCGTTTTACCAGTTACGTCATATACAGATGCAGACTCATAAGCACCTGATTTATTCACCACAAGTAATTTTGCAGCCTTGTTTACATACATATCTCTTGGGTTTACGAAAGATTCCAATCCCATTGTACCACCAGTAAAACTGACAAATTGAGTAGCACTTTGTAAATAAGTTGTTGTACCTGCAACTGTTATATATGTAAACCATCTGTAGCTAGTGTACCCTGCATCAATAAATTTTTGTGGAATTGCAGAAGCAATATTTGCTGTTGTAGTAAAAAGAGTGGTCGTTGCTGCCGCAGGAACCGGAATACCAGTTTTATAACTCATTGCTCCATCATAGACTGTATTATCATTCGCATCTAAGGGAACAATCTGAATCTCGCACGTACCATCAACACTAGCAGTGTAATTAAATTTAACAGTTTGTGTTGATCCCAAAGCTACTGAAGTTGGAAAATCAACTGCAGTCATGGTGTCTTGTGCATAACCAAAAGAAGTTGCTACTAAAGTAGCGGTAAGCAAGATTTTTTTAGTAAAGTTCATCATAATTAATTTTTTTTAAAGGTTATTATTTATATATATTTTGTTAAACAATCGGTTGTACAATACAACCGATTGTTTAACAAAAATATGAATTATTTTTACATATCAAAAAAATAAATGAATTATTTTTTTATATCTAAAATAATACCTCTAAATCATTAGGATTTAGAAAACTAATCATTTTACACCCGATAAATTAATGAATCAATTCTTATGCAATTCACACAAATAAATTTCTTAAATTTTGATTCTATTTTTACTTTATTGACACTTCAAATTGAAACCAAAAACATATTAAATTTATTGCTAAAAAAAATTAATTCATATTTAAACACTAATTTTACTCAAACGATTTTAAGTTTTGAAAAACGAAAAGAAAAAACACTCCGCACTTCACGAAAAAGATGGAATTTCACCACCCGAAATTATCAGTCTAAATGCTGTGGAGCAAATTCAGAAGTTCAGAAAAAAACAACTTTCTTCAAGAGAATTAATCGACGGAATTTTATCTGGAAACATTGCTGATTTAAGCCGAGCGATTACTTTGGTCGAAAGTACCAACGCCAACCATTTGGCGAAAGCCAATGAAATAATTAATGCTTGTTTGCCGTATGCCAATGAATCGTTAAGAATAGGAATCACAGGAGTTCCCGGTGTAGGGAAAAGTACTTTTATCGAAGCTTTTGGAAAATATTTAACTTCATTAGGGAAAAAAGTGGCGGTACTTGCCGTTGATCCATCAAGCACAATTTCTCACGGAAGCATTCTAGGCGACAAAACCAGAATGGAAGAATTGGTAAAAGATACGAATGCTTACATTAGACCATCGGCTTCGGGAGAAACGTTGGGAGGAGTTGCTCGAAAAACTAGAGAAACCATAACCCTTTGCGAAGCTGCCGGATTTGATACGATTCTTATCGAAACTATTGGCGTTGGCCAAAGCGAAACTGCTGTTCACAGTATGGTAGATTTCTTTTTATTATTAAAAATTTCTGGTGCAGGTGACGAATTGCAAGGCATAAAACGTGGGATAATGGAAATGGCCGATGCTATTATTATCAACAAAGCCGATGGCGATAACATTAAGAAAGCGAATTTAGCAAAAGCAGAATTCAACAGGGCTTTGCATTTATTTCCCGCCAAAAAATCAGGCTGGACACCAATAACTTCAACTTGTAGTGCGATTACACACGATGGGATTCCTGAAGTTTGGAAAACAATAGAGCAGTTTCTGGAATTTACAAAAAGAAATAAATATTTTTTTAAAAAGAGAAAAGAACAGAATCAATATTGGCTGTTGGAAACCATTAACGAACAATTAAAAAGTAATTTTTACAATCATCCTGAAATTATAAAACTTTTAGAATCTTCTAAAAAGGCGGTTTCAACTGATGAAATATCCCCTTTTGCAGCCGCTCAAGAATTATTGAATGTGTACCAAAATTACAAGAAAATATCCTGATACCATTTCACTTGTTCTTCTAAATCTCATTTTATTTAAGTTGTAATAAAAACGCTTTTTCTAAATTAGCGTTACGAGTGTTGGGATTTAAAAATTTTAGATTTAATCGAGTGATTCTATAATGGTCAATCATAAATTCTTTTGACCATTGTATTTTGTTTTCTTTGAGTTCTTTCATCTGATCTTCATAAACAAACAACCATTGTCCTTTTTTTAAATACTTAGGAATTTTATTTATGGTAATTTTGGGAGTTGTTTGTTTTGTGTAAAAATCCAACGACCAACTATTTTTATCTCCTTCTATCCTATATACATCTTTAGGATTTATATGTTCTTTCTCTAGAAGCAAAGCAGCATTATTTCCGGCTTGATATTGTAATATTTTTGGATAAAACTGAGTGTTTAAACAAAAGTTTATAACAATCATAAAATAAACAGAAATCAAAATCATTTTTTTGGCACTATTTGTTTTGCTAAAAATGATATAACCTAATCCAATTAATAATAATAAATCGCATAAAATAAAAGCAAAATGAGGTATAGGAAAAGACCAAAAAATAATAAATAAAACAAATCCACATCCTAAAGAGAGTGTGAAATATTGAATATTTAATACTGTTTTTAAAGTTTTAAGTTTATTATTTTCATATAAACTAATAACATATCCAGCAACTAAAACAGACAAAATAGGTAATAAACTATTTAAATAATGAGGTAATTTAAATTTTGAAAAACTAATAACAATCATGATTGCCAAAACTCCAATTGATGTCAAAGCTTCTATTCCTGATTGAAATTTAAATTTTGACACAATAAATAGCTTTATTCTAGAAAATAAAGCTAAATATACCATAACAGACCAAGGTAGAAAAGCCCATAAAAGTGTATGGAAAAAGAAAAAATAATCTGGACTAGTTTCAGTAAAACCAGAGGCTGTCAATCTATTAAAACTTTGATCCCAAAGAATAAATCGTATTCCAGAAATATTAGATTGTCCTTGTATAATTTTTTCAGGATGTAAATCGAATTGCACATAATAGGCGTACAAAACTGGAGCTATAGCCAATACAAAAGTAAGAATGGTAATAATAGTTTTCCAAGACCAAATCGCCTTCCATTTTTTATTATAAGCAAGATAACTTAGAATGCAAATTGCGGGTACGAAAACGCCCAATTGCCCTTTGCACGAAAAAGCAATAGCAACTCCAATAGCCCCTAGAACTGCGTTAATCAGTTTATTATGATTTACATAAAGCACAAGTTGCCAGACACCAAAAATAGTTGCTCCCGTTAAAACAGCATCAGTTCTAACATCGTGATTTGATAAAATAATGGCTTGAGCGGATAAGAATACTAAAGAGGCAATATGGCTGGCTTTATATCCATAAAATTCCTTTGCCAAACGGTTCGTAGAATAGGCTCCTAAAAGTGTAAATAACAGGGCTGGAATTCGATAAGACCATTGAGAAATTCCAAAAAGTTTAAAAGACAATGCTGCCAACCAAAAATGCATGTGTGGTTTGTCGAGATAATCTTGTCCCCCTTTATAAATATTTAAAAAATCATTTTCTAGGAACATCCGCATAGCCATTGTGGCATGTTGTGCCGAGTCATTCTCCATCAGTGGAATCCATAATCCTGAAAGATAAACTACTGCAAGTAATATATATAATGGAATATAATCTCTTTTTGAAAGGAATGTGTTCATTGACATGTTGTAGGGTTAACTTATAATTTTAAAAACCAGCAAAAATAAGATAAAATAGCGTTTAAAAACAGCCATTAAATATAATAAACAAATTTAAGAAAAGATTTCTTATCAAGAACTAAATACAAAATTGGTTTATTGTTTTATATTTGCAACATAAATATATTGTACTATGAGTAGTTTAACTACATTATTATCTATTGTAATTCCTGTTTATAATGAAGAAGGAAATGTTGGTTTATTAACCGAATCTATCGAAAATGGCCTAAAAGGGTATAAATATGAAATTATATATATCGATGATTTTTCTTCGGATAATACTAGAAAAGAAATCAAAGATTTAAACAATCCAAATGTAGTTCTTATTGAATTAAAAAGAAACTATGGACAAAGTTCGGCTCTAGCTGCAGGTATAGATTATGCCAAAGGGGACTATATAGTAACTATGGATGGCGATATGCAAAATGACCCATCGGATATTCCTGAGATGTTAGCACTTGCCATCAAAGAAGATTGGGATTTGGTTACTGGAATTCGCCAAAAAAGGAAAGACAGTTTTGTTAGAACATTACCTTCTAAAATAGCCAATTATATTATTAGAAAATCTACAAAACTGCACATTACAGATGCAGGTTGCGCCCTAAAAGTAATGACTGCCGAAACCGCTAAAAACCTTCCTCTTTATGGGGAATTACACCGTTTTATAGCATTAAATGCACACATTGATGGCGCTCGAATTACTGAGATTCCAGTAAAACATCACGCAAGGCATTTAGGGGTTTCAAAATATGGATTAGGGAGAACTTTTAAAGTTATAAATGACCTTTTACTAATTCTTTTTCAACGCAAATATTTACAAAATCCTTTATATTTATTTGGTAATTTAGGGATGACTTTTTTTGGTATTGGTGTCATTATCAATTTGTATTTATTAGTAGTTAAATTAATGGGCAACGATATTGGAACCCGACCTTTGTTGATATTAGGAATCTTATTAATTTTGGTAGGAATTCAGTTTTTTACTATCGGCATTGTTACCGATTTGTTGATGAGAACCTACTACGAATCTCAAAATAAAACGCCTTATAAGATAAGACATATTAGAACCTACACTAATGAAAATAAATAGAAAATTAGTTTTTACTTTTCTTAAAATAGCACTTACTTTCATTCTACTTTATGTAGTATTTTCTAATATTCCGTTGAATGACGTCTGGCTAATTTTAAAACAATCGAATCCTTTTCTACTATTCTTAGCTTTAGTTTGTTTTATCCTATCCCAATTAATATCAGCCAATCGATTATTGCAATTGTTCAAATGGTCTGGCTTTGATTTAGACTCAAAAAAAAATTACATTCTATACCTCGTTGGAATGTTTTACAATTTTTTTATTCCGGGAGGCATAGGAGGAGATGCTTACAAGATTTATATTTTGAATAAAGAATACCAATGGCCCATAAAAAAACTCACCTCGGTCGTTTTTATTGATAGACTAATGGGGTTGATTGCTATTGGAATTTTAATCCTAATTTTTTGTTTATTTATTCCTTTTTTTACTACTGAAAATTTAGTTTGGCTACTATTTGCACTGCTTGTAATTGGACTTGTATCGTCCTATTTATTTATAAAATGGTTGTTCCCTTCTTTTTTGGGAATAACACTAAAATCTGTTCTAAAATCAATTCTGATACAACTTTTACAATGTCTTTGTATTGTTTTATTGCTTTCAAGCATTTCAGAAACAGATGATTATTTTAAATATGTGATTGCTTTTTTACTATCTTCGGTGCTTTCAATTTTCTCGTTTTCTGGAATTGGAATAAGAGAAATGATACTCTATCAAGCATCAACTTTATTAGTTTTTGATTCAATTAAAGCAGTAACAATCGGACTTTTGTTTTCAATACTCACTGCTTTTGTATCTTTGTTTGGAATATATTTTCATTTCAATAACACAAAAATCAAAGATTCAAAAAATTAAATAATGTTCGTGACGAAATAAAGCTGAAGAATTAATTCAACCATAAAAAACAAAATAAAATGAAATTAAGAAATAAACTTTTAATAACAGTTGGAATAATTATTCTAGTTGGAGTGGGTAAATATGTTTATGATATGAACATCAATCATAATTTTGAGACAATTACCGAAGAGAAAGTTTATAAATCAGGCGTAATACCGCCAGAGCAGCTGGAGGATTACATCAAAAAATACCACATCAAATCGGTTGTTGATTTACGTTTTCCAGGAACAGGAGACGATGTAAATAACCCTGAAATACCCGTTGAACTTACCGCCGAAAGAGAGGCTATTGCAAAAATAAAAGGTGTCAATTATTTTAATAATGGTTCGGATCAAGTTCCTAATCAGAAAAATTTAGATGTGTTTTTCTCCATTATGGATAAACCAGAAAATTATCCTGTACTAATCCATTGTTATCACGGAGTAGGACGCGCCGAAATGTATTCGGCAATTTATAGAATTGAATATGAAAATATGGATCCTGATGAAGCCAGAAAAAGCACTCGCCTTTTAACTAAATGGAGCTCCTTTGATTTAGGAACTCCTAAGGGAGATTATTTACATCAATATCAAAAAATTAAAAAATAATAAAAAAGTAGAGATTACTCTTTCTCGTAACGCTCCATTTCACGGTCATAAAATGCGTTGGCTTGTTCAATCAAACCTTCCATTTCGACATTCAATTCTCCTTCATCAAGATCTTCGGCTTCTTCCATAAACTCCACCTCATCGTCTTTAAGATTGATGATGAATCGAGGATAATCAAGGTGAATGATAAAAATATCCTCAGGAAAATCAGTGTTGTCGCCTAGTAAAAATTTTGGTAATTCCATTTCAAGTTTGTTGTTTATGGTTTATGGTTTATGGTTTGTTGCTCCACTCTGAACAACAAACCACAAACTACAAACAGTTTCTATTTATCAGACAAAATTACTGGTGCACTTCCTTTTCCCATAAAAATAATTTTGGTGTTAGGCGAAGTGGCAATTTCTTTTTGTGCTTTTATTTGTTCGTATTGCAATTGTTTATCTGTTAATCCTTGTGAAATAATTCTTTGATAATCAGCAATTCCTTGTGCTTCTACTCTTTTTCTTTCGGCTTCTTGTTTTTCTTTCTGAAGTACAAAAGTCATTTTTTGGGCATCTTGCTCGGCATTAATCTTGCTTTCGATAGTTGTTTTTACTGAAGAAGGAAGATTGATATTTCTTATCAACAATTGCTCTAAAATCAAACCTCTACTTTTAAAATCTTCTTCAATACTTTTGAAAATTCGTTGTTGAAATTCATTCCTTTTGGTCGAATACAAAGCCACAGCATCATAATAAACAGCGTTGTCACGAATACGAGTTCTGGTTACGGGACGAACAATTTTATCGGTGTAATTGACCCCAATTTGTTTGAATATTTTTGGCGCATCAGTGGGAGTGATTTTATACAAAACCGTTAAATCAATAACTACTTCCAATCCATCATTCGACAACACCCGAATGGCATCATCGCCTTCCTGAGCCCCTTCTCCGTGAACCGCAGACATTGTGTAATTTTGGGTTTGAATATCAAAATCGGTTACATCAAGAAGTGGATTTATCAAATGCAAACCACTTTCGAGAACATCAGGTTGAACGCTTCCATAGAGCGACTTAACCCCAACTTTTCCAGCATCGATTTGTTTGAACATCGAAGAAAAAACGCCTAACACTATGACTAAAAGTCCAGCAAACCTTAGTGGTCCCGAAAGCTTGAAAAATGGATTACTCGCATTGCTTTTTAATGCAAAACTTACAATCAGTAAAATAACCCCAATAATAATTAATAGTATCATTTTTTTTGAAAATTAATTTGTTCGATTATTATACGTAGAATTGATTTAGAAGTTACAATTTTTTAAGAAAAGACTTTATAATTATATATTTTCCGAAACTAATTTTTTTGTCAATCTCGCAAAGCGAATATACAAAAATAAAGCTGCAGCGGTGAGTCCTGCCAAAAGCCCAATCCAGATTCCCGTTGCACCCAAATTAGTATGCGTTCCTAAATAATACGAAATTGGAAAACCCACAATCCAATAGGCCACAAAGGTAATGTACATTGGAATTTTTACGTCTTGTAATCCTCTTAAAGCGCCCAAAACCACCACCTGAATTCCATCCGAAATTTGGAATACAGCGGCTACCAAAAGCAATTTAGAAGCAATAAATATTATTTCAGTATTATCCAATTGCTGCGAAGCATCGGACATATTTAAAAACAAATGCGGTAGAAAATTATGTGAAATCACAAAAACAATTCCGAAGAAAGTTTCGACCATAATGGCCAATAAAAAAATGGAACGAGCCACAGTAATTAATTGCTTGTAATCTCTAATCCCTTTGGCATTACTAACTCGTATCATCGCCGCCACGCTAAAACCCATTGCCACCATAAAAGTAGAAGAAGCCAATGTCAACGCAATTTGATTGGCCGCCTGACTATTTTTTCCTAGCGACCCCGAAAGCCAAATTGCCGCTGTAAACAAAGTTACTTCAAACAACATTTGCATCGCCGAAGGAAGACCAAGATTGATGATTTTCATCAAGATTGATTTTCTAATTTCTTTGAAACTAAAATTCTTAAAATACCTTTTGAAAGTAACATTGTATTTCAGAATATAATGCATAAAAACCACCATCATAATTCTGGATATCACAGTTCCCAATGCTGCTCCTAAAATTCCTAATTTTGGAAAACCCCAAACGCCATAAATCAACACATAATTAAAGAAAATGTGAACCACATTGGCCAAATAAATCGCATACATCGAATATTTGGTTTGTGACAAACCGTCGGCAAATTGTTTGTATCCTTGAAAAATAATCACCGGAATCAACGAAAATGCGACCCAATCAATATAAGGTGCGGCAAGGCTTACAACAGCTTCAGGCTGGTTCATCAATTCCATTATTGGTTTGGACAAAACAATTAAAATGAATACAGCAATTCCTAAAATAGTACACAACAACAATCCGTGATGAAAGGTAGTTCTGATTTTTTTATCATCTTTCTCAGCATCGGCTTCCGCAATCAAAGGCGTGATGGCTGTAGAAAATCCAATGCCCAACGACATTCCAATAAAGATGAAACTGTTGCCGAGTGAAACCGCAGCCAACTCCGTTGAACCAAGGTTCCCAACCATAAAATTATCTACAATTCCTATCAACGTATGCCCGAGCATTCCCAAAATTACAGGATATGCCAATCTTAGATTATAGGAAAACTCTTTGGTGTATTGAGAAAATTTCACTTTGCTTTTTTTAGTTGGCAAAGGTAATTAGAACGAATCAATTCTATAATACTATTTCAATAATAAACTCATAATTATACAACAAACACTAATAATTCTATAATAACTGCACTGATACACCAACCTACATTTGCAATGTTGTCAATAAATACAACACTAAAAATAAAATTATGAAAACTATTGAAAAAATCAAGTTCGTATTAGTATTTGCTATTTCGATACTATTTGCGAGTAACACACAAGCTCAAGATACCACAACCTCTAAAAATTATGATCAAGGATTCAAAATGGGAATTGGTATAAATGCAGGTTATGCTGCTCACGATCCATACAAATTAGCTTTAGGAGCAGATACAAGATTACAATATGACCTGTCAAAAAGGTATTCTATTACACTAACAACCGGATTTACAAATCTATTTGTAAGCAAAGTTGACGGTTCTGACTTAGGATTTATCCCTGCAAAAGCAGGATTCAAGGCTTTCGTTTGGAATGACCAATTTTATGTAATGGGTGAAGCTGGAGCAGCTTTTGCAGTGACAAATGGTTATCACAAAACCTCGTTGCTTCTAGCTCCAAGTATTGGTTATGCAACAAAATATGTGGACATTTCTTTACGATATGAACACTATAATGACTTTGTAAGATTAAACAATAATGGTTCTCAAGGTAAAGGTGTTGGCCAATTAGGTGTTCGTCTAGCATACGGTTTCGAATTGTAAAAATTAAAACCCATAAAAAATGCGCTGTAATTCAGCGCATTTTTTATAAATGTATGTTTTGCAATAATATGTCTCACTCCATTTCTAGCTGCTTTTTATATTCCTCAAAATTGGCTTTTACCTTTTCGTCCAACTCCGGTTCTTTAATATCAGTGTGTTTTTTCATTTCTTCCCAAATAATTTTTGCCACTATATAACGTGCCATTTCCTTATCATCGGCGGGAATGATGTACCAAGGTGCAATTTCTGTAGAAGTTTCGTTAATCGCTTCTTCATAAAATTTCATATAATCCTCCCAATGTTCGCGTTCTTTCAAATCTCCAGGCGAAAATTTCCAATGATGTTCCTTTTCTTCTAATCTTCTCAACAAGCGCTTTCTTTGCTCCTCCTTACTCAGGTGAAAGTAAAATTTCATCACTATCGTTCCATTTTGCGAAATATGTTTCTCGAAATTATTGATTTGATCCATCCGATTTTCCCAAAATACAGGAGTAATATCCTCCACTTTTTCAATTCCAGGCAAGTTTTCGCTTAAAATATATTCAGGATGAACTCGGGTCACCAAAACATTTTCATAATGTGTACGATTAAAAACTGCAAACTTCCCTTTTTCAGGCAAAGCAAGGTAATGCCTCCACAAATAATCGTGTTCCAATTCGGCCGAATTAGGCGTTTTAAAACTACTCACCACAACACCACGCGGATTAAATTCCTTGAAAACTTCCCGAATCAAACTGTCCTTTCCCGATGTATCCATTCCTTGTAAACAAATCAAAACACCATATTTGTTGTGGGCATACATCACGTCCTGCAACTCACTCAACTTAGCTTGCACCTTATCCAATTTCTCTTCTTTATCATCCTCACTCGCCTCATTAAACAAATTTGTAGGGATTTTTGACAATTTAATTTTGCCAACAACTTTAAAATCATCAGGATTTATAGATTTCATATGGAATGATTTATATTTACAAATTCAAATATAATAATTATTTGAAGCTGTTTCCTGCTGTGTGCTTTATCTTTTTATTTTTGGCAGCAAAAACAAAAAGGATGCCGCTTCCATCAGGGCTAGGGCATCCGTTTTCAAAATAAATTTTATGCAAAATTTTACACTCGAATTACAATTTCAAATCATTAGTATTGGTTCTGCTTCAGGATTGGTTTACATAGACAATTCCTTATTTATTATTTCGGACAATAGTTCATTCCTTTACGAATACAACATTCTCGAAAAAAAACTATCCAAAACTAAACTATTGGCAAACAGCCAAGAAAACATCACAAAAAAAGACAAATTCGACTTTGAATCCATTGTATTAAAAGGAAATAAACTCCATATTTTGGGATCTGGGTCTACTCCCAAAAGAGAAAAAAGAATAACATACAATCTTGAAACCAAAAATGTAGCTGAAAAAGATTTGTCAAAAGTGTATCAAAATCTAAAACAAACTGCTTCCATTTCAGACGATGAACTCAATATTGAAGGTGCTTCATTTTTTAAGAAAAAATGGCACTTATTCCAAAGAGGAAATGGTGTCAATTCCAGAAACGGAATTTTTAAAATTAATTCTCTCAAAACTGAATTTCACACTGAGTTTATAAAAGTACAATTGCCAAAAATCAAACACATCGAAACTTCGTTTACAGATGCCATTTTGGTTGAAGATAAAATTTACTTTTTAGCCACAGCCGAAAACACCATTTCTACCTATGATGACGGCGAAATTCTAGGAAGTATTATTGGTCGAATGAACAGCCAAACATTCGAAATCGAATTCACTCAAAAAATCTCCGATAACCATAAATTCGAAGGCTTGACGCTTTACACTAAAACCGAAACCGAAATCCAATTTCTGATTTGCGAAGACAATGATACCGATGTTTTGGAAACAAATATTTATAAATTAACATTAAATAAAGAATAAAATGAGCGACTTAAAAAACAAAAACGCCCTGATTACGGGAGCTGGAAAAGGAATTGGAAAAGCTATAGCATTGGCTTTGGCCAAAGAAGGAGTCAATGTAATTTTATTGGCACGAACTCAAGAAGAGATAGACAATGTAGCCGCTAAAGCACGCTCATTAAGAGTGAAGGCACTAGCAATAACAGCCGATGTAGCTGATATTAATTCAGTAAATATTGCCGTAGAAAAAGCTTTAGCCGAATTCAAAACCATCGATATTTTAATCAATAATGCTGGAATTGCTGCTTTTGGAAAATTTTTGGAATTGCAACCAGCGGCTTGGGAACGCATTATCCAGGTCAATTTAATGGGAACTTATTATGTAACTCGCGCCGTTTTACCTAATATGATTGAAAGACAAACTGGTGATATCATCAATATTTCCTCAACGGCTGGACTGAGCGGAAATGCTTTAACAAGCGCTTACAGTGCCTCTAAATTTGCTGTTTTAGGATTAACAGATTCGTTGATGCAAGAAGTTCGAAAACACAATATCCGTGTAACCGCTCTTACACCAAGTACTGTCGCCACTGATCTAGCCAAAGAACTTAAACTTACTGACGGTAATCCCGAAAAAGTAATGCAAGCCGAAGATATGGCCGAATTAATCATCGCCCAACTTAAATTAAACCGACGTGTTTTTATCAAAAACAGTAGTATTTGGTCGACCAATCCATAATATATTTTTTCTTTAAAATAACAAAACCCCTCGAAAAGGGGTTTTGTTATATATAGAAAGTCTTTAATTCAATTTACACTTCAATATTCAAGAATTCCATTCGAACGCTTCCTTCTTCATCAATTTTGGTCAAATGAATTTCTTGTAAAGTGTTGGCTAATTCTGGATTCCAAGGGGTTTTTACTCTTACGTAATTTTCGGTAAATCCGTGAATGTACCCTTCTTTATTTTCAGCTTCAAAAAGCACGGTTCTGTTAGTTCCAATTTGGCTTTCATAAAAAGCACGACGTTTTTTTACTGATAATCCGCGCAACATTTTGCTTCGTTTGGCTCGTACATTGGCAGGAACAATGCCTTCCATAACTGCAGCTTCGGTATTGTCACGCTCAGAATAGGTAAAAACGTGTAAATACGAAATATCCAAATCATTCAAAAAATGATATGTTTCCAAGAAATGCTCGTCCGTTTCACCTGGAAAACCAACTATTACATCAACACCAATACAAGCGTCTGGCATAACTTCACGAATTTTATTTACTCGTTCTGTGTAGATTTCTCGAAGGTAACGACGTTTCATCAACTTCAGGATTTCATTGCTTCCAGATTGCAACGGAATATGAAAATGAGGTACAAAAGTGCGACTTTTAGACACAAATTCAATCGTTTCGTTTTTCAATAAATTGGGTTCGATGGAGGATATTCTCAATCTTTCGATTCCTTCTACTTTATCTAATTCTTGAACTAATTCTAAGAAAGTATGTTCGTGTTTTTTGTTTCCAAATTCCCCTTTTCCGTAATCGCCAATGTTCACACCAGTCAAGACGATTTCTTTAATTCCTTGTTCCGAAATTTCTTTGGCATTTTTCAACACATTTTCGAGTTCGTCACTTCTTGAAATCCCTCTGGCTAATGGAATCGTACAATAGGTACATTTGTAATCGCAACCGTCTTGCACTTTCAAGAATGCACGAGTTCTGTCGCCAATGGAATAGCTGCCTACATAAAAATCGGCTTCTGCGATTTCGCAAGAATGGATTTCGCCAAAATCATTTTTCGACAAATCGTTGATGTAATCGGTAATTTTAAACTTTTCGGTAGCACCCAAAACCAAATCAACTCCATCAACATTGGCTAATTCTTCGGGTTTTAATTGGGCATAACAACCAATGGCAGCTACAAAAGCTTTGTCATTGAGCTTCATTGCTTTTCGCACGACCTGCTTGAATTGTTTGTCGGCATTTTCAGTAACCGAACACGTATTAATGACATACATATCGGCTACTTCTTCAAAATCGACGCGATCAAAACCTTCGTCCTGAAAACTTCGGGCAATGGTTGAAGTTTCCGAAAAATTTAATTTACAGCCTAGCGTGTAGAACGCTACTTTTTTTCTGTTTTCCATAAAATAGCTCAATTAATGAAATCGTTGTCAAAAAATTGAGTGTGCAAATTTACGAACAAAAACTTTAAAAAGAAATCATTAATTTGCATAGAAAATGAACAAATAAAAAACCACAATTACTTTCGCAATTGTGGCTATTTAAATTTCGATTAGATTATTTTCAAATTACTCTTTCCTCCAAATTTTGGTTTCGTCAAAAACGTGTTGCAAAATAGCGGCTTCTTTCTCGTCAAAGTCAATATTCCTGCGACTCATTACTAATCGAGCGGTTTCAAAAGCTTTCCGGGTCATATACACAGTAGTACCTGCAGGCCCACCCCAAGAAAAACTCGGCACGAAGTTGCGTGGAAATCCAGCACCAAAAATATTGGCACTTACTCCTACCACGGTTCCTGTGTTGAACATGGTGTTGATACCACATTTGCTGTGGTCTCCCATCATTAATCCACAGAATTGAAGTCCCGTTTTTTCAAAACTTTCGGTTTCATAATCCCACAGTTTGACTTCTTCGTAATTATTTTTTAAGTTAGACGTATTAGTGTCGGCACCAATATTACACCATTCGCCTAGTACAGAATTTCCCAAAAACCCATCGTGACCTTTGTTAGAATAGGCAAATAATACCGCATTATTTACTTCTCCTCCAATTTTTGAAAAAGGACCAACGGTGGTTGCCCCATATATTTTTGCCATCATCTTCACGATAGCTCCTTCACACAAAGCAAAAGGGCCACGAATGACAGTGCCTTCCATAATTTCGGAATTTTTTCCAATATAAATTGGTCCATTTGTAGCATTCAAAGTTACAAACTCCAACTTTGCTCCTTCTTCAATAAATATATTTTCTTTATCTATTACATTAACACTCTTAGGAATGGGTTGCGATTTTCGATCTTCGGTTAAAAGCTCAAAATCTTCTTTAATCGCAGCCGCATTTTTGGAAAAGATATCATACGAATGCTCGATTCTCAAACAGTCACATTCGAATTCTATAATTTCATAAGAGTCAAAATTCACTTCCTCTTGTTCTTCATTTGTAAAAAAGGCAATTACATCCTCGCCTTTGAAAATAGCTTGATTAGAAGTTAGATTACTGACCATTTCGGCCAAAATTACATTGGGAAGAAAGGATGCGTTTATCATTACATTCTCTTCCATTTCCACCATTGGAAATTTATCCGACAAATACTCCTCGGTTAATGTCGTCGTGGTCGAACCCAAACGCATTTCCCATTTTTGACGAATGGTCATAATACCAATAAGAATATCAGCAACTGGACGTGTAAAGGTAAAAGGCAACAAAGCATTTCTAGCTGGTCCGTCAAAAAGTATATAATTCATAGTATGTTTTTTGATAGGAACAAGTCGCGACTTGTCCGTACTTATAGATTTCAAAGTTACAAAGTTTTGGACGCAATAAAAATAAAAAAAGTCCCGATAAAATCGGGACTTCGTATATTATTAAACTGATAAATATTATTTACCGTGTTTAGCGTATTTAGTTTTGAATTTATCAATACGTCCTGCAGTGTCGATAAGTTTAGATTTACCTGTGTAAAAAGGGTGAGAAGTTCTAGAGATCTCCATTTTCACAACTGGATATTCAACACCGTCAACAGTGATTGTTTCTCTTGTATCTGCAGTAGATTTAGTGATAAAAACGTCTTCATTTGACATGTCTTTAAATGCAACTAATCTGTAATTTTCTGGGTGAATTCCTTTTTTCATCTTTATTTATTTATTTTTTGAGCGTTTTAATTTTGAAGCTTTCTCGATTTCGAAAAAGGTGTAAATGCAACTACTCGTTTTGTTTAAAACCTAATTATTTATTTTGAGTGTGCAAATTTACACTAATTTTTCAATAATCAAATGTTTAGTTTGATTTTTTTTATAAACGTAAAAAACGAATTTTACCCTTGAATAAATTGGGAATTGTTATATTTGTAGATTATTAAATAAAAACTTTCAATTATGAACGAAATTATAAAGAAAAACGGAATTTCTTATGGGATTATTACAGGTGTTGTAAGCGCATTGATTACAACAGCTATTTATTCAATTGATTTAAATTTATTTGTAAAATGGTGGCTTGGGATTATAATATTCTTAGTTTACATCACTATTGGAATAATTTTATTATCAAAAACCAAAAAAGAATTAAAAGGTATCTTCTCATTTAAAGAGGCTTTTACTACTTATTTTATTTCTGCTGTTATTGGAATATTGATTTCTGTAGGTTTCAATATCCTTTTATTTAATGTTATTGACCCTTCGGCAAAGGATTCAATAAATGAAATTGTCATTAAATACACTGCCGAAACTATGCAAAATTTTGGCGCTCCATCGGCTTCAATCGCTGAGGCGGTTAAAAAAATGGAAGAAAACAATCCATATTCTACAATTGAACTATTAAAGAGTTCTATTTTTAGCATGGCAGGAAGTGCTCTTTTTGGATTATTATTAGCTTTAATCTTTAAAAGCAAACCTACTCAAGAATAAAAAATAAATGAATTTATCCATACTCATACCCCTTCTCAACGAAGACGAATCAATCAAAGAATTGTACACTTGGATTATCTCGGTAATGAAATCCAACAATTATTCGTACGAAGTTATTTTTATAGACGATGGAAGTTCTGACAATTCTTGGACAATTATCGAAGAATTAGCATCCGAAAATCCGAATGTAAAAGGCATTCGTTTTATGAAAAACTTTGGAAAATCACAAGCCTTACACGCTGGTTTTGCCAAAGCCCAAGGCGATGTCATCATCACGATGGATGCTGATTTACAAGACAGTCCCGAAGAAATTCCGGGCTTGTACGAAATGATTACAGCCCAAAATTATGATTTGGTTTCCGGTTGGAAAAAGAAAAGATACGATTCAATAGTTTCAAAAAATCTTCCTTCTAAATTATTCAATTGGGCTGCCAGAAAAACTTCGGGTGTAGAATTGAACGATTTTAATTGCGGATTGAAAGCTTACAAAAATATTGTTGTGAAAAACGTGGAGGTTTCGGGCGAAATGCACCGTTACATTCCGGTTTTGGCAAAAAATGCCGGTTTTGGAAAAATTGGCGAAAAAGTGGTGCAACACCAAGCCCGGAAATACGGAGAGACCAAATTTGGAATGGATCGTTTCGTCAATGGTTTTCTGGATTTAATCACAATTTGGTTTCTGTCCCGTTTTGGAAAAAGACCAATGCACTTGTTTGGTGCTTTAGGGTCAATAATGTTTATTATTGGATTCTTTGCTGCTGGTTTTATCGGATGTTCTAAACTTTACCATATGTACAACGGAATGCGATATAGTTTAGTAACCAACAATCCTTGGTTTTATATTTCGTTGACCACAATGATTTTAGGAACACAATTATTCTTGGCTGGATTTCTTGGCGAAATTATTTTAAGAACCAAGAACAATGAGGAACGCTATAAGGTTTCGAAGGAAATAAATTAAAAACTTGAGAACACAATTTGTGACCTCAAAACATTATAAAAAATATTCAATTTTAAAAAATAAATAAAATGGAAATCAAACAAAACATTTTAGACGCAGTAAACGAATGGCTTACGCCAACATTTGACACAAAAACACAAGAAGCAGTTATCGAAATGATGACTTCTTCGCCAAAAGATTTAGAAGAAAGTTTTTATAAAAATTTGGAATTTGGAACAGGCGGAATGCGCGGTGTTATGGGCGTTGGAAACAATCGCATCAACAAATACACGCTTGGAAAAAGCACCCAAGGACTTTCGGATTATTTAAAAATTGCTTTTCCGAACCAACCTTTGAAGGCCGTTATCGCTTTTGACTGTCGTCATAACAGCAAGACTTTGGCAAAAACTGTGGCCGATGTTTTCTCTGCGAATGGCATTCAAGTGTATTTATTTTCGGATTTGCGACCAACTCCAGAATTGTCTTTTGCGCTTAAATATTTAGGTTGTCAATGTGGAATTGTATTAACTGCATCGCACAATCCACCGGAATACAACGGTTACAAAGTATATTGGGAAGATGGTGGTCAAATCGTGCCTCCGCAAGATGGAGACATCATTAACACCATCGAAAATTTGAATTACAACCAAATTAAGTTTGACGCCAACGAAGATTTGATACAATATATCGATACAGAAATCGACCAAGCTTTCATCAAATCGACTATCGAAAATGCAAGTTTTGGAACATCGCAAGAAGCCAAAGACAATTTGAATATTGTATTTACTTCATTACATGGAACTTCGATTACTTTAGTTCCTGATACTTTTTTGCAAGCGAGATATAAAAACGTACATATCGTTGAAGAACAAAGAGTCCCAAATGGCGACTTTCCAACGGTGAAATCACCAAATCCTGAAGAGCCGGAGGCGTTGGCAATGGCAATGGCATTAGCTGACAAAACCAACTCGGATATTGTTGTTGGAACCGACCCAGATTGCGACAGATTGGGCGTTGCAGTTCGAAATAACGAAGGCAAAATGACTTTGTTGAACGGAAACCAAACGATGATTTTGATGACTGCATTTCTATTGAAAGAATGGAAAAAAGAGGACAAAATCAACGGAAAACAATTTGTGGGTTCGACTATTGTTTCCACTCCAATGATTATGGAATTGGCGACAGCTTATGGCGTAGAATGCAAAGTAGGTCTGACGGGTTTCAAATGGATTGCTAAAATGATCAAAGATTTCCCGGAATTAGAATTCATTGGTGGTGGCGAAGAAAGTTTTGGATATATGGTAGGCGATGCTGTTCGTGATAAGGATGCAGTAGCAGCCACTTTATTGATTTGCGAATTGGCGGCTCAAGCCAAAGCTAGCGGAAGTTCTATTTACAAAGAATTACAACAATTATATGTAGAACACGGTTTCTATAAAGAGCATTTGATTTCGATTACCAAAAAAGGAATGGAAGGTTTAGCTCAAATCAATCAAATGATGGTAGATTTACGTGAAAATCCTGTGAAAGAAATCAACGGACAACGTGTGATTATGTTGGAAGATTACAAATCATCTGTTGCTAAAAATCTATTGACAGGCGAAGAAGAAACGATGAACATTCCAAAATCGGACGTTTTGATTTATTATACTGAAGACGGTTCGAAAATTTGTGCTAGACCAAGTGGAACAGAACCAAAAATTAAATTTTACATCAGTGTAAATTCGCAATTGGATAACGTTCAAGATTTCACCGAAGTGGAAACTATTCTTGATAATAAAATCAAAAACATCATTGCTGCTATGCAGTTGAGTTAATTAAATACAACTAATTTTTTCTAAAGACCCGATAGCTCAAAAGCTTTCGGGTCTCATAAGGTAAAAACCAATTTAAATGAGTAATTTCAAAAAAATAGTTCCCTTCATAATTCCGTATAAAAAATATGCTTACGCAAACATATTTTTCAATGTATTGTATGCTCTTTTTGGAACCCTGTCTTTTGTATCATTAATTCCTATGATGCAAGTTTTATTTGACCAAACTAAGAAGAATTTAATAAAACCTATTTATGAAGGATTTATAAATACAGGACATTTTGTTGAGGACACAAAACTTTTTTTTGAGAGCACAAAACTTTTTTTTGAGAATTATTTATCCTATTACATAACAAATACAACACAAACATTTGGCGTAGGTTACACCTTGTCTATTATGGTGGTTGTGATAATATCTGTTTTTTTATTAAAAAATTTGAGTGATTATTTAGCAATGTTTTTTATCACTTTTTTGAGAAATGGTGTTTTGAGAGATATGCGAAATGCTATGTATAAAAAAACCATCAATTTGCCTATTTCCTTCTTTTCCGAAAAAAGAAAAGGAGATACCATTTCAAGGATTTCTGCCGATGTAAATGAAGTTCAAAATTCCTTCCTTTCTATTCTTGAAATTGCTGTAAAAGAGCCATTGACCATCATTTTTACGATCATTGCAATGCTTATGATAAGTTCAAAACTAACTCTTTTTGTGTTTGTTTTCATTCCAATTTCGGGTTATGTTATTTCACTTATTGGAAAACAATTAAAAAAGAAATCAACGCGAGCTCAAAACGAACAAGGCATATTTTTATCGACTATCGAAGAAACCCTTGGCGGATTGAAAGTGGTAAAAGGCTATAATTCTGAGAACTATTTCAACAAAATATTCCAAGAATCGACGGAACGATTTTTTGTTTTATCAAATAGCATTGGCAACAGACAAAATCTAGCTTCACCAGCAAGCGAATTTATGGGAATTATGGTTATCGCTATTTTGCTTTGGTACGGTGGACATATGGTTTTGATAGAAAAAACATTGAATGGCGCTTCATTTATTGCTTATATGGGGTTGGCTTATAATATTTTGACTCCTGCAAAAGCCATATCCAAAGCATCTTATGCTATCAAAAGAGGAAATGCAGCAGCAGAACGCGTATTGGAAATTCTCGAACAAGAAAACACAATTACCAGTAAAATTGATGCTGTAGAAAAATCAACTTTTCATTCTGAAATTGTGCTACAAAACATCAACTTCAAATACGAAGAAGAAACCGTTTTAAAGAACTTTTCACTCGAAGTTAAAAAAGGACAAACCGTGGCGCTTGTGGGTCAATCTGGAAGTGGAAAAAGTACGATTGCCAATTTATTGACTCGTTTTTATGATGTGAATGATGGAACAATTACTATTGATGCTGTTAATATTAAAGATTTGAATTTGCAGTCTCTTCGGGGTTTGATGGGATTGGTAACCCAAGACAGTATTTTGTTTAATGACACCATAAAAGCCAATATTTCGCTAGGAAAACTAGACGCAACCGACGATGAAATTATCGAAGCCTTGAAAATTGCTAATGCTTATGAATTTGTCCAAAATTTACCACTTGGAATTTACACCAACATTGGCGACAGCGGAAACAAACTTTCGGGCGGTCAAAAACAACGATTGTCTATTGCTCGAGCAGTTTTGAAAAATCCACCGATTATGATTTTGGACGAAGCCACTTCAGCTTTGGACACTGAAAGTGAAAAATTCGTGCAAGTGGCGTTAGAAAATATGATGCAAAACAGAACTTCGATTGTGATTGCACACCGTCTTTCGACCATTCAAAAAGCAGACAAGATTGTGGTAATGCAAAAAGGAGAAATCGTCGAACAAGGAACTCACGAAGAACTGATTGCCTTAAACGGAACATATACCAAATTGGTAACGATGCAGTCGTTTGAATAATAATTAAAATTTTAGACTTTTGGTTTTATAAAAACGAAATTTAACAGCAATGTATCTTAACAACAAAAACATAAGTCTTCCCGAAGATCCCGACACCGTTGTTTGGAAATACTTGGACTTGTCAAAGTTTCTTGATTTACTAATGTCACAGAAACTTTTTATGTCGCGTTCGGATAAGTTTGAAGATCAATACGAAGGAACTTTTAGCGAACCAACCTACGAGGAAATAAAAAAACTTTCTGTAAATAATCCTGAATTTCTTAATTATTACAAATCACATCGCGAAAAAGTAGCCGTCAGTAGTTGGCACATCAACGAATACGAATCGTTTGCAATGTGGCAAATTTTCACTCAAAACAGTGAAGGTTTAGCGATACAATCTACGATTGGAAGATTACAAAATGCTGTAATTCCGGAAAAAAAATACGATCAGTACATTGGCGAAGTGAACTATATTGATTACAAAAAAGAGTACATTCCGTTTGACGATATGTTTTTCCCTTTCTTATTCAAGCGAAAAAGTTTTCAGTACGAGAGAGAAGTTCGCATCATTTCGGATGTGACTCAAAGCAACATCAAATTGAACGATGGTCTAAAAATAAATGTGGACATCAATCAATTAATTGAAAAAATCTACATCCATCCCAAGTCAGAAAACTGGTATAAAAACCTCGTAATTCAATTGGTAAAACAATTGGGTTTCGATTTTACGATAGAAAAATCAGATTTGGAGAGTGATATTTTGATTTGATTAAAACCTCATATTGACCTTCACATTAAAAACACGTGTAGTCATATAATTTGGAATCGCGTATTGATTTTTGGAATACACATCACGAACCCAAGTATTGGTAATGGCGTTTTGATTGTCGAAAAGGTTGAAAATTTCTAATCCAATGGCCAATTCTTTGAAACTTTGTAGCCATCTTTTTGAAGTTGGATTTTGTTCATCAATTAAAACTTTAGAAAATCCCACATCGGCACGACGATAATCTCGCAATCTGTTTTGATAAAAATAAGGATCAGCATACGAAGGCGAGCCACCTGGTAATCCTGTGTTGTAAACCAAATTCAGGTATAATTTTATGCTTGGAATCTTTGGCATATAATCTTGAAACAAAAGGGCAAATTTCAATCTTTGGTCGGTTGGCCTGGATATATAACCTTTGTTTTCAATATTTTCTTCGGTTTTTAAATAGCCAAAGCTGAACCAAGATTCAGTTCCGGGAACAAATTCTCCGTTCAATCTAAAATCAAATCCTTCGGCATAGGCTTTTGCATTATTGGCGGCAGCATAACGAATTCGAACATTGTCCAAAGTATATGGATTCACGTCTGTCAAGGATTTATAATACAATTCCGAAACCATTTTGAAAGGGCGATCCCACATTTTAAAACTATAATCATTACTCAAAACAATATGTATGGATTGTTGCGCTTTGACATCGGGTTGCACAACTCCATTAGCATCACGCAATTCACGATACGAAGGCGGCTGATGGTACAATCCTCCTGAAAGTCTAAAAAACATATCCTTGTTCCAATTGGGTTTCAACGAAAATTGCGCTCTTGGACTAAAAGTAATTTGGTTTGTACTCGTAATATTGTCGCCAGAAACCATCCAATTTTGAGAACGAACGCCCGCATTCATCCAAACTTCGTTGCTACCAATATATCCTTTTCGACTCCATTGGGCATAACCCGAAAATCGGTTGATGTCAACAAAATTTGTCGCTCTCACATTTTGATACGGAACCAATGGACCTGTATATGGTGAATACGGTTGGTCGTTTTTTGGTAAAAATTCAATAGGGGGATTTATAGAAAATCCAGCCGAATCAATCACTTCCCATTCAATCACTCTGTCCCGAATAGATTCGCGGGTAAATTTAGCTCCCCATTCGAATTGGTTTTTTTTCCAATTGTGAATTCCTTTTAATTCAGTATTGATAATTAAAGCATCTAAATCATTTCTGGCATGATTGAGTTGTGCTCCAATTCCTCTAGTGAAAGCAACATCTCCAAAATTTTCAGAACCAAAATTAGAATCCACTTCGCCCAAACGGTATTGCGCTAAAATATCATAATATTCTTGTTCTTGCGTATGATAAGCAGAAGCAATCAATTTATATGTAGTGTTTTTCGAGGCAGTATAAGTAGATTTTACTGCACCAAAAACGGTAGTGTATTTGTCTTTTTCTTGTCCTTCATAATAAATCAACAAAGCCATTGGATCTTGAATAGTACCAAAATTGGTCTGACGGCTTAAGGGTTGGTATTTGTAATCGTTGGAAGAAATATTACCTAAAAAACTAAATTCCCATTTGTCCGAAGGCTTAAAATTAACATTCGTTTGAAAATCGGCAAATACGGGCGTATAATTGGTTTGCGTTTCTTGGCTATCCACCAAAAGTGAATTATTGCGATAGCGAATTCCAGAAACTTCAGACCATTTACCGTTTTTAGAAACCGCATCTACGGCTAGGCTTGCACCTAGCAAACTAGCTTCGGCTACCGCTCCAAATTGGATTGGAGTTCGATAGGTAATATCTAAAACAGAAGATAATTTATCACCAAATTTAGACTGAAAACCTCCGGCCGAAAAATCAACATTTTGAACTAAATCGGTATTTGTAAAACTCAATCCTTCTTGTTGACCGGAACGAATTAGGAAAGGACGATAGACTTCGATTTCGTTTACATAAACTAAATTTTCATCATAATTTCCGCCTCGAACGGCATATTGGGTACTCAATTCATTATTGGAATTTACACCTGGTAAGGATTTTAAAATATTTTCGACACCTGGATTGGCGCCAGGAATTTTCCGAATCATTTCGGGTTCTAAAACTGTAACTCCTTGAACTCTTTTTTTATTATTAACAGTAATAATTACTTCACCCATTTGTTCATCTTTGTCGTTCATAACCAAATTGAACTCGTAATCTTCATCTGGCTTTAGGGTAATAGCAACTGTAGCTTTTTTTAAAGAAATATGCGAAAAAACAACGACAACCTTCTGATTTGCAGAAACTTTCAAAATATAAAAACCATTGACATTGGATCTAGTCCCAATATCTTGGCTCGACACATTAACATTGGAAACTGGTTGATTATTTTTATCAAGAATAACACCTTTTATTTGAGCAGATTGAGCGAAAGCAACTGACCCTAAACAGAAAAAAAGGAAAACAAGTATTATTTTATTTAAACCCAAGGAATTTGATTTTATTGTTTTTGACTTCTAAAAAACTGAGTTTCAAAGATAGTAGAATTTCCTAAATTATCCATCACAATAATTTTTAATTCATTGGATCCTTCGGCAACAATTCCGTCGCTAAAATTATGGGTTATTTTCTTGGTTTTGTTGTCATATTCGAATAAAATCCATTTCCCGTTCAAATAACCATTATAGGATTTTATGCCTGATAAATCATCGCTAATAGTGAACTGAATAAACTTTTTATCCGTTAACCATTTGCCTTCAATGGATTTTGAAATACTGATTTTTGGAGGAATTATGTCTAAAACTAGAGCGTATTTGCCTAAAGTTTTAACATTAATCTTAAAAACACTGTCTTTTCGAAAGGTATGATTATATCCAATCTTGTTGGAACCAATTGAGCCAATAAACACTTTTTCTCTTTGAGCTTCGCTGAATTTATGATCTTCGATTTCGATAGTAAAATTAGAATGTGCGGGAACGGTATCACTATGAAGAAATAAAGTGTCGTTTATAACATCAAAATTCAAATTGAAATCTTCATAGAAAGTATTTGGTGGAAAGAAAACCGACATATTTTCTTTAGTAAAATTGGATTCATTTTTTGCTTTTACAAAATATTTAGAAACAGGTTCTTTGGTTATAATAACAGGCAAAACTTCATTGACAATTGGAATGGTTACGGTGGTCAAATTTCCGTAAAAATCAGAAACTTCTACACGGTATTGAGTAGTCAAATTGGGCACAACATTTACAATACCATTTCTTGCATCTGTTTTGATAATACTTAAATTGAAAGGGCTTTTCATAAACAACTTTTGGACTCTTTGCAGAGTTTTTTTATACATTGAATAGTCTATCAAAGCATTTATATAACGCATTTCATCAAAAGAATACGTATCAAATTGATAACCAAAATTAGGCATTCCGTTATAAAATGTTTGCACTTTATACACCCCATTCTTATTAAATGAAACATCATCATAATCGAAAGTATTGATGCCAAAACCAATTCTGCCATTAGCAATGACCTTATCAGCAAGATAAGTTCCGTCTCTCTGTAAAACAAGATTAAGCAATAAAGGTCTTTTAGATTGATTTACTAAAGTTTCATTATCTAAAGGATAGACATATATGTTGTAAATAATGGGTTTTTTAGTGTCTTTCAAGAATTTATCAAAGCCAAAAAGCATTGGATTGATAATATTCTCGGTAACATTATCACGAAATTCGAAATGTAAATGTGGCCCTTCAGAAGCTCCTGAATTTCCGGAAAATCCAATGGTCTGCCCTTTCGTGACTACTAATTCTCCTGGTTTGAGATACTTTTCAATTTCAAAAGATTGTTCCTCATAATGCGTTTTTTTGATAAAATCTTCTATCGCATCTGTTGCTCTTTGTAAATGACCGTAAACCGAAGTATAGCCATTAGAATGAGTAATATAAATCGTTTTACCGTTTCCAAAGGTTGAAATTTTTATTCTTGAGACATAGCCATCAGCCACAGCATGAACTTCTAACCCTTCCCTTTGCATGGTTTTTAAATCAAAACCTGCATGAAAATGATTGGGTCTCAATTCCCCAAAATTTCCTGACAACTGCATTGGAATATCCAGTGGAGGACTAAAATAATCTTTTGGATAATCGACTTGGGCAAAAACAGAACCGTAAAAAAGGATGAAAAACAGGTTAAATCTCATAGAATTCATTTTTGCTAAGATAAAAAAAAGTAGTTTACAAAAATTTATATAGGCATCTAAAATTATAATCAACTGTTATACTGACAATTGATTTTTTTTATATAAAAAAGCTAATAAAATATTGTAAAAATAAAAAGGAATACTAACTTTGTAAGATTAAGTAATACTTAGGAAGAATATGAGTGTAATTGTAGAAATAATTGATACTCTTGAAAATAAGATTGAAAAACTGTTTGCAAAAATAAATAGTTTGGAGAAAAAATCTCAAGATTTGAAAATTGAATTAACAAAATCTGCAGCTATCATACAAAATCAGTCTCAAGAAATTGAAGGTCTAAAAGCACAGTATGAAACACTAAAAATAGCCAACGCATTACTAGGCAGTGAAGAGAATAAAAGAGATACAAAGCTTAAAATAAATTCATTAATTCGTGAAATTGATTACTGTATAGCACAACTATCAGATTAATAAAAGATATGGACGAAAAGCTTAAAATTAAGATATCGATTGCGGACAGAGTCTACCCATTAACCGTAGAACTCTCTCAAGAAGAAGGACTTAGAAGCGCTTCGAAGAAAATTGATACGATGATAAAGCAATTTGAAGAAAATTATGCCGTTCGCGACAAACAAGATGTACTAGCCATGTGTGCTTTGCAATTTGCGTCTCAAACAGAACAAAAGCAAATTGATAATGCTATCGATGGTGTAGCAACTATAGAAAGAATTAAAAAAATCAATGCGCTTTTAGATCAATATCTCCTAGATTAAACACGTTCTTTACAGAAACTAAGATACTGCCTACATTAGTTCACATTTGGTAAACTCAACACTAACAATTTAGAATGAGCAAATCATCGTTACTATAGCAAGCCAATTCAGTTTGGAAGCTTGAACAGCGAGTTAGCTCAAAACTTGTATTTCCGAGTTTATTCAAGCAATCTAATGTAGGCTTTTTTTATATATAAATTTTAACAACTATGGACATTTTAACAATAATTATTTCAGGAATTGTAGGTATTGCAGGAGGTTTTGGATTAGCCAAAATAATCGAAAAAAGTAACATTTCTAATTTGATTAAAAGCGCAAAAAAAGAAGCTACTTCCATCTTAAAAGATGCTAATCTTGAAGCCGAAAACATCAAAAAAGATAAAATACTTCAAGCGAAAGAGAAATTTATCGAATTAAAATCAGAACACGAACAAGTAATCCTTTCTCGCGATCAAAAGATGGCGGAAGTAGAAAAAAGAATTCGAGACAAAGAATCCCAAGTTTCGAATGAATTGTCGAAAGCTAAGAAAGTAAATGATGATTTTGAAACAAAAACAATAGAATACACAGCTAAAATTGAAACTTTAGACAAAAAACAAGTAGAAGTTGACAGATTGCACAAAAGCCACCTTCAACAACTAGAAGTTATCGCTGGTTTATCTACTGAAGATGCCAAAAATCAGTTAATTGAAGGCTTAAGAGCTGAGGCCAAAACTCAGGCTATGTCACACATTCAAGACACTATTGAAGAAGCAAAATTAACAGCACAACAAGAAGCAAAGAAAATTATCATCAACACCATTCAAAGAGTTGGAACAGAAGAAGCTGTAGAAAATTGCGTTTCTGTTTTTAACATAGAATCTGATGATGTAAAAGGTAGAATTATTGGGCGTGAAGGTAGAAACATTAGAGCAATTGAAGCCGCAACCGGAGTAGAAATCATTGTAGATGACACACCAGAAGCTATCATTCTTTCTTGTTTTGACCCCGTTCGTAGAGAAATTGCACGTTTGGCTTTGCATAAATTAGTAACTGACGGAAGAATTCACCCAGCACGTATCGAAGAAGTGGTGGCTAAAACCACCAAACAAATTGACGACGAAATCATCGAAGTGGGTAAACGTACTGTAATCGATTTAGGAATTCACGGATTACACCCAGAGTTAATCAAAGTGGTTGGACGTATGAAATACCGTTCGTCTTACGGGCAAAACTTATTGCAACACTCTCGCGAAGTGTCTAAACTTTGTGGAATTATGGCTGCCGAATTAGGATTGAATGTGAAACTAGCCAAAAGAGCTGGTTTACTGCACGATATTGGTAAAGTTCCAGATGCCGAAAGTGATTTACCTCACGCTTTATTAGGAATGCAATGGGCGGAGAAATATGGCGAAAAAGAAGAAGTTTGCAACGCTATTGGAGCACACCACGACGAGATCGAAATGAAATCATTGTTATCGCCAATTGTTCAAGTTTGTGATGCTATTTCAGGTGCTAGACCAGGCGCTAGAAGACAGGTTTTAGATTCCTACATTCAACGTTTGAAAGACTTAGAAGAAGTAGCTTATGGATTTGGCGGTGTGAAAAATGCGTATGCCATTCAAGCAGGTAGAGAACTACGTGTGATTGTAGAAAGCGAAAAGGTTTCTGATGAAAATGCAGCCACTTTATCCTTTGAAATTTCACAAAAAATTCAAACCGAAATGACCTATCCTGGCCAAGTAAAAGTTACCGTAATTAGAGAAACAAGAGCGGTAAATATTGCAAAATAGATTTCAGATTGCAGGTGGCCGTTTTCAGATGAAAGCATAGATTATTTAAAAAAATGACTTGTTGAACAAAAGTCATTTTTTTTATCTGCAACCTAAAATCTGCTGTCTGCTAACTATCTTCTCGGATGAAAATTATTGATTACTTCTGTTAAAAACCTCCTATCCAGATGCACATAAATTTCCGTAGTAGTTATCGATTCGTGCCCTAGCATTAACTGAATCGAACGCAAATCGGCACCATTCTCCAGAAGATGGGTGGCAAACGAATGGCGCAAAGTATGAGGGCTGATGCTTTTTTTTAGTTCAATTTTAGCTGCTAAACCTTTGATTATCGTAAAAATCATTGCTCTTGTCAACTGACTTCCTCTCCTATTTAAGAACAAAGTATCTTCGTGACCTTTCTTTATATTCAAATCATTTCGTTTGTAATCTCTATAAATTTGGATGTATTTTTGAGTCAAATTCCCTATGGGAACTAAACGTTGTTTATTCCCTTTTCCGGTAATTTTAATGAAGCCCTCATCAAAAAATAAATCAGAAATCTTCAAGGAAACCAATTCCGAAACCCGAAGCCCACAACCATAAAGCGTTTCCAACATTGCTCGATTTCGTTCGCCTTCATTGGAACTCAAATCTATTGCCGAAATTAAAGCATCAATTTCATCGACTGATAAAGTATCGGGGAGTTTTCGACCTGTTTTGGGAGTTTCAATCAATTCCATGGGATTGTCTAAGCGATAATCTTCAAAAATTAAATAGCTAAAAAAACTTTTTAATCCCGAAATTATTCTGGCCTGCGAACGTGGATTTACTTCTTTTGAAACACTATAAATAAACTGCTGAATCGTTTCTTCGCTTATCTTTATGGGCGAAACTGAGAAATTATTTTCCTCCAAAAAAAGACACAACCGTTCTATATCAAAAGAATAATTTTCGATGGTGTTTTTAGATAATCCTCTTTCAATCCTAAGATAAGACTGATAATTTTTGATATCTGTTTTCCAGTTCATATAAGCAAAGTAAAGCTATTTTTGGACATAAAAAAACCACGCAAATGCGTGGTTTGATTTTATAAAGAAAAAATTATTTCCCCCATTTTCCTCCTCCAACAAAAAATCCGATGTGGATACCTAAATAGGCGTTTTTTGCAGTTCCTTTTTTAACACCGTTTATATCTTCTAAATCAGAATCAGGAATAAAATTATATTCTAACCCCATTCTAAATCCCGCCCATTCAAAACCTCCACGAATTAAACCGCCAAATGCACCAGATACAGCAGGTGAATATTCAGTAGTTGAATCACCGCCAGTATTTTCATCCACTTCAACATTTGCTAGTGAATAGTAACCAAGTCCACCTCCAACATAAGGGGCAAAAGAACTGCCTGATTTATGAAAATAATAATCATAGGTTCCAACATAGGAACCGCTAGCGGAAACTTTTGCAGAGGGAGAATTAGCATCAGTATTTATATCTTTAACAATTGCTGCTATCCCAAACCTTAAACCAATATTCATATTGTCATTAATATTGAATTTAGGTTCTAAAGAAAACATCACTCCTCCACCCCCTCCTGAAGGAACAAAACCTAAGTCTAAACCAACTCTAAATTTTCCTTGTTCTTGTGAATACCCATAAGTAAAAGCCAAAGCTAACAGGACTACTAAAATAATTTTTTTCATAATTTATATATTTAAAGATTACACACCTAATACTTGTTAAAATTAATAAAATATTTTATTATTAGACTATTTTCTGTATAAATTATTAGAAATGAATCGAAAAAAGAAATAATAACCTACAATACAATAAAATTATCTTCTTACAAAATGCAATAAAAAAACACCCTTTCGGATTGTTTCAAACAGCCTTTAGTTAACTTAAATTACCATTTGTACAACAATCCGAAATCTGGAGTAGCAAAAATGTTATTAAACAAGTTTATATTTAAATCACTTGAATTTGATCCACTTTCAGGATTCACGTTGTTATAGCTCAAAATATTTGCTAATTAGAATGTTGTTGCTCAATGAGAAGCAAAGAAATAGTTCAATCCCAAATCGATGTTGGCATTCATAGCACTATTAGTGTTTTAGTTTCCGTTATTTATTTGTGTTGAGATAAAAGAATAACCCAATCCAATTTCACCATAAGCATTGAAGCTTTTACTAGCGCCTAAATACAAGAAATAATAACGAGCGAAAGCACCAATACCAAATTACCTACTTTATTGTTTGCATTGTCTTGACTTGCAAGAGCTAAAAACCTCCAATAGCCCATTTATCATCAATCATATAAGCCATTTTTAGAAACCATTATCTGGAACATCTTGTGCGTTTGCAATACCAGATGTGAAAATCGAAACTACTATAAAATATTTTTTTTCGTTTTTATTTTTAGTTAATAATCCAAATTTAAAATAAAACAAAAAAAACAAGTAATAAACATGATTCAAGGGTTACCGACAAACTTATTAACCTATTTTTTAATAATTACTCGTTTAAAAGCTTTTATTTTTATCATATTCTATATTTTCCACTTATGGAATCCATCTATATTAAAACAAAAAAGTTGAATTACTTTGGAGAAATACAATATATATACTATTATGTAGTTTTAAATTAAGTCCCTAATCTATACAATTAAAAAATTATGAAAAAAGCAATCTTAATTACCGTTTTACTTCTTGTAGCATCTTTTAATATGCAAGCACAAATATTTAAATTAGGCATAAAAGCTGGTTTAAATTACGCAAATCAAACAGGATCAGAAATAACAATTAACAGTTCCAATTATAAAACTTCAGCCATTACAAGTTACCACGCTGGCTTAATCGCAGAAATTAAACTTATAGATAGTTTCGCCATACAACCCGAATTACTATATTCTACACAAGGAGCTAATTACAAAAATGCAATTGAAGAATTCGACAATGAATTGGGCTATTTATCCATTCCTGTTTTGGCAAAAATCAATTTGAATAAAGTCATAAGCATCGAATTAGGCCCACAAACTTCCTTTTTATTGAGCGAAAAAAATAATTTTGACGTCAGAGATGCAAATTCTTTCGAATTTGCAATCGTTGGAGGTTTAGGTATAAACATTACTAATCATTTATTTATACAGGGACGTTATTGCTTGGGATTAACCGATGCCTCAAAGGACGCTGAAGTTAAAAACTCTGTTGTTCAAGTTTCAGCAGGTATTAAATTCTAAGAAAAATAATAAATTTTATTAAAACCGTTCCAATTTATGGAAGGGTTTTTTTATTTTTACAAAAAACATTTTATGAAAATTTGCATCATCAACGGACCAAACCTCAACTTATTGGGAAAACGCGAACCAGAAATATATGGCTCACAAACTTTTGAAGAGTATCTTGAAATCTTGAAAAGTAAATTTTCAAACGTGGAATTGACCTATTTTCAAAGTAATATCGAAGGCGAATTGATTGGTAAAATTCAAGAATTTGGTTTTTCATATGATGGAATTATTATCAATGCCGGCGCATACACTCATACTTCAATTGGCATTGGCGACGCCATAAAAAGCATAACAACTCCGGTGGTCGAAGTACATATTTCGAATACTTTTTCGCGCGAAAGTTTCCGTCATCAATCTTATATTTCTGGAAATGCTAAAGGTGTAATTCTAGGTTTTGGAATGAAAAGTTACGAATTGGCGATCACTTCTTTTTTGTAGTTTCCCATTAATTTCGTTACGATTTGTTTAGCATTTAAATAACAAAATTTTATGATTGTAATGGAGTCCTACTTGTATATTTGTAGGAAAAAATTACTGTATGAAAAATTCCTACTTGTTACTATCTCTTTTAGTTTCGTTTTTTTCATTTGCACAAATTAGAGGAACTATTACAGACAATAAAGGAATTCCGCTATCGCTTGTAACTATTTTAGAAGAGAACACCTATAACGGAACTTCCTCGAATGAGCAAGGAAATTACGAATTGAACATCAAAAAAACAGGAAAACATACTATCGTTTTCCAATATTTAGGATTCAAAACCCAGAAAATAAATCTCACAATTGATAATTTTCCTTTTATTCAAAACATAAAATTGGCAGAAGAAAATTTATCACTTTCCGAAGTTTTAATCAACTCCAAAGATAATCCAGCCAACGCGGTAATCAGGCAAGCTATTGCCAGCAAAAAAGAAAACTCTGAAAAAACAGCTCGTTTCAAAGCTGATTTTTATTCCCGTGGCATTTTTAAAGTCAAAGATTTACCCAAAAAAATATTGGGTCAAAAAGTGGGTGATTTAAACGGCGCAGTCGATTCAACCGGAACCGGGATAATTTATTTATCAGAAACTGTTTCGAAAATTATTTTTGAAAAACCCGACAATTTAAAGGAACGAATTATTGCCTCAAAAGTAAGTGGAGACAACAAAGGTTTCAGTTACAACACAGCCCGTTCAACGATTTATGATTTTTATGACAACACTTTGGACTTCGACAGCAAAATAATTTCGCCTATTGCCGATAATGCTTTCAACTATTACAAATACAAATTAGAAGGCACATTTCAGGATGAAAACAACCTGATGATTAACAAAATAAAAGTCATTGCAAAGCGAGATGCCGAACCCGTTTTTGAAGGCTACATTTATATTGTCGAAGATTCTTGGGCTATTTACGCGTTAGATTTAGACATCAAGGGCTATCGAATGCACCAGGAATTTGTAGATGTGATGAAATTGAGACAAAACTTCAGCTACAATAAAAACAATAAAATTTGGGCAAAAAACACCCAAAGTCTTGAATTTACAGCGGGTATTTTTGGAATAAAATTCAACGGAAAATTCTCTTATGTTTACAGCAATTACGAATTTGAAAAAGCGTTTGTAAAAAAAACATTTACCAATGAAATTGTAAGTTTTGAAGACAATTCCAATAAAAAAGATACGTTTTTTTGGAACAAAATCAGACCAATTCCTCTTACCATCGAAGAGAATACCGATTACATAAAAAAAGACAGCGTTCATACTGTTCGAAACTCCAAAACCTATTTGGACTCTATTGACAAAAAGGGAAATAAATTCAAAATTTTTAGTCCAATTACCGGTTATCATTGGAAAAATAGTAGTCAAAAAAAATCGTTTAATTATGATGGTTTACTCAATTTATCATCATTGAGTTTCAACACCCTTCAGGGTTGGAATCTGGATTCGGGATTTTCTTTCCGTGATTGGGCAGCGGAAGAAGAAAAAGGAAAAACGACGTCGATAAGCACCAAGTTCAATTATGGATTTTCGGATGATAGATTGCGCGCTACTGCCGATTATTACCATCGATTCAATAATCAAAATTACGCAACACTAACCGTTTTTGGGGGAAGCAAAGTAAACCAATTCAATCCTGAAGAACCTATTACAAGCTTCATAAACACAGTAAGTACTTTGTTTTTTAAAGACAATTATATGAAATTGTACAATAAGGAATTTGCTGGCGCAACTTATGGTCAAGACGTTGGAAATAATTTTTATTTTAAAGGGACTTTAGAATACCAGCAACGAAAACCTTTGTTTAACACGACAGATTATACATTTATAAAAAGCGATGATATTTATAGCTCCAATAATCCGTTGCTGCCAGAAGAAAATTTGATTCCTGCATTCGAACAACATCATCTCACAAAAGCTGCTGTTTTTGCAAAAATAAATTTTGGAAACAAATACATTTCAAGACCAGACGGGAAATTAAATATCCGCAACTACGACTACCCCACTTTGACTTTTGGCTATGAAAATGCTTTTGCATCTAATGAAAGTAAATACGAATACCAATTGATTACAGGTCAAGTTAGGTATGATTTTGATGCTGGAAACAAGGGAACTTTAGGCATAAATCTGAAAGCAGGAACTTTCATTCACGGTGATAATATTTCGTTTGTAGATTACAAGCATTTCAACGGAAATAGAACACATATGGGAACTAGCGCACGCTATTTGAACGTTTTCAACCTAATGCCATATTATTCGAACAGCACGAATAAATCCTATTTCGAAGCGCATTTGGAGCACAACGACAAAGGCTATATTATGAACAAAATTCCTTTATTAAACAAATTGAATTCGACTTTGGTTTTAGGATTTCACTCACTTGCTGTTCCGGACAGAAAACCATACACAGAATTTACGGTTGGGTTAGACAATCTTGGTTTTGGAAAATTGAAGGTATTTCGCTTAGATTATGTTCATTCTTTACAAAACGGAATTCAAGAAAATGGTGTTGTGTTTGGTTTGAAAATCTTGAATGTTTTGGAATAGAATTTAAAAAAATACAATTTTAAAAAAGTACCAATTTATCAAGAAGTTCATAGTTTTTAAAATCATTTATAATTGAAAAACGGTATGTTGATTAATAATACTTTATAAGCACTTAGAAATTTTAGAATTTAGCTATATTTGAGATTTTAAACAGTATAAAACATAATAGTTATGAGTATTGTAGATTCTCCATTAAAAAAAATTTCAGATGATAGAAGATTTATCATCGCTTGCTATACCGAAATGCTTTCTCGAATTAACGAAAATGAAGTAGTTTCCTTGATTAATACTGATTTGCAAGTCATTAGCGCAGAAGAAGACAAACTTCCAAACGAAAAAACGATTCAATCCCTGAGTATTTATTTCCAATTAATAACTTTAGTTGAAGAAAATGCTGCAACGCAATACCGGAGAAGATTGGAAGACCAAGACCAGATTACATCTATGAGAGGATCTTGGGCGGAAGCATTGAATCTATGGAAAAATGCCAACGTTAGTGAAGATGAGATGCTTACGGCTATTGCTGAAACTCACTTAATTCCAGTGCTTACAGCACACCCTACAGAAGCTAAAAGGATTACTGTCATTGAAATTCATCGGGAGTTGTATTTGCTTTTAGTACAAAAAGAAAACACTTCGTTAAGTAAAATTGAACAAGCAGTAAACAGAGAAAATATTATTAATCTTTTAGAAAGATGGTGGAGAACAGGTGAAATATACTTGGAAAAACCAGATATAAAAGATGAAAGAACAAACGCAATTCATTATTTGAGCAAGGTTTTTCCTGTTGTGCTAAAAAATGCAGATAATCAATTGAAAAGCTCTTGGGTAACCCTAGGCTTGAATCCCAATAAAATTAAAAACCCCGATTTATTTCCAAAAATTAGTTTTGGAAGTTGGGTAGGCGGTGACAGAGATGGGCATCCTTTTGTATCTGCTTTAGTAACTAAAGAAACATTATTGCTTCACCGAAAAAATGCCCTAGCACTCCTACGAGAAGAATTAATTACTTTGGTAAAGAAACTTTCTATTTCTGCCATTTCAAACCCCGTTCCTTTTGAACTTTCTGAGGCCATAAACCAAAAAGCGAAGTCGCTAGGTGAAATAGGGCAAAAAGCCATTGAACGCAATCATTATGAACCGTGGAGACAATTTGTCAATTTGATAATTTGTCAATTTGATAATACTATTTCTGAAAATTTTGCTGACTCCAAAACATATTATAAATCAAGCAAAGCCTTAGAAGAAGACTTAAAACTTCTTAGAGACGTTTTGCTGAATAATGGTCTAAAAAGTCTTGCTGAAGATGTAGTATTTTCAGTGGAACGTTCGGTCAAAACCTTTGGTTTTCATTTGGCAAAATTAGATATTCGACAAAATAGTGCCTTTCATGATAAAGCCATTACTCAAATTTTGCAAGCCAATGGCGAAAAAGAATTTGACTTTGAAAATTGGAATGAAGAGAAACGTGTTCACTATTTAAACCACTTATTAGAAAAAAATTCACCTATTATAGATGTCACCGTTTCTTATGGCATTGAGGCTGATGCTGTTTTAGATTGTTATAGTGTTGTTAGACAGCACATAAATCGGTATGGTACAGGTGGTATTGGTTCCTTCATTATCAGTATGACCAGAAATTTAAGTGATTTATTAGTTGTTTACCTATTGATGCGTGAAACCCAGTTATTAAACACGGACATAAGAGTGGTTCCGCTACTGGAGACTATTGAAGATCTGTATAACGGCCCGCAAATTTTAGATTCATTTTTAAAACACCCAATCACGCAATCACGAGCTAAAAAAATGGCTCACAAACAGGAAGTGATGTTGGGTTATAGTGACAGCAATAAAGATGGAGGTACTATTGCCAGTAAATGGAATTTATACAAAGCCGAAATTGCGTTGTCCGAAGTGGGAAGAAAAAATAGCACCGAAATATACTTTTTCCACGGAACTGGTGGGACAATCAGCAGAGGCGGAGGAAAATACCATCGTTTCTTAGAAAGCATGCCTGAGAACACAGTTTGCGGCACCTTTAAAATAACAGTACAAGGTGAATCAGTTGCCCAACTTTTTGGAAATCCAATGACGGCAAAATATAACTTAAGCGCCTTATCCTCTGGCGTAGTAAGACATGTGATTGAAAATAAAAGTAAAGCAGAAGCTCCAAAATATCCCATTGAAACTTTGGAGTTTTTAGCACAAAAATCATTTGAGCATTATAAAAATTTGATAGAAACGCCTGGTTTTATAAATTTTTATAGTACAGCCACTTGCATAGATGTTTTAGAGAATAGTAAAATTGGCTCACGGCCAGCCAGAAGAACAGGCACAAGAACTTTGAAAGACCTCAGAGCTATTCCGTGGGTATTTAGTTGGAATTTATCCAGAATTTCTTTGACAGGTTGGTACGGACTAGGTGAAGCTTTAAAAACACTGAAAGAAGAAAAACCAGAAGAATATAACCTTTTAAAACAATCAGCAAACCATTGGAAATTCTTTAAGTTTTTGATGATTCAAACGGAAACAAATTTAATCCTTTCTAATTTAGAAATGATGAAGCAATATGCGGCTCTGGATGAGGATGTAGTTGAACGAGATTTGTTTATGAACAAGCTTTTGGCGGATCATCAAAATGGTTTTGAGTTAGTTGAAGAGTTGTTTCACGAACCTGCATCCATCAGAAGAAATGCTCAGTATGACAATTTGAAATGGCGCAATGACAAACTTTTTGTTTTACATCAATTGCATATCAAATACCTAAAAATATGGAGAAGCATGGATGATGAACACCAATTAGAAAAGAGTAAATTATTAAATAAATTGTTAAGTTTAACCAATGCTTTATCTAGCGGCTTGAAAAATACAGGTTGATTATATAAATGGTGGCTTTCTAAGAAACACATTCTTGTTTTTAAAGAATACGCTTTGTCGACATAATGAAATGAAAGGATTAAACTTTATTTGAATTTGAATAAACACTGACGTTTGTCAGACCTATCTACCCAAAATCGGGTGGCTTTGTATGATTTTGTCAGACCTATATACTAGTTACCGGCAATTCTTAAACACGAATGGTTATGAATAGAACTATTTTTTTTGCAATTCTTTTTTTATTCATTTCTTGCCGAAAGGATGAAACCAAAATATTGTCATTTAAAGATTGTAAAGTAGAATATCCGAGTTACGAATGTGGAGAAAAAAAACTTTATGAAGGTCATTCAGTATCAAATGAATGGGAACTTGAATCAGCAAAACGTCAATTAGCATTATGTTTGTGTGAAAAGTATTTGGAAAAACCTGATTCAGAAATTAAAGCCGAAATTTTAGAAATTTATAATGCAAAAGAAAAATATTTCGGAAATGATAATCCGAAAAATATGGAGTTTGATACAATCTTGAAGAAAAGAGCCGAGATTTTTGACCCAACAATTTATGTGGATTAACGTTGCGATGATAACAAGAACAGCCGGTAACAGCCGTTTCTCGCAATTGCGAGTTTTGTGGTAAGTTCACGTTCTCGTTTCGCAAGATTTTTTATCTTTAACAGAAAATAATTCGTTCCGAAGTTCGCAACCTCGCCAAGCGCCGGAACGTTAAAAACGAAAAATTAAAAAGCACTTATGGCTACTCGCCATTTTTATATTTAAAACAAAAAAAGCCCCAATCGGGGCTTTTTTAATATAAAACTAAATCTTACTTGCTCAAATACATTTTTCTTCTACTATACAATTCATAAAACTGGTTGTCTTTCAAATTCGTTTAACATATTTAAATGTAAAATAGTTTTCGAATTATCAGAGCTTCGTGAATACATTGGTTTGAATTTAGCACCATAAACTACCTCTTCAAAAGTGTAGGAAGTTCGAGTGGCAACAACTGTACTATACATATCGTCAAAGGTTTTAATGTATACCATTATCTCCCCTGTTGTATTGGCAAAATTGGCTGCATCAAATTGAAACAATGGGCTTTCTTCCGTTATGGGATGAACTAGAGTCCAACTTAAATTTAGCGCATTTATTTTATCATACTCGAGATCCAAAAAATAAAATTTATTACTCAAATTACCATTTTCCAAAACATTCATTCCTAAAGTAATTTTGGCTTCAATATCTGTAAAATTAGTATTTTTATAAGGCGTGATTCTAATCATCAAAGCAGTAATATCCTGATAAGGTGCAATAATTGCATTATGTGAAAATTTCAAAAATGCAACTGGTTTGCTAAATCTACCAAAGAACAAACCTGTTGCAATAGCAAAACTTAGCAAGCCTGTCAATGCTTCAGCAGCTGAAATTGCACTTGTCAAAAATCCAGAAGGACTTATATGTCCATAACCAACTGTGGTAAAAGTTTGTGCACTAAAAAAATAAGCTTGCCCAAATTGCACCCAAGTCGAACTAGAAGTATCAATCCCATTTAAATATTCAATTCCTATTACAAAATAAATAAGAGCAAAAGCAAAATTAATAACAATATAAAAGATCAAAATAATCATAATAAACTTCCAAGTAGGCATATCCAATAAGGTGTGATACCAACTAATGCGGTTAAAAAAACCCATTCCACGTTTTTGAACATTTGCAGTACCATCTTTATTTAAAAAACGCCCACCATAACTATTAGAATTTGTTCCAAATCCAGAATTAAAAAAAGCTTTTGCTTTAGTATTGATGCTATTTAAAAACGCCATTGGTTCTAATTTTTTGAAAAGTAAAATTAACTAAAAATAGCATACAAAAAAGTCCACGGATTGGAACTTATTTAGGTCTAGTTTAAATGTTTTTTTAAAGAAAATACGATTTGTAAACACAAAGAAATCAAAGGATTTCACTATATTTGAATTTGAATAAACATTAACGTTTGTCAGATAAAGCGACCCAATTTAGGAATGATATGTCTGATTTTGTCTTACCAATATGCAAGTTGGCGGTCAGCTTAAAACAAAATCTACTATGAAAAAACTAATCGAAAGAACGAACATTTCAGAAAACTCAAAAGATTCTAATGCTTATGAACAACTTGGCAAACTTTTAAATTCCATAGAAATAAAAGAATTGCCCGACGAAACAGTTGATTTGATAAACAATGAAATAGAACAAATAAATTCTATTTCAGATATTGATAAATATTTTGTGAAAGCAATAAAAGAAAAAGAAAATGGAGTAATAAAATTGATAGAGAAAAAACACAAAATTGCACCAAAAAATTATTACAGGAAACTGTGGATGATTTTAGGTATGTCTATATTCGGAATACCTATGGGTGTTGCATTTGGTTTAAGTATTGGAAATTTAGGAATGCTAGGAATTGGACTACCGATTGGTATGGCAATTGGAATTGGGGTTGGTTCAAGTATGGACAAAAAGGCTTTTAATGAAGGGAGACAATTAGATTTTGAAGTTAAATAGTAAAAAATTCAGACAATTTATAGAAAGTCGAACCGCTTAACAGGCGTTTGGCAAAAAAGCGGGTTCATTGCTTAAATGGTGCTTTGTGCTTCGTATCTAGTTCAGTGGTGGCAGACGGTTTTTTGCTTCGAATCCGCTTCTTCGCCAAGCGCCAAACCGTTATTAAAACCAAAATTAAATAAAATTATATCATTAAAAAAAGTTCTTATGGCTACTCGCCATTCTTATATTTAAAACAGAAAAGCCCCAAAACGGGGCTTTTCTGTTTTAAATATAAGCTTAATTACTCAAATACATTTTTCTTCTACTATACAATTCATAAAACTGGTCGTCTTTCAAATCATCAATAAACAAAATGCTTTCTCCGGTAGATTTCATTTCTGGACCTAATGCTTTGTTTACGTTATGAAACTTGCTGAAAGAGAAAACCGGTTGTTTGTCTGCATATCCTTTTAACTGCGCATTGAAAACAAAATCAACTGCTTTATTGTGGCCCAACATTACTGAATAAATTGATGCAAACAGATTTCTAAGTAAAAGACACGTTTTAGCTTAGATTAAAACACGGAAAGTACTGTAAATAAAACCAATGAAATTAGTGTATAAACCAAAATAGCATTGCTGAAAAACTTCAGCTCATCTTCATTATTTTTAATAAATAAAGGCAGAATAAATGGTGGAGGAAGTAGTACAAACGTTATAAAACCGACCTTAAATAAGGGATTAAATTCCCCAACGGTAAAAAAAATAAGTTGGTAGGTAAAAAAACCACAGATGGCTACAACCAAAATCCGTAAACCAATAAATTTAAAAGTTTCAGCCCAATTGACATCAGTAAATTGAATCGAATATCCCACTACAACTAGAATTAATGGAACAGTGATTTTTGACAATGTTTCCATCGCCGAAAAAACACCAATTATAACAGCTTGATGTGAAAACCAATCATATGTATTGGTTAAATTGGTTATTATACCTACAAAAATAGCTACTATAGTCGGTGATTTGAGAAAACGAATGAAATTTTGCGATATGCTTATTTGTCCATTGTTTTTACTCTCCAACAAAGGAAAATAGACAAACCAAATAAAAAACTCATGCCCCAAAGCCAACAGGGCTATTACCGAAATATTTTCAATACCATAAAGCGCACCAAAAAGTGCAATACCTATCATGCCAAATTCGAAGCCTGTAAAAAAAAGACCTGTATAAGAACGCTTCAAATATTTTCTTAAAAAAATTCCAATGCCATATAATAAAATACAGAAAAGAAAAACTATAAGAAACAGCAATGTATAACTTAATTGTAAATTGGCTTTACTAAAAGCAAAAAACAATATGCAAGGCAAGGAAACTCTTAGAATCAAAAATTTAAGACCATTAATGACAGTTGTATTAATTTCTTTGGATTTTTGGAGTAAGAAACCAATAATTAACATTAAAAATATTGGAAAAATCTTGACAAGAATAGCGTTCATAAATTAGAGATTATTTGCTTTATACAATTTTATATAAGTCACAAAAGTAATGGAAATTTGTTAAGATCTAAACTAAAAATAGTACCAATAAAGTATAAAAATGACTTTATGGCTAAAATCCTGAATCCTGATTTTGGGATACATCAAAGGATAAAACTTTTTTATACCTAAATCTTAGCACCAATGAAGAACCTACAGTTTCAGAAGACACTATCCTAAAAACAATACAAACTGGGAAAATTAGCTTATCAAATCTTACAGCTTTAACAAATAAGATTGAAAAACCCCAGGCTGGTGCGAGCGTACCGCTCGTATCTACAAACAAGAAAAGCCCCAAACGGGGCTTTTTCAATATACAAAATTAAATTTTATTTGCTCAAATACATTTTTCTTCTAGAGTACAATTCGTAGAATTGGTCGTCTTTCAAATCGTCAATAAACAAAATGCTTTCGCCAGTTGATTTCATTTCTGGTCCCAACGCTTTATTCACGTTATGGAACTTGCTGAAAGAGAAAACGGGTTGCTTGATGGCAAATCCTTTTAATTGCGGATTGAAAACAAAATCAGTTACTTTCTTTTCGCCCAACATCACTTTGGTAGCGTAGTTCACATAAGGTTCTCCGTAGGCTTTCGCAATAAATGGAACGGTACGAGACGCTCTAGGATTCGCTTCAATGATATAAACGATATCGTCTTTTATCGCAAACTGGATGTTGATTAAACCAACGGTTCGCAAGGCTAAAGCAATTTTTTTGGTATGGTCTTTTATCTGGGTCATCACAAATTCGCCCAAGTTGAACGGTGGCAAAGTCGCATTACTGTCGCCAGAGTGAACTCCGCAAGGCTCTATGTGCTCCATTATTCCAATGATGTACACGTTTTCACCGTCGCAAATCGCATCGGCTTCAGCTTCGATTGCTCCATCTAAATAATGGTCTAAAAGCAATTTATTTCCTGGAATCGTTTTCAATAAATTGATGACGTGTTCTTCCAATTCTTGTTTGTTGATCACGATTTTCATTCCCTGACCTCCCAAAACATAAGATGGACGAATCAACAATGGAAAGTCCAAAGTGTCAGCCAAAGCAGAAGCTTCGTCAGCCGTTTCAGCAATACCAAACTGTGGAAAAGGAATTTTCAAATCGGTTAAAAGTTCCGAGAAACGTCCTCTGTCTTCGGCTAAATCCAAAGCATCGAAACTGGTTCCAATAATTTTTATTCCGTATTTGGCTAACTTTTCAGCAATTTTTAAAGCCGTTTGTCCGCCTAATTGCACGATGACACCTTCCGGTTTTTCGTGTTGGATAATATCGTAAATATGTTCCCAAAAAACGGGCTCGAAATACAATTTGTCGGCCGTATCAAAATCGGTCGAAACCGTTTCTGGATTACAGTTGATCATAATAGTTTCATAACCACATTCTTTGGCCGCCAAAACCCCGTGAACACAAGAATAATCAAATTCAATTCCTTGTCCAATTCGGTTTGGTCCTGAACCCAAAACGATTATTTTTTTCTTGTCGGTTACGATACTTTCGTTGTGAACGTAACGTTCTCCGTTTGCTTTTTCGATTTCGGCCTCAAAAGTGGAGTAATAATAAGGAGTCAATGCCTTGAATTCCGCAGCACAAGTATCGACTAGTTTGAACACGCGATTGATGTTCATTGACATACGCAAAGTATGTATTTGACTTTCCAAACATCCCAACATATGTGCAATTTGTCTGTCGGCAAACCCTTTTTGTTTTGCTTCGAGTAATAATTCTCTTGGTAAAGTTTCCAATTTAAAGTTGGATATTTCCTTTTCCAAAGTATATAATTCCTCGTATTGTTTCAAGAACCACATATCGATTTTGGTGATTTCGTGAATGCGACTCAATGGAATTCCCAAAGCAATGGCATCATAAATTACGAAAACACGATCCCAACTCGCAAAAGTCAGTTTCTCGATAATTTGCTCGTAGTTTTTATATCCTTTTCCGTCAGCTCCAAGTCCATTTCTTTTGATTTCCAATGATTGTGTAGCTTTGTGCAAGGCTTCTTGGAACGAACGTCCAATTCCCATTACTTCACCTACGGATTTCATTTGAAGCCCCAAAGTTCTGTCGGCTCCTTCAAATTTATCAAAATTCCAACGTGGTATTTTTACAATCACATAATCCAAAGTCGGTTCAAAAAGCGCCGAAGTCGATTTGGTAATTTGGTTTTGCAATTCATCCAAGTTGTAACCCAAAGCCAGTTTCGAAGCAATTTTTGCAATAGGATAACCCGTTGCTTTTGATGCTAATGCTGATGAACGAGACACACGAGGATTGATTTCAATTGCCACGATATCTTCTTTATCGTCGGGCGAAACGGCGAATTGCACGTTACAACCTCCAGCAAAATTTCCGATAGAACGCATCATCAAAATAGCATAATCACGCATCCTTTGGAAAGTCGTGTCAGACAGAGTCATTGCTGGCGCGACTGTTATAGAATCTCCGGTATGAATCCCCATTGGATCCATATTTTCGATAGAACAAATAATCACGACATTGTCGTTTTTATCTCTCAACAATTCCAATTCATATTCTTTCCAACCCATCAAGGCCTTGTCGATCAAGACTTCGTGAATAGGAGAAGCTTCTAACCCGCGAGTTAAAAGTTCGTTGAAATCTTCTTTTTTGTATACAATTGCAGCTCCAGTTCCTCCCAAAGTAAAGGATGGACGAATAACCAACGGAAAACCAAATTCCTGTGCAATTTCTTTTCCACGAAGGTAAGAAGTACAGATTTCTGCGGGTGCAGATGGAACTCCAATTTTCTTTAGCAATTGCTTGAACTGCTCTCTGTCTTCGGTAATGTTGATGGCATTGACATCAACGCCAATTAGTTTCACTCCAAAATCATTCCAAATCCCTTTTTCATCCGCTTCCAAACAAAGATTTAAAGCAGTTTGACCTCCCATTGTTGGCAAAACAGCATCAATTTGTGGATGTTCTTTTAAGATTTGAATAATTGATTTAGTGGTCAAAGGCAATAAATAAATATGATCGGCCATTGATGGGTCGGTCATAATTGTTGCCGGATTGGAATTGATCAAGATAACTTCGATTCCTTCTTCACGAATAGAACGTGCCGATTGGGAACCTGCATAATCAAATTCGCAAGCTTGACCAATCACGATTGGACCCGAACCTATTATTAAAACTGATTTTATGGAGTTGTCTTTTGGCATAGTGTAGTTGTTTGTTGTTTGTATTTTTAGTTTCAGGTTTCAGGTTTCAGGTTTCAAGTTGCTCAACTAACTTTAAACATGAAACTTTAAACCTTTTTAACGATAAGGTATAAAAAAAGGCGATACTAAAAAAAGTAACGCCTTTATGATGTTTATAGAAACATTATTTTTTATGTCTTGGTTCGCAAGAAACAGTCAATTTATGTCTTCCCTTTGCTCTACGACGAGCTAGGACTTTTCTTCCATTTGCAGATTCCATTCTGTCCATAAATCCGTGCTTATTTCTTCTTTTTCTTTTCGATGGTTGAAACGTTCTTTTGCTCATTGCTTTGTATCTTTAAAAAATGTATTTAAATGTCTTTGGTAGTTTTGAATTCCGTTATTCTAAAACCGAGTGCAAATATACAAAGACTTTTATTTCTGGCAAGTGGTTTTATAATTTTTTTTTTAATTCCTTTTACTATCTTTGCTGATATAAATTTACACACTATGTTTCACAAGAATATCAAACTTATTATCGCTGGCCTTCTAGTAGTTGCAGCGGTTTGGCAATTTACAGAATCTAATATTGGCAACGGAATCTTCCTTATATTATTGACTGCTTTTCCAATTTTTCTTTACTTTAAAAATGAATTTATATTATTGGCCTTCTTAAAATTGAGAAAACAAGATTTCGAAGGAGCCAAAAAATGGTTGGCTTACATCAAAAATCCAGAAGGAGCTTTAGTTAGAAAACAACAAGGTTATTTTAATTATTTACATGGAATTATGCTTTCGCAAACGAATATTAATCAAGCTGAAAAATATTTCAAGAAAGCAATCGAATTGGGATTGTCCATGGATATGGACTTGGCTGTTGCCAAATTAAATCTCGCCGGAGTTGCAATGACTCGAAGAAGAAAACTGGAAGCGACAAATTTACTTAATGAAGCAAGAAAACTAGACAAACAGAATATGTTAACCGATCAGATTAAGATGATGAAAGATCAAATGAAGAAAATATAATTCCTCTCCCCGACCCTTTACGAAGGAGAGTGAGCTAAAAACAGAAAAGCGGTTAGACTAAAATCTAATCGCTTTTTTTATTCCAAGATTATTTTGGGTAAATTTTCATTCAACCACTTGTATTTACTCAGAATCATAACGTGTGTTCCGCCTTTTACCGCAATACAGTTTTGAATGTTTTTTATCGGAAAAACATCATCGGCATCTCCGTGAATGTGAATTACACTTTTGTCAGCAACGTTTCTTGTCCACAAAATAACTTGCTCCACAGCCCAGTCTAAATAACGCTTGTCTCGAACGCGAAGAAATTTTTCATATAATTTTAGCCTTTGGTTTATTTTTTCGCCAAAGGAAAATTTAGATAGACTTTCAATATTGGCAAATAAAGCGGTTGGAATCAATTTATAAGCTTTGGTGGTTTTGGCCAATTTCATTCTTATAGGAAACTCGAGATTTGTTTTAACACTCGAAATGATGATAACTTTTCTAACTTGAATAAATTGAGCCATTTCCTGAACTAAAATTCCACCAAATGAAACTCCTATTAATACTGGATTCGGGTGTGTAATCTTCTGGCTCATTCGTTTGGCATATTGAAGTAAAGTTTCATTATCCAAAGGGATTTCCCATTCTAAAAGTACTGTTTCAAAAGTAGCATCAGGAAGTACTATTCGTTCAAAAATTTGAGCACTTGCAGCCAAACCAGGCATAAAATAAACTGGAATTTTACTCATATTGTTAGTTTTAAGGCAGAATTTTCAATACCTTTTTTGTAAACGAAATTTGGATAAAATTAAACGTTTTATTTGAAACCAATACTATTATACTATCAATAATCGTTTGATATTGAAAATCAAATCGATACCTTTGTAAACCTATTCACAATACCAAAATAAATCACCTAGTATATATCATCATTGAAATCAAAATCAATTTAAACCAAAATACTTTTTGTGTCCTAAATGCCCATTAAATTAAATAGTATGGAAACTGCAGCCATTATTGAAATCAAGGACAATACTTTTGCCCGACAATTTGAAACCATAACTAAAAAAGGCTTAGTAACAGTTGAATATTCTTTTCAGGAGAAAAAAATATTTTTAACAAAAATTAATACTCCAGATTCATTTGATGATGAGCTATTTATTTCGAATTTACTCAAAGAAATTATGGCAATTGCCATTGAAAGAAAACTAAAAGTCGTTCCTATACTTCCTAAAATTGTTGTTTTCTTCAAAAAGAATCCAGTTTACAAAGAGTTACTCCCGCCAGGCATTCGATTATAAAAAAACTGTTTCGCTAAAAGAAACAGCTTTATTATGTCTAAAAAAGGCAAAAAAACATAACCCTTAGTTTAGCTCATTTCAAAACTCAAACAAGTCAAATTTTCAAAAAAACAACTCTCAATAAACGGATACAAAATCACCATTAAAGAATACGTAAATTATATAAAATTAATATAGGATGATGTAATATCACACTGAAATTTAAGCATTTTCTTTGTTGTATATAAACTCAAACCGTGGCTCTACTCAAAAAATTTCTTGTATTATTTTTATTTATAATCGGCTTTTATGATTCCAATGCCCAAGTCCAAACTTTATTTAATGATAAAATTGAACTCAAATCGATGGTTGCACGTTGGGAATTAGACGCGACTTCAGCAAGAGGAACATTTTTGGTAACCCCTTACAAGTCAATATACATACTGCCTTTTGTTTGGTCTAATAGAATTAATGAACTTCCTAATTCTGGGAATGAATCTCCAGATTATATTGCGCCTAATGTAGATTTTGACGTAGTTGAGTTAAAGTTTCAATTGAGTTTTAAAACTAAAATTCTGCAAAGTTTTTTATGGGGAAAAGCCGATTTATGGGTTGCATATACACAAGTTTCGCATTGGCAAATTTACAATTCAGATTTATCTCGTCCGTTTAGAGAGATAAATTATGAGCCCGAAATCATACTTAATTTTCCGCTAAAATTTAATTTTCTTGGTTTTAAAACCAGAATGATTGGGACTTCGTTTAATCACGAATCCAATGGCAAGAGTTTTCCAAATACAAGAAGTTGGAATAGGATAATCCTGTTTGCTGGTTTTGAAAGAGAAAATTGGAATATCTATATCAGGCCTTGGTATGTAATTCCCGAATCGAAAGGAGACAATCCAGATATTTCTGACTTCGTTGGCAATGGTGATTTGACTCTAATTTATTCTAAAAACAGAAGTGTTTATTCTTTTGAAGGAAGTCATAATTTTAATTTTAAAGGAGAAATGAGAGGTAGTGCAGCATTTTCTTGGTCCTATCCAATAAAAGGAAATCTTAAAGGATACATACAAGTTACTCACGGCTATGGAAATTCACTCATAGATTACAACCATAATCAAACTACAGTAGGAGTCGGCGTCTCCTTGATTGAATGGCAATAAAATTTAAACAAATTTGAAAACTGATAACAGTTGGTTTTATAGTATAAAAAGTTGCATCTAGTAAATATTAAAAATTTATGATGTAAAATATACCAAATAGTAAAGCATCAAATAGTTGCATAAAATCAATTTTGACACAAATCCTTTTTGATATAAATTCATAACAATTGTAGTTTCTTTCTTGTTCGAATGCTATAATATTCAAAAAGTACCCATTTAAGTAGATTAAATTGTATCTTAGACAAAAAAGGAGTGCTGTTTTAGCTTTTTAACTAAATAAAAGAAAGAAAAAAACCTTTATAAATAGCTTAGCATCCTAGTACATTCCGATCTGAAATGTGTGAATTATATAAGTTTTTTCTAAAGTTATATAAGTTTTTTTTATGCGAATCGTTAGACTTTTACATCAACTATTTTAATCACAAAATAATTTGAAATTATATATCAAATACATGGTTAGCAACCGTTGCAAAATGGCGGTAAAAGAAGAGCTAAAAAATCTTGGCCTCCATTATATCCTAGTCGATTTAGGGGAAGTTGATATTATGGAAAATATTTCTATGGAAAAACGAGCGTTGTTAAAAGCAAATTTGCTTCAATCAGGCCTCGAGTTAATGGATGATAAGAAAGCCATGATGATCGAAAAAATCAAAACTATAATTATAGAAATGGTGCATCACTCGAACGAAATTATCAAGGTCAATTTTTCGGATTACTTGAGTGAAAAAATGAATCACGATTACACTTATTTGTCTAATTTGTTTTCAGAGGTTCAAGGAACTACAATTGAGCAATATATTATTTCTCATAAAATAGAACGCATCAAAGAATTAATTATTTACGGCGAACACAATATTACCGAAATTGCTTGGAAAATGGGGTACAGCAGTGTAGCGCATTTATCGAGCCAGTTCAAGAAAGTCACTGGGCTTACTCCTTCTCATTTTAAACAATTGAAAGACAAAAGGCGAAGTCCGATTGAAGAAATTTGATTCAAATAGCAAAAGAGACTAACCTATTATCACAAAAAACATTATGAAACTTCTATTTGAAAAGAAAACTACCCTCTTTTATATCCTCTCCGTTATTCTGTTGACCACAGTTTTGTCGGTACTTTATTTAAACAATCAAAAAGAAATTGCTTCGAGCAAAAAATTGTTACACAATCAGGAAGTCATCAGCAAGAGTAACGAAGTCTTGTTGGATGTCCTTAATATTGAAACCGGATTCAGAGGCTATTTGTTATCTGGCAATAGCGTTTTTTTGGAACCTTATAATCTGTCTAAAAATAAAGTAAACGCCAATTTAGACACATTGGATATACTAACCAAAGACAATCCAAATCAGCAAAACAATGTCCTTTTGTTGAAAAAAAAGGTGGAAGAACGACTTAATTTTACCGAAAAATATCTAGCATTCAAGAGTCCTAAAGAATTGACTGTTGCTGAAAAAATAGGAATAATTGAAGAAGGCAAAATTATTACTGACAATATAAGAACGACCAAAAGCTCTGTTACTAATGAAGAATCCAGACTGCTTAAGAATCAAAAAATTGAAAACGAAAAAGACTATCATTTTTCTGAATTAATCTTTTTTTTGCTTCTTGTTTTTTTGGGTGTCATTTTTATTCTCGTGATAATTATCATAAAAAATCAGAAGAAAACGAATAACGAATTAAAAACTTTTAATGCCAATCAAAAATCAGCCTCTCATTATGCTCTAAGCCTCATCGAGGCAAGTCATGACCCGCTAGTGACCATTAATGTTAAAGGAAAAATCATGGATATGAATGAAGCATTAGTAAACATTACTGGTGTAACTCGAGAGGAACTTGTAGGTTCTGATTTTTTCGATTATTTTACTGATCAACAAAGTGCTAGAGAAGTTTATCAAGAAGTTTTTGAAAAAGGTTACGTAGCCGATTTCCCTCTGACTATTCGTCATAAAGACGGAAAATTGACAGACGTTTTATTTAACGGTTCCGTATATAGAAATGACAATGGGGCTATTCTGGGAGTTGTAATTGTAGCCAGAGATATTGCGGAACAAAAATGGGCCTTAGATTTACAAATTGCCAATAAAGAACTCGCTTACCAAAACCAAGAGAAAGAAAACAGAGCCAATGAATTGAGCATTGCCAATAAAGAACTCGCTTACCAAAACCAAGAGAAAGAAAATAGAGCCAATGAATTGAGCATTGCCAATAAAGAACTCGCTTACCAAAACCAAGAGAAAGAAAATA
>NZ_VJZR01000012.1:107511-109954 GCF_007097365.1 Flavobacterium franklandianum
ATAGAGCCAATGAATTGAGCATTGCCAATAAAGAACTCGCTTACCAAAACCAAGAGAAAGAAAATAGAGCCAATGAATTGAGCATTGCCAATAAAGAACTCGCTTACCAAAATCAAGAAAAAGAAAACAGAGCCAATGAACTAGGTATTGCCAACGAAGAATTGGCGTATCAAAATCAAGAGAAAGAAAATAGGGCCAATGAATTAGGTATAGCCAACGAAGAATTGGCGTATCAAAATCAAGAGAAAGAAAATAGGGCCAATGAATTAGGTATTGCCAACGAAGAATTGGCGTATCAAAATCAAGAGAAAGAAAACAGGGCCAATGAATTAGGTATTGCCAACGAAGAATTGGCGTATCAAAATATTGAAAAAGAAAATAGAGCGGCAGAATTAGTCATTGCTAATGAAGAACTTCTTTATCAAAAAGAAGAAAAAACAAAAAGAGCCGATGAGTTAATTATTGCCGAAATTGAACTTAATTTCCAAAATAAAGAGAAAGAAAAAAGGGAAATTGCTAACAAGGAACTGGAAGCACTTAGTTATTCAGCAAAACTAGCCTCGCAATATTCGTTGAGTTTAATTGAAGCTAGTCGAGATCCATTGGTTACCATAAACATTCAAGGGAAGATTACCGATATGAATGAAGCTACAGCAAACATAATTGGGATGTCAAAGGAAGAGCTTATAGATTCCGACTTTTTCGATTATTTCACAGAACAACAAAAAGCACGTGAAGTCTATCAAGAAGTCTTTAAAAAAGGTTCTGTTGCCGATGCTCCACTCACACTACGAAATAAAAACGGCAAACTGACCGATGTTTTATTCAACGGATCAGTCTATAAAGACGATAACGGAAATGTAATGGGAGTTGTAATTGTAGCCAGAGATGTAACCGAGCAAAAAAGAATTGCAACGGAATTAGTTGAGGCAAGAGTTTTTGCTGAATTGGCCACCGAAATTGCCGAAGAAGAAAAAAGGAATGCCGAAGCCGCAACTCTAACTGCCGAAAATGCTGTAAAAGCAAAACAACAATTTTTGTCCAACATGAGTCATGAAATACGAACTCCGATGAACGCTATCATTGGATTTACAAAAGTAGTATTGAAAACAGATTTGACGGAGAAACAAAAGGAATATTTATCAGCCATAAAATTGAGTGGTGATGCCTTAATCGTGCTCATCAACGATATTCTAGATTTGGCAAAAGTAGATGCCGGAAAAATGACATTTGAGTGTGTTCCATTTAAATTAGCTTCTTCAATTTCGGCAATGTTACATGTATTTGAAACAAAAATTCAAGAAAAAAATTTAGAATTAGTTACAGAATATGACAACAATATTCCAGAGGTATTACTTGGAGATCCCGTTCGTTTGCATCAAATTATTTTAAATTTAGTGAGCAATGCAATAAAATTTACTTCCAAAGGAAAAATCACAGTAAGTGTCCGATTATTCGATGAAGATGAAGAAAGTACTACTGTAGAATTTGCCATTTCAGATACCGGTATTGGAATTGATGAAATTAAAATGGAAACTATTTTTGATAATTTCCAACAAGCCACCAGTGGAACTTCTAGATTGTATGGAGGCACAGGATTAGGACTTGCTATCGTGAAACAATTAGTAGAACCGCAAGGCGGAACCGTTTGTGTAAAAAGTAAAATTAACGAAGGCTCTACTTTTAGTTTTACATTAAACTTTCCGAAAACAGATTTCGTTACTCAATTCGAAACCGAAAAGGAGGAAATAGAAATGGGGATCAGGAATATAAAAGTATTGGTTGTTGAGGATATGCCGCTGAATCAATTATTAATGAAAACCCTTTTGGATGATTTTGGTTTTGAGCGTGACATCGCTGAAAATGGGGCTATAGCCCTCGAAAAAATTAAAGAAAAAACCTATGATATTATATTAATGGACTTGCAAATGCCTGTAATGAATGGATTTGAAGCTACAGAATATATTCGGAATACAATGAATTCTACAATTCCTATCATTGCTTTGACCGCAGATGTAACCACAGTAGATTTAGCCAAATGCAAAGCCGTGGGAATGAATGATTATATTGCGAAACCTGTTGATGAACATATATTATACAATAAAATTGTAGGTTTGGCAAAAAAACCAGTGCTTCAAAAAGAAGTACCTAACGATGAAGATGTCTTGACAAAAAATCAAAACGAAAGTACCGAAATCAAATACACTAATTTAGATTACTTGAAGGAAAGAACTAAGTCTAATCCAAAACTAATGATGGAAATGATTTCAATATATTTGCAACAAACCCCACCATTACTTGAGGCTATGCGGCAAAGCGTATTGGATAAAGATTGGCCTTTATTAGCGGCTGCAACACATAAAATTATATGACTATCCGTTACTTGTACCAAGTTGTTTCTAATGCTGCAATCAATAACCTATCCGATAGTCTGTCCCCGAAA
>NZ_VJZR01000013.1 GCF_007097365.1 Flavobacterium franklandianum
TGTTCGCTCATCAAACAAATGTACTAATCTTTTTTACTTATGACCCCGAGGCAGAGCCTCGAGGAATTCTTTTGATTAAATTTAAGTTATTTACGAATTAATTAATTATAATGCAAAGATGAGTGGGATTATTAGATAGTAACTTACAGAATATTTCGTAAAAGTTATATAATTGCCACATATATTCAATAAGTAATTATAAAACTAAATTTACATTTTTTCAATTCTAGTCGAATCCAAAATTGTGACTTAAAAAATATTATACTATTGCATTTTATAGACTTTGGATCTTTGAACTCCTTTTTTTGTAAAAAAGACAAAAACATCATTTTTTTTACTAATTTGCAATAAATTAATAAATTTAAAAATGACCAAAATCACCAGATTATTTGATTTTCCGTATTTCCAATTAGAGCATTACAACATTCCTGATGCGTTGGTTACCAAGTATAACGGTGTTTGGGTAAAAACTTCGACCGAAGAATATATTGCAAAAGCTAATGCTATTTCGAGAGCTTTATTGCGATTGGGAATTCAAAAAGACGATAAAATTGCCGTTATTTCTACCAATAATAGAACCGAATGGAATATTATGGACATTGGAATTTTACAAGTTGGTGCACAAAATGTTCCAATATATCCCACAATTTCCGAAACAGATTATGAATACATATTAAATCATTCTGAATCTATCTACTGTTTTGTATCCGATGTCGAAGTCTTGAGAAAAGTAAATTTAATAAAACAAAATCTTCCTAATTTAAAGGAAATATTTTCTTTTGATACTATCGAAGGTTGCAAAAATTGGGAAGAATTGCTTGTTCTTGGTCAAGACCAAAACAATCAAGACGTAGTCGAAGTCCGAAAAAACAATGTCAAACCCGAAGATTTAGCTACTATAATATATACTTCTGGAACTACAGGAAAACCAAAAGGCGTAATGCTTTCACACAAAAATATCGTGTCAAATGTCTTGGATAGCGCTCCGAGAATCCCTTTCGAAAAGGGAAAAAGTCGCGCTATGAGCTTTTTGCCTATTTGTCACATTTTCGAACGAATGATTTTGTATTTGTATCAATATTATGGAGTTTCGGTATATTTTGGTGAATCGATTGAAAAAATAAGTGACAATATTAAAGAAGTTAGACCCACTGTAATGACAGCCGTTCCTAGGCTTATAGAAAAAGTATATGACAAAATATATTCAAAAGGACTAGAATTAAAAGGAATCAAAAGAAAATTATTCTTTTGGGCAGTAGATTTAGGATTAAAATACGAACCCTATGGTGCCAATGGATTTTGGTATGAATTGCAATTAAAAATTGCAAGAAAACTCATTTTTAGCAAATGGAAAGAAGGTTTGGGAGGTAATCTAGATTTATTGGTTTCAGGAAGTGCTGCTTTACAACCAAGACTTGCCAGAGTTTTCGCTGCAGCAGAAATGCCGGTTGTTGAAGGATATGGATTGACCGAAACTTCTCCTGTAATTGCGGTAAACGATATGCGGAATTTTGGTTTCAAAGTTGGAACAGTTGGAAAATTAATCGATAATGTAGAAGTTAAAATTGCCGAAGACGGCGAAATCCTTTGCAAAGGTCCCAATGTAATGATGGGCTATTTTAGAGATGAAGCCTTGACAAAAGAGGTTTTGGCAAATGGTTATTTTCACACAGGCGATATTGGCGATATTGATAAAGAAGGGTTTCTTAAAATTACCGATCGAAAGAAAGAAATGTTTAAAACCTCAGGAGGAAAATATATTTCACCACAATTACTTGAAAATGCCATGAAACAATCCCGTTTTATAGAGCAAATTATGGTTATTGGAGACGGTCAAAAAATGCCTGCAGCTTTCATTCAACCTAACTTTGAATTCGTAAAAACTTGGGAAAAATTACACGGAATTCAAGTGGGAACAACCAACAAAGAAATTATTTCGAACCCTAAAGTAATTGAACGCATTCAGGAAGAAATAGATATTCTAAACGAGAAATTTGGGAATTGGGAAAAAATCAAACGATTCGAATTAACTCCTGATATTTGGTCTATTAATGAGGGTCACCTCACTCCAACATTGAAACTCAGACGAAAAATTGTTATGGAAAAATACATTGATTTATTCCATAAAATTTATAATTAAACAGCCGATACATTTAAATTGCACATAAAGAATAATTTTTCTTATTTTACATAAATAAATTTAATCTATAAACTCTTCAAGTAATTGAAGAGTTTTTTATACAATATTAACAAATTTAAAATTATTTATCTATTTATTATGCGTGCATAGTATTTTTTTATTATCTTTGAAAAACCATAAAATAAATATGAAAGACAAAACTATAGATTTTATCCTCCGGGCAACCTGGCAAGCAGTGTCCAGAATGTACAACGAAGAAGCAACAAAATATGGCGCCACAATGGCTACGGGTTTCACTTTATTAAGTATCGATAAAGAAGAAGGCACGCCTTCGACCGCATTAGGGCCAAAGATGGGAATGGAAGCTTCAAGTTTGACAAGGACCTTAAAAAATATGGAAGAAAAAGGGCTAATTTACAAAAAACCAAACCCAGTAGATGGTCGTGGTGTTTTAATATACTTAACCGATTTTGGAAAAGAAAAAAGAGCACTTTCAAAAGAAACTGTCATAAAATTTAATGAAGTCATAAGACAAAATGTATCAGCCGAAAAATTAGAACATTTTATGGAGGTTTCTGAAATCATTAACGAGTTGATTGCAGAAAAGAAAATATTTTGATTCAAAAATTGTCTCTTACAAAAAGATATTACAAATCAAGTAAAGCTATAAACAAAAAAAACATAAACCGTTTAAAATGAAACGATCAATTAAAAAAGTTGCCGTTGTAGGATCTGGAATTATGGGTTCGGGAATTGCTTGTCATTTTGCCAATATTGGAGTTGAAGTTTTGCTTTTGGATATTATTCCAAAAGAACTTACTGAAGTCGAATCCAAAAAAGGACTGACTATTGACAGCAAAATTGTTCGCAACCGTATAGTAAACGAACATTTCCAAAATGCTTTAAAATCAAAGCCATCCCCTATTTACCATTCAAAATTTGCTAGCCGAATCACGACCGGAAATACAACCGATGATATGGCAAAAATCGCTAATGTCGATTGGATTATCGAGGTGGTCGTGGAGCGTTTGGATATCAAAAAAATGGTGTTTGAACAAATAGAAAAATACCGAAAACCGGGAACTTTGGTCACATCAAACACCTCTGGAATTCCAATTCATTTTATGAGCGAAGGACGAAGTGAAGATTTTCAGAAACATTTTTGTGGCACGCACTTTTTCAATCCAGCGCGTTACTTAAAATTATTCGAAATTATTCCTGGTCCACAAACTTCAACCGAGGTTTTAGAATTCCTAACTATATATGGAGAGAAATTCTTGGGTAAAACTTCGGTTGTAGCCAAAGATACTCCTGCATTTATTGGAAACAGAATTGGAATTTACGGAATCCAAAGTTTGTTTCATTTGGTTAAAGAACTGGGATTGACTATCGAAGAAGTTGATAAACTAACAGGACCTGTTATTGGAAGGCCAAAATCGGCTACTTTCAGAACAGTTGACGTGGTTGGATTGGATACTTTAGTACACGTAGCCAACGGAATTTACGAAAATTGTCCAAACGACGAACAACATGATTTGTTTAAACTTCCGGATTTTGTCAACAAAATGATGGAAAATAAATGGTTGGGAAGTAAAACAGGGCAAGGATTTTACAAAAAAGTAGAAAGAGATATTCTGTCTTTAGATTTGGACACTTTAGAATATCGTCCAGCCAAAAAAGCTTCGTTTGCTACTTTAGAATTAACCAAAACTATTGATAAACCTATTGATCGTTTCAAAGTTTTGATAAAAGGTAAAGATAAAGCCGGAGAATTCTACAGAAGAAGTTTTGCTGGAATGTTTGCTTACGTTTCCAGTAGAATTCCTGAAATCACAGACGAATTTTACAAAATTGACGATGCAATGAAAGCCGGTTTTGGTTGGGAAAATGGTCCTTTCGAAATTTGGGATGCCATAGGTGTGGCAAAAGGAATCGAAATGATTAAAGACGAAGGCTTAAGCTCACCAGCTTGGGTTAGTGATATGTTAGCTTCAGGAAGTTCCAGTTTTTATTCCATTAAAGAAGGAGCAACTTATTTCTATAATATACCGAATAAAACGCAGACCAAAGTTCCGGGGCAAGATGCTTTTATCATCCTGAACAACATTCGCGAAAGCAAAAAAGTATGGAGCAATAGCGGTGCTATTATCCAAGATTTAGGCGACGGGATTTTGAATTTAGAATTTCAATCCAAGATGAACACTATTGGTGGCGATGTTTTGCAGGCCATCAATAAAGCCATTGATTTATCCGAAAAGGAATACCAAGGGTTGGTTATTGGAAACCAAGGAGCAAATTTCTCAGTTGGTGCCAATATCGGAATGATCTTTATGATGGCGGTCGAGCAAGAATATGACGAATTGAATATGGCTATCAAAATGTTTCAAGATACGATGATGCGGGTTCGCTATTCTGGAATTCCAGTTGTGGTTGCTCCTCACGGAATGACGTTGGGTGGTGGCTGCGAAATGAGTATGCACGCTGATAAAGTAGTTGCTGCCGCAGAAACTTATATTGGTTTGGTCGAATTTGGAGTTGGAGTAATTCCTGGTGGTGGCGGATCGAAAGAAATGGCATTGCGAGCTTCGGATTTATTCCGTAAAAATGATGTGGAACTGAATGTATTACAAGAATATTTCTTGACTGTGGCTATGGCCAAAGTTTCGACTTCTGCTTATGAAGCCTTTGACTTGGGAATATTGCAACACGGAAAAGATGTTATAGTGGTCAACAGAGATCGTCAAATTGCCGAAGCCAAAAAACACGCTTTAATTATGGCGGAAGCTGGTTACACCCAACCTATTCGTAGAAACGACGTGAAAGTACTAGGAAAACAAGCTTTGGGAATGTTCTTAGTAGGAACTGACCAGATGGAAGCTGGAAAATACATCTCAGAACACGACAAGAAAATTGCCAACAAACTAGCCTATGTAATGGCTGGTGGCGATTTATCTGAACCAACATTAGTAAGTGAGCAATACTTATTGGATATTGAAAGAGAAGCATTTTTATCACTTTGCACGGAAAGAAAAACATTGGAACGTATCCAATTTATGTTAACCAAAGGGAAACCACTTCGTAATTAGAAAATAGATAAAAGACGGATAGATTATAGACAAAAACTGTAATCCGAAAAGTCTATCAATCTATTATCTATTCGTCTATCATCTTAAAAAATAAAAAATATGAAAACAGCCTATATAGTAAAAGCATACAGAACCGCCGTGGGAAAAGCACCAAAAGGTGTATTTCGTTTCAAACGTCCTGATGAATTGGCAGCTGAAACCATTCAATTTATGATGAATGAATTGCCTGATTTTGACAAAACCCGCATCGATGATGTGATGGTGGGAAATGCCATGCCCGAAGCCGAACAAGGACTTAATGTGGGACGATTAATTTCCTTGATGGGATTAAAAATCGAAGATGTTCCGGGTGTAACGGTCAATAGATATTGCGCTTCAGGATTAGAAACTATCGGGATGGCGACAGCCAAAATCCAGTCTGGAATGGCGGATTGCATCATTGCAGGTGGCGCCGAAAGTATGAGTTTTATTCCAATGGGAGGTTATAAACCAACACCGGATTATGCTGTTGCAGCAGCTGGACACGAAGATTATTATTGGGGAATGGGATTGACCGCCGAAGCCGTTGCCAAACAATACAACATTTCGAGAGCCGACCAAGATGAGTTTGCTTACCAATCGCATATGAAAGCTTTGAAAGCTCAAGCTGAAGGTAAATTTGACAAACAAATTGTTCCAATAACTATCGAACAAACGTTCATTAATGAAAATGGTAAAAAAGAAACCAAATCGTATATCGTCAATAAAGATGAAGGGCCAAGAGCGGGAACTTCGGTGGAAGCATTGGCAGGGTTAAGACCAGTTTTTGCTGCCGATGGAAGTGTAACAGCTGGAAATTCCTCCCAAATGAGTGATGGAGCCGCTTTCGTTTTGATTATGAGCGAAGAAATGGTCAAAGAGTTAAACCTCTCTCCTATTGCACGTTTAGTAAACTTTGCTTCAGCAGGAGTTGAACCAAGAATTATGGGAATTGGTCCCGTAAAAGCAATCCCAAAAGCATTGAAACAAGCTGGATTGCAGTTGAAAGATATTGATCTAATCGAATTGAACGAAGCTTTTGCATCACAATCATTAGCGGTAATTAGAGAATTGGGATTAAATCCAGATATTGTTAATGTCAATGGAGGAGCGATTGCATTAGGACATCCATTAGGTTGTACAGGTGCAAAATTATCGGTTCAACTATTCGACGAAATGAAACGCAGAGGTAACAAGTATGGAATTGTAAGTATGTGCGTGGGTACAGGACAAGGAAGTGCAGGAATTTATGAATTATTATAATCAGAAAAAAACATCAAAAAAAATAGCTATGTCAGATAAAACACGCGGTGGTCAATTCATCGTAAAAGAAACAAAATGCGAAGACGTCTTCACACCAGAAGATTTCAATGAAGAGCAATTAATGATGCGTGACTCGGTTAAAGAATTTGTAGACAAAGAAATTTGGCCCAACAAAGACCGTTTCGAAAAGAAAGATTATGCCTTAACCGAAGAAACGATGCGAAAAGCAGGAGACTTAGGCTTTCTAAGTGTAGCTGTTCCAGAAGCTTATGGCGGAATGGGAATGGGTTTCGTAAACACGGTTTTGGTATGCGATTATATTTCGGGAGCAACAGGATCTTTCTCTACAGCTTTTGGAGCGCATACTGGAATTGGAACAATGCCAATAACTTTGTATGGAACCGAAGAACAAAAGCAAAAATATGTACCCAAATTGGCTACTGGCGAATGGTTTGGTGCGTATTGTTTGACCGAGCCAGGCGCAGGGAGTGATGCCAATTCAGGAAAAACAAAAGCAATTTTATCTGAAGATGGAAAACAGTATTCCATAACTGGAGGAAAAATGTGGATTTCCAATGCTGGTTTTTGTTCCTTATTTATTGTTTTCGCACGTATTGGCGATGATAAAAATATTACAGGTTTCATTGTAGAAAATGACCCTAGTAATGGAATAACAATGGGCGAAGAAGAACACAAGTTAGGAATTCGGGCTTCGTCGACTCGTCAGGTTTTCTTTGCTGACACCAAAGTTCCTGTCGAAAATATGCTTTCTGAAAGAGGAAACGGTTTCAAAATTGCAATGAATGCCTTGAATGTTGGGCGGATAAAACTAGCTGCCGCTTGTCTTGACGCACAACGAAGAGTAACAACTGGAGCCGTTAAATATGCTAACGAAAGAGTGCAATTTAACACCCCAATTGCACAATTTGGGGCCATTCGATATAAATTGGCTGAAATGGCAACTTCTTGTTATGCTGGCGAAAGCGCAACATATAGAGCTGCAAAAGACATTGAAGATAGAATTTCTACTAGAGAATCTGAGGGAACTTTACACCAAGAAGCAGAATTGAAAGGGGTTGAAGAATTTGCAATTGAGTGTTCCATTTTGAAAGTAGCCGTGTCTGAAGACGTTCAAAACTGTGCTGATGAAGGAATCCAAATTTTTGGAGGTATGGGGTTTTCCGAAGATACTCCTATGGAAAGTGCTTGGCGTGATGCTAGAATTGCGCGTATTTATGAAGGTACCAACGAAATTAACAGAATGCTTTCGGTGGGAATGTTAATCAAAAAAGCATTCAAAGGTCATGTTGATTTATTAGGACCAGCCACAAAAGTTCAGGAAGAATTGATGGGAATTCCATCATTCGATACTCCAGATTATTCTGAATTGTTTGCAGAGGAAAAAGAAATGTTGGTTAAATTGAAAAAAGCATTCCTAATGGTTGCTGGTGGTGCGGTTCAAAAATACGGTCCCGATTTAGAAGGACACCAACAGTTATTAATTGCTGCCGCCGATATATTAATAGAAATCTATATGGCAGAATCAACCCTATTGAGAACCGAAAAATTAGCCAAAAAAATCGGCGAAGCACAAGTACAAGAGCAAATTGCAATGGCTAAATTATATTTATACAAAGCGGTTGATGTGGTTACCCAAAAAGGGAAAGAGAGTGTAATCTCTTTTGCCGAAGGAGATGAACAACGTATGATGTTGATGGGATTACGCCGTTTCACAAAATACACTAATATGCCAAATATCATTGGTTTAAGAGAATTGATTACCACTAAATTAGTCACAGAAAACGAGTATTGTTTCTAATTTTTGCAGCTAGTTTTAACTAGTTTAATTTGTTGTAAAAGAGAGGATAATTTAAAACTATCCTCTCTTTTTGTGTAAAATTATTGGCTGTTTTTAATCGTTAACTTCACTTTCACTTTGTTCTCCAGCAGCTGTATTTTGCTCGGGTCCTGTTACTGGAGTTGCGTTGGCTCTTATTTCTGTATGGCGAATTTCACCACCAGTAGTTCCTGTTTGTTGTGCTAAAAAGGTTGCGCCAATTGCCACGACAAGAACTATAAAAGAAACCAATTGTGCTTTAGCATGTTTCTTATAATTCAAGTACAATCCTGCAAGTGAAATAGCCCCCAAAACATATAAAATAATTGCTAATTTCTCGGCCATTTCCTCATGTTCGTGGATAATTTGTTTTCCTACCGAAGGCATGTCTTCAACCAATTCTTCTGCTCCTTCTCCTGTTCCCATGCTAAATACTGCAAAAATTGCTGCCACAATAAATAAAACATAAGCGGTGCTTTTTACCGAGTTGTTTTTTAAAATAATTCCTGTAATTAGAATTCCTAATCCAAGAATCGTCCCAATAATTGGAAAATGGTTTACTACCAAATGTAAATGTGCGTCGTTCATAATTTTGTTTTTAATGTTAAAATGTTAGTAATTAATTATCCAGCCAATGAAACTCCTATTAAAGTTCCTATTCCATAAGTAACTGCAGCTGCGACCAATCCAAAAGCAACTTGTCGCATTCCCGAAAATAGAATGCTTTTTCCTGTCAATAATGTGATGGCTGCGCCAATGCCAAAAAGCCCTACAACACTACTTCCAATACTCAATAAAATGGCATTTTTTCCATCCAAAATCATAAAAGGATACAACGGAATAATTGCTCCAATGGCAAACAAAATGAAGGATGCAATCGCAGCTTCCCAGGCAGAACCACCCAATTCTTCTTTGTCTATTCCCAATTCCTCTGTAATGATGGCATCTATCGCAGTTTCGGGGGTTTCAAAGGCTTTGTCGGCTAATTTTTGGGCTTCGACAGCATTCATACCTTTAGCTTGATACAGCAAAACCAATTCCTTCTTTTCTTCTTCTGGCGAAGCTTCTAGTTCTTCGGTTTCTAAATCGATTTGGCGTTGGTTTAATTCCCTGGAACTTTGTACCGAAAGCCATTCGCCCAAAGCCATCGAAATTGCTCCAGCCATTAAACCTGCAATTCCAGTCAATAAAATAGTGTCATTAGAAACTGCGGCTCCGGCAACACCCATCACCAAACTCATATTGGAAACTAGCCCATCATTCGAACCTAAAACAGCTGCACGCAACGCATTTCCGCCAACGGATTTGTGACGACTTTCGAATTTAGACAACAATCCGCCTGAAACATTCAAGGCTGAATTATTGTTTACGGCTTCAATGATATTAAGATGATTGTGTTCGAAACCATTAGGCTTCTCCCCTTTTTCAATTTTATTTTTAATGGAATTTAAAGCAAATTGTTTTTCAACATTCGACAAACTGCTGATTATCGAACTGTATCCAAAAAGTTTACCCAATTTCAATTGAAATTTGGCTCTCGAAGACGGTAAAGGCATCACCTGGTTGGGTTCAAACTCCCTAACTTTATCGAGCATATGTTTGGCGTGACCTTTTTCGATTTTGGACAAACTTTGCAAAACACGTGTTAGATTATCGTCAGATTGTACGGCAGCAATACTGTCATACAAAAATGCCGTGTCAACTTCGGTTTGTAATTGTCCTTTTAATTTGATTAAGTCCATAAGTGCATTTTTATTCTGCCAAATCAAAAACACCTTTTACCAGTATTTTTGAGGAAGCGTTAATTTGATTATTAGGAATAATTTCGACTTTTTTTCCGGACTTATCTCCTACAATGACAGCCACTTTTTTGAATGAAAAAATAGTATTCTTTTCGTTATCCAATAAAAGTACGAAATTTTTGTTGTTTTCAGAAATTAATGCATCGGCTGGAATCGCCAGTCCTTTTTTAGAATTGATTTTTATCTTAGCTTCCACAAACATTCCAGTGAGTAATTTTTGTTTGATATTGTCGTCTAAATGGCCGTGGACATTGATTGTTCTGTCGTTTCCTTCAATTGATTTTCCAACCAAATGCACTTCGGCATCGAAAACTTCTTTGGAAGCTTCCGGAACAATAAAATTTATTTTTTGACCCATTTTCACTTTCAAAATATCTTTTTCAAACACGGCTAATTCTAAGTGTAAATGATTGGTATCTACAATTTCTAAAATCACATCCGACGGAGCAACTGGCATTCCAACATTGGCATTCATAATAACAATATCACCCGTAATTGGAGCAAAAATGGCAACAACAGAGGTCAATTTCCCTTTTTCTACATTGCTTGGATTAATGTTTAACAATTGCAATTTAGCTCTTAAACTTTGATACATTCCCAATGTTTTTCGATAATCACTTTCTGCTTTTAGGTAATTTTTTTGGGAACTTATTTTCTCGTCGTAAAGCGTTTTCTGTCTTTCGAATTCCGATTTCAAATATTTAATCTGCTCGGCAACCTCGAGATAATCTTTTTGAATATCAAGGTATTCCGTGTTTTCCAATGTTAAAAGAGCTTGACCTTTAGTCACTTTATCACCAACCAAAAGTTTAGTCGATTTTACATATCCTCCAACAAACGAAGTCACTTGAGCCCGGTTTTGAGGTGGAACGTCAATTTTTCCGGAAGTATTTATGGTGACATCAAAATCCTGTTCTACAGGACTTGCGATTTCCATTCCCGAGGATTGAAATTGATCTTTGGTAACGGTAATTAATCCGTTATCTTTTTTATTCGATTCTTCGGTTTTAGCGTCTTTACAAGAAAGCAAAAGTGACGTTATAGCGAGGGTATATATGATTTTTTTCATTGATAACTTTTTAAAAATTAAGATATTGTAAGTCTAACTGGGTTTTGTTGAATTGCAAAACATTGTCTAAATAATCCACTTGAATGCCTGTAGCATTTTCTAAACTTTGAATATATTGAAAAAAGTCTATTTCTCCTTGTTTATAACTTCTATTTCCGACTTTGATGATTTCTTCCGACAATTTTTTTCCATATTGGTTGTAATAATTGATGGCTTCTTGGTATTTGGCCAATTCATTTATTTTTTGACTGATGTATTTGTCTATTTTTTGCTCTTCGTTTTGTTTTTGTTGTTCCCAAGATTGCAATTCCAATTGGGCTACTTTAGATTTTGCCTTGTTGCCAAAAAAGAATAACGGAATTCCCACTCCAACCTGAAAACCATATAAAGATTGTGATAATCCACTATTTTTTCCCTGGAAATAATCTACATTTATATCGGGCAACCAATGTTGTTTTTGCAATGTAATTTGGTTTTTATAATTTTTTGTAACACTTTCTAAATATTCAGCATACAACAACTTACTTATTTCATTAGCTATGTTACTAATAGGTTCGATTTGACTATTTATAATTACCAATTTTTCTTCGGATTGAACTAACGATTGCAAGATTTCATACTGTGCTTTTTTGTCGTTTTCAATCTGCGAAAGTGTGGTGCTTATCTTTCTGAATTTGGCTTGAGCCGTAATCTTTTCGAGATAATTGGTTTCTCCCAATTCAAATTTCCTATCACTGGCTTTAGAAAAATTTTGGTATAAACTGTCCAAATAGCGATATAATTTTTCTTGGTGTTGCAAATACACAATTTGATGGTAGGTATTGGAAACATTGAAAGTCAGCTTATTTTTTTGAATTTCAAAACTGGAATTTTCCTTCTCGTATTCAGCAGTATTGACGCTTTTTTGCGCACCATAAACCGTTGGGAACGCAAAACGTTGTTGTATACCGAAAACCTTCAAGGGTTCATTGTTTAAGGCCAAATTGTTTTGGTCATAGCTGTAATAAATATTGGTTTTATCAAAAGAATAGGCATTATTAATATTGGCTTTCATTTTATCGACTTGCAATTGAGCGGCTTTAATACTTTTACTATTTTCCAATGCCTTGTCAATCAACATATCCAGTTCATTTGTATTAGAAGCTGACTTTTGAGAAAAAATAACTGAGGTAAACAGCAACCCAAGAATAAGAAAGGTTTTATTTTTATGAATTTTGAATTTGGCTTTCTTGAATTCTTTTCCATCGAAAACTTTGTACAAAATAGGCAAAACCACCATTGTCAAAATCGTAGCTGTAAACAACCCGCCAATAACCACAGTTGCCAGCGGACGTTGCACTTCTGCCCCAGCCGATGAAGAAATCGCCATTGGCAAAAATCCCAATGCAGCTGCTGCAGCTGTCAATATCACAGGACGCAATCTATCGGTTGTTCCTTTTAAAATCAATTCATCCATATCTTCCATTCCGCTGTGTTTTAATTCTTTAAAATGTTCTATCAATACAATTCCGTTGAGTACTGCAATTCCAAAAAGGGCAATGAAACCAACACCTGCCGAGATACTAAAAGGCAAATCTCGCATCCATAAAAACAATACTCCTCCCACTGCCGAAAGCGGAATGGCCGAATACACCATCAAGGCTTCCTTAACACTGCTAAAAGCAAAATACAGCAAGATAAAAATCAAGAATAAAGCTATTGGAACCGCTATAGCCAAACGTGCTTTGGCACTTTGAAGGTTTTCAAATTGTCCTCCATAACTCACTGTGTAACCCACTGGCAATTTGATTTTATTTTCAACAATATTCTGAATATCTAGTACAACACTTTGCAAATCCCGATTTCTTACGTTGATTCCCACCACAATTCTGCGATTGGTATTGTCTCTAGAAATTTTTGCAGGACCTTCGGTATATTCAATATTTGCCAATTCACTTAACGGAATTTGTTCACCGTTTGAAACCGAAACATAAAAATTTCGCAAATCTTCAATGTCTCGACGATTGGTTTTGTCCAAACGAATGACCATATCAAATCGTTTTTCGCCTTCGAAAACATTTCCAACGGTTTTTCCGGCAAAACCAAGTGCGATGATTTCATTCAAATCGGCAATATTCAAGCCATAACGAGCAATTTTGGAACGGTCATAACTAACGGCCATTTGAGGTAGGCCTTCTGTTTTTTCGATAATTACATCCGATGCGCCTTCGACATTTTGAATGGCTTTTTTGATTTCAATGGCTTTTTTTGCCAATACTTCTAAATCCTCACCAAAAATCTTCACCGCCACATCCGAGCGAGTTCCCGAGATTAATTCGTTGAAGCGCATTTCGATAGGTTGCGTAAACTCGATATCCATATTGGGAATTTGTTTCTCGATGGCTGCTTTTATTTTGTCGGCCAATTCGTCTTTACTGGAAGCGGAAACCCATTCGGATTTTGGTTTCAACTTGACAATAACATCGCTTTCCTCCATACTCATTGGATCTGTTGGTACTTCCGCTGCACCAATTCTGCTCACCACTTGCACTACTTCGGGAAAGTTTTTGAGGATAATTTTTTCAATTTTAGTCGTTGTGGCAATCGTTTTTGAAAGCGAAGTTCCTGTTTTTAAAACGGGTTGAATGACAAAATCTCCTTCGTCCAATGTTGGAATAAACTCTCCTCCCATTGTTGCAAACAAACCCATAGCCATAAATAATAATCCAACCGCTCCATACATTACTTTTTTGGTATTGGCCAAAGCCCAAGTGATTACTGGCAAATACCAAGATTTCATCATTTGAATTAGTCGGTTGGAAATTGATTTTGGATTTTCTTCGGTTGGTTTTAAAAATAACGAGGAAACAACGGGAACATAAGTAAAACATAAAAGCATTGCACCTACCAAGGCAAAACTAAAAGTCATTCCCATTGGTTTAAACATTTTGCCTTCGATTCCTGTCAATGAAAGAATTGGAATAAAAACAATCAGGATAATCAATTGTCCAAAAATAGCCGAATTCATCATTTTCGACGCACTTTTATAAGTAATTTGGTCAATCTCTATTTGGCGATCTTCTTTGGATAAAAGTTCCAAACCTTTCGATTTATGTGCAATTTGGAACGCTATAAACTCGACAATAATTACGGCTCCGTCAATGATAATTCCAAAATCGATGGCACCCAAACTCATCAAGTTGGCATCGATTCCAAAAATATTCATCAGTGAAATGGCAAAAAGTAAACATAAGGGAATTACCGATGCGACCACCAATCCCGAACGCCAATTGCCTAGTAATAAAACCACCACAAAAATCACGATTAAACAGCCCAAAATCAAGTTTTCGGCAACGGTAAACGTGGTTTTTCCGACCAATTCGCTACGTTCCAAAAAGCCGTTGATGTAAACGCCTTTTGGCAATCGTTTTTGAATTTCGGCAACTCTGTCTTTAACATCCGAGATGACTTGTTTTGAGTTTCCGCCTTTGAGCATCATTACTTGCCCCAAGACTTTTTCGCCTTCGCCATTGCCAGTTATTGCTCCGAAACGATTGGCATTTCCGTAACGAACTTGGGCCACGTTTTTAACATAAATTGGCAATCCGTTTACATTTTTGACTACGATATTTTCAATGTCCTGAATGGATTTTACCTTTCCTTCGGCGCGAATAAAATAACTTTGATTTGTTTTTTCGATGTAAGCTCCACCAGCAATACTGTTGTTTTTTTCCAAGGCATTGAATACATCCAAAGTTGAGATGTTCATTGCTTTTAAACTAGCTGGAACAATAGCAATTTCATATTGTTTGAGATAGCCACCCCAAGTATTTATCTCGACAACACCTTTGATTCCAGACAATTGCCTTTTGACAACCCAATCCTGAATGGTTCTCAAATCGGTTACGGAGTATTGCGATTTAAATTCTGGTTTTACTTCTAAAGTGTATTGGTAAATTTCGCCCAAACCGGTGGTAATTGGTCCCATTTCCGGAGTTCCAAAGCCTTGCGGAATTTTCTCGGAAGCGGTTTTGATTTTCTCGGCAATGAGTTGGCGAGGAAGATAAGTTCCTAAATCATCATCAAAAACGATGGTTACCACTGATAATCCGAATTTTGATATGGAACGAATTTCTTGTACTCCAGGCAAATTTGCCATTTCAATTTCGACAGGATAGGTAATAAATTGCTCGATATCTTGGGTCGAAAGATTACGTGAAGTCGTAATCACCTGAACTTGATTGTTGGTTACATCTGGAACAGCACCAATGGAGATTTGGGTAATGGAAAAAAGTCCAAAACCAATCACCAAAAGGGTAAAAAGTAAAATAATTAGTTTGTTCCGTAAGCTAAATGCGATAATTTTCTCTAGCATATATTTTCATATTTGTATGGTACAAAAATATTAAGAACTATACAAAAAAGACTTAAGGACTTCTTAAGATATACTTACTGGAAACTTAAAAAAACGGTGGTTCCTATACTTTCTTTACTTGTAATTTTTATATCAATTTGAAGTAAAGTACATAGTCTTTTCACGATTGACAAACCGAGTCCGGTTCCTTTAATTCCAGAATGTTCGATAGATTTTGAACGATAAAATTGGTCGAATATTTTTTGCAAATCTTCAGCTGGAATCCCTACTCCCGAATCAATTATATGGCATTCAATTTTGTTGTTTTTATCGGTTATAACAATACTTAAATTTCCATTTTTATTGGAATATTTCAGGGCATTTGAAACTAAATTATTGATGATGATAGACAATAAATAGGCGTCGGAATGGACATAATATTCCTTTAAAAAGTGGGTTGAAATATGAATTTTATTCGTTTGAATTAAACTGGAATAGCGTGAAATGGCATCTAAAATTGTGGCATTCAAGCATACTTTTTCAATTTTTAAACTTTGATTGTGATTTTCAAATCGAGCCAACAAAAGCAGTTCATCAACCAAATGATTCAAGCGGTTGACTTCGGATACACAAAAATTGATTTTTTCGAGATATTCTTCTTGATTTCTTGGCTTTCTAATCAAAACTTCCAGTGTTCCTTTGATGACAGTTAAGGGAGTTCTCAATTCATGTGAAGCATCGGATGTGAATTGTTTTTCCCTTTCGATAGTGTTTTCAATTCTATCCAATAAATTATTTATAGTCTGAGAAAGCGTATAGAGTTCATCCTTGTTTTGAGGCAATGGAATTCGTGATTTCAAATTATCTTTGGTGATAATATTAGAAGTTTTTATTATGGAACTAATTGGTTTTATACTCCTTCCGGCGATTAATCTAGCAATAATAAAAAGTACTAATAGAATTAATGGATACGAAAAAAGTAAAATTTTCGCTAAATTTTGAAGCACCATTTTAGCGTCTTCCAATGACATTGCAACCAATAAATAGCCTTTTTTTATTGAATTTTGAAATATCGGAACTTGAATTTGCCGAATAGATTTGTTTACTAATTGGGTGTCAAAGAATTCATTGTCGTTAATATTTTGATTAAATATTAATGTATGTATTTTTAGATTTGGAGATTTTTCGGCAAGCTTTCCATTTTGATTATAGAATTGTATAAAAACAGGATTTACAGCGACCGAATTATGCTCGCGTTCTCTCCATTCGTCATTGTGAATTAGACCAATGTAACTGTCTTTAATTTCAATTTCAGTCAAATGTTTATTTACTTCACTCCTAATGTCATCATTAATATGGCTGTAAACACTGATTTTTACAATTGAATATATAGAAAAAAATACCACAAAAATCAATAATCCTGTAGTGATAATGTAGTTAAATGCAATTCTATTTTTGAATGAAAGTGGTTCCATATTTATATCTAATCATTGGCAATATAACCAACTCCTCTTATGGTTTTAATATAATCTTTGTCAATTTTTAAGTTGAGTTTTTTACGAATAGCATTCATAAAAACATCTATAACTCCAGTATCGTATTCGAAATGAATGTCCCAAACATCTTCTATTATTTGAGTTCGACTGCAAACTTTTCCTTTATTTCGAACCAAATAGCAAAGCAACTCAAATTCGCGTTGGGTCAAGTTTGCTTCATTCCCATCGACCATCACAACATGTTTGGCAAGATGAATTTCAATAGTTCCTAGTTTCAATATTTCTGGCTCAGTTTGATTTCTAAAATGTATTTTTATGCGTTCGACCAATTCGTCAAAACTGAATGGTTTTTTGATAAAATCATTGGCACCAGCCTTTAAACCTTCAATGGTTTCTTGAACGGTATCTTTGGCAGTTAAGAAAATTATGGGCGTACTTTTATCCATAATTCGTATGGATTTGCAAACGTCAATGCCGTTCATTTTAGGCAACATCCAATCCAAAAGAATCAAATCGAATCTTTCCTTTTGAGTCAATTCAAATGCCATTAGACCATCAGTAGCTGTCATAACTGCATAACCTTCTTCCTCCAATCCTTGCTGTAGAAATTGAACTATTCCTATTTCGTCTTCAACTATTAAAATTTTCATTTTTTATTGTTTTAAATGCTAAAACCAAGGCTTAGTTTAAAATAACTATCTCGAATATATCTAATAAAAAGCAAAAATATTACATAAATCACCTTTTTAAATGTCAACCAAAGTTATTTAAGTCAAAATTAAGTTTGATTTTTTATTTAGGGATTAAAAATTGAAAACATCCGATTATTAAGATTAATATTAAAGTTTAACCAAAAATAAAGTATTTTTACATAAGTTAAAGAAATAGATTCAGGCTCCGTTCACAACTTGAAACTGATAAATAAAAAACACTATGTTCCGCCACAAAGGTAAAAACAGGACTTTTGCTCACGATTTGAGATTGGCAATTTTGCTGTCATTTGTTGCGGGATTGGTCAATATTACTGGTGTTTTAGCTTTAAAAACTTTGACAACAAATGTAACAGGTCACTTTGCTTTTTTTGCTGAAGAGATAATGCGACACGATTATGCTACTGCAATAACCTTTTTCCTTTTTACTATTTTCTTTCTGTTAGGATCATTTCTATCCAGTTTATTGCAGGAATTAATATCATTAAAAAATCCAGATTGGTCACATATTTTTCCAATTACGCTAGAAATGGTAATTTTAATTGCCATAGGGTTTTTCGGAACTACCACTGGTTTATTTACTTTAGATGGAAAATTGACTGCTTTTTTTATGCTTCTTTCCATGGGAATCCAAAATTCTTTGGTAACCAATATTTCAAATGCTACTGTTAGAACTACCCATTTAACGGGGCTTTTCACAGATTTAGGAATCGAATTATCACAGCTGTTTTTTTACAAAAAACTCGAAGAAGTGAAAAAATTGAAGACCAGTATCTTTTTGCGATTATCCATCATTACCTTCTTTTTTCTGGGGTGTTTTTCTGGTGGAATTATCTATCAATTTCTCGAAATAAAAACACTTTTTGTCGCGGCATTTGTTCTTTTGATTGCACAATGGTATGATTTTTTGCGACTAAAATTTCATTTATTAAAAAGAAAAACGTTTCATAAATAGTCCTTACAACATCCCGTTATATTTCCTGACAAACCATTCCGAAGCTAGTGAGATGGCAATCAAAACTAGTAACCAAACCCAATCAATCAAAGGGTTTTTACTTACAATTTCTTTTTGAACGGCTTTGTAATTTTCGTTTTCCAAAAGTGATTGGATTAATGCTTCAACCTGATTTGGGTAATGTAATTTGCCTTGTGTTTGAACAGCCAATTGATTTAATTTTTCTACGTCAGGATTGACAAATTGTTTTTCGATGTCAAAATCTAGAATTTCAAAATGTCCAGAATGACTTGTTTTTGAATTCAATTCTTTAACTGAAAAATCATATCCTCCAGCCGAAAGTCCGTTAAGATTGACTTTGAAGGAATTATTCCCTTTCAATAAATCGTAGTTTTTAGTTTGCTTCGTTTTGGTATTAGTTACAGAAATGGTCAAACGTGCTTTCTCGTCAAATTCGTAGTTTTTATTGAAATACTGAGCCGAAATTTCAATAGATTCTCCCGAATTATAGAAACTTTCGTGGTTGACAACCAAAGATTTCTTGGAATCGTTGGAAGCCAAAAACTGAATGATTTTGTCCACAAAAACATCAAATTTATCGAAAGATTGTTGGTCAACGTGACTTTGCAAACGCCATTTCCAAAGGTTTTCTCCCAACAAAAAAGCAGATCGTTTGCCTTGATTTTCGGAAAAAGCCAATAAAGGAGCATTGGTATCAATATTCCTGATTTTGGAAGAAAGCAATTTCGAAACAGATACATTTGTAGTTACTGTTCCAAAAGGATTTTGCAAAGGAGGAAAATTTTCGAAACCAATATTTTCAATGGCAAAAAGATTGAATTGCGAATTGAATTCGGCTAAATAATCTTCTTTTTGACTGCTCATTTTAAAAACCAAATTGCTCTGTTGTTGGTTCAAAAAATTGAAATCGGTACTGTTTCCAGTAACAATAAAAGTGTTAATTCCTGCTAATTTATTTTTCTCAAAAACCAACTTGAATTCGTTCGTTGGCTGGTACAAAATTAAAACATTGTAATCTTGTAATGAATTGATTGAATTAGGTTTAACAATAGTTACTTTTCGTTGAGCATTAGATTCAATTGCACGCTTCATAGCACCAATATCAGGATGATTTATGGCAGAAACAATCGCGATATTTGTCTTTTGGTCAATGATTTCAACAGCAAAGTTCTTGGTGTTGTTATAGGTGTTTTTCTCTTTTTCTTTGGGAGAAATCGTGGCTTTAAAAACTTGCAATCCTACTTTCTCGGCAGGAAGTAACACACTCAAAACTATCGATTTTTTTGATGACGAAAAAGAAACTTTTTGCTTGCTCAAAACTGAATTTCCTTGCGAAATACTAAAATTTGCGGTTATGCTTTTGTTTCCAGAATAGTTCAAAAACACTTCTACAGGAAATTTATTCTTTTGAAAAGCGTATTTATTAACGTTCAATTGACTTACTTTTAAATCCAAAAATGTCGTTGTATCTCCTACAACCATTGGATAAACATTGTTATTCGCATCAAAAGAATAGACAAAATCATTCCCCGAAGTTTGGTTTCCGTCCGTAATCAAAACCGTTGGAAAAATGGTGTTTTTATAAATGCTTTTCAAGTTTTTGGCCACTTCATCCAAATTGGTTTGCGTTCCCTTGAAATCAAACTTTTCTGATTGTTCAAATTCATTACCAAATTGATAGGATTGAATGTCAAATTTGTCTTGCAGCTCCTTGTTTTGAGATAGCTTTTTATATAATTCTAACGCAGTTTCATTCGCTTTTAAACCTACAATTGAGCTCGAATTATCCACTACAATTGGCAAAGGAGTTTTAATGGTTTCCAATGTTTTTCGACTCATTATTGGATTAATCAACAACAATAATATTCCGAAAATGGATAAAAAACGCAAAAAAGCCAAAACCAAGTTTACTTTCGACTTGGTTTTGGCTTTATAAAAATATTGAAAAAACGACAAACTGCCTGCTATTAATAAAGAAAGCAATAATAATAGAATGGTGTTTGTTGTCATATTTTTTAGTGATCAGTGTTCAGTATTTAGTATTCAGCTGATTACTGAAAACTGAATACTGCCAACTTTTTAAGTAAGCATTCCTCCGCAAACATTCAAAACTTGCCCTGTAATATACCCACTCATATCCGAAGCCAAGAACAGACAGGCATTGGCTACATCATCAGTTGTTCCTCCGCGTTTCAACGGAATTCCTTCTCTCCAACCTTTTACAACTTCTTCACTTAATTTAGCCGTCATTTCCGTTTCGATAAATCCTGGAGCGATGGCGTTGCAACGAATATTTCGGGAACCTAATTCTAGCGCCACAGATTTTGTAAAGCCAATAACTCCGGCTTTCGAAGCAGCATAATTCGTTTGTCCAGCATTTCCCTTCACTCCTACCACCGAGCTCATATTGATAATGGAGCCCGCGCGTTGTTTCAGGAAAGTTCGTTGAATCGCTTTGGTCATATTGAAAACTGATTTCAAATTAACATCAATTACTTTATCAAAATCTTCTTCGGACATTCGCATCAACAAGTTGTCTTTTGTAATTCCGGCGTTGTTTATTAAAATATCAACGGTTCCAAATTCAGCTAAAACAGCATCAACAAAAGTTTGAGCTTCGTTGAAATCGGCCGCATTCGATTGATAACCTTTGGCTTTGACGCCCATTGCGTTCAATTCTTTTTCTAAAGTTTGTGCAGATTCTACAGAGGAACTGTATGTAAATGCCACGTTTGCACCGTGTTTAGCAAAAACTTCTGCGATTCCTTTTCCAATTCCACGACTTGCGCCAGTGATTATTGCTACTTTTCCTTCGAGTAATTTCATATAATAGATGTAAAAGTTTAATTTATTTATTTGAGATTCAAATATAAGTATAATGTAGTTCGTGCCAAAAAAAATGCCCAACGAATTGCGCGGGCATTTCAATTATTTTAGGATTAGTAGTTTAAAAAGCCACATTCCATCTTGGTAATTTTCCGTTTTCGTCCAAGAAATTTTGTAAAATTTGTCCTTCTACAAAAGTTGGAATTACTTTATTTTTCTCGTTGAAAGTTTCGTACCAATACACTTCCAGTCTTTCGATACTTTCTAATTTCATTTGTGCAGGCCATGAATATTTTCTTCCGGTTTTGGCAAATTGATGACCGTTTACGATTTTATCGAACAAACCACCGTTTTTACTTTTAAGTGTTCCATCGTTTTGGATGGTTCCTGTAGAACCTACCATAATCAATTCTTTCTCCTCACCATCAACTGCATATACAAGGAAAATTCCGCTTCCTACTTCTGGCGCATTGCAAACTTCTTCTAAACTATCGTCTATTGAAAAAGTGAACTGATTTTTGACTTTAATTTTTTTTAATTCTTTGTACATTTTATTTTCTATTATTAATATTAAATAAAATACCCCACGAAAACCGTGAGGTATATTATTTTATTGTGTGTTTAAGATTATCCTAAAACTTCTTTTACTTTTTTTCCAATTTCGGCAGGAGAATCTACAACGTGAATTCCACATTCTCTCATAATACGTTTTTTGGCTTCGGCTGTATCATCGTCACCACCAACAATTGCACCTGCATGACCCATTGTTCGGCCTTTTGGAGCAGTTTCACCAGCAATAAATCCAATTACTGGTTTGCGATTTCCATCAGCTTTAATCCATTTGGCAGCATCAGCTTCCAGTTGACCACCAATTTCACCAATCATTACTATACATTCCGTTTCTGGATCATTCATAAATAATTCAACAGCTTCTTTGGTTGTAGTTCCAATAATTGGATCTCCACCAATACCAATGGCAGTAGTAATTCCCAACCCTTGTTTTACAACTTGGTCGGCCGCTTCATAGGTTAAAGTTCCTGATTTTGAAACGATACCAACAGTTCCTTTTTTGAAAACAAAACCTGGCATAATCCCTACTTTGGCTTCACCTGGAGTGATAACACCCGGACAGTTTGGACCAATTAATCTACAATTTCTACTTTTTATATAGTTATTGGCTTTTATCATATCGGCCACAGGAATTCCTTCAGTGATGGCAATAATCACTTTGATACCTGCATCGGCAGCTTCCATAATGGCATCGGCAGCAAAAGCTGGTGGTACAAAAATAATAGTTGTATCTGCACCTGCTTGATCTACGGCGTCTTTAACTGTATTGAAAACTGGTCGATCTAGATGGACTGTTCCCCCTTTTCCTGGAGTTACACCACCAACAACGTTTGTACCATATTCAATCATTTGTGAAGCGTGGAATGTTCCTTCGCTTCCTGTAAATCCTTGAACAATTATTTTTGAATCTTTATTAACTAAAACACTCATGATATATTTTTTATGTGGTTTTTTTATTGATGTGCAAAAGTATGGTTTTGCGGTTAATATTTGAAAAAATAGTTAAGAAAAATGACTCATTTGATACCCTTTGAACAATTTATCGTCTTTGACTTCCCAAATTACGAAAAAATTACCCATTAGCATTTCCTCTCGTGGGTTTTCAATAGTTTTTACAAAGTGGGAAAATCGCAATGAAACAAGATTTTTTTCTTGAAGAATATGACTAATTCTAATTTTGGAACGAACGTAAGCCTTAGCCAATTCATCGGTTAGGGACAAAATATCATTGAAATCCATTTGGATAAAACCTTTGCTAGTATTCCAATCGATGGTGACTTCAGGATGAAGCAACTCGCTAACAGTTTTTCTATCTAAGAGGACATCAGATTTATAGAAATCGAGAACAATATCTTTTGGTTTCATATTACTTTAGTTTATTGAGTATTTCCGGAATCTTTTTAATATTGGCAAGTTGTTTTAATTTTTCTCTTGATTCTTCGATAGGTGTACCAAAATAGGTTTTGCCACCTTCAATTGATTTTGTAACTCCAGTTTGTCCTAAAATTACTGCTTTCTCTCCTATTGTTATACCACTTGTGGTTCCTACTTGTCCCCAAATAGTAACTTCGTCTTTTATGATTACACAACCTGCAATTCCTGTTTGGGAAGCAATTAAGCATTTTTTTCCTATAACGGTGTCGTGTCCAACGTGTACTTGATTGTCTAATTTTGTTCCTTCGCCAATAATTGTATCGCCGGTGACTCCTTTGTCAATAGTACAAAGTGCTCCAATACCAACATTGTCCTTGATAACTACTCTTCCACCTGAAATTAATTGGTCAAAACCATCAGGACGTTTTTTATAATAAAAAGCATCTGCTCCGAGAATGGATCCAGCGTGAATAATCACATTATCACCAATTACAGTATGATCATAAATGGAAACATTCGAATGAATCAAACAATTTTTTCCAATAACAACTTCGTTTCCAATGAAGGAATTAGGTTGGATTACAGTTCCTGCTCCAATTTTGGCGGAAGCTGAAATAGCAACATTCGAAAATTGAAAGGGTTTAAAATGTTTGGTTAAAGTATTGAAATCACGAAATGGGTCTTCCGAAATCAATAAGGCTTTACCTTCAGGACAATCTACATTTTTATTGATTAAAATGGTTGTTGCAGCAGAACTTAATGCTTTATCGTAATATTTGGGATGATCAACAAAAACAATATCACCTGATTCTACTACGTGAATTTCATTCATTCCATAAACTAGGAAATTTTCATCACCAACAAATTCGCTGTTGATAATAGCTGCAATTTCCTTTAAAGTATGTGTTGTATTGAATTTCATAATTTAGTGTTCAGTATTCGGTATTCATCTTATCTGCAAACTGCAATCTGAATACTGCCAACTATTCTTTTACTCTTTCCATATAATTTCCGGTAGTCGTATCGATTTTAATTTTGTCTCCTTCATTGATAAACAAGGGAACATTTACTGATGCTCCTGTTTCTACCGTAGCCGATTTTGTTGCATTTGTTGCAGTATTTCCTTTGATTCCAGGCTCTGCATAAGTCACTACTAAAACTACTGATGCTGGCATATCTACTGAAAGTGGTAAATCTGTTTCCGTATTGATACTTACCATAACATTTTCGCCCTCTTTTAACAAGTCTGGAGAATCCAAAATATTTTTGTTCAATGAAATTTGCTCGAAAGATTCTACGTTCATAAAGTGAAACAAATCGCCTTCTGGATATAAATATTGGAATTTATGATTCTCTACACGAACTTCTTCAATTTTGTGACCTGCCGAAAAGGTATTGTCTAATACTTTTCCGTTTGTTAAACTTCTAAGTTTTGTTCTCACAAAAGCGGGTCCTTTTCCAGGTTTAACGTGAAGAAATTCAATGATTTTATAAATATCATTGTTATATTTTATGCACAATCCGTTTCTAATATCTGATGTTGATGCCATTTTTATGTTTTTTGTTGTTTAAATTTGTTTAAAGTTGTTTGAAGTTTGACGCATTAATGGGGTCGAATTTCTTAAATCTGAAACTTGTAACCTCTTCCTGAATCCGCAACCTGAAATCTGAGCACTAGTAATTCCCCGAATAACCTTTCATTACACCTCTGGATGAATTTCTGATAAAATCAATAATTTCGTCACGCTCAGGAGTTGCTTCCATTTCAGCTTCAATAATTCCTAAAGCTTGTGTTACATTGTAATTTTTTTGGTACAATATTCTGTAAATTTCTTGAATTTCTTTTATTTTTTCAGATGAAAATCCACGTCTTCTCAATCCAACTGAATTTATTCCAACATAAGATAAAGGTTCTTTCGCCGCTTTTGTAAATGGCGGAACGTCTTTTCGTAGCAAAGAACCTCCAGAAATCATGGCATGATCACCCACGCTAATAAATTGATGTACAGCGGAAAGTCCTCCAATAATGGCATAATTCCCAATTGTAACGTGACCTCCCAAAAGTACTCCATTAACAATAATCGCATTGTTACCAATATGACAATCGTGGGCAATATGCGCCGCTGCCATTATCAAACAATTATCACCAATTACAGTTTGCCCAGAAGCAATCGTACCTCTATTGATCGTTACACATTCTCTAATTGTACAATTATCACCAATTATTGCCAAAGAATCTTCTCCACCAAACTTCAAATCTTGTGGAATGGCAGAAATTACTGCTCCTGGAAAAATATTACAATTTTTCCCTATTCTTGCACCTTCCATGATAGTTACATTTGAACCTATCCAAGTTCCATCGCCTATAATAACGTTATTATGAATAGTAGTAAAAGGTTCAATAACTACATTTTTGGCAATTTTGGCACCGGGATGAACATAAGCAAGCGGTTGATTCATATAGTTTTGTTTATGGTTTGGAGTTTATGGCTTGTGGTTGAGGATGTGTTTTTAACTATAAACCATCAACAACAAACTTTAAACATTTTAATTACTGTTTTTTGGCTATTTGAGCCATCAATTCTGCTTCGGCTACGAGTTTTCCATTAGCATAAGCGTTGGCTTGCATGTGGCATATTCCTCTTCTTATAGGCGTGATTAATTCACATTTAAATGTTAATGTATCACCCGGAAGCACTTTATGTTTGAATTTGACATTGTCGATTTTCATAAAATAAGTCAAATAATTTTCAGGATCTGGAACAGTACTCAATACTAAAATCCCTCCTGTTTGCGCCATAGCTTCTACAATAATAACGCCCGGCATTACTGGAGCTCCTGGAAAATGACCCACGAAAAAACTTTCGTTCATGGTTACATTTTTCAATCCAACGATATGACTTTCAGACATTTCTAAGATTCTATCGATAAACAAAAAGGGAGGTCTGTGTGGCAAAACCGACATAATTTTGTGTATATCCATCAATGGCTCTTGATTCAAATCATAAACAGGAACGTAGTTTCTTTGTTCGATTTTAATGATTTTTGCAATTTTTTTGGCAAACTGAGTGTTGACAAAATGTCCCGGTTTGTTTGCAATTACTTTTCCTTGGATTCTAGTTCCTATTAAGGATAAATCGCCAACCACATCCAACAATTTATGTCTTGCGGCTTCGTTTGGATAATGAAGGGTTAAATTATCTAAAATTCCATTGGGTTTGACAGTCAATTCCTCTTTTCCAAAAGCAATTTTTAGATTATTCATTGTCTTTTCGGAAATTTCTTTATCTACATAAACAATGGCATTATTCAAATCGCCACCTTTTATCAATCCTTCTTCTAACAAAAATTCTAATTCATGCAGAAAACTAAAGGTTCTTGAATCGGCGATTTCTGTTTTAAAATCAGCAATTGTTTTCATCGTGGCATTTTGAGTACCTAAAACTTTAGTTCCAAAATCGACCATTGCCGTAACGCTGTAGTTATCATTTGGCATAATCATAATTTCACTACCCGATTCTTCATCGGTAAACGAAATTATTTCTTTTACAACATACACATTCCTTTTGGCTTCCTGATCTTGAAAACCTGCTTTTTCTAAAGCTTCAACAAAATATTTCGAAGAACCATCCATAATAGGAAGTTCTGATGCGTCTAATTCTATGATAATATTATCTAAATCGCAACCCACTAATGCCGCCAAAACGTGTTCAGGAGTTTGAATTTTAACTCCTAATTTTTCTAAATTAGTTCCTCTTTGAGTATTTACAACATAATTGGCATCGGCTTCAATAACAGGTTGTCCCTCTAAATCCTTTCGAACGAAAGTAAAACCATTATTGATTGGAGCAGGTTTGAAAGTCATAGTCACTTCTTTCCCTGTGTGTAATCCAACTCCGGTTAGTGAAATTTCTGTTTTGATAGTCTTCTGTTTAACCATTGTTTACTTTTTTTGGTTTAATATTTCTTTTTTTAATTCTTCAATTTCTATAACAATTTTTGGTAAATTCTTGAAATGAACATACGATTTACTAAAATCATTGTATCCAAATGTGGGACTTCCTTGTAAAATTTCGTCATCTTTAACATTTCTTGCAACCCCTGATTGCGCTTGGATACGTACATTATTACCTATTGTGAGATGTCCTACAATCCCCACTTGCCCACCAATCATTCCGCTTTTTCCAATTTTTGTAGAACCCGCAATTCCTGTTTGAGCTGCAATAACGGTATTTTCGCCGATTTCTACATTATGTCCAATCTGGATTTGATTGTCGAGTTTCACTCCCTTTCGTATAATAGTAGAACCCATCGTGGCTTTATCAATCGTTGTGTTGGCTCCAATATCAACATTATCCTCAATAACAACATTTCCTATTTGAGGGATTTTAGTATAAGTTCCGTTTTCATTTGGTGCAAAACCAAAACCATCGGCTCCAATTACTGCCCCAGAATAAATAACACAATTGTTTCCTATTACCGTTTCCGAATGAATTTTTGCGCCGGCAAAAATAGTAACATTATTCCCAATTTTTACATTTTCGCCAATAAAACAATTGGGATAAATTTTGACATCATCACCCAAAACTACATTTTTTTCAATATAACTAAAGCTTCCAAAATATAAATTGATACCATATTTAACGCTTTCCGAAATAAATGAAGGTTGTTCAATACCTATTTTGTTCCCTTTTGTGGCTTGATCGTAAAATTCCAATAATTTAGTAAAAGACAAATACGCATCCTCCACTTTTATCAAGGTAGTTTTTAATTCGCCCTCAGGAATGAAGGAATTATTTACTATAGTAATAGTTGCCTGAGTCGAATAAATATAAGGTAAATATTTAGGATTTGCCAAAAAACTTATAGACCCATCAGAACCTTCTTCGATTTTTGATAATTTATAAACTTCGGCTTTTGGATTACCTACGATTTCTCCCCCCAATACGCCTGCTATTTGCTCTGCTGTAAACTTCATCTTATCGAAATGTGTTTTTTATAGGAATAAGATGAAACGCTCTGTTTGTCGTCCTACTTAAATTCAAAAAAAATGTGTTTTTTTGTTTCATCTCGACAAAAATATAAAAAATAGATTTTAAATATAGGTTTTTAAACAAGTTGTTTTGGATAACAAAGATAATATTTGGTCACAAATTTTGATAATGACTTCAAATTCAATTGGTCCGAAGCTTCGACAACATCTTCAATTGTTTTGTCTTTTTTCAGAATTCGGATGGGCTCGGCTTCTTTGCTGTAGGCTTGGTTTTTTATTTTACCTTTAAATATAAAATAATTGGTTTCGGCCAAAGTAATATTATTTGCTTCTGCAAACTGTTCTTTTAAATGATGTAAATCTTCTGCGGGAACTTTTTCGTCACTTAATTTAATTTTCAATAAATCCCTGTTGATAATCATTTTACTTAAGGAAGAAAGTATAAAATCATTTTGTTTTTGCCAGCCTTTCAAAGCACTAATAATATCAAAATCATCGAGTTGTGAAAATAAATCTAAAGTTTCGCTATCGAAAGTTTCCATTGTTATTTTGTGTTTCATAAAGAACATCAAAGGTTCGCTACAAGGCAAAACCACTCCTTTTTCGGTCAATTCTTTGGCTCGTTTTAGGACTTTCGTCAAAATCAATTCGGCTACCAAACTAGTTTTGTGTAAATAGGCTTGCCAATACATCAATCGTCTGGACATCAAGAATTTCTCGACCGAATAAATGCCTTTTTCTTCAATAACCAATACATCATCAACTACATTCATCATCTGAATTAAGCGTTCGGAATTGACATTTCCTTCGGCCACTCCGGAATAAAAACTGTCACGTTTCAGGTAATCCATTCGGTCCATATCGAGCTGACTCGAAATGAGTTGCAGCATAAATTTTCGGTGGTAATCGCCCTTAAAAACCTTGATAGCCAAACTCAACTGACCATCAAACTCTAGATTCAATTGCTGCATAAATAACAACGAAATGGCTTCGTGATGTACATCTTCGACAATGCTTCTTTCCATCGCATGCGAAAAAGGTCCGTGACCAATGTCGTGCAATAAAATGGCAATATACAAGGCGTTTTCTTCCTCTGGCGATATGGAAACCCCTTTGAAACGGAGTGTTTCAACGGCTTTTTGCATAATGTGCATACAGCCCAAGGCGTGATGAAAACGGGTGTGATTGGCGCCTGGATAAACTAAATAAGACAAACCCATTTGAGAAATGCGTCGCAATCGCTGGAAATAAGGATGCTGAATTAAATCGTAAATTAAGGCGTTAGGGATGGTAATAAACCCGTAAATGGGATCATTGAATATTTTTAGCTTGTTGATTTCGCTCACTGTATCGATTTGTTTTGTGCAACAAATATAAGGAAATCTAAGAGGGAATGAAAATTTAAGTTTTTCGTGTTTTTAAGATGCAATAGAAAGTAAAACTATATAAATCTATGTAGTTCTTTTACCCATTTTTCTCTTTGATACCAATCGTTATACACTAAATAACAACTATCCACTTTGAACTTTCCAAAATTGAAATTCCTATATTTTTCGACTATTGCCAAGAGTTTTTCTTTGTTGCTAATTGGTTTTCGGAATCGGGCTATGGTGGAATGTGCGGTTTGGATAGAATACCGTTTGTCGATGCTTTGTTCGAGTCCTGAATCTTTGAATTGGGTTCTGAGGTTGTTTCTTAAATCGTTTAGAGAATTTGTATTGGTAAAACCTTGCAGCATTATTGCCGAAGGAGAAGCCGTTATTCCTTGAAAATTGATTTCTATATCGCGAATATTTATTAGACTTTTTTCGATAATAGCCACATAATCTGGGATAGATATGGATGCTAAATCAAAGCCATCATAGCAAGAAATAATGGACATCACTGTGATATGAATATCTGAATTAGGATAATAATACTGGTCGGGATCTATAGCTTTGAGTTCGTTTAAAAAGTGCTGAATGGTAGTTTTGGTTTGAAGATCTGGGCGAATTATCAAAGTTAAGCCAAACCTACGGTCTGAAGGAGAGTCGATTTGGCTGTCGATATGGTAGTTATCGGCAACAATTTTTTCAATCGATTCTTTGTAAAGTGTATCGTAATGATTTTTTAAATCCATTGGTTTGATTAGTTTTTGTAGCTGCTCCCTAAAGTCTCCGACTTTGAGATTCTGAATTTCGGTTTTCAACCGATTTTGTTTAAAATGGTTTGATTTTTATGTCAGTCACAGACTGAGAAACACATCCTCAAAGTCGGAGACTTTGCGGAGCGAGGGTCGATTTGGCTTTCGATATGGTAGTTATCGGCAACAATTTTTTCCATCGATTCTTTGTAAAGGGTATCGTAATGCTTTTTTAAATCCATTGGTATGATTAGTTTCTGTAGCTGCTCCGCAAAGTCTCCGACTTTGAGGTAGTGATTTTCGGTTTTCAACCGATTTTGTTTTAAAGTCAGTCACAGACCGACAAACACATCCTCAAAGGCGCAGACTTTGCGGAGCTAGTTTTGCTTTCTATCTGCCTCGTCTTTTATTCGTTTGTTGATATCGACTTTTGCCCCACGAAGTACATAAATTGAAATTGTATCTTCCCTAGCAAATGCATTGATTCTTTGGCTTGCCAAATACACTTTGTCAAACAACGGAATTTCGGTTTTGCGGTTTTTGCCTTCGTCATTGCTTTCCTTGACCAGAACCACATCCACTATTTTTTTGTCGTAACGAAGCCAATTGATATAGTCGGCGTCAAAAGATTGAGCCACTACTTTTTTGTTTTTTGTATAATAATTTATGGCTCCTGCTTGCCCATAATTGTCGCACAAAATAAGGGTTTGATTCAGGTTTGGTAATTGAGCGCAAACACTATCCACTTTTATTGCCAATTCTTTCCAGCCCAGCATATCAGCGAAGTCTTGTGGCAAGGTGTGTTCTTTGCCATCTTCCCAACGAAGCATGCCTAATTTTCTATAGGGTTCTTGATGTTGCACAATGTATTCCGGACTTTTATTAGGAAATCCAATTTTGTAAAAAGGAATAAACAATAACAGTGGAATACTGATTAATACAGGCTTTACATACTTTTTCCAACCGTCCTGCAAAATAGATTCTAGATAAACGGCTCCAAACGAAATGTAAATGGGGTAAATTCCAATGGCGTAATAATCTTTGGCTTTGAAGTACATAAATACAACCAAAGTAAAAAGAATGCTCCAAAAAAAGCAACGATACAGCTTAAAGGGTTTGTAAAAAAGTAAGGCATAAAAAGCGGAAAAAATTACAAAAATGGAACCTATGTAAAACAGCAATTGGGCCTTCAAAAAATCAATTCTGTTTACATTCACCAATTTTGTTGCTGATAATTCCTTCATATGAGCAATTACCGGAAAATTATTGTTGTACTGCCACAACAAATTAGGCAAAATAAGCAACAACACAGTCAATAAAGCCAGATATAGTTTAGGTTGAAGCACTATTTTGCGCTGTTGTGTAAAGAGTACGGCAGGAAATAATCCAATAAGCAAAAACACAATATTGTATTTATTCAAGAATCCTAGCGCAAATACTATAGCGCCTATAAAAAGCCATTTTGTGTTTTCTGTTTTGAAATATTTGATGCCGATAAAATATATACTTGTCCAGCACAGCACATCAAAAGAGTTCGGTTGATAAAGAATATTTAAACGCAAAAGTGCTGAAAATAAGACACAGGTTGCTCCTAAAATTAACGCAAATGTATTTCCGTTCAGTGCTTCAATGGCTTTCCAAACCACATAAAGGGTCAATGCTCCAAAAAGTGCCGGAAAAAATTTTATCCAAAAAAATGAGTTTCCTAATAACAGAATGAGATACGAAACCCAAGAGGTAAATGGTGGCACCGACTGAAATCCCCAAGCTAAATGGTTGGCTTGATCAAGATGCAAATATTCATCCCGTTGTAAGTCGTAGGCTGGACTAATCAGAAAGTATTGCAGCACAAATTTGAGTGTAATAAAACCGATTAAAATTAGAGTGTTTTGTTTCATTTTTGGAACAATTTGGATTGGCTATTGACATATATTTTTTATTCGTTTTCTGCTAAATTGCAGATTTCTACAAAATCATTTTCAGATAAAATCCTAATGCTAATTCCTTTTTCAATTAATTCTTCTGCTTTTCTATGCTTAGAACTTTTTTCATATCCAGCTAGTTTTGTATCATCTTGTAAACCAACTACTAACATTGTTGTGGTTTTTGCAACTGAATTTGTTACTTTACAACCTATTTTTGAAGCAATTATTCCTGCTTCGCTTCTAGGAATTGATAATGCTCCCGTAAAAACAATATTTTCACCATAAAATTGTCCTTCTGGGTTTCCTTCTAAATAGATTCTTGATGAACCATTTTTGTAGTTAAAAATTGGTTGACCAACTCGTTTAAACCATTCTTCAATTGTCAAATTTGACATTTCACTTGCTTTAATAACCACAATTCCAGCTGTAATTGCGTCTTCCAAAGCATCGTGATGTTCAAAGGATATATTTAAATGTTTTGCAATATTTGAAAGACCGTAACCACTATGAGCAAAATCTGTCCAAGTTATTCTAACTATTTTGGCGCTATCTAACCATTTTGGACTAGTATGTTCCAAACTATAACAATCACAAGCTCTATTGATTGCAATTCTGTCGAAAGGCATATGATGAATAGTAATTTTGCCGTTCAAACGATTATTTAATTCTTCATAAACTTGTTTGAAAGTAGGAGCGTTCTTAACGTCTTTTTCACTGATTCCGTGAATTGAAACGTTAAATGGATCAAAATAATCTTCAGGATTTATTAAGACTTTCCATTTATCGATTATTTCTCCATTTTGAAATTCTGCAATTCCAATTTGACAAATGCTCGAATAATCAGCGTTAGCCGTTTCTAGATCAATTGCTAAAAAATTCATATTAAATCATTAATTAAGTTTAATGTAACTTGGTCATTTATTTCTAAACATCTTTGATGAATGTGTTCTATTAAAACCTTTTCAGTCAAGATTTTTAATTTAGTATGTTTTCTTCCTTTAGAATTATAGCTTTTTTCTAATTCTATAATTTTTTTAGCAACATTTCCCTTTATCAATTCTTCAAAATCAAAGTCAGAAATTATAAAAAAATCTGTGTCGCCAATAAATTCAGTTTGCGTTGGAAATCCACCTAAATTTCCAATTACTTGAAATTGATTAAATTTTGAACCACAAAGATTTTCTGTAAAAAATACATTCTTGTTATAAAATTGATTGCTTTTGCATTGCTCAATGAATATTTTAGAATATTCATTTATAGACTTTTCATTTATTTCTATTTTTTCAAATTCTTTCATTTCTATTTCGTTTATTTTAATATCTGACGAAAACCAGAAATTATTCTCTTTCAAATATATTAAATAATTCCTACAAAATATGAAAATAATTATTTATTTATTCTTACCTAAGAGCAACAAATGAGATTGCGTCGTTCCTCGCAATGACAAAGCAAAACCCAATACCTTAAAATAATATTAAATTATCACTTCATTGGAAACTTTCGATAATAAAAAAGCTAATTTGGCGTATTGAATGTTTACTTTTGAATTCTTTTTACTTACAATTATGGACAAGATAAAAATACTTTGGGTCGATGACGAAATTGACTACCTAAAACCACATATTTTATTTCTAGAAAAGAAAAATTACAGTGTCACCACCTGCAATAACGGCCGTGATGCGATTGATATTTTTGACGAAAACAATTTTGATATTGTTTTTCTGGACGAAAATATGCCCGGAATGAGCGGCTTGGAAACCCTTTCGGAAATGAAGGAAAAGAAATCCTCCATTCCGATGATTATGATTACCAAGAGTGAAGAAGAGTATATTATGGAGGAAGCCATTGGCTCTAAAATTGCCGATTATTTGATCAAACCAGTCAATCCGAACCAGATTTTGTTGAGTTTGAAGAAAAATTTGGATCATTCGAGATTGATTTCGCAAAAAACCACTTTGGATTATCAGAAAGAATTCCGCAAAATTTCGATGGAAATGGCGATGGTCAATTCCTATGAAGATTGGGTAGAATTGTACAAAAAATTAATCTTTTGGGAACTCGAACTCGAAAATATTGACGACCAAGGAATGATAGAAATTCTGGAATCGCAAAAAGCAGAAGCCAATTCGCAATTCGGGAAATTTATCGAACGCAACTACGAAGATTGGTTTGCTCCAAAAGCGGACAAACCCATACAATCGCACACTTTATTCCGAGAATTAGTGGTTCCTGAAATCGTCAAAAAAGACAAGCCTATTTTGTTTGTGGTCATCGACAATTTGCGTTATGACCAATGGAAAGTGTTTGAAAGTGTGATTGGCAACCATTACAAACTAGAAAAAGAAGTACCGTATTACGCTATTTTGCCCACGGCCACTCAATATGCTCGAAACGCTATTTTCTCAGGAATGACGCCACTCGAAATGGAAAAACAATTTCCACAATATTGGAAAAACGATCCCGAAGAAGGCGGAAAAAACTTGTATGAAGCCGATTTTTTGACTGCTCAATTAAAACGATTGGGATTGAATATCAAACAAGATTATTTCAAAATCACCAATCTGGCTGGAGGAAAAAAATTAGTTGAAAATTTCAAAGCTTATAAAAACAACGATTTGGTTACGGTAGTTTACAATTTTGTCGATATGCTTTCGCACGCCAAAACCGAAATGGATGTCGTAAAAGAACTCGCCTCCGACGATAAAGCGTATCGCTCGTTGACTTTGAGTTGGTTCAAGAACTCCCCTCTTTTAGAAATTATTCAGCAAGCTCAAAAATTAGGTTTCAAATTGATTTTGACCACCGATCACGGAACAATAAACGTAAAAAATCCTTCGAAAGTAATTGGTGACAAGAACACCAGCTTGAATTTGCGTTACAAAACAGGACGCAGTTTGACCTATGAACAAAAAGATGTTTATGCGGTGAAAGACCCAAAAAATATTGGTTTACCTACTATAAATATGAGTAGTTCTTATATTTTTGCAAAAAATGATTTATTTTTGGCCTATGTGAACAACTACAATCATTATGTTAGTTATTATAAAAATACGTATCAACACGGTGGCATTTCGTTAGAAGAAATGATTATTCCGTTTTTGATTTTCAATCCAAAATAAAATAGTATTCAGTCTCTGTTTTCAGTTTGCAGGGAAGAACCTTAAACTTTAAACTTTAAACAAATTTAAACAATGGAAATCACTTTTTCATTAGATGAAATCAATGATGTGGCGCAGCTAATTATAGCAGAAAATCCGAATAAAGTGATGCTATTTCACGGAGAAATGGGTGTTGGAAAAACTACTTTGATAAAGGCTTTGGCTAAAAAAATTGGTGTGAACGGAGCAACAAGTAGTCCAACTTTCTCTTTAGTTAATGAATATCAAACTAGTGACAATCAAATCGTTTATCATTTTGATTTTTATAGATTAAAAATTGAAACAGAAGCATTAGATATGGGCGCTGACGAATATTTATATTCTGGACATTGGTGTTTTATCGAATGGGCCGAAAAAATCCCAAACCTTATTCCGGATTCGCATTCGGTGATTACAATAAAATTGCTTTCGGATGGAAAACGCTCTTTAACGTTAATTTAAATCAATCGGAATTGTCCATTTTAAACTTTTTATGTAAATTGTCCCTCTAAATTTACCAAACAATGGCAATAATATCTCCATTTACAAAACAACAGTTATTACCTCAGGAAGAAAAGCTGGAAATAGCAAGACACAAAAGCGAACTCTTCATTGGAATTCCTAAGGAAACCAGTTATCAAGAGCGTCGCATTTGCCTCACTCCTGATGCTGTGAATTCGTTGACTTATCAAGGACATCGGGTAATGATTGAAGCTGGCGCAGGAGAAAGTTCGAGTTATTCGGATAAAGAATATGCCAATGCCGGAGCCGAAATTACAAGCGATACCAATAAGGTTTTTAGTTGTCCGATGCTATTAAAAGTCGAACCAGTCAGTTTAGCCGAAATTGAAATGATGAATCCAAATTCGATTATCATTTCTGCAATTCAAATCAAAACAAGGAAGAAAACGTATTTCGAAGCTTTGGCCAAGAAAAAAATAACCGCATTAGCACTTGAATATATCAAAGACGAAGACGGCTCCTATCCTGCCGTGAAATCTTTGAGCGAAATTGCAGGAACAGCTTCCGTTTTGATTGCTGCCGAATTGATGATTACCAATGAATTTGGAAAAGGATTGTTATTTGGCAATATTACAGGCGTTCCTCCTACCGATGTTGTTATTCTTGGCGCGGGAACGGTGGGCGAATTTGCTGCCAAAACCGCTATTGGATTGGGTGCAAATGTAAAAGTTTTTGACAATTCGATTCGAAAACTACGCCGTTTGCAGAACAATTTGAATCAACGAATTTTCACTTCTACCATTCAACCCAAATCTTTATTGAAAGCCTTGAGAAGATGCGATGTGGCTATTGGCGCTATGCGAGGTAAAGAAAGGTGTCCCGTTATTGTTACCGAAACTATGGTCGAACATATGAAAAGAGGAGCCGTAATTGTTGATGTAAGCATTGATACAGGAGGTTGCTTTGAAACTTCAGAAGTAACATCTCACGAGAAACCAACCTTTGTCAAAAATAACGTTTTACACTACTGTGTGCCCAATATTCCTTCCCGATACTCCAAAACAGCTTCTCTCTCAATTAGCAATATAATCACTCCCTATTTATTACAAATTGCCGAAGATGGAGGAATTGAAAGTGCTATTCGGTGTAATAATGGTTTGAAAAATGGAGTGTATTTATACCACGGAATCCTTACCAACAAAGCGATTGGCGATTGGTTTGACTTACCAAATAGCGATATAAATTTAATCGTGTTTTAATTAAACTTTCAGTTATATTTGCCAAAAATTAAAATATAAAATCGCCACTAAAAAAAGTTTGTTGCAAACAATTGTAAAATCATCGAACTCCGATGAAAATAATACATTGTGAGATAAACTCCAATTAAGAAAAGGCGATATTATATATGACCACTAAAAAATCAAAATTACATATATGAAATTCGCACATCGTTTCGCCTATTATTTAGTAGGATTAATTATGGGATTATTTGTTGTTGCTGCCATATTCAGCGGAAAAGATACCCGTTGCAATTATTTTCCAAATGCTCGTGTTTTGAATGATTTAAGAAATAAACCTTTTTATTATTCGGATGAAGCTTCGCAAGTATTAGCCGAAAAATGGATAGACACTATCGATATCAAAAACTGTTTGAAATATGGAGACATCGATTTTGATAAAAGCAACAAACCTGTCGGAAACGGAAAGCTCTATGTCATCGAAGGAAAGACGGTTAAAAACCAAGAAATTATTCTTAACGTGATCAACTATTCGGAAAAAGCAGTTTTAGATAAAATTATAAAGAAATAAAATTTCGACTTTTGAGAAGAAACTCCTTAATCAATTGAGGAGTTTTTTTTGTGTTTATTTATAAAAAACATCATAGGCAAACCGTATCAAGGTGCCTATAACTACAACTAAAAAGAAGATTCGGATAAATTTATTGCCCTTATTAATGGCTAATTTGGCACCCAACCAACCTCCAAAAGCATTACTAAAAGCCATAGGAATTGCAACTGCCCAAATGATTTTCCCTTTGAGCATAAACAAGCAAATCGAACCAAAATTAGTCGCTAAATTGACCATTTTGGCATTGGCAGAAGCGTGCAAAAAATCAAATCCCATTAAGGCTATAAATGCCAAAACCAAAAAACTTCCTGTTCCAGGCCCAATAAATCCATCATAAAAACCCACCACAAAACTGATTAACACTGCATAAAAAACTTGAGTTCGAGCCGAATGTGTTTTTACAATATGTTGTCCAAAATTTTTCTGAGCATACGTATAAACCACTAAAAGCGAAAGTACCACCAGCAATAAAGGTTTCATAAAATCATTGCTCACATACGTCAACAAAGTCGAACCCAAAAAAGCCGATGGAAATGCCAAAATCATCATTATAATTAATAGCTTCCAGTTCATATCGACCTTTTTCAAGTATTGATAAGCAGCAAAGGAGGTTCCACTAAAAGCGGGTACTTTAAGGCTTCCAATTACGGTAGAAACTGGAAGATTGGGCAACAAAATTAATCCAACTGGGGTTTGAATCAATCCGCCACCACCCACAATGGCATCTATAAATCCTGCCACAAAAGCGGCCAGACAAAGCAAAATTAGGATGTAGAATTCCATTTTTTTATAAAATTTCAGCAAATGTACTATAAGTTTATTGGTTTATTCGTTAATTTGTCTTTGGATAAAAAAATTAAAACCAAACTTAATTTAAAATGGATTCAACACGAATAATAGAATTAATAAGTTACAGTTTACCAACACTTATAATGGCATTTGTTGCCTATAGTTTTTTCGAACTTTACACCAAAAACGAAAATGCAAAACGAAACTATTTGTTGCAAAAAGAATCAAAACCAGACACTTTATCCTTGCGTTTACAAGCTTACGAGCGTATGACGTTATTTTTGGAACGCATCAATCCATCGCAATTATTGGTTCGGATTACCCCAATTTCAGAAGATAAAACAGATTATCAAAACTTTGTAATCGCCCAAATTGAGCAAGAATACGAACATAATTTAGCACAACAAATTTATGTTTCAGAAGAATGTTGGTCAACCATTACCACTTCCAAAAATGCCACCATTCAAATGATTCTTTTGGCTGCAAAAAACGAAAAAATTAGTGATGCTCATCAGTTACGAGAAAGTATTCTAAACGATTTAATGACAAAACCATCGCCAAGCAGCGTCGCATTGGCTTTCCTTAAAAACGAAGTGAACCAGTTGTGGTAGATTTTTAGCCACAGATTACACGGATTGAACGTATTTTTACAGATTTTTATGGTCTCATTTTGGAATTATCTTTCCTCATACATTTTTAACAATTGCGTTACTGTATTCCAATTCCGAATCGTTGCCGTTACGCTCAATTTTTTCTCGATATACTTTTGGTCAAATCGAGTTTTTCCTGCACCAACATCGTATTTTATATAAATTCGACTTGAATCTATACTGGCTTCATCGGGTTTTACCTGACTCATTTTTAAATCATTCAGACTATCGCTTCGCAAAGTGGTAGATATAAAAGCGACATATAATTTTTTAATATCTAAATTAGCTTCTTTCAAAAAAGGATTGTTCTTGAAACAAGCTTCTAAATCGGTTTTGCCAATAACCACTACAGGAACTTCGTGACCAAAAGCCTTAAAAATTTCCTGCTTAATTTTGAAACCAACTGCAGCAGCATTTTCTTTCTCGGTATCGACAAAAACATTTCCCGATTGGATATATGTTTGTACGTTTTGAAAACCAACGGCTTCTAATGCCGATTTCAAAACCTCCATTTTTATCATATTATGTCCAGAAACATTGATGCCACGAAGCAGTGCGAGATGAGTTGTCATTTTATTTTATGAATTTGATTGTTCAAAGATATTGTGTTTAGTAGAGATTTCACAAATTTACTTTTGAGGGTACTCTTTTTTTAAACTATTATTTGAATTGCCGTCGGTTTTAACCGACGGAATATATTAACAATTCATCTATTGGCTTTAGCCAAAATAAACCAATTTATTTTGCTAAAGCCAAACCCAACAAAATTCATAATCCGTTGGTTAAAACCAACGTCAATTCAATAAAATCTCATTTCCTATTTTCCAAACAAAAAACTATCTTCGCAGTATGCAGCAAAACCTCCTAGAAACCCCAATCGAATACCTCAAAGGCGTCGGTCCCAACCGCGGCACTTTGCTGCGCAAGGAATTGGGAATTCACAAATACAGTCATTTACTCAATTTTTTTCCCAATCGCTATATTGACCGAACACGTTATTACAAGATTAACGAATTGCAAAACAATATTGCAGAGGTGCAAATAATCGGTAAAATCATCAACGTAAAAACTGTTGAATTTGGCAAAAACCAAAAACGATTGGTGGCCACATTCGTGGATGACACAGGGCAAATGGAACTCGTTTGGTTTCAAGGCCATAAATGGATTCGCGAGAGTTTGAAATTGAATGAAATGTGTGTGATTTTCGGGAAATGCACTTCTTTCGGGAATGTTTTCAATATGGCGCATCCCGAAATAGAATTGATGACAGAACATGAACAAAGTCTTCGATCTGCAATGCAACCGGTTTATCCATCAACCGAAACCTTGGCCAATCGTGGGATTTCGAATCGGGTAATCAATAAAATGATGCAGCAATTGTTCTTGGAAACCCAAGCAAAATTCACAGAAACCTTACCTGATTATCTGACAGCCGAATTGAAACTGATTCCGAAAAATGCGGCTTTATTCTACATTCATTTTCCCAAAAGTGCCGAAGCTTTGGCGAAAGCCCAATACCGATTGAAATTTGAGGAATTGTTTTATATCCAATTGCAATTAATCACCAAAAACCTCATTCGGAAACATAAAATAAAAGGACATCCGTTTACGAAAGTGGGCGCATATTTCAATGATTTCTACCAAAATCACCTGCCTTTTGAACTGACCAATGCGCAAAAAAGAGTCATCAAGGAAATCCGAATAGATATGGGAAGCAACGCCCAAATGAATCGATTGTTACAAGGCGACGTAGGTTCTGGGAAAACAATCGTGGCCTTGATGAGTATGCTGATTGCTTTGGACAACGGCTTTCAAGCTTGTTTGATGGCGCCTACAGAAATTTTGGCGAACCAACATTTCAATGGCTTGACAGAATTAGCCAAAGAACTAAATATCAACATAAAACTACTTACTGGTTCAACTAAAATTGTAACTCGACGAATCATTCACGAAGAACTCGAAAACGGTAGTTTACACATTCTGATTGGTACGCACGCATTATTAGAAGATAAGGTGAAATTTCAAAATTTAGGTTTGGCAGTGATTGACGAGCAGCATCGTTTTGGGGTGGAACAACGTTCGAAATTGTGGAAAAAAAACGAAATTCCGCCACACGTTTTGGTGATGACCGCCACACCTATTCCGCGAACCTTGGCGATGAGTTTGTATGGCGATTTGGATATTTCGGTTATTGACGAATTGCCTCCGGGGCGAAAACCCATCCAAACCGTACATCGATTTGACAGCAATCGCTTGAAAGTTTGGAAATTTATTCGGGATGAAATAGCCCTTGGTAGACAAATTTATATCGTTTACCCATTGATTGAAGAGTCGAAATCGATGGATTTCAAGGATTTGATGGACGGTTACGAAAGCATTTCCCGCGATTTTCCGTTGCCACAATATGCCATTTCCATCCTTCACGGCAAAATGAAACCAGCCGATAAAGAGGCCGAAATGAAACGCTTTCACGATGGAAAAACCAATATTATGGTCGCCACGACCGTGATTGAAGTGGGTGTGAATATTCCAAATGCCAGCGTAATGATCATTGAAAGTGCGGAACGTTTTGGATTGTCGCAACTCCACCAACTTCGAGGTCGTGTAGGTCGTGGAGCCGAACAAAGTTATTGCATCCTGATGACGAGCCACAAATTGAGTGCCGACAGCAAAACCCGAATGGAAACCATGGTCGGCACGAATGACGGTTTTGAAATTGCCGAAGTCGATCTCAAGCTTCGTGGTCCAGGCGATTTGATGGGAACCCAACAAAGTGGAGTTCTCAATCTTCAAATTGCTGATATTGTTCGAGATCGAGATATTTTGATATTAGCACGAAATTATGCCCTAAAAATATTGAAAGACGATGCACCGATGCAAAATACTGAAAATGCTATATTAAGGGCTACTTATATTGAGTTGACTAAGAAGAAAAACATCTGGAATTATATTAGTTAATATTTTCAAATCACTTAAAATCATTTTGTTATAGTATTTTTTGTATTTTTACTAGTACTAACTTTAAATGTTTGTACAGATGTTTAAAAAACCAACTTTTATAAAATCTACGGAAGAGGATCAAAATTTTATTCTGCTAAAAGAGAAAGTTAAGGAGCGCTTGAGTTTAGAAGAGAAAAATTATGAAAACCAGATTAAAGCCTTTGTGTTGCCTTTTATTTATTTTCTTTTTTGGTGTTTGGCGATACAATACAAATTAACACCAGCACTGTATTTTCTATTTTTTGGTTTCATGGGAATTATGACCACTTTAATTTTTGTTAATCTTATTCATGAAGCCTGCCACAACACTTTATTCGAAAAGAAATGGAAAAATAAAGTTATGATGTACTTTTTTGATTGTATGGGAGCCAATAGTTTTATTTGGATGAACAGACACATCAGCATGCATCATAATTATCCAAATACTATAGGATGGGATAGTGATATTGAACAAGGAAACCCTCTCAAACTCTTTCCAAGTGAAACTTTTTCGCCCATTCAAAAATACCAACATTATTGGATTTTTTTGCTTTACCCATTATTCTTGCTAAATTGGTTATTAGTAAGAGATTTTAGAGATTTTTACTCCTCCAAACGATACATTCGAAAATTTGTAAAAATCCCTTTAACTGAACATTTTAAATTGTGGTTTTTCAAATTGTTGTTTTTTAGTTACGCAATTATAATCCCTGTTCTTGTTTTTAATATTGAACTAAGTCAAGCTATAGTTGGTTTTTTGGTGCAAATGATTTGCGGAAGTTTATTGGGAATGGTCATTTTACTTACCCCACACGTCAATGTTGGCAACGAATTTCCTATTACTAATGAAGATTTCAAACTTCAAACCTCTTGGATAAGGCATCAATTTAACACGACTAACGATCTTAATGGTGAAAATTTTATTTCAAAACACTTGATGAATAATTTTAATTACCATTTGGCACATCATTTATTTCCCAATATAAATTCAGCCTATTTGCCGAAAGTCACTGAAATAATCAAAGAATTTGCACTGGAACATCAGTTCCCATATAAAAGCTATTCTTTAATAAAGGCGTTTAGACTTCATCATCAATTGATTAAAAAAAACGCAATACAAACACCTTTTATTTTTGAAGAAACAATGTAGTCAATATGGAAAAACAATTCAAATTTGCAGATTTTCATTGTCATCCCTCATTAAAAACTTATGGACATTCTTTTGAAGATACCCCTTATGGCAGGAGAAGAAGAAATATTTGGTTTCAACAAAAGAATAGTTATTTCCGAAAACTAGTCTGTCGAAAACTTAGTATTGCAAAATTTTCGCAAGCCGATTTTTCGTCATTAAAAGAGGGAAATGTAAAATTAGTTACTGCTTCGCTATACCCTTTTGAGAAAGGTTTTTTTATCAATCTTCTCGGAAAAGGAAGTCTTTCTGCATTCTTGGCGAATGCTATAATTGGAATTAGTTATTACCGAATTAGAAACATACAGCAACATCTAAATTATTTTGAAGATCTTGAAAAAGAGTACAATTTCTTGTTGGAAGCAATCAAAGAGAACAATGAAATCGAATTGTATTTTCCCCAAAAAAAGGATGATTTTAAATTATTAGAAAACGATAATAAAACGGCAATTGTATTTTCTATTGAAGGAGCGCACGTCTTTAATTCGGGATTAGAAAAATACGGAAGAAAAACAAATGAAAAGGAAGTTATTGACAATATTTACAAAGTTAAAAATTGGGAAATTGCACCTATGACCATAACTTTTGCTCATAATTTCATTAATGATTTTTGTGGTCATGCAAAAAGTTTAGATCCTCTAGGTAAATTGGTCAATCAAAATGAAATGTTAAACCATGGTTTTACCAACTTAGGCTTTAAAGCTTTAAACGCATTATTGGACAATAAAAATGGCAAAGTAATTTATCCCGATTTAAAACACATGAGCCTGTCCTCTCGAAAAGAATATTATCAATATTTAGATGAATACTTTAAGGAAGAAAAAATTCCTGTTTTAATTAGTCACGGAGCTGTAACTGGAACTTCTTGGACAACTATTGAAACCTTGGATTCTGAATCACTATTTAGCGAATCGGACATTAATTTTTATGATGAAGAGCTCGTGAAAATTTCAAAAAGCAATGGTCTTTTTGCTATTCAAATGGACAGCAGAAGATTAGCAAAGAAAAATATTATAAAAAAACTACATTCTAAAAAAAACATTGCATTCGCATCTGCCGAAATCATTTGGAATCATATCAAGCATATAGCAATAGTACTCGATGATAATGATTTAAATTCTTGGAATATAGCATGTATTGGGAGTGATTTTGACGGATCGATTGAACCATTACCTGGAATTTATAGTGCTACAGATTTTCCTCAACTAGCCAGAAATTTAATGGATTTATCAGCACTTTTTTTATCAAATTATAATTTCAAAAATGATTTTAACAAAGATATTACCCCTGAAACAATAGTGGAACAATTTTGTTATGAAAATTTGTATTGTTTTTATCACAATAGAATTTAACCTAATGATTTAAAACTCTGAAAATGCAGATTTGAGAGCTACTTATATTGAGTTGACTAAGAAGAAAAACATCTGGAATTGTAGTAGTTAATGAATGTTGTAGTACCCTGAACAATGGGATTTACTTCATAAAAACGCAGATAAAACGGATTTTCTTTAAATTTAAATTAAACCATTTTATTATTTTTCAGTCTTACCAAATCGTACTTTTTATAGTATTAAAATTCATTGTTAATCAGTTGTTAAATAATTGACAAAACTCCCATTATTCCAAATTCTAAACCCTAAATTTGTCTTCTTTACATTGATAAGTATAGTTTAATCTCACCTTTTTTACATTTATATGAAAATAAAACATATTGTTTACACCCTCCTAATTATTGGTTTCGGGGGATTTATAGCTTATAGAATTACTTCAAACAATAACAAAAATGGCGAATCCAAAGGAAAAGACGGAAAAAATAAATCAATAACCGTTAACGGAATTGTTGTAAAAGCCGAAACATTCGACAATAATCTTTCTCTATCCGGGTCAATTGAAGCCAATGAACAAGTAGAAATTCGCTCTGAAGTTTCTGGAATTGTTGAAAGTATTAATTTTCAAGAAGGAAGCAATATAAGTAAAGGACAGCTCCTTTTTAAAGTAAATGATATCGAATTAAGAGCACAATTGGCTCAAGCCAAAACCAAACAAGGATTGGCATCCGAAAACGAAAGAAGAGCGAAACTATTATTGGCAAAAGAAGCCATCAGTCAAGAAGAGTATGATGTGGCCAGAGCCAACTTCAAATTGGCACAATCCCAAGTAAAATTAATTGATGCACAAATTGCAAAAACTTCAGTTAGAGCACCCTTTTCGGGAAAGATTGGATTGCGCTCCATTTCGCCCGGAACCTACATCACTCCTAGCCTTTTGGTAGCCAAATTAGTTAACATCAGCAAATTAAAAATCACTTTTTCTATTCCTGAAAAATATGCCAATCAGGTAAAATCCAATTCCAATTTAAGTTTCACGGTATCTGGATCAACCGAAAAATATCAGGCCAAAGTGTATGCCATAGAACCCGAAGTGGCCGTTGCCACCAGAACTTTACAAGTGCGTGCCCTTGCCGAAAATAAAGATGGAAAATTATTGCCCGGAACTTTTGCCAATGTTCAATTGCCTTTGGATATCATTAAAGATGCCATAGTTATTCCAACTGAAGCTATTGTTCCAGTACAAGACGGGAAAAAAGTTTTTATTTCGAATATGGGAAAAGCCAAAGAAGTTATGGTCGAAACTACTACCAGAACTGATGCTTCCATCTTGGTGCTTTCTGGTCTAAAAGTGGGAGATACAGTTTTAACCAGCGGCGTTATGTCGTTAAAAGAAGACAGTCCCGTAAAAGTGAAAGTCAAATAATTTAGAATTTAGATTCCAATTCTTAAATCGTATATCCAATATCATAAATCGCATATCCTAAATGAGTTTATCAACAACAAGCATAAGAAGACCCGTATTTACCATTGTCATCAATTTATTAATTGTGTTATTTGGAATTATAGGCTACACCTTTCTTGGTGTCAGGGAATTTCCATCAATTGATCCCGCGCAAGTTTCCATTCGTACCAATTACACGGGAGCCAATTCTGATATTATTGAGTCCCAAATTACGGAACCGCTGGAAAAAGCCATCAATTCGATCGATGGAATTCGGAATGTAACTTCTTCAAGTACTCAGGGAAGTAGCAACATAACCATCGAATTCAACCTGAATAAAAACTTGGAAGAAGCGGCAAATGATGTACGCGACAAGGTTTCCCAAGCCATCCGAAGTTTACCCCAAGATATTGATGCGCCGCCAGTAGTTTCAAAGGCTGATGCCAATGGAGATGCCATTATTTCGATGACAGTCCAAAGCGATTCCAGAAACCCATTGGAATTGAGCGATTATGCCGAAAATGTGATTTCACAACGACTGGAAACCATTCCCGGCGTAAGTGGCGTGCAAATTTGGGGGCAAAAAAGATATGCAATGCGTTTGTGGATTGACCCTGTAAAATTAGCTTCATACGGCTGTACCGTTGCAGAAGTCAGGAATGCTTTAAACAAACAAAATGTAGAGTTACCTTCAGGTAAAATTACTGGAGCCAATACGGAACTTACCGTAAAAACAGTTGGAAACCTCTCTACTCCTGAAGAATTCAACAACATAATCATACGTACTGATGGAGAAAAAATAGTCCGTTTTAGCGATATTGGTTCCGCCATTTTAGGGCCTGAAAATCTGGAAACTAAAATGACGCAGTCTGGAATGCCATTGGTAGGTGTTGCCATTGTACCACTTCCTGGAGCCAATTATTTGGATATTGCAAATGAATTTTATAAAGAATTTGAAAAATTAAAAAGGGATTTACCCAAAGATATTAATATAAATATTGCATTAGACACCACCTATTTTGTTAAAAAATCAGTTATTGAAGTTGCCGAAACACTAGGGATTTCAATCCTTCTGGTAATTTTGATAATCTTCTTGTTTTTTAGGGATTGGGCCATAGCTTTTAGACCATTAATTGACATTCCTGTTTCGTTGATTGCCACCTTCTTTATTATGTGGCTGTTCGGCTTTTCTATAAACGTATTGACATTACTCGCCATTGTTCTGGCGACTGGTCTGGTAGTCGACGATGGAATTGTGGTTACCGAAAATATTTTTAAGAAAGTCGAAGAAGGAATGACGCCTATTGAAGCCGCCATCAAAGGCTCAAACGAAATATTTTTTGCCGTAATATCCATTTCCATAACCTTGGCAGCGGTATTTCTTCCGGTGATATTCCTCGATGGATTTGTTGGTAGATTGTTTAGGGAATTTGGCGTCGTCATTGGGGCAGCGGTATTAATTTCGGCATTTGTTTCGCTTACGCTTACGCCAATGTTGAATGCTTATTTGATGAAAAGTGGCGAACAGAAAAAATCAAAATTCTACATCCAAACAGAACCATATTTTGTAAAATTAAACAAAGGTTACGCCAGTTCATTGGAACGTTTTATGAAGAAAAAATGGTTGAGCTTCCCTATACTAATTGTATGTTTTGGCTTGATTTATGTCTTTTTTAATCTATTGCAAAAAGAAACTGCACCTTATGACGACAGAAGTGCTTTAACATTAAGAATGAATACTGCCGAAGGCTCGACTTACGAATACACGGAGCGATTTATGCAGGAAATTTCAAAATTGGTCGATGATTCTATTCCAGAGAAGAAAGTGGCGTTGGTGATTACGGCTCCCGGATTTTCGGCTTCTTCGGTAAACAATGGATTCATCAGAATTGCTTTAAAAGAACCAGAAGAAAGAAAACTTTCCCAAAAAGAGATAGCCGAAAAACTAACCAAATTGACAAACCAATATTCAGAAGCCAAAATATCGGTGATGGAGCAACCAACGATTGCAGTAAACAGACGTGGCGGTTTACCCATTCAGTATATTATTCAAGCTCCAAACTTTGAAAAATTGCGAGAAAAAATTCCACTCTTTATGGATGAAGCATCGAAAAATGAAACTTTTTCGACAACTGATGTCAACCTGAAATTCAACAAGCCGGAAATAAATGTAACCATCGATCGCGAAAAAGCGGAGAGCTTGGGAATCTCCGTAATTGACATTGCCCAAACCCTTCAGCTTTCCTTGAGCGGGCAGCGCTTTGGTTATTTTATGAGAAACGGAAAACAATACCAAGTCATTGGACAATTCGAACAAAAAGACCGTTCAAAACCAATGGATTTAACGGCGATGTTTGTCAAAAACAACAAAGGCGAATTAATCCAAATGGATAATGTGGTGACCATTGAAGAAAAAAGCAATCCGCCACAATTGTATCACAACAACCGCTATATGTCGGCAACCGTCTCGGCTGGTCTTGCTCCGGGCAAAAGTATCAACGACGGAATTGACGCAATGAACGAAATAAAAGCCAAAGTCTTAGACGATACTTTTACTACTGATTTGGGTGGAGAATCTAGAGATTTTGTAGAAAGTAGTTCGAATACTTCCTTTGCTTTTGGATTGGCTTTGCTATTGATATTTTTGATTTTGGCGGCACAATTCGAAAGTTTTATCGATCCATTTATCATCATTTTGACAGTGCCAATGGCGGTTGCAGGAGCTTTGTTTTCCCTGTGGTTGTTTGACCAAACTTGGAATATTTTTAGCCAAATTGGAACCGTAATGCTTATTGGTTTGGTAACCAAAAACGGTATTTTGATTGTGGAATTTGCCAATCAATTGCGAGAGCAAGGAAAACCAAAATTAGAAGCCATTCTGGAAGCCTCAGAAGCACGACTTCGACCAATATTAATGACAAGTTTGGCGATTTCGTTGGGTGCATTACCCATTGCAATGTCACTTGGAGCAGCTTCAACCAGCAGAATGGGGATGGGAGTTGTCATCGTTGGAGGAACAATTTTCTCTTTAGTTTTAACCCTTTTTGTAATTCCTGCCTTGTATCTTTTATGGTCGAAAGCTAGAAAACATTATCCCGAATTTGATCATATCAAGGAATATGAAAAAGATATAGATTAATTTATTAGCCAAGATTCACGAATTTGATTTTCTATAATTCGTGAAAGTTTGACAAAAGAAAAACAAAATATGAATACTAAAATTCTATTCCGCAGTGTACTACTTTTCTTCTTTTGCATTGTAAAAATGAATGCTCAAGAAGTTTTGACTATCGAAAATGCCTTAAAAATAGCCTTGGAAAATAATTTTGAAATAAAATTGGCTTCTAATAACTTGGCAATCAACAAAACCAATGTAACTGTCGGTAATGCCGGAATGTTACCCAAATTAACGGCCACCTTGGTCGATGCTAACAGCATTCAAAACAGTTCTCAAACCAGACAGGACGGAACGATTACGGCCTTGGATAATGCAAAAAACAACAGTTTGAACTATGGTGTTGGACTGAATTGGACGGTTTTTGATGGTTTCAAAATGTTTGCAAAATTAGATCAATTAAAAGAATTGCAAAAATTTGGTGAAGCCCAATTAAAACATACCATAATTCTTAAAATAAGTACTGTGAATGCGGTATATTTTGATTTGGTTCAACAACAACAGCAATTGGCCGCATTGGATACCACTATTGTGATTTCGACCCAACGTTTGACATTGGCACAAAATCGGTTTAACATTGGTAAAGCTTCCAAACTGGAAGTCTTGAATGCCCAAGTAGATTTAAATACCGACAAAGTAACGCTGTTGCGACAAAAAGAATCCTACGCCAACCGAAAAATTGCCCTAAACCAAATTCTAGCAAGAGACCCCAAAGTCGATTTTAAGGTAGTCGATGAAGTTACGGTTGATGATAAATTAGTATTGGCAGAACTGATGGCTTTGGCAGAAAAGCAAAACCCACAATTGGAATCCGAAATCATCAATAAGAGAGTTTCCGAATTGCAATTAAAACAAATTAAAGGCGAACGTTATCCCACTTTAAATTTGACTTCAGGTTATAATTTTTTCGAAAGCCAATCTAGTTTGGGTTTTACCTCAGAATCTTCGGCTCGCGGACTGAATTATGGGTTTAGAGCTTCTTTGAATGTTTTTGATGGTTTCGCCCAAAATCGTAATGAGAAAATTGCCAAAATTCAAATAGAAAATTCTAAAATTGCTATCGAACAACAAAGCCTTTTACTGAATTCTGAATTATCCACTGCTTTTCAAACCTATTTAACCAATTTGGAACTAATAGATTTAGAACAAATTAATGAAACCATAGCCAAACAAAATCTTAGAATCACGGTGGACAAATTCCGAATTGGAACCATTACTACATTAGAATTTAGAACAGCACAATTGAATTATATCAATGCCAAAGTGCGTTATAGCAATGCCCAATTTCAGGCAAAATTATCTGAAATTGCCTTAAAAGAATTAGCTGGTAATATGAGTTTTTAGTTTATTTTTGTCCAAAAAAAATAGCCTATGACCTCTTATAACCCAAAAGAATGGTTTAGTTTTATATTTCAGGTTAGCAAAGCTGATACAATTCGAAAGTTATTTCCAATGATGATTTTTATTGGAATATATTCTGGAGCAATTGGTTATTTAGAAATCGTTTATTGGGATTTACCCAAAGACAGCTACGTCAAAAATATCTCTGTAATGCACAGTATGTTGGGATTCGTGATTTCATTATTATTGGCCTACCGAACCAATACAGCTTATGATCGCTGGTGGGAAGGACGAAGACTATGGGGAGGATTGGTCAACAGCAGCCGGAATTTAGCCATTAAATTATCCGTTATTTTAAAAGACGAAAGTGATCGTACCTATTTTAGGAAGATAATTCCAGGTTATGCCTCCATCTTGCAGAAACATTTGACTGATAGCGATACAGCTAAACAATTGTTTGACGATGTAGATTTGGAAATCGACCACCACAAACACAGGCCGAACCAAGTGGCCAAAATGCTCTTTCACAAAGTGAATGATTTGTATGTTTCCAAAAAAATTACCGGCGACCAACTTATCATTATCAATGCCGAATTACAATCCTTTACTGATATTTGTGGTGCTTGCGAACGAATCAAAAACACACCTATTCCCTACTCTTACAGTGCTTTTATTAAAAAATTTATTTTTATTTATGTACTGACTTTACCTTTTGCCTATGTGTTTATTTTGGGCTATTTCGTGATCCCAGTAGTTGTTTTTATCTTCTATGTATTGGCTAGTTTAGAATTAATTGCCGAGGAAATCGAAGACCCATTTGGTACAGATGACAACGATTTGCCAACCAAAAAAATCGCAGAAAACATCAAAAAACACATTGAGGAATTGATTTAATTTTTCTTGTCGCAATTATGCTTGAAATTGAACAAATTCTTATTTTGAATAAGCAAATTCTATTCAAAAAACCAAATAAATTGTTTTCTACTCCAAACTGCAATCCTTATATTTGCATTCTCATTAAAATTCTCAAATGAAAATATCTTACAACTGGTTAAAACAATTCATCAAAATAGATTGGAAGTCCGAAGAAATTGCCGCTTTATTGACTGATTTAGGTCTTGAAGTAGAAATGGTCGATAAATATGAATCGGTTAAAGGCGGTTTAGAAGGCATTGTTGTTGGCCATGTTCTTACTTGTGTTCAACATCCTGATGCTGATAGATTGAAAGTTACGACAGTGGACTTAGGCGATGGCGTTCCTGTCCAAATTGTTTGTGGCGCTCCCAATGTTGCTGTGGGGCAAAAAGTGCCCGTTGCCACTATTGGAACCACATTATACGACAAAGAAGGCGTTTCTTTTCAAATCAAAAAAGGAAAAATTCGCGGACAAGAAAGTCACGGAATGATTTGTGCCGAAGACGAATTAGGACTTGGAGAAGGTCACGATGGAATTATGATTCTGGACGAAGCATTAAAACCTGGAACATCGGCTGCTAGTGTTTTCAAGATTGAAAGTGACGAAGTTTTCGAAATTGGACTCACACCTAATCGTGCAGACGCAATGAGTCACTTGGGAACAGCACGTGATTTAAGAGCTGGATTATCCCAAACTGGTGTTAATGTCAAATTCATTACACCGTCGGTGAGTAATTTTAGAGTCGACAAAAGAATCCTGAAAATTGATGTCAGCGTCGAAAAACCATTGTTGGCTCCAAGATACTGCGGAGTTACTATTTCTGGAATAACTATAAAACCATCACCAGCTTGGTTGCAAAACCGTTTAAAAGCCATTGGAATCAATCCAAAAAACAATATTGTCGATGTTACCAATTACGTTTTACACGAATTAGGTCAACCGCTTCACGCTTTTGACGCTTCAAAAATCAATGGAAAAATAATTGTAAAAACGCTGGCTTCGGGAACAAAATTTACAACGCTTGATGATGTAGAAAGAAGTTTGCACGAAGAAGATTTAATGATTTGTGACGAAAGCGGTCCTTTGTGTATCGCTGGAGTTTTTGGCGGAAAAAGTTCGGGCGTTTCTGAAACTACCACTGCCATCTTCCTCGAAAGTGCCTATTTTAATCCAATAAGCATTCGGAAAAGTGCCAAAAGACATCAATTAAATACAGATGCTTCCTTTAGATTTGAAAGAGGAATTGATCCAACTATTACGGAATACGCTTTGAAACGCGCGGCTTTGTTGATTCAGGAAGTGGCTGGTGGCGAAATCACCTCCGATATTGTCGATGTGTATCCAAAGAAAATTGAAGACTTTCCTGTGGTTTTGAATTTCAATAATGTGAAGAAAATTATTGGTCAGGAATTGCCAAAGGAAATCATTAAAAATATTTTGGCTTCCTTAGAAATCAAAATTAACAGTGTTTCTGATGCAGGATTAGGATTGGTTATTCCGGCCTATCGCGTCGATGTACAAAGAGAAATTGATGTTATCGAAGAAATCCTCAGAGTGTATGGATACAACAACATCAAATTTTCAGAAAAACTGAATGCCACGGTTTCTATTGCGCCAAGAACCGAAGATTATAAAGTGCAAAATGTAATAGCCAATCAATTGAATTCACAAGGGTTCAATGAAATGATGGCCAATTCATTGACAACCGCTTCTTACGTTCAATTGTCGGAAATGTTGAAAGAAGAACACAATGTAACCATTTTGAATCCATTAAGCAGTGATTTGGCAGCAATGCGTCAATCCTTGTTATTCTCGGGGCTCGAAGCTTTATCGTATAATATCAACCGTAGAAATTCGGATTTGAAATTCTTTGAATTCGGAAAATCCTATCATAAATTCGAATCCGGTTACGAAGAACACAAACATTTGACGATGTTCATCACCGGAAATAGAAATCAAGAAAGTTGGACGAATACACAAAAACCAACCGATTTTTTCTTATTCAAAGGCTATGTGAATGCCGTTTTGGAACGATTGGGAATTAAAAAAACACAAAATCTACCAATGACTTCGGATGTTTTTTCAGAAGGAATTGCTATCGGATTCGGAAATGATGTTTTGGTAGAATATGGTGTGGTAAAAAAATCAATCCTGAAACATTTTGATATCAAACAAGAAGTTTTATTTGCCGATTTCAATTGGGCTTTGATTTTGAAACTACTTTCGAATAAAATTAAGTACACCGAAATTCCTAAATATCCCGAAGTTCGCAGAGATTTGTCTTTGTTATTAGATGAAAACGTTTCTTTCGACACTATTTACAATCTGGCCAGACAAACGGAAAAATCATTGTTGAAAGACATCAATTTATTTGATGTGTACCAAGGCAAAAATCTTCCGGAAGGCAAGAAATCGTACGCGGTAAGTTTCACCATTCAAGACAATACAAAAACCCTGACCGATGTTCAAATTGACAAAATTATGAACAAATTACAAAAGAATTTCGAAACCGAATTGGGTGCTAGTTTGAGGTAACTTTTATGTAAACATATAAGGCAAATAAAGTCATTTAAGTCCGACTATTAAATCTCTATAAAATGTAAATTGCCAATCCTGATTATAGGGTTGGCATTTTTATTTAAAAATATATCTTCTCTTTTTTTCTACTAAATTATGAATTGGATTCCTAATGTGGATATAATAATCAACCCTAGAGATAAACTAAAGAAGTATTGATTCTTTAAAAAAAAATTTCCACAATCAAAAAATCTGTAAAAATCTGAGGCAAAAAAAAAGTCCCGAAGAATCGGGACTTTCTTATTCTAATAATTAAATTATTATTTACAAATCATCTCTCATACCAAATTTCTGAATTTCTTGACGTATGATACACTCCTTTTACTACAATACGATTTGTGTTTTCTTGAATTTCAAAATGAATGCCAAATGGAAATCGCTTGGTATAGGCAATTCTTGTATTTTTATATTTAATTTCAAAAAGTAAAGTATTCTGTAAAATAGTTTTAAACTCGTGTTTTACAGAAGCTACAAATTCTTTTCCAAGTCCTTTTACTCTTGAATTGTAAAAGTCGTTTGTTTCCTTTATGTCTTCATAAACTAAAGGCAAATAAATAATTTCATACTTCATTACAAAGCATCCAGTTTCTTCATAAAATCCTCATTCAAAATCGCAATTTCAGGATTTTGCAAATAGTCGTTGTAACGACGTTCTGATTCTTCTTGTTGCCATTGCGGAATATCATCCTCTGGATCAGAAGGCAAAATGATGACTTCTACTCTTTTTGCAGTAAAATCTTTTGGAAGCACAACGGTAAACGTATGATTTTCAATATCAATAATTTGTTTTATAGCTTTCATATTATCTGATTTTAAACAAAAGTACAAAAACAAATAGAAATAATAACAACAAAAACTAAAGGTAAAACTATCAAAATAAAATCCGTGACCCGAGCGCAGCGAACTGGCGAAGTGAAATCTGTGGCCAAAAAAAAAGTCCCACGCTTTAGCGTGGGACTCTCTATATCAAAACAATTAAAAGATTATTTCTTTTTCTCGTTTTTTTCCATTTTGGCTTTCAAACCAGCAAGAATATCATTGTTATCTCCAAGAGTCGAAGCTGGTGAATTAGTGTTAGAAGAAACTGTTTCTTGAACCGCTTTCACTGCTTTTTCTTCTTCTTCACGGAAAATAGCCGTGTGAGATGCTACTACTCTTTTGAATTCTTTGTTGAATTCGATTACTTTGAATTCAGCTGTTTCGCCTTTTTTCAATTTCTTTCCGTCTTCTTTTTCAAGGTGACGTGTAGGAATGAAAGCAACGATATCTTCGCCAAATTCTACAGTAGCTCCTTTGTCAACAATTTCAGAGATTTCACCTGAGTGGATAGTTCCCACTGCGAATGAATCTTCGTATTGATCCCAAGGATTAGCAGTAGTTTGTTTGTGACCTAAAGATAATTTACGTCCGTCAACATCTAATTCTAATACAACTACGTCTAATTTCTCACCAACATTTACAAATTCAGATGGGTGTTTGATTTTCTTAGTCCAAGATAGGTCAGAGATATAAATCAATCCGTCGATACCTTCTTCTAATTCTACGAAAATTCCAAAGTTTGTAAAGTTTCTAACGATACCTGAATGTTTAGAACCTACAGGATATTTAGAGGTGATATCAGTCCAAGGATCTTGAGACAATTGTTTGATACCCAATGACATTTTACGATCGTCTCTATCTAAAGTTAAGATTTGAGCTTCAACAATATCACCTACTTTTACGAAATCTTGAGCAGAACGTAAATGAGTTGACCATGACATTTCAGAAACGTGGATCAAACCTTCAACACCTTCAGCCACTTCGATAAATGCACCGTAATCAGCGATAACGACAACTTTACCTTTTACTTTGTCACCTATTTTAAGTTCAGCGTTCAAAGCATCCCAAGGGTGAGCGTTCAATTGTTTCAATCCTAATTGGATTCTTGTTTTCTCGTCATCAAAATCAAGGATAACCACATTAAGAACTTGATCTAACTCAAGAACTTCAGATGGATGGTTGATTCTTGACCAAGAAAGGTCAGTAATGTGGATCAATCCATCAACACCACCAAGGTCAATAAACACACCATAAGAAGTAATGTTTTTAACAACACCTTCTAATACTTGTCCTTTTTGTAATTTTCCAATGATTTCTTTTTTCTGTACTTCAATATCCGCTTCGATAAGCGCTTTGTGAGATACAACAACATTTTTGAATTCGTGGTTGATTTTTACCACTTTGAATTCCATGTTTTTATTTACATATACATCGTAGTCTCTAATTGGCTTAACATCAATTTGAGAACCTGGAAGGAAAGCTTCAATTCCGAAAACGTCCACGATCATACCACCTTTAGTTCTGCATTTCACAAAACCAGTAACGATTTCTCCTGTTTCGTTAGCCGAAATAACTCTATCCCATGATTTGATAGTACGTGCTTTTCTGTGCGATAATACCAACTGACCTGTTTTATCCTCACGGATGTCAATCAATACTTCTACTTTGTCACCTACTTTTAAAGCTGGATTGTAACGGAATTCGTTCAATGAAATAACACCTTCCGATTTTGCGTTGATATCAACGATAACGTCTCTATCTGTAATTCTAACAACGATACCTTCTACTACTTCTTCTTGATCTGTCGCGATAAAAGTTTTTGAAACTAGGTCTTCGAATTCTAATAAGTTTTTCTCATCTACGGCATCAATACCTTCTTCAAAGTTGTGCCAGTTAAAATTTGCTAAAAACTCTTCTTGTGATTTTAATTGTTCAGACATGCTGATTAAAAATTTGTATTCTGCATTTTCTCGAGTTTCATAACGTGCTAGAAAACAACAGAAGTTGTTTGTATAATTAGTTTTTACCCAAAGGAAACTCTTATTCACCAAAAGGTGTGCAAAAGTAATTCTTTTATTTTGAACTGCAAAACAATTCTCCGGAGATAATCTATTGATTTTTAGGAGCAGGACTTTTTGGGGGGTTTATGGGCTCTGCTCCCGCTTTTCGTTGCAATCTTGTCATTGCGAGCTTGCGCGGCAATCTCACAATATCAAGGATTTCCGCTTCAAACGAAGTTCACTGAACTCCGATGAAAATAAAAGTCAAGTGAAGTAATCAGGGCTATTTATGACTTTTGGGATTTCAACACCTTTGTCAAAGTTTAAAACTTTGACAAAGGTTCAATTTATCAAACCCCATCATTTTTAAGAAGAAAAAAAATCACTAAAAATCACATTATTTGCTAAAATAAAAAATAAATATTTTATTATTTTGCTAGAAAAAATGTATTTTTGAATTTAATTAAACACTAGTATTTGTTAGACAAAGCGACCCGATTTAAGGATGATAAGTCTGATTTTATCATACCTATATAGTAGTTGTGCCTAATACCAGAAAAAAAAACCGAATGGGAAGAAAAAAAATACACGATAAAGTACCAACTCACGATAAAATGATGATTCCAACTTTGGAAGCTCTAAAATTATTAGGTGGTTCAGGTTCTATAGATGAAATCAATGAAAAGGTTTATGAAGTTACTGGTTATGACGAAGAAATCTTGGAAATACCACACGATGAAAGTGGCGTCCAAACTAAAGTTGAATACAGATTAGCTTGGGCAAGAACATATTTGAAAAAATATGGCTTAATTGAAAATTCTTCTCGAGGCGTTTGGGCATTAATAGACAATGAAATTGATACTACAAAACTTGATTCTGACACAATTTTAAAAAAAGTTAGAGAAGAGACGAAAAAACCAAAATTAGATAGTAAACAAACTAACAAGGAAATTGAGTCCGAAATTGAAGAAGAAGTTGAAAACGAAATTGATTGGAAAGAGAACTTAATTTCCATTATTCAAAAAATTGAACCTTCAGCTTTTGAAAGACTTTGCCAAAGAATTTTGAGAGAAAGCGGATTTGTACAAGTAGAAGTTACTGGTAAATCTGGAGATGGAGGAATTGATGGAAAAGGAATAGTTAGACTTAATGGATTTTTAAGTTTTCACGTATTCTTCCAATCAAAAAGGTACAAAGGTTCTGTTGGTTCTGGCGACATTAGGGATTTCAGAGGTGCAATGCAAGGAAGAGCTGACAAAGGTCTTTTTATCACAACAGGCAATTTTACAAGAGAAGCAATTAAAGAAGCAACAAGAGATGGCGCTCCTCCAATTGACTTAATAGACGGAGAATTATTATGTGATAAATTAAAGGAATTTAATCTTGGAGTTAAAACTGAACTAATTGAAGAGGTTTCTGTAAATGCAGAATGGTTTTCGAAAATCTAGAAAGGTACTAGGCACAACAGTTAGGGTTTCGTTGCGTGCCCCGCTCCCGCACGAATCCTTTCGTGTGGCTGCTTACACAAGTAAAATTAATCAGAACCCCCGCTCCCGCACGAATCCTTTCGTGTGGCTGCTTACACAAGTAAAATTAATCAGAACCCGAGAGCGCGGATTTACAAACCGTGCCCCCGCTCCTGCACGAATCCTTTCGTGTGGCTACTTACACAAGTAAAATTAATCAGAACCCGATAGCGCAGATTTACAAACCGTGCCAACAATCACAAACAAATCCAATAATTGCCGACATAATAAAATAATCAATAAGGAATGAATTAGTTTTTTGGAGGTATTGCATTTACTCTAAATCCCCGCTCCCGCACGAATCCTTTCGTGTGGCTGCTTACACAAGTAAAATTAGTCAGAACCCGATAGCGCGGATTTACAAACCGTGCCCCTATAGCGCGGATTTGCAATCCGTGCCCACATACGAGCGCAAACAACAATCTACATAAATACCAAAATTACGAAATATAAGTGCAAGATTTAAAACCAAACTAACAGCGGTCTCAAAATGCAATTTTCCTCATTTGGATTGCTTTGGCAATGAATTGTATTTCATTAGTTTCCAGTCATTTTCAATATGATTTACTGAAAATGACCGAAAATGGAGGCGAAATTTCGGCAGAATCTGTAACTTCAAATGACAATCGGGAACAAGCCATTGGTATCATTCAAATTGTTGTTTTTATTTTATCTGCTATTACTTTTATTCAATGGTTTAGGCTTGCCTATTTTAATCTTCATTTGAGAGTGAATCGATTATCGTATTCAGACGGTTGGGCTGCAGGTTGCTGGTTTATGCCAATTGTAAACCTATTCAGACCTTATCAGATAATGAAAAAATTGTTTTAGGAAACCCGATTATTTTTAAAAAGAAATGAGGCGCACAAAAGCTAGCACCTTTCCTTACCTTCGTTGAGTTTATGGTGGACATTTTGGATTATAGATTGGTTTGTTGGACGATTTGCTTTTAAATATGCTATGAAAGCGGATACAATTGAGGAATTGACTACGAGTACAATTGCTCAACTCATCTCCAATGCTACTGGAATAGTAGTAGCAATCGTGACGATAAATGTCATTCAAGAATACAGTAGCCTTGAACGATCAATGCATAAAGTAAAAATAACGGAATGAAATTTAGGTTTACAAAGTGGCGCATACATACTACATACCGAAAAAAAAATTTTTTTGTTGTAAGAATATTTATTTTTGTTAAATAATACTATGAACTTGAAAAATAAATTTTACACAGTACTTTTTATCGCATTAGTTGCTTTTACAGCGAACGCGCAGTACAAAATAAGAGAATATGTTCCTGCTGATAAAATTCTTTATGACCAAATTGAATCAATGGATAAAGTATTTTTTGATGCCTACAATAGCTGCGATTTAAAAAAACAAGAATCAATTTATTCCGATACCATTGAATTTTTTCACGACAAAGCCGGATTAATAAATTCAAAGTCTGAAATTATTATAGGAACTAAAAATAATATTTGCGGTAAAGTAACTCGATATATAATTCCTGGAAGTATTGAAGTTTATCCTATACACAACTACGGTGCTGTAGAAATCGGATTTCATAGATTCTATAATAATCAAGAACCTGATGCAGAATCAAAACCAAGTAAATTTATTATCATTTGGAAAAAAGAAAATGAAAACTGGACAATTACAAAAGTTGTAAGTCTCCATTAACAAGAAGCCCGCTCCGTAAAGCCTCCGACTTTGAAGATCAGCTTTAAGAAGTCTCTCGACTTCGTACCAAAATAATAGGCAACTGTAACAAAAGCTAAAAGCATAAAATAAAGAATAAATTAAAACATTTTAATCATGAAAACAATACTAAAAACGATTCTAGTATTAGTACTAGTTACCACTCTGGGATGTTCACAAAACTAAACTATCCCAATTGATAAATCCAATAAATTAATAGGACATTGGATCAATCCTGTTTATACAGGAACAGACATTCACCTTACGAGAGCCAATTCCCTGAAATCGGATGAGTATGGAATGTCATTTTTAGCAGAAAGTCAATGTATAGAAAGAAGTTCAGGCTGGTGTGGCACTCCACCATTAACTTTTTCTGATTTAAAAGGCAGTTGGACAAAAACAGAAGCTGTTTTAATTGTTACCATCAATAACGGAATTGGACTGCAAAATATAAAATGGAAAATAAAAACACTTGACGACAAAACTCTACTAATGGAAAGAATGTGAAAAATTCCTTTCTCGCGCTATTCGCTTTAGATGAAAAACCAAGTCCTCTACGACAGTATACTGGCAAAATTTCGTACTGCAAACAAACCACAGTAGTCGTTATTTTTCAGCACTTTCGTACAAATTATGAATTTTTAAAATAACAACTCCAAAAACTATTGCTAAAATAATAAGAACAATATTGATTATTCCTTCAGTATTGAAGGATAGTTTTATCAAAATAGTTGAAATTATAAACCCAGAATTTCTAATTACACTATTGAATTTATCGGAATGTAAAAAAGAAAATAATAGTAAAAGAACATCGACTAGAATTAGTATCGTGAAAAAATCATCAAAAAATACTTTGTTTATATCTTTAATATCAGTCACAATTTTAGTCACAGAAAAGAAACTCTCATACAACCAATGTCCAAGACTATAAACAGATAGTGCTAAAAAAACAGGAACTAAAAAAGTGGCTATTGCCTTTTTTAAGGAAATAAATTTTATGATTTCAGGCTTAATGATTTCAGTTTCAATTTGACTATTACTTTTGATATCCCTGTAAAAAACATAGATTAAATAAAACATCAATAGGATTGCAACCAAATCAATGGTGAATAAAATATCGCTTTTTATTGAAAACCAGTTTGTAGAAAATTCTAAATTGGATAAATCTTTAAAAATTCGCCGTATTACAATCAACGAAATTATTTCATATTGTTTGCCAATATAGATCGAGGTCGATTTTGGTAAATAATACAATAACAAATACACCTCATAAATTAGAATAAACGAAAATGGAGTATATATTGCAGCGATAGGATTGCTCAATAATTTAGAGTGATGACTGATTGTAATAATATTCAGGTTTACCAATCCTATCAATAGCAAGTGCAAAAGAAAACTTGCAATCGAGACATAGATTATGATTTTTTCGCTTTTTTCTTTAACTTTTTCAGACAAAAAATAATCGTACATAGAGTTTTTCATATTATTGGGAGATTATATTTTTTGTTTAAGTAAAATAAAATAACTTTAAACAGTTGTAAATTAAAATAAATATGTAAATTTACAAAAAATAGTTAATCATATTGATTAACAACTGTTAAGAAATTATTTAAATAAAAAAAAATTATGTTTACAAAATTCAAAAAATCAGAACTTTTTACATTAATTGTTGTAGTTTGTTTAATTTTCATTTCTGAATACATCTATTTAGTTGAAGGAGATTTTAAAAAAGCAATATTTATTGGGTTATGGCCTCCAACAATTGTTGGATTACTAATTTTCTTTAACTTAAAATTAAAAAAGTAAATGAAAAATTTAGATATATTAATATTTACGAGTATTGTAGTAATCTGCTTCTTCAGTTTCATCGTATCCACCTTCCGGGAATTTGAAAGCCTTGCCAAAAAAGATGATTATTTGTCTAAAAAAAGAGGTGTTATTTCCAGAATTCTTGCTTATTTAGAAAGCTTGGTGTCGGATTAAAAAAGGCCTTTACGTATTTTCTAAAAGTAACATAACAAAAATGTGTTGTTTTTGTTTTGGACTAAAGTGCGATACACTAAAAGTACAAAACTCATTGTCATTAATCAGTTCATCTTTGAGCAGTTGTAAAAAATCATTTGCAACGCTAAATCAAGAAAAGATGAGTCACGAAAAATTTAAAGTATGTATTGATGCTTGCAACGACTCTGCTGCTGAGTGCGAACATTGTGCAACTGCATGTTTAAACGAATCCGATGCTGCAATGCAAGCCAAGTGTATTGAACTGGATCTTTATTGTGTAGATATGTGTCGAATGGCTGCAGCTTTTATGGCAAGGTCAGACGAACACACGATTGATTTTGTGAATAAATTTTGCGCCTTATGTGCAGAGATTTGTACCACTTGTGCGGATGAATGTGGAAAACACATACACATAAAACATTGTATAAAATGTGCAGAATCTTGTCGCAAATGTTCCGCCGAATGTCATAATATAAGTACAGTAAACAACTTACAAACTAACAGCTTGGATTATTTCCGAAACAAAGTGAACTAATCCCTGTCCATAAAAACAACCTATACAAATTTAAGTCAATCCAAAAAACCTCCTTTAAATTGTTTTAAAAAAAGGTTTTTATTTGATGTTTAAACGGTATTAATTCCTCCCTCCTCTCTTAAAATTATCATAAATATTCTTTCTAATATAGATATATCGGAAAAAGTCGATATATTTGCACTATGGATTATATAGAAATATTTAAGGCATTATCAAACAAGTCTCGATTACAAATGCTGGAATGGTTAAAAGAACCTGAAATCAATTTTCCAGAACAAATCAACTCGGGTTTTGAGCATGGTGTTTGCGTAGGACAAATTCAAGCCAAAGCGGGACTCACCCAATCAACAGTTTCCGAATATTTATCCATTCTACAGCGGGCGGGTTTTATCGAATCTAAACGTGTCGGACAATGGACATATTACAAACGCAACGAAGAAGCATTTACAGCATTAAGCAAAATAATTGAATCAAATTTATAAAATACTATGAGTACAAATAGCTTATTTACGCCTTTCAACTTGAAGACGCTAAATTTAAAAAACAGAATTGTAATGGCACCAATGACGCGTTCTTTTTCTCCAAATGGAGTTCCTACTGATGAAGTAGCCGCTTATTATCAAAAACGTGCCGAAGGAGAAGTAGGTTTACTATTATCCGAAGGAACCGTTATCAATAGACCATCCTCTTCCAATGATGCTAATGTTCCCCACTTCTACGGCGATCAAGCCTTAATAGGATGGAAAAGAGTAATTGATGAAGTGCATACCGCTGGCGGCAAAATGGGACCACAAATATGGCATATGGGAATTATGGACAATCACCAATCCGGTTGGATTCCACCCGTACCTTTTGAAGGACCATCAGGATTAAATAGACCAGGCTTCAGCAATGGAACTACAATGACCACAAAAGATATTGAAAACACAATACTAGCTTTTGGACAAGCAGCCGCCGATGCCAAAAGATTAGGTTTTGATTGTATTGAAATTCATGGCGCCCACGATTATCTAATTGATCAATTTTTTTGGGAGGCCACCAATCTTCGTACTGATAGTTATGGTGGAAAAACCCTTGCTGATCGTACCCGTTTTGCTGTGGAAGTTATCAAAGAAATTAGAAAACAAGTGGGCGAAGATTTTGCAATTATTATCCGTCTTTCTCAGTTTAAACCCTCGGATTACAACTTCAAATTAGCAAAAACACCACAAGAAATGGAAGCTTGGCTGAGCCCGTTGGTTGATGCAGGTGTAGATATTTTACATTGTTCTCAACGCCGTTTTTGGGAACCTGAATTTGAAGAAAACGATCTCAACTTTGCAGGCTGGGCTAAAAAAATAACAGGAAAACCAACTATTACTGTAGGTTCTGTAGGACTTTCTAGTGATTTCTTCGGAGCATTTGCAGGCGAAAGTTCACAACCAACTTCTTTGGATGAACTGACAAGACGTTTAGACCGTGGCGATTTTGACTTAGTAGCGGTAGGACGCCCTCTTCTATCCGACCCAAATTGGGTTACTAAAATAAAATCAGGAAAAATGGATCAGCTTGTTGGCTTTAGTAAAGAAGCCTTAGGCGAATTGGTATTAGTATAGTTCCCTAACAATAACAAACAAAACCTCCTTTAAATCAGCTTTAAAGGAGGTTTTGTTTTATATAAAAGTTACTATTGACTTCCATTCGCTAGATCTTTTAGATTGTGCTCTTTTTTAATACTGTCGGAAGTTTAGCCCGTATCAAATAGTATTTTAAAACAGACACAATCATTTCAAAAACAGTAAATTATACAATTGTTTCTATAATTATACAACATGAGTCTTGATTTTATTCCCGAAATTGGCCTTCTGATAAAAGTTAACCCTAAAAGTATATAATTATGTTGAATAACGGTAACGGAGAAATGCATATGGGAGATTATTCTTTCATGGGAATACACCCATTTTGGTTTGTTTTAATACTTGTACTGTTTCTTTTTATGTTGGTATTGGTCTGCCGATTTAGAAAAATAAAATAAGTAATCCACACTTAAGTATCCTAAAAATGAAAAAAATAATAACAGTTGCACTCCTTCTTGTTACATACTCTTTTGCGCAAGCACAGGACGCAAAAAGTATAGATACGAAGAAAAATGAAAATACTCAAAAGGCGCCATCCACAACATACACCTGCCCAATGCACCCAGAAATTCACGCAGACAAGCCAGGAAACTGTCCCAAATGCGGGATGACTTTAGTCAAGGAAAAACCGAAAGCAGTGAAAAAATCTGCCGTGAAGAAGCAGAATGAAAAGACAACATCCATAAAGAAGACTTCTGATCAAAAGGCGGACACAGAAATTAAAAAAGCGGATAGCAATGTTGTGACTAATACTCATAATATGGGTAATATGAATATGCCAAAAGCAAATTTAGACTCAATGAAGACCATTGTAAACAAAACTCCACCAAGAACAGTTCGTTATGATTTGTATGTGCGAGACACCATCGTAAATTTCACAGGTAAACCTACAAGAGCAATTGCAGTAAACGGACAAATACCCATGCCAACATTGACCTTTACCGAAGGTGATACCGCTGAAATTTATGTCCACAATGAATTAAATGAAGATACTTCCCTACATTGGCACGGATTGTTTTTACCCAACAAAGAAGATGGTGTGCCCAATCTAACCCAAATGCCCATCAAACCCCATACTACTCATTTATACACCTTTCCAATTATTCAACACGGAACGCATTGGTACCACAGTCATACTGGATTACAAGAACAAATTGGAATGTACGGTTCCTTTATTATGAACAAAAGAGAAGAACTTGCCATACCCACCGTTCCCCTGATTTTGAGTGAATGGACCGATATGAATCCCAACAATGTACATCGAATGCTGCACAATGCTTCCGATTGGTTCGCCATTCAAAAAGGATCAATCCAGAGTTATGCAGAAGCTTTAAGAAGGGGACATTTTAAAACGAAGCTTACTAATGAATGGAAGCGAATGAACGCTATGGATGTGAGTGATATATATTACGATAAATTTTTGATCAACGGAAAAAACGAAAGCCAATTATCACAATTTAAAGCGGGTGATAAAGTTCGTTTACGAATTGCAAATGGTGGTGCATCAACCTATTTTTGGTTAACGTATGCAGGAGGGAAAATAACTGTTGTGGCAAGTGATGGCAACGATGTAGAACCCGTTGAAGTAGACCGATTAATCATTGCAGTAGCCGAAACCTATGATGTCATTATAACTATTCCAAACGATAAAATTGCTTACGAATTTTTAGTGACCTCGGAAGACCGTACAAAATCTGCTTCTTTATTTTTAGGGGATGGCATTAAGAAATTTGCCACTCCTTTAGCCAAGTTAAAGTATTTTGAAGGGATGAAAATGATGAACTCTATGATGAAGATGAATGGAGATTTGGAGGATAGTGGAATGAAAATGAGCCTCAATAAAATGGACATGAATTCGGTGATGTATCCGGAAATTACAGGAAGTGATACCATGAAACCGGATGATAAAATGGGAACTATGAAAATGAACGAAGCACATCACGATAGTGCTAAATCCTCCAATATTACTACCCTAAATTATGCTTTATTGAAATCGCCTTCCAAAACAAATCTTCCAAAGCAATCGCCAGTAAAAGAATTAAAGTTTGAACTTACCGGAAATATGAATCGTTATGTTTGGAGTCTGGACAACAAAGTCATTTCTGAAAGCGATAAAATCCTGATTAAAAAAGGAGAAATCGTACGCATGATCATTTACAATAATTCGATGATGCGACACCCAATGCACTTGCATGGCCACGATTTTAGGGTTATCAACGGGCAAGGCGATTATTCACCTTTGAAGAATACCATTGATATTATGCCGATGGAAACCGACACTTTAGAATTTGCAGCTACTGAAAGCGGAGATTGGTTTTTTCATTGTCATATTTTGTATCACATGATGTCGGGTATGGGAAGAATTTTCTCTTATGAAAATTCTCCTGCCAATCCTGAGATTCCCAACCCGAAATTGGCGCAGCGAAAATTATTTGCAGAAGATAGAAAATTTCATTTCATGGCAGAAAATGATTTTGCCACAAACGGAAATGATGGTGAGGCGATGTTAGGAAACACTCGATGGAGTATTGGCACCGAATGGCGATTGGGTTACAATAATCACCACGGGTATGAAATAGAAACACACGTTGGACGATATATTGGCAAAATGCAGTGGCTGATGCCGTTCGTTGGTTTTGATTGACGATCTAGAAAAAATAATTTAGGAGAAATCGAAAATAATTTATTTAACCAAACCAATTCTAAAGACAATCGGGCTGTATTTAGTGCAGGTCTCGAATATACTTTGCCAATGCTGATTATAGCGCAAGCAGAAGTATTTACAGATGGAAATTTCAGAGTCCAATTTGAAAGAAAAGACATTCCAATTTCAACAAGAGTAAGAATGAGGCTAATGTGGAATACAGACAAAGAATATGCGGCTGGTTTAAAATATATTGTCAAAAGAAATTTTGGTATAACGACTCATTATGATAGCGATATGGGTATTGGTTTTGGATTTAATTTGAATTATTAAATCCAGTTTAAAAGTTTTAAAAAACGAACTTGTTCTATTTTAATTATTTTTAATGGGAATTTTGCAAATTAAGGATGTAATAGTGTAACTATCAAAAACTCCTTTTCATTTAATTTTACGAAACACAAATTTATATGTAATTTAAAAAAAATAGTATGAAAAATGTTAATGTAAGTATCGAAGCTTGTTTGGCCTGCATGGTAGAATGTGAAAAATGTGCAACTGATTGTTTAACGATGGAGGGACACAAAGCCTGTATCAAACTTTGCCGTGATTGCGCTGATATCTGTGCACTTTGCGCTCGTTTGTGTGCCAGAGGCTCAAAATTTGCTGATGAACTTTGTTCTTTATGTGTAAAATGTTGCGAAGAATGCGCCCTTGAATGCAGTAAACACGAAATGGAATGTTGCAAAAAATGTGCAAATGTGTGCAAGAAATGTGCAGAAGCCTGTAAAATGTAAAAAACTAAAATTAAAAAAAATGAAACATAAAATCTTGGCTACTGTAATAGTGGCAGCGCTAATAGTTTCTTGCAACCAGAAAAATAAAGAGGCTACAATTACTAATCAGCATATGATGGATAACGATTCCACAATGATGCACAATGACTCTACAATGATGGAAAATGATGCAAAAATGATGCAAACGAATACTAAAACGTACTCTTGTCCGATGCATCCTGAAGTGCAAGGTAATCTGAACGATAAATGTTCTAAATGTGGAATGAAGTTGACCGTTGCCGTGCCTCATACTTTAGACGATAATAAATAACTTCCCAAAAATCCGGGAAAAATGAGTTGGGAAAATTTTAAATTACATATTGATTTTTCTATAAAGTAAGATGCTGGTCGTCATAATAGTGCAATAGATTTCCAAAACAAATTTATGAGCTAAAATTTGCTAATCTGTGTTTGTTATAAAATAATGCGTAATAAAATAAAAAATCCGACACATTTGTACAGTGTCGGATTTCTTAAAAAATTTCTTTTCTTTTCTTAATGACTCACATTCACCACTTCCTCAGGATTGTGTTTGTGTTTAAACAATATTGCAAAAGCAATCGCTATTACCAAAGCATAACCTGCAAAACTCAACCAGATACTATGCCAATCTCTTTCGCCATTGTGGGTAAAGAATTTATCTATTGCCCAACCTGAAGTAAAACTCCCTAAAATAGCTCCCACTCCATTGGTCATCATCATAAATAAACCTTGAGCAGAAGATCGGTTTTTAGAATCAGTATTCGTCTCTACAAATAGTGAACCTGAAATATTAAAGAAATCGAATGCCATTCCGTAAACAATACACGACATAATAATCATCCATAAACTATCTGTTGGATTACCAAAAGCAAACAAACCAAAACGTAATACCCAAGCAAACATAGATATTAACATCACTTGTTTGATGCCAAATCGTTTCAAGAAAAAAGGAATGGCCAGGATAAACAGCGTTTCAGAAATTTGAGAAATAGACATTATTATGGTCGAGTATTTTACCACAAATGAATCTGCATATTCAGGAATATTTTTAAATTCATCCAAAAAAACATCACCATAGGCGTTTGTAAGTTGCAAAGCTCCTCCCAAAAACATAGAAAAAATAAAGAATAATGCCATTTTATAATTCGCAAAAAGCTTAAAAGATTCTAAACCTAATGTTTCCATTAACGAAGCGTTTTCTTTTGTCAACCTTTGGGGCTTACATTTAGGCAATGTAAAAGCGTAAATACCCAAAATAAGTGCCGCAATTCCGGCAATATAAAACTGATAAGCTGTTGCTTTATTTCCTGTTAAATTGGTAATCCACATAGCTACAATAAAACCAATAGTACCCCAAACACGAATGGGCGGATAATCTTTGATAACGTCTCTATTATTCAATTTGAGTGCAGTAAATGAAATAGAATTACTCAAAGCAATTGTTGGCATATAAAAACACATTGCCAACAGCATCACATAAATAAAATTGGTTGGAGTTGCAATTTGCGGCAAACAAAACAAAACAGCAGCATATAAAATATGTAAAATTCCATAGAGCTTTTCAGCATTCATCCATCTGTCGGCAACGATTCCAGTTAAAGTTGGCATAAATAATGATGCAATTCCCATTGTTCCGAAAACTAGACCAAATTGCGTTCCGTCCCAACTTTTAGTTCCTAACCAAAAATTTGCAATGGTAATCAGCCAAGCTCCCCAAACAAAAAACTGAAGAAAGCTCATCAATGTTAGCCTATTCTTAATATTCATAATAATGTTGTTTAATTTAAAAAGACCTAATCTATTGGGTAAATCTAAGAATAATTTGAGAGATTCAAATTAAAAACGAGAATTCTTTTACATAAAAAAAACAGCCTTTGGGGACAAGCTGTTTTTTTAACTAATTAACAACAAAAACTAAATTATTATTTTTTTATAAATAGTAGGTTAAGTTTTAAAGTAGATTGTGGGGCAAAAAGTTTTAATTCTTAATAACCTTGTTATATTGTTTTAATTTCTTGGTGTAAATATACGTCGATTATCGTTTAAAATACAAATAAAACCGATTAAATACACAATATATTTTAATAACTATGTAATTAACTTACAAATATGAATAGTTGTACTGATTTCTAAAACATAGAAAGAAGGAATTTCAAATTTGAATCTTAAGGTGCCAATCGATCTGTTTGCCAAGAATAATCATCTTGCAGCTGATACCGAATTCTGTCGTGAAGTCGATTGGGTCTACCTTGCCAAAATTCAACCGCTATAGGACGAATTAAAAAGCCGCCCCAATAATAAGGTCTTGGGATTTCTTTGCCTTCAAAATCGGTTTCCAATTGTTTTAAAGAATCTTCCAAAACGCTACGGGAGGCAATAATCTCACTTTGATTCGAAACTATAGCTCCCAATTTACTTCCCGTTGGTCGGGAATCAAAATAACCGTCAGAAAGATTTTCAGAAATCTTCTCAGCTACTCCTTTAATGATGACCTGGCGTTCGAGTGATGACCAGAAAAAAGAAAGACACACATTAGGATTATTGGCAATAGCCCTACCCTTTTCAGAATTATAATTGGTATAAAAAATAAATCCTTCATAAGTAAATTGCTTCAAAAGAACCACCCTCGACTTCGGAAAACCATCTAGTCCAAGGGTAGAAACCGTCATCGCATTGACTTCATCGACACCTCCAAAATCCTCGACTTCGTGAAACCATCTGTTGAATAAATTGATTGGATCTTCGGGAATATTAGTTTCCAAAAGTTCGCTTTTTTCATATGATTTCCTATAATTACTTAAGTCTTCCATTGTTTAATTTCTTTAGTTGCAAAAATAAGCAAACTTATTCTCATAAAAGAGTTTACAGCAAATGTATTATTCTTGTAATTTGTCACATTTGAAGTGCCTAAATTATTTAGCTCACTCTTGCGTTGACACCCTAACAGAGTGACAAATGGAGTGCTAACACAATTGGTCTTTTATTTTATCAAAACTCAAATGATTTTCCATCATCGGCTAATAGGATGTTCGGAAAAATGGTTTCGGCTTGTTCTTTAAAAAGTTCAATATTTTCATATCGAGTAGAATAATGCCCTAAAACCAATTGTTTAACCTTGGCTTTCAAAGCTATGGTCGCTGCTTCTTTTGCCGTACTGTGCATCGTTTTTCCAGCCAATGCTTCCTCAGAATCTAGAAATGTTGATTCGTGGTACAAAACATCGACTTCCTTTATATAAGGAATAATACTTTCGTCATAAGCCGTGTCAGAACAAAAAGCATAACTCAAAGGTGGAACGGGATCAAAAGTCAATTTATGGTTTTCGATTATGCGACCATCATCCAATGTGATGTCTTTTCCATTTTTGATATTTTGGTAATAACATTTGTCTATTTCATAGTTTTGAACGGCATCCAAATTCAATTTTCTCTCTCTAATTTTCTCTTGAAACAAAAACCCATTGGTATAAACTCGATGATTCAAAGGAATAGTTTTTACAATTACCTTATCATCTTCAAAAATGACTTCACTTTCTTTGGATTCTAATTCGTGGAAAAACAAACCGTATTTAGTCCAAGAATTAGACAAACGCAATTGTAAATTGATAATTTCCTTGATTCCTTTGGGGCCATAAACATGCAAATCAGTGGTTCTATTGAGCAACGCAAAAGTAGAAATCAAACCAATCAAACCAAAAAAGTGGTCGCCGTGTAAATGCGAAATAAATACCTGATTGATTTTAGAAAACTTGATTTTATTTTTGCGCAATTGCACTTGAGTTCCTTCGCCACAATCGATTAGAAATAACCGATTTCGGATTTCTAAGACTTGTGAAGTGGGATTGGTAAAAGTGCGTGGTGTGGCTGCATAACAACCGAGTATGGTTAGATTCAATTTAGTTTGTTTAAAATTGTTTGATATGGTTTAAAAGTTTAAGAGTTTAAACCTTTAAACCATCTTAAACTCTTAAAACCTTAAAAGCCCAAATCTCTCTCGATTTCTTCCATTTCGATAATATCGTGTGCTTCTTGCAAAGAGCGAACCACAGCTAGTTTATCTGAAACGACATTAAAGTCAGGTTCCGAAGTCACTACAACAAATGATTTTTTGGCTTTTCTATGTGTTTTGGATAGTGGCAAAAAGCTTTCAATTGCTTCCACTGATAGCGTTTTATACATTCTAATATCAATAACAATGTTGCTTTTTTGGAACGTTTTATATTGGTCGCTTAATTTCAAACGAAATGAATCCAAATCACCTTGTGTATCTTTTAGGATAACAGTATGTCCTTTTTGTTCTACCTTCATGACGCTAAAATTTATAATATGGCTAATTTACAAAGAAAATTTGTGCTTTGAAAACGGATGGAGAAATAATAATTATTGAATTTTTGATGCCAATAAATAAATTACAGCCATTCTGATAGCTACTCCATTTTCAACTTGGTTCAAAATTACCGATTGTTTGGAATCGGCAACATCCGATGTGATTTCTACCCCACGATTGATTGGACCGGGGTGCATAATTACGATTTCTTTATTCAATGAATCCAGTAAGGTTTTATCCAATCCGTATTGTTGAGCATATTCCCGTGTTGATGGAAAAAAATTAACATCCATTCTTTCGTTTTGCACGCGAAGCATATTAGCTACATCACACCATTCTAAGGCTTTACGCAAATCCGGTTCAACCGTAACTCCAAGCGATTCAATATGTCTCGGAATAAGTGTTTTGGGTCCGCAAACCTTCACTTCGGCACCTTGCATTTGCAAAGCATATATGTTAGAAAGTGCTACTCTGGAATGCAAAACATCACCCACAATTACTACTTTTTTTCCACCTACATCACCCAGTTTTTCACGAATTGAATAACTGTCTAATAAAGCTTGTGTAGGATGTTCGTGTGCGCCATCGCCAGCATTTACAATACTTGCTTTCACATTTTGAGATAAAAAATGAGCTGCTCCAGGACTGGAATGTCGCATCACCACCATATCGACTTTCATCGAAAGAATATTATTTACGGTATCAATCAAGGTTTCTCCTTTTTTTACAGAAGATTGTGCTGCCGAAAAGCTAATCACGTCTGCTGATAAACGTTTTTGGGCTAGTTCAAAGGAAAGTTTGGTTCGAGTACTGTTTTCGAAAAATATGTTGGCAATTGTAATGTCGCGAAGTGATGGCACTTTCTTTATGGGACGATTGATAACTTCTTTAAAATGATCGGCAGTTTCAAAAATGAGGTCAATATCTTTCTTGTTGATATATTTTATTCCCAATAAATGATTTACACTTAACTCGCTCATTTTCTATTATTTATTAATTAAATAAACGGCATCTTCACCGTCTTGTTCTTTCCAACACACCTGAACTTTCTCATCGTTGATAGCATCCACCTGACGACCCCGATAATCGGGCTGAATAGGCAAATGACGGCTAAAACGACGGTCAATAAGTACTAATAATTCAATTTCTGATGGCCGTCCAAAGGATTGAATAGCCGTCAATGCCGACCGAATGCTTCGACCAGTATATAATACATCGTCTATGAAAACGACTTTTTTGTTTTCGACGATAAAATCGATTTGAGTTTTGTTGGCTTCCAAAGGTTTATTGGTTCTGCGGAAATCATCTCTAAAGAAAGTGATGTCCAAATAACCCAAAGCAATTTTCGGAATTTGATATTCATTTACCAACATATCTTTTAATCGCTCCGCTAAGAAAGTACCACGTGGCTGAATACCAACTAAAATAGTATCCGAAAAATCAAGATGCTTTTCGACTAACTGACAGGCCAAACGATGCAGAATGATATTGACTTCTTTTGAAGTGAGCAATACTTTTTGACTCATAATGAAGGTTGTGTTTGCAATACAAATATAGGAATTCTGAGTTATTAATTATAAATTATAAGTTGAGATTTTTATAATTTTAAAATTTTCACCATTTCGATTGCAATAAAAGCTTTTAATGAATTGATATTGAATACTCTACTATTCAATATCATTTCATAAAACATAATTATGTAAGTTTTTCTGTGAATTATATAACAAAACCTTTTTGCTTTTAGGATAGTTTTACAAAACCAATTAAAATGTAAAACCAAGAAATTATGAAAGACAAAATTACAAGATTAGTACTGCTTCTAATAATATTAATATCGGTAACAAGTTGCTCTATAGTGAAAGGAATATTTGAAGCTGGTGTGGGAGTTGGAATTTTTATTATAGTTCTTTTATTAGCCATAATAGCCTATGTAATAAGCAAAATTATGGGAAATAAATAAAAAAATCCCGCTACATCATAGCGGGAAATTATATATTCAATATTGTAATTCGAATGTTTAAGAATACATCTTCGTTCTCAATTCCTGAACACCTTCGTTATCCAAATATTCATCGAAAGTCATATACCTATCGATAGCTCCATTTGGAGTTAATTCGACAACTCTATTAGCAACTGTCTGAGAAAACTCGTGATCATGAGTGGTAAAAATCACTGAACCTTTAAAGTTTTTTAACGAATTATTGAAAGCCGTAATCGACTCTAAATCCAAGTGATTCGTAGGCTCATCAAGCATTAAAACATTGGCACGCTGCATCATCATTCGAGACAACATACAACGCACTTTTTCTCCTCCAGACAAAACACGACAGGTTTTTAAGGCCTCTTCACCTGAGAAAATCATTTTTCCTAAGAAACTACGAATGTTTACTTCGTCACGTTCTTCTTCCGTTTTTACCCATTGACGCAACCAATCTACCAACGAATCATCACTTTCGAAAAATGAATGATTTTCTGCTGGCAAATACGCCTGAATTGTGGTAACACCCCAATCAAAAGTTCCTGAATCTGGCTTTTGATTTCCGTTTAATATTTCATAAAATGCCGTTGTGGCACGAGAATCTTTAGAGAAAAGCACTATTTTGTCGCCTTTGGCCATATTCAAATCAACGCCTTTAAACAACACATCGCTATCAACCGAAGCGCTAAGGTTTTGCACATTCAAAATTTGGTCACCCGCTTCACGTTCCTGATCAAAAATGATAGCAGGATAACGACGACTCGATGGTTTAATTTCTGAAATGTTCAATTTGGAAATCATCTTTTTACGAGAAGTAGCCTGCTTAGATTTGGCAACATTCGCAGAAAAACGACGAATAAATTCTTCTAATTCTTGTTTCTTTTCTTCGGCTTTTTTGTTTTGTTGCGCACGTTGTTTGGCTGCTAATTGACTGGATTCATACCAGAAAGTATAATTACCCGAATAATGATTGATTTTACTGAAATCAATATCCGAAATATGGGTACAAACGGCATCCAAAAAGTGACGGTCGTGAGAAACCACAATTACTGTATTTTCATAATTTGCCAAGAAATTCTCTAACCAAGCAATGGTTTCAAAATCTAAATCATTCGTAGGCTCATCCATAATCAACAAATCTGGATTTCCAAACAAGGCTTGCGCCAAAAGCACACGAACCTTAATTTTTCCTTCCAAATCTCCCATTAAAGTATAATGATAGTCTTCGGTAATTCCTAAATTGGATAACATTGAAGCCGCATCAGAATCGGCATTCCAACCGTTCATTTCTTCAAATTGCACTTGCAGCTCCCCTATTCTATCCGCGTTTTCATCGGAATAATCCAAATACAAGGCATCCATTTCGGTTTTAATTTTATACAAAACCTTGTTTCCCATCAGGACTGTTTCCAGAACCGTATGTTCGTCAAACATATTGTGGTTTTGATTCAAAACCGACATCCGTTTTCCTGGTTCTAAGTGAATGTTTCCTGCAGTAGGATCCATTTCGCCAGCAATTATTTTAAGAAAAGTAGATTTTCCAGCTCCGTTTGCACCGATAACGCCGTAAATATTTCCGTGGGTGAAAACCGTATTTACTTCGTCAAACAAAATTCTTTTGCCAAACTGAACTGATAAATTATTGATAGATAACATAAATTGTATTTTATAAAATTTTTGCAAAAATACAAAAAAATGTGCCAATTAAAATTCAAAAGTAACTAACAAATTGAATTGTTAAATTGAATTTCTAGAAAGGGAATTTAGATATGAAATTTCATGATTATTTAGAATCCCTAAAGCTAAAATTGCAGTATATTTAATAATTTCCTCCGTAGGTTTATTTTTCACAATTTTTGTCTCATTTAATTTTTTTTTCGTTCCCATTACCTTTACATTTACTGCTATTAAATAATTAACAAACCAATTAACTAAATAACTAATTTAATTATGAATTCAGAAAATTCACAAACCAAATGGGGGCAGTTTATTCCCCTCGTAACCGTATTCTTCTTTTGGGGATTTGTTGCTGCTAGTAACGATATTTTAATTCCTGTATTTAAAAAAGCATTTGATTTAACACAAAGCCAAAGCCAATTTGTATCTATAGCATTTTATATTTCTTACACCGTAGGTTCCTTAATATACATGGGGGTTTCTTTATTGATAGGAAAAGATTTAGTCAACAAAATTGGGTATAAAAACGGATTAGCACTAGGATTAGTAATTTCGGCATTGGGAACTTTATTATTTTACCCTGCGGCAAACACAGGTTCATATCCATTAATGCTTGCAGGTTTATTTACAGTTGGTTTAGGGTTTTCATTACAACAAACTGTAGCCAATCCATTAGCAATTGCATTAGGACCTATAAAAACTGGTTCGCAACGATTGACTTTGGCTGGAGGAATCAATAATTTTGGAACTACTATTGGTCCCCTAATCGTGAGTTTTGCCATTTTTGGTGCAGCTGCAACTGGAAATACAGATATGAGTATTGAGAGCGTTAAAATCCCTTATCTAATATTAGGATTAGCATTTTTATTAGTAGCTGTTTTATTAAAATTTTCATCTTTACCTGAACATCCTGAAACCATTGTAGAGTCTGCAGAAGATATAGTATCTGCAAAAAAATCTGCTTTACAATATCCACAATTAGTTATGGGTATGATTGCTATTTTTCTTTATGTAGGTGTAGAGGTTTCTACAGCTAGTAATTTACCAGCGTATATGGAAACCAAATTAGGATTTGCCATTGGCGATATAGCTCCTTATATTTCTTTGTATTGGGCGAGTTTGATGATTGGTCGTTGGACTGGAGCTGTTGAAGCTTTTACAGATAATATGTCTGTCCAAAAAATTCTTCGTTTTATTGCTCCTTATTTGGCGTTTGGCATTTTCTTGCTTGTTAATGCAATTGCAAAACACGATTTAACTCCATTCTATGTGTATGGATTAATTATTTTGGTTTTAATTGCTGCCGATATGGCCAGTAAAGGAAATCCTGCCAGAATGTTGTTGATTTTTTCTTCGTTAGGAATTGTCGCCTTATTTACAGGAATGGCAACAAGCGGAATGGTAAGTGTTTATGCTTTCACCAGTGTAGGTTTATTTTGTAGCACACTTTGGCCGTGTATCTTTACTTTAGCTGTAAGTGGATTAGGTAAAAACACCAGTCAAGGAAGTAGTTTTTTGATTATGATGATTATGGGGGGTGGAATAATAAGTTGGCTACAAGGTTACGTCTCTGACAGTATTGGAATTCAAAATAGCTATATAGTTGGTGTTTTATGTTTTGCTTATTTAGCATTTTATGCCTGGAAAGTAAGCGGGATTTTGAGAAATCAAGGTATTGATTTTGATAAAAAAATCAGTGGTGGACATTAAAAATCCCACTCATCAAGTCATAAAAAACCGATATACAGGATTAATAAAAAAGGTTTAATAGTCTTAATAGTTAGTAAAAAGCTGTAGGCACTATAATATTAAATTTTCTAAAAGTTTATTGAAATTCGATTGCTTCGCCAGTTCGGCTTTGCATCGATTCAATAAACTTTTTTTTTATAAAATACACAAAAAAAAGCGTTGTCCAAACTGTAAAAGTCTTCACACTACTTCTCAAAGCTTATTTTCTAAAATGCTACACAAGAGGCTAAATTTTAATAATTTAGGACTACCGAATAAATTTATTTATTCCAAGAGGAAACCTATTTAAATAATATTTGTTTTATTGGAGAAGGAAACTTTCATTTATAGTCAACGCAACTTTAATAAGATGACGAAATTCTTAATGCAGCAAATTCTTTAAACTTGCTTTATGTACATTAAAAAGGCAACTTAAATGTTCATTGAGGATTAAGAAACGGAAGGAATTTTGAAATGGTATTTGTATACTAAAAATCAAATTGAAACATAAGCTATTTAAAAACCAAAAAATGTATAAAAAAGGGCAGTTTAAATACTACCTTTTTTTATACATTTTTTTATGTCTATTAAATTTACTGCTGGTTAGTTACTAATCAGTAGAGACTATCTGCTCCTCAATTTGATTTAATATTTAATCCAAATATGAAAAATCAACAACTAATTTTAACAAAATTCCTAAAAACAATACTTATATTTTTGCAAAGATGTTGGTGTAATATTTTTTTCCTTCGGCACTTATTCTGATTGCAAGTCCAAAATGTGTAAAATTACCCTCGATATTAGCTTTATGAGATGGACTTTTTAGCCAAGCATCAACAGCCGCTTGAGGAGAATTATAATTGTAAGCAATATTTTCACCTACGTTTTTTGCTCCTAATACTTTCATAATATTTTCTGAACGGGAAACAAAATCATCGTGATTAACAACATTGTTTGTAATCATATAATGATCGTGTTCTTCTGATTTATAGGAAATATGATTGATTTCTTTTAGCGCATTTAAACCAATACTTACTCTATAAGCATTTATTATTGCCATAGTTTCAATTTCAGTTGGATTATAAGTATATGTCATTGCTTTCTGTGTTGAAGCACTAGAAGTATCTGTAGCTATTTCTGAACTATCAGATGAACAAGAATTCATTGTGAATACTATTGCAACTAGCAATAATACACGAAGTAATTTTGCTTTCATAATAAAAAGTAGATTAGGTTTAAAGTAGATTGTGGGGCAAACTCCTTTAGGATTATTTTTTCTTGATATTGTAAGAACTTGTTTAACTATAGTATAAATATAGTCATATAATCGTTTAAAACGCAAATAATATCGACGAAATACACAAAGTAATTTTATAATTATGTATTTTTCTTACATAAAGAATAGTAATTTAATTTTTGATTTGAAGGAAAAAATAATTTGAAATAAAATTATTTTATATATAAATAATAAGCCCCGCAGGATTGCGAGGCTCATATAAATTTTAAGGTTAATTATTCAACTAGAATTTGACCAATTTTAATACTTTTTCAAATTGTTCTTGCTTAGTAACATTAGAATTATCAAATTCGATAGCGTCTATTGCTTTAACAAGTGGAGAATCATCACGATGGGTATCAATATAATCTCGCTCTTCTACATTTTTTAAAACTTCATCAAAAGTCACTTTATCTCCTTTTTTTTGTAATTCCTTAAATCTTCTTTCGGCACGAGTCATTGGGCTTGCGGTCATAAATATTTTTAAATCGGCATCTGGAAAAACTATGGTACCAATATCTCTTCCGTCCATTACAATGTCTTTGTTTTTACCCATTTCTTGTTGCTGCTCGACAAGTTTAGAACGTACTTCTGAAATCTCGGCGACTAGGCTAACAAAATTAGAGACTTCGATTGTCCGAATTTCTTTTTCGATATTGATCCCATTCAAATACATTTCGGCAAAACCCAAATCTGAGTTAAATTTAAAAACTAATTTTATATTCGGCAAACTCTTAATAAGTGATTCTTTGTCGAAAAAATCTTTTCTAATAAATCCCTTTTGCATTGCAAAAAAAGCTACAGCACGATACATTGCTCCCGTATCAACATAGACATATCCTAGATGCATGGCTAATTCCTTGGCCAAAGTACTTTTCCCTGTAGATGAAAATCCATCAATTGCAATGGTAATTTTTTTATTCAAAATAATATTATTGAAAATTAATAGTCAAGCCAAACAAACTCGTATTACCTGCTAATGTATATCTAGAATAGGAATAATTGAATTTTAGTTTGTTAAATTTCATTCCAAAACCCACCGATATTCCAGAAAAATTTCGAATATCTTCTACTTTCAATTCTTCGGCTCGTCTGAAATTATATCCTAATCTCAAATTTACAGCTTTTTTTGGAAAAAGTTCTACACCAAATATAGCATGTCTCAAAGCATTTCCTAAAAAAGAGGTTTTCTTTTCCGTTGAACTACCATCAAGTGCGGTTTGAGCTTGATTAGGATTGGTAAATGAAATATTCCATTGCTGTAAATTATCTAAAGTTAAATGCCAGCGAATGGGTACATTTTCTAATTCTTGCGAAACTCCAAGCATTATTTCTAGTGGTAATTTTTCGTTTATACCATTATAAGTTGTGAATTGTGTTCCAATATTTCTAATTACAAACGCCCAGTTGACATCGTTGGCTTCATCAATATAAATCGCACCTAAATCGACAGCTCCGCCTATAGAACTATAAGTTTCTAATGTTGAAGAAATAAGTTTTCCATTCGCTCCTAAAAATAAATTTGAATTGGGAACATTAAAGGCATATCCAAAAGAAAGTGCTACTTCGCTACCAGTAAATTGAGAAGTTTCCTGACCATTTTCGTCATAACCTTCAAATTTACCATAATTTACATAATTTACTCCAACTTGAAAAGTTTGCAAATGACGATCATAAGTATAAGCATAAGAAGCCGTTCCATAAGTAACTTCGCCAAAATAACTCCCATAATTCAGCGCCAAATGATTATCCATTTCAGGGTTTATGGTGGCAGGATTATAATGCGCCTGATTGACATCCTCATCATAAATTGTAATCGTCTTTCCTCCCATGGCTGCTTGCCTAGGTGAAGTGACCAAGTTCAAAAACTGATAGGTGTACTTCCCTCCTATTTGTCCCTTTGAAACGGTACAAACTAAAAACAAAAGGAAAATTAAAAGTCTTTTTGGCATATTTGAAATAGCTATTCTGTATTGTAAAACGCAAATGCGAAGATAAAATTATAATGGTAAAAAATTCCCTTTTTTTATGAAGTTTCAATTCAAAATAAAAATTCCATCCCTATGAAACAGAATGGAATTATATTGGGTCGAAAAGCAACTGATTACAATACTTTTGCGTTTTTTACATCTTGATCGGTGATGGCTATTTTCAATACTTCGCTCATTTCCTTCACATAATGAAAAGTCAAGCCTTCTATATACTTAGGTTTTATCTCATCGATATCGCTTTTGTTTTCATAACACAAAATAATTTCTTTGATATTGGCTCTTTTGGCAGCCAAAATCTTTTCTTTTATTCCGCCCACAGGCAAAACTTTTCCACGCAAAGTAATTTCGCCAGTCATCGCCAATCCTTTTTTAATCTTTTTTTGCGTAAGCACAGAGACTAATGAAGTAAGCATTGCGATTCCAGCACTTGGTCCATCTTTTGGAGTTGCTCCTTCTGGAACGTGTAAATGGATGTTATATTTGGTCAATATCTCTGGTTTTAAACCTAAAAATTCGGCATTGGCTTTGATGTATTCTAAAGCTATTGTCGCCGATTCTTTCATCACATTTCCTAAATTTCCTGTAATAGTCATCGTTCCCTTTCCTGGGGAAATCAAGGATTCTATAAAAAGAATATCACCACCAACACTAGTCCAAGCTAGTCCAGTTACCACTCCAGCTACGTCATTACTTTCGTATTTGTCTCTTTCTAATCTAGGAATTCCAAGTACTTTTACAATATCTTCGTTGGTCACTTTCTTGTTGTATTCTTCTTCCATCGCAATGGATTTGGCTGCATTCCGAATCACTTGCGCAATTTTTGCTTCCAATCCACGAACGCCTGATTCACGGGTATAACCTTCTACTATTTTCTCTAATTGTTTGACACCAATAGACAAATCCTTGGTTGTCAATCCGTGTTCTTTCAATTGTCTTGGTAACAAATGCTGACGAGCAATTTCTACCTTTTCTTCAATCGTGTAACCCGACATTTTGATGATTTCCATGCGGTCTCGCAATGCAGGTTGAATTTCAGCCATATTGTTTGAAGTGGCAATAAACATCACTTTCGATAAATCGTAACCCATTTCTAGGAAATTATCATAAAACGAATTGTTTTGCTCTGGGTCTAAAACTTCTAACAAAGCTGATGATGGATCTCCTTGATGACTATTGGATAATTTATCGATTTCGTCTAAAACAAAAACTGGATTTGAGGTTCCTGCCTTTTTTAAACTTTGAATAATTCGTCCTGGCATAGCGCCAATGTAAGTTTTTCGGTGCCCACGAATTTCAGCTTCGTCACGTAAACCACCCAATGAAATCCTCACATATTCTCTTCCCAAAGCCTCGGCTACTGATTTACCAATAGAGGTTTTACCCACACCCGGAGGCCCTGTAAGACATATAATTGGGGACTTCATATCATTTCTCAATTTTAAAACTGCCAAATGTTCTATCATTCTTTTCTTGACATCTTCTAATCCAAAGTGGTCGCGGTCTAGAATTTTTTGAGCACGTTTTAAATCGAAATTATCTTTAGAATATTGGCCCCAAGGCAACTCTAAAAACAATTCCAAATAATTTCTTTGAATTCCAAAATCAGGAGCTTGTGGATTCATTCGACGCATTTTAGACAATTCTTTTTCGAAATGTTTTTGCGTTTTTTCGTCCCATTTTTTGGTTTTGGCTTTGGCACTCATTTCGTCCATTTCCTCTTCTTGCGAAACGCCACCCAATTCTTCCTGAATGGTTTTCATTTGCTGATGAAGGAAATATTCGCGTTGTTGTTGGTCTAAATCAAATCGAACTTTAGATTGAATATCATTTTTCAGTTCAAGTTTTTGCAACTCGGTATTCATATAACGAAGCGTTTCTAGCGCTCTGTCTTTCAAAGAATTTATCGACAAAAGATTTTGCTTTTCTTCAACAGACAAACTCATATTGGAAGTCACAAAATTGATTAAAAACGACTGACTTTCAATGTTTTTAATGGCAAATGTGGCTTCGCTTGGAATGTTTGGATTTTCTTTAATAATTTGGATTGCCAATTCTCTCACTGAATCTAAAATTGCTAAAAATTCAGTATCTTTTTTGGTTGGTCTTTTTTCAGCGACATCTTTAATATTAGCTGTAAAATAGGGCATTTCAGAAACAACCGAATCAATTTGGAAACGTTTTTTACCTTGAAGAATTACGGTAACATTGCCATCGGGCATTTTAAGCACACGCAAAATACGAGCTACAGTTCCTATTTGGTGAATGTCATTTTTGGTTGGATCTTCAACTTCTTCGTTCTTTTGGGCAACTACTCCAATAATTTTTCCTGCCGCATAAGCGTCATTGATTAAATTTATTGATTTATCGCGACCCGCTGTGATTGGGATAACAACTCCTGGAAATAAAACCATATTTCGCAAAGGCAAAATAGACAAAGTATCGGGCAAATCTTCGTTGTTCATTTCCTCCTCGTCTTCGGGAGTTAATAAGGGAATTAATTCGGTTTCGGCATCAAATTCTTGGAGTGACAGATTGTCAAGTGTGCGTATTTTATGGTTTGACATAGTATATTTTAAGTCTTTTTGTCATTAAATGATTTATTTGTCTCACAAATATAAGGCAACTGTACATTAAATTTTAATAAAACAGCAGTAAAACGCCCTAAACTTGGCTAACCTTAAAAAAGACAATCATTATGCCAAAATTAGGATTAAATCAATTCCAAAATAAAATATAAAAGATGTTTTATTCAATTATTGATGTTCTGAAGTTTCTATTTTCTTCATAAAACTAAGCACAATGTAACCCAGCAAAAAGAAAACTGCCAGAATAAAAATAGAATTCCGCATTGAATTAGTTATTGAACCCACAAAACCAAAAATAAAAGTTCCTAAAACGATAGATATTTTTTCAGTAACATCAAAGAAACTAAAGTAAGTGGTGTGATCTTCGGTTTCTGGTAATAATTTAGAATAGGTAGAACGCGACAAAGACTGAATTGCGCCAAATACCATTCCTATTGATGCCGCAATGGAATAAAATTGCAAATCAATATATTTATTATCCTTGTTTATTAAATACAAGGCAAAACAAATTAAACCCCATATTGCAATAATAAGTTTCAGAGTTTTAATGTTTCCCATTTTTTCGGAAATTCTTGAAAATAAATAGGCACCAAATATGGCAACTATCTGAACCACTAAAATAGTGATAATCAATTGACTCGTTTCAATCCCCAATTCAATTTTTCCATAAATTCCAGCAAATAAAATGATGGTTTGAACGCCAATACTGTAAAAGAAAAATGCCTTCAAAAATTGTTTCAATATAGGCTGGCTCTTGAGGCTTTTTAAAACTATCATTAATTCTTTGAATCCTTTGAATATAAAATCTTTTCTAGGTTTTTTATTGAATACATTAGACGGTAAAAAATGAAATGTGACTTGGGCAAAACCCATCCACCAAATCCCAACAGACAAAAACGAGAGTCTTGCCGGTAATGTAAGATCAGTGATTCCGTAAAATTCAGGTTTCATTACCATTGTCAAATTAAAAGCCAGCAAAATTACCGAACCGAAATAGCCGTACATAAATCCTTTGGCACTCACTCTATCGTGTTGTTCCAGAAAAGCAATTTCAGGTAAATAAGAATTATAAAAAACAACACTTCCCCAAAAGCCAATACTTGCCAAAATAGTTGAAACGATTCCAATCCATAATGTCTCTTGACCTTTAAAGAAAAACATCGCCATCACGGAAAGGGAACCCAAATAACAAAAGAACTTCATAAAACTCTTTTTGTTCCCAGAATAATCGGCAATTCCAGATAAAATTGGTGATAAAAAAGCAACAATCAAAAAGGAGAACGACAACGAATAGGATAATAAAGAACTGTTTAGAAATGAAGTTCCCAGAAAAGTTACCTTTCCATCATTTCCGCTTGTCACGGATTCATAGTAGATTGGAAATACTGCCGTGGAGATTACTAACGAATAGACTGAATTTGCCCAATCATAAAATGCCCAAGCATTGATAAGTTTGGGACTTCCTTTTGGTAAATTTTCCATTGGATTTTTTTTATTGCTTCAAATATAGTTAAAAAAAATTGCTCCAATGTTCTTTTTGATTTGCTATTATTAAGAAATTGCCAAGAATTTCAAATTAAATTATTGGCAATTTCTTACTTCTTGACGATATACAACTTATGCTTTTTGAATATTCAATTTACTATTTTTTCGGCTAAAACTAAAGTAAATCAAAAGACCTATTAGCAACCAAATAGTGAAATAAATCCAGTTCCAAACGCTAAGTTGCGCCATCATATACAAGCAGCAAATCAATCCCAATAAAGGAATTAGAGATAAATTTTCTTTGTAAGACCAAATCGTTAATCCCAACAAAACAATCAAGAAAATCCACATCGGAATTTTGTGTTTAAAAAGGTTAAAACCACTTTCGTATTTATGAGAATCTTCGATGGGTAAACCCTTTATTACTTGGGCATATTTGACATCATCCTGTTGATATTGACTCAACATCAGCTCTAAATCTGGGGTTTCGTTCAAGTTGTTCTTGGCATCCAAACTCACTAAATAATCAGATACTTTTGTGTAGTGTTCTTTATCTAAAGAAGTTACAATATCAGCCGAACTTATGATTTGAGTTTCATTAGTCAAAAAATCCATTGTTACTTTTTTGTTATATCCAAAAGAAAAAACTAGACCAATAACAATTAAAATAGGCATAATATATTTTGAATTCACATATGGTGTTTTAAATTTTCCACGAGGAATATCTTTTTTATTTTGCAAAACCAAAACTCCTGCACAAACTAAAACAAAAGCAAACAAAGTTCCAATACTACATAAATCGGTTACCATTGTTAGATTTAAAAACAATGCAGGTACAGCAACCACAAAACCTGTAACTATAGTTGCATATGAAGGTGTTTTGAACTTGGGATGCACTTTAGAAAAACGTTTTGGCAACAATCCGTCACGACTCATACTCATCCAAATACGTGGTTGTCCCATTTGAAAAACCAATAAAACGCTTGCCATTGCTACCACTGCACTCACGGCAATAATTCCCGACATCCATTTCAAATCTAATTTTTCGAATACAAAAGCAAGAGGATCACCTACATTTAATTCGGTATAACTCACCATTCCGGTTAAAACTAAGGCAATGGCAATGTATAAAATGGTACAAATAATAATGGCCCACATCATTCCCTTGGGTAAATCGCGCTGCGGATCTTTACATTCTTCAGCGGTAGTAGAAATAGCATCGAAACCTATATAGGCAAAGAAAACTGCCGAAACTCCTTTTAAAACTCCCCCAACTCCATTAGGTGCAAATGGATGCCAATTGGCAGTATCTACGTATTTAGATCCCACAATAATAACTAAAAGGACAATACAAACCTTAATTATAACCATCAAATTACTGGCGTTTCTGGATTCTTTCATGCCACGATACACTAAAGCTGTAATCAAAATAATAATTAATAAAGCAGGTAAATCGGCAACAAAATGGAAAGAACCAAGCACTGGCGATGTTGTCCAAGCAGTGTAGGAAGCTTGTAAGCCTGCACTTAAATTTTCGAAAGATTTTCCTCCTTGCATTAAAGCGGTGGCGTCTTTAAACCCATTCGAAGCCGTTAAATAATCCATTTGAACCCATTGCGGTAGATAAACTCCCCCACTTTCAAGCAAGCCTGTAAAATAATCGCTCCACGAAATGGCGACCGTTATATTTCCAATGGCATACTCCATTATCAATGCCCAACCAATAATCCAAGCGATAATTTCACCAAATGCAACATAAGAATACGTATAAGCACTTCCAGAAACAGGAACCATCGAAGCAAATTCGGCATAAGCAAAAGCAGCAAAACTACAGGCAATCGCAGTAAACAAGAAAAGAAAAATTACGGCTGGACCTCCATCGGCACTTGCTTTTCCGATGGTGCTAAAAATTCCTGCACCAACAATTGCTGCAATACCAAAAGCAGTTAAATCTCGGGCAGTCAGATGTTTTCCTAATGCGTTATGACCATCAGATTCGTTTTTTTCTACTTGTTTTAAAATATCTTGAACTGTTTTTTTTCTAAATAAACCTGAAAATGCCATTTTATGAATTTTATCGTTATTTGCAAAAATATTGTATATTATGCAACATTATTTTACTTATGATGCGAAATATTTTTAATATTCAAATATATAAAAGATTTTAGATTATACTGACTCCTAATACTATTTTTTCTAAAGTTTTAAAAAGACTTATAAATTTCACAGTATTTAATTAATAATACCGATTATGTACTGCTTCGCCTGTTCGCTATCGCTGGGGTCAATATAGTCCAATAAAAATTGGACTATTTTCATACTATATCGGCATTATACCAAATCTCTTTGGACTATTTTAAAAATGTGGTTGGTATAAAATGACTAAAATCTTTTAAATTTTTATTAATTGTTATTCGAAAGCAAAGTAAAAAATCTACTTTTGATTTTTTATTAAAATCTAAAATTATAATGACTTCAAATAAGGGCTTTTCAATTCTACATCTATGTTTCCTATTCACTTTTTGGACTGCTAATTCGCAATATAAAACCATTCATCCAAAAAACGAATTCAGAGCCGTTTGGATTGCTACTGTTGTCAATATCGATTGGCCAAAAACAGGTAGAGATTCTGTCGAAAAACAAAAGGCAGATTTTATTGAAATTTTAGACACCTACAAAAAATTAAATTACAATGCTGTAATTGTTCAGATAAGAAGTGTTGGTGATGCGTTTTACCCAACTCAATTAGCACCTTGGTCGCGCTATTTGACTGGAAAAGAAGGACAAGCACCACAACCTTATTATGATCCTCTGACTTGGATGATTGAACAAGCACATCAAAGAGGTTACGAATTTCACGCTTGGCTTAATCCGTATCGAGCAACTTTCGATACCAAAACTGAAACACTTAGTAAGGAACACGATTATTTTAAACATCGGGATTGGATGATAAAATATGGCGAAGCTGGAAAAGAAAAATATTACTACAATCCGGCATTGCCAGAAGTACAAACTCATTTGATAGCGGTGGTTGAAGAAATTGTGAGAAATTACGATGTAGATGCAATTCACTTTGACGATTACTTTTATCCTTATCGAGTAACTGGAAAAGTTTTTAATGATTCCGCTTCTTTCAAAAAATATGCCTACAAACAATCGCTTGCCGATTGGCGACGTGACAATGTAAACACTTTTGTGAAAGGTATTTATTATTCGATAAAAAAAATTAAGCCTTGGGTGCAATTTGGTATCAGTCCTTTTGGGGTTTGGCGCAATAAATCTGTTGATCCAAGGGGTTCAGATACACAAGCCGGACAAACCAATTACGACGATTTGTATGCCGATCCAATCGCTTGGATGGAAGGAAAATACATCGATTATATGTTGCCACAATTGTATTGGAGTATCGATCATAAAACAGCTTCTTATTCAAAATTACTTAAATGGTGGGCGGATAATTCATCAAATGTGAATGTTTACATCGGAAATGGAAGCTATAAAATAAAAAGCGATTCCGATAAAAAATGGTTTATTCCTGGCGAAATTCCCAATCAAATTGACTTAACTAGAACCTATCCAAACATTCAAGGAAATGCCTATTTTAGTGCTAAATCTTTTGTCAATAACAATAAAGATGTAGCTCAATTGCTTGAAAATAATCAATATAAATATCCTGCCATCCCTTTGCCTGTTCCCAGTTCGACAAAAACTGGACTCGAAAGACCTTTAATCAATGCTTTTACTAAAGAAGGAGATTCCTATCAATTTTCGTTCAAAAAAACACTATCCGACCAGATTCGATATATTATTGTTTACAGCGTCAATGATCATTCGAAATTAGACTGCAATGACCCTAGTCAAATTGTTGAAAAAGTTTTCATAGATGCCAAAAGTGAGTCTATAAAATGGACTATTTCCAGAGATAAATTAAATAATGCAAAAAAAGTAGCTTTCACATTTATCGACTTTTATGGCAATGAAAGCATTGCAGAAATTGTCAATATCAACACCGAAATAAAACCTAACAAAAATGACTAACTCGAAAACAAAAAATAAGCCTTGGTTTTGGATACCTTTATTAAATTTTGCTTCGGGTTTTCCGTATGTAATCATCATTTCGGTTTCGGTATTGATGTACAAAAACCTAGGAATCAGCAATGAAGATATCGGATTTTATACTAGTTGGTTGTATTTGCCCTGGGTAATCAAACCACTTTGGAGTCCGTTTATCGATTTACACGGAACCAAACGCAACTGGTTTTTGAGTATGCAATTATTCATTTCGATTGCGTTTCTAATTGTTGGTTTTATAATCCCAACGAGCAATTTCTTTATCTTGAGTTTAGCTATTTTTTGGGTAGCTGCGTTTGCTTCCGCTTCTAATGATGTGGCGAGTGATGGTTTTTATATGTTGGCTTTAGAAAAAGAACAACAATCTTTTTTTTTAGGAATTCGGAGTACTTTTTATAGAGCTTCAATGTTAACCGGAAACGGATTGATTATTTTATTAGCTGGTTATTTAGAACATCAATATGGCGATAACCAAAAAGCGTGGTCTTACACAATGATTTTTGTTGGATTAGTTATGATTTTTTTAACGATTTACAACTATTTTGCTACTCCAAAAACCGAATTACCCATTGCAGTAGGAGAAACCGAAGAGAAAAATTTTGCCACTGTTTTTGCTAGTTTTTTCAAAAAGAAACAAATTGGATTAATACTCGCTTTCATCCTTTTATTTCGTTTAGGCGAATCGCAATTACTTAAAATGCTAACGCCATTTTTAGTAGATAAAACGAATGTTGGCGGTTTAGGACTAGCCACCGAAGACGTTGGAATTATTTATGGAACCTTTGGATTAATTGCGCTAACTATTGGCGGAATTCTGGGTGGAATTGCGATTTCTAAACAGGGATTAACTAAATGGTTTTTACCAATGATTTTAATTATGCACATACCAATCATTGGATTTATTTTGTTGTCACATTTTCAACCTGAATATCTCATTTATATTCATTTAGACTTAAAGTACTTTGTTATAGATTATGCTTTTAATGCTTATGCCTGTGTCGTGGTTATAATTGAACAATTTGGTTACGGATTTGGTTTTGCTGCCTTTATGATGTACTTGATTTATGTTGCAGAAGGTGAATCTAAAACTTCGCATTACTCAATTGCGACAGGTTTTATGGCATTGGGAATGATGCTTCCGGGAATGTTGAGTGGCTATATTCAGCAGTATTTAGGTTATGGCAATTTCTTTATTTGGGTGTTTTTGGCCACTATTCCTGGTATTATTTTATCACGATTTTTAATTTTCCCAAAGGATTTTGGAAAAAAAGTCGACTAATTGTTTAGTCAAAAAATAACACAAAAAGAACAAAATATACATTATAAACTAACAATTTAATATCTATTATAAAATTGAAATTTAAAAAAATAACACTAAATTTAAACCTACAAAAAAGTAGTATGATGATACTCTTTTAATTGTAAATAATTGGATGAAAATCAGTTTAATCTGTGTACTATCAAAGCATAAATTTCTAAATCAATGACATTAGAACAAAAAATTGGTCAATTCTTTTTTCCAGCCGTTTTCATCAACGACACTGAAGAAAACATTCAAGAAACGGAACGTTTAATCAAGGAACACAACATTGGTGGATTGACATTTTTTCACAGTCGAGCCAGTGCAGCAACAAATTATGAGTCTAAGAAAAAAGTTGAACACAACGATAACAGTTTTGAAAAGTTAAAAAAACTTATCGTACGATTCCAAAAATGTGCCACTACTCCACTATTGATGAGTATTGATGCTGAATGGGGATTAGCGATGCGGGTCGAAAATACACCACAATATCCTTATGCTATTTCGCTTGGCGCTTTGCCTGAACGATACGAATATTTGGCTTATGAAGTAGGAAAACGAACAGGTTTAGATCTAAAGGCTGCGGGAATTCATTACAATTTAGCCCCTTTGGCAGACATCAATAATAACCCAAACAATCCCGTGATTGGCTATCGTTCCTTTGGTCAAGACAAAGTAAAAGTTTCGAGTTTTGCCACAGAATATTTACGAGGATTAAACGAAGTTGGCGTTTTAGGCTGCTTAAAACATTTTCCTGGACACGGAAATACCAGTGTAGATTCGCATTTAGGATTGCCCATTCTCGAAGAAACGCTTGAAGAATTGATGGAAAACGAATTAATTCCTTTCATCAAAGGAATTGAGAATAATGTCGATTCGATTATGATTGGCCATTTGGCAATTCCAGCTTTGAATGATGGAAAAAACATCTCGGCTACCTTGTCAAAAAATGTGATTGAAAACCTTTTGAGAAAAAAATTGGGCTACGATGGTTTGGTTATTTCCGACGCTTTGAATATGCACAGCGTTTCAAAATTATATGAAACCAAGGGTGAACTCGAATGGGAAGCGTTCAATGCAGGAAATGACGTTTTGTGTTTTCCAATAAATATTGCCGAAGGAATTCAGGAAATTTTGAAAAATGCATCACCTGAAAGAATTGAAGCGAGTTATAACCGTTTGTTGAAATGTAAACAAAAAGCAGGAATTTTAGACGGAAATTTTGCCCCAGAAGGTGTTTTTGATTTTGAATCAACTTCAATTTTAAATCGTCTAATTGCGGATAAAAGCACTACAAGAATCAAAGACAACAACAATAGTTTGCACTTATTTGAAGCTAAAAATAATGAAAAACTAGCAAAATTAAGTCTATATAATAATACTCACAATATATTTTTTAAATCATTATCTATAGTGCTACCATCGCCAAAATTTGATCTCGAATCGGGTGATACCGTTGCAATTGAAATACTGACAGAAAAGTTAAAAGATTTTGACACCCTACTAGTTTCACTTTTTGTTCCAAAAGCAAAACCTTTGAATAATTTTGATATGGACGCAACTACATTAGCTTTTTTGGGTGAATTATTTTCCAACAAGAAATGTATATTGTATGTTTTTGGCAATCCTTATGCTTTACAAGTAATCCCTAATTTAAAATCCACCGTAGGCATAATGCACGTATATCAGGATTTTCGGGAGTTTCAAGAAAGTGCTGCACGTCAATTACTAAGAAATTCTAAATGTAGAGGAAGCTTACCAGTTGCTATAAACAGCATATAAATAAGTACTATTGACATTAAAAAATGGCTAAAAAAATTTTACAAAAATGTTAAAAAGAAGTTTTGCTTTTATATAGAAAACATCTTTTTTACCAAAACTTAATAGATAGCGAATTCAAGAATTATTTAAACATAACTCCAAATTTTAAAGCTTCTGCTTTAGCTTCTGGAATTAACCTTCTTAAATTAGCAATTCTCGTAGCATCGGCTGGGTGAGTGCTAAGAAATTCAGGTGGTTTATTTCCGCTACTACTGGCAGACATTCTTTCCCAAAAGGATATTGCTAATTCAGGATTATACCCTGCAATAGCCATTAGGGTTAAACCGATTTTATCGGCTTCACTTTCGTGATTTCTACTAAAAGGAAGCATCACTCCCAATTCTGATCCAAGACCATAATATTGTTGCCACATTTGTTGCTGTTCGGTACTTTTACTTCCTGTGGCTACGGCTATTCCAACGGCTCCAAGTTGTTGCAATTGAGAAGCACTCATTCTTTGAGCACCGTGATTCGCCAATGCGTGCGAAACCTCGTGTCCCATTACAGTAGCTAATCCTGCATCATCTTTTGTTACAGGTAAAATCCCTGAATACACTACGATTTTACCACCGGGCATACACCAGGCATTGACTTCTTTATTTTCTATCAGTTTATATTCCCATTGATAACCGTTCAAATATTCGGCTTGTCCGTTTGCCTTTAACCAACGTTCTGCTGCTGCTTTGATTTTCATCCCTACAGTTTCTACTCGTCTCGCATCAGTGGTTCCGACAATGACTTTATTTTCTTTCAAAAAAGTCCCGTACTGTTGAAAAGACGATGGAAATAATTGGCTGTTAGACACAAAATTTAAACTTTGCTTTCCTGTGAATGGATTTGTTGCACAAGAAAAAAACAATCCAAATGCGCAAATTCCAATTAATAAATTATGCTTTCTCATAAATATGATATAAATATTTGAACAAAAATACTACTAATATCCAATCTTAAATTATAAAATAAAGAATAAAAGTATCAATATTTTTGTATCATTACTCGATAATAATTTGACTCTAATATCTATAAACAGTAACACTCAATGGTGGTAATAGCAATTCAATTGAATAATCTCTTCCGTCATAAGGGAATGCTTCGACAGCTAATTTAGTTGGACTTTTCACTCCACTTCCTCCATAAACGGTAGCATCACTATTGAAAATTTCTAACAGTTTTCCTTTTTTGGGCAAACCAATACGATAATTTTGACGAACCACTTGTGTGAAATTACAAACCACAATTACATCATCCTTTGGGTTGTTTCCTTTTCTAATAAAAGTCATCACCGCGTTTTGATGATCGGAATAATTGATCCATTCGAAACCTTCGGGACTAAATTGTTTTTCGTGCAATGCTGGTTGTGTTTTATACAAAGTATTCAAATCGGTAATGGCTTTTTTGACACCTTCATGAAAATCGTATTGCAATAAATGCCAATCTAAACTTGCTTCGAAATTCCATTCAGCACTTTGTCCAAATTCACTTCCCATAAACAATAATTTTGTTCCTGGGTGCATAAACATATAGCCGTAAAGCAATCTCAAATTAGCAAATTTCTGCCATTCGTCACCAGGCATTCTTCCTGCGATAGATTTTTTTCCATAAACCACTTCATCGTGAGAAAGGGGTAACATAAAATTTTCTGAAAATACATATGTCATTCCAAAAGTTAAATCGTTCTGATGGTATTTTCGATACACTGTTTCTTTTTGAAAATATTGCAACGTATCGTGCATCCAACCCATCATCCATTTCATTCCAAAACCTAAACCTCCTACAAATGTTGGACGAGAAACCATCGGGAAAGAAGTACTTTCTTCGGCAATAGTTTGTACACCTTCGAAGCTTGAATAAACGGCTTCATTAAATTCTTTTAAGAAACTTATGGTGTCTAGATTTTCTCTTCCACCAAAAATATTAGGCTCCCATTCTCCTTCTTCTCTGGAATAATCCAAATACAACATCGAAGCCACAGCATCAACCCGAAGTCCATCTACATGATAATGTTGCAACCAAAAAATAGCATTGCTAATCAAGAATGCCCGCACTTCATTTCGTCCGTAATTAAATACTAAACTTTTCCAATCTGGATGATAGCCTTTTTTACGATCAGGATGTTCGAATAGATTGGATCCATCAAAAAATCCTAGTCCGTGTGCATCTTCTGGGAAATGCGAAGGAACCCAATCCAAAATCACCCCAATGCCTGCTTCGTGCAATTTATCGACCAAAACCATAAAATCCTGCGGTGTTCCAAAACGGGAAGTAGGTGCAAAATATCCCACTAACTGATATCCCCAAGAAGGATCATACGGATATTCCATTATGGGCATAAACTCAACGTGGGTGAAACCCGTTTCTTTTATATAATTTACCAAGTCCACCGCCAATTCTAAATACGTCAAGAATTTGCCTTCGGCATTGCGTTTCCAAGAACCTAAATGAACTTCGTAAACCGAATAAGGTTTGTCTAAATCATTGTGTTCTTTACGGGTTTCCATCCATTTTTTATCCTTCCATTGGTAATCCAAATCCCAAACAACTGAGGCAGTATGAGGAGGATGTTCGCAATACAACGCAAATGGATCGGCTTTTTCAGTAATAATTCCACCATTGCTAGATTGAATTTTATACTTATAAGTGGTTCCTTTTTCGATTCCGGGAATAAATCCTTCCCAAATTCCAGAGGCATCCCAACGCACTTGCAACTGATGATCTCCCTGAATCCAATAATTGAAATCCCCAACCACAGAAACGGAACGAGCTGATGGTGCCCAAACGGCAAAATATACGCCTTTCACACCATCAACTTCTAGAAGATGCGCACCCAATTTTTCGTATAATCTGAAATGTTTTCCGGCTTTGAATAAATCAATATCGAAATCGGTAAAAAGAGAATAAGTTTGTACTTTGTTCATTTTAGTTTTTTTATGTTTTTGAACGCGGATGAAACGGATTTCAAGCGCAGATTGAATTATAAAAATAGTTTTAATCTGTTGTTGTTAAATAATTTAATTTATAAATAATAATTATAGCTAAAATTTCAATTGAATTAATTATAATGTAATTATGATATAATTTTTGAAAAATAAAATCCACACACAAAATTAATATGGCATAAAAACATAAATTAATACAAATCAACCAACCCCAACCTTCTGTACCTGGATATATAAAATTATAAATTGAAATAACTATAGCTAATAAAGAAACAATATTTCCAAATGTTGACCTGTATTTTTTTTCTGTGAAAATTATATTTTTCATCAATTACAATGTTATTTACCAAACTCCATAATACTAAAAATTCCAGTCAACGGAATCACAGCCCAGCGTGGTCGTGAATTGAGTTCGTATCCCAATTCGTAAATTGCTTTTTCGAGCAAACAATATTTCAGTAAAAAATCAATTTCTTTTCGGTAACCAATGTTCAAATTTTCGCCTTGAGCGACATCAGTATACGTTTGAAGAAACACACCTACGAAATATTTGAACATAATTTCTCCGGCATTGAACAGTTCTTCTTGTTCATAAGGATATTTTTCTTTGTTGTTGAAAATCGTGGCATAAATAGCGTAATGAAACGAGCGAAACATTCCAGCAACGTCCTTTAAAGGCGGTTGTTTTACTTTACGGTCGCGAATCGTACTTTCAGGTTCACCTTCAAAATCTAGAATACAAAAATCGTCACCATTGACTAGAACTTGTCCCAAATGATAATCACCGTGAATCCTAATTCTTTCGGATTTCATTTTTGTCCAATCGAAATCTAGAAATAATTTTCGAATTTCTTTCTTGTGATCCAAAAACTGATTGGCTAATTCTAGAGCTAATCCGTCTAGTTTATGAAGATTGTTTTCGAGAATATTCAATCTATTTTGGAACTGATATGTCAATCTGTTTTTGAGCCAAACCGAATAATCTCCATTATAAGTCGTTGGTGTAAAAGCAGTTTCGTGAACATCACTTCCTAAGGCAATGTGCATTTCGGCAGTTCGAGTTGCCAACTTTTGGATTCTCATAAAAATACTTAATCCAGCCCAATCGATGATTTCGTGAGGAACTTGATTGATTTTTAACCTTTTGAACAATTCAATATCTGGTAATTTATTGATATTGATTTTTTTATGCTTTAAATTATCAAAAATATGATCCACTTCGCCCAGCATAAATTGCCAAGCATCGCCTTGATTGGGAACTAATTCCTGCATTAATCCAAGAGTGATATTTCCATCTGTCAAAACCACACTGATGCTTCCCATATAGGCTGGTGAATTCTTAAAATCCATTCTTTCGGTAAGAAAACGACTGATTTCATAATCAGGATTCATACTGATATAAATTCTCCTAAAAATTTTTAAAACCAGCGTATTGTTATAAATTATGGAAGTATTGCTTTGTTCTACTCCCATAAATTTAGAACTTTTATATTCTTTTTCTTCTAGTTTTTGGCCTTTGTGAAATTTAACAATTGAATCGGATTTCTCTTTAGCATTGACAATTTTATCGAACAATAATTTTTTGAAATCCTCTTGGTGCAAAGCATCTACAAGAAATCCAGCTTGCCCGTTCATATTAACTGGAGCAATTATGGTGTTGGTATCCAACTTGTCTTCAGGCATAAAAGCAATTGGCATAAAATAATGCTGATAAAAAGCTTCCTTGAAGTTGACTTCGAGTAAAACACCAAAATAAGTAATCGTTTTTGAAGAAATTTTAAAAAAATCAACTACTTCAATATACTTTAAAGTGCTTGCTTTGCCGCCATACCAACGTTTATTAATGATATAATTCTCAAGAATATCCGAAGAAAAGACTTTTACAAATTCCTTGTCTTCAAAAGCATTTTCCCAATCTGTTTTAAAAACAAATGGATTTTGAAAATCATCGTCGTTCATCTTGATATCTATCATTAATTTGGTGCATAATTAAATTCACTTTTTTTTAACCACATAGAAATATTAGTTTTTGTAAAAAATTTTAGGCGTTTCACTTTTCATAGATTTCATAGTTTGAATCATAAAATTTATTCTTTAGGCAGTTTTTTATAATAATCATTAACAAATGTTTTTTGGCCTTCTTTGAAAATATTGTTGCAATTAAAATTAATTAAAATCCCTTTCGGAGATTTTATGAGGTTCATATAATTCAATAATTTAGCTTCATAAATTGGATGAATATTTAATGTAGATTTCAATTCTACTATTATAGCACTTTCAGCAAACAAATCGCATCTAAAATCAGATTCTAATTCTTTCTCTTTGTAAATTACTGGTATCTTCATTTCAGAAATAAAATTTATATTTCTTAACGTAAACTCTTCTTTCAAACATTGGTGATAGACACTTTCCAAAAGTCCTCTCCCCATTATTTTGTGTTCTTCAATAGCTGCACCAATTATAGAGTAAGTTAGATTGTCTATATATTTTTGAGTCCTGCTTCTCTTAATTAACTACACAAAAAATTGCTATGTGAGAATTTTATGCCTATGAAATTCTTTATTCTATTAATTTACAAATTTTACTATGTGGTTAAAAAAATTCTGTTATCGTTCAACTTTAAACAAATGGAAAGGTAAACCAGGTGAAATCTCCACAAAATTCCATTCTTTCTCCCAAATATAACTATTTCCAGTGACTAAATCGGTAATTTTTAGTGGAAGCTTACTCAATAACTCTTGAGGAAGAAGCACCATAGATTGTGCAGTATAATTAGAATCGAGACTTGCAACCATAAGTGTTTCATCTTGCTTTTCATCATCATATTTATAATAAGCCATTACCTTATCATTATTGGTAAGACAAAAAATAATATTATTAGTTTGTTGCAAGGAAGCATGTTCGTTTCTGATTTTGTTGATTCTACTTATAACAGTAGTAATTTTGTTCTGCTTATCCCAATCCCATTTAAAAAATTCATATTTTTCAGAATTCAAATATTCTTCTTTTCCTGGAGCCAATGGGGTTGAAATTTGATATTCGAAAACAGGTCCGTATATTCCAATACTAGAACTTAATGTTGCTGCCAAGAAATACCTTTGAAGATGAATAGATTCATTTCCGTGTTGCAAATGCCCGGGATTAATGTCGGGAGTATTGGGCCAAAAGTTGGGACGATAAAACTCTTTTTGATCCGATTTAGTTAATTCTTCGACATATTCTATTAATTCATTTTTAGAACTTCGCCAAGTAAAATAGGTGTAGGATTGAGTAAATCCCTGCTTCGCCAACTCATTCATAATTTTTGGACGGGTAAAAGCCTCAGCCAAAAACAATACATCGGGATGTTTTTTCTTGATTTCACTAATCAACCAACCCCAGAAATAGAAAGGTTTGGTATGCGGATTATCTACTCTATAAATTTTGACATCACATTCTTCTATCCAAAACAAAGCAACATCCAATAATTCTTTCCAAAGATTTTTCCAATCACTACTTTCGAAGTAAATGGGTTGAATATCTTGGTATTTTTTGGGTGGATTTTCGGCATATTGCACCGTTCCATCTGGACGCCATTTGAACCATTGTGGAAAATCTTTCACATAAGGATGATCAGGAGCGGCTTGCAAGGCATAATCCATTGCAACTTCAATTCCTAACTCTTTTGCTTTTTTGACCAAGGATTTGAAATCTTCAATACTTCCTAATTCTGGATGAGTGGATTTATGTCCACCATATTGTGAACCAATTCCCCAAGGTGAACCCACATCGCCAGATTCTGCATTGGTTGCATTATTTTTTCCTTTTCGATTTACTTCTCCAATGGGATGAATGGGTGGAAAATACAAAGTGTCAAAACCCATCGAAGCCACTCTTGGCAACAACCTTTCGCAATCTTTGAAAGTGCCGTGTTTCCCTTCTTCGGAAGATGCTGAACGAGGAAAAAACTCATACCAAGTGCTAAACAATGCCTTTTTTCTATCAACGTAAACTTTTAAATCTAAAGATTTGTTCACTAAAAGACGTTTTGGATGTTTCTTAAATAGGTAATTCAGATGTGGAGATGTAGCTTCTCGAATGGCATTTTCGTATTCGTTTTCAGTAGTAAAATAATGAATCAATGTATTCAAATAATCTTTTTCGTGCGAATCGACTACATCTAAAATGGCTCGAACATATTCAGCACCTTCTAATAATTCAGATTTTACATATTGCTTGTCTTGAATTTTGCGAAGGGTTCCGTGTTGCCAATTCAAGGCATAATCTACCCAACCTTCAACAAAGAAGGTGTAATATCCTTGTTTCTCGACCTTGAAACTGGCATTCCAACTATCATTTACCGTAGGTTCCATTCGGACTTCTTGCCATTTTTTGTCCTTTTCATTCTTGAATTTAACACAACATTCTATGATATCATGACCATCGGAAAAAATATCTGCTATTACATATACATTTTGGTTTATTATTCTTTTTATTGGATTGACGCCTCCATCAAGTTGCGGCATCACATTTTCGATAACTATTCGGGTTTGATTCTGCATTTTTTAATTTTAAAATTCTACTACATTTAGCGCATATAATTTGAAATACTGTTATAAAAATATTAGCAGTATTTCAAATTAATTTTACAAATAAATTACTTTATAGAGAAATTATCTGGAATAGTTACCCCTTTTTTGATAACAACAATTCCCTCTTTTATCATGTATAATTCATTGGATACATCTTCTAAATGCTTACCACCATTGATATAAACACCATTTCCAATTCTGCAATTTTTATCAACAATAGCATTGTTTATAAAACAGCCTTCCCCAATTCCTATCAATTGCTTGTTATTATTAGTATCGCTAATCATTTCATCTATACTTTGATAATAATCATTTCCCATTACATAAGTATTATGAATAATCGAATCTACACCTATTCGGGAACGATTTCCAATAACAGAACGAACGATTTCTTTGGCATTTACAATACAACCATCGGCCATTATAGATTTGTCAATACTTGTTTTTTTGAATTTTGTGGGTGGTAACAATCTTGGGCGAGTATATATTTTATTGTCGTCATCAAATAAATTAAAATGTGGTAAATCATCTGTCAATCCAATGTTAGCTTCAAAAAAGGAATCTATATTACCAATATCCGTCCAATACCCTTCATATTGAAAACTAAATATTTTTTTGTATCCAACAGCTTGAGGAATAATTTCTTTACCAAAATCTTTAGTGCTTGAATCTTCCATAACTTCCAACAAGAATTTTCTATTAAAAATGTAAATTCCCATAGATGCCAAATATAATTTACCTTCACTTTTCATTAGATCGCTCACGTCGGATTCCCATTCTGGCAAAAGTTCCTTAGCAGGTTTTTCGATAAAAGCTTCAATAAAACTATCAGAATTAGTTTTTAAAATTCCGAATTCAGGTGCATCTTTTGAGTTTACAGGCAAAGTAGCGATAGAAATATCAGCTTCGTTTTTAATATGCTCTTCAATCATTTCGTTCAAATCCATTTGATACAATTGATCTCCTGAAAGAATTAAAGCATAATCAAAATCATGATTCAGGAAATGAGGCATGCACTGTCTTACGGCATCAGCAGTACCTTGAAACCATCTTGGATTATCCGGTGTTTGCTCTGCAGCCAAAATATCGACAAAAGCATGACTAAAAATACTAAAATGGTAAGTATTTTTGATATGAGCATTCAACGAAGCCGAATTGAATTGTGTCAATACAAAAATTCTATAAATATCCGAATTCATACAATTCGAAATTGGAATATCGACCAATCGATATTTTCCTCCAATTGGCACAGCAGGTTTTGAACGAGTTTCTGTCAATGGATACAATCTAGAGCCTTGTCCTCCACCAAGAATAATTGCGATAACATTTTTCTTTTTTGGTTTCATTTTAGTAAGTTATTAAATGGTACATTTCTATATATTCTTGACACACTTTTTCCCAAGAGTGGTCAATATTCATTCCTATTTTTTGAATTTTTTTAAGGTTTTTCTTGTCTTTATACAACTTTACAGCCCTTTGAATCGAAGAACAAATATCTACAATGGATGCTTGGTAATGGCAAATTCCGTTTCCGTTATCTCCAATATCAATAACTGAATCTTTTAAACCTCCCGTCCTTCTCACAATTGGAATTGTTCCATATCTAAAGGAATACATCTGATTCAAACCACAAGGTTCAACTCTAGATGGCATTAATAAAAAATCAGAACCTGCATAAATTTGATGTGCCAATTCTTCGTTATAACCTATGAAAACATTATAATTTCCTTTGAAAGTAGCCAATAAATGACTCAATTGATTTTCTATTTCTGCATTTCCTGAACCTAAAATTAAAATATTAATTTCCAAAAAATTTTCAGACAAAGCCATTGCAGCGGCCTGTGGCAATAAATCGGCTCCTTTTTCTTCTAATAATCTTCCTATAAAACTAAAAAGCGGTTTTGTTGGATCTAAATCAAATTGACTACACAACTTTTCTTTATTTTTCTGTTTACCCTTATCTAAAGTTTTAATTGAATAATTGGCAAACAACATTTCATCCTTTAGTGGATTCCATACCTCAATATCAATTCCATTCAAGATCCCTCTGGATTTATGTCTAACTAGGTTGAATAAAGATTCTAATCCATAGCCAAAATTATTGATTTCATTCAGAAAATTAGGAGAAACTGTCGATACTGCCAAAGCACATTTGATGGCTGTTGCCAGTGAATTAATTCGATTATCCCACTCTAAAAAAGTTACTTTCGACAAATCGAAATCTGGTAAATAATACAATTTATCAAAACCAAATTGTCCTTGATAAATGGCATTATGTATTGTAATCACCGTTGGAATGTTTCTTAATTTCTCATATTTATTAGCATACAGCATCATAAAAGGGATCAATCCAGTATGATGATCGTGACAATTAATTACATCCGGAATATCATTTCTAGAATTAATCCAATCCAAAGTGGCTATTTGAAAAGACACAAAACGTTCTATATCATCTTCATATCCATACACTTCCTTCCTATCGAATAATTCTGGAATTTCAACCAAATACAATTCGAAACCTAAAATGCAAGTACTTTCTTTTTTAATATTGAAGGGGAAATTAAAATTTCCCAATTTCACAAAACCCGAATAGATACAATCAAATTCGTTTTCATTAATAAATATTGTATCATAATGAGGAATAACAACTTTTACAAGATGCCCAGCTTTACTTTGATATTTTGGTAGAGAACCCACAACATCTCCCAATCCACCTACTTTTGCCACTGGATAACATTCAGCTGCTATATGAAGTATTTCCATTCTAATTTATTTACAAATTCTAAAGTAGATAAATACTACCTAAAAAATTAATTATTGCTTTAAAAGTTCCAAAATTTAAATAAACTAATAAAATGGTTACTTTTATATTTCTAAATTTAGTAAAATAATTTATCAAATATCAAATCAAGTGAAAATTTATTAAAATGCCAAAAAAAACTCCAAATCATAAACAATCATTGAAAATTCCTAAACTTATACTGCTGTTTAGTAAAATTATTGCTTCAATTTCACCAAAATTATCAATACTGCTTTCGGCAAAATTATTCACAACACCCATAAAACATAGGACTCCTAAAAGGGAATTGGAAATGGAAAAGAAAAGCATTCAAAAATTAATTGAAATTCCTGTCATAAATAAAAAAGTAATGACTTATGAATACGGCAAAAGTGATAAGAAAATATTATTGTCTCACGGATGGTCTGGGCGAGGAACACAACTTTTTAAAATTGCCGAGGAATTATTAAAAGTTGGCTATTCTACAGTAAGTTTTGATGCTCCAGCACATGGAAAATCGGCAGGTAAAACTACTATAATGACGGAATTCATAGAAACAATATTAGAAGTAGAGAAAAAATATGGCCCATTTGAAGCCGCTGTTGGACATTCTTTAGGCGGTATGTCATTAATAAATGCCACAAAAAAAGGACTAGTAATTAATCGTTTAGTAATAATAGGAAGTGGCGATGTTGTTCAGGATATCTTAGACGATTTTGTGGCAAAATTGCAGTTACAACCGAGCACAAGTTTACAATTACGTTTGTATTTTGAAAAAAAATATGATGTCAAAATGGATGACTTTTCAGCATACAAATCAGCAATTGAAATAGCCATTCCAGTTTTGGTTATTCACGATATAATTGACATCGAAGTTCCCATAAGTGCAGCATTTCATATCCACAAACACCTAAAGAATGGAGAATTATTTGTAACCGAAGGATTAGGTCATCGCAAAATTCTAGGAAATTCTGAAGTAATTGATAAGGTAATTAATTTTTTACAAAACAAAAATTAACTACAAAAATGATTTTTTAAATGTTGGTTTTACCCTATGTTTAGAACCTTGTTCATAAGCATAAGCAATTCCCAATAATTTTGGTTCGCTATAACTTGTCCCGAAAAAAGATAAACCAACAGGTAAATCATAGACTTTTCCACAGGGAACTGTAATATGCGGATAACCACTGATTGCAGCAGGTGACGTCAAAGAATACCCCCAACGATCTCCATAAATCATATCAATACTACAAGCAGGACCCATCGTAATTCCACAAATTGCGTCGAGTTCATATTTCATAATAACAGAATCTAAAATCATTTTACTGCCGTTAAAGCTCTTGTTCAAAGCATCTCTATATTTTTTTTCATTGAGCCCAGATTTTAAGTTGGAAGATTCCAATATTTCCTGTTTAAAATAGGGCATTGCTTTATCTTCATTTGCCAAATTAAAATCAATTACATCCTTTAATGATTTAACTTTTGATTTTGCATTAGATAAATAATGGTTTAATCCATCTTTAAATTCAAATTGCAAAACTTCATATTCAGCTTCACCCAATGCGTCAATTTTGTTGATATAATCAATTTCAACAATTGTAGCTCCTTTTTGTTTTAATTGTCTCATTGCATTATCTAGAAGTGAATTAATAAATTGATTGTTGCCTTGTGGCTTTTTTTCAATTCCAATTCGTTTTCCTTTCAACGCATTCAAATCTAAAAATTGAGTATAATCAGAAAAACTTTTTCCTTTACTTTCAATTGTAATTGAATCAGTTTTATCAATCCCCGCAAGAACACCCAATAAAATTGCTGCATCTTTTACAGTTCTTGCCATAGGACCAGCCGTATCTTGAGTTTTTGATATTGGAATTATTCCAGATCTACTTATAAGTCCAACAGTCGGTTTAATTCCAACTACTCCATTTACAGAAGCAGGACAAACAATTGAACCATCGGTTTCTGTCCCTACAGCAACAACACAAAGGTTTGCTGCAACAGCAACGCCTGAACCCGCACTTGATCCACACGGATTATGATCGAGAATATAGGGGTTTTTAGTTTGACCACCTCTGCTACTCCATCCTGAACTTGATTGAGTAGAGCGAAAATTAGCCCATTCGCTTAGGTTAGTTTTACCAATAATTATGGCACCAGCATCACGTAATTTTTTTACAATAAAAGCATCATTAGTAGCAACGTTTCCAACCATAGCTAATGAACCAGCTGTAGTTTGCATTTTATCAGCTGTATCTATATTATCTTTTATAATAACAGGAATACCGTGCAATGAACCTCTTGATTTTCTATTTTTCCTTTCAGCATCCATTTCTTTTGCAATTGAAACAGCATCAGGATTAATTTCAATAATTGAATTTAACTTTAAACCGTTATTATCAATTTCTTCAATTCTTTTCAAATATAATTCTACTAATTGTTGGGAATTATATTGACCAGAGACTAACTTTTCTTGTAAACTACTGATTGTTTCTTCATCAAGTTCAAATACTACAGCTGTTTCTGAATCTAAAGACTTATCTCCAATATTTTTATTAGTATTGTTGCAGCCCTCAATAAAAAGAGTTGCTAATCCTACTGTTGCTAAAGTTGTACCTGTTAAAAAATTCCTTCTTTTCATATCTGTATTTTTATTAAAAATTAAAAAAAACATTACTTACAAATTTTTATAAATATATAACATTTTTTAATTTTCTGAATACTTCTAATATATGAATTGATTATGGGACTTTCGAACCGCGTACCTATAAAACAAAAAACCCCATTCCGATAGGAATAGGGTTTTTCAAAAGAAAGGCGACGACATACTCTCCCA
>NZ_VJZR01000014.1:0-29398 GCF_007097365.1 Flavobacterium franklandianum
ATTTCGGGGACAGACTATCGGATAGGTTATTGATTGCAGCATTAGAAACAACTTGGTACAAGTAACGGATAGTCATATTATTCTATTCATCTTTTTTTGCGGCACAACGCATATTGTGGACGCTACTATATTTTGGATTCCGTTATACCGGCTAAATGCAGTAGTCTTAAGCATGACCGCATTGATATCTTGGATTACTGTTTTTGTACTTTACCGCTTCCTTCCAAAAGCATTACAATATCGATCGCCCGCAGATTTACAGCTAATCATTGAAGAACAAACGAAAGACTTAGCCACTGCCTACCAAAAGTTATCGATCAGTGAGAATCAATTCAAGACACTGGTAAATAGTAATCCGGATGTCATTACTCGCATAGACAAAAATTTAACCTATCTATTCATCAATGATTCGATTAGCAAAGTACGGAACTTGGAAGCTGAAAATATTATTGGTAAGAATATGCGGGAAGTTCAGGGGGAAGGTGATAACGAGATAAATGAATCATTCATTCGCCACGTAGAATCCGCTTTTAAAACAAATAAAACCGAAACGTTTGAATTTGAAACTTATACTAATATCAATCAACTCAATTATTTTCAACTATCAATCATACCGCTTGAAAATCAAGCGGGTGAAATGCCTGAAGATGTCTTAACAATAACCAGAGAAATTACGCATCAGAAACTGTATGAGTTGGAACTAAAACGTAATATTGAAAATCTCCAGCTTTTAGCAGATCGGATAGAGAAAAAGAATAATATATTAGAAGATTTTACGTATATCGTTTCCCATAATTTAAGATCACCAGTTGCCAATTTAGCCGCTTTGTTAAATCTGCTAAAAGACGAGACAGATGATGATATGCGAAACATGTTCATTCAAAAAATCGACATCGCCTTTGAAAATCTTTCTACTACGGTAAACGATTTGACGAATGTTGTTCGAATACGACAAGATACTGAAATACCGAAAGAAGAACTTTTCTTTCAAGATATTGTTTCAAAGCATATTATCAATCTGGAAATGCAGATTAAGGAAACGGCTTCCACTATTGCTTACGATTTCAATGATTGTGAGAAAATTAATTATCCAAAAATTTACCTTGAAAGTATTTTTTTAAACTTATTAACTAATGCGATTAAATATAGATCTCCAAAAAGAGCACCGCAAATTATTTTTAAATCGCACATCGATAAAGATGGAATGATTACCTTAACCTGCGAAGACAATGGAATGGGCATTAATCTAGAAAAGCACGGAGCAAAACTTTTTGGACTAAATAAAACATTTCACGAGCATCCTGATGCGAAAGGTACAGGCTTGTTCATCACTAAGAATCAAGTCGAAACAATGGGGGGCACGATTTATGCTGAAAGTGAAGTAGATAAAGGAACAAAATTTATTATCTACTTCAATCTCAATAATTCTTTAATTTAAAAAAATGTGCTAATTTTTAAAAAGAAATTGAACTAGACTTTTGAACATTTCCTAAAAACAACATTTAAAATAACATTTATGAATAAGATAAATACTTTTTGCATTGTAGACGATGACGATATCTTTCAGTTTACTACATCAGTTTTGCTGAAAAAGACTGACCTAGTAAATAAGATTATTGTGTTTTCAAATGGGCTGAAAGCAATTAATTTCCTAAAGGATGAGATGGGCAATAAGGAAAACATTCCTGACGTTCTATTTTTAGACATAAACATGCCTGTTATGGATGGGTGGGAATTTTTGGAGGAATACCTGCTTATCAAGCCCATGATGCCTAAAACAGTAGTGATTTATATGGTGAGTTCATCTGTTGATGAAAAAGATATTTTAAAAGCTAAAAGCATTAGCGCACTGTCAGGTTATTTGGTAAAGCCGATATCAAGCCAAAATATAATGGAAGTTATTTTAGGAATTCTTAATTGAGTTTTGTTTTTATATCAACTTTTAAACCAATTACAACACAGATTACATTTTTAGATTAAGTTCACTGCAAATCTCCCACTGGTGCTCGTCTGCGACGAGTACCTACCTAAATTAATACTCAAATCGTAGCATTTGCAACGCGGTTTATCACCACAATAGCGCTATATTTGAAATAAAAAATATCTGAGAAATACAAAGTTATTGATAGTACTACACCTACTTTTATAACTATAACAATAGTAGATTGGGTAGATTTATTGGTACGACCAATTTATTGTAATATCCTATATGAATCCTTAAATTATTGTATTAAAGAAAAAGGATTGAGTGTTTACGCTTATGTCTATATGAGCAGTCATATTCATTTAATTGTAACTGTATTTTATGGGAAGCTACAAAATGTTATTCGCGATTTCAAAAAGTTTACCTCAAAAAAAATTATATAAGCTATCAAGGAGCACCCTGAAAGCAGACGAGAATGGTTGTTACGGAAATTTAGTTATGAAGATCAGAAATCAGGTAGAGCTAAAAATTATAAATTATGGCAAGATGGTTTTCATCCCGTTATAGTAGATACTTTCAGAAAAATGGAGCAACGTGTAAATTACATACATTATAATCCGGTAGAGGCAGAAATTGTTTTTCACGAAAGGGGATTATGTTAATAGTGGTTATAGGAATTATGAAGAAGATAATTCCGTTTTTTGTAATGTAAATGTTGAACCGCTGTGGTACTATGTTTTGAAGAACCGCGTTGTAAACGCTTTATTTAGTTTACAAAAGAAAGTAAGTACTCGTCGCATACGAGAATCAGATGGACTACTATAAAATTTTACAAATACCAAATTGAATTCTAACAACTTCAGTTCCGAGATGAAAGATTATCTTAAGCGCTAATTTCAAGCTTATATCCTTTGCCTCGTATAACAACAATTTTGATATTCGGATCAAATTCCAATTTTTTTCTAAGTTTTGATATGAACATATCCAGACTGCGCCCCACAACAACACCTTCATCTTCCCATATCTCTTTTTGTAGCCGGCTTCGCTCTATAATCTCGTTAGGAGACAAGGCAAAAATGAGCAATACACGGGTTTCCGTTCCGGTCAGGTCTATTGTATTTCCGTTGATGATGAGTTTTTTGTTTTTCGTATCGAACAACACAGCGCCTAAAGTTAACATGTCAGTGTGTTGGTTGTCAGGCAAAGTTTTCCGAAGCTTAACAGATTTCAAATAAATAAAGCCAATAAATGCTAAAAATGACAGACCACCCAAAAAATATTTATTCTTTGTTGTAATCATACCATTCGGTTTGAATTTAATGTTGATTATGTAACAGGCGATGGGTTGCTTTCTTCCTACGCAGGATACAATATCATCTTTTTTATTTTTGGATATAGCGAATCCATAAACTACACTGGGGTTACCACAGTTCAGAACGTTAACAACATAATCACGTGACAGCGGGTCTTTGACCAACAAACGCTGAGTAGTGTTCACCAAAGAGACCGGTTGAAAAGAAAGCTTATTCTCAAACCTGATCTGGTATTCATTTTCTGCAATCTTTTTTACAGGAAGAACTCTTGATGTACTGTCGCCCGACTGTAAAAGTAGTTCATGTCCGATCCTGCGGAGTAAAAGTTCCCTTCTGGAGATATCAAAATCATCACCATCCTCCGTACTGAAAGCCAAGCAGATAACAGAGATAAACGAGAGTACTATCAATGCGAATAGGTATTTGCGTTTTCCAGAGAGGAGATTTCGACTATGATGCATAGTGTCAAGTTTTTATTTACAAAGTTTACATTTTTATTTACAATCCCAATCACTCAGTCCGAAAAATATCAAAGTAAATTTGCAGAATCAATTTTAAAGGATATGAAACATATGAAAAAAATCATCTATGTGCTGATCTTACCCCTAGCTGTGGTGAGCGGACTAGTATTTAGCTTCGCTCCGTTCGCCTACGGCTCGGGTGCTAATCGTGAAATTAAAAATGAAACTAAGCCGTCCCCAAAGTCGTTGTCCATTGCTGACAGGAAAGCCGACCTGGATGGCAGGAAAAAATGGGAGGCTTCTCCTGACGGTATAAAGTACAAAGAATGGGAGGTTTCGCCTGAAGGTAAAAAAGTGCAAGCCAGTTATTATAAAATAAAGAAGAATTTAAAGGCTTTCACCAATATGGAAGCTGTGGTGACCTCACTTACTTTTAAGCGCGAAAACGCGAAATCATCAGGGCCAAAATGGCTTATAGTCAGGATTTATGGCGATGAATATATGATGCAATTTATTCCAAATGATTTTCAGCAGTTAAAAAACCTGAAAGTTAACGACAAAATAATTATAAGAAGCCGCAGTGCAGGTAGTTCGCCTAATCACCCCTACTTGATTATATCGGGCAATTATATTGTGCGAAATAACAAGATACTTTTTAAACGTGACTTTAGCAAAAATAACGGTTGCTGAGGATTAGGCGTCCCACGATTAGCGACACCCAAGGCTGCACCCGAACAGAGTGGCGCATAACTGGCCGGAGGCAATAGCGATTAAAACCGGTTCTATCGTCTCAAAAAACCTTAATAAATGTTCGAAGAATCTCCCGTAGCCCTACTGGAAACACTAGCAAAACCATTAAAATCCTGCAAATCAACGATTTTATACTAGCCGAATATTTCTCAAAATGCCTTTCAAGAATAATCATGGATATTGAATTGATAACAATTTAGTGCTTGATGATTTCCAATAACAATTTGCTGCGATAGAAATTAGCAAGGAAAATTTTGAGAAAAAGCGGAAATTATTAAAAAAACTACTGCTAGCATCAACTTAAACTAATGGCGTTTTTGGGTTATTTATAGATTTCGATCGCAAAAATTTTCTATCTTGGCCGAAAGAACTCAGCTCGTTTTCCGCCAATAGTTCTAGTTGCGAAACGTTCGTTATATTCAATTGCCTAGAACTCAAACAAACCGATTGAAATTCCATTATGACGGAGAAGGAATATGAATTTAAAATAAAGGAAATGGAAGCTCAATTAGCAATTCTTCCAAGAAAAAAAATGGAACGTTATAAAAAATATCATTTTGGCTGGAATAGCAATTGTAATACTTCCTTTTGTGCCAGGTCGTCATGGAACGAGTACAGTTGAAGATTTCGGTTTAAAAAATACAATTGTATTTAGCGCTATTTTCTATATAGTGTTAGTTGTTTTAGCTATAAATGCTAATAATAGAAAAGTTGAATATAAAATTTCGAGTTTAGAAGTTGATATAGAAACTCTGAAATCTAAAAAAAGTGAACTTATAGATTAACGCAACAGCAAATAACATCCATTTTCATGTAATTGCAAATTTTGTAATAAATTCGCGTATGCATTTCACAAGAAATACTATCTTAGTGGAAAATAAACGGTTACAAAGTTTGCATCCTCGCCAAGCCCAAAAACTTTACCTACAAACGTAGCGTACCGCAAACAAAAAAAAGAACAGACAATTATGAATAGACAATTATGAATAGACTTTTTTTAATAATTTTGACTTTTTCACTTTTTGCTATTAATAGTAATGGACAGAAAGCATCTAACCCAAAAATAGAGACCGTTTTTCTTGATCAAACAGACACAACAAAAAACTGTTACACCATACTATATCCGCCAAAACTTCCTTGGACAGGATATGTTATTCTAATTTCAGGTTTTGGAGAAACAGCAGAAAACGTTTTACAACAAACTGACTTACCCAACAAATTAGTTTTAAAAGGAATTTTGACAATTATTCCAACTTTTCAAGACGGAGTTTTGTCTTTTGGAGTAGATAGTTTAAGCCTACAAACTTTTGACAGAATTTTAAAAGATGTAACTTCTAAACACAAACTTATTGATCAAAAATTTTATATTGGTGGATTTTCAATTGGTGGTAGTTGTGCGATTAAATATGCCGAAAATGCAGAAATTAAACCAATAGCAGTTTTTGCGATTGACCCCCCACTCGACTTTGAAAGATTTTATAATTCCGCAAAAAGAGATATTCGACTTTCAAATGACAACGAAGCCAACCAAGAGTATGTTTATATGGTAGACAGACTTGAAAAAGAAACTGGTGGAAGTCCAACAACAAACCTTACCGAATATTACAATATTTCTCCTTATTCATTTTCTGACACAACTCAAAGAGAAATTAAAAAACTATCCAATATCCCTTTGAGAATTTACACAGAACCTGACATATATTGGTGGTTAAAAGAACGTGGAGCAGACTTTACGAGTATGAATGCGACCGAATGTTCAGCAATGATTAATGAACTGAATAGACTTGGAAATACTAAAGCAGAATTGATAATAACACAAAATAAAGGTTATAGAAAACCTGACAATAGTAGGCATCCGCATTCCTGGAGTATTGTAAATAATGACGAATTAATTGAATGGTTATTAAAACAGTAATAATGCTAGAAGGTAACAGCTAGTAAACAATAATCAGGAATTAGGCTTAATATAAAGATTGTTTTGTAGTTGGAAAATTGTGATTAACCGAATGTGTATGCTCCCTTAATTTGCAACCTCGAAAAGCGACAAAACCTTAGCCATTATATTTTCGGAACAGCAGAGAAACAACGAATTAAAACTTAAACCAATGAAAAACTAAAAATAATAATCAAGATTATTATACTTTCTATTGGCGGTTTAGCAACACTATTTTTCATAACATTCCTAATCCGAAAATTAAGAGCTGAAAGCGATACCAAGAAAATAAATTCAACACATTTTGTAGTGACTTACAACGGAATTCTTGAAAGCGAAGCCGAAGATATTTCTAAAGCTCTCGAATTGAATTACGAAAGAATTAGAACCGAATTGAAAGACCCAAAACACGAAAAAATTTCAGTTTTTATTTATCCAAACCAAAATGATTTTAATAACGCGACAGGTATAAAGAATAGTAACGCAAGCGGAACAAGTCGTGGACCTTTAGCATTTCATTTAAAATATGTAACTTGGTACAACACTATCCTGAAAATTATGGAATGCAGTGCTGAAAATTAAACACTAATTCTTGTAAATCACTTTCCATTATACAATACTTTAAATTTTCTAAATATTTGCAAACATCAACTACTTAATCCATTGCTATTTAGACACAATATTTAATACTAATGTAGTGAAAATTAAAAATAAAAATTATATTTGTAAAAAATACACTTATTATTTTTTAAAATAACAATAACGATAAACACTGTAAAAATTTATTATGAACATTAAACGCAAAATATTGTTGCTAGCGATGGGCTTTGTAATTTTAGGAGGATCAGCATTACGTGGACAATCTGTTACTCCAGAGAGGCAAATTCAGGCTATTCCCAAAAGCGATGCTAAACGAAGCATTGCACCCTACTTCAACCCAGCCACAACAAAGAAAAAAACACCAGATTCTGATGGTTTCATTCAACGTTGGTTGCTCTTAGAACCCATTAACAAAACCAACCGTGGCAATACTGTTTTTGTAGATAGTTATTTAAGAACTGCCTTTGCAACAGAGTATTTTCCAAACCAATTTACTGTTATTCCTAAACACGGAGATATAGTAAAAGTGGCAGACCAAGAACTAAAATGGCATGCTTTGGAGAGCAATAATTTCAATGTGAAATTATTTCGTTTCGCATATGGCTTAGACAAACAAATATATGGAGTTCTATTTTGGGCAGTAACTGTAGTGAACTGTCCGCAAGAAATGAAAAACGTAAGAATGGCAGTAGGGTCAAATTCAGCCTCAATGTGGTGGCTTAATGGTAAAGAAGCGGTTTTACTTTCTGGCGACAGACGTATGGTAATGGATGATGTTGTTTCTAACCGATTAAAGCTTAACAAAGGGAAAAACATTGTTCGAGGTGCCGTAATCAACGGTCCTGGAATGAGTGATTTCTGTGTTCGCTTTCTGGATGAAAACGGAAAACCCATAAAAGGCATGACGATTAGTTATGAATAACATTAATTAATCTTCTTATTTAAAATCTCAATTGTTTAGAAATTGTATTTATTATGAAATCAAGAATTAAAATAATGGGCACTGCCCTTTTATCAATAGTGTTAACGGGAAATTTGCTGGCACAAATTGGCAAACCCTTTATACATGACCCATCGACTATTATGGAATGTGATGGAAAGTATTATACATTTGGCACACGTGGAGGCGGATTAATATCCGAAGACGGTTGGACTTGGAACAGTGGCGGAGTGAGACCTGGAGGAGGAGCCGCGCCTGATGCCATAAAAATTGGCGATCGTTACCTTATCGTCTATGGTTCAACTGGTGGTGGTTTGGGAGGCGGACATGATGGTAAAATAAATACCATGTGGAATAAAACACTTGACCCCAACTCCCCTGATTTTAAATATTCAGAATCTATCGTGGTTGCAGAATCTAAAAATATGGAAGACAATGATGCCATCGATCCAGGTCTTTTACTAGACCCAACCGATGGACGATTATGGTTATCTTACGGTACCTATTTTGGATTCATTCGTCTTGTAGAACTTGACCCTAAAACAGGTAATCGTGCAAAAGGAAATAAAGCAATAGATATAGCTATAGATTGTGAAGCCACTGATTTGGAATACCGTGACGGATGGTATTATCTTTTTGGAACACACGGAACCTGTTGCGATGGTGCTAACTCAACCTATAACATCGTTGTTGGTCGTTCCAAAAAAGTAATAGGGCCATACCTTGATAATATGGGAAGAGATATGATAAGAGGTGGTGGCAAGATGGTAGTTTCATCAGGTGGAGGAAGAGTTAATGGTGCTGGCCACTTTGGGCGTACGGTTCTTGAGAATGGAGTTGAAAAAATGTCTCTACATTACGAGGCAGATTTAGATCAAAGTGGACGTAGCGTATTAGGAATAAGACCTATATTATGGAAAAATGGATGGCCAGTTGCTGGAGATATTTTTAAAGAAGGCACCTATGAAATTGAGTCCGAAAGACGAGGTTATTCTTTAGAATTGATTGTTGATTTTACAAGAATGTCAGGTGGTATGCGCGGAATGAATGCTAACAATGATGAACCTATAAAATCTATTCCATCTCAAGTATTATCGGATGTTATCAAAACTTGGCCAACTGGAAATATTGATGTAAGAATCGGAGATTATATGGCCCGACCACATCAAAAATGGACAGTTACAGCCGTTCCTGAAGGAGGAGGCTATCTTGGAGGTCAATATTATAAAATAATCATTGCAGGAACAGAAAGAGCATTGGCAGCAACAGCAGAATCTGAATTAGTAACAGTTCCAAAATTTACTGGCGCTGCTGAACAACTATGGCGAATCGATTTATTAACTGATGGAACCTATAGAATAATGCCTAAGGTAGTTCCAAATTCAAAGGAAAAGTTAGCACTAGTATCTTCGGGAGATAGCACACCGACACTTGCACCGTTTGATATGAATAGCGACAATTCTAAATGGAATTTTAAGGATTGATAAAACATTTTGATGAAAAAAGACGCAGTTTTAATTATCTGCGTCTTTTTTTATGTTTCAATTCGGCTTTAAAAGGTTTTGATCTAGAAAAAGTAATATTTAACCCATTGGGTGTAAATATTAAAAACGTCAATTCGAGTGTTTTTTTTGTGGAATCCCGATAGCTAACGGGAGGAACAAAAAATCTATAGAGAATCGTTTTTAATGATATTTTTCTTGTTCTCGATACGATTTTTTAAGGAAAATCACTCGAACTGACGAAAAATCACCATCAAAAACTAATTACATCCAACGGGTTAATATTTAATTACTTGTAATAATTTCTTAAACTAATTTATAAATCTTTAGAATAAAATTAATTATTTGTTGTTGCCCTTGGTCACACTAACAATACTTTTTACCACATTTTCTGTTTGTCCTCCACCAACACTGATATTAAAATTACCCAAAGGTAGTATCGCTTTTCCTGATTCACTTATTATCGATAAATCTTCAGGGTTCAACACAAATTGTACATTTTTACTTTCCCCTTTTTTCAAAGAAATACGCTGAAATCCTTTCAATGCTCTTATTGGTGTTTTTATATTTGAATTAGGAAAAGATATATACAACTGAACCACTTCATCACCATCAATCTGACCTGTGTTGGTTACTTGCACACTTATAGGCAAAACCTTCCCTTCTACTACTTTTTTTGAAACTTTTAGTTTATTATACTTGAATGAAGTATAACTTAATCCAAATCCAAAAGGGTATAAAGCTTCTCCCTTGAAATAGCGATAGGTCCTATTATCCATACTATAATCCGTAAAGCTAGGTAAGTCACTATCACTTTTGTAGAAGGTTACCGGAAGACGACCTGCTGGATTGTAATCACCAAACAGCACATCTGCAATTGCTGTTCCAGCTGATTGTCCGCCATACCAAGCATTTATAATTGCAGGAATGTTTTCGGATTCCCAAGGAATCGCAATAGCACTACCCGTCATCATCACGAACACAACTGGTTTTCCGGTATCTTTTAGGGCTTTCATAAATTCTGTCTGTGCCTCTGGCAAAAGTATTGAAGTACGGTCTCCTCCATCAAAACCTGGATAATTTACTGGCATTTCTTCGCCTTCTAATTGAGGAGAAATACCTCCTACATAAATAATGGCATCAGCATCTTTCAAACGATTCGCCACAGCTTTAAAGTCCGTTTTCACATACTTACCAGCAGCTAGTTTCACAGATGCTTTTCCCTCTTTTTGTCTATATTTAACTTCTAGACGATAAGTTGTTCCCTTAACCACATTTAGTTTTGTAGATTTCAATTCACCCGAACTATTGCCAAAAGAACCTATTTGCATTTTACCATCCACAAAAAACTGAAAACTATCATCAGCAGCAATTTCAAAAGTAATTTCGTCAGTCCTATCTGCAGTGAAATCAGTTGTATAACGAGCCGAAAAATTATAAGCTTTCAATGATTCGGTAATTTGTTCTCCTTCTTGCCAAAAATTGTCTAATTGGTTTTCCATTCTGGTCAATACTGGAGTTCCTGTAAAAGTATTGCTATTGAAATACTCCGCTTTAAAACCTTGCTTCCCTTCAAATGAACAGAATTTGCTAATGTCTTCCGCTTGAAGTATGTTACCATCTGTAAAATTTACACCTTTCTCATAAACCACTTCTACATCCTTACCAACTTTTTCTTTAATACCCATTAATGCAGTTTCAACTTGAGAAGGTGTTCCGTTATAATTGCCTAGTACAGCCAATGCATTATCTGCATTTGGACCTACTACAGCAATTTTACGAATGTTCTTTTTTTTCAATGGTAAAACATTGTTAGTATTCTTTAGCAATACAATAGACTCCCTTGCCATTTTTAGTGATTGAGCCTTATGAGGATCACTTTCCAAAACCGAAATAGGTGTATTTGCATACTTAACCATCGAGGCAGGATCAAACATCCCTAATCGGAAACGTACCATAAAAAGTCGTTTTATCGATACATCAATTTGTTTTTCGGTAATTAATTTTGATTTTACTGCGTCTACAAGTGCTAAATATGCCGCTGTACCACAATCAATATCGGTTCCGTGCATCACTGCATCTGCCGAAGCATGTTGAGCATCGGCATGGGTTTTATGGTTTTTAAAAAAATCATCGATAGCCCAACAATCCGAAGTTACATACCCGTTAAATTCCCACTGGTTGCGAAGAATATCTACCATAAGTGGGTCACTTCCACAGCAAGGTTGCCCTTCAAACGCATTGTAAGCACACATTACTCCAGCAACATCTGTATTAACAATTAGCTCTTTAAAAGCTGGTAGATACGTATTCCATAAATCGTAATTAGAAGGCTTAACATCAAATACATGACGTAATTTTTCGGGCCCACTGTGAACGGCATAATGCTTCGCGCAAGCTGCGGATTTTAGATATTTTGGATCATCTCCCTGAAGACCTTGTACAAAGGCTTTCCCCAACATCGATGTTAGAAAAGGGTCCTCACCATAGGTTTCCTGCCCTCTTCCCCAACGTGGGTCCCGAAAAATATTCACATTTGGACTCCAATAAGTTAATCCTATATAGCGTTGTCCTTCCTTTCCTGTTTCTACTGATTTTTCATAAATTGCTCGTCCTTCCGTAGCCGAGTAATCGGCCATAGTTTTCAAAGACGGGGTATTCCAGGTTGCTGCCATCGCTATTGCCTGTGGATATACCGTTACATTAAACGGCGATCTGGCTACTCCATGCAAAACCTCATTCCACCAATCATAAGCAGGGATACCCAAACGTTCAATCGCTGGAGCTTTGTTCATCATTTGGGCAACTTTTTCTTCTAAGGTCATACGCGATACCAAATCATCTACTCTTTGTTCAAAGGTTAGATTTGGATTCTGAAAAGGAAATTTATAATCCTGACTCTGCGAAAAACCAATTGTCGCGAAACACATTAAAGCTAAAGTAACTACTCCTTTGATTCGTTTATTTCTCATAAAATATTGGGTTTTTATTGTATTTAGTTATTATTTTTTCCTGTAATGGATAGTTTTTGGTTTATTTTAAGTCTTTATTATTTGTAACGGAATATTGATATCTTCCATTTGACAGGATTCTTGCAATAAGGTTTAATTACTTGGGCACATATTTATATTAAGGCGATACATATAATGGCTAATATATAAATACTTAATAGAATAATATTAAAAATTTCAACTAAGTAAAGGTTAAAATTTAATGTCGTATTTTGTGCCAAAATTATTCAGCACAAAATTTAATTGTTCTTTGAGATTTTCAAAGCTTTTATAAGCATCAAAACCCAACCAATGATATTTTATTCTTCGCCATAGAATTTCTATCAGATTTAACTCTGGAGAATACGGTGGTAAAAAGTAAATCAAAACATCCTTTTCTTTCCATTGTTCTATTTTAGCCATAAACTTCTTTGATTTATGTATTGGTGAATTGTCAAGAATCACAACCGTTTTTTTAATAGTTTGTTCCACAAAACGATCCATAAAACAGATAATTCTATCTGAATTAAATGTTGATTCAAGTATTTCAAAATATAGCTTGTTTTTACGAGTCATTAATCCAACTACATTTTGATATTTGCCTTTAGCAGCAGGCAACAATACTTGATTATCCTTTGTTTGCCTAGCATAAGGCACATTGGGAGTGAGTCCAAAATGACTTTGGTCTCCAAAATATAAATCAATATATCCGCTATCTTCCAAACTCTTTAATGTTTCTATTTGCTTTTGTTTAAATCGAAATTGTTCTTCGTTTCGTTTACCTTTTAATGAGAGTCTAGCTCTTTTTCAACTATAACCCAGTAACTTTTAAAAAATTCTGCAATGTTTTTTTGCAGATGTTGATATTGTGTTGTTCTTCAAAGTAAATTAATACATTTTTTAAATTTCTATTGTGAAGTTCTAATTGCTCCGAAACCTCTTTGGAATAGTCTTTTAAAAGGGTTTTAGCTCCTCTTCCCTCTGATATTGCAAGGGAATCAACCCCGATTTCAGCCCAACTATCAAACCACCGTTCAATGGTTCTGCGACTGACTTTAAAAATAGAGGCCAAGTCCTTAATCTTGTGTCTTTGATGCGATAAAACAAGGCATTGACTACGTTTTCTAACAGTATTATTAGGACTATTTTGATGTTGGTATTCCAATACCCCAATCTCTTCTTTTTTAAGTGTTACATATCTCATAAGGAGATAAATATACAAATATTATTACATATAAACAACAATATGCGACATTATTTTATTCTGCCTACTTATGATAAACACTCCAATGATTTAATATTCTGCTAGAACAACAATCAAAACATAAAGTAGAATTGATAAAACTAAAACAATTATTCGCTTTCATACATCTTAAAGCGAATAATTCAGATGATCTCTATATTTATAAAAAAATAAGAAAATCCTGTTTTAATAACTATTTTACTATATTTGTTGGAGTTAAAAAAGGTAGTTTTCTCCTAGTTTCACTTTGTTTACAAGACATAAAAAATGGCACAAGTTAATGATGAGAATAATCCTTTTACTAATTCAAATAAAAATTGATCAATTATAAAATATGAGAACTTTTTTGGTAACAATATTTGCTTTATTTTGCATTGTAACCTCATTTGGACAAAATTATAACAGTCAATGGCTCAACCTTAATTATGCAAATGATGGAAAAGAGTATCACAACCTTGACATCTATTTGCCTAATAATCAAAAATCTACACATAAGGTAATAGTTGTCATATACGGTAGTGCGTGGTTTGGTAATAATATGAAACAAACTGTATTAGAACCTTTAGGAAATAAGTTGCTCGAAAGCGGTTTTGCAGTAATAGCTATCAACCACAGAGCAAGTTCCGATGCTGTTTATCCGGCTCAAATCAATGATGTTAAGGCTGCGATACGTTTTGTAAGAGCAAATGCAGATAAATATAAAATTGACGCATCATTTATCGGTATTACAGGTTTTTCTTCAGGTGGACATCTGGCATCATTGGCAGGAGCATCCAACGGTGTTAAAAAATTTACGGTGGGCAAAAAGACAATTAATATTGAAGGCGATATAGGAGTCTACCCCTCAGTTAGTAGTTCAGTAAACGCTGTAGTCGATTGGTTTGGACCTATTGATATGGCTCTCATGAATGAATGCAAAAAGCCAAAAGAAGGAAACTCTCCCGAAGCCGCTCTTATCAGAGGCAACCCAGCTGACAACCTTGATATGATTGCGCTTCTTAATCCAATCACCTTCATTGACAAAACAGATCCTCAATTTATAGTAATTCACGGCGAAGCCGATACTATTGTACCGCATTGTCAAAGCGAACTTTTCGCAAAAGCATTAAAAGGCAAAGGACTCTTGTCCGAATTTATTTCTGTCCCAGAAGGCCAGCATGGCCCCGTTACATTCAATGAAAGTACTTTCAAAAAAATGAATGATTTCTTCTTGAAAGAATCCCAAAAAAAATAATATTGACTTTTTTATTAGATTTTTGTTCGAAAATAATCGTATCATCAACACATAAATAGAGTAATTAATTACCGTTAATTCTTCCTGTAACGAGTTTTAAGCGATAGCAATTGGCTTAAAACCAGAATTTAGTGATAATTTCAACAATAAACCCTCATAAACATCTTATACTAGTAGATTTCGTGAACTATTATTACAAACTCAACCTGTAAAACATTCATCGTTAATGGTTATTTTTATGAATTTTGTTTAATTTTAAAATTCTTACGAAAAGTTACATTTCAATACATTTTAATTCAAGAAAATGACAAATTCATATGTATTTGGTTTCATATTAGCAATTTTGAGGCTAGATATGGCTACTTAACAACCCCATTCACAAGATAAAACGACTATAAATAAAGGAATTCCTTTGAATTTTGAACTTCCTTTACTATCTTTCGCATTCGAAAAAAAAATGAACCCTTATACATTGAAAAAATGTTAGAAGAAAAGAATGATAACCTGCTTGAAGCAGATGGAAATTTAGAAAACAATTCGGTTGAAACTACACAAGCTGAAACAACAGTTTTAGAAGAGGTTCAAACAGTTGAAACTAGTGATTTGACAGACGAAAATATTGAAACAGTTGCGGAAAGCAGTGTAGAAACTGAAAATGAAGCTGCTGAAGTGCCTGAAACTCCAATTTCAGATGAAATTGAAGTTCTTCAGACTATCGAAAGTGAATCAGTTGAACTTGTTGATGCGGAAAGCGAAACTATTGCCGAAACAAAAATGTCTGATACAGACATCATTATCGACGCCATTGCAGATAATAATGCCGAAGAAAGCGAAGACGAAACCTTGAAAGAAAGACACGATATCCCGATGTTGGATTATGACGCACTTTCGATGGAATCACTCATTGCCGAATTGAAAAATTTGGTTACCAATGAAAAAGTGATGTCGATAAAAGATCACGTCGAAGAAATAAAAAAATCATTCTTAGCAAAATATTACCATCTTTTAGAAGAGAAAAAAGAGGAATTCCTTGCTGAAAACCCAGATACTACAGAAGAATTTGCATATCATTTTCCGTTGAAATCACAATTTGACCAGTTTTATTCGTTATTTAGAGACAATAAAAATGACCATTTCAAAAGTTTGCAAACCAATCTTAAAACAAATTTAGAAAACAGATTGGCGATTGTCGAAGAATTGAAAGAACTTATCAATCCGCAGGAAAACATCAAAGGTACCTTGAAACATTTTAATGATTTGAGAGAACGATGGAAAAATGCAGGCCCCATTCCGAAAGACAAATACAATCATGTTTGGAATAATTATCATTTTCACGTAGAAAATTTCTATGACTATTTACATTTAGACAGAGAAGCGCGAGACCTCGATTTTAAACACAATTTAGAACAAAAACAAAAAATTGTTGCCCGTGTTGAAGAATTGGTAAACGAAGCAGACATCAACAAAGCTTTCCGAGAATTACAAGATTTACACAAAATCTGGAAAGAAGATATTGGCCCAGTTTCTAGAGAAAACCGTGACGAAATCTGGAATAAGTTTAGCGATTTGACCAAGCAAATGCACGACAAACGTGAAGTTTTGTTTGAAAAAATGAGAGGTACTGAGCTTGAGAATTTAGAAAATAAAAAAGAAATAATAGCCAAAATTGAAGTTTTGGCAACTGAAAAAGTAAATGCACACGCCCAATGGCTCCAACAAATTGAAAAAGTTGAAGCCTTAAGAACTGCTTTTTTCTCAGCTGGCAAAGTACCCTCGGAAGTTAATGAAGAAACTTGGGCAGCTTTTAAAACGGCAGTGAGAAATTTTAATTCTTTCAAAAATTCGTTTTATAAAGACATCAAAAAAGATCAAAACAACAATTTAAGCCGAAAAACTGCACTAGTAGCCAAAGCTAAAGAACTTCAAGAAAGTGCCGATTTTGCTGTAACCACACCTATAATGAAGCAAATTCAGGAAGAGTGGAAACAAATAGGTCATGTGCCAAGAAAATACTCTGATAAAATTTGGATTGAATTTAAAGACGCTTGTAATCATTATTTTGACAAATTAAAAGAGCAAAAAAATGACGAAAATAGCGAGGAAGTTGAAGCTTTTGATAATAAGAAGGCTTACCTAGAAACTTTGAGAGAATTTCAGATGACAGGTGATCATAAAACCGATTTAGATGCCATAAAATTGCATATCGAAACTTGGAAAGGTTTTGGGAAAGTTCCTTTCACCAGAAGACACATCGAAGGTAAATTTAATAAAGTACTTGATGCGTTATTCGAAAAATTGAGTTTGAGTAAAAAAGATTCTGAAATGATGCGTTTTTCTAATAGAATGGATCAATTATCAGAGAGCAATGATACCAGAAAACTCGAAGGGGAAAAAATCTTCCTGATGCGTAAAATTGATGAAATCAAGAATGAAATTTTTCAATTGGAAAATAATATTCAGTTTTTTACCAATACTCGTAATGCTAAAAAAGAAAATTCCATTGTTCTAGAAGTTCGAAAAAACATAGAGAGACATAAAGAAGAAATGGAAATTCTTAAAGACAAACTGAAACAAATTAGAAATTTAAATCAGGTATAAGCTTTATAAAATCATTTAATAAACCTCATTCAAGTTAAAAAGAATGAGGTTTTTTTTGTGTAAAAACGGAATATGATAATTATCATTTTAATTTTAACAATTCCGTACTACATTTGATTATCGAAAAATAATGTTTTCTATGAAAAACTCAATCCTACAAAAATACAATGTACCTGGGCCAAGATACACGAGCTATCCAACAGTCCCATATTGGGATGAGTCTGATTTCACTTATCAAAACTGGATTGACACTTTAAAAAGGTCTTTTACAGAAAGCAATTCGGAGGAAGGATTAAGTTTATACATCCATTTGCCGTTTTGCGAAAGCATGTGTACTTTTTGTGGTTGTAACAAACGGATTACAAAAAACCACGATGTAGAACATCCATATATAGAAGCGATTTTGAAAGAATGGGCCATATATTGCAACATTCTTGAAGAAAAACCTATCATCAAAGAAATTCACTTGGGTGGTGGGACGCCTACTTTCTTCTCTACCAAAAACTTAGAGAATTTAATAAATGGCATTTTCTGCTATGCTGAAAAAGCGAAAGATCACGAATTTAGTTTCGAAGGTCATCCTAATAATACGACCCGTGCCCATTTGCAGAAACTGTATGATTTAGGGTTTAGAAGAGTCAGTTTTGGTGTTCAAGACTATTCTGAAAAAGTTCAAAAAGCGATTAATCGTTTACAACCCTTCCATAATGTAGCAAAAGTTACCTTTTGGGCTAAGGAAATAGGTTATACTTCTATAGGTCACGATATTATTTTTGGATTACCATTTCAGGAAATTGATGATATAATTGATACGATCGAAAAAACCAATTCTTTGCAACCAGATCGATTGGCTTTTTACAGTTATGCTCACGTGCCGTGGATAAAAGGAAACGGTCAACGCGGCTTCAATGATGAAGATATTCCTAAGGACGAAACGAAACGTAAACTTTATGAAGTGGGTAAAGATTTGCTTTTCGAAAATGAATATTATGAAATAGGAATGGATCATTTTGCCTTAAAAAGCGATAGTTTGTATGAGGCTTTCGAAAAAGGGAAACTACACCGTAATTTTATGGGGTATAGTTCGTCTAAAACCCAACTGATGATAGGCCTTGGCGTTTCTTCTATTAGCGACAGTTGGTACAGTTTTGCCCAAAACGTAAAAGAATTAGAAGATTATTATAAACTTTTGAAAGCTGATAAATTACCGATTTTCAGAGGCCATTTATTGACTGAGGAAGACCTCATCATCCGAAGACATATTTTGAACTTGATGTGCCATTTTGAAACTTCTTGGGAAGACAAAGCGCTTTATTTTGCAGAAGCTCATGAAATTCTAATTCAATTGAAAGAAATGGAAAATGATGGATTGGTCATTATCGAAAAAAATGGTATTAAAGTTACGAATGCAGGAAAACCTTTTGTACGCAACATTTGTATGGCATTTGACTTGCGCTTGAAAAGAAAAGCACCTGAAACCAAATTATTTTCGATGACAATTTAATAGAATTAAATATCCAAAAAAAATCACGCCAAATAAGCGTGATTTTTTTGCTTTTATCTTCGTAATATTGAATATATTTCATCTTTTAAATGAAGAATTTTTACTTTTAATTCTTTCAAATGCACATCGGTAGTAACTACTTCTTCTGATTTTATTAAGGATACATCATGCTTGACTTTCCGGTATTCTTCGAATAACGCTGCAAAATGATCATTTTCGTTTATTAATTTCTCAATTTTTTCCTGAACATCAGGAGACACGTGCAGCAAATCTTGGTTTTCCATAATTATATAAGAATTAATTAATAATTAATGACAATTTGGACTTGATTGAACGAACAAACTCATATCTGAAGGTGATATGTAAGGAATGCCAAGTCCTAATCCCCTAAAGATAAACAATATTCCGATAACAATCGCAACAAACGGAATGATTTTTTGAATTTTATTTCGCACAGGAATCGTTAAAAATGAGTTGATATACACGACACTGCTCATCACAGGAACGGTTCCTAACCCAAATAAAATCATATATAAAACGCCGTAAAACTCGTTTTGCATTGCTATGGCGCCAAATAAGGCAACATAAACCATTCCGCAAGGTAGAAAACCATTCAGTAAACCAATAGTAAATAAGGATTTATAACTCTTGCTTTTGAACTGACTTCCTAAAGTTGTCTTGATTTTTGAAATCAATTTGAAAACAGGTTTCGAAAAATTGTATTTGGCAAAAACTTTGTCTGGAATTAGAATAATGACAATCATTGCAACACCAATAAAAACAGACATTTTTTGTTGCAATCCGGCAAAATATAATCCTCTTCCTAGCAATCCAAAAATTAAACCAATCGTAGCATAAGCCGTCAACCGACCGATATGATACGTCAGGATTTGAGTACCCTTTTTAGCTTGATTCTCTCTATCTACAGGCAACATCATAGCAATCGGGCCACACATTCCGATGCAATGGAAACTACTGATTAAACCGAAGATGAAAGCTGTTAGAAGCATTTTTAAGGGGGAAGTTAGAAGTTGGGAGTTTTGGGTAATAAATATTTTTACTAAACAATTCTCTCGTATTTAATTTTTTTATTCTTTTCTTTTTACTTGATATAAATTGTTTCTTTAGTGAGATATTGTTTCCCTTCATATTGCCATTCCATATTAATGTCCCAGCGGCCTCCTAAAAGCTTTTCTTTGGCTATATTCAAAGTAGAATTAGATAACGAAATAGGAACAATGAAATCAAATTTTTTGTCTGATGGACGGTAAAAAGATACTTTCCCTTTAATTTCTTTTGGAACAAATACATCTGGAAAAACGACAGTAATTCCTTCGTTAGTACTTGATATAATAGGTTTTTGTGGTAAATCTTGAGCGTTTTGAATCCGAATCATTTCATCTCCAAATTTTGCATCGTGCTTATAATACTCTTCAACAACCAATTCGTTGTCATATTTTGAATTAGATTGTACACTAAAAACAAAATATAAAATAAACGAGATAAATAATGCAAAAGCGATTACGATTCCTGTCCCCCAATTAATCCCCTTAGCCCCCGAAGGGGGAACTCCAGAAGGAGTGTTTTGTTTGTTCGAAATCTGATTTTCCATTTTTTATAAATTTATTTTTTTCTCAATAATAATTCCCCTTTCGGGGGTTAGGGGGATTTAATCAAAACTTCTCGGACTTAAAAAATTAGTCTGGCTTGTTTCAATTTTTTTATTTCCCTCATATACTTCAATTTCCAATTTTGTTTTGTCTGATTCTAGCAAATATTCGTTAATTTCTATAAACAAAGTACCGCTTTTCATTCCTTGTTTGGGTACTTTTAAATCTTGTTCGCCTACTACTTTTAAAGTCCCTTTAATACCAACCAATTTGAAATGTATATTATTGAAATCATTATTGGTTTTATTGATCACCTTAAAAGTATAAATATTGCTTATATTGTCTCCTTTGTGTTGAAACAGTTGGCCAGGTAATCTTAAAATAACAGCTTCAACATCGGTTCGCAAAAATAATAATCCAGCTAATATACCTATCAAAATAAACAAGACAGCCGAATAACCTTTCATTCTGGCGGTAAATTTGAAGGTAGCATTTTTTTCGATTTCATCTTCCGAAGCATATCGAATGAGTCCTTTTGGCAAACCAACACCTTCCATTATCGTATCACATTCATCGATACAAGCCGTGCAATTGATACATTCTAACTGAGTTCCGTTTCGAATATCTATTCCTGTTGGGCAAACATGAACACATTGTTTGCAATCAATGCAATCTCCCTTTCCAGATGCTGCTCTATCTTCTTGTTTGTTGAATTTTGCTCTACCAATTTCTTTTTCTCCTCGAACAAAATCATAGGCTACATTGATGGATTTGTCATCTAATAAAACGCCTTGCAATCTTCCGTAGGGACAAGCAATTATACATACTTGTTCCCTAAACCAAGCAAAAATAAAATAAAAAATACCTGTAAAGATAAACAATGAAATTAAGGTACTGATGTGATTTTCTGGCCCTTCAGAAATCATTTTAAGCAATTCGTCACTACTGATAAGGTAGGCCAGAAAAACATTGGCAATAAAAAAGGAAATTATCAAAAAGAGGAACCATTTTATAGCTTTTTTTCTTATTTTTTCAGCATTCCATTCTTGTTTTTCTAAACGAATTTGTGCGCCTCGATCGCCTTCAATCCAGTATTCGATTCTCCGAAAAACCATTTCCAAAAATATGGTTTGTGGGCAAATCCATCCGCAAAATATACGCCCAAATTTAACAGTAAAAAGAATGACGAAAACAACGCCTACAATCATCGAAACAACAAACAAGTAAAAATCTTGTGGCCAAAACGGAAATCCAAAAATATTAAATCTTCTTTCTAGAACGTTAAACATCATAAACTGATTGCCATTAATCTTTACAAAAGGATTAGCAACCAAAATAATAAGTAGAAAATAACTAACCCACTTTCGATAATCGTAAAATTTTCCCGAAGGCTTTTTAGGAAAAATAAATTTTCTGTTTCCTTCCTCATCAATCGTTCCGATGGTATCTCTGAAAGCTTCGTCTGGTAAATTTGACATTGTTAAAATTTTAAAATTTATAATTATAAAATTAAAGATCTGAATTCGTTTGCTTTGAAACTTAGGTTACATTACTTTGAAAAGTAGTGATTTTATTTTTATAAAACTGCTTGTGTTATAATACAGTTTCATTCTTTTTACAAAACATCCATTCTATTAAAGTTAAATTATATTTCTAAATAATGATACAAAAAACAAATCCTGAAATAATTCAGGATCTGCTAACTTTATATTTATCATTTAATATTATTTGACCTTTGTACTGTCAGTTGCGACAGAAGTCGCTGTGGCAATTGCAGCATTTGAATCTACCCAAATTTCTCCTTCTGGTGCTTTTGGATCTTTTGGTTTTGAGCCTTTCAATGATAACACATAACTGGCAACTTCTTGCATTTGTTTCGGTTTCAAAGTTCCTTTCCAGGAAATCATTCCTTTACCGTCTCGTCCACCATTAACAAGAGTATGAAAAACATTTTTGATTCCACCACCCAAAATCCATTGATCATCGGTTAAGTTTGGCCCAATTTGTCCACCTGCATCAGCTCTGTGACAAGCCACACAATTGGTAGTAAAAATGGCTTTTCCAGCGGCTAAATTTGCAGCATCTGTCAATAAAGTAACTGTATTTTCATCCATCAAATCTGGGGCTGTTTTTTTGTATTCAGCAATATCAATTTGGGCTTGAGCCATTTCTTTTTTCAATTCCATTTCTTGGTTATCCGCCCCCATTATTTCAAATCGAACTAAATATACCAGAGAAAAAACGATACAAGCATAAAACAAATATACCCACCAAGGCGGTAAATTGTTGTCTAACTCTTTGATGCCATCATAATCATGGTGGAGCAATATTTCTCCTTCATCCTCATTTTGTCTTGGTTTGATCAAGAAATTTACAACACTTTTGTAAATGGCACTATCCTTAAAACCTAAATCATTTACTTCATCTAATTTGGCTTTTTGCTCTTCGGTCAATAAGTGATACGTTATGCTATCGACTGCATTTATGGTAACTTCTATCGCTATCAGCAAGAATAGGAATACTAATAGAAAGAGAGACACCATAGGGAATTTTATAAATGCTGGTTTGTCTCCAGAGTCGATAAAATATTCCATTGCAGCAAAAACAGCAAAGAAAATAATAAGAACTCTTAAATATGCTGGGATTAATTTTTTCATTTTATATCGGTTTTGAAAATTATATGGTATGATCGTCGTCTAATGGAATTTGGCTCATTTCGGTGATTTTTTCTTTATTATATGAAAAAACCCAAATTCCAAGTCCTACAAAAAAGCCAAAGAAGATTAATAACGAAAGTATTGGATACACCGCAACTCCTGCGATGGTCTCCATATTGTGTTTTATTTGTTCGAACATAATTACTTTATTTTTTTACCTTAATATCAGTTCCCAATCTTTGTATGTATGCGATTAACGCCACTATTTCTCTTTCGTTCATTGGAACAAATTTTTCTCCTCTAGCCTCTGCTTTTTTCTTGCTGTTGTCGTAACTATTCACAAAGTCAGGATCATTTTTCAAGCTTTCTTCTATCCTCACTGCTTGGGTTCTCAAATCCTTTTCGGCATTGGCAACTTGAGCCTCTGTGTACGGAACACCAAGAGTAACCATAACTTCCATTTTCTTTTGAAGGGTAGAATTATCCATAGCTTCGTTATCAAACAACCATTTGTACCCCGGCATAATGGAGCCTGCCGAAATGCTTTGTGGATTCCAGAAGTGATTAAAATGCCAGTTGTCATTATATTTTCCACCTTCACGCAACAAATCTGGACCGGTTCGCTTAGAACCCCAAAGAAATGGGTGGTCGTAAACAAATTCTCCAGCTTTGGATTGAGGCCCATAACGTTCCACTTCGCTTCGGAAAGGACGTACCATTTGAGAGTGACAACCCACGCATCCTTCACGAATGTATAAATCACGACCTTGTAATTCTAATGGTGAATAAGGTTTTACACTAGCAATAGTAGGAATATTTGATTTCACCATTATCGTTGGAACAATTTGAATTACTCCACCGATAAGAATTGCAATAACCGCAAAAATGGTCAATTGAATCGGTTTTCTTTCTAACCAAGCATGGTATTTTTCGCCTTTAATTCTTCCTGGTGTAATTTTTTGCAATGCAGGAGCTTCAGCTAATTCATCTTCGATGGTTTCTCCCGCTCTTACGGTTTGAATGATGTTATAAACCAAAACCAACATTCCTGTAAGATATAATGTTCCACCAATGGCTCTCATCCAATACATTGGCATAATTTGAGTTACCGTTTCAAGGAAGTTTCCATAAGTCAAGGTTCCGTCAGGGTTAAATTGTTTCCACATTGAAGCTTGCAAAAAACCGGCAACATACATTGGAAGTGTATAAAGTATAATTCCCAAAGTCCCGATCCAGAAGTGGAAATTGGCTAATTTAATTGAATATAAAGCAGTTTTAGTCATTCTTGGTATCAACCAATAAATAATACCGAAAGCCATAAATCCGTTCCAAGCCAATGCTCCAACGTGAACGTGTGCAATAATCCAATCGGTGAAATGCGCAATGGCATTTACATTTTTTAGAGACAACATTGGTCCTTCAAAAGTAGCCATACCATAACCTGTAATCGCCACAACGAAGAATTTCAAGACTGGATCAACACGTACTTTATCCCAAACTCCTCTCAATGTCAAAAGTCCGTTTATCATACCTCCCCAAGATGGAGCAATCAACATAATGGAGAAAACTACTCCTAAATTTTGAGCCCAAGTTGGTAAAGCCGAATACAATAAATGGTGCGGTCCTGCCCAGATATACAAAAATATTAATGACCAGAAGTGAACAATGGATAATCTATAAGAATAAACAGGACGATTCGCTACTTTTGGAACAAAGTAATACATCAATCCTAAAAATGGAGTAGTCAAGAAAAATGCAACTGCATTATGACCGTACCACCATTGAACCAAGGCATCTTGAACACCTGCATAAACAGAGTAACTTTTCATTCCGCTTACGGGCAATGCTAAACTATTGAAAATATGCAAAACCGCTACAGTCACGAAAGTGGCAATATAAAACCAAATCGCAACATATAAATGACGCTCTCTTCTTTTTAAAATTGTACCAATCATATTGATACCAAAAGCTACCCAAATTAAGGCAATTGCAATATCTATTGGCCATTCTAATTCAGCATACTCTTTGGAAGTGCTATAACCCAATGGCAACGAAACAGCTGCTGCAACAATAATTAATTGCCAACCCCAAAAATTCAAGTTGCTTAAAAAATCACTGAACATTCTGGCTTTAAGTAATCGCTGTAACGAATAATAAATTCCGGCAAACATTGCATTCCCAACAAAGGCAAAAATCACCGCATTGGTATGTAAAGGTCTCAATCTGCCATAACTCAGCCACGAAATACCGTCTGTGATGTTTGGGAAAAGAAACATAGTGGCCAAAATAAGCCCCACCAACATCCCTACAACACCAAAAACGATGGTTGCATAAATGAATTTCTTTACAATTTTGTTGTCATAATAAAACTGTTGCATTTCCATAAATAGTTATTTATTAATTGGTTTAAAAAATTAAGGTTTAGGATTTTTTTTAGTAATTTGAATAACGTCATCACTTGCTTTCTTGATAAGTTCGTCGTCAAAAAGCATTCGAACTGATGGGGTGTAATCGTCATCGTATTGTCCTTTTTTTACTGCTCTTATAAAAGCTAAAAAGAAAAATACAGCCACAACAATACTGATTGAAATAAGTAAATAAATAACACTCATAAAAATAAAATTAGTTAGCAAATATACTTTATCGATTTTTCTCAAATTATGACAATTATCATATTTTAGGTTTTTATCAAATTTACGATAAAAAAAAACAATTAATTAATCTAATTTACCCTTTTCGCATAAAAATTACTAGCGATTGTTACGAAACTAACAATTGTCACAGTACTCAAAGGCATAATTATAGCAGCTACTAACGGCAACAGATTTCCAGTTATTGCAAATGATAATCCCACAATATTATATAGAATTGATAATGCAAAACTCATCTTTATAGTTGTTATTGATTTCTTAGACAATTTCAGAAAATAATTCATTTTATTAAATTCATTCGCATCTAAAATGGCATCACAAGCTGGCGAAAAAACATTAACATTTTCTGAAATCGAAATACCTATATTACTTTGCGCTAAAGCTCCTGCATCATTTAGACCATCTCCTACCATCATCACATTTCTTCCTTCTTCTTGTAATTTTTTAATAAATTCCAGCTTTTGCTCTGGCTTTTGATTAAAAATTAATTCGGTGTTTTTTGGCAGAATATTTTCTAAAGATGTACGTTCCCCTTCGTTATCTCCAGATAATACTTTGATTTTATAATCGACACTTAATTTTTCAAAAAGCTCAGCTAAACCCTCTCTGTAATGATTATTGAAAATGTATTTGCCATAATAGATTTCATTTATTTTGATATGAACTGATGTCCTCTCCCCGACTCTCTCCAAAGGAGAGGGAGCCGAAACTTGCAAATGGGAATTTTGTACAATAAATTTATAAGACCCTATTTGAATCAAATTCCCCTCAATGGTAGCTTGAATTCCCTTTCCAGTAATTTCTTTAAAATCGTTGATTTTTAACCTTTTGCATTCTGGCAAAAAATCATATAACATTCGACTCAATGGATGATTCGAGGCCCGTAGGACATTTTTTATGAGTGTTCTATTTTCATCGTTGATTCCCGTTTTTGACTCCCCAACTTCGGAGGGGTTGGGGGAGGAATAAGAAATATTTGCTTTTTTATTGGTGGTAATTGTTCCTGTTTTGTCAAAAACTATAGTATCAACTTTAGCTAATTGCTCGATAACCAATGCGTTTTTGAGGTAAAATTTTTTTTTGCCAAAAATTCGCAAAACATTACCCATCGTGAACGGAGCTGACAATGCTAATGCACAAGGGCAAGCTACAATCAACACAGCGGTAAATACATTAAAAGCAATATTAGCATCAATAAAAACCCAATAGCCAAATCCAGCAAAAGCAATTATCAACAGAATTGGTGTAAAATAATGACTTATAGTATCGGTGATGGATTTGTATTTTTGTTCTACATTTTTCTGAAAAACATCGTTACTCCAAAGTTGCGTTAAATAACTTTGTGAAACCGAATGCAAAACTTCCATTTCAATCACTTTTCCTATCTGTTTTCCGCCAGCAAAAACCTTATCGCCCGATTTTTTAGTGATAGGAATGGCTTCTCCTGTTACAAAACTATAATCAATTTCGGCTTTGTCAGAGATTAAAATACCATCGACAGGAATTAATTCTTGATTTCTAATTAAAAGACGATTTCCTTTTTCGATATCATATATGGGAACACTTTCCTCTGAAAAATCAGTGTTGATTTTCGTGATTGCGATTGGAAAATAAGATTTAAAATCCCTTTCGAAACTCAAAAAACTATAGGTTTTGATTTGGAACATTTTACCCAAAAGCATAAAGAAAATCAAACCCGTCAAGCTATCGAAAAAACCAGAGCCATAATCCATCACGATATCAAAAGTACTTCGGATAAAGAAAATAATAATTCCCAAAGCAATTGGAATATCGATATTCAACATTCCTGATTTGATACTTTTATAAGCTGAAACATAGTAACCACTGGCAGAATACAAAAATGAAGGCAATGACAAAACAAAAATTAACCAACGGAAAAAAGGTTTATAAGTGTCCAGCCAAAATTCCTTGACCTCAAAATATTCAGGAAAAGAAAGCAGCATAATATTGCCAAAACAAAAGAAAGCCAATCCTAGTTTATAAGTCAAACTTCTATCGACATTGTTTTTGCCTGTTTCATAATTTTCTAAACTGATGTAGGGTTCATAACCAATCGAGCTTAATAAATGCACAATTGTTTTTAGTGAAGTAACCTCAGGATTATAAGTAATTCGGACTTTTTTCTCAGGAAAATTAACTTGCGAAGTGCTAATGCCTTTTTGCAATTTGTGAAGATTTTCGAGAATCCAAATACACGAACTACAATGAATATGCGGAATACTTAAGGAAACAATAGCCGTTTTATGTTCTTGAAATTCTAAAAGTTTTGATACAATACTTTCATTTTCTAAAAAATCGTATTTACCTTTTATATCAAGAGGTGTTGCTCCAGGAGATTTTTCGAAATCATAATAGCAAGACATATCATTGAGACTAAAAATTTCGTACACGGTTTTGCAACCATTGCAACAAAATTTTTTTTCATCGAAGACAATTTGGTCCTCTTTTACAACATCCAACCCACAGTGGAAACAGGATTCTAACTCCATATACTTATCTGTTTTTACAAGTAACAAATATAATGGGTGAAAAAATTAATAATATGATAATTATCATATTATTTTGTAGATTTGTAAAACTCAAATAATATTTTAGTATATGGGCAAATGTGAACAGTGTATCGTTAGAGAATTTAGCTCTTTGAAAGCGCTTAATAAAGATGAGTTAATCAAGCTCGCCGAGTGTAAAACCTCTCATACTATAAAAAAAGGAAATCCTATCTTTGAAGAGGGAGATATTGTAAATGGAGTATATTGTATTACTACTGGCACTTGCAAATTGTCAAAATTGAGTGCAAACGGAAAAGACCAAATCATAAAACTAGTAAAAGCTGGTGAATTACTCGGGCAACGTTCAATGATTAGTGATGAACCCGCAAATTTGAGTGCAGTAGCTCTCGAAGACATGGAAGTTTGCTTTATACCTAAAAGTGAAGTCCTGAGTATGTTTGATAATAACAATCAGTTTTCAATGAATATGATGAAAACTATTTGTGGCGATTTGAAAGATGCTGACGAACACATGATTTCTATTTCACAAAAAACTGTCAAAGAACGTCTCGCTGAAACACTTGTATATCTTCAAGAGACTTTTGGTAAAAATGAAGACGGATCACTACACATTCAATTATCTCGCGAAGAATTAGCTGGAATGATTGGTACTGCCACTGAAAGTTGTATTCGATTGCTTTCCGATTTTAATAAAATTGGATTGATTGGATTGATTGGTAAAAAAATAATCATAAAAGATATTGCAAAACTGAAGAGAATTGCAGATATAGTTTAAATCATTTTATAATTTTTTAGATTTACTCATAGATTTTCAATTACAATTTTTTGGCTTCATTCCAAAATTGAAATATTTGAAAATCATAGATTTTCAATTACAATTTTTTGGCTTCATTCCAAAATTGAAATATTTGAAAATCATAGATTTTCAATTACAATTTTTTGGCTTCATTCCAAAAT
>NZ_VJZR01000014.1:29403-90881 GCF_007097365.1 Flavobacterium franklandianum
ATATTTTTTGGCTTCATTCCAAAATTGAAATATTTGAAAATCATAGATTTTCAATTACAATTTTTTGGCTTCATTCCAAAATTGAAATATTTGAAAATCATAGATTTTCAATTACAATTTTTTGGCTTCATTCCAAAAAACATCCATTTCAGCTAAAGTCATATCCATTAAGGGTTTGCCTAATTCACCTGCTTTGCTTTCTAAATATTGAAACCTTTTGATGAATTTTTTGTTGGTTCGCTCCAAAGCGTCTTCGGGATTGATGTTTAAAAATCTCGCATAATTTATCATCGAAAACAAAACATCGCCAAATTCGGCTTCCATTTTATCTTGATTTCCAGATTCTACCTCAACTTGAAGTTCTGCCAATTCTTCCTGAACTTTATCCCATACCTGGTGAGGTTCTTCCCAATCAAAACCTACACCCTTTACTTTGTCCTGGATTCGACTGGCTTTTACTAGAGCAGGTAAACTTTTTGGCACACCTTCGAGAACGGATTTTTTGCCTTCTTTTAGTTTGAGTTTTTCCCAGTTTTGTTTCACTTCTTCCTCATCTTTCACCACAACATCGCTGTAAATATGTGGATGACGATGAATGAGTTTTTCACATATTTCGTTACACACATCGGCAATGTCAAAATCATTAGTTTCGCTTCCTATTTTGGCATAAAAAACAATATGCAACAACAAATCGCCTAACTCTTTTTTGACTTCGTTCAAATCATTGTCCAAAATAGCATCGCCCAATTCGTAGGTTTCTTCGATGGTTAAATGGCGTAAACTTTGGAGCGTTTGCTTTTTGTCCCAAGGACATTTTTCGCGTAAATCGTCCATTATATTCAATAATCGTTCGAAAGCTTGGAGTTGGTTTTGTTTGGAGTTCATTGTATCTAGGTTTTGTGTAAAAATAAGAAATCCTGTCAGGAAAACATCGTGACAGGATTAAAATATATTTTAGAAAGTAAATTACGCCTTCTTGGCTTTCGCTTTTTTGGCTGGAGCCTTTTCGGCTGGAGTTTTATCTGCAACTACTTCTTCGACAACGCTTTCTTTGATTGCTTCAGCGTTCTCTCCCAAAGTTTCGGGATTCGGCTCTTCTTTAGATACCATTCCTTTGGATTGAAGTAAGTTATACCAATTCAAAACTTTTTTAATATCAGACGGATACACTCTTTCGGAATCGTATTCAGGAAGAATTTCAGAAAAATAAGCCACTAGTGTAGCATTGTCTTCTTTATGCGAAATTGCTGGGCCTTCATTTTCTTTGATGGCGATGTTTCGCATCACTTCGGTCAATGGTTTCTCTTCGTTGATGGTGTAAATTGAAATTTCTGACAATAAACTCACGTTAACTTTCAAGCTAACCGATATTTTTTTTCCATCGACTAAAGATTCAGCCAAAAAGCCGGTACGAGTTTGAACTTTTAGTGCATACAGTCCTGGTTTTCCAGAAATTGATAATATTTTTTCTAAATTCATTTTTTTATAAATTATATGTTTTTTTTAATTTGAGGAACTGAAAACTGACTACTTACTTATCTTCCTTTTTTATTGCAAAATTTCATTCGATAATCTGGCCTGGTTTTACCATCCATAATGTTTTGCAATTTCTTTTTAACTAATTGTCTTTTTAGACTCGAAATCAAATCTGTAAATAAGACTCCTTCGTTATGATCGTATTCATGTTGAATAACACGTGCAATCAAACCATCGAAAACTTCGGTTTTTACATTAAAATCTTCGTTGCAATACTCAATTGTGATTTTTTCGTTGCGATAAACTTCTTCACGAACATCAGGAATACTGAGACAGCCTTCGTTAAAACTCCATAATTCGCCTTCTTCTTTCAACATTTTGGCATTGATAAAAGTGCGTTTGAATCCTTTTAACTGGATTTGTTCCTCAGAGGGCAAATCTTCATCATCACTAAATGGGGTAGTATCAATCACAAAAAGACGAATGTTCAAACCTACTTGTTGAGCTGCAAGCCCAACACCATAAGCATTGTACATTGTTTCATACATATTGGCTATGATTTCTTTCAGATTAGGATACTCTGGAGTAATCTCCTCTCCCACCTTTCTTAAAATTGGATCGCCATATCCTACAATTGGTAAAATCATTAATTTTGTATTAATTATTATCTACTAAAAATTCTAAAACTCTCATCTAATTTTCAGTTTGCAAAAATAGTAAAAAAATGCGCATTCAATATATTCATGATTAATATTTAAATTTAGTTTAGAAATCTAAGTCCTATATGCTATTATAATATCACTCAATTCTTACCTTTGCAAACAACCCAAAGAAATATGTTTCCAAAAATAAAGGACTTTACTATTGGTACTAATTTGTACAATGCTCTCAAAGTAGTTCTTGCTGCCGTTATCCCTGCGTTTCTATTTTCGTATTTGGGCAATTTAGAAATTGGATTAACCATAGCCATAGGCGCCTTATTTACATTTCCGAGTGACACTCCTAGTAATTTGAAACATAAAATTAATGGTTTGCTGGTAACGGTTTTTATTCTTGCTGGAGTCAATTTATTAATCAATGCCACTTATCCGTATCCCATTCTTTTTTACCCCGTATTTGCCATTTTAGTTTTCACATTATCTATGCTTGCCGTTTATGGACAAAGAGCTACAATGGTTGCCTTTTCGGCATTAATGATACTTTCCATTTCGCTTGCGCACACTCATAAAGGCATAGAAATGCTGCAACACTCTGGATTGTTGCTTTGTGGCGGATTATTTTATCTTCTCATTTCCATTATTTTTTATTACATCAATCCGCATCGCTATACCGAATTACAAATTGTTGAATGTATCAAACTGACATCAAAATATTTGAAACTAAGAGGTGATTTGTGGGAATTGAATTCCGACAGAAAAGAAATTACCCGAAAACAATTGATTCTTCAAGTCGAATTGAATAATATTCATGAAAACATTAGAGAAGTTCTAGTTCGAAATCGAACAGATTATGGCTCTTCTCATCAAAACAGAAAAATGCTTTTGGCTTTTATGTCCTTGGTAGAAATAATGGAATTAGCCGTATCTACTTCCTTTGATCATAATAAATTACATCAAAAATTCGATGCACACCCAAAGGTTTTAACGACCTATCAAAGCTTAGCCTATAATCTGGCCAAAAATTTAAAATCATTATCCAAAAAAATAAAAAAAAGAAAGCAATACATCCAGAATAATAATTTAATCGAAAATTTATTTTCCTTCGAATTTGCCATTTCCGATTACGAAAAAACACTCGGTGAGGCTGAAGCTTCAGAAGGGGTTCATATGCTCTCAAATATGTTGCATTATGCCGAAAAACAGGTTGAGAAAATAAAAACTTTGGAGCGTGCATACACCTCAACCGTTAAACTCAAAGACCTAAATGGAAGGGATAAAGATTTAGACAAATTAACCATTTCGCATTATTATCCGTTAAACACTTTGGTCGAAAATTTTAGCTTTTCTTCGCTTGAATTCCGACATTCATTGCGAATTACCACCACATTATTAATAGGATTGATAATTGGAAAAGTATTGCCGTTTGAAAATGTATATTGGATTTTATTGACCATCGTTGTGATTATGCGACCTGGATATGGCCTCACAAAAGAAAGAACATTAAATCGATTTATAGGAACGCTCATTGGTGGTGTTATCGGTTTTGCCGTTTTAGCATTAGACCCAAGTTCGACAATTCTTGCTGCATTAACGATCCTTTTTTTGATTTTAGGATTGACTTTTAATCCATCAAATTATAAAATTGGTACAACCTTTATTACTTTACACGTCATTTTTATTTTTGCTATATTAAATCCAAGCGATAGCAATATAGTTCTGTATCGCGTTTTAGACACTTTTGTTGGGGCTATTTTGGCTATTTTGGCCAATCATTTTTTGTGGCCGTATTGGGAATCGTTAAATACCAATCAAAATATCAAAAATTCTATCGAAGCCAATAGAAATTATTTAAAACAAATTTCAATCCTTTATAATGACAAAGAAGGCATAAATACAAAATATCGATTGGCAAGAAATCAGGCTTTTATAGAAATTGGAAACCTGATGGCCTCTTTTCAAAGAATGTTGCAAGAACCCAAATCGAAGCAAGACAAATTGCAACAGGTGTATAAATTTACAGTTGTCAACAATGCTTTACTTTCGTCTGCGGCTTCGTTAGGCACGTATACACAATCGCATAAAACAACCAAAGCTTCTAAATCATTCAATTTCATATTCAATAAAATTATAAAAAATCTAGATTCTGCTATTTCCATTTTGAAAGACGAGAATAATCAAATCGAAAACGATACGATAATAGATGAAAATTTAAATAATAATTTAATTGAATTAAAGAAAATTCGGGAACAAGAATTAGCTCAAGGAAGTGATGTCAATAGCGAGGCTTTCAAACATAAAATGCGAGAAGCACAATTGGTAATTGAACAATTGATTTGGTTAACCAATCTGTCTGAAAACATCCTAAAAACAACAAAAGTATTATTGAAAACCGAAAAAAATCCTGAAAACAATTCTCTTAAAACATTTTTCGGGTCAAATAATCCTGAAGCATAATTGTAGCCGATATTTCGTCGATTAGTGCTTTGTTTTGACGTTGTTTTTTACTTAATCCACTGTCAATCATTGTTTGGAAAGCCATTTTTGAAGTAAACCGCTCGTCCACTCTAATGACTTTCATATCGGGAAAATGATTGGTAAAATGTGTCACAAATCCTTTGATGATAGAAGCGCTTTCAGATGGCTGGCCGTTCATTTGTTTGGGTTCGCCAATGAGGACTGCTTCAACCTTTTCTTTGGAAAAATAATCTTTAAAAAAAGCAATGGCTGTGGCTGAGGGAATCGTCGTCAAACCTGAAGCAATTATTTGCAACTCATCGGTAACGGCTATTCCGGTTCGTTTTTGTCCGTAATCTATGGCGAGAATTCTTGGCATTTATAAGGAGTCTTTATATTTTATGAAACCGAAGACAGAAACAATTTTCTTCTCAATATCTACCTCATAAACAACCACATATCCTTTAAAAACATAATCCCTTATATTTTCATTTTCAATATATCTTGATTTCTTAAAATGAAATGGTTGTTCTAAGTCTTTTTTGATATTTTTAAGTAAATCTTTCCTGAATTTTAATGCTGCTCGTGGTTTGTCTTTATAAATGTAACGAACTTGCTCTGTCAATAATTTTAGAAATTCATTGGAAATACTAACTATCATATTCCGAAAATGTTTTATCTAAAATTGCATCAACTTCGTCTATTGAATACATTTTCTCAGTACCGCTTTTTAGTTTAGCGTAAGCAATAGCTATTTTTTTCTTATTTTCATCAAAATCTAAATCTTCTTGAACTATTTTCAATTCATCCGAAGAAAACGAACTCAATAATTCCAAGATTTTGGCTTTAATTTTGGGCTGAAATTCTAATCTAATGGTTTCCATAATTCGAAATTTAATATTACAAATATATAACATTTTCCATTCGATTTGACTTTTTGGTTTTGGTTAAAAATCCTATCTTTGCTGAAAATTTTATCAAAATGAACGAATTACAATCCATAATAGAACAAGCTTGGGAAAACCGCGCTTTGTTACAAGAAACAAAAACTACTGATGCCATTAGATCAGTTATCGAATTATTAGATGCAGGAAAATTGCGTGTTGCAGAGCCTGTTGGCGAAGGATGGCAAGTAAACGAATGGGTAAAGAAAGCAGTTGTGCTGTATTTCCCCATCCAAAAAATGGAAACATTAGAAGCTGGAATTTTCGAATACAACGACAAAATGTTGCTAAAAAGAGATTATGCCGAAAAAGGAGTTCGTGTAGTTCCCGGAGCATCTGCTCGTTATGGCGCTTTTCTTGCTAGTGGCGTAATTATGATGCCAAGTTATGTAAACATTGGTGCATATGTTGATTCTGGAACAATGGTAGATACTTGGGCAACTGTGGGTAGTTGTGCCCAAATTGGTAAAGACGTTCACCTTTCTGGTGGTGTTGGAATTGGTGGTGTTCTGGAACCTTTGCAAGCTGCTCCAGTAATTATCGAAGACGGAGCTTTTATCGGTTCTCGTTGTATTATTGTCGAAGGTGTTCACGTGGGTAAAGAAGCCGTACTAGGTGCGAATGTATGTTTGACCGCTTCCACCAAAATTATTGATGTAACTGGCGAAACTCCTATTGAAAGAAAAGGATTTGTTCCTGCTCGTTCGGTTGTAATTCCTGGAAGCTATACCAAGAAATTTGCTGCTGGAGATTTCCAAGTGCCTTGCGCCTTGATAATTGGTACTCGTAAAGCATCCACTGATTTGAAAACATCCTTGAATAATGCGTTACGCGAATATGATGTGGCAGTGTAAGTTTTAAATTCCAATATTTTAAATTTTAAATTCCAAATTCCAATTATCAAATCGATTGGAATTTGGAATTTTTCTTTTATAATTTATTCCTAAAAATTGATTTTTTTTGCTTCAATTTGTATTGTTAAAAAAAACGATTCCTTCTTCAAAATGAAAATACTAGTTATACAACAAAAAATGATTGGCGATGTGCTTGTTAGCAGCATCATTTGCAATAATTTACGTTTGGCTTATCCAGATGCTCAAATCGATTATTTGGTTTACGAATCGACAATTCCGGTTTTGGAAGGCAATCCCAATATCGACAATGTTCTTATATCTCAGGAAAAACACCGCAAAAGCAAAAGAGAATTCTTGAATTTGGCACACGAAATTCGAGGTGTCAAATACGATTTAATCATTGATGCTTATTCTAAATTAGAAAGCTGGCTGATTGTTTTGTTGAGCGGAGCCAAAAGGAAAATCTCATATAAAAAATTCGGACGCACCTTTTTATACACCGATAATGTTCCCTTTGCCGAACTCCCAAAAACAAATTTGGGTTTAGCCATCGAAAGACGACTTTCCTTATTAGAACCTCTTAATTTAAAAATTGACATAGATCCTTTTCCTAAATTATATGTTACTGATAAAGAAAACCAAGATGCGATTGCGCTTTTTGAATATCATCAACTAAAGAAAAATCGAAAAACAGTAATGATTAGCCTTTTGGGAAGCGAAAATCTAAAAACCTATCCATTGGAATATATGGCGAAAATTATTGATTCCATTGCCGACCATCGAGAAGTAAATATTCTTTTTAATTATTTTCCAAAGCAAATTAAGGATGCCAAAATTGTTTTTGATGCTTGCAAACTTTCCACTCAGGAAAAAATCTATTTTGAATTATTAGGTAATGATTTGCGTTCCTTTATTGCGATAATGAACAATTGCGATTTGATTATTGGCAACGATGGCGGGGCAATTAATATGGCAAAAGCTTTAGAAAAACCTTCATTTATTATTTTTTCGCCTTGGATTGAAAAGAAAATCTGGGCCACTCTCGAAGATGGCATACATCATATTTCGGTTCATTTGAACGACTTCAAACCCGAATTATTGGTTTCAAAAACGGATAAAGAGCTCAAAAAAAATGCTCTTTCATTGTATCAAGAATTCAAACCCGAATTGTTCAAGGACAAAATCGAATTGTTTTTAAAACAGAATTTTTTATGAATTTAAGACTTCCAGAATTTCAAAGTCTTCTTCAACTTAATTTTTTTATGGAATTTTATTTGAAAATCATTAGTGTAAAACCACATTTTTTCAAAAATTTCAGCTTCAGTTTGAGTCGGATATAATTTAGAATATTCGTTGCTCATCACGGCAATCATTTCCTTTTTGGGAGTCAAATGACTGATGTTTTTCATTCTTGAATCAAAATCCATAGCGTCGTGAAAATTCATTCGATTCAAATCAACCAAGAAGAAATCATAGTTTCCTTCGGCATTTTTTTTAATCAAAGTATTGCCTGGAGAATGATCTAGGAATTCAATTCCTTTTTCGTGTAAATCGAATGAAAACTGGGTAAATTGTCTTAAAATGTTCTCGTGATCTAAAAAATTTGGAATTTCGACCAATTCCCTAAAAGTCAAATCGCAATTCAGGTGTTCGCTCACATAATAACTATCCTTGAGTCCTATGATGTCATAATTCTCAAAATAAGCAATTGGCTGAGGGGTTCCAATTCCTTTTTCTAATAAAGTTGTGGCATATTCAAAAGAGCGTCTAGCTTTGGATTTTCTGAAATATTTATATGCTATTTTATTTATAAGATGTGGAATTTTGAAGGATTTGATATTGATTGTTTTCCCATCTAATTCAAAAAGTTTAATTTTATTCCTTTGTCCATCGCCAAAAAGAATTCCTGAATCAGAATTGAATTCTTTAATAAAACCAAGCACGTCTTTAGAATTAGTAACCGATTTAGAAAACATAAGTTTTATTGTCATTTTATTATTTTAAAAGTAATTCTAATATTGGCTTAAAATTTTGCTCCAAAACTTGATAACTTTTGGTTTGTTAATTCCGTGACAACCAAATGGAAGTTGGTTATTAATTAAAGAAAAAGCTATTTTAGGCTTTCGATCTATTGCAAAATGCAATGCCTCTTTATAATCTGGAATTCTAAAATTTTCATCAAATTCAATTGCTTTTAGTGACCAGAAAACATCTTCAATAGCATAAATTTCTTTTTCTTTTGCGTTCAAAAAATCGAGAATAAATTTTTCATTATTTTTAGCAATAGAAAAGTGTGAAGTTACTTTACGTAAAGAAAAACCTCCATTTCCAACTTTAAAAAAAGTTTGTTCACGACCATTTTTCTTTTTAGTTCTAAATTTTTTGGCTACAAAATTAAAGAACTTTGCCCAAATAGATTTTTTTAAACTTGCAATCCAAGGAGCACCAATATAGTCATATCCTTTTTGACACCATTCAGTTAATTCGTCTTTAAAAACAAAAGCATCCAATTGATAAATTAAAATATATTCCGAATCCAAAAAGCGTTCATAAAATAAAGGTGACAACAATAATTCGTTATATCCTTCTATGTTTTGAAAATAATGTTTTGGAAAACTTTCAACAGTAATAGCATCAAATTTTTTAGTAATATAAGAACTATCTAGACCTTCCGGTTGAACCAAAACAACTTCATAATTACCAAGAACTTTAACACATTGCAAAAAAGATTTTTCTTCAAGTTCTCCAAAATAGGATTTATAGACAGGTATTACAACTTTAACTAAGTTTTGCATTTTATACAATAATTTAATTCTATTTTCTGATTAATATTTTTTCTCGTATTTTGCATTTGCAATTTTTCCTTTGCTATCAATCTTCCAAGAACTAGAATCGTTTGCAGTTTCAAAGTAAAAAGCTTGCTCTTCCGAAAGATTATTCACATCTATATACCAGCCTCCATGAATAGCTACATAGGGATAATCTGTACGCAAGGCTGTTTTGAATTTCTTGTTTTTTCTGTGATAAAAAGGTTTGTATAAGGCAAAAGTGGTATCGATATCGGCATCAAAAACACCATCGGAAACTTTTGTTTTCCAAAATTTAGTTTCCCAACTAATTACTTTTTCTCTGTTAGGATTACTCAAAGGAATATCATCAATTTGTAAACCAAAACCAACTTTCATCCGTTTTTTATTCTGTAACAAAATAGATTGAAATTTAACCATAAAATCTTCTGGACAACTCTCTAAAGGCACAATGTCTGGATCTGTCACAACATAATATCCTTTGCCATACTTAACAAACAAATCATACCTTTTCCAAAAAACCAAATGACCATAATTCTTTTTTAATCTATGAATTTTAACTTTGTTTTGAATTGAATCTAAATAATCCAATAAAGGTTTATATGTAGAATTATTGTCAATGATAACAACATTTGAAAACCCTCTTGCTAATAGAAAATCAATTAATTTCTCTAAATATTCTAACTGATTAAAACTGGTAATAATAATAGGGGTTTTATATAAATCATCTATAGTCAACACTTTATGAGATGATCCGGAAAATTTATAATAATAAAAAGTAATTCTAATGTACAAGTATTTTAATATCGTTTCTACCATTTTAAAAAATAAAATATTAATCAAAAATATATGCTGTATATGAAGTTTAAAATTTTTTATTGCATAATATCAATAAGCAAAAATAATCTTATAATTCATAAAACGTCAATTATTCTAAATTAAATTTAAGGTTGTTTCCGTTTAGAAAGATTATTTTTGCAAATAATCTTTCTTGATAAAAAAAATTTTATGGACAGTAACGAAGAAATCCACAAAGCATTTGAAGTAATACAAAATGGAGGCATCATCCTCTATCCAACGGACACCGTTTGGGGAATTGGTTGCGACGCCACAAATCCCGAAGCGGTTGCCAAAATCTATAAACTCAAACAAAGAGCCGAAACACAATCGATGATTTGCCTAATGAATGGCGAGAAAATGATGTACAATGTTTTCAAAGATATTCCGGAAGTAGCTTGGCAAATTATGGATTTATCCGAAAAACCAACTACTTTAATATTGGATAAACCCAGAAATGTTGCACCTAATTTAATTGCAGCTGACAATACATTAGGAATCCGTATCGTAAAAGAACCTTTCTGTTTCAAATTGATGGAAAAGATGCGAAAACCATTGGTTTCTACTTCAGCAAATATCTCGGGACAACCCACTCCTATTGCCTTCAAAGATATTAGTCAAGAAATTATAAAAGGTGTAGACTATGTTGTAAATTTGCACCGTGATAAAATTGCCGGAAAACCCTCGACAATCATAAAATTGACGAGCGATTCGCAGGTGAAAGTAATTCGGAAATAAATTTTACCGCAAATTCGCAAATTATTTTTTTTTTATGGAAGAATATATTTATAAAGATGAAAATTATACAATAGTAGGAATTCTATTTGAAGTGCATAAAAATCTCGGAAAAGGTTTTTCTGAAATAGTTTATAAAGATGCTATTGAATTTGAATTGCAGCAACTAAACATTCCATATCAGCGAGAAAAAGAGTTTTCTGTTAATTATAAAGATACCACTTTAAAGCATAAATTTTACGCAGACTTTGTAGTTTACGATAAAATTATTCTCGAAATAAAAACCGTCGATTGTTTCAACAACAGTCATTATAATCAATGTTTAAATTATTTAAAAGTCTCTAAAAACAAATTGGCAATACTTGTCAATTTCAATTTAGTTTCTTTAGAATACAAACGCATCATAAGTTCAAAAAAATAATTTGCGAATTTGCGGTAAAATTATGAATTACAAATCAGCCTTAAATAATAAAATATTCGAAGTCATTTCTCAAGCTTCCCAAGAACTTAACATCGAAAGTTATGTAATTGGAGGTTTCGTGAGAGATTTAATTCTTGAACGAGACTTCAAAAAAGACATCGATATTGTTGCCGTGGGCAGCGGAATTGAACTCGCATTGAAAGTTTCGGAATTATTACCCAACAAACCAAAAGTCCAAGTTTTTAAAACCTATGGAACGGCAATGTTGCGTTTTGAAGACACCGAAATCGAATTTGTAGGCGCTCGAAAAGAGTCTTACAATCTTGAAAGTAGAAATCCTGTTGTCGAAAATGGAACCTTAGAAGACGACCAAAATCGTCGTGATTTTACCATCAATGCTTTGGCATTATCCTTAAACGCAGCCAATTTTGGAGAATTGTCTGATCCCTTCAATGGATTGGAGGATATGAAAAACAAAATCATCAAAACACCTTTAGATCCAGACATTACTTTTTCTGATGATCCTTTGCGAATGCTCAGAGGAATTCGTTTTGCTAATCAATTGGGATTTGAAATTGAAGAAAAATCGCTGCAATCCATCAAAAAAAATGCCGAAAGAATTAAGATTATTTCTGGCGAAAGAATTGTCGATGAATTGAACAAAATCCTTTCGACCGACAAACCATCGGTTGGATTTTTATTGCTGTATAAAACAGGACTTTTAGACATTATTCTACCCGAATTAACCGCTTTGAATCAAGTAGAGGAAATTGAAGGTCAAACCCACAAAAATAATTTTTACCACACACTAGAAGTGGTCGATAATATTTGCCCAAATACAGACGATGTTTGGTTGCGTTGGTCGGCATTGTTGCACGATATTGGAAAAGCACCAACCAAACGTTTCAACAAAAAACAAGGCTGGACGTTTCACGGTCACGAATTTTTGGGTGGAAAAATGGCCAAGAAAATCTTCGAAAGATTGCATATGCCGTTGAACCACAAAATGAAATTTGTACAAAAAATGGTAATGATGAGTTCACGTCCGATTGTTTTATCGGAAGATATGGTTACAGATTCTGCTGTTCGTCGTTTGGTTTTTGATGCTGGTGAAGATGTAGAAAGCCTGATGACTTTGTGCGAAGCTGACATTACTACTAAAAACCCAAGCAAGTTCAAGAAATACCATCAAAATTTTGAAATCGTTCGCAAGAAAATCGTAGAAGTTGAAGAACGTGATCACGTTCGGAATTTTCAACCGCCTATTTCTGGCGAAGAAATTATGGCGATTTTTAATTTGCAACCTTCACGCGAAATTGGAGTTTTGAAAGAAGCCGTAAAAGAAGCGATAATGGAAGGCGAAATTCCAAATGAATACCAAGCTGCTTATGATTTTGTGTTAAAAAGAGGAGCAAAATTAGGTTTGAAGAAAGTTTAACTACTGTTCACTCTTCACTATTTAAAAAATTCTTAATTTTATAAAAATTTTGATTATGAATATAGCTGAATTAAAATTAGGAATCATAGCGCAAATTATTGCAACTGACGATACGGCACTTTTGAATAAAATTCAAGGAATTATAAACGATTTTGAATCTAATTCATTGGTTAATGAACCTGCTCTAACCTATGAAAGAATCAGAGTTTTTTCGGATGAAGAACAACGAAAAATAAATCTTGCTGTCCAACAATATGAAAATGGGGAATGTATTTCGGATGAAGATGCCCAAAAAGAAATTCAAGAATGGCTAGAAGATTAATTTGGTCTGTAGAATCCCGAAATTCAAGAAAAAATATTTTTGACTATTGGAACAATCGAAATAAATCAAAGGTTTATAGTCGAAAACAAAATTTACTTTTCAATACCAATTTAAAAATCGTTGTACAACTTCCTGAATTAGGCAAACCAACTTTTAGAAAAGATTCTAAATTTATCATTATAAGCCATTTTGAAATTATTTACAAAATAACCCCAGATGAAATTGTTGTTCTAGACATCTGGGACACTCGCCAAAAACCTCAAGACTTTCCAATAAAATAAAATGAAAAATAAAAATAAATCCGTAATAATCTGGCTACTTTCAGGTTGCTTTTTATTGTTTGTAATGGTTGTGGTTGGCGGCATTACCCGTTTGACCAATTCGGGATTATCAATGACCGATTGGCATTTAGTAACCGATACTTTCCCTCCTTTAACCGAAGCAAAATGGCAAGAAACCTTCGAGCAATACAAGAAATTCCCTGAATACCAAAAAATCAATATTCATAACGACTTTACACTTTCAGATTATAAATTCATCTACTTCTGGGAATGGTTTCACCGATTTATAGGACGAATCATTGGATTGGTATTTCTCGTTCCTTTTCTCTATTTCCTCCTTAAAAAACGACTTTCTAGAGAAACTATAAAAAAATGTGCGGTGCTACTTGGAATGGGCGCTTTTCAAGGATTTTTGGGTTGGTTTATGGTGCGAAGCGGCTTGATTGACAATCCCGACGTAAGCCATTTTAGACTAGCTTTGCACTTGACTTTTGCCTTTATCACTTTTGCATACACACTTTGGGTTGCCTTGGATTTGATTTATCCAAACAAAGCAGCCGCTATAATTCCCTTGCGAAAAATTGCTCGTTTTGCATTGGTTTTTCTGCTATTGCAAATCATTTATGGAGGTTTTGTTGCGGGTTTAAATGCTGGTTTAATTCACAATCATTGGCCAATGATGAGTGATGGACAATTCTTTCACGAAAGTATTATTTTAGAAAAAGATAGTTGGTTACTTCGACTTACCGAAGGCAAAAGCGGCGTTCAATTTGTGCATCGAACAATGGCTTATGTGGTAGTTGGATTTATTTTGCTTTTGGCTTATAAAAGCCATAAATTTGATTTAAACAAAGAGCAAAGATCAGGGATAAATGCTTTGGTTATCATCGTGTTTGTACAATTTGGATTAGGCGTATTTACCTTGCTTTACAGTGTTCCGTTATGGTTGGGATTGACTCATCAAGTAATGGCTTTCTTTTTGCTTACGGCAATGACCTATACTTTGCACAGGCTTTCTAAATAATAAATAACCCACAGTTATCTCGAAAGCTTTCGGGAGTGGTCTATTCAAAATAATACCTGACTATATTGTCGCATCCTTTTGTTTAACATCAACAAATGTCTAAACTTGCTGCCGAAGATAAATTCTTAGATTTATCAGATTACGGGAGACCTATTGGAAAATGGTTTGCCAATCAACTAAAAAACACGCGATTTACGCCCATTCACGTCACGCTCCTTTTTGGTGTTTCTGGCTTGATTGCCATCTGTTTTATCATAAAAAACCATTACTATTTAGCTGGCTTTTTTATCATTTTAAAATCAATAATTGATGCTGCCGATGGCGAATTAGCGAGGATAAAAAACACCCCTTCTTACGTTGGTAGATACCTCGATAGTGTGTTTGATATTGTATTAAATTTTTTGTTTTTTATGACGATTTTTTACGTGTCTAAAACCTCTTTTTGGATGACAATTTTAGCCTTTTTTTGCATCCAATTACAAGGCACTTTATACAATTACTACTATGTGATTTTGAGAAATAAATCTACAGGAGGCGACAAGACTAGCAAAATTTTCGAGGATAAATCTCCACGAGCTTTGCCTGGAGAAAGACAAAAATCAGTTGATATTTTGTTTGGTATTTACACTCTAGTTTATGGCCTTTTTGATAAAATTATTCACAGTTTAGACAGTGAAGCTTACAAGGTCAAAACGTTCCCAAACTGGTTTATGACGATTGTTTCTCTTTACGGATTGGGTTTTCAATTGTTAATTATTGCACTAATGCTAGCTTTGAATTGGATAGAATATATCTTTCCGTTTTTTATAATTTACACTTTGCTGGTTTTTGTATTAATTGGTATCAGAAAGACTTTTTTCAAGGCTTAAAATCTCCATAGATTAAATCTATGCTATAACGTCAAGTCACTAAACACCAGTGTTTTTAAACGCAATTATATAATTTATTAATTCAAATTAAAAATCAACCAATCCAAGCCTTAAAATCAGCTACTTTTTCGCGACTTACAATCACTTCATCTTCCTTATACGAAGGTAAAATGACTTTCAATCTTGAGTTAGAATACACCACTATTTCCTTAATGGATTTTAATGGAATAATGAACTTTCGACTGATTCGATAAAATTGTTTGGCATCTAATTCTTGCTCCAAAATTTCCAAAGTAGATTCGATCAAATAATTTCGGTTATCGAAAGTATGAATATAAGTTCCCTTATTTTCGCTAAAAAAACATTCGATTTCGTCGGTAGAAATCACTTTGAGATGCTGCCCTATTTTGACCGTAAAACGCGTTTTAAAATTCTTGTCGAATGGATTTTGGAACATTTTTTTGATTTGTTCAAAATCCAATTGAAAGGTGTTTTCTCGTTTTGGCAAACGGGTTTTAAATTTCGAAATCGCCACTTCTAAATCCTCTTCATCGATAGGTTTTAAGAGGTAATCAATCGAGTTTAATTTGAATGCTTTTAACGCATATTCATCATAAGCAGTTGTGAAAATTACTGCACTTTTTATGTCCACTTTTTCGAAAATTTCAAACGACAAACCATCCGATAATTGAATGTCGAGAAATATCAAATCAGGATGCTCATTATTAGAAAACCAGTCTATGGATTCCTCAACAGAATGAAGCATCACTCCTACTTCTATATTAAGTTTTTCGAGTTTGCGTTGTAACAATCTCGCTGCTGGTTTTTCGTCTTCAATTATTATTGTGGTCATTCTTAAGTTAGAGGTTAGAGGTTAGAAGTTGGAAGATGGAAGATGGAAGTTTACTGAATACAGAACATTACTTCACTCCCATTTTTCACTTTTATCTTTTTCCATAAATTCTTGAATTTTTCTTTCTTCCCAGTTTTGTCCAAAAAAGAGATTGCTTCCAAAAACTGATAATCCGTGAGCTAACAATCCAATTCCCCAAAATAAAGCCGTTGAAAAAGTTTCCCATCTCAGAAAAACTTCGTTTCCAAATAAACTTCGATTATAACTTGAAATAATTATAAACGCATTTACCAAAACATACACCATTGCGTGAACATAAAACCCTTTGATTCGTTTTACTCGCTTATACGCCAAATTATAACGCTCATCTGGGTTGAAATTTTTATCTTGAAAATTTTCAAATAACTTTTTTTCAGAATCTCTCATTGTGTTTTGCTTTATTATAGCCAAGTATTTTTTGATTGTTTTTCTTTTTCCATAAACTCTGAAATCTTCTGGTTTTCCCAGTCTTTTCCAAGAAAAGGCATATAATTAAAGACTATCATTCCGTGAAAAACCACTCCAATTGCCCAAATCAACAATTGCCAATAAAACCAATAATCAAACCATAAATAGTTGGGAGATGTAAGTATATTTATAACAAATACACCCGCATTAACCACTGTAAATGCTATTAAATGACCATGAAACCCTTTGATTTCTTCCACTCTTTTTCTAGCTTTATAATAGCGTTCTTCGTTTTGATAATTATTTTCCATAATTATTTCCAAGTTTAATTATTATCTTCTTTATCCAAAATCTCTTGTACTTTTCGTGCTTCCCAATTAGCGTTAAATGCAAAAACTTTTAAAGCATGCATCAACAAGGGGATTCCACCACCAATTACCGAATACCAAAACCATTGAAAATCAGAATCATACTCCAAATTAAATAAAATCACAACAGGAATTATACTAAGATATATAATCAAATGTCCATAAAATGCTTTGATTTTATCAAATCTTTTTCTTGCTTTAAAATAGCGTTCGTCTTCTTCTTGATAATTATTTTCCATTTTTTGAAGATTATTTCCAAGTTTGTTTTTTATCTTCTTTTTCCATAAATTCTTTAATTTTTTGCTCTTCCCAGTCTTTTCCAAGAAAAGGTAAATAATTAAAGACTTTCATTCCGTGAAAAACTACTCCAATTCCCCAACCCAGCATTGGCCAAAAAAACCATAAATAAGCAGGCGAAGTGAGAAGATTAATAACCATAAGACCAATATTTACAACAACATAAGCAATTAAATTTCCGTAAAATCCTTTGATTTCTTCTACTCTTTTTTTTGCTTCGTAATAGCGTTCTTCTTCTTGATACTTATTTTCCATCATTTCAAATATTAAATTATTTCCAAGTTTGTTTGTTTTCCTCTTTCCTTAAAATCTCTTGAATTTTACGTTCTTCCCAATTGGAACTGTATCCAAAAACCTTAAAAGCGTGCATTAACAATCCAAATCCCCATCCTGTGGCAGAAAACCAAAACCATTGAAATTCTGGCATATAAGTTAAATTTATAAAAATTAAAACTGGTATAACACAACAATAGGAAATTAAATTCCCATAAAATCCTTTGAGTTCTTCTACTCTTTTTTTGGCTCTGTAATAAGCGGTGTTTTCATTATAAGTTGCAGTTTCCATAACCGAAATTTGTTTGGTTAAAACAGGTATTTTTACTGTAAAGGTTTGATCGTTTTGCTCAATCAACACTTTCCTATTCGTAATAATTCCGTAGCGATTGATGATGTTCTGCAGCCCGACTCCTTTTCTGTCTTGTAGCACTTCTTTTTTTTGATAATCATTTTGAATAGCGAGATAATCGCCTTCCATAAAAATACGAATGTGCAAGGGTTTTTGTTCGCTAACTACATTATGCTTTACTGTATTTTCCAACAAAAGCTGTAAAGAAAGTGGAACGACCTTGGCTTCAGGATTAAGAATTGATGTTGGCAATTCATAAAACAGGCTATTTTCAAAACGCATTTTTAACAAATTCATATAGGTTTTGGCGAAAGCCAATTCCTCTTCAACCGAAACTAATTCTTTGTCTTTTTGTTCCAAAACATAACGATAAATTTTAGACAAAGAAGTTGTAAATCGTTGTGCATTCTCCGGATTTTCTTCAATCAAAGAACTCAAAACATTCAAACTATTGAAAAGAAAATGCGGGTCGATTTGGTTTTTTAAACTTTCAAATTTTGCATTTGCCGTTCCAGCAATTATTTTTTGTTGTTTAACTTTATTCTCCTGAAAGCCTTTGTAGAGGTAAATAAAATGAACAATAAGTAAGATAAAAAAAGTAAAAATAGAAGCTACGAAATAATCCGATGCGCTTTCGTTAGCTATAAAAACACTTAATGGCTTATTTTCAATTATAGTAATAATAAAAAGTCTCAGTAGATAAATAACAAATAACGAAAGAAAAAAAGAAGAAACAAAACCAATAAATATTCTTTTTTTAGAAAATCTTTCGTTGACGAAAATCTTATCTAATGTAATAAACAAGAATGTATTGGAGAGATGCAATGCAAAGCTATAAAGTATTGTATATAAAAACATTACACCTAATCTCTCATCAAAAGAAAAACTCCCATTAAAAACTCGAATTAGACTAAGCACTCCAAAAATGGCTAATCCGATAAAAACGGCTCTAGGAAATTCTCTTACATAATCATTTTTCATCGCCATAACTATTTAATTACAATCTTAATTTATTTACAATTTTTCAAAGCTGCTTCTGCTCTTTCTAATCCCCATTTTGGAGAAAAAGGTGTTTCAGGTTTAAAAGTAGCAAAAAGTGAGATAGCTTTTTCAATTTGGGCACACATTGGCTTGGTATCTGTTCCCCAAAATTTGGCTCCACCAATTTCAAATTCTGCTTTTCCGAAAACAACTCGAGGATTTTCGGGGGCAATCGCCTCAGCTTTAGCATACAATTCCATTACGGTTCCGGACAATTTTTGGCCGTTGGTCATTGGGTCAAAAGCAATCCAAGCAGTATGAATCATAGCTTGCATCACTAAAAGTTCGGCGTTATTAGGTGTTTTTATCAATTCGACATCCAAAGCATTTTGAGCTTTGGTCAACAACAAATCGATTTGTGTTGCATCTTTTGTTCCAAAAGCCGTTGTAGTATTTACCAAAGCCACGTAATAATTGGGTAACCAAGATGTTTTTTCGGCGGTAACAATTCTTTCGAACATCGCCGATGCTTCGGTATTTTTGCCTTCGCCCCAAAGTTGGAACGCTTTTCCCATACCTTGCTCAAATTGTCCCTGAGCAGAAACTAAACTTGTAATAAATAATACGATTGCAATGATAATTCTTGTCATAATTTCTAGTTTTTAATTGGTTGATTAATTCTTGAACAAATTTATATTGGTTGTAATGTTTTTGAAATTTACATTTACTGAACTGTTGAAATTTGAGGATGAATTGTAAAATTAGGATACTACAAATTCTCCAACTGATTCGTTTTTTTATCCTTGCTTATCGTCCAAAAGAAACCCACAAAAAAGAATCGATCTGCAGTGGGAACAATCGCTTGACTTTCATAAATTCCTGCTAAATTTGGCGTATTGGCATAATTGTAACCATACACGTTTTTGATTCCAGCAATATTGGTCACCGAGAAAAAAAGTATTTTTTGAGGCGAAACCAAATACGCCCAATTCACGCTTAAATTGTTGTAGGTTTTGGTTTTTCCGTCCATAAAAACAGTTTCATTCGGATTATTATACGGTCTTCCGGAACTGAAAGTGTATGTGGCTCCAATTTGCGAACGCCAATCTTGAATCCAATATTTGGTTACCAACGACAAGGTGTGATCTGCAACAAAACTAGGCGTTGCCTGTTTTGGAAAGTTTGCATAATTACGTTCCGTGTCGATATAAGAATAAGAAATCCAATATTCCAAGTTTTTAATGTTCTTGTTATCTCTCCAAAACAGCTCTAAACCTTTGGCAAAACCCGTTCCGTTATTATTGAAATTGCTATTAAAAACAGGCGTATTTGTGTTGTATTTTACTAAATTATCATAGCTTTTATAATAAACTTCTGCTTTAAATATTTGTTTGTCTTTGTTGAATTCATAACTCAAAATATAATGTTGTGCTTTTTCGGCTTGCAAATTAGTGGAGTATTTCAGATAATCGTTTTTTGGAGCTTGTTCGAATGTTCCGTAAGCCATTGAAAACTGCTGGTTTTTGGCCAATTTATACCCCAAAGCCAATCTTGGAGCTATGGAACTTTCGTCTAACAAATAATTCTTCGAAAATCTAAAACCTACTTTTGCAATCAAATTATTAGTAAACAAAAAATCCGTTTCAGAAAAAGCGGCAAAAATATTCGAATTATATCCAGTATTGAAATTAGTAACCGATTCTGAAAAATTGGTATAAAAATAATCGGCTCCAAAACTGGTTTTTATTTTATCCGAAATGGGTTTTACAAATTTCAATTTCAAATGACTGGCATTTTCTGATGAATCGTAATTATAGACATCATAAATCCCACTATTTTGACTTTTGGCAAAGCTAATTCCGGCAAAAATGTTCCAATTAGTTCCAAAACCACCTTTATAAGAAAGATTCGAATACAAATTATTGTTTTTGTTTTGGGTACGTATTTTGTCAGGATAATTAATATCATCTTGTTTCAAATCGAAATTGGCTGCCGTGTAAGAAGCGTAAAATTTCAACAATCCTCTGTCTAATTTTTGTCTAAAGACAGTTTCTCCACCAATAGATTGGTAAGGTTTGATCCATTCGATATTATCAGGCAACAACGCTTGATAGGGTTGCAAATTAATGTAACTCGTATTGACACTCAAGGAATTATTTTTCCATTTTTGGGTATTGCCAAGACTCGCACCAAGAGACATTACACCAATATCCGTTTTTTCCAAATCGGGTTCGTCGATGGTATTCATCACTAAAATACTCGAAAGTGCCTCGCCATATTCAGCGGAATAACCGCCAGTAGAAAATGAAGTCCCTTTGAAAAGCAAAGGCGAAAAAGTACTTCTCGTAGGTACATTATTTGTAGTTTGAAGATAAGGTTGTGCCACTCGAAGCCCATCAACAAAGGTTTGGGTTTCGTTTGCTTCTCCGCCACGGACAAAAAGTTTTCCGCTTTCGCCAACAATTTGAGTTCCTGGCAAAGTTTTAAATGCCGAAACTATATCGCCTGGATTTCCAGCCGTTGTCAAAATATCCAAGGGTTTCAATACAGAAACTCTTGATTTTCCACCCGATTCTAGAGTTCCTGCAGTGATTAAAACTTCGTTTAATTCGGTTGCAATGCGTTTCAAAATAATAGTTTTATTTTGAAATTTATTCATAACAATTTCAAGTTTTTTAATTTCAAAAGACAAAACACTAATCACTAAAGTTTTATTTCCTTCGGCTGTTGTTGTAAAACTAAAATCACCATCGCTATTAGAAGTTCCACCATCATAGCTTCCATCAATAAAAACATTGGCATTGAAAACGGGATTGTTTTTTTCGTCCACTATTTTTCCGGAAATCATCGTTTGAGAAAATGAGATTATGGTGAAAAATAAAATGGCCATAAGTAAAAATGGTTTCATATTATAAGTTTTTGATGAAGCAAATGTATTGCTGCAATTAGAAAATTGAAATATTAGTTCACCGAACTGTGGAATTTTAGGGATGAGTTGTATCCTTGCTTGTTTTCTTATATATTTACGACAAACTAGTATTTTATGAAAACTGAAAAAGAAAAAATGATAGCAGGAGAATACTACTTGGCCGGCGACGCAATTCTAGTAAAAGAACGCCGAAAGGCAAAGAATTTACTCCACCGATTAAATGTAACTGAATATCGCTTGACAAAAAAAGCAAAAGAAATTCTAAACGAATTAATTCCAAATATTGGTAAAAGTTTCTACATAGAACCACCTTTTCATTGTGATTATGGGTATAATATTACTTGTGGCGACAATGTTTATTTTAATGTGAATTGTGTCGTATTGGATTGCGCTCCAGTAAAAATTGGTTCGAATGTATTTTTTGCACCTGGAGTACAAATTTATACAGCAAATCATCCTTTAGAAGCTGAGTTAAGAAAAACACTCGAAAATGCTTTGTCTATTTCTATTGGAGATGATTGTTGGATTGGTGGAAACACTGTCATTCTTCCCGGAATTACTATTGGAAATGGTTGTGTGATTGGCGCAGGTTCTGTAGTGACAAAAGACATTCCCGATAATTCATTGGCGGTTGGAAATCCAGCGAAAGTAATCAAGAAAATAAACGAATAAAAATAAATGCTAATTGTTCCGCAATAAGTTATTTAAAGAATTACGATTTTATCAAATAAAAAGATTTATTTTACTACTTTTTTATCAATTTTTTAAAGACAAAGCTCTAGATAAAAATTTTAATAATGACTATCGACTCAGCAAATATTAAGAAGAATAACTCCACTTTACGCACAAAAAAAGTATAACTCATAAAGAAATCATAAAAAACAGTGATTCGATTTACTTTTCAATTCAAATCTAATTTTCTTTCTCTAGTTTTGTAAAACCCACAAAACCTATTTTTAGATGACCAATACCACTCGTATTAAAAGAAATTACCAATTAATCAAATTCCAGAAATTAGTAATTGTTTCTATTTTAATTGGTTTTCTTTCCTCTTTTTTAGGAGTTGTTTTAAAGAAAATAACAGAACATTACGAAGAAATATTTTTTAATCAAGCCTCCATAAACCCCTTTTTCTTTGTTGTTTTCCCGGTTTTCGGATTATCCATCATTTATTTTTTACGGGAATATTTGTTCAAGAAAAAAGAAAACAAGGGCATCAAAGAAATCTTTGAAAGTACCAATACCAAGTCAAAGAATTTACCCAGCTATAAAATCCCGTCCCATTTCATCAACGGATTGTTAACGGTTGTTTTTGGGGGATCTACAGGAATTGAAGTTTCCACTGTTGTCGCTTCGGCAACCATTGGTTCTGTTGCCCAAAGAAAAGAAAATGTTTTTAGACAATACAAAACTGAATTGATTTGTGCAGGTGTTGCTGCAGGAGTTACCGCTTTATTTGGCAGTCCAATTGCAGGGATTCTTTTTGCCGTTGAAGTAATTTCCCGAAAAGTAACTCGTGCATTTATTGTTTCAAATGTTATTGCTGTTTCAATCGCTTATGGATTAATTACTATTTTAAAAGAAGAACCTTTATTTGCTGTTTCCATCACAACTTGGCATATTAAAGCCATACCTTATTTTATTCTTTTAGGAATTTTGGCAGGATTAAATTCGGTTTATTTAACCCGATGTGTATTGTTTTTCAAATCGCAATTTTCAAAAATTAACACTCATTATTATAAAATACTTATAGGTTCGGCAGTTTTGAGTATTGCATTATATATTTTCCCACAATTGTATGGTGAAGGCTATCACGCCATCAAAACCATTTTTGGCAACTCGAACGAAATCCCGTTGACTTTAACTTTGGCCTTAACTTTCGTTGGATTATTACTATTAAAACCCATCGTGACTTCAATAACACTTGCCTCTGGCGGTGATGGCGGTGTTTTTGCGCCAAGTTTATTTATTGGTGCATTTTTAGGATTGTTGGTCGCTTCGATTTTGAATACTTTTTTTAATGCTGGAGTAATTCCGGTGAATTTTATGATTATTGGAATGGCGGCTGTTTTGAGTGCCAGCATTCACGCACCTTTTACAGCGATTTTCTTGGTTTGCGGTTTAACCAACGATTATACCTTATTCATTCCCCTTTTAGCAGTTTGTTTGCTTTCAAAATATACAGCCAAAATGATTTATCCTTATACAGTTTACACTTTTTCGCCAAGTATGGCAAATTAACTACTTATGCCAATAGAAAAAATAAAACGGAATTATCGCAAAACCAAATACATTCTTTACAAAGAAACTTTGGTGGATTGGAAAGAACATTTTTGGGCCTTTTTGGGTTCGTTTGTAGCTATTGGTGTTTTGGCTTATATTCAATCCATTCATTTTTCGGGAAATGATGCCGTGTATTTAATTGGTTCTTTTGGCGCATCGAGCGTATTGGTTTATGGGATTATTCAGAGTCCGTTTTCGCAACCTCGCAACTTGGTGGGTGGTCACTTAATCTCAGCATTTATAGGCGTTACAGTTCATAAATTGGCTCCCGATATTATTTGGATAGCTGCTCCATTGGCTGTTTCACTTTCCATCGTTTTGATGCAAATTACCAAAACCTTGCATCCACCAGGAGGAGCAACGGCGCTTATTGCTATTATTGGTTCCGATAAAATAAAAGCTCTCGGTTATATCTACGTGTTTTCGCCTGTATTAATTGGCGTTTTGATACTGCTTCTTACTGCTTTAATTTTCAACAATATGACTTCAAATAGAAGTTATCCAAGCCATCCTAAATACCATCTCATTAGAAGAAAGCTAATTCATAAAATTAAAAAAAGAACATCCTATATTAATTGAAGACAATTTTTAAATACCAACCTCATATTGTACTTTAGAAAATCAATCTCAAAATCTTTTAACTCAATAAGATTAGGATAAAGTTTTGACTTTAAAAATAAAAAATATGCAAAAAAATATTATTTTCTGGATAGGAAATTTAGGCGTTTTACTTTTTGTATTTACTACTGTAATCGCTGGATTTTTCAATCCTAGTTACAATCATTTTTCATGTTTTATAAGTGAATTATATGCTGTTGATGCTCCAAACGCAGATTTAATTCGGTTTTATGGATACTTACCCAGCGGAGTCTTTTTTATACTGTTTGCTTTACTTGCTCAAAAAGCGACGCCAAAATCAAGGTTAAAATCAATGGGTTTTTTAGGTATGATATTAGGTTATGGTTTTGGAACAATCATTTGCGCTATTTACAATTGTGACACTGGATGTAATCCTAAATTTATTAATCCGAGTTTATCTCAAATAATTCATAATTTAATGGGAATGTTAACTTACTTGATTGTTCCATTTTCAATATTATTAATTGCTATTGCTTCAAGAAGTTGGAAAAATAGCTTTCAATACACTTTAATCAGTTATATAATTTTTGGAATTAGTTTTACTTTTGTGGTTGTTTTAAATTTAAATCTAGATTCGCAATACAAAGGGTTAATTCAACGAATTATCGAAGGGAGTATTTTATTTTGGATAGTATATGGCGAATTTTATTTTTCAAATAAATCTTATCAACAAATCTGAAATCTGTCCCGAAACTTCGGGATAAAATCTAAAATTAAATTTTACCTTTGACCTTTCAATAAAAACAAAGATTATGGTTTATAAATTTAGGGTAATTCTTGATGCCGAAGAGGACATTTTTAGAGACATTGCAATACTTGCCGAAGATACTTTAGAGGATTTACACAACGCCATCTTCAATTCTTTTGGATTTGACGGTATGGAAGTGGCTTCTTTTTATACTTGCGACAATACTTGGAACCAAGAAGACGAAATTGCGATGTTTGATACTGGTGATATTCCGGGCGAACAAAAAACGATGAGTGATTACTTACTTTCGGATATTTTGGACAAAGAAAATACCAAAATAATTTATGTTTACGATTTCATTAGTATGTGGACTTTCCTTGTAGAACTAGCTGCTATCGAAGAAATTGTAGCTGGAAATACGTATCCTGAAACTATTTTCTCAGTGGGAGAAATGCCCGCCGAAGCCATGGAAAAACATTTTATTGCCGAGGACGAAGAGGAGGAATACAATGAATTTGAAGACGATCTAGACGAAGAAGATCTAGATATGTTCGAAGGTGACGATAGTTTTGAAGACTATGGGTTTGAAGAGAATTGGAATTAAAAAAAGGGTTTAAAAGTTTAAAATTGTTTAAGGTTGTTTGAGGTTGTTTGAGGTTGTTTAAAAGTTTAATTTCATTTATATGGCTACAATAACAAAATTTGAAGATTTAGAAATTTGGCAGGATGCAAGAAGGCTTTCAAAAGAAATTATTTTCATATCTAAAAACACCGATTTAAACAAAAATTTTAAATTCAATGCTCAAATAAAAGACTCATCAGGATCAGTTATGGACAACATTGCTGAAGGATTTGAAAGGAATGGAAACTTAGAATTCCGTCAATTTTTATCAATTGCAAAAGGTTCTGCGGGAGAAACTCGTTCCCAATTATATAGAGTTTTTGACAATGATTATATCAATGAAGAACAATTAAAATATCTTGTTATTGAATATGAAAAATTAAGTATTAAAATTCACAATTTCATCACCTATCTAAACAAAAAAGATTTTAAAGGAACAAAATTTATAGACCCACAAACCCCAAACTCTTAAACAATCTTAAACTTTTAAACTTTAAACTTTAATCCGCTTAAACAATTTTAAACGACTTTAAACAACCTTAAACAATTAATGATAAATCTATTCAACACACATATTGACACCTTATCCATTCACAGAGTGGGAAATAAAAGCCGCAACGAAGCCATTTTTCTATCGGAAGAATCTTTTAAACTGAATGATGAAATCGTACCTTTAATCAAAGAATTTTTCTTTAAACCTTTTAGAGAAAAAGAAGAAAACTATTTTCAATTTGCTCACGAAGTAGATTTGGAATACAACGATATGTTTAAATTTGCTACACAGATTTTCGAAAATCCAAGCTGTTTACACGAAGTTTCAAAGCAAATAACCACACATTTGTTTGAGCAATCGAATCATCCTCACATCAAAAATGGGGAGGTTTATGTAACGCATTTGACAAACCTGAATATCGACAACAATGTGGTGGACGCTATTGGAATTTTCAAAAGTGAGTTGCAATCGGATTTTTTGCAGTTTGAAGAAAAAGAATCTAATCTAGAAATGATTTTGCAACACGGCATCAATCTCAGCAAATTGGACAAAGGTTGTATCATCTTTAATTATAAAAAAGAAGAAGGATACAAAATCCTGACGGTTGACAGCAACCGTTATGATGCCCGTTATTGGTTGGAACATTTCCTATCGGTTGATGCTTTTGAAGACGAAAATTTCATCACCAAAAAATACTTGAAATTTTGTCAAGGTTTTGCCAAAGACGTTGTTTTTCCTGCCGAAGACAAGAAAGAAGAAGTGATGTTTATGAACCGCTCGGTGAATTATTTTGCCAAAAATGACCAGTTCGAAGAGACCAATTTCTTGAACGAAGTTTTGGATAATCCTGATTTGATTCCAGAATTCAAAAACTATAAAGTTGACAAAGGCGAAAAATACAGCATTGAAGATATTACGACATTCCCAATTGCCAATGCAGCGGTTTCGGATGCTAGAAAATCGATTAAAAACGTAATCAATTTGGACACACAAATTCAAATTAAAATGGATTTCATTAATCCAGAAAGTGCAGAAAAGTATGTAGAAAAAGGCTGGGACGAAGAAAAGCAAATGTATTACTACTTAGTTTATTTTAATAAAGAAGTGAAGAGTTAAAACATTCTGTTTAAAATTATCCCTATTGTCATTTCGACCAACGGGAGACTCGAGCGAAAGCGAACAGGCGAAGCAAATCACATAATGTGAGCAACTAATGAGATTCCTCCTTTGTCGGAATGACAAAAGCGAGTCTTTTTCACCTTAGCTAAATGACTTTTTGATTGATATAAAAAAAACAATAACCAAATTCTAATTAGTCATTAATATAAAAAGGCATCATTCTATAAAAAATGATGCCTTTAATTTTGATTTATAACCATAAAATCCCGTCTAGTTTTAATAACGAGACGGGATTTTTTATGACTATTTCTTAGCTTTTTTAGCCTTTTCAGCTTCAGCCTGTTCCATAACTTGTTGCAATTTTTGTTGGAACTTACCTTGTTTTTTTGGCTCTTTCAATTTATTTTCTTGAATTTGAGCGTGAATTTTATCGCTATCGATGAAATAACGTTTGATAACAATCATAATTCCAATGGTAATCAAATTCGAAATAAAGTTATACAAACTCAATCCAGCACCGTAACTATTGAAGAAGAACAACATCATTATTGGTGAAATGTAAATCATCATTTTCATCATTTTGGCCATATCTGGCATTCCTTCTTGTTGAGGAGCCGCCATTTGCTGATCTCCTGAAGTCATTTTCATATAAAAGAAAATGGCAATCGATGCAAGCACTGGGAACAAACTGATGTGATCTCCGTATAATGGAATATGAAAAGGAAGTTTAACAACCGCATCAAAGGAAGATAAATCGTCAGCCCAAAGGAAACTTTTTTGTCTCAACTCATATGCCGATGGGAAAAACTGAAACGAAGCATACATAAACGGAATTTGTATCAATGCTGGAATACAACCTGCCATAGGATTTACTCCCGCTTTGTTGTACAACTTCATTGTTTCCTGTTGTTTCTTCATTGGGTCTTTTTTGAATTTTTCACCCAATTCAGTGATTTCCGGTCGCAATACTTTCATCTTGGCTTGTGACAAAAATGATTTAAACGTAATAGGCGACATCGCAATTTTAATCAAAATCGTAAAAATAATGATGGCAATTCCAAATGATAGCCCTATACTTGAAGTTAAAAACCCAAATAACGGAATGAAGATAAACATATTAATCCATCCGAAAATCCCCCAACCTAATGGAATGATTTTTTGAAGATTTTTATCATATTTCTTTAATGTTTTATAGTCTGATGGTCCAAAATACCAATTCATTTTATAATCAATTTCACCATTACTAAATGCCAAAGGCAGATTTGCTTTTAATTGTTTGGTATAAACTGTATCAATTGTTTCATCGTTCACCAAATTGTTTGATTGCAATTTAGCGGTAACAAATGGTTTGTCTGTCAATAAAATAGTGGAGAAAAAGTGTTGCTTAAAAGCTACAAATGAAGCTTTAGTAGAGTTTTCTTCCTTGTCTTGTCCCTGAGCTACATAGTCAATTTTATCATCTTCATATTGAAAATAAATTTCGGTATAACGGTTTTCATACGAAATGCTTTTCTCGTTTCTATACGTTTTTAAACTCCATTCTAAATCCAATGGTTTAGTGGTATTCAACACTTTATTCAAGCCTTGGGAACGCAAATCAAAACCAATCATATAATCGTTTGGTTTCAAAATGTATTTGTATTCTAGAAATTCATTGGCACCAGCCTTCAATTTCATAGAAAGGATTTGATCTGTTCCCACTTTGGTCAAAGTAGGTTCGAAATACATGTCTTTGGTATTTAATGTTCTATTATCGCTGGTTTGCAATTGAATGCTCAAATTGGCGTTATTGTCTTTAATCAATTTTACCAATTGTCCTGAACCTTTCTTGAATTTCTCTAAATTTTTCAAAGTAGCTTCTACAATAAAACCGCCTTTATTGGCGATTTTAAGTATTACTTTTTCGTTTTCGATAGTGGTAAAACCTTCTTTTGCAGATGGTAGTGTTGCGGAATATGCAAAACCACCTAATGTTTTTTGAGCTTGAGCCAATTGAACTGAATCGCCTGCGACGGCTGCGGTTGGAGTTGTAATGGGTTTTACTGTTACTGCCTTTGCTTGGGCTTCTTTGGCAACTAATTCTTTTTTTGCTTTTTCAGCTGCAATAGTTGCTTCTGAAGGCTTGTTTTGATACATTATCCAAATCAAGATTCCAAAAATCAATACGAAACCAATAATCGAATTGAGGTCTATTTTTTTTTCTTCCATTTTTAAATTTTTTTCCTCAACCCAGCCCTCTCCAAAGTAGAGGGAGCAGAGTCTGGAATGTGTTTATTTATTATTTACTTCTTGTTATTTATTACTAAACTGACCACTAAAAACCGATCACTGAATACTACTTTTTCTTTGCTTTTACAACTGCTGCCACAAAATTCACAAAAAGTGGATGCGGGTTTTCTACGGTACTTTTGTATTCTGGATGGTATTGAACTCCTATAAAAAAAGGATGGTTTTCTAATTCTACAATTTCGACCAAACCAGTTTCTGGATTGACACCAGTGGCTTTTAATCCTGCTTTTTCCAATACCTCAACATAACTGCTATTGTATTCGTAACGATGACGATGACGTTCAGAAATAGTTTCCTTTCCGTATATTTTATAGGCTAATGTGTCTGGTTTTAAATTACATTTCCAAGCGCCAAGACGCATTGTTCCGCCTTTGTCAGTAATGGTTTTTTGTTCTTCCATCAAATTGACAACTGGATGTGATGTTTCTGGATTCATCTCGGTAGAATTGGCATCGGCATAACCCAAAACATTTCTAGCATATTCGATGATTGCCATTTGCATTCCTAAACAAATTCCTAAAAACGGTATTTTATTTTCACGAGCATAACGAACGGCTTCAATTTTCCCTTCAATTCCTCTTCCTCCAAAACCTGGAGCAACAAGAATTCCATCTAATCCCGACATTTTTTCAGCGACATCCGAAGCATCTAGAAATTCAGAGTGAATAGAAACCACATTAACTTTTGTTTCATTTAATGCACCCGCGTGAATGAATGCTTCTAAAATTGATTTGTAAGAATCTTGCAATTCTACATACTTACCAATTAAACCAATATTAACGATATGTTTTGGATTTTTTAATCTTCGTAAAAAAGTGTTCCAATGTCTTAAATCTGGAGCAGCTTTTTTAGGCAAATCCAATTTTTTTAAGGCCACAACATCAAGACCTTCTTCGAGCATCAAATTTGGCACTTCATAAATCGTTGAAGCATCTATAGATTGAATTACAGCTTCTCTTTTTACGTTGCAAAATAGCGCTAATTTATTACGCAATTCTTCTGAAATTTCGTGTTCTGTTCTACAAACCAAAATATCAGCTTTGATACCACTTTCCATTAATGTTTTAACGGAATGTTGCGTAGGTTTTGTTTTTAATTCTCCGGCTGCAGCCAAATAAGGAACCAAAGTCAGGTGAATAACTAAACCATTATGTTCTCCTAATTCCCAAACCAATTGACGAACAGATTCGATATAAGGTAAAGATTCAATATCACCGACAGTTCCGCCAATTTCGGTAATTACAATGTCAAAATCGCCTGACTTACCTAGCAATTGCATTCTGTCTTTAATTTCATTGGTAATATGAGGAACCACTTGAACTGTTTTTCCCAGGAATTCGCCTCTTCGCTCTTTTTCGATAACTGAGAGGTAAATTCTTCCTGTGGTCACATTATTCGCCTGAGAAGTTGGCACATTCAAGAAACGTTCGTAATGTCCTAAATCTAAATCGGTTTCTGCTCCATCATCGGTTACGTAACATTCTCCGTGTTCGTATGGGTTTAATGTTCCGGGATCGACGTTGATGTATGGGTCAAACTTTTGTATGGTCGTTCGGTAACCTCTAGCCTGCAATAATTTTGCTAATGAAGCCGCAATAATCCCCTTCCCTAAAGAAGACGTAACTCCGCCTGTAACAAAAATATATTTCGTTTGATTCATTTTATTGGTGTTGTAGTTGTTGTTGTTTGGTAAAATTGCAAGCGAATAGTTTGCAAAAACGCTGCAAAAATACAATTATAAATCGAGAAAAAACTAATTTGAAATTGAGATAATTTTGATTTTATTGACAACTATGAATTGGTTAACGTTTTTTAGTTAAAAATCATAAATAAAAAAACCTACCCAAGATTTTTAATCCCGAGTAGGTTCTTTTTATTTAATAATCCAGTTTTTATTCAACTGCTATCTGATGACTTTCTACTTGGTCGCTATTATGATTTTTTTTGGGAAATGCAGTCAAAAAAGGGTTAGTGATTTTTCATAATTATTTTTTTTGTTATTAATTTTATTCTTTTTCTAAAAATATTTGAAAACCTATTGTAAATTGAAGATTATTCTGTGTAGCATCATTTAGAACTCTGAATTTAGCAGATGAATAATTGATACCCAATTCCATTGCGACAGAACTGTTAAAGAAAATGGTAGGACCTAAACTAACAGAATATCCATCCTGACGTTCTTTATACTGACCGCTTGAAAAAGCATTGTTTCCAAAAAAATATTCGCCATCTAGGTAAATATTAACAAGTTTTTCTGGTTTCAAAAAATAATACCTTGTATATGCACCATATTTTACCCAGTACCTATCACCATCATCACTAATTCCATTTTTAATTTTAGAATCGTTGTAGCCAACTCTTACCCCTGCTTGCAGTTTATCAATTATAAAATAACCTACGTTTGCATTTATAGATAGTTCTGACGTTTTTAGCTTATCGTTTTTGAAGCTATTATTATAAAATTCTTTGTTGGAAAAACTTCCATTTCCTCCGACCATCCAATTTCCTTTTGTGATTTGAGAATGGGCCGAAAGAGTAAATAAAATTGTTGTTATAAAAAATATTTTAATTGTTTTCATATGTTAATATTATTTGTTCATAGTGTTTTGTTGGTTAAATATTTGCGATAATATCATTGAATATTTACTTACAAATTTCTTGCCAAAATATCAGTTTTTTCTTTTTTTATAGAAATCAAAACATTGTTTTTTTGTACGTTTTTAATTATAGTTTCAAAATTACAAAGTCCACAACATTATATTTTACGGTTTCCCGTAATTGACTTAACTATTTTTCATTCTTGTACTCAAAATCCATAAAAAAAACCTACCCAAGATTTTAAATCCCGAGTAGGCTTTTCACATTCACTATTTATACTGCTTTTTTGGGCAGTTTAAATTATATAGAAGCTATTACAAATCTCTGTAAAGTTCTAATCTTTCCCATTTAGAATCTACTTCTTCTTGAGCTTGAGTAAGTAATTTAGCTCCTAATTCAGCATTTTCTTTCACAACTCTGGTAAAACGAGATTCGTTGTACATAAAGTCGCTCAAAGGAATAGTAGGTGATTTAGAATCTAATTTGAATTTTTTACCTTTTGCTTCCATCGGATTGAATCTAAATAATGGCCAGTAACCTGAATCGATTGCTTTTTCTTGTTGCGAAATGGCGTTTTTCAATTCGTAACCGTGTTCACCACAATGAGAATAAGCAATAATCAAGGATGGTCCAGGATAAGCAGCCGCTTCTTCAATAGCTTTAAGCGATTGTAGGTCTTTGGCACCCATTGCAATTTGAGCTACATACACATTTCCGTAAGAAATAGCTTGAAGCGCTAGGGATTTTTTACCTGTTTTTTTACCACCAATTGTAAACTTAGCACTTGCTCCAAGAGGAGTTGATTTAGAAGCTTGTCCACCAGTGTTAGAATACACCTCAGTATCCATTACTAAAATATTAATATCTTCTCCTGTTGATAAAACGTGATCTACTCCACCGTATCCGATGTCATAAGCCCAACCGTCTCCACCAAATATCCAAACCGCTTTTTTACGAAGATATTCGGTCAATTGATTTAATTTTTTAGCGTCTTCATTGCTATCGCCAAGGTTTGATAACACTTTTTTAAGCGCATCTATTTGAGTAAATTTCTCGTTTTTCAAGGCTTCAGTTTCTTCTGTGTTGTTTAGAATAGCGTCAACTAATTCTTCACCAACAATTGATTTTAATGAAACTAATAAATCTACAGCAATTTCTTGTTTTTTGGACAAACCTAATTTTAGACCTAATCCAAACTCCGCATTGTCTTCGAAAAGTGAATTTGCCCAAGCTGGACCTCTACCAAATTCATTGGTTTTATAAGGAGTTGTTGGTAAATTTCCACCATAAATAGAGGAACATCCTGTGGCATTAGCAATCAACATACTATCGCCATACAATTGCGTAATCATCTTGATATAAGGAGTTTCTCCACAACCCGAACAAGCTCCTGAGAATTCGAATAAGGGTTCTAAGAATTGTGAGCCTTTCACATTAGTAATTTGCAACGCAGTTCTGTCATAATAAGGCAATTCAACAAAATGATCCCAGTTTACATTTTCTTCCACATCCACTTCAATTTTCTTGTGCATATTGATCGCTTTGAAGTTTTCTTTTTCTTTGCTTACCGCTGGACAAACCACCACGCAAAGATCACAACCGGTGCAATCTTCTGGAGAAACTTGCAATACATATGATTCACTCGCCTTATCAAATGGTCTTCCTATGGCAGCTACACTTTTTAAAGAAGTTGGAAAACTAGCAATATCTTCGTTATTAACTACTTTAGATCGAATGGCTGCGTGAGGACAAATAGCCACACATTTATTACATTGTGTACATAAATTTTCGTCGTCCCAAACTGGAATAAAGTCGGCAATTCCGCTTTTTTCGTATTGTGAAGTTCCTGTTGGGAATGTTCCATCTATAGAGAAAGCACTTACTGGAAGTTCATCTCCAAAACCGGCTAATATTTTTTCTAACACATCGGTAACAAATCCATCAGGCGCATTTTTCATCGCTGACGCTAATTGTTTTTCGCTAGAAGCCACTTTTGGATACTCTACTTGATGTAAATTTTCCAACGCTTTATCCACTGCGTTAAAGTTCATTTTTACCACTTTTTCGCCTTTATGAGAGTAGGATTTTACGATGGCAGCTTTGATTTTTTCGATAGCTTCATCTTTAGGTAAAATTCCTGAAATGGCAAAGAAACAAGTTTGCAAAATAGTATTCGCTCTTTTTCCAAGACTGGCTTCAAACGCCACTTTTGTAGCATCAATTACATAGAATTTAACTTGTTTGTCGATAATTCCTTCTTGAATTTGGATTGGTAATCTATCCCAAATTTCTGCTGTAGAATAAGGAGAATTTAATAAGAAAGTACCCCCGTGTTTCAAGTCGGCAATCATATTGAATTTTTCAACAAAATTAAATTTATGACTGGCAATAAAATCGGCTTTATCAATTAAATAGTTAGAATTGATTGGGTCTGGGCCAAAACGCAAATGCGAAATAGTTTGCGCTCCTGCTTTTTTTGAGTCATAAACAAAATACCCTTGAACATAATTATCGGTAGTTTCACCAATGATTTTGATAGAGTTTTTGTTCGCTCCAACAGTTCCATCAGAACCTAAACCATAAAACATACAGCTTATTGATTTTCCTTTAATATCAAAAGAATTGTCATAATACAAACTTCTAAAAGTCACATCATCATTGATACCAATAGTAAAGTGATTTTTAGGTTTTTTATTCAACAATTCGTCGTAAATTCCTTTCACCATCGCTGGAGTAAACTCTTTGGATGACAATCCGTAACGACCCGCAACCACAATAGGCATTTCTCTTCCACTTTCAACAAGTGCGGTAACGATGTCTAAATACATTGGATCTCCAACGCTTCCTGGTTCTTTAGTTCTATCCATTACAGCAATTTTTTGAACTGTTTTTGGCAAAACATTTACAAAAGCATCAATAGAAAAAGGTTTGAATAAACGAACTAAAATAACCCCCACTTTTTCGTCTTCTTCCAACATTACTTGAAGAGCTTCTTTTACAGGACCTTCGGCAGAACCCATAATGATAATAACTCTTTCGGCTTCTGGATGACCTATATAATCGAACAAATTGTATCTACGTCCAGTTTGCTCATAGAATTCGTCCATAACATTTTGAACTACGGCTGGAACTCTGTCGTGAAATAAATTGGCTGCTTCTCTTGCTTGGAAGAATACATCAGGATTTTGAGTGGTACCTCTTAATACAGGACGGTCAGGATCTAATGATCTTTGTCTGTGTTCCATCACTTTATCTTCTGGCATCATCGCTTTGATGATTTCGTCTGGAATACTGTCGATTTTTGAAATTTCGTGAGAGGTTCTAAAACCATCAAAAATATTCATAAATGGAATTCTAGTTTTCAATGTTGCCACTTGCGAAATCAAGGCAAAATCGTGTGCCTCTTGAACAGAACCACCAAATAACATTGCGAATCCAGTTTGTCTACACGCCATAACATCGGAGTGGTCTCCAAAGATAGACAAGGCGTGAGTAGCAATTGTACGAGCTGCAACATGTATAACGCAAGGCAATAATTCACCTGCAATTTTATACATATTAGGAATCATCAACAACAAACCTTGAGAGGCAGTAAATGTTGTAGTTAATGCACCAGCTTGTAAAGCTCCGTGAACAGTACCTGCAGCACCAGCTTCACTTTGCAATTCAACAATTCTTGGAACGTTATTCCAAATATTTTTTTTGCCTTTTGAACTGTAAAGCTCTGCGTGTTCCCCCATCGGCGAAGAGGGTGTTATAGGATAAATAGCACAGACTTCATTAGTTTTGTGAGCAATGAGAGCCACTGCTTCATTACCATCACAAATTACTTTTTTAAATGTTTTATTCTTCATTTTTATAAAGTTTTTTTAAACCATCTTGAATTTGTGACTATCTATTCAATCTACAAATTACTTGACAGTATTTAATTATAAGAGCAAAAAAAAGCTAAACTGCCATTCGGCTTTTAGCTTTTTTTATCTCGGTGATTTACTCATTATGCAACCATGCTTTTTTGTCTAATAATTGAGCTTCTGTTTCAACATGATTTTCATCAAGTATGCAACAATCTACTGGACAAACTGAAGCACATTGTGGTTTATCGTGAAAACCTTTACATTCTGTACATTTGTCAGCTACAATGTAGAAAAATTCATCAGAAATTGCGTCGTGTTCGTCATCGGCGTCAATATCTACTCCAATAAGATTTTTTACCATCCCTTTTAAAGAAGATCCATTTGAATAAGACCATTTGTCATCTGGTTCATAAATTGCGTTGTTTGGACACTCTGAAATGCATGCATCGCAATTGATACATTCGTCCGTAATTATTATTGCCATAGCATATATTTTTTTTAATTCCCTGTAAAATTAAATGTCTTTTTATTACTTTTATATGATAATAGTCATACTTTTTTTTAAAAAGTGAAATTAAATTTGGCCTATCAATTATTAAATTTAATGTATTAATATTGAAAATAACTTTTAATTATGATTGAAACAAAAACAAAACCTCAACCTGAAAAACTGGAAGCAGTAGTCATCCGATTCGTGGGTGATTCAGGTGACGGAATGCAGCTAACAGGAACACAATTTTCTGATACTTCTGCCATGTTTGGCAACGATATTGCCACTTTCCCAAACTATCCAGCCGAAATTAGAGCTCCACAAGGCAGTTTGTATGGAGTTTCAGGATTTCAAGTACATATTGGAAGTGTCGAAGTTAGTACGCCTGGTGATAGTGTCGATTTATTGGTTGCCATGAATCCAGCTGCTTTGAAAACCAATTTATATGCTTTAAAACCAGGGCATACGTTAATAGTAGACATCGATTCGTTTACAAAAAAGAATTTAGATAAAGCAGAATATACCACAAATCCGTTAGAAGATGGAAGTTTGGACAACTATAGAGTTATCGAAGTTGATATGACCTCTTTGACTAAAGTAGCATTGAAAGATGTTGTTGGTTTAGATAATAAATCGATTTCGAGAAGTAAGAATATGTTCTCTTTAGGGATGGTGTATTGGATGTATGATCGTTCTAAAGAGTACACCATCGATTTTTTTAATAAAAAATTCAAGTCTCAACTTTCCCTAATTGAAGCCAATACCAAAGTGCTAAATGCAGGTTATTATTATGCCGAAACGCTGGAGCTTATCCCAAATTCATACACCATTTCTCCAGCAAAAATGCCTGCTGGAACCTATAGAATTATTATGGGGAACACGGCAACGGCTTGGGGATTTTTGGCCGCAGCCGAAAAATCAGGATTGGAATTATTCTTAGGATCGTATCCAATAACACCCGCTACCGATATTTTACACGAATTGGTTAAACACAAACATTTTGGCGTAAAAGCGTTTCAAGCCGAAGATGAAATTGCTGGTATAACATCCGCAATTGGTGCTGCTTTTGCTGGAGATTTAGCCATAACAACTACATCAGGTCCTGGACTAGCATTAAAAGGCGAAGCCATTGGTTTAGCAATTATGACCGAATTACCATTAGTAATTGTCGATGTTCAACGAGGAGGCCCTTCAACAGGTTTGCCAACAAAAACAGAGCAATCCGACTTAATGCAAGCAATGTACGGTCGAAATGGGGAAAGCCCATTAATTGTTATTGCTGCAAGCACTCCGTCTAACTGTTTTAATTTTGCCTATGAAGCTGCCAGACTTGCCTTAGAACATATGACACCTGTTATTTTATTGACAGATGGTTATATTGCAAATGGCTCTGCTCCTTGGAAAATAAAAACCGTTGCCGAAATGCCTGAAATTAAAAGCAATAGAATTACCAAAGTCAAAGAAAACTGGCATCCCTATGATAGAGATTCAAATACTCTAGCTCGAAATTGGGCAATTCCAGGAACCGAAGGTTTAGAACACCGAATTGGTGGTTTAGAAAAAGATGCAGTTACAGGGAATATTTCCTATGAACCTGCGAACCACGAAAAAATGACCGAAATAAGGGCAGAAAAAATTGAAAGAGTAAAATTCAATATTCCAGATTTAGAAACTGAATTTTACGATCAAGGCGATTTATTGGTAATTGGTTGGGGAGGAACTTATGGTTCAATACATTCAGCGGTTAAACATTTTAATGAAGATAGCAATAATAAAGTGGGATATGCTCATTTTAATTATATCAATCCAATGCCAAAAAATACAGAAGCCATTTTATCTAAATTCAAAAAAATTCTGGTTTGTGAATTAAACAGCGGACAATTTGCCAGTTTATTAAAAATTAAACATAGTAAATTTGAATTTTTACAATTCAACAGAATTCAAGGATTACCTTTTGCAAACGAAGACCTAATTCAAAAATTTAAATCACTAGTATAATGGAAACAACTGCTGAAAAAAAATATACCGCTAAAGATTTTACAAGCGATCAAGAAGTAAGATGGTGTCCGGGTTGTGATGATTACGTGATTTTACGTACCATGCAAAAAGTACTGCCAGAAATGGGTGTTGCAAGAGAAGACATCGTTTTTGTATCAGGAATTGGTTGTTCCTCCCGTTTTCCCTATTATTTAGACACTTACGGAATCCATAGTATTCACGGTAGAGCTCCCGGAATTGCTTCGGGTGTGAAATTAGCCAATCCTAAGTTAAGTGTTTGGATTGCAACCGGTGATGGCGATGCAATGGCTATTGGTGGCAACCACTTTATTCACGTATTACGTAGAAATATCGATTTGAATATTCTGCTTTTTAATAATGAAATTTATGGTTTAACCAAAGGGCAATTTTCACCCACTTCATTAATTGGTCAAAAAACAAAATCATCTCCTTACGGAAATACACAACCTCCATTTTCTCCAGGCGAATTAGCTTTAGGTGCTCAAGCGAGATTCTTTGCAAGAGTTGGTGGCGGTAGCCCAAAAGAGATGGCACAAATTTTTATGGATGCACATCAATTCAAAGGAACTTCTTTGATAGAAATTTTACAAAATTGTGTGATTTTTAATGACGGTTGCTTTAATCACATCACAGATAAAGAGGTAAAAGACGACAAACAAATCTATCTTGAACACGGTAAGCCAATGATTTTTGGAAAAAATCGTGACAAAGGATTGGTTTTAAACGGACTAAAATTAGAAACCGTAACTATTGGAGAAAACGGAATTACACAGGAAGATTTATTGGTACACAATGCCAAAGAACAGGATCCAACGCTGCACTATATGTTGGTTCGATTAGCGACACCTTTTGCAACTGGAGTGATACGAAGTTTTGAAGATGTCACCTTAGAAGAAAGAGAAGATGCTTTGACAGCACAAGTTAAAGCCAATTCAAGTTTCAGAAAAACTGACGATTTGTTCTTCTCAGGAGAGACTTATGAGGTGAAATAAAAATAAATTTAACAGTAAGATTTACTACCCTATGGGAATGGTAGATTAAATACTGTAAATTTGCGAAGTAATACAATAGATAAATTTAATATATATGGGTTCAGAAGCAATTATAGTTTTCTTATTAGCCGGAATTGTTCTGGTCGCCGGTGCCAACTTTCTATCTAATTTAATTTCGCCAAAATCAGACAACACCCAAAAACGGGAACCGTATGAAAGTGGAATGACCACCATTGGACCAACTTGGGTTCAGTTTAAAGTGGGCTACTATTTGTACGCCATTTTATTCTTAGTTTTTGATGTCGAGATAGCCTTTTTGATACCTTGGGCAGTAGTTTTCAAAGAAATCGGTATAGTAGCATTTTACGAAATTATCATCTTTTTAGTAATATTAGGTTTAGGCTTAGCCTACGCTTGGAAAAAAGGAGCATTAAAATGGGAGTAAATAACACACCAGAAATACCAGCAGATTTCCCAGGAAAAGTAATTCCTGGAGGTAATGGAGCAAATATTTTGGTCACTTCATTAGATGAAATAATAAATTGGGGACGAGCTAACTCGCTTTGGTCACTTTATTTCGGAACGAGCTGTTGTGCTATCGAAATGATGCAAACTGGAGCCGCTCGTCACGATTATTCTAGATTTGGATTCGAAGTTGCAAGACCTTCGCCACGACAAGCCGATTTAATTATCATTGCAGGAACCATTGTCAACAAAATGGCACCGGTTTTACGCCGATTGTACGATCAAATGGCCGAACCAAAATACGTAATTGCAATGGGAGCTTGCGCCATTTCTGGAGGTCCATTTTATTATAATTCTTATTCTGTCGTAAAAGGAGCTGATCACGTAATCCCTGTAGATGTTTACGTGCCGGGTTGTCCGCCTCGTCCAGAAGCATTATTGGAAGGAATGCTAATGCTTCAGGCAAAAATCAAAACAGAAAGTATGAATAATAAAGTTTTCCCTATCGACGGGTTTGACGAAGGACTATAAAAGTACGAGGATTGAAATACGAGGTACGAAGTGATTTTACTTTCAGCCTCTTACTTCTAACTTCTAACCTCTAATCTCTAACATAACAATGACTAACGAAGCATTACAAAATTTAACAAGCAGCTGGGTTCCCGAATTGGAATTCACTGAAGAAAAATCCCAGTTTTTAAATATCACCGTTCAGCCCGAACAGCTTCACTCACTAATGACGCAATTGAAAAGCAATTCCGAAACGAATTTCGATTATTTGTTTTGCTTAACTGGTATGGATTGGGGGGCAGCATTAGGTGTTGTTTATCATCTAGAATCTACTACTCACAGACATCAAATAGTGGTAAAAGTAAAAACCGAAGACCGGGAAAACCCAACATTCGACACGGTTTGCAACATTTGGTACACTGCCGAATTCCACGAAAGAGAAGTTTTTGACTTCTTCGGAATAAAATTCAACAATCATCCTAACTTGAAAAGACTTTTCTTGACCGAAGACTGGGATGGATTTCCGTTGAGAAAAGATTATGTAGATGAAATTAATATGATTATCAAATAACAAAGTTATTTTTCTTTTGAACCATTAAGAAATTAAGGTTCATTAAGATTAAAACTTAAATTTTCTTAATTCCCTTAATGGTTTAAAAAATGAAAATATAATAAAGTTGTTTTTCTTCTGAACCATTAAGAAAATTAAGGTTCATTAAGATTAAAACTTAATTTTCTTAATGGTTTAAAAAATGAAAATTTAAGTCCGCAAAGCGGGCGTACAAATAAATAAAAATGGATACAACTGTAATAAACAATTTTAAATCCGAAGAATATCAAATTAATATGGGGCCGCAACACCCTGCAACTCACGGAGTTTTGCGACTTTTATTGACTATTGACGGTGAAATAATCAAAAGAGTAGAACCCGACTTAGGCTACATCCACCGATCTATCGAAAAAATGTGTGAACGCGACAGCTATCAGCAAATCGTGCATTTGACCGACCGAATGGATTATCTTTCTTCGCATATCAACAACGAAGCCGTTTGTCTAACTGTTGAAAATGCACTTCAATTGGAAATTCCAGAACGTGTAAAAGTCATTCGAACCATCATTGCCGAATTAACCCGAATCGCATCTCACACATTGTGGTGGGGTGTTATGGGAATGGACGTTGGAGCTTTGACTACTTATTTCTACGGTTTTAGAGACCGTGAATTGATTAACGATATTTTCGAAGAAACTTGTGGTGCTCGTTTGACGATGAACTACAACATTCCCGGAGGATTAATGTTCGATATTCACCCGAATTTTGTAAAAAGAACAAAGGAATTTATCGACCATTTCAAAACAAAATTACCCGAATACGATTTGCTTTTGTCCAACAATATCATCTTCCGAAAAAGGATGGAAGGCATTGGAATTTTATCCAAAGATGATGCGATTTCTTTTGGAGCTTCTGGTCCTGTGGGTCGTGCTTCTGGCTATTCCTGCGATGTGAGAAAACACCATTCGTACAGCGCTTACGATAGAGTAACTTTCAACGAAATCTTAAAAACCGAAGGCGACACCTATGCTCGTTACCAAGTTAGAATCTTAGAAATGTGGGAATCCTTGTCGATTATCGAACAATTGATAGACAATATTCCAGAAGGTGAATTTTTTACTAAAACCAATACCGTAATCAAATTGCCAGAAGGCGAATATTACCAAAAAGTAGAAACTGCAAGAGGAGAATTGGGGGTTTACATCGTTAGTACGGGGACAAAAAATCCATACCGAATGAAATTCCGTTCGCCAGGATTCTCTAATTTATCTTTATTAAATCACATCGCCGTTGGTGGAAAAATTGGGGATTTAGTGGCTACGATGGCAACTCTAGACCTTGTAATTCCTGATATTGACAGATAAAATTATTTTTATGAACATTACAAAAAATATTCACGAATGGCTTTTTAGCCTGATGCCAGCAACCACAGCAAGTATTGTGGAAATGGTTCTGATAGCCGTTGTTTACCTCGGTATTTTTGCAGTTGCCGGTTTATACTTGGTTTTACTCGAAAGAAAAGTAGCTGCTTGGTTTCAATTGCGCTTGGGACCAAACAGAGTAGGGTATCAAGGTTTATTACAAACTATGGCCGATGCCCTAAAATTGGTTTCCAAAGAGTTGACAGGAACCATCAAAGCCGACAAATTTTTATACAATTTAGCTCCTTATTTTGTTATTATAACCGCCTTGATGGCGATATCGCTTTTCCCTTTTACACAAGAATTTCAAGCCTTTGACATCAATATTGGTATTTTCTTTTTAATCGCTATTTCCTCGATTGGAGTAATCGGAATTTTATTGGCGGGTTGGAGTAGCAATAACAAATTTGCCTTAATTGGTGCAATGCGAAGCGGTGTTCAAACCATTAGCTACGAATTATCGGTTGGATTATCGCTATTGACAATGGTTTTAATGACAGGTTCCTTGCAACTTTCGCAAATTGTCGAAGTTCAAAAACACGGTTGGCTGATCGTTCAAGGACATATTCCTGCCGTGATTGCTTTTATGATTTATATGATTGCTGGAACTGCTGAAACCAATAGAGCTCCTTTTGATTTGGTGGAAGCCGAATCCGAATTGGGTGCTGGTTTCCACACCGAATACTCGGGAATGAAATTTGCCTATTTCTTCTTGGCAGAATTTATCAATATGTTTATCATCGCTTCCATCGCTACAACAGTATTCTTTGGAGCGTATTTATCTCCTTTTGGTATAACCGAAAACATTCCGTTGCTTGGTGTTTTTTGGTTTTTAATAAAAACATTAGCTATCATATTTTTAATGATGTGGTTCCGATGGACTTTTCCAAGGCTAAGAATTGACCAATTGCTAGTATTGGAATGGAAATATTTGCTTCCACTAAACTTAATGAACTTGATTATAATGGCGTTGATGGTACTGCTTGGATTAACAATTCAATTTTAAAAATTATGAGTTATTTTTCAGATATATATAATGGTGTAAAAACACTTCTTACAGGAATGAGTGTCACCGGAAAGTATTTTTTACATTCCAGAAAAGGGGCTATAACCCAACAATATCCTGACAACAGAGCTACTTTGCAAATGTTTGAACGTTTTCGTGGCGAGGTAGTGATGCCGCACGATGAAAACAACGAACACCGTTGTACAGGTTGCCAAAAATGTGAATTGGCTTGCCCGAACGGAAGTATCGAAATTATTTGGGACAGACAAATTGATCCTGAAACAGGCAAAAAGAAAAAAATGATAGACCAACACATTTATCATTTAGGAATGTGCACGATGTGTAGTTTATGCATCGAAGCCTGCCCTACCGATGCTATCAAATGGGCGCAGAATTTTGAAAATTCCGTTTACGATAGAACGTACCTCACTAGAGTTTTAAACAAACCAGGATCGAAACTAATGCCTGGAGTAGAAGATTAAGGGAAGTGGGAAGTGTGAAGTGGGAAGTGTGAAGTGGGAAGTGTGAAGTGGACTTAAAACGAATTGATTACAACAAAACAAATATCATTAAATAATGGAATTACTTAATTTATGGAAAAAATTGTATTTTATATTTTAGCGCTGATAATGATTGTCTCAGCTATTGCCTCTGTAAGCAGTCGCAAAATGCTTCGATCTGTGATTTACTTATTGTTTGTTCTCATCGGGGTAGCGGGAATTTACTTTTTAATTGATTACAATTTCTTAGCCGCCGTTCAATTAACGGTTTATGCAGGAGGGATTATCGTCTTGGTTATTTTCTCGGTTTTATTGGTGCATCATATCGAAATGGAATTGGAAATGGCTCAATTATCTAAAAAAATTCTCACCGGAATATCTTGTTTAATTGGACTTGGTCTTTTCTTATTCATTATTTATACCAATGATTTCAAAGTGGTCGAAAATTCGAAAACTACATCTGTTGAAGCTATTGGCCGAGGACTTTTGAGCTACGACTCAGGCGGATTTATACTGCCTTTTGAAGTCATCAGTATTCTGTTGTTGGCCGCTATGATTGGAGCCATCATCATTGGAAAAGGAGACAAACTAACTAAAAACGACGACACATTATGATAGCTGGAATTAGCATCTACGAAATTTTTACCCTTACCTCTATTTTATTTTTTATAGGTATTTATGGGTTTATCACCAGAAAAAACTTGATTTCGATATTAATATCTCTCGAGTTGATTTTAAATGCTTCGGCGATAAATTTTGTTGTCATCAACAAATATTTATATCCCGATGTGTTGCAGGGCGTTTTCTTTTCGATTTTTATTATTGCTGTGGCTGCCGCCGAAACTGCGCTTGCCGTTGCAATAATTATTAATCTTTACCGACAAATAAGCTCTGTTGAAGTGAAGGACACTGAAATTATGAAGTATTAATATTCAACAACTATGGACATCTCTTATATACTATTTATTCCATTAATTCCTCTAGCTGTTTTCTTGCTTTTGGGAATTGGTTACCAGAAAATCAAACCAACGGTTTCTGGATATATTGGCGTTGCTGGATTAGCAACTTCGGCAGCACTTTCTTATTATGCTGCTTACCAATACTTCTTCGTTAGCGGAAAAGTAGATGGTGTTTACCAAACAATCGTAGAAAAAACGGTTTGGATGAACTTCACCGATACCTTGCATATCGATATGGGAATTTTGGTGGATCCAATATCCATAATGATGCTCGTCGTGGTAACTACCATTTCCTTGATGGTACACATTTATAGCCGAGGTTATATGCACGGCGATACAGGATATACTAAATTCTTTGCTTTTTTATCGCTGTTTTCCTTTTCAATGCTTGGATTGGTATTGGCAACAAACCTTTTCCAAATCTATATTTTCTGGGAATTGGTGGGTGTTTCTTCCTATTTACTAATTGGCTATTATTATACCAAAACATCGGCAGTTGCTGCAGCAAAAAAGGCTTTTATCGTGACTCGTTTTGCTGATTTTGGATTTTTAATTGGAATATTAATAGTAGGTTATTACGCTGGCACATTTGATTTTGAAACTTTAAATGCAGTCAATCCAGAAGGTGAAGGTTTACTTTTAAATTGGGCTTCTACTTCCTTTATGGGATTATCCGTTATCACCTGGGGATTGCTACTCATCTTTATGGGAGGCGCAGGAAAATCGGCGATGTTCCCATTACACATTTGGCTACCCGACGCGATGGAAGGTCCAACACCCGTTTCGGCCTTGATACACGCGGCAACAATGGTTGTAGCAGGAGTGTATTTGGTGGCTCGTTTATTCCCGATGTATTATTTCGTTGAAGATGGTTTTGCCTTGAATGTTGTAGCTTATGTGGGTGCGTTTTCTTCCTTGTTTGCAGCCATAATCGCTCTCACACAAACGGATATTAAACGAGTTTTAGCTTTTTCGACGATGTCTCAAATTGGTTATATGATGTTGGCCTTGGGAGTTTCAAGTTATAAAGGTCACGAAGGTGTTGGTTATATGGCGTCAATGTTTCATTTGTTTACTCACGCAATGTTCAAAGCCTTATTATTCTTGGGTGCTGGTTCTGTAATTCACGCCGTTCACAGTAATTATTTGAAAGATATGGGCGGTTTGCGCAAGTATATGCCCATAACCAATATTACATTCTTGATCGCAGCATTGGCTATAGCCGGAGTTCCACCATTCGCAGGATTTTGGAGTAAAGACGAAATCTTGGTTGCAGCTTTCGAAAAAAATCAATTGCTTTATTTTGTTGGACTTTTCGTAGCGGGATTGACAGCCTTTTATATGTTCCGACTTTATTTTGGCATCTTTTGGGGAAAAAATACCAAGTACAAACACGAGCCGCACGAATCACCAATGTCTATGGCGTTTCCGTTATTGTTCTTGGCTTTTATGAGTATTGTAGCAGGATTTATTCCTTTCAGCGAATTTGTAACTGCCGATAAAGTGGCTTTCGAAGCACATTTAAATTTACCATTGGCAGCCGTTGCAGTTGGAACGGGATTAGTTGGAATCATCATTGCTTGGATTTTTTACAAAAAAGAAAATGATTTGGCCGAAAGGTTTGCCAATGCTTTTGGAATATTTTACAAATGGACTTTTCATAAATTCTATTTCGATGAAATCTATATGTTCGTTACCAAGAAAATTGTTTTTAATTTAATTTCTACTCCAATTGCCAAATTCGACAAGAAATATGTGGACGGAACGATGGAAGGCATTGGAAACAAAACAGTTCTAATTTCCGAAAAAATAAAAGGATTACAATCTGGAAGATTACAAGATTACGCTATGTTTTTTGTTTCTGGTGTTGTATTTATAGCCTTGATATTCATTTATTTATGGACAAACTAATCAATTAATATGGATATTTTATCACTTTTTGTAATTGTACCTGTACTCACAGTTATAGCTTTGTTTTTTTCCAATGGATTAAAACAGGCTCGAATTATTTCGATGATTGGAAGCTTTATTCAACTCGGAATGGCTATCAATTTGTTATTTACGTATTTAAAAGAAAGAGCTGTCGATAAAAGCGTTATGCTTTTCACTCAAGATTATGTTTGGTTCGAAAATTTCAATGTTCATTACGCCATTGGAGTAGATGGAATTTCAGTAGCATTATTGCTATTGACCTCAATTGTAGTGTTAGCAGGTGTTTTCATCTCTTGGAAAACCGACGATTTACCCAAAGAATTTTTTATTTCACTCTTGGTTTTAGCTACAGGTGTTTATGGATTCTTCATATCTATCGACTTATTTACGATGTTTGTGTTCTACGAAATCGCCGTAATCCCAATGTATTTACTGATTGGAATTTGGGGCTCAGGGCCAAAAGAATATTCGGCAATGAAGTTAACACTAATGTTAATGGGAGCTTCAGCCGTTTTGATGGTGGGCGTTTTGGGAATCTATTTCAATTCTAATGCCGATGGAGGGGCTTTAACGTTCAACATCTTAGAAATTTCGAAAGTACACATTCCCTTCGAAGCACAGAAATTATTTTTCCCTTTGACATTTATTGGCTTTGCCGTTCTTGGCGCTTTATTTCCATTTCATACTTGGTCACCTGATGGTCACGCATCGGCACCAACAGCAGTATCAATGCTACACGCTGGAGTTTTAATGAAACTAGGAGGTTATGGTGTTTTCAGAATTGCAATGTTTTTATTGCCATTGGGCGCTATCGAATGGTCTTGGTTTTTCATTATATTATCAGCAATTGGGGTAATTTATGGTGCCTTTGGAGCGTTGAAACAAACCGATTTAAAATACATTAATGCGTATTCCTCCGTGAGTCACTTAGGAATGGTGTTGTTCGCTTTATTGATGTTGAACAAAACTTCTTGGAACGGAGCCATTTTACAATCGCTTTCCCACGGATTTATGACTGCCCTATTCTTCGCCTTAATCGGGATGATTTACGGAAGAACACACACCAGAGACATTACAAAATTAGGAGGGTTATTAAAAGTAATGCCTTTCATATCAGTTATTTATGTTATTGCAGGTTTGGCTTCATTAGGATTACCTGGATTTAGTGGTTTCGTTGCCGAAATGAACATTTTTGTTGGTGCATTCCAACACGAAGAAATGTTTTATAGAGTAGCAACTGTAATTTCGGTATCCGCCATTGTAGTAACAGCCGTTTACATACTACGTGTTCTGGGAATTATGCTAATGGGTGAAGTGAAAAACGAAGAATATTTAAATTTACCAAAAGCAACTTGGTTCGAAATAACAGGCATAATGTTGCTCTTGATTCCAATGATTGGAATGGGTGTTGCTCCACTTTGGTTGAGCGATATGACAATGGAAAGTGTTGGACCATTTATTCAAGGAGTACTAAATCATTTATAAAATAACTAAAATGAATTTGAACAGTTTTATCGCAATGCGACAAGAAATTTTTCTCTTAACAATACTATTATTGTTGATCGTGGGCGAAATTTTCATCCATAAAAACAAAAAAGAAAGTCTAGTACATTTTGCCTTATTTCTATTTGGCATTCACACTATAATAGGCTTTTTTGCCATTGAAGAAACCAGTTTATTTGGCGGAATGTTTCGCACGAATACCCTAATTCATTTCTTCAAAAATGCACTTAATGTAGGCGTGCTAATAGTTCTGCTTCAATCAGCCGATTGGATTCAAGAAAAAATGGTGCCGCTAAATAAAGGAACAGAATTCTTTATGTTGCTATTTTCTTCCCTGTTAGGAATGTATTTTATGATTTCGGCTGGTGATTTTCTAATGTTTTACCTTGGATTGGAATTATCGACTTTGCCTGTGGCAGCATTGGTAGCTTGGGAAACTTCCAAAAGAATTTCGAGTGAAGCCGGTGTGAAATTTATCCTTTCAGCAGGATTAGCTTCAGGAGCTTCCTTATTTGGAATCTCACTTTTGTATGCCGCAACAGGTTCTATCTATTTTGCAGATATTTCAACAGTTTTAACTTCAACTAACTTAACATTATTAGGTTTCTTATTGTTTTTTGCAGGATTGGCATTCAAAATATCCTTAGTGCCTTTTCACTTTTGGACGGCTGATGTTTATGAAGGAGCTCCGATTGGCGTTGCTTCCTATTTATCAGTAATTTCAAAAGGAGCCGCTGCCTTTATTTTGATGATTTTATTGTTTACCGTTCTAAAACCATTGATGCACGTTTGGGAAAACATTATTTATGTGATAGCCCTAGCAACAATGTTCATTGGTAACTTATTCGCTTTGCGCCAACAAAATATGAAACGATTCTTGGCCTTTTCATCCATTGCTCAAGCCGGTTTTATTTTATTGGGACTAATCACGGGAACACAATTAGGAACAGCTACTGTAGTGTATTTTATATTGGTATATATCTTCACGAATTTGGCTGCTTTCGGAGTAGTTCAAGCTATCGCATTGCAAACAGGAAAAGAAAATAGAGACGATTATAACGGTTTGTACAGAACCAATCCTAACTTGAGTCTCGTGATGATGTTGGCTTTGTTTTCCCTAGCAGGAATTCCTCCTGTTGCGGGATTTTTTGGTAAATTTTTCTTATTCGCAGCAGCGGCAAGCAAAGGTTATTATTTATTAGTTTTCTTGGCTGTGGTCAATGTAACCATCTCTCTTTACTATTATTTATTGGTGGTAAGAGCTATGTTCATCAGAAAAAATGAAAATCCTATTCCATTTTTCAAAAGCAAAATTTATATGCGTTTGGGACTACTACTTACCGTTTTGGGTATTCTTGTTCTAGGATTATACAGCCCATTATACGATTACATTTTTGAATTAAGCACCCTTTTTAATAAATAAGTTATGGCATCATTAGACGGAAAACATTCATTTGGAAGCATCGGAGAAACAAGAGTCACTTTTGTGGAAAAAGGCGTTGACGAAGGTCGTAGGGATTTCTTGAAACAGCTCTTGGAACACAACGGCTTTGAAGTAATTTTCGAAGAAGAAAAGAAAAAAGTGGAAGAAGATCCTCAATTATATACTGTAGCAGTAACCGATATGGTTTTCAATCCGACCATCTGGATTTTCGAACGAAAAATGAAAACTCTCGATGGACACAAAGTAACCCAAGATTACTGGTTTCAAAGAACTACCGAAACCAATCCAATGTATTGGAAGAATTCGTAAATTCAAGATTAACCAACCAAAAGCCAATCTAACAAAATAGATTGGTTTTTTATTTGGGCGTGCCACCACCTTCGCTAGCTACGGTGCTGTCAGGCTGTTCGCTCTATCTTTATTTTCTTAAAGAAAGAAAACAAAGGATGCCGCTGCCATCCCTCACGCAACCCGTTTATAAGCTTACACTTATAACATTAATATCCCTAAGAACAAAATATCTTAATTTGCAATGTGGCAAATGTGATAGCGCTAATCTTCTTTCTCCTGAATTCAAAGGTGCTAAAATTCCATCTAAGACATAGTTATTTTTAACATCATAAATTACTGAACATCTTGCTTGAACTATGCTAGTGGTTGTTTGGTTTTTTGAATCAACATATAAAGATTTTAATTCACTAGTGATAGGTAAGGTAATTCGAGAACCATCTATCGCTAATAGTCTAAATTGCCCCCATATTTTTATAGCTTCATTATTATCAGTGTAAAATTTATCTATTAAAGTTTGAGAGTTTTTTAAAGACTTCTGGTTTTACTTTTATTCGAGCTTGAACAAATGCGCTCTTTGTAAACTTACCACCAATATTGGGTTTTAGAAAACTTATGAAGTTATCAATTTCCATAGTGAGGCTTTTTCTAAGAAAGTTTAACATAAATAGCAAGATAAATGGAAAATTCTGTTTTCTATTTCGTGTAAAGTGTTTTAATGAAACTTTATATTCATTTTTCAATACCTCACTAAATAATTGAATTTGTATCTTTTTGAAGATAAAAATAGTTATTTTTTTCAAAGTTAAAATCATTTAGCATCATATATATTTATGAATAATATTACTAAAAAATATATAAAATGTTGAAAATGTATGATCTAACCCCTTAATTTAATGACATTGGACGACCGCTAGAGAAGGTGAAGCCTCTAAAGTAAAAAATGACAAAAATGAAATCACCTATGAAGTAGGGATTGTTCTTGACGGAAAATTTTATGATGCTATTTTTGATCACAATGGCGATTTTATTGAAATTATACAAAAAAAATAGATTATTTATAAAATTTGGTTGGTTGGTTGGTTGGTTAGAAAGTCAGCAATGCGTTTTGTTGATTTTTTTCTTTATAACAAAAACTACTACTATTTCTTTAAAATTGAGATATTTAATATAAAAAAAATAGATTTACATTTGATACGATTAATTAATAAAGAGTTATGAAAATAAATATTTTTAAAATCATTCTAATTTCATCATTCTTAGCATTATTTTCTTGTGTAAATAAAATTAAAAATATTGAACCAAAACCATATAAAGCTGGCGTAGTCATTTCTTTTGACGATGCTTATGTAGATGAATGGTTTGATGCCGATAAAGTCTTGAAAAAATACGATTGGAAAGCTACTTTTTGTGTATGCAGAATCGATTCTATTGGTAAGCCTCAAATCAAAAAACTGCTTGATTTACAAAAAGAAGGTCACGAAATGGCTGGTCACGGTTATCATCATTATAATGCTGTGAAGTTCGTTCATAAATATGGAATCGATGAATATATGAAACAAGAAATAAACCCGATGATTGCTTCAATGAAGAAAAAAGGTTTTAACGTTTCCTCCTTTGCCTATCCTTACGGAGAAAGATCAGAGCCACTTGACAAGGCATTGTCGCCTAAATTTAAAGTAATAAGAGGTAGGGATTTTTGTGATAATGTTCCTGAAAAAGAAGGTAGTTATTTTAGAGATTCTAAATTTATGTATGCGTTTGATATTGACAATAATCACATTCATTTTAGCATTCCTTATCTTTTAGAATTACTGGATTATACCAAGAAGAATAATAAAATTTTGATTTTATGTAGCCACAAACCAGTTAAAAATTTGACTAAAAATTATCAAATAAAGATTGAAACGTTAGAGTTTGTTTGTAAATATATGAAGCTTAATGATATGAAATTTTATAGGTTATCTGACTTGGATAGTTTAGAAACCATCAAATAAACAAAACACAATGAACATACTAATTGTAGAAGACAACAAAGAACTAGCCACCGAATTAAAAGAATCTCTTTCAAGTTCGGGTTATGTGTGCAAAATTGCCAACACTTGCGAAGATGCACTTGATGAATCCAATAGTAATGATTATGATATAATGCTGCTCGATTTAGGTTTGCCCGACGGAAGTGGTTTTGATGTATTGAAATCAGTTAGAAAAAAAAAATCCAAAATGGCGGTAATTGTGGTTACGGCTCGTGGCGAACTTGATGATAAAATAAACGGACTGCAACTGGGTGCCGATGATTATTTGACCAAACCATTTGCACTTACTGAACTTCAAGCGCGGTTATTTGCTATTGTAAGACGATTAGGCGGATTTGCCCAAAACGAATTCGAACTTTATGGTTTTACACTTCAATTACAAGATTATAAAGTGAGTTATAACGGAATTCCAATAAAACTGACCAAAAAAGAATTTGATATTTTACAGTATTTAGTTTTGAATAAAAATCGAGTAATTACTCGTTTGCAACTTACAGAACACGTTTGGGGCGATATTCTTGAAGTGAATTCGGATAGTAATTTTATAGATGTTCACGTGAGGAACCTTCGCAAAAAATTAGATAAACACACCACCATAGAATGGTTTGAAACCGTTAGAAATGTTGGTTACAGGATAAATAGTTAAGCTATGAAATTAAAACACAAACTATCATTATTTAATATTATATCAAAATTATTATTGGTAGTTATTTTATGGATTGCCTTTCCGTATATCGTAAAAAAGGTGATTTATAATAATGCTGATAAAAATTTATTAGAAAAAAAAGAAAAATTTACTAATAATTTGGATTCTAAAGAAATTAAAGATTTTTTATTAACCAAAGATTCTACGGAAGAATATGTTAGTTTCTCTACATTACACGATGAATTTATTGTATTAGAAGTTTCTCCAAACCAAAAAAAAATTAATAGAAATGTGTTTTTTAATGATAAAAGAAAAATTGAAAATCAAGAATCTGAATATCGAATTTTGCAACACAACTTTACTTATAACAAAGTCAATTATCAACTTGAAATAGGTTCCAATATAAAAGATATAAATGAATTAGTCGAATTACTTCATTACAACATTCTATTCACTTTTTTGGGAGTCGCTTTTTTTACTTTTTTCATAGATCTTTCCTATGTTTCCTATTTACTGAAACCTTTTTATAAAATTGTAGAAACAAAAATCAAATTGATTAATGAACCCGAAAAGTTTATTCATATTCCTATAGATAATACAACTTCTGAATTTAAAGAGTTAGACACCGCTTTGAACCAAATGATGTACAGAATAAATGAACTTTTCCTAAAAGAAAAGCAATTTATTGGCAATGTTTCGCACGAATTATTAACGCCAATTTCAATTTTAAAAAACCGATTGGAAAACTTAATTCAAAACCAATCGTTGAATGATAACGCTGTCGATAAAGTTTCAGATTCATTACAAACCTTAGACTTGATGAAAAAAGTAATTGCCAATTTACTTTTAATATCCAGAATAGACAACAAACAATATCAAATTAATGAAGTGATTGATTTTGACAAAATTATTTCCGAATTAATTGAAAATCTTGAAGATCGAATTCAAGAAAAACATCTTGTAATCACAAAGAATATTCTTCATCAGGTTCATTTTGCAGGAAACCAAACACTTATTAAAATCTTATTGAGTAATCTATTAACCAATGCTATTAAATACAACAATTACAAAGGAAGTATTGTTATTAGAGATGAAATTATAAATCATAAATACTATTTGACCATTTCCGATTCAGGACTTGGAATGAGTACCGAACAAGCTTCTCAAATTTTTAATCGATTTTCTCGTATTCATTTTGACCAAGAAGGACAAGGCATTGGGCTAGCCATTGTGAATAGTATTGCCCAGTTGCATCAAATAGAAATTCAAGTTGCATCCGAAATAAACCAAGGAACTAACTTTACATTAATCTTCCCATATCCTAAAAACTTAATAAAAAGTTAAAGTTTTTATCATTGGTAAAATCTTCATTTTCTCTTCATTTAGCCGTTATACATTTGACCTATAAATAATAACGTTTATAATAAATTATAACAATTTAAATTTTAGAAATTATGAAAAAAGTAATGATGTTAGCATTAATGGTTCTAGGAACTTCGGCTTTGGTAAGCGCTCAAACAACTCCTGTAAAAACTGCAACAGCTAAGGAAGTAAAATCGGGAACACACAAAAAAGAAAAAAAACACGAAACAAAAATGGAATCTACAAAAAAAGAAACCAAAAAAGCTGAAGCAGCAAAAAAATATTAGTTGTTAAAGAAAAGTTTTAATAAATAATTAAGATTGATGATGAGGAAAGCTGTTCAAATTAAAAAATTGAATGGCTTTTTTAATGCAATATCTTAAAAAAACAATATTTAGAAAATAGTAGGAAATAGACAATGAGCGATAACAAACAAATATTTCAAACCACAACCAAAGCAAGATGGAGAACTTTTCAGTGGTCAAGTCGGATTTTTATTTTTGGAATACTGCTATTAATTCCCGTTTTTATTCTTACACTCCACCGAGGATTAAAACCAAAATTACCCTTATTAACCAACGTTTATAACGACGTTACAACGCTATTAAATCCAAGTATTCCTGTTGCATTTGACCAACAAGAATTAAAAAAATACAGAGGGTTTGATGCTTTTTTGCGAGAAAAAGAAAAAAATGACAAACTAAAAAATAGTGTAAAAGTCAACCACAAAGAACAAGTAAGAGCAGCATTTTATGTGGATTGGGATCCACAAAGTTTGTTTTCATTGCAAAAAAACATCAAAAAACTAAATATGGTTATTCCAGAATGGTTTTTTATTGACCCAAAAACAGAATTACTTAAAACAGAAATTGATACCGCCGCATTAAAAGTAATGAGAAAAAACAATGTTAGAATTGTACCTCTCATTAATAATATTGACATTTCAAAACAAGATGGAGATTTTGATGGAAACTTGATACATCGCATTATCAATAATCCAGCCAAAAAAGTGCGATTGATTAATGATATTGCTAAAACGCTAAAAAAATATAATTTTCAAGGAATCAATATCGATTTTGAAGAATTTAAAGAAAAAGGCGATGAACCCATTATTGCTTTTCAAAAAGGATTGTACGAAAAACTACACCCAATGGGCTTGATTGTTTCTCAAGATATAATGTCTAGTAATGAAGATTTTAACATAAAAGAACTGGTAAAACACAACGACTATATGTTTTTAATGGCATATGATGAGCATTATGCAGGCAGTATTTCCGGTGATATAAGCGGACAGAAATGGATAGAAAGTCTGCTTGACGAAACTGCAAAAGAAATCCCTGAAAACAAAATAATTCTTTGTTTTGCAGGTTATGGTTACGATTGGCAAGAAGGTAAAGAAGGACAAACGGTTACGTATCAAGAAGCTTTATCAAACGCCAGATTATACAAAGCCACAATAGATTTTGACAAAGATAGTTATAATAACAACTACGCTTATACTGACAGTAATGGCAACAAACATATTGTAAATTTTACCGATGCTGCTACCAATTTTAATACTATTCGCTTTGCTGACGAATACGGAACTGCAGGAACAGCCTTATGGCGTTTAGGAAGCGAAGATGATCGTTTATGGCATTTCTATAATCGTAGTTTAACTGATGCTAGTTTGCAAAAGAAACCTTTTGATTATAAAACATTAGAAAATGTAAATTTTGGCTTCGCAACCCCAGATTATATAGGCGATGGCGAAATATTGAATGTGGTAACCAACCCAGAACCTGGCAAAATAAACCTCGATATTGACAAAAAAGAGAACATTATTACGGAGCAAAAATACATTCAATTGCCCACAAAATATGTGATAAAAAAATATGGAAATGTAAAAAACCAAGTCGTTCTTACTTTTGATGATGGACCGGATCCAACGTATACACCACAAATTTTAGATATATTAAAAAAAGAAAAAGTATCAGCTACTTTTTTTGTAGTGGGTTTACAAGCCGAAAATAACATTCCGCTTTTGCAACGCATTTATAATGAAGGACACGAAATTGGCAATCACACCTTTACACATCCAAATATTGCTACAGTGAGTTTAGAAAGAGCTTCCACAGAAATGGAAAGTACTCGCTTATTAATTGAGGCTGTAACAGGAAGAAGCACCGTGTTATTTAGAGCACCTTACAATGCTGACGCAGAACCTACCACCGAATCTGAACTAAAGCCAATAACATTAAGTAAAGAGCAAAATTATTATACGGTAGGAGAAAGCATTGATCCCAACGATTGGGAAAAAGGAGCAAAAGCCGATAGTATTTATGCAAGAACCATAAAACTATACGAAGCCAATCCCGAAAAAGGAATAATATTACTACACGATGCTGGCGGAAATCGTCAAGCCACAGTTGATGCTTTGCCACGAATTATAAAATACTTTAAAAGCAAAGGAATACAGTTTACAACTGTTGCTAACTTGTTAGGCAAAACCAAAAATGACTTGATGCCAAAAGCAAACGAAAGTTTTTTGAGTGTTGATAATTTTATTTTTGATTTTGGTTATTGGCTTGGTCATTTCATATTTGCTACGTTTTGGGTTGCTATTATTTTAGGATTTGCTAGAATTCTACTTATGTTTATTATGGCTTTTATAAAAAAATACAAAGACCATAAACATCCTCCATCTTATAACTTGCAAAACACTAATCCATTTCCAAAAGTGAGTATTATTGTTCCTGCTTATAACGAAGAAATAAATGCAGTAAAAACCATTGATAATTTGCTTTTGCAAGATTATCCCAATTTTGATATTATTTTTATAGATGATGGTTCGAAAGACAAAACGCATCAAATGATCCTGGATGCTTTTAATACAAATCTAAAAGTGAGTGTAAACACCAAACCCAATGGAGGCAAAGCATCGGCGTTAAATTTTGGAATTAATTTGGCACAAAATGATTTTGTAATTTGTATCGATGCCGATACACAACTCAAAACCGATGCGCTGACGCAACTGATGAAATGCTTTACCATTGAAACCAAAAATAATCAGGAAATTGGAGCTGTTGCCGGAAATGTAAAAGTGGGTAACGAAAATACAATGCTTACCAAATGGCAAAGTATAGAATACACAACGGCTCAAAATTTTGATAGAAGAGCTTTCGATTTAATTAACGGAATTACAGTTGTTCCTGGTGCTATTGGTGCTTTCAAAAAAGAAGCAATTGCCAAAGCTGGAGGTTTTACCACCGATACTTTAGCAGAAGATTGCGATTTGACAATTCGTATTTTGCGCAATGGTTATAAAGTTGTTAATTGTGTAGAAGCAGTCGCAATTACTGAAGCTCCAGAAACTTTGAACGAATTTATGAAACAACGTTTCCGATGGAGTTATGGTGTTATGCAAGCGTTTTTTAAAAACAAAGATGCTTGTTTCAATCCACAATACAAAGGTTTAGGAATGGTGGCTTTACCTAATATTTTAATTTTTCAAATTATATTGCCCATTTTTGCACCATTAGCAGATTTGGTTTTGATTGTCAGTTTAATTTGGAATCACAATAACCCCGAAAGCTTGCATAAAATAGGCATTTATTACATTGTTTTTATGTTTGTAGATGTTTTGGTTAGTATTGTAGCCTTTGTGTTTGAAAAAGAAAAATTAAGCAAATTATTTTGGCTCATTCCACAACGTTTTGTTTATAGACAAATAATGTATGTGATTTTGTTTAAAGCTATCAAAAAAGCCATCAAAGGCGAAAGTCAAGGTTGGGGCGTTATGAAACGAACAGGAAATGTAAAAACCGTTCAATAAAATAAATAATTAGTTTAACTTAACTTTAAAATTAAAAAAAATGTCAAACAACACTTCGCAACATATATTAAACACATCAGCTAATTTACTTGGATTTTGTCTTATTGTGATTACTTCGTTGCATATGACAAATTCTACAAAAGGTAATCTTATCGATGAGTTTACATCTGTAATTGCTCTTTTACTTACCGTTTCAAGCTTTTTTTCATTTTTGTCAATAAAAAGTCAAAATGCAAAAAGAGAACAAAAGCTAGAGAATATTGCCGATATTTTTTTTCTAATATCAATTATTGGAATATTGGCAATAATACTGTTTATGGTAAAAACATATTGGTTAATTTAAAACATAGTTAAAATGAAAAATGATGCCAAAACACTTTTAAACGCTGAAACATCACAATTAGCAAAACTTCAAAAAATTGTAACGCAAACCATTGATGATGAAAAACTAATCATCAATAATTTACTGAATCCACCAGCTGATATACTCACAAGAGGTCAAAAAATATCCGATAAAGTTGCCAGTTTTGGTGGAAGTTGGGCTTTTATAATATCCTTTTTTATTATACTATTTACTTGGATATTATTTAATACCATAACTCCAATAAAAGATAATTTTGATCCTTATCCGTTTATTTTAATGAACTTAATTTTGTCTTGTATTGCCGCTTTGCAAGCTCCAGTAATTATGATGAGTCAAAACCGTGTTGAGGAAAAAGATAGAAAACGTAGCGAAAATGATTATTTGATTAATCTAAAATCGGAACTAGAAATTAGAGCCTTACACGAAAAAATTGATTTGTTGCTAGAAGAACAAATAAAAGTATTATTTGATAGCCAAGCCAAACAATTAAACATTTTAAAATCTATTGAAAAGAAATTAACAAAGTAGGTGGAAAACTGATATCAATATCCTGCCTTAGATAGAAATTTCAGCACGAAGAATAACCGTTTATGTTTTTATCATCGTAGCGATTCGTTTTTCAAAAAAAAAAAATTAGCTCAATTGTCAGGAATTGATTTGGTTTTTATTTTACTAATTAGCAACAGTGTACAAAACGCAATGGTGGGAAGCAAGGTGTCTATAGAAAACTGATTAATTGCTACTTAGACTTTGTATGTTTAAATTATATTTTGAAACGAATACTATTTAGAACCAAAAAAAAAAGTAAATTTATACAAGGCAAATCGGTTGTATTAATTTATATCGGAATGATTCAAACCCATAATTTAGAAGCCACAGGTATTATGCTAAACGAACTGAAATCTGCTGTTAGATAACACGGAATATTTGATGCAAAACACGTTTTCTTGGAAAAACTAGAAGTTGATGAAAGTATAAGTAATGTTCAGAATTCAATAGAAAAACAAACCAATCATATCCTAAATAAACAACATTTGTCGTAAGACGTAATTTTAAAAAAATGAAGCACATTCCAAACATAAATCTTTTTTACTGGGCATTAATTATTAGTGCCAACACAATGGGGGAAACCGCTGGAGATTTAATTTCGCAAACATTTAATTTAGGATATGGTGGTGGTACTATTGTTTTGGCACTATTATTTTTAATTGCTTTACTGTTATCTATTTATTCCAAAAAACAAAAACCAATATTATATTGGACAGTTATAACACTAGCAAGTACATTAGGTACAACAATATCCGATTTTATAAGTCGTTCCTTTTTTCATCTGCAATTAGGTTTTACTGAAAACCAAGGTTACACTTTCGGAACAATTATTTTGATTAGTGCAATAATCATTACATTCAGTATTTGGAAATATCACTCAAAAACCAACACGATAGAAAACGGTTTAAACAAACGAACCGAATTTTTATATTGGATTGCTATTTTAACATCTAGCACTTTGGGAACTGCATTTGGAGACTTATTGGCACACAACACACCTCTTGGTTTTGATGGTGGCACGTTGCTATTGCTATTATTTCTTACAATTGTAGTAGGACTTGTCTATTTTACAAAAATATCACGAGAACTTTTATATTGGTTGGCTATAATAATAACACACCCAATTGGTGCTACAATGGGCGATTATCTTACCAAACCTGAAGGAATGAATTTTGGAAACATCAAAGCAAGTTTGGTTTTAATTGTTATTTTTATAATTGTAATCTTTATAAGAAAAATCGGATCAATAAGAGACGTATTGAAAATATATTAAAAGTTGAAAGATGAAAGCATTAGTCATTTCTGGTGGTGGAAGTAAAGGAGCATTTGCTGGCGGCATAGCCGAATATTTATTGCAAGAAAACAATAATGATTATGATTTGTATGTAGGAACTTCAACAGGTAGTCTGTTAATTCCATTTTTGGCTCTTGATGATATTGAACGCATCAAAAAAATATATACTAGTATTCGTCAAGATGATATTTTTAGTGTATGTCCTTTTATTGTAAAAAAGAAAAATGGTGTTATAAGAACAAGAATCAATCACTTTGGGATTATTAAACAATTTATAAAAGGCGAAAAAACATTTGGAAATAGTACCAATTTAAAAAACCTAATTCTTACTAATTTTACAAAGGAAGATTTTGGAAAAATAAGATTGTCTGGAAAAGAAATTATAGTCACAGTTGCAAATTTGACCAAGCAAACTGTTGAATATAAATCATCAAACAATTATGAATATAATGATTTTTGCGATTGGATTTGGGCTTCGGCGAATTTAGTTCCGCTAATGAGTGTTTTAACAAAAAATAACCAACAATATGCCGATGGTGGTTTTGGGAATCTAATTCCAATACAAATTGCTATAGAAAAAGGAGCTACAACTATTGATGCTGTTGTTTTACGCCTTGAAAAATGTGATTATAATAATCCACCTTTACAAAATGCAATGGATGTTTTCGTTAGAACTTTCGATTTTATGTTAAATCAAATAGGTGTTGACGATTTATTAATTTCAAATCTTCAAGCATTAGACAATAATGCAATAATTAACTTCTATCATATTAATAAAACACTAACTACTCATTCTTATGTTTTTGATGCGACAGAAATGAAACAATGGTGGGAAGACGGTTTTGAATATGCTAGACTTAAAAATTCTGCTGTCCAGAAAGAATAAAATTGTAAATTTATAACTATTCAGTTTAGGTATTTTATTGATTCGGTTATATGTCAGTAAGATAAACTGCTGTTAATACAACGATTGAGAAGAAAAACGCTTCAGCAGAATCCTTTAACGCCAAAATAAAAGCATTTAGATCTCAATTTAGAGGAGTTAGAAACATTGAGTTTTTCCTTTTTAGACTAACAAATATTTATGCTTAATTTTTGTCGCTCCACAGGTTTTGGGATTGATCC
>NZ_VJZR01000015.1 GCF_007097365.1 Flavobacterium franklandianum
CTCTAACCTCTAACCTCTAACCTCTAACCTCTAACCTCTAACCTCTAACCTCTAACCTCTAACCTCTAACCTCTAACTTCTAACTTCTAACTTTTGAAAGCAACTTACCACAAATACATTCTCAATTTTAAACAACCTTCGGGAACGTCTCGCGGTGTGATGACCGTGAAAGAAACCTGGTTTATCATTCTAGAAAAGGACGGTAAAAAGGGAATAGGCGAGTGTGGCATCTTGAGAGGATTAAGCGCAGACGACCGACCTGATTATGAAGCCAAATTACAATGGAGTTGTGATAATATTGAGCTTGGTGAAAACCAACTTTGGGAATTCTTAATCGAGTTCCCTTCGATACAGTTTGGAGTCGAAATGGCGTTCCAATCTTTGAGGAGTGAAAACCCTTTTTTACTCTTTCCTTCGGACTTCACAAATGGAAAAACAAGCATCGAAATAAACGGTTTGGTTTGGATGGGCGAGGAGTCGTTTATGAAGCAACAAATAGAGGAAAAACTAGCCGATGGTTTTCGATGTGTAAAACTCAAAATCGGCGCTATAGATTTTGATAAAGAACTGCAATTATTGCGTTTTATTCGGCAACATTTCACCCCAGAACAAGTCGAAATTAGGGTCGATGCTAACGGTGCTTTTGATGTAACTTTAGCTTTAGATAAGTTAAGTCAATTAACTGGTTTTAAATTACATAGCATAGAACAGCCAATAAAAAAAAACAATACTGACAGGATGGCAGAGTTGTGTAAAATTACTCCAATTCCCATAGCTTTGGACGAAGAGCTGATTGGTGTCTTTTTATTGGAAGAAAAGGAAGCTTTATTGCAAAAAATAAAACCCCAATACATCATTTTGAAGCCTAGTTTTGTGGGTGGTTTTCGAGGGACAAAAGAGTGGATTTTACTCGCTGAAAAATACAATATTGGATGGTGGATTACCTCGGCTTTAGAGTCTAATATTGGACTAAATGCCATTGCACAATGGACGTTTTTACAACAGAATTATATGCCACAAGGACTTGGAACAGGAGCTTTATATACCAATAATTTTGATTGTCCGTTGCTCGTTTCTCAAGGTCAATTGTGGTATGAAAAGGAGTTGGATTGGACCTTTGATTTTGATGTTTTTTAGATTTCAAAAATAATTCGATTATTCCGTTTTATTTGATTTTCAAGCGGGATACGTTCGGGATAATCGGAATTTTTATTATTGGAAATCTGTGACCCGAGATCAAAGGTCGAATAGACGAAGTAATCATTGACTATTATTTCGTTACAATCTCTGGGTCTCTACCCCGAGGTAGTTTATTGCTTTGCCACGGGTCTCGCAATGACTATACTACTAGGTTACTTTTTGAAATATTTACAAATCATCTTACTCAATGTGGTAATATTTACAGGTTTTGAGATATAATCTGTACATCCAGCAGCAAGTGCTTTGTCGTGGTCACTTTGCATTCCGTTAGCAGTTTGGGCAATAATCACGATGTCTTTATTGAATTTTCTTATTTGTTTTGTGGCTTCATAACCTCCCATTTTTGGCATATTTATATCCATCATTACAAGATCGATATCCGGATTATTTCGGCAAGCTTCGATGGCTTCATAGCCTGTACTTACTTTCATAATATTATTGCTATAGGGTTTTACGGCAATGGTGATGAGTAGTTTTGAGATTGAATCGTCTTCGACTATGAGTACTTTTAGATTATTAATTTCGTTTTCCTCTTTGATACTTATTTTTATATTATTGGCAACCATTTTATCTTTAAGTTCATATTCAGAATGGAAAGGTAATGTGAAATGAAAAGTGCTTCCAAGGCCTTCTTTGCTTTCGACCCATATTTTCCCTCCTTGTATTTCTACGTATGCTTTGGAAATGGCTAAACCTAAGCCAGAACCTTCGTGGCTTCGGCTTGTGGTGTCATTGGCTTGCCGGAATCTTTCGAAAATTATTTTTTTCTGAGAATCGGATATACCTATACCCGAATCTTTCACGAAAAACTCTAGGAACTTCCCTTTTTTTACACAACCAAATTCGATGGAACCATCATTTGTAAATTTGATGGCATTTTTTATGAGATTGGTGAGAATGGCATACAATTTTTCACGATCTGTTTTGATATAAGTATCTTTTGAAGACAATTCTTTGGTCAATAAAAGCGATATGTTTTTATGAGTAGTTTCAGGTTTAAAGAACGTTAGTAAATAATCAAACTGTTCATTTACATTAGTTTCAGATGCGGTTACTTCTATTTGTCCTGATTCTACTTTTGAAATATTGATAATATCATTGATAACATTCAGCATTCGTTTCCCGCTTTTCTCAATAATTTTTATGTATTCTTGTTGTACCTCCACTGATAGATTTTCGTCTTTCAGGAGTTCAGTAAAGCCCAGAATTCCGTTCATTGGGGTTCGAATTTCGTGGCTCATATTGGCAAGGAAAGCTAATTTTAAGCGGTCACTTTCTTCCGCTTTTTCTTTGGCTTTGATTAATTGTTGTTCGATAAGTTTGCGTTCTGTAATATCTTCTTTGATAGCAATATAATGTGTTGTTATTCCTTGAGAATTTAAAATAGGGGAAATAGAGGCAGATTCCCAATAGAGCGTGCCATCTTTTTTCTTATTGTTGAATTCTCCAAACCATTCATTTCCAGAGACTAGAGTGTCCCATAGATTTTTGTATTCAGAAAAAGAGGTATGTCCTGATTTTAAAATACGAGGATTATTTCCAATAATTTCGTTATAGGAATAACCAGTAGTTTCTAGGAACTTTGGATTGACATATTCGATAATTCCTAATGTATTCGTGATCATAATAGCCACTGGGCTTTGCTCAACCGCTTGTGACAGTTGTTTGATTTTTTCTTGAGTACGTTTGCGTTCTGTAATATCATGAATAATGACTTGAACTGCGTTTTGATATTCGAAGAGGGTAGGTATTGCTTTTAGTTCTGCATATACCGTTTCTCCCGATATTGTGATGAGTTTTTCTTCGACAATTTGAGACGCAATATTGCCCAAAACCAAATCTTTCATTCTTTGAATGACACTGTCTTTGCTTTCTGGATGAATGAATTCTAAAACGCTTTTTCCAATAATTTGGTCGTAACTATTTGCTCTCACTATTCGAAGCGCTTCACTATTTACATAAGTGATTTTGTCTTGAACATAGGTAACAATTCCATCGGGAGAGTTTTCTACTAATCCTCGATATTTTTCTTCGCTTTCTCGCAATGCTTCTTCGGCTTGTTTTCGCTCGGTTATATCGGTTACGATCCCAATTGTATTTGTAATTTTATTGTCTTTATCCTTAATGGCTGAGACGGATGATTCGCCCCAAAAAACAGTTCCATCCTTTCTTAAGTAACGATTTTCTATTTGATATTTATCAATTTCACCACTGTTTATTTTATCCAACCACATCTGGCTTTTTTCTATATCATCTGGATGGGTAAAGCTAAAGTTTTTCATTTTACCAAACTCTTTTTGAGAATAGTCAGTCATTTTTAACCACCAATTGTTGAATTCCAAAAAATTTCCATCTGTATCGGCTAAAACAATTCCTGAATTGGCTAGGTTGAATATTTTATTTAGTTTCTCTTGAGTCTTTTTTAGTGCCTTTTCATTTTTTTTCCGATTGGAAATATCACGAGCAGTTACAATTAGAACATCTTTGCCCTTATATTTTCCTTTGTTAGTAACCACATCTTTTGGAAAAATTTCACCATTTTTGCGTACCGCCCAAAATTCAAGTGATATTGGAATTCCATTTTCGAAAACCGATTGCAAGATTCTATTTACCTCTTCTAGATTATTAAGACCGGGTGCTGACACACTTTCAGGGCTTTTTCCTATGAGTTCTTCTCTAGAATATTGATACATTTTTTCGGCTCCTTTGTTTACATCGATAAAGGTTCCATTTTCGTCAATAACATAAATCGCTTCTGAAACTGAATCAAAAATAGATTGTAAATTATCTTTGTTTGCTTGCAATTCATTTTCAGCTATTTTGCGCTCTGTAATGTCCCTAGTAATATTCATCACAGCAGGTTTATTCTCATAATTGATTATAATGGTTTCTATTTCGACAAATTTGTCATTGCCTTTTTTGTCTTTGATGGTAGTTTCAAAAGCTGTTTTTCCTTGTGCTAATAAAGCATTGATTCTCTCTTCTCGTATTGGATCTGGTATTGTTTCAATATCTAAAATACTCAATGACAAGAGCTCTCTTTTGGTATAACCAAAAAGTGCTGTAGTAGCTGGATTTACTTCTATAAATTTACCGGGTTTCCCCTCAGAATCTAATCTAAACAAGGTAATACTATCTCTATTTGAATCGAAAAAAATACGATACTTATCATAGTTAGCAGGTATAGTTTCGTTTGTAATTTTTTTTGTCTCCATATAAAAATTTAATTTTTTTATTTTGATTATTTCTAATATACACTTTTGAATAAAATGTCCATAAAAGGACTTCAATTACCCAATTAAAACAACCTACATTATACCAACATTTAGAATCAATTATTTGCTAAAATATTTTTGTATCAAATTCCCCAATGAGGTTATATCTATTGGTTTCGAAATATAATCTGTACACCCTGCTGCAATGGCGTTGTCACGGTCACTTTTCATTCCGTTTGCTGTTTGCGCAATAATAATTAAGTCTTTGTTGAATTTTCGGATATTTTTCGTGGCTTCATAACCACCCATTTCTGGCATATTTATATCCATCATAACCAGATCGATGTCAGGATTATTGCGACAGGCTTCTATGGCTTCGAGGCCGTTGTTCACTTTTAAAATTTCTTTACTGTATGGTTTTACGGCAATGATAATCAGTAATTTAGATATGGCATCGTCTTCTACAATCAATACTTTCAGGTTTTTAATAGATTTGCTCTCTTTTACTACAGAAACCTCTTTTTCTACCGCAATTATTTTTTCGGATTTGTTTTCAACATTCAAAGGAATGGTGAAATAAAAAGTACTTCCTTTTCCCTGTTTGCTTTCAACCCATATTTTTCCGCCTAGCATTTCAATATAAGCTTTTGAAATTGCCAATCCCAATCCTGAACCTTCATGAGTTCGGCTAATGGTTTCATCGGCTTGCCTGAATCTTTCGAAAATTATTTTTATCTGTGATTTTGAAATTCCCAAACCTGTATCTTTAATAAAAAATTCTAAGTGATTTCCTTTTTTTTCACAACCAAATTCAATCGAACCTTCATTAGTAAATTTTAGCGCATTTTTAACTAGATTGGTCAGAACAGCATAGATTTTTTCTCGATCTGTTTTTACTAAAGCATCCTCTGATGCTAATTGTTTCGAAATATAAAGTTCAATTCCTTTTAGTTTAGCTTCAGGTTTAAAGAAAGTTTGAATGTATTGTATTTGTTCATTAATATTGGTTTCTGACAAGGAAACTTCTATTTGTCCTGATTCTACTTTTGAAATGCTTATGATGTCATTGATAATATTTAGCATTCGCTTGCCACTTTTTTCAATAATTTCAATATATTCTTGCTGTTCTTTACCGGATAAGTATGGTTCTTTTAAAAGCTCAGTAAAGCCCAGAATTCCGTTCATAGGCGTGCGAATTTCGTGGCTCATATTAGCAAGGAAAACTAGTTTTAAACGATCGCTTTCTTCGGCACGTTCTTTTGATTTGACCAATTCTTTTTCCGCATCTTTGCGATGGGTGATGTCTTCTTTGATGGCGATAAAGTGAGTTGTTTGGCCATCGATGTTTACAATCGGAGAAATCGAAGCGGATTCCCAGAACAGTGTTCCGTTTTTTCTCTTGTTATGAAATTCGCCATGCCATTCTTTGCCTTTACTTATAGTATTCCATAACATTTTATATTCGTCAGTCGAGGTATAACCTGATTTTAAAACCCTTGGATTTTGACTGACTACTTCCTCAAGAGTATATCCGGTGGTCTCGACAAATTTTGGGTTGACGTATTCAATTTCGCCTTTCGTATTTGTTATCACAATCGTAACGGGACTTTGCTCTACCGCCTGCGAGAGTTGTCGAATTTTTTCTTCGGTTATTCTGCGATCCTGTTCTATTTGAATTTTTTCAAGAGCAAAGGATATGTTTAGAATAATTTTTTCGAGTAATGAAATTTCTTGCTCTGACGAAAAAAAGTTGGTTTCATCAGAATACAAGTTGAACGCACCAATTATTTTGTTGCGAACGATTATAGGAATCGAAATTACCGAATAATACCCCCGTTCTAGCGCATCTTTACGCCAGATTTTCATCATTTTATCTTTTGCAATATCATTACAAATCACAGTTCTTCTTTCACGCATTGCAATTCCTGTTGGGCCTCTTCCTTCGGGAACATCTTGTTTTATAGTTATATTACTTTTTGCAAAGTATCCATTTTCATATCCGCTATATGCTGCTGTAAGTATTTTATTATCATCATTGAGTAACCCAATCCAACTCATTCGGAATTTTCCAAAATTAACAGCAATATTGCATATCTCCTGAAATAATTCTTCTTGATTATGTGTTCTGATAATTAAATTATTGATTTGGCTAATTAAAGCATAAACCCGATTGATTTTATATAATTCTATACTGGTTTGCTTGCGTAAAGTAATATCATGAACAATAATTTGAACCGCTTTTTTATGTTCAAAAAAGGTGGGAATTCCTTTAACCTCCACATCAAATGGAGTTCCATCTACTCTTATAAATTTTTCCTCGACAGTTGTTGATATATAATTATCTGCAACGATTTCTTTCATTCTTTGGGTTAGCTCTTTAATACTAGCAGGATGTACAAATTGAAAAACGTGTTTGCCTATAATTTCTTCCTTACTTTTTGCGCCTAACATTCGAACGCCTTCACTGTTGATAAAAGCAATTTTATCGTCTATATAAATCACAACACCATCAGGTGAGTTTTCTACCAGACTACGGTATTTTTCTTCACTTTCTTTTAAAGAATTTTCACTAATTTTCTTTTCAGAGATATCAAGTATATAGCCATGCCAAAGCACTGATCCATCATCAAGCTTTTGAGGTTTTGCATTACCGTAAAGATGACGAACTTCACCATCTTTTACCTTGATACAATATTCGTGTTTCCAAGGGGTCAAGTATTTTGCAGATTTCTGAATAGAAGCTACTAACGCCTCGTAGTCATCCGGATGAACAGTTGCAAATACTTTACTGGCATCTTCACGGACTTCTTCGGGGGTAAGGTCAAAAATTTCAGCGATTCCGTCACTGGCAAAAGGAAAACAGGAACTCCCATCAGGGCGCAACAAATATTGGTAAACGACTCCCGGCAGGTGGCTAGTAATAGTATTGAAAAGATTTAATACTACTTCCTTAGCTTTTTCTGCTTGTTTTTTTTCTGTAATATCCAGATGCGTTCCGGACATTAATAGTGGTTTGCCCTCTAAATCCCATTCATTTATTTTACCACGATCGAGAACCCAAATCCAATCTCCGTTTTTGTGCTTCATTCTAGCTTCGTTCTCATAAAAATCAAGCTCTCCTTTGAAGTGCTTTTCTAATTTTTCATTAGAACATTTTAAATCATCAGGATGGGTATATTTTGTCCAGGTTTCGATAGAAACGGGAGCTAGTTCTTCTAAGGTGTAACCAATTATTTTGGCCCATTGATCGTTGAAAATTGTTGCTCCAGTTTGAATATTCCATTCCCAAGTTCCTGCTCCAGTGCCAATTAGGATTACAGCCAATCTGCGTTTTTCATTTTCCAAAGCTTTTTCTGCATTCTTTCGGTCTGTAATGTCAAAGATAGAACCTACCAGCGACTTGATTCCTGATTCTTCTATAAATCGGGTCTTGCTTGCAATGATGGTGAGTTCTACTCCTTTCACGGTAATTTTTTCCTCTCTACTATCTGGAATGCCTGTATCAAGTACATCTCTGTCTATTTTGAAACAAAGCTCTATTTCATCTTTAGTAATGTTTTCGACTAGGGTTTTGCCAATTACACTTTCTTTATCAAAACCAAATAAATTATTAAAAGCGCTATTGGCATAGGTAATCCTGTGGTCGTTATCTTTGAGAAATATTGGATTTCCGGCCAATTCTAAAATAGTTCGAATGCGTTCTTTTTCATCTCTCAATTTTTCTTCAGCCATTTTGCGATTAGTAATATCTCTGGCGATTAAAATAAAGTGTGTATCAAGAATGTTTTTACCTTTTATTGGTGAAACAGAAATTTCAAACCAAAATCTTCCTTGTTTCAAGTCTAGAGCATATTGTTTTCCTGCAGACCAGCCTTTTTTGTCGGCTTCCTCAATTGCCTCCATACACGTTTTTGCAACATCTGCAGGTAGAGTTTCTTGAAATGTTTTACCCATAAATTTTGATGGTGGAAGGGCAAGCAGATCTTCGTCATGGGTTTGATAATGATATATCTTTCCGTCAATCCCAACTTCAAATAAAATATCAGGTATAGATTCAAGGATGGTAGCCAAATTCTCTTGTACTTTTCTAATTTTATCTTCAGATAGTTTACGCTCTGTAATGTCTCGTATAATATACATTACCGCAGGTTCATCAAGATAGCTAATTAAAGTGGCTTCTATCTCAACATTTCTCTGGTTTCCTTCTTTGTCTTTGATAATTGTTTCAAAATTTATTTTTTCTTTAAACTTGTAAGTTTCAATTCTTTTATCGGTTACAATTTCAATATCTTTAATACTCTGAGTTAAAAACTCCGCTTTAGAATAACCAAAAATTTCAGTTGTAGCTTTATTTGTTTCAATGAATTTACCTGGATTACCATCAGAATCTAGTCTAAATATGGTGATACTATCTCTGTTCGATTCAAAAAGAGCACGGTATTTTTCTTCACTAATTTTTATTTGAATTTCTGCTTTTTTGAGTTGGCTAATGTCTTGCATAGTAACCAAACATTGTTCTCCATCTTCGCTACTGATTCCTGAAAGATTTACATAAAAAGAGAGATTAGTCAACGATATCTCACAAGATTGTGTTGTTTTAGTCTCTAATAGTTTTTCGAGAAATATATTGAATATTGGTCTAGTTTGGTCAGACACAAAAAGGGCAAAACGTTTGTTTAATAATAGCGAACGTTCTTTTCCCAACAAATTTGCACATCTGAAATTGAGTTCTTTAATTTCTGCATCTTTCGAAAGTGTGAAATATCCAGAGGGAGCAAAATCATATAAATTTGTGTATTTTTCGGCATCAGTATCTGCTTTCTTTTTTGCCAAAAGCAGTTCATCGTGCTGCATTTCGAGTTCGATCTGGTGTACTTCAAGCTCGTGAATAAGTTTAAGAATTTCGATATCAGAAATAGGTTTAACTTTTTTTATCGACTTGTTTTTAAGTTGTTCTTCGGCTTCTTGACGAAGGATGTCTGCTTCTGATGGGGTTGCTTTATCTTTCATAAACAGATACTATTTTTTGAAATATTATTTTTGGGATACTTGTGTATAAATTATAAAATTGTATTGTTTTTTTTGAGGATATCTTCTGCCAGTTTTTTCTCTGTGATATCACGAATAAAACACTGAATTACTTTATGATTATCTACTTTATATTGATTACTAATGAACTCTACATAAATCTTTTTTCCCTTAGCAGATTCTAGTGGCAAGTTTTCATATCGAATGATGCTTTTTTTCTGTAATTCAGTAAAGTTTTCTTTATTGGCAATGATGTCTTTGAGAAATCCAATTTCCCAAATTGCTTTTTCAAGAAATTCTTCTTTTGAATAGCCCAAAAGTTTAATTAAAAAAGGATTTACATCAGTAATTTTTCCAGTATCAGCATCCAGCATAAGAATTCCGTCTTTGGCGGATTCGAATAGGTGACGATATTGTGTTTCTCTATTTAACTCTAATGATTTATTAGCGTTCTTTAGTTCTAATTCTAGTTTTTTAAACTTTGTAATATTATTAAAGGTGAACACTAATCCATCAATATGATCATCAATAGTGCGGTATGGCATAATCTTTATATTAAACCATCTTTCATCAATTGTTTCGATTTCGTTTTCTATTGAAGTCAGGTTTTTGATAACTAATTTTGCGTTTGTTCCTATTTCTGGATATTTTAAGTCGGTAACCAAATCGGTAAAAGGTCTTCCAATATCGGAGGCACGTACTTTAAATATTTCAGTAATTGGATCAGTAAATCGGCGAATATTTAGTTCTTTGTCAAGAAAAAGTGTTGCTATTTCAGTACTATTAAGGAGGTTTTTCATATCATTGATTGACCGTGAAAAATCGGCTACCTTATTTTGAAGTTCGCTGTTTACAGTTTGTAATTCTTCATTGAGACTCTGCATTTCTTCCTTGGATGTTGTTAATTCCTCGTTAGTAGACTGTAATTCCTCATTTGTTGATTGCAGTTCCTCATTAGTAGATTTTAACTCTTCTTGCGAAGTTTGCATTTCTTCACGAACTGTTTGCAAGTCTTCAAAGCATTGATTGAGCTCCAGCTCCAGCTCCAGTTCTATCTTGTTTGAGGAAGTGCTTAGGTTAGCTGTTTTAAGATTATTTGCTACTTTAGATTCTACTATTTCAGAAACGTCATTAAAAACAACTAGAATCATATCTTTTATGGCTTCTGGTTTTTCCAGTCGTTGAATTGTAATGTCTACAAATTGATTTTTGCTATTTTCTATTTTTACATTTTTCAGTTTTACTGGATCATACGTTTTTAAAGATTTTTGAAAATTTGCTGGAAATACTATTCGTAAACCTTCACGAAGCATGGCATAAATATTCCAGTTTGCTTTTCCGGCAACGGGTTCCAGATATTTGCCAGTTCGACCGGTAATGTATATAATATCGCCTTTATCGTTGACCATAACACTGGCAGGCGTAAATTGCTGAAGCAAAATTTGATCAGCGAGTGTTTGTATATTTTCGACAACTTTTTGGGGCGACTTCATTTTTGGCGTTGTTTTGTTTGTTATTGAAAAAGAACTTGGAAAATCAAGTAGTCTCGATTCTCTTGGTATCAAAGAACGTTTAAATAGTTTTAATTTTGAGTCAATAACTTCAAAACCTTCATTACCATTACCTAGAGTTTCGGCTGAGCCCAGTATCATAATTCCTCCTTGGTTAAGGCTGTAATTAAAAAGGGCCATCAATTTATTTTGCAATTCAGATTCCATATAAATCAACATATTGCGACAAGTGAGGATATCGAGTTTGGTAAAAGGCGGGTCTTTTATCACGTTTTGTGGTGCAAAAACTATCATTTCTCTAATAGCAGCGTTCACACGATAGCCTTCATTATCCCCAATAAAAAATTTGGAAATGCGTTCAGGTGAAACATCTGTAACTATGTTTTGATGAAAAACACCTTTTCGAGCTTTTTCTATAGCCTCATAGTCAAGATCAGTTGCAAATATTTGCAAACTTAGGTTTTTATGGCTTTTAACTTTTGCTAATGTTTCTTTAAAAACAATAGCTAACGAATACGCTTCTTCACCTGTTGAACAGCCCGTTACCCAAGCTCTTAATGTATACCCATTTGGTAGTTTTTCAAGCATTTCCGGAAGTACTTCTTCTCCTAGCTTTTTCCAGACTTCAGGATCACGAAAAAAGCTGGTAACGCCAATAAGTAATTCTTTAAAAAGTATTTCGGTTTCTTTAGGGTTTTCGAGCATTAATCGGACATAATTTTGGATTTTGTCTATTTTATGAATGCCTTTGCGTCTTTCGATACGGCGAAACAAGGTGCTATTTTTGTACATCGAGAAATCGTGACCCGTTTGTTCTCGGAGTAAGATGATAATTTTGTCAAGGTTGCTTTTATTTTTTATATCTAATTCTAAATCTATTTTGGCTTGCGGCATAAATTTAAGAAATTCTATTAGTTTAGTAGGTAATTCTTCTACAGGAGCAATGATATCAGGAACTATTGCTTCAGTTGCCCTACTTGGCATACTATCGAATTTTGCAGTAGTAGGTTCTTGTACGAGAACGATTCCGTTTTTTTCTTTGATGGCTTTTACTCCTAAACTGCCATCAGAACCCATTCCGGAAAGTATAATTCCAATACTATTTTCCTGCCTGTCATTGGCCAGCGAACGAAAGAAAAAATCGATAGGTAAGCGAATGCTGTGGGTTACTACTGGTGCAAATAAATATAATTTGCTATTAAGAATCGACATGCTTTTGTTAGGAGGAATCACATAAACGCAGTTTGGTCTTACTTTTTGACCATCCGTAACCTGAGAAACGGTCATAGAAGTCATTCTTTGCAACAACTCGGGCATCATACCTATGTGGTTTGGGTCAAGGTGTTGAATGATTATGAATGCCATTCCGTTATCATCAGGGATATTAGTAAAGAACTGTTCTAATGTTTCGAGTCCACCAGCAGAACAACCAATCGCAACTATAGGAAAATCAGTATTTCCACTATTATTAGGCTTGAAAATTTCAGATGGTATTGAAATCGAAAGTTCTTCCACTTTATTTTTATCTGTTTTCATCTAGCAATACTATTATTAAATTAAAGAATAAAATAGATTTGAATTAAAACTCAAAACTAATAACTGAGTAAGTCGAAAGTTTAAAAGTCTTATAGTCAAAAGAATAAATATTAGGGTTATCGATTCAAAATCAATTAGTTACACTATTATGTCTAATTTTAAAACACGACATTATACAATGGTTAATACTTATTATTTATCAAATTTAAGCAATTATTCTTAAAATTATAGTGGTTTTTTAATAATTTTGACAGTGAATGGAATTATAAAAAAGTACTGTAGATATAAAAAATATGCTTGGTTTAGGTAAGCTTTACTATTCTAAATTTGAATCTTTTTTTGACTGTAGTTTTTTAGATTCATTCGAGCCTGATTTTGAATTTTATTTTGCATAAATCCAGTCCAACCCAAAAGAAATCCCTTGATTCCTAGTGCTTGTTTGGACCATTTCCAAATGTCAAAATCATCGGTATGTTTAATAATCAAGCCATCTTTAAACAGGAATTTTGCTGAAATAGAATTTTCTATTTTGCGATTAGTTTTGCTAAAATTATATTTTACAATCCAAAAAGCGGAACCTAGATGTTCGTTCGCTTTTACTTGGGATAAGTCAATTTTTAAGTTTCCTTTGGTTCTTTCGATAAGCATTTTCCACATTTGACGCACTTCTTCGCCTTTTAATTGACCAAATGCAGGATCACTAAACTGTACGTTTGGATGATAGTATTCGCACATTTGTTCAGCATCTCCATCTGAAAAAGCGGTGTAAAATTTATTTATGGTGGTTTCGTTTGGAGTCATCTTTAAAAAATATGTGTAAGTAAAACTAATAATTTATTTTAGATTTTACAAAAATATTTTTTTGGTGTCTAATTTTAGTAATCAAATAAGTATTTAATCGAATTTTAAGAACACTTCAATTGGTTTTGAAATCTAGTAATGAACATTTGTTATTGTATTTTCAATAATAAATTTGGATTGGGACAATTTTCTAAATAATATTCCAAATCATTTTTGCTGCAAACCCCGGGATAATCGCTAAAATTTTTGCCAATATTTTTAATAATTTGAAAATGCAAATGCGGTGCATAACCACCATTTACAGACGAGTCGCCCAAAGTGGCTAGTTGTTGTTTTTTTTTGAAAAACGTATTAATTTCAATATCTTCAATACTTTCTGCTGATAAATGCCCGTATAAAGTATAGAAAGTTTGATTTTCAAGACTGTGTTTCAAGATAATTGTTGGCCCATAATTTCCAGCTCCCGTATTATAATCAAAACCATAAACGGTTCCGTCAAGAGCTGCTAAAACTGCTGTTCCGGCTTTGATCCACAAATCTATCCCAATGTGAATGTTTCGTTCGCTGGCTTGCTCATCATTAAAAAGAGCTTTTTGTTTGTATAAATTTCGCACCTCATTATATCCTCCAAAAGCCACTTTTGCCTTGTTTTTGCGAAGGTGGTCTTCGATAAAAGTTTCAAAAGCATTTGGATTTCTCAAGTCAACTTCAGATAATTCTGAATTTGAAACAGATAAATCAATAGGGGTATATTGCGAATAGGGAATGGAGTCGTCAATGACTTTTGAGTTGTCGAGCTTCGAAAAAAGGGTTTCTATTGTTGGCATATTGATTATTACTAATTCTAAATTATTCTATGGTCATCGATTTTAGTTTGGTTCTGTAGGCTTCAAGTGCAATTGATTTAGAAATAAACCCAAAATAGTCTCCATTTTTGATAACAGGCAAAAAGTGAACTTTTGTTTTTTCGAACTTGTTCATCACCGTTTCCATACTGTCGGTGGGGTAGATAACATCGATTGGTTTTCTCATAATTTCTTTGATCAAAGTATATTTTACCCGATATTGATTGAAAATAATTCCTCTAACATCATTGAAATGTACCACACCAAGCATTTTGTTTTCTTCATTAATAACCGCAAAAATTACCTGATTGGAATGCGAAATCAAATCTACTAATTTCTCCAAATTTTCATTTGGCAAAACGGTTAAATAATCGGTTTGAATAATAGAATTAGTGTCTAAAGTCGAAAGAATATTGGTGTCCTTGTTGCTGGTAAAAACGTTTCCTTTTTTTACTAAACTTTTTGTATCCAGCGAATGTTTTTCAAATCTTTTTGAAATGGCAAAACTAATAGAGGCTACAATCATTAAAGGAATCATTAGCGAATAACCACCTGTAATTTCGGCAATTAGAAAGATAGCGGTCAATGGAGCGTGAAACAATCCGCTAAGAATTCCCGCCATTCCTACCAATGTAAAATTGCTTATCGGTAAAGCTGTAAGTCCAGTTAAATTTAAAAATTTGGAAAAGAAAAAGCCAACATAAGAGCCTAAAAATAGAGAGGGAGCAAAGTTTCCTCCATTTCCTCCGCTTCCTAATGTGATGCCGGTTGCAAATACTTTGAGTAACATTGTTAATCCTACAAACAGTAGAAGCACCCAACTATTGTTTCTAAAACTACTGAACAAAGTGTTTTCAAGTAATTTGCCTGGGTCACTTTCGGATAATATTTTAATACTTTCGTAACCTTCACCAAATAATGTTGGAAAAATAAAAATCATTATGGCCAAAATCGAAGCCCCAAAAAAAGCTTTTTTGTAGGGGGTAAATCGGAGTCTGGCAAAATAATGTTCCACTCTTTGAAAATTTCTAGAATAATATACAGCAACAAATCCTGTACAAATTCCGAGTAATACATAATACGGAATGTTATGATAATCAAAAATTTGTTGTTGTTTGAAGGACAATAAAACCGTCTCGTCTAAGACAACTACAGATACTAAAGCGCCTGTTGCAGCTGCAATCATAATAGGAGTAAAGGCAGAAATACTCACATCGACCAATAACACTTCGATAGCAAATAAAACGCCTGCAATTGGCGCATTAAAAGCCGCTCCAATTCCTGCGGCAACACCACAACCTATGAGTAAAGTTCTGTCTTTGTAGCTTAATTTGAATCGTTGCGCATAGTTGGAGCCAAATGCTGCACCCGTTATTACAATAGGACTTTCTAAACCTGCCGATCCGCCTAGACCAACGGTAAGAGAGCTTGTTATGATTTGAGCATACATTTGTTTTTTTGGAATAATACTGGCTTTTTTGGCAACAGCATATAATATTTGAGAAGTCCCTTTTTCGATAGTTCCGCCCAAAACTCTTTTGACTACAAAAACGGTAAGTAAAATACCGATAACTGGCAAAAGTACTTTGATGTATCCAAATTTAAAAAGACTAGTATTACTAGTAAGATAAGTGGCAAAAACAAATACCCAATGTGCAAAAGTTTTCAAAACTATTACCGCAAAAGCGGATAAAATTCCAACCAAAACGCTTGAAACAAAAATAAACTGCTTGCTAGTAAGTTTGTTTTGAGCTAATATGGTAAAATATTCAAGTTTCTGGATGATTTTTTTGAGCATTTTTCTTTTTAAGAGTTATGCAAAACTACTACAATTTTAATCTCAAATTATATTTTTTAGCGCTTCTTTTGTGCTTAATGGTTTTAAATTGGTGTTGCTGACATAGTTTTTTACCGCTTGAGGATTTGTTTTTGCATATTCTCTCAAAGCCCAACCAATGGCTTTTTGAATGAAAAACTCATTGGAATTTTTATGTTTTTCGCATTCGGATTTTAGTAAATCGAAATTGGTTTTTTGTTTGTAACCCAATTGAAAAAGAATAGCACTTCGGTTGAGCCATAAATTTTCGGAATTCGAAAAGCGCTCAATTACTTTTTTGGTTTCTAATGGGAATTCTAATAAATATTCGCCTAAAATATATTTGGCAATCGTGTCCACACTATCCCACCAAGAATTGGTGGTTAACAATTTCTCAATAAGATGAATGTCTTCTTTTTTGTAATTTCCTTTTAGTTGTTTGATTAGGATTTCTATAGCGCAATAGTGAAATTCACGTTCGTTTTTTTCGAAAAGTTCCAATGCTATTGCTCTTGCATTTTCTAAAATTTCCAGTTGGTTTTCTTTGCAAAGGGTCTTGAAAATCTGTCTTCTATCTTCCGTTTTTATTCCAAAAAATGAAAAATGATTCCGCATATATTTTGCCATCGCCAACCCATTTTCAGGATGGCTTTCTTTATAAAAAGCGGTTTCTAAAGAGGATATAAAAATCATATTTACAAAAATTATAATTCCCACTTCGGGGGCTAGAGCGATGTCATTAAGTTACCCTTTATTTGTCATTCTGACGAAGGAAGAATCTCGTGTTAGTTGCTCACGTTTGTTGAGATTCTTCCTTCGGGGGCTAGAGCGATGTCATTAAGTTACCCTTTATTTGTCATTCTGACGAAGGAAGAATCTCGTGTTAGTTGCTCACGTTTGTTGAGATTCTTCCTTCGGAGGCTAGAGCGAGGTCATTAAGTTACCCTTTATTTGTCATTCTGACGAAGGAAGAATCTCGTGTTAGTTGCTCACGTTTGTTGAGATTCTTCCTTCCTCAGAATGACAAAATCAATGGCAATGGCAAAAAAAATCTGAAATCTGAAATCTGCAATCTGCAATTTGAAATCTGCAATCTAAAATCCCACCGCCGTATCATCTCCTCTTTTATCGGCTCCGCCTTCCAATTTTCCATTGGGTAATATCAAAATAGCATCTACTTTTCCAATTACTGGAGTTATTTTTTCGTTGATAATATAACCTTTGGCTTTCAAGTTTTCAAAGGTTTTGGTGTCGAAAGTATTCGGTTCAAAAGTGATTATATCTGGCAACCATTGATGGTGAAATCGGGGTGCGTTCACCGCTTCTTGCATACTCATTTTGAATTGCGAAACATTCAAAATAGTTTGCAAAACCGAGGTGATAATAGTGGAACCACCCGGAGTTCCCACAACCATAAATAATTTGCCCTTTTTCTCTACTATAGTTGGAGTCATCGAACTTAGCATTCTTTTTTGTGGAGCAATACTGTTTGATTCATTCCCAACTAATCCAAACATATTGGGCGTACCCGGTTTCACGCTAAAATCATCCATTTCATTATTTAAGAAAAAGCCCAATTCATCACAATAATATTTAGAACCAAATCCGTCATTTAGGGTTGTAGTTGCTGCAATTGCATTGCCAAATTGATCTACAATAGAATAATGAGTAGTTTCGGTGCTTTCTTTATAAGTTACTTTTCCTTCCTTAACATCCGAAGATAAAGTAGCTTTCTCAAAACTAAAATTCGACATTCTTTGTTTTAAATATTTTTTGGAAATCAGCCCTTTTATTGGAATTTTTACAAAATCGGGATCACCAAGATAAACGCTTCTATCGGCATAAGCTCTTCGTTCGGCTTCGACAATTACTTGTATCGCTTCGGTTGAATTATGTCCCATTTGGGCGATATCATAGGGTTCAATCATTTTGAGAATTTCGGCCAAACAAATTCCTCCGCTGCTAGGTGGTGGCATCGAAATGATTTTCAAATCCTTGTATTTAAAAGTGATTGGTGTTCTCCATTTGGCTTCATATTTTGCCAAATCTTCCATTGTGATGAGGGCACCTTTTTGTTGCAAATAATGAACTAATAGTTGAGCAGTTTCACCTTTGTAAAATTCGTCTCTTCCATTTTTTGAAATCCGTTTCAAAGTCGCTGCTAAAGCTAGATACTTTACCGTGTCATTTTCTTTGAATAGAATAGAAAACAAAGAGTTAGCGCTATTTACTTTTACAATGGCTTCGTGGTAATTTTTTAATTGATTTTCTTGCTTTTTGGTGACAATAACACCTCTTTCGGCTAAGGCAATCACGGGTTTCAAAATTTCTTCTATGGGTAAAGAACCTAATTTTTTGTGTACTGCAAAAACACCCGCGATAGTTCCGGGAACTCCAATAGCAAGCGGAGATTCTGTGCTTTTTCCTTTGATAACATTTCCTTTTTCGTCCAGAAACATATTTTTGGAAGCTGTCAAAGGTGCTTTTTCGCGATAATCCAAAGAACCTATTTCGCCATTCGCTTTTCGGTACACCATAAATCCGCCACCGCCAAGATTTCCCGCAACCGGATAAGCTACCGCCAAAGCCAATTCGGTGGCAACCATAGCGTCAAAGGCATTGCCTCCTTTTTTCATAATTTCAACACCAATTTTTGAAGCTTCTTCCCGCGCTGAAACGACTATTGCTTTTTGAGTAACAAGACCTGTTTGTGCTAGGGTTAGTATTGAAAATAAATGAAAGAAGAATAGGGAAATATTAAGGGCTGTTTTATTCATAAAGTCTGTATTTTCAAATTCGAATGTACTATTAATGTTGCAAAAAACGCTGTGAATTCAGCTTCAAATTCAGCGTAAAATGTTCTTAATTCGGAAACAGAAAGTCGCATAATCGAATCACGTTTCATTCGATTGTCCATTTTTTCTAAAATAAATGCAATCCCTTCTATCGTTTGGTAACTCATTAGCCAGTTTTGCTGTATCAAGTAAGGCACCATTTTTTGGGTCTTCTCATTCAGAAGATCGTAATTATCTCTCAATGATTGGTAAAAACGTTCTGTAAAATCGGCTAATGTTTCATCCGAATATTTACTCCAGTTTTTTGCCAAGAAATGGTCGTAAAAAATATCAACGATAATTCCAGAATAATGATGATAATTGGCATGCAATCGTTTGGTACTTTGACGAAAAATAGGATGTGCATCAGTAAAAGTGTCTATTTCACGATGCAAAATAATTCCTTTTTGAATGTCCAATGGAAAAGCATCAAAGTTTTTCCCATGAATGCCATCGGCCATAAAATTGCCGATTTTCAACAAATCGTTGTCTCCAGAAAGATAGATGTGTGCTAGAAAATTCATTCGTCTAAAATAGGAATTTTAAATGATTATTATAAACTGCGTTTGTTATATTTGTATTCAAAATTCAAAATTCAAAAATCAAATGACTTTAATTAAATCGATATCAGGAATTCGAGGAACTATTGGCGGAAAAGTAGGCGATAATTTAACGCCAGTCGATGCGGTAAAATTTGCTTCGGCTTATGGAACTTTTTTAAAAGCGGGAAGTGGGAAGTTAGAAGCGGGAAGAAAGTTAAAAGTAGTCGTAGGACGTGATGCTCGTATTTCGGGACCAATGATTCATAATCTAGTAGTAAATACATTAATAGGTTTAGGAATAGACGTGGTCGATTTGGGACTTTCGACGACACCAACCGTTGAAGTTGCTGTTCCTTTGGAAAGTGCCGATGGGGGCATTATTTTGACAGCTTCACACAATCCAAAACAATGGAATGCCTTGAAATTGTTGAATGAAAAAGGAGAGTTTTTGAATGGTATCGAAGGAGAGAAAATCCTTCAAATTGCCGAAGCCGAAGCATTCGATTTTTCAGATGTAGATAATTTAGGCGAAATCATTGAAAATGATGCGTATATGGACATTCATATCGATGAAGTATTGAACTTGGCATTGGTAGATATTGAAGCGGTAAAAGCGGCAAAATTCAAGGTAGTTGTTGACGGAGTGAATTCATCAGGAGGTATTATTATTCCAAAATTATTAGAATTAATGGGCGTTGAAGTGGTGAAATTATACTGCGAACCCAACGGACATTTCCCTCACAATCCAGAACCTTTGAAAGAACATTTAACGGATATTTCGGAATTAGTAGTCAAGGAAAAAGCGGACTTAGGAATTGTGGTTGATCCCGATGTAGATCGTTTGGCATTTGTTTGTGAAGACGGTGAAATGTTTGGCGAAGAATATACTTTGGTGGCTTGTGCCGATTTTGTTTTGGGTAAAACGCCTGGAAATACAGTTTCGAATATGTCGTCTTCTCGTGCTTTGCGTGATGTGACCAATTTGCATAATGGAAATTACGAAGCCAGCTCAGTGGGCGAGGTGAATGTAGTGGAATTGATGAAAAAAAATAATGCCATTATTGGTGGCGAAGGAAATGGCGGAATTATTTATCCGGAACTGCATTACGGTCGCGATAGTTTGGTGGGAGTAGCTTTGTTTTTGACGCATTTAGCCAACAAAAAGATGACTGTTTCTGCTTTGCGCGCTTCGTATCCAGAATATTATATGAGCAAAAATAAAATCGAATTGACGCCACAAATAGATGTCGATGCGATTCTTGTGGCAATGACTGAAAAATATAAAAACGAAGACATCACTACCATTGACGGGGTAAAAATTGACTTTGCAGAAAACTGGGTACACCTTAGGAAATCGAATACCGAACCAATTATTCGTATTTACACCGAAGCAGCATCTCAAGAAAAAGCCGATGTTTTGGCATTACGGATTATTGAAGAAATAAAAACAATAGCTGGAATTTAAGAGCTTTCTTTTTAAAGTATAAAACCCTTTCATAATTTATTTTAGAAAGGGTTTTTCTTTTTAAAAATTATTTTAAAACAGCATTAAAAATTCACTCTAAAACTGATATTTGGGGTTAAACCAAGTGATTTATTATCTACTTGAATCGTTTTATTAGAGTCATTTGGATTGACTTTGTAATACTGATTAATACTATTTTCATGATTGGTAGCATTTATTACGCCAGCTGTAAATACAGCTTTAATATTTGGAGAAAGATTGAAACTATAATTTAGTGAAGCGTCTAAACGCATAAAATCATCAAGGTTTTCTTTATTTGGTATGCCATAATTTACCATTGTACTATTTCCGTTTTGTACGGTTTCATTGCCTTCAACTGGTTTTGTGTACGGCTGACCATTTCTCCAAATACCACCTACTGCAATTTTTAGATTTTTAAATAGATTGTAGTAAAAACCCAAAGATACTGAATGTCTTATATCAACATTATTGGGAAAAGTTGAAGGTGTAAAAGAATCAAATTCATACTGATTTGTACTGAAAGTATAACTTAGCCAAAAACTATATTTATAATCTGTTTTATTGGCTAAAAATTCTAATCCTTTAGCGTTGTAACTTCCATTTGCGTTAGCGTATTGAAAGCTGTTATAAAACCCCTGATTAGAAGCTGTAATTCCATCAACAATTTTATAAAACCCTGTAGCCTCAATATTTAGTTTGTTTTGATTGAATTCAACCCCAAAAGAACCTTGTTTGCTAGTCGCAATGGGTATGTCTTTATCGGTGACTAAAACCCAACGTCTTTTTTCAACCCCTAAAAAATCATCTTCAAAATCAATAATTTGAGTAGTGGACTGGTTTTTATATTCACCTTCTAGCTTTAAAGCAAATTGATTAGATATTTTTTGTCTAATATTTATTCTAGGTTCAACTATAAGTTTTTCGAATTTTTGAAAATAATTCAAACGCAATCCTAATCTTAAATAGGTGTTTTTTTTATGGTATTCAACTTCTGAAAATAAGGCATGATTCAATAGAACGTCTTTTTTTGTACTAGTATATTTGGGGTTGTTAACGGTAGTTTGGTTCAACATTCCGGTTTCATTGAATTGATATCCAGCTAAGAGATTTAAATTATCATTTGGTTTATAATTGCTATTAAATTTTATTCCAGTTTCGAGAACTTCATTGGCCTCAGTTAAAAGCTGATCTGTTTCTATTCTGTAATCGGTAGCGTCTATATTGTATTTAGAAAAATAAGTAATAAGATTTGTACTTAGTTTAGGCGTCCATTGTCCTTTCCAATTCCCGCCATAGCCAATATTTTTTTGTGATAAATTGCTAATTTTAGATTCGGTTTCATTTGAGTTTATAGTATGGAGTTCTGAATAATCTAAAGCGTTATTGATTCCAATAATAGTTGCTCTAAATTGATGATTTTCATTTATATCATAAAGTAGTTTTGCGGTATAATCATAAAAGTAAAAATCTGAAGAAGTATCCTTCTGGTCATTATTTGTATTGATTTCACTATCCTGAAAACTTCTTTCAAAATAGTTGGTATAGGTAGGAGATTGATATAAATCGGTAATGGAACGACGTCCTGAAATATGAAATTCTAATTTTTTTGTTATCGGAATTTCTAAAAAGGCATCCGAACTGATTAGATTAATTCCCGCTCCACCAGAAAAGACATTGGTAACATTGTCTTTGGTTTGCATATTAATTGTGCTCGAAACGCCATCACTATATTCAGCACTTGTTCCGTTTTTGCTAACGATTACTTTGTTCGTGAGATTGGGATTGTAAGCAGAAATTAATCCAAAGAAATGACCAGAGTGATACATTTTGATATTATCCCAAAGCACTAAATTTTGATCATTTGTTCCGCCCCGAACATTAATATTTGCGATGCTCTCATTGTTGCTTTCAACACCGGGTAACACCTGAATAGATTGTAAAATGTCGGGTTCAATTAGTCCAGGAAGTATGCCGAATTTTTTTGTGTTTAAAACGGTACTTCCATCTAAATATTTTTGTAATCCAGGGGTTAAATAGATGTTGATTAACACCTGATTTAACTCTTCGTTTTTAGTTGTAAGAATTATTTCATTGCAATTATTTTGCGCTGAAAACAATTCATAAACCGCTATTTGTTTGGATTCAAATCCCAAATAGGATATGCTTATAATGAAGTTTAAAGGGATGTTTTCGAATGTAAACTGGCCGTTTTTATCAGTAAGAGTACTCTTCTCAATTCCATTTACAAGTACAGAAGCACCAATTAGAGGTGTTTTATTTTCATCGGATAAAACAATGCCACAAACTGAAATTGTTTTGTTTATCACCGAAACGGTAACATATCGATTGTCTAGGGCTTTGAAATTTAATAGGGTTTTCGAGTTGAGATAATCTATTGTTTGTTGTAAAGTAAAGGCAGCATTGGGTTTTTCAATTGTAATGGCAGCAACATCTTCAACGGCATACGAAAATTTCACATTAAATTGTTTTTCAATGGAAACAATAACTTTTGTAAGTGCCACTTTCTTAGCCGTATTTTGTCCATAACAAATACTTCCTAAAAAGAGTAGCAGAAAAATGATTCCTTTATTTAACGCCATAATTGTATAAAATGACGGTTTCTTTTTGAATTCTAAAACTTAATTGAAGTGGAATTGTAACGGCTTGTAGCGCTATTTCCTTATTTGTATTGGTAAAACTTCCCGTAAATAGTTTGGATGTATTGATACCCTCCGTTTTAATTTTTATATTATATTGACGTTCCAGTTCTGCGATTACCTGATCTAACGGAATGCTATTAAAACTGGATTCTTTTTCGATCCAAGAAGGGTTTTTGGCATTATAATCCTCGAGATTTTCAATCATTCCATTGATAACTCTAAACGTTTTTCCAGGAGGTAGTTTGATGGTTTTATTGTCGAAAGTTACACTCACTAAACCTTCGTAGCAATGCACTTCAAAATAGTTTTTACGCTCTTTTATATTAAATTGTGTTCCCAAAACTTTTACAATTCCAGAATTTGAGTTTACGCTAAAGGTTTTTCCTTTTTGTACTTTAAAATAAGCTTCTCCATCTAATCTTAGCTCTCTTTTATCGGCCCATTTTCGTTCGTTAAAAGATAATTTTGAAGTAGCGTTTAATATCACTTCTGAGTTGTCCGGAAGCAAAACTGTTTTTGTTTGTGCAATTTGAGTTTCAAATGATGTGGTGGCATTGAAATATAAAAAATAGGCTGTGGTGAGCATTACAACAAAAATCGCAGCTATTTTATACAATGGTTTTAGGTCTAAAGTTCTAACTTTAGATTTCTTTTTAGATTGGTTTCTGGCATAAAAAGCATCCAAAGCAGCTTGGATATCTACTTTTGGAGTTTCTAATTGTGATGCGTAATGAGCAATTTTTTCAAGTGTTTTAGAATTTTCAGATTGTTTCAAATCATCGATTTCTTCACTTGTAAGCTCATGGTTTAGCCATTTTAATATTTCTTTTTCATTTTTCATTTGATATCTCTATGTTAATAAGACAACTAACTTTATAATTACCCTACAGTTCAATAACTAATTATAGGTTCTCTATTTGAGCTTTTAAAATCTTTAATGCTCCAGACATTCTTTTTTCGACTGTTTTTTGAGAAATGTCAAGCAAATCAGCAATTTCTCTGTATTTTTTTCCTTCGATTCGATTTAATAAAAACACTTGACGTTGTACTTCACTCAAAGAAGCAATTGCGTTAGTCAGTTTTTGTTTGAATTCTTCTTCTTCCAATAAATATTCGGGACTTTGATTGTTGATGTCTAAATTAGGAGCGTCTTTAGCATACTTCAAAACCACTTTTTGATGCTTGATGCGGTTTAGAAATAAATTATTAATGCTGGTAAATAAATAGGTTTTTACTTTAGTAAGGTCAATTTTGGAGCAATTCTCCCATATTTTAGTAAAAGCATCTTGTACCAAATCGAGTGCGGCATCACTATCCCCACATTTGTAATAAGCAAAATTTGTTGCAGATTGAACCTGTTTTAGGTAAAAAATCCTAAAGTGATTTTCGTCGCAAAGGTTTTTGTTTTCGTCGCTCATTTAGAATTAATTCGTTTTTTGTAAGTTGTAAAAGTAAAATATTTTTACAAATTGCAATTAGAATAATAGTATTTGAATTATTTGAAAAATATCTTATTTGTAATTAATTGGTATCTAATATGTTGTGAATTATGTTTTAAATTTTCACGTTTTTTTTAAATTTTCTGTAGGGAAAAAATAAAGTGGGTTGTCTTACTAACAGAAAGGCGTTTAAAAACATCGCTTGTAAATATAAAAAAAACATTAAATTTGAAATTATGAGAAAATTAAAAATTATTACTGGAATTGCATTGATGACTATCTTAGGTTTTACATCATGCCAAAGTGAAATTGATAACGTTGAAGGAGATAATCCAAATACAAATTCTGCGAACTCAACAACAACTACTAATCTAAAACGTGCTTCGATGTACGATGGTTCATCTGATGATTTTTTAGATGGAGCATCATGTTCTTCAATCGTATTACCAGCAGTTGCTAAAGTTAATGGTGTTCAGGTCTCTATTTTAACGCAATTAAATTACCAACAAGTAATTTCAATTTTGGGACAATCAAATACGAATCAAGATACTGTGGTGCTTCAATTTCCTTTAAGAGTGAAATTAAGTAATTATACTGAGGTAACGGCGAATAACCAAAGCGAGTATAATGCGATTCTAAATGCATGTTCATCAGCTCAAAGTGGTAGTCAAGATGCTGTCTCTACCGTAGATATCAGCTTTCCAATAACAATTTTAACGTATAATGCGACTTTAGTTCAAACAGGAAGTGTTGTTATTACATCCAAACAGGAATTGTATGCGTATATGTCTAATGTAAGCAGTACTGAATTTTATTCTGTAAAATATCCAATTTCGACTACAATTGAAGGAGAATCAAAATCAACCGTAAATAGCGATGCACAGTTTCAATCGACTATAGATGCAGCAATTAAGGTAAAAGCAGCCAAAGCAGCTGCCGCCGAAAATTCTAAAAAATTAGAAACAATCTTGGTTAATGGAAAGTTCAAAGTAGATTCATTTATAAGCGCAGGGGTGAACTCGGCTACAAATTATAAAGAGTATACTTTGTATTTTGCTAATAATTTAGCTGTAACTGCCGTTACTGTTTTAAATACAACTGTAAACGGAACTTATGCTGCTAGCTCTGAAATAGATGTTTTACTAAAACTCAATTTTTCAGGAAACGCATCGTTTATTTTATTGAACAATACCTGGAAAGTAACTAGTTTTACTTCATCAACAATAACAATGCAAAGTTCAACTAATGCAGCTGTTACCTTAGTCTTAAAACAAATTTAGATTATAATTTGGCATACATTTTTTAGAACAGTTGCCTATTTTAAGTAACTGTTCTTGAAAATGAATTGATATTAAAATTAAAACAAAAATGAAAAAAATAATTGTATTTCTAACATTGGGTTTGTTCTTATTTGTGTCTTGTACCAAAGACGATGCGACTACTTCTGGAGATAGTATAAATCCGAATACAAATAAACAAGCAACAGGAAGTTCGTCTAATGATTTATTGTCGGACAAAAAGTTTTCTAGCATGGTTGTAGAAGTAGTCTATGTTCAAGGTTTTGAACCCTCTACCACTGCTATTAATAATTTTGTGGCTTTTCTAACTGCGAGAACCTATAAACCAAACGGAATAAGTATTGTAAAAAGAGCCATTCCATCTACTGGGAAAGCAACTTTTACCAATGCAGAAATAGCAGAGATTGAAGATGCAAACAGAACAAAATTTAATACTTCAAATCAAATTGCTGTTTGGTTATTTTTTACTGATGGGAAATCTTCAAGCAACACCAGTACTTCAGTTGTCTTGGGTACAGCTTACAGAAATACCTCTATGGTCATTTATGAGGAAACAGTTCATGGTTTGAGTAATAGCACATTTGAACCGAATAGAAGCGTATTAGAAACTACTATTATTAACCATGAATTTGGGCATATTTTAGGACTTACCAACTTAGGGACAGCTTTGCAAAGTAGTCACGAAGACACTGAACATCCAAAACATTGTAATGTAGAAAGTTGCTTAATGTACTGGTCATCCGAAACCGGTCATGGTATTGGCAATATGGTTTCTAGTGGTTCGGCTCCACAATTGGATGCGCAATGTCTTGCAGATCTTCGTGCAAATGGCGGAAAATAATTTATTAAAAAAATGAAATATGAAAACGATAAATCTAACAATAGCCTTATTTTTGGGAATGGTATTCTCAATAAGCGCACAAGCAAATAGGACACATAAATCGAATGCAGGTATAAAAGGCGGTTATAATCTGGCTGCAGTAAATTTTGATGGACAAGGAGAAACTGAACAACGTCATAGCTTTCATATCGGGGTTTATGGGGAAGAATTTCTGAGTGATAGCTTTGCAATTCAACCGGAGCTAGTGTATTCGCAACAAGGATATGTAATTACAAATAGTAGCGGAACGTTTACTCAAAAATTGAATTATATTAATTTGCCTTTAATGCTAAAAGCATATCCTTCTAAAAATTTATTTTTAAAAGCTGGTCCGCAAATAGGATTGGCCATTACGCACAAAGAGGAATACGAAGGACTTTTTAATAGTTCACAAGAATATGATCCTAATAATTTTGATTGGGGAGTAAACTTAGGCGGTGGACTTAAAACAGATTCTGGTATCAGTTTTGAGGTGCATTATCATTTAGGTTTAGGCGATTTATATGATAATAGCAAAGCATACAACCGAGTTTGGCAGTTTTCTATTGGTATTGATTTATAAGATAAAAAAAAATATTAAAACGTTTCTAGTTCAGAAACGTTTTTTTTTGACCTTGTAGGTGTCAAATCGTTTAAAAACAGCTGTTTATTTAATGTAGTTCATGGTTATTAGTAAGAGAACAACCAAGATTCCCACGAGTCCAGTTATAAAAAAGTAATCGGCAATAGTTTCAAATTTAATTTCGCGGTCTATACTTTAGGTTTAATTCTTCGAAGATCTGCTTCGTTTTTTTTTGCCACAGATTGCTTCGCCTGTTCGCTATTGCTCGAGTCACAGATTAAAAATGATTTTTGAAAATCGGTGAATCTACGGCTGATATTTTATTAATGCCTCTGTGACTCTGCCCCGAGGTGGTTAAATAGAAATAAAAGAAAAAATACACGAGCATGTAAGCAAAATGGCTATAACTGAAGTAAACTCATCAATGATGTGTATTTCTATTTTGTTTGAAATATGTAATGAAGTAATAATAAAAAGACAAAATCCTAAAAGATTTGCCGATGTAGTTAAAATATGTGGAGAAGTATTGTTGACCATTTAACAAAAGTAAAATTTATTGAATCCATTTTTGGAAAGTTATTCTTGTGTTTTTGTTAAATATGACTCATACAAATCTACGTACTATTTTCTGTGTGCCAAATAATGAAATTAGGTATCTTTGAATCAAATTCGCAATACAATGACCACCAAAGAAATGCCAACTCAATTAGAACACTACTTCCAGCAATTTCGCAAGAATATTATAGGAATAGATCAGGAATTTGTTTCACCTTACGGAAAACAAAAAATTATTTATACGGATTGGACCGCGAGTGGTCGTTTGTATCGTCCTATTGAGGAAAAAATAATCAACGAAATCGGTCCTTTTGTAGCCAATACACATACCGAAACTACGGTTTCAGGAACAGCAATGACCATAGCTTACTACAAAGCTAGGACAATTATAAAGCGGCATGTCAAGGCTAATGAAGATGATATTCTTATAAATGATGGAACCGGAATGACAGGTGTAGTCAATAAATTTCAACGTATTTTGGGTCTGAAAATCCCTGAAAACCTGAAAGATTTTATCAACATTCCTACACATAAGAAGCCGGTAGTTTTTATTTCGCATATGGAACATCATTCGAACCAAACTTCTTGGTTGGAGACCATTGCCGATGTAGAGGTGATACCATCAACCGAGGATGGTTTATTCAGCCTTGAAAACCTTAAAATTTTATTGGAAAAATATAAAGACCGAAGTTTCAAAATAGCTTCTATTACTTCCTGTTCGAACGTTACTGGAATTAAAACTCCTTATTATGAAGTTGCCAAATTGATGCACCAAAACAACGGACTTTGTTTCGTTGATTTTGCATGTTCAGGTCCTTATGTCGAAATTAATATGCATCCAGAGGATTCGGAAAGTTTCTTGGATGCGATTTTCTTTTCACCACACAAATTTCTTGGAGGTCCAGGAACATCGGGGGTTTTGGTTTTTAATAAAAAATTATACCAAAATCTGATTCCTGATAATCCAGGCGGTGGAACCGTTTTTTGGACAAATCCTTGGGGCGAACACAAATACATTGACAATATCGAAGATAGGGAAGATGGTGGAACGCCAGGTTTTTTGCAAGTCATCAAAACGGCTTTGACGCTCCAATTAAAGGAAAAAATGGGAATTGAAAATATACTAATACGCGAAAATGAACTAGTAGGTTATATTTTTTCGAACCTAGGAAATATTCCAAATATCAAAATTTTAGCAGCGCAACATCAAGAAAGACTTGGAGTAATTTCGTTTTACATTGACGAATTGCATTTTAATTTGGGCGTAAAGATATTGAATGACAAATTCGGAATTCAAACTCGTGGTGGTTGTAGTTGCGCGGGAACATACGGTCATTTTTTATTGCATGTAGATCAGGAAACTTCGCACCAGCTAATCGACGAAATTACCTTGGGGGATTTATTGAAAAAGCCAGGTTGGATAAGAATGTCCATTCATCCGACAACTACAAATGAAGAAATAGAGTTCGTTTGCGAAAGCATAAAATCATTGGCAAAGAATCATCTAGATTGGGCGAAAGACTATTTTTATGATAAAAACACCAATGAATTTATTCATAAAAAGGCAGAATCATTCGAGAAAAATTTGGTTGAAGAATGGTTTAAATAGTTTTCTTTAATCAAATTTTATTTACTGACCACTGACCACTGACCACTGATCTCTGACCACTGACCACTGACCACTGACCACTGATCTCTGACCACTGACCACTGACTACTATCTCCTATGTTTCCAACGATTATGAGTCCATAAATAATGTTCTGGAGCTTCATGAATTTGTTGTTCAACTAATTTTAGAAATTTATCGGTAATCTCATAGTTTGGAACTGCTGATGCATTTTCTGAAAGAACTTCAAAACTGGCTTCATAATAACCACGTTTTACTTTTTTTACTTTTAAAAAAACTATGAACATATTGTATTTTTTTGAAAGCATTTCTGCGCCAGTATGAACAGGAACTTCTATTCCCATAAATTTTTGCCAATGAAAAGCAGTTGATACTCTGGGAGATTGATCGCTTGCAAAACCGTAAAGAGCTAATTTTTTATTTTTATTATTTTCAATGATTAATGGAATAGTTTCTTTAGTAGTAATAAGAGTAGCTTTGAATCTGGATCTAATATTACGAACTAGTTTGTCAAAATAGGGGTTGCTTAATTTTTTGTAAATGGCAAAAGCACTAAATTTAACATAAGTATTCATAGAAATTGCCCATTCATAGCTAGCATAATGTGCCATCATCATTGCAATACTTTTATTTTGCCCCTCAAGTTTTTGATATACTTCTAGATTGGTAAATACAAAACGTTTGCTTATTTCATTTTTTGATATGGTCATAGTTTTGATCATTTCGAGAAACATATCGCATAGATGTTGAAATGATTTTTTTTCGATGATTAATCTTTCTTGATCTGACAGATGAGGCAATGCCAATGCTATATTTTTGCGAACAGTTTTTTTTCTGTAACCAATTATATAGTAAACTATTAAGTATATGAAATCGGAAAAAAGATATAATAATCTAAAAGGCAACATCGAGATGCACCATAAAAAAGGGTAAACTATAAGGTAAATAATGAAACGCATTAACTAAATATTTTCAACAAATATAATTTAAATAAATCGTTCGGTGATTAGTTTAGAACTCTTGATGCGTTTTATAACCATAAATATTAATTAGATTTACATTTTTAATAAAATCCAAATTATTTATGAGTACAATTTTTATTATTGCCGTAACTGTTTTATTCAGTTATAAAGGATTTAATGATCTACTATTTTTTCGAAAATATGAATTCCATGTAGGTAGTATTCGAGCTGGTGAACAAATCCGAATGATTTCTTCAGGTTTTTTACATGCTGATTTGGGGCATTTATTTTTCAATATGTTCACACTTTATATGTTTGCGCCTGTTGTGATAAACTATTTTGGGGAGGCTTCTTTTTTCTTAATTTATATGATTAGCCTTGTTTTTGGTAGTTTATTGACATTGTTAATGCACAAAAATGATTATAATTATAGAGCCATTGGAGCATCAGGGGCGGTAACTGGAATTATTTATTCGGCGATTTTATTGCAACCTGATATGATGTTGGGGTTGTTTTATGTAATTCCCATTCCAGCTTATCTTTTTGGCATTGGTTATTTATTGTATTCTATTTATGGAATGAAAGCCAAGAACGACAACATTGGTCATACGGCTCATTTTGGAGGTGCAATTGGAGGGTATTTGATAACAATAATAAAACAACCCGCAATGCTTACTGATAATACTTTTATGGTGTTGCTTTTGGCAATTCCAATTGTAATCCTTTTTATTATGTCTAAATTGGGGAAACTATAATTGGCACAAGATTTGACTACTGATTTTTAAACATATAAAATTTTTATAAAATGAAAAAAGTAATTTTAATTCTTGCCTTAGTAATTATGGCAAATTCGTATGCACAAGATCACAAGCAAGTTCCAATGATTAATGTATCGGGCGAGGGCAAAGTAAAGGTAGCCCCCGACCAAGCGTTAATTTCAATTTCGATTGAAACTAAAGGAACAAAAGCGGAAGACGTGAAACGGGAAAATGACAAAAAGATGGATGCTATATTAAAATTCATCAAAAAGTCGAATATTGCTCCAGACGATTTCCAAACGCAACGCATTTCTTTGAATCCAAATTATGATTATGAGAAAAAGAAATACAATTATATAGCCACTCAAACCGTTCAAATTCTATTGAAAGATTTGTTTAAATATGATACGCTAATGGAGGGTTTAGTGAATGAAGGAATCAACAGAATTGATAATGTAGAATTCAAATCTTCTAAAATGCTACCACTGCAATCCGATGCTCGAAAATTAGCCATAAAAGATGCAAAATCAAAAGCCGAAGATTTTGTTTCCGTTTTAGGACAAAAAGTAGGTAAAGCGATAGTGATATCCGATAATTCACAATCTTATATTCCACAGCCTAGGATGTACGCAATGAAGTCTATGTCGATGGATAAAGTAGAATCAGCTCCAAGAGAAACTTTGGCCATTGGCGAAATAGAAATTATTGCAAATGTTAGTGTAAGTTTTATTTTGGAATAGATTTTAGACCGTTTGAAAATTAAAAAGTCCTGAAAATTTTCAGGACTTTTTTTGTGTCAATTATTTTGTGTCGACAAGTTTTATAATTTACGGTTGCTAAAGACAGATTTATTAAAAAAAATCAGATTATTTTCAATGATCCTTGAGAGGAAGGAAACCTTGTATAAAAATAAAAACACATTTTTAATGAAGAAGGCTTCTTAAAAATGTGTTTTTTTTATTATAGTGGGGAGAGCAGGATTCGAACCTGCGAAGTTCACACAGCAGATTTACAGTCTGCCCTCGTTGGCCGCTTGAGTATCTCCCCAAATCCACAACTATTTGTGGTAAGCGCTTGCAAATATAACAACAGTTTTTAGGTTTCCAAATATTATTTGAACTAAATTTTTCATTAGTTTTTAATGTGTTGGTATTGAATTAAATAAAAAAATCTCCACGAGGGAGATTTTTTCATTTGTATAAATGTAGAAATTATTTAGACAGAAGTGCTGCTATTTTCGCTTTAAGTTCTTCACCTCTTAAATCTTTTGCAACAACTTTTCCTGAAGCATCAAGTATAAAAGTGGCAGGTATAGACTGAACTTCATATTGAATTGCAATGGGCTCTTCCCAAAATTTAAGATTCGAAACATGAGTCCAAGTCAATTTATCTTTTGCAATAGCTTCTTTCCATTTTGTAGCATCTTTATCTAAAGATATCCCAACGATATTTAATCCTTTTGAATGAAACTCTTTGTATAAAGCTACCATATTTGGATTTTCAGCCCTGCAAGGACCACACCAAGAGGCCCAAAAATCGACAATTGTTACTTTTCCTAAGCTTTCTTTCAGACTAACAGTTTTTCCTTCAGGATTTGGTGCTGAAAAATCAGACCTTCATTTACTGTTTGCCGGTGCTTGAGCTGCTGGTGTTGCACTAGCTCCAACTGAGGGTGATTTTGCTTCTTTAATTTTTAACTCAATCGCTTTACCTGGTTTTGATGTTTTTAAAGATTCGTCTAGACTTGAATAGATTTTTTCAACTTTTTTGACATCAATTGTTGGGTCATTCGACATTCCTTGTAAAATTAATACACTGATGAATGATTTAGAATGAGTTTCTGCATAATCATTATATTTCTTTTTAGATTCAGTATTCACTCCTTCTTGAAGCGTACTATATTCCTTCATTAATTTATTGATGGTAGCAGTATCATTAGTTTGTTGGGCTTGAGTCATTATTGGGGTGTTTTTCTTTTGAAAATCCATTACCCCTTTTTGAACTGCAATAAGTTCTTCATTGAATTTTACAAATTCATCATTATTGTATGTCCCTGAAACTTTAGATTTATTGATACTATCTTTATTAATAACGATTGTTATATCTCCATTTTCTAATATAAATGGAAATTTTCCTTGTACTCCCTCAACTTGCAACAAATGGAAAGCAGGCTCTGTTGCTTTTCCTGTTATTTCAAATTTTCCGTTTTCTACTTTTACGGTATCAATTGGAATTAATCCCCCAACTGCATCTTGGACTTCCAAAATTATAGTTTTTCCGTTTTCAATTCCTGTTGCAGTTCCTGATATGGTGTACTTGGTTTTGCTACAAGAAATTAAAAATACTGTAGCCGATAATAATAAAATTATTTTTTTCATTATGTTTTAGTTAATTGATTTAAGTCTGCAAAAGTATTTAAATAATTAAAATATCTGTAATTTTATGACTTAAATTTTTGTTATAATTAATGTGGGATTAATTATTTAGTAAAAAATGTTCATAGATAGAGCATAAATAGATTTATCCATAAATTAAATGCAGAGGGAATAGAAATAAAAATGAATTAGATTAGTTCAAGATTGAACTATTTTTTGATTCACATTCTTGAATATTGTATTCAGCGTGATCAATTTCATTTATGGTAATTTTAATGTCCAAATTTACAGTTCTAAGTTCTTTATGTAAACTGGCACTCGATTCATTCAATTTGAGCTTCTCGTTTATTTCATCTCTTTGTTTTTCGAGTATTTCTAAAACGTCTTTTGCTTTTTGCCGTTGCGATTTATATAAGGTACAAGGATCTTTCATAATTACAATATCTTTATATTTTTTGGATTGCTAACTTACTTAAAATAAATATCCTACCCAATTCTAATGTTAAATTTTCGACAGAAAACACAAAAACACCCCTAAAAGGAGTGTTTTTTGTTAAATCTAATTATAAAAACTAATCTTGGTTAAGTGTTTTTCTCCAAGTAAATGCATTTAAAATGTGTCTTTTTGCAAATCTTCCAGGTGAATCGGCGTTTACCATTTTTACATAAGTAGCTTTTGGCACACTAATGTACTCATAAACACTACCATTAGAGAAATTAATAATCAACCGCCCTTCAACAAATTTGTAATCTGTAATGGTCGATGTTGAGATAGTCTCTGTGTATTCTGGTAAGTTTGATTTGGTAGTTTCAGGATTGATACTGACCAAAAAGTGGTAGGCTTCAATAATTTTTTTACTGTTTTCTTCGGCAGCTTTCAAACCCTCATCATCACCTTGAAATTTATCTGGATGTGCATCTTTCATCGCATTGCGATATATGGTTTTCAAATCTTTTAATTCTACAGTTTTTTCTACATTTAGTAGCTTTCGGTATTCAACTATTTTTTTCATAAAAGGGTAACTTGTTGTCTTTTAATGTGAAACCAATACAATAAAGGTTCAAAATCGACAATTTTTTGCAAAGGTACACTTTTTTTTAAGTTTTCAATTTTTGACTTAAAAAAAAACAGTAATTAGAATTTTTCGGGATGATTTTAGAAGCCTAAAACAGTTAAAACAAAAAACTATTGTTGTGGTTTATTATTGGCTTTATCGAAGTTCTTAGACTTTTTTGGATACTTGTTGTAGTTGATGTCGCTTGGATTTTCAATAACTGATTTAATGGTAATCAAGTCGCCAAGTTTGTGATTGGCCACCGCCATTTTATAATCCAATAAATATTCGCCACAAAAAAAGTTATTGTTTTCGTCTTGTTCCATTATTCCGGTATAAACTCCTTTTTGCATCATTTTTTCTTCTGAAGACTTGGTCATAATCAATATGTTTTAATGAAATTCTTGGTTGCAAAGTTAATCAATTAATGTTTGTCTTGCATAGTTTTGCACATTCTGATTATCTTTGCCCAATGGAGCAACTATTTCGACCATGTCCTAATTCTTTTAAAAACACCTTTTGTGTTTTCCAAGAAGTGCTTCCTATCCAAATTGAAAATTTGAAACTGCAATACGACAGTAAATCGGGTAGTAAATATTTTTATACCAAAGAAGGAATGTTTCGATGGTCAAATCATTGGGGAAGATTGGCTAATAGCAAATGGAGATTGGAGCCGATGGAACCCGAAACAGATTCTAAATTTAAAATTGGTTATGCTGCCTGGAACGAATTTTATCCCGACAATGCCGATGAAGAATTGTATTATTTAGAAGCGAATTACAGCAAAAACACGGTCAATTACCAACACAAAAATAATCCGAATTACAATTATAAAGCCATACTCAGAACTAGTTTTGAGACAACCAAAAAAATCAAGCAAATCCGGAATTTATTGACATTAACGTCTTGGGCAAAATACTTTGAATATGACGATTTAGTCGACTTGAGAAAAGAAATAATAGAACAATTGATTTACACCAATAAAACCTTGGACGAAATAAAAAGAGAACTATAATGGGAAGAAATAACGAAAGAAATATCAAAATACACAACGATAAGTTGCACAAAGAACAGGATAAAGTAAAAGCGGCCAAAGTATTGCGCAAAGAAAAATTGAAGCTAATCGTGAAAAAATTCAATGAAGATAAATCATCGGAAAATAATTAATTTATGGAAAAGAGTCAGTTTGAAGAATTAAAAAACGGGGTTCAGGAAATTATAGATTTAATAGTGGCCAAACACAATAAAGCAGCCAACAATAAACTATTGGAAATCAGCGAAAAACTCGATGATTTCTTAGATCATTCAGACGAAGACGAGGATCTAATCGAAATTAGTAAATACCAAGTTTTGCTAAATCAATTGTTTCAAAAAATCAATCCAGAAGAAGTAGAAGGTGAATAATTCAGCGCTTTGTTTTTGTGGTTCGGCAATTTCTTTTCAAGCTTGTTGTCAAAAACATATCGATGGAAGGGAGAAAACTTCAACCGCTTTAGCATTAATGAAATCTAGATATTCTGCTTATGCCACGAATCAAGCAGATTATTTATGGGAAACAACTCATAGTTCACAGCGAAAATTCTATTCCAAAACCGATATTTCGCAGTGGGCTACAGCCAATGAGTGGCAAAAACTCGAAATTATTTCCGCTACAGAAAATACGGTGGAATTTAAAGCCTATTATTTGGATGAAAACAAACTAAACCAAATTCATCACGAATTTTCTACTTTCAAAAAAGAAAACGGAACTTGGTTTTATGTGGATGGTAAGTTTTATTAAAAGATTTTTGATTATAGATTAACAATTCTTGACCCGAGTCCCAGCCTGCGGACGAACTGGCGAAGCATTTTAAATTTTTGTATAAAGAAAATTGTTTCGTTTTCAGCGACTAGCAAATTTGCTCCCGAAACTTCGGGACTAAAATTTGCAATCTAAAATCACCAATCATTCCCTTTTAACTAAAAATTAATATATGTTTGGCTTCAGTTCTTTTTAAAATAATGTAATTTTAAAAAATATGAAAGATACCATCAAAAAAGGATTTTATTTCAAGACATACGAAGCGCCATTTCAGTCTCCGTTTGAGAAACTCTTTGCGATTTTCAAGGAGTTAATCACGCATACTTCGGGAGATTTTGATGAAGCTATCGACTGGTTACGGGAATTAGACAAAGAATACAAACTCACGGATTCCGCATATACCATAGATGATTTTATCGAAGATTTAAAGAAAAAAGGATACATCCGCGACGAACTCAAAGACGATGGAACTACAGGAACAGGAATTACTGCCAAGACGGAAAGAGCCATTCGTCAACAAGCTTTAGACAATATTTTCGGAAATCTTAAACGTTCAGGAAGTGGCAATCATAAAACCAAACACGCCGGAAATGGCGATGAGCATACGGGAGAATTTCGGGAATTTCATTTCGGTGACGGATTGGAACGAATTTCCTTAACCGAAAGTTTACGCAATGCTCAAATCAATAACGGAGTAGCCGATTTTATGCTAACCGAAAACGATTTGGTGGTCGAAGAAACTCAATACAAATCCCAAATGAGCACGGTTTTGATGATTGACATCAGCCACAGTATGATTTTGTACGGCGAAGATCGAATCACCCCAGCCAAAAAAGTCGCAATGGCACTGGCCGAATTAATCACGACGCGTTATCCCAAAGATACTTTGGATATTCTCGTTTTCGGTAACGACGCTTGGACAATTGCCATTCGGGATTTACCGTATCTGAAAGTAGGTCCTTATCATACCAATACCGTGGCGGGCTTGCAATTGGCAATGGATTTACTCCGCAGAAAACGAAATACCAACAAGCAAATTTTTATGATTACCGACGGCAAACCGAGTTGCGTTCGAGAAAAAGACGGTTCGTATTATATGAACAGCAACGGCCTCGATGAATACATTGTCGATAAATGCTACAACGAAGCCCAACAAGCCCGAAAATTGCACATTCCCATCACCACTTTTATGATTGCCAAAGACCCGTATTTACAGCAATTTGTAAATAAGTTTACCGAAGCCAACCAAGGAAAAGCATTTTATACCGGATTGAAAGGTCTGGGCGAAATGATTTTCGAAGATTATGAAACCAACAGGAAAAAAAGAATAAAATAATTTTGGGCGTTACCACAAGGGTCGGGCTATTCGTTTCAATCTTTTTTCGGCGAAAAGCCTCAAAAAGGATTTCCACTTCTATCCCGAACGCAAACTTTAACAATAAATCAATTGCAATAAAATTATAAAATAACGGACTATTATTTAGATGCAGTCCTAGCTCCCCTCTTGAGAGGGGCTGGGTTGTGTTTTTTCAAAAACCTGTTGTTCAAAACATATTTTAAACATTAATAACAATTTCAATTAAAAACAATCAATGAACAACATAAACACACTAGGCGAATTAAAGAAATCAGGATACCAAAGCAAAAGTATCAAAGACGAATTGCGTCATAATTTACGAGAGAAAATCAAATCGGGACACCCCACATTCGAAGGTGTTCACGGTTTTGAAAACACGGTAATTCCAGAGTTGGAACGCGCTATATTATCACGTCATAACATCAATTTATTGGGACTTCGCGGTCAAGCCAAAACCCGATTGGCGCGTAAAATGATTGAATTGTTAGACGAATACATTCCGTTTGTAACGGGTTCTGAAATTAATGATGATCCGTTGCATCCAATTTCTCGTTTTGCTAAAGATGTAATTGCTGAAAAAGGAGATGCCACTCCAATATCTTGGTTGCACCGAAGCGAACGTTTTTTCGAAAAGCTAGCAACGCCAGATGTTACCGTTGCCGATTTAATAGGCGATGTTGACCCAATAAAAGCGGCTAATTTAAAACTATCTTATGCCGATGATCGAGTGATTCATTTCGGTATGATTCCAAGAGCGAATCGCAGTATTTTTGTCATCAACGAATTACCTGATTTGCAAGCAAGAATTCAAGTAGCTTTGTTCAATATTTTACAAGAAGGCGATATTCAGATTCGGGGTTTCAAACTAAGAATGCCACTCGATATGCAATTTATTTTCACCGCAAATCCTGAAGATTATACCAATCGGGGTAGTATTGTAACACCATTAAAAGATAGAATTGGTTCTCAAATCCTTACACATTATCCGGAAACTATCAAAATAGCAAGAACGATTACAGAGCAGGAAGCTAAATTGGATGTTGTCCAAAGTGATTTGGTGTACGTTCCTTCATTAGCCAGAGATTTATTAGAACAAATCAGTTTTGAAGCCCGTGAAAGCGAGTTTATCGACAACAAAAGTGGCGTAAGTGCCCGATTGAGTATAACCGCTTTCGAAAATTTATTAAGTACCGCCGAACGTCGTGCTTTGAAATCTGGAGTGGACAAAACCGTTTTACGTTTGTCTGATTTTATGGGAATTATTCCAGCGATTACAGGAAAAGTAGAATTAGTTTATGAAGGAGAGCAGGAGGGAGCAGCGGTTGTTGCGCAACATTTAATTGGTAATGCGATTCACACCTTCTTCCCAGCCTATTTTCCAAAAATAGAAAAATTGGAAAAACCAGATGAAAAAACGCCATATTCAGACACTTTAGAATGGTTTTTTGCCGAAAGTGGTTTCGAATTATTGGACGATAGCTCGGACAAGGAATACAAAAATATTCTGGATGAAATTGCTCCATTAGAAATTTTAATTAAAAAATACCACCCTCAATTAGCAAAAGAAGACAGTTATTTTATGAAGGAATTTATTCTTTGGAGCTTAGTAGAATATAAAAAATTAAGCAAAGACCGGGTGTCCGAAGGCTATCAGTTCAAGGATTTGTATGGCAGTTATATTAGTAAATTGTAAATTATATAAAGGGTTTGGTTGTGTTCCAAACCCTTTTTAGTTTCTCGAATAATCAAATAAATTAAGTTTAAAAAAATCTGCGACCCTAGCGGTCAATGTCATTAAGTTAAGGGATTTTGTTGATGATTTTGTCATTCTGACGAAGGAAGAATCTCAACAAACGTGAGCAACTAACACGAGATTGCTTCGCCTGTTCGCTTTCGCTCGAGTCCTCATTCGTCAGAATGACAAATAAAGTTGAAATTAATGATATTGCCCGAGCGGTAGCGAACAGACAAAGCAATCTGAGGTAAAAAATAACTCAAGCGTTTGTTATAATAGTAAGGCGTATTCATATAAATACTAATTTTACCAGGAAATTATCAATCTATGGTATTCCTGATTTTAAGTATTATTTGCAGTGTGAGTGTTGGAGCAATCTTTAAAGTAGCACGCAATTATTCCATTAATGTTACGCAAATTGTTGCTACAAATTATTTCTTTGCATTGGCACTTTGTTACTTCTTTTTCAGTCCAGACCTTACTACCGTTGGAACCAATGCTCCTTGGGCAATATATATAACATTGGGGATTTTGTTGCCGTCCATTTTCCTTGTTTTGGCGGCTTCCATAAAACATTTGGGAATTGTAAAAACCGATGCGGCACAACGCCTTTCGTTATTCATTCCTATTTTGGCAGCTTGGCTAATTTTTGGAGAAAAATTCAATGCCCTAAAAATAACCGCTTTTGGGATTGCTTTTCCTGCCTTGCTCCTTATTTTAACCAAACCTACAGACAATACTAAAAACAAATGGATCTATCCGGCCTTGGTTTTACTTGGATTCGGATTGATTGACATTCTGTTCAAACAAATTGCCTTATTTACGAATTTGCCCTATACCACTTCCTTGTTTGTCGTTTTTACAATGGCTTTGACAATAATGGTCTTGGTTGTTGCATTCGAAATGGGCTTCAAAGAGGCAAAATTAAATCCTAAAAACCTGCTTTTTGGAAGCTTGGTAGGTGTTTTCAATTTTGGCAATATTCTGTTCTATTTGAAAGCACATCAATCCTTTGCCGAAAATCCTTCGACTGTTTTTGCGGGAATGAATATGGGTGTAATCATCCTAGGCAGCTTAACGGGCATCTTTATTTTTAAAGAAAAACTTTCCAAAATGAATTATGTGGGTTTGTTTTTGGCTTTAATAGCGATTGTATTAATTGTATTGTCCCAGCAATAATACCCAAATTACTTACTGTTATTGTTGATGATTTCGTTTAAGGAAGCGAGAGAGGCTTGCCATTTGTTGAGATTCAAAAAATAAAGTTCTCGGTATTTGGTGATGATATTTTGATGTTTGAATTGAAAGTCGTTATTCATTTCGTAATTCCAATTATTGTCCCTGAAAATGGTTTCAAAATTGAAGACATTGCCCACCAACATTTTATAATCATCAACCAAATCTAAATTGATTTTTGAATGAAGTAACGGCTTAATTTCAGAATTATAAAAAGCCATAGCGGTTTCGTTTACAGCCAATCCTTGTTCGATCCAATGTTGCTCTAAAGCGGCATCTTCGTATTTGAAAAAATCCGTAATCAACTTGTCCGAAAACCAATCGGGTAGCTGAACATTGGGTTGGATGGCCGTAGAAGAACCATTCGAATGGTTTTGAATTTGCGAATTGGGAATCATCGAGGAATTGTACAAATACCAGTCCGAATCCATAATCAAATAAATGAGTTTTCGGGTTCTGAGTTTGGCAAGCCAAGTCCTATAACGCACTATATTTTTAGGAAATAATCCTGGGTCAATAACCATTTTGCGTACTTTATTACCAATTCGAACTTGAAGAATTGGCGCCACGTGATAACCCCAATCGATTTTTCCGGTCGGGGTAATATTTTTTTTATCGGTAAATGAGATCAAACGGGAGCTATTCATTGAATACACCATCGGCGCAAAGGCCCATATTTTGCCACATTGATAGCCTTTAGTTTCTAAATAAGTTCGGATATAATGTGAAATATTATGGCAATTGGCTTGCTGATACCCAAATGGTAATTCCAATTGCATAATTTCAGCAAATAGAATGTTGGCAGTTTCCAAATCTATTACAGAAGCTTTTCTAGGCGTTAAAAGTGGGATTTTTTTGATGGGAAATATTTTATAAAATTTAAATCAAAGGTATAACATCCACTTCAACTTTCACCTTATGATCGCCAGAACTAAAAATAATTCCTTTCATCGGCGACACATCGGCAAAATCTCTTCCGTAGGCCGTAACAATATGGCGTTGTTGCGGAATCATATTATTGGTAGGGTCAAATTCGCACCAGCCCATCTCTGGAATGTAAACCGATATCCAAGCGTGTGAAGCGTCGGAACCTTCTAGTTTTATTTTTCCTTTTGGTGGCAAAGTTTCGATATAGCCGCTTACATATTTTGCGGGAATACCAACACTTCGTAAACTGGCAATTGCTAAATGGGAAAAATCTTGGCAAACACCTTTTCGCTCTTTAAGCACCGTTTTTAGTGGTGTATTGACATTGGTTGCACCCGATTTAAACTGAAATTCGGTGTATATTTTTTTGATTAAATCCCAAACGGCTTCAAAAAGGGACACATTAGGAAGCAAACAAGTTTCGGCAAAAGCCACAATTTCTTCATCCCAACTAATGTATTGACTCGGCAATTGGTATTGCAAAACTTCGGTTTTGAGGGCTATGTCGGTTTTAAATTTTTCTCTGGCTTCCTCACAAGTAATAGTGTTAAAAAGTTGTACAGCATTGTTAAGCACTTCAACCTCACTCGAAACAATAACTTTTAGTGACTTATGCGATTCGTGAAGCGAAAAATAATGTTGAATGTTTCCAAAATAATCCGTGCGAGAATATATTTTTGCAGGTTTTGGCTCTATCTCTAATTTGAAATTATGGCATATTTGTTTGGCAGAATTTCGAGGTTGAAGGCACAGAATACTTTGGTAATTATGTACTGAATTTACGTACGTATAAAGAGTTTGATGTCTTAATTTATATTTCATCGGAGTCGTTGTTTTCTATGGTGTCTAAAACGGAATGTTGCATCACAGAATGGTTGAAATACAAACTCGATAAATTGTTGGAAACATTGCAAATTAATTCAAAAACTTTGGAGAGCGTTTCGTCTAATTCGAAGCGAAATTGAGTTTCTGAATCGACTAATATGAGATTATCGGCATCGATTAATTTGACAATTGTACTGGCTTCCAAAGCTGATTTCTCGGCAATACTCAATCGATGAGTGTCGTTTGTTTTGGGTAATTTCGAAAGATAATACGAAAGCGTATCCAATAAATAAGAAAGCGTGTAAGGCAAGTTTTTTTCTAAAAAAATCATACTGATAACGGCTTTCAAACTCAAATGTGATTTGTAAATATTGCGATATTGTGCCAATAAATGATGATTTTCTAAAATGGCTTCCATCAAAAGAGCCTCTTCTTCTTCGGTTTTTTTAAAATTCAAAGTAGAACGAAAAACAGAGAGTAGAGATAAAATTCGCTCTACATTTTTTCCTGCTTCCAACAAATAAAATCCATTGTCCCGAGGCAAAGTTTCGTTGATATTGCCATAAAATGAAAACAGTCGAATGTGTAATTTATCCAAACCGTGGTTTACATAATTAATGTTGTTGGTATTGATGTTTTTTAAAGCATAAAGACTATCCTCGACCAAGTTGATGATGCGTCGGGTATCGTGATTCCATTTTTCACTCACCTGATTAATGGTGTTAAGCAGCGATTGCAAATTATAGACTACCGAACCCGGTTTTGTAGGATCATTAATCAAAAACAATAGTTCGGCAATGGGGTCTTCAAAAATGGCTTCATTATCAAATTCTTCCCCTTTTTTTGGCTCTTTGCCAACAAATCCGGGATAAGTTTGAGTCAAGTGCGTTAATGATTTTAATAAAACTACTAAAAATTCGGGCTGTTTATTGCCGTGTTTGGTTACGTTTTCGTTGAGTCTGTTCAGAATTATTTTAAGAAAACTACGCAACGCCATGGTTCTTTCGCACAAACGCCCCAGCCAAAATAAATTTTCAGCATTTCGGCTCGTCAACGAGTTATTGAGTTGATTATTCGTGTTTTTTCGTTCAACCGGTTTCTCTAAATATTCTGTTGGTGTATCCGAAATAATCCAAGTATCTTTTGAGATACCGCCCAATTGGTTCGAAATTTCAAACTTTCCTTTTACGGCGGAACTTCGGGTCAAACCACCTTGCATCACTTTGTAGTCGGTACCATCAGCAATCAAAAAAGCGCGAAGAGCTGCAAAACGAGGTTCTATGACTCCATCGATAAAGGAGGGAGTTGTCGATAAACTCACTTCTTCTTGCGCCACATAATCTTTTGGACTTTCAAGAATCAGATTTTTTAATTCGGCGAGTTTTTCTATAGTCAACAAGCGTCCGTAAATGGATCTAAACCCTTGTTTCCGATTGGTTTTCTTAATGATTAACTTGGGTAAATTTTCTAAAACAAATTTCAACTCTTTGGCTTGACCACACCACCAGGTAGCCACCGAGCTCATTAGTAAAGGCTCTTTTAATAAAAACTTACAGGCATTTTGCATAAATGCCATCAATCCATAATTTTCTAAAACACTCGTTCCAGGAGGATTCATAACCGCAACATTTCCTAAACGAATTACTTGTAATAAACCCGGAATTCCTAGCAAAGAATCTCTACGCAATTCTAGTGGATCACACCATTCATCGTCCAAACGTTTGATAATAACATCCACTCGTTCCAGTTGGTCAATCGATTTTAGCCATACAAAACCATCTCGAACCAACAAATCGTTTCCTTGCACAAGTGTGTATCCTAAATAAGAAGAAAGGTACACGTGTTCAAAATAGGTTTCGTTTCCAGGTCCCGGAGTCAGGAAAACGACATTTGGATTTTCATTGCTATTGTTTCCGAGGGAGTCAACCGTTTGTTGCAATTGACTAAAATAGGGTGAAAGTCGCTTTCTATAGGTTTTTTTATTGAGCTCTGGAATCACCTTACTCATTACAATTCTATTTTCAAGAGCATATCCCGCCCCAGAAGGAGCTTGGGTTCTATTGTCTAATAGCCACATTTTTCCATCAGGACCACGAGCTAAATCAACGGCATAATTGAGTAATTGTTTGTCGTGTTTTTGTCTAATGTCAAAACAAGGTAAGAGAAAACCCGAGTTGTCAAAAACCAATTCGGCTGGAATAATGGCGTTTTTAATCAATAATTGAGGTCCGTAAAGATCTTTCAAAATCAAATCCAACAATCGTGCTCTTTGCTTTAAACCTTCTTCTATGGTTTTCCATTCCGATTCGTGAATCAGAAACGGAATAGGATCCAGTTTCCAAGCACGATTCGACTCTTTATTAGAACCATAAACATTATAAGTAACTCCGTTTTCCTTTAATTTCTTTACAATTTCCTGATTGCGTAATTCTAGTTCGTCTATGCCTATATCTTCTAAAGTATCAAAAAGACCCTGCCAATAGGGCTTTACTTGACCATTTTGGTCAAGAACTTCGTCGTAAGTATTGATGCTTTCTTTATAGGTTTGGAGTAATCCCAATGAATTATCTTGAATCATTTGTTAATCTTAATGAATTTCTTTTTTTAGCCTTGCAAAATACTAGTTTTTAATGGAACAACAATTAATTATTAAATAAAACGGACCCTCGCTTTTAAAAAGTAAGCCACAGATTCACAGATTTTAAAGAGAAATTAATTTATGAGATGAATTCTTGGTTTTAAAAAACGCTTAAAACTATAATATTAAAACCAATTTTTATTATTTAAAATCTGTGAATCTGTGGCGTTTTATTCTTTACAGTTTTATTCTATTTTAAAAGCGAATGTCCTATTAAATAAACTATCTCCTTTGCAACTTTTTTAGATACTTTACCCTCCACTAATTAGTATTTATTCATTTTTATCTGTGTAAATTTGTGCAATCTGTGTCGAAAAACTATTTCTTAGCCACCCAATAATGCCTTAAATCCAAGGTGTTCGGATATTCAGGATTAATCAATTCTATTGGTGTATCGGGTTTTAAATTGGTTTTGTTTTCAGCCACAAATCGCGATACCGTCGGCGTATCAATAACAGGTGCACTTTGTTCCTTGGTGGCCGATGGAGTATGTCCAAAATCCCAAAAACGACTGATTTTCCGCGATTCGGCTTCGTAACTGTTTACAGGAACAGTTTCATAACTTCGTCCTCCGGGATGCGAAACAAAATAAGTACAACCGCCAATTACTTTGTTGTTCCAAGTATCGACAATATCAAAAACCAACGGCACATCAACCCCAATATTAGGATGCAATGCTGATGGTGGATTCCAAGCTTTATAGCGAATTCCAGCTACATATTCACCTTTCGTTCCCGTACTTCGCAACGGAATTCTACAGCCTTTACACAATAAAATATGACGATCTGGAATAATCCCCGATATTTTAACTTGCAACCTTTCTAATGAAGAATCCACAAAACGAGCTGTGCCGTTACTGGATAATTCCTCTCCCAAAACGTGCCAAGGTTCTATTCCCAAACGAATTTCCAGTTGGATATTATCAACCGTAATGCCTCCGTGATGCGGAAACCGGAACTCAAAAAAGGGATCAAACCACGAGATGTCAAAATCATAACCCGCGTCTTTCAAATCATTCACCACATCAATCATATCGAGATAAGCAAAGTGCGGCAACAAGAATTTATCGTGCAATTCAGTTCCCCAACGCACTAGTTTTTTTTCGTAGGGAGTTGCCCAAAATTTGGCGACCAAGGAACGCACCAATAGGTTTTGAACCAAGTTCATATGTTTGTGAGGCGGCATATCAAAAGCACGTAATTCCAATATTCCCAAACGTCCGGTTGGGGAATCGGGAGAATACAATTTGTCGATGCAAAATTCAGTTCTGTGTGTGTTTCCTGTAATGTCGGTGAGTAGATTTCTAAAAATTCGATCGACCATCCAAAAAGGAATTTCTTTGTCTTTCGGAATTTGTTCAAAGGCAATTTCCATTTCATACAAACGCTCGTCACGACCTTCGTCAATTCGGGGCGCTTGGCTCGTTGGCCCAATAAAAGGCCCTGCAAAAAGGTAACTCAACACCGGATGATGTTGCCAATAGGTAATCAAACTGCGCAACAAATCGGGTCTTCTCAACAACGGACTGTCTTCTGGTTTGGAAGCTCCAAGCGTAACGTGATTTCCACCACCAGTTCCTGTATGACGTCCATCGACCATAAATTTATCGGTTCCCAAACGAGAAAGAAAAGCTTCTTCATACAAAGCGGAGGTGTGATCTACAATTTCCTGCCACGATTTGGCTGGATGCACATTCACTTCGATAACACCTGGATCGGGAGTCACCATCATTTTTTCGATGCGGTAATCAGTTTCGGGTTGGTAACCTTCAATACGAACGGGCATTTGTAGTTTTTCGGCAGTCGTTTCTACAGAGGCTATTAGGTCCAAATAGGTTTCCAAATAATCCGTTGGAGGCAAGAAAACATAAATAATGCCATCCCGCTCTTCCACACACATGGCTGTCGAAAAAGTTTCTACTTCAAATAATAGTGACTCTTCTTCTTCTTCTTCTTCTTCTTCGTCCTCTAATTTTGGAGCAACGTGCGCTTTGTAAGCAGCTGATGTGGTTCCATAACGTTCTTCCAAAGATTGATGATAATCGCCCAATGGAGGTAACTCTTCGAATAAACTTCTCGAAACGGGTTGTTCTCTTTTGTTTTTAGACACTTTGGGCAACGATTCCAACGGCAAACGCAAGCCAACAGGGGAGTTCCCGGGAATCAAATAACATTGTCCTCTTCGGAATTCCCATACACAACTGACCCAATTGTGGGTTTCGTGAATCCATTTTAAGGGCAACACAAACCCTGAAGGATTGTTCAATCCTTTTTCCAATAATTTAGCCAAAGTATGGCGCTGAACAGAATCTTTGAGATTAACAGTTAGCGGATCTAAATTGACAGGTAATTTCCCTTCTTCCAAAGCCCAATAAATAGGGTCTTCGTAGGTAGGATTTATATTTTTGGTATCAATGCCCAAGTATTTTGTCAGTTCAATGGCAAAACGTTCGGCATCGTGAAAAGTAAATTTTTTGCCGTCCTCTTTGGCAATCAAAGCGTCATTTTTCCACAATGGCAATCCGTCTTTTCTCCAGTACAAAGCATATTGCCAACGCGGAAATAATTCGCCCGGATACCATTTTCCTTGACCAAAATGCAGCAAACCGCCATGGGCAAAACGACCTTTCAATCGGAGTGCCAAGTCGTAAGCGAGTTTGCGTTTCAAAGGGCCATCGGCAGTAGAATTCCACTCAGGGGATTCAAAATCATCGATAGAAACAAAAGTAGGTTCGCCCCCCATTGTCAATCGGACATCGCCTTCAATCAAGTCTTTTTCGACTACATTACCTACCTCCATAATGTCCTCCCATTGCTTTTCAGTATAGGGTTTGGTCACTCTTGGGTCTTCATAAATTCGGGTTACCGTATTGTCAAATTCAAATTCTACTTGACAAATTTCAGTAGCACCCGTTACGGGAGCGGCACTTTCATAATCGGGAGTACAACTCAGCGGAATATGGCCTTCGCCAGCAAAAAGTCCGGAAGTAGGGTCGAGTCCAATCCATCCCGCTCCAGGCAAATACACTTCGACCCAAGCGTGCAAATCGGTAAAATCATTTTCGGGACCCGATGGACCGTCGAGCGATTTCACATCGGAAGTTAATTGTACTAAATAACCCGAAACAAATCGAGTCGCCAAGCCAATACTACGCAAAGCTTGAACCAACAGCCAGGCAAAATCTCGACAGGAACCGCTTTGTATTTCCAATGTTTCTTCACTGGTTTGTACACCTACTTCGAGCCGGATATTGTAATTCAGGGTTTGAAATACCAATTGATTGGCATAAACCAAAAAATCAACTGTTTTTAAGTCTTTTACTTGAGACAATTGCGCCACAAAAGCATCAAATTTATCCCCTTTTTCTTTTACTTCTAAATACGGAAATAATTCTTTAAACAAATTGTTATCATAACTAAAAGGAAAGGTTTCGGCATATTCTTCGACAAAAAAGTCAAAGGGATTAATCACTTTCAGTTTGGCAATGACTTCTACTTCGACCCTTAATTCGGTTGTAGGTTCGTTAAAAACAACTCTCGCCTGATAATTCCCAAAAGGGTCTTGCTGCCAATTGATAAAATGATTTTCAGGATAAATCTTAAAGGAATAACCTTCAATAACAGTTCGAGAATGAGAGGCTGGTCTAAGCCTAAAAATATGAGGAAATAGCTTTACACTCCGATCAAATTTGTAAGCTGTTTTATGTGAAATGGCTATTTTTATGGACATAAGGAAGTGTTTTTTATAACATGATTTGATAGATACAAATATTGAAAAAAAATCACTAATTATCGAATTTATATGATAATAATTAATTGTATTTGTGTAGAAATAACTCCAAATCGATATTTCTAGGTTTCGATATTGAGAATAACGCAAATTGAATCAAATTGTATTAAAAACAAGCAAGTTTGCTAATAAAACAACTTTTTCACAAAAAACAGAAAGTTCAAAAAGGAGTAACACCTTTTGGATGTCTTTTTATTTTATCAAAAATTGTAGTAGGTGTAAATTTATGATAATTCGTGTATTCGTGGCCCATATTTTTGTATAGCTATCATAAAGTCACCTCTTTGTATGGACTAAAATCCGTAAATTTCTATTTATAAAAAAATATGAAATCTGTGGCTAAACTATCAAAAATTAGTTCAAATCCTAAATTACATCACATTGCATTCGTGTCTATTTCGGTATTTTCTCCATTTCCAATTTCAACTGATCGGATTCGTTTTTTAGTTTGTTTATGATGTTTTTATAAGAATCAATATTTTTTTGCAAGAAATCCATTTGTTTCTTTTTTTCTGAGGCAGATCTCAAAAGCTTGAAACCAGCGGCTTTTTGTAGTTTTTTCTCTGTTTCATCCAAATTGTTTTGGTACTCTACTATAAGTTGCTCAATTTTCGTAAGCCTGTTGCTGGCAGTTTCTTTTTTCGTATTAGCCATTCTTCGGGCATCAATTTGCTCTTGTATGACCGCCTGAATTTTTTCTTCTTCCAATTGTTTTTGTTTCAATTCCAATTGATAATTTTCAATTTCGGTTTTATGATTTTTGATTTTCAACTCTCGGCTTCTATTTTCTTCAATGGTTTTCAAAACTGAGATGCCAATCAATATCACAACAGTTGCACAAACTATTAAAAAGGCATTTTTAGACAAGCCTAGAATTTTGCGTGCTTCTTTATTGGTCTCCACTTTAGTTGCCAGTTCGGGAGTTTCAAAGAGTGGAAAGGCCGGAGGATTTACGGTAAAAAGTTGGTTGAGTTCAGGGATTTCACCAGCCGTTTTCCAGTGCAGCATACCATCAAACCATACAGGGCTGGTTTTGGTAATATTTTTAGCTTTCAATTCTTCTATATCAAAAGGACCGCTGCTTTCAGTTCCGTTGTGTAGATAGTATTTTTTCATAAAATAGGGCTGTAGTATTGCAGTTGAATCGTTTTTTTCAAAGCTACAATCATTTTTTGATATAGCAAAATTTTAAGTGACAGCTAGGACTATTGTTTTGAAAAATCAACAATGCAATAACTCACAACTCACCATCAAAAAGCCGCGCAAATCTGTGCAAACTGTGGCCAGAAATCACATCACGCATTCAACTTGGCATTATCCGCGTTCGAATATCCACAACCTACAACTCCCTACGATTAACCAATTAACACATAACTCCCAACAATTCCTTAATTTTGTACCACATCAAGCAACCAACTTCTTGATTACCTACTATGAGAAATACATTTTCTGGCAACAGCCAAATCGGAATAGTCTCCACTTTTTCTGAACTGGTACATACCGATTTTAAGGAAGCAATGAATGCCCTTTGCTGGTACCGAAATTTGGAAGGCGACTTTGCAGCGATTGTTGAGCAACTGCAATTAAAAGAAAACATAACCGAAGTATTTCCTAAAGACCTATTGGCACTCCAACTATCCGAAAAGGGGAATAGCGCAAGGGAAATAATCTTAAATGATTTCCAATTATTAACCGATTTCGGAGCTTCACCATCTCTTAATTTATTGAAGTGTTACGAACGAGATGAGGAGTTCGATTTCATCTCCACCGATGTGTATTCGTTTCATATAGATCGTTCGCCCATTGCAACGGATACTTTTTTGTGTACCTACCACGGAGCGGCAAGTGATATAATTGCTAATGCCCAAACGGAACAAAAAATACTAATTCCTGAAATCCGAAAAAAACTGACAGCACTACACAACGGCTCAGCGGAGGAATTGGAAGACTTTTTGAAGGAAAACTATTTCGATTTGCATTATCAAGCCCAACCTCATTCAACCCCTATTAATTTAGGATTAGGACATCTTTGGCGTCTGGCGGTGGATCATCCAGAACAACAGGTGCTCCCTTGTATTCACAGAGCACCAATAGAAAAAGAAGGGGAATATCGTTTGTTGTTGATTTGCTAAAATGCAAACTAATTACAGTTTTGAGGAATAATCCGAATTAATAAATTGAATGCGTTGTTACAATTGGAAGAAAAACAGCATTGAAAACGCTTCGAACTGAATTCTAATTAAAGTAGGCACTCGTCAAAGATGATCACCAGAGGGTATTTTAACTCGTTTATTTGTTGTTTTGTGTTGTTTTACTACTTTCCGATACAGAAGTTAGCAAAGATATTTCCCAGCAATTCATCATTGGTAACCTGACCCGTAATCATTCCAAAATGGTACAAGGCTTCTTTAATATCAATTGCCATTAAGTCGCTGGAAAGGTTGGTTTCCAATCCATATTTTACTTTCTGAATCTCGTCCAAGGCTTTTAATAATGAGTCGTAATGTCTTGTATTGGTGACAATTGTCTCATTATTTCGCAAAGCACCCGTATTCACAAAGGAAAGTAACTGCTCTTTCAACGCTTCAACGCCAATATTTTCTTTGGCGGAAATTAAGTTAAGGTTCAGTATTTCAAATTTCAGATGTTCCGCCTCTTTTTCAGAAAGCAAATCCGATTTGTTTCCAACAACAAGTAAGGGTTTCAACGGAAACTGATTCTTAATTTTTTCAATTTCTATTTGGTTCATTTGCAAACTGCCATCTGCCGACTGCAAACTACTGTCTAATAAATAAATAACGACCTGTGCTTGCTCTATTTTTTCGAAAGTCTTCCGAATGCCAATGCTTTCAATATGGTCATCCGTTTCCCGAATTCCCGCCGTATCAATGAATCGGAAGCCAATTCCCCCAATCACCAATTCGTCTTCAATAGTATCCCGAGTGGTTCCCGCAATATGCGAAACAATGGCACGTTCTTCGTTCAACAAAGCATTCAAGAGAGTCGATTTCCCCACATTGGGTTCGCCCACAATCGCCACAGGAATCCCATTTTTGATGACATTCCCCACCGCAAAAGAGTCGATCAAGCGTTTCAACACAAACTCAATCCGATTCAATAATTCACGAAATTGGGTTCTGTCGGCAAAGGATACATCTTCTTCGGCAAAGTCCAATTCGAGTTCAATCAAGGAAGCAAAATTCAATAACTCTTCTCTTAGTTTGGCAATTTCGTTAGAGAAACCACCTCGCATTTGTTGCATTGCTATTTGGTGCGACGCTTCATTATCCGAAGAGATCAAATCGGCAACAGCTTCAGCTTGCGACAAATCGAGTTTACCGTTCAAAAAAGCACGTAAGGTAAATTCTCCAGGGTTCGCCATTCGGCAGCCTTTGCGAAGCAATAACTGAATTATTTGCTGCTGAATATAAGTAGAACCGTGACAGGAAATTTCGATGGTATTCTCACCTGTATAGGAATGAGGTCCTTTGAAAATGGAAACCAGCACTTCATCCAAGGTTTTTTGATGATCAATAATATGCCCCAAATGCAAAGTATGCGATTTTTGCTGGGTTAAATCTTTGTTTTTAATGGATTTGAAAACCGTATTGCCTATGGTAATGGCTTCTTCGCCAGAAATCCGAATAATGGCAATGGCTCCAGCTCCTGAGGGTGTGGCAAGCGCCACTATAGAATCGTTGTGTAACATAGTATTTCGTATTGGGGGCAAAGGTACTAAATCTGTAGAAGTTTCTATTTTAAAATATTTGAAAGCATTTTGGGCGTAAACCAATGCTACATGAATACGTTGTTTTGGGTCTAAATATCGCCCTAGATAAATTCATTTTTTTTAAACGCATAGAAACATAGTTTTTAGTAATTTTAGTAAGACGCTTCGCTTGACTATAGTAAATCATTGCTATGTGAACCCATTAATGGGCTATCCAACTCTTTTTTTTCTATGATTCTATGCGTTTCAATTTTACTATTTCTAAAAAATTAATAATTATACCCTAAAGGTTCTAAATGGTTCTGCTTTACGATCCATCCAATGTAAAAATAGTACAATGCAATAGGACTATTGGTTATAAACTATGGGTATTATACCGCTCAATCCCTATATTTGTATATTATTAGAAAAAAATGGAACCATACCAATCGAGAATTCTTACTTATTCGCAGGAATTAACCAAAACCAAAACCCAATACAATACCATAAGTTTGCTGCGCTTGGCGAGTATTCTGCTCTTTTTAATTTTGGGCTATTACTACATTAAAGAAAGCAATATGTTGCTTTTAGTACTTGCGATTTCCTTTTTGGTCGCTTTTTTCCTCTTGATGCGATGGCATTCTAAGTTGCTTTTTCAAATAAAAATGATGGAGGCCTTGCGTTCCATAAATTCCAACGAAAAGGATTATTTAGAAAACAACCAACTTCCTTTTGAAAACGGGGAGGAGTTTATTGATTTTCAACATCCTTATGGGTATGATTTGGATATTTTTGGGAATCATTCCTTATTTCAAAATTACAACAGAACCGCCACTTATATTGGTAAGAAAACATTAGCCCATCAATGTGTACACTTGCTGTCGAACGAAGAAATCATGCGCAATCAGCAAGCTATAATGGAGTTGGCCGATAAATTAGATTGGCGTCAGGAGTTTTTGGCTTTGGCCAAAATAAGTCAGGACACAAAACAAGCCTATGAAACGGTATTGAAATGGAGTACACACAACAGCACACCATTGTCGAAAGTAAGTGTTGGGATTTCGATTATTTCGCCTTTCCTATTTCTGGGTTTTGCATTGTCTTATTGGATTACATCGAATGTAATATATTTAAACTTCTTGAGCTTTGTATTTGTATTTAATCTAGGTTTTTTAGGTCGGTATATGAAAAGAATGCAAGTCGAAATCGCCCATTCCTCTAATATTGATACAATCATTTCGGACTACGGATTGTTGCTTCAAAAAATTGAAAATGAAGACTTTAAAGCAGATAAATTAATTCATTTGCAAAAGCAGTTGACTTATCAAAAGGAAAAGGCCAGTGTTCATCTCAAACAGTTAGCCAGTTTGTTTTCGAGTATGGATACGATTCAAAATTTAATAACAGGAGTTATATTCAACGGAACATTTTTATTCAATCTGCAAATCTTTAAAGCCTTGATCGTATGGAAAAATCAACACGCCGCAGTACTTGAAAATTGGTTGGTGGTGATTGGCGAATTCGAAATGCTCAACAGTTTGGCGAATGTTTCCTATAACAATCCCGACTTTGTTTTCCCTGTTTTGAATGATCATTATGAAATTTCGTTCTCGAATTTGAGCCATCCGTTGCTTGCTAAAAAAAGTAGGGTAGGGAACGACATCGATTTTCAACCACAATCTTTTATGATTTTGACCGGTTCGAATATGTCGGGCAAAAGTACTTTTCTGAGAAGTCTGGGCATCAATATGGTTTTAACAGGAATGGGAGCAGCGGTCTGTGCTACAAAGGCCAAGGTGCATCCAATACCTGTTTTAGTTTCAATGCGCCTCGCCGATTCTTTGTCGGATAGCGAATCTTATTTCTTTGCCGAAATCAAGCGGTTGAAACAAATCATGGACGAACTCGACCACCAACCTGCATTTGTTTTATTAGACGAAATCCTAAGAGGCACCAATTCTGATGATAAAAGAAACGGCACCATCGAAGTGATTAAAAAAGTGATTGCCAATAAAGCCATTGGTGCCATTGCAACGCACGATATTGAAGTTTGCTTAACTACAAACGAATTCCCAGACATTCTAATCAATAAATGTTTTGAAGTCGAAATAAGAAACAACGACTTGCATTTTGACTTCGTTTTGCGGGATGGTATTTGTAAAAACAAAAGCGCTACTTTCTTGATGAGGAAAATGGGCGTTATTTAATATCAAATTCTTTTGAATTGGTTTTCTATACTCATAATCCATTTTAAACTCTTGAACTCTTAAACTTTTTGTAGTATTAAAGTTATCATAAACATCTCCTAATAGGCATTGATTTTTTTCGTTTTATACTTACCTTTAAGGAATAAAATCACTTAAACTTCATAAAGATGAAAAAGATTTTGTTTCCCACCGATTTTTCCGAAGCTGCAGACAATGCTTTTGTTCACGCTTTGGAGTTTGCTAAAATTGTGAATGCCGAACTCGTTTTATTGCACACCTTTGAATTGCCTGTTTACGACAACCAATTTTTTCCTGAAAATTACAATGTCCTTTTTGATTCGCTTCAATTGTCCGAATTTGAAATGTTTAAAGACGAAATCCCAAAGCTTCACGCTATTGCCGAAAGGCGAAATCTCGATCATATAAAAATGAGCCACAGATTGATGGACGGTAGTTTGATTTTCAACATCAAAAAAGCCATCGAAGAAGAAAATATAGATTTTATTGTGATGGGAACTTCTGGAGCCACTGGTTGGGAAGCCTTTTTCTTGGGAACCAATACGGGCAATGTTTTGACCGCTGTCGATGTGCCTGTTTTGAGTGTTCCATTAGAATCAGAATTCAAGAAAATTGAAACTATTGGTTTCACCACTCGATACAGAGCTAAAGACAAAAAAGCCCTTAAAGAAGTGCTGAAAATTGCCAAAAAAACACACGCAAAAGTAAAATGTTTATATGTAAAAACAAATGATTCCGATGTTTCATCCGCTACCATAAAACAATGGGAAGATGAATTTGAAGGGGAGCCGATTCAGTTTTCAATCATTCCAAGTGACGATGTGCATGACACCATTTTAGATTTTATTTTATTCAAAGACCTTGATGTATTAGCGATGCTTACATACAAAAGAAATTTTTTCGTTGAATTATTTAAACCAAGTTTAACTCAGAAATTTTCAAATAGATTGAACATTCCAGTTTTGGCAATGCACGAATAATATCATTTAACCATAAAAAAAAAGCCACAATTTCAATTGAAATCGTGGCTTTTTAAATATAAATTGGTTTGGTTAGTTCACTTAGTTATTGAGCATTACAGGCATTACCAGCATTGTCACCGTTTCTCCTTCTTCTAATCCATCTACTGGAGTTAGGATTCCGGCTCTGTTGGGCAATGACATTTCGAGCATAATCATATCAGATTGTAAGTTGGTCAACATTTCTGTCAAGAAACGAGAGTTGTATCCTATTTGCATATCGTCGCCTTGATAATCACAAGTCAAACGCTCTTCGGCTTTATTCGAATAATCAATATCTTCGGCAGAAATATTCAATTCGGCACCCGCAATTTTCAACCGAATTTGGTGCGTAGTTTTGTTAGAGAAAATCGCAACACGACGAACTGAATTCAAGAATTGTGTTCTGTCAATCATCAATTTGTTTGGATTTTCTTTTGGAATTACCGCTTCATAATTTGGATATTTTCCGTCAATCAAACGACACATTAGTACATAATTATCGAAAGAAAAAGTAGCATTCGAATCGTTGTATTCAATTTTTATTTCGGCATCTGAAGACCCTAAAATATTTTTCAAAATAGTCAAAGGTTTCTTTGGCATAATGAAATCGGCCACTTGAGAAGCCGTTACATCCGTACGAGCATATTTAACTAATTTGTGAGCATCAGTAGCCACAAAAATCAAACCTTGTGGAGAAAACTGAAAGAAAACACCAGACATAACCGGGCGTAAATCATCGTTTCCAGCAGCAAAAATAGTTTTGCTAATGGCAGTTGCCAAAACATCGGCAGGAACTAAAGTTACTGATGGTTCGTCTAAGTTTACTGCTTTAGGAAACTCTTCTCCTGGAGCATAAGCCAAAGCATACTTTCCAGAATTAGAACTAATTTCTATGGTGCTATTTTCTTGAACAGTGAAAGTCAAAGGTTGTTCCGGAAAAGTTTTGAGGATTTCCAAAAGCAATTTGGCAGGAACAGCAACACTTCCTTTGCTGGTAGAATCGATGTCTAAGGTGGCGGACATTGTAGTTTCTAAATCCGAAGCCGAAACCGTTAATGTTTTATGATCCAATTCAAAAAGGAAGTTGTCTAAAATAGGCAACGTATTGCTACTGTTGATCACATTTCCTAAAACCTGTAATTGTTTTAATAAGTACGAACTCGATACTATAAATTTCATAAGAAGATTATATTTATTTTATTTTTTGGTATTTACTTTGTCTTTATATTCAAAGTACGCTACAGTCTACAAATATATCGTAAACTATCGTAAGAATAAAACTTTTTTTATTAACATTACTTAGCATATTTTTTCTTTCTAAGAAAGGTAAAAACTAGCCCAAAAAGCCCTAAAATAAGCAGTGGAAGCCCGATAGTTAGGATTTGTGTCGTGGTATAACTTTCGTAAACTTTTTCTTTATCTAATAAAGGCAAATCGAGGTCTTTGCTTCGAATGTTAATAAGTCCTGTGTCATCCAATAAATAATTGACACAATTCATCAAGAAATCCTTGTTGTCATACAAATTCGCAGAACGTTGGTCGTAACCCAATTCTACAGGTTGAAAGTTTTTATCCAATTGGTTTCGAATTAAATCGCCATCCGAAATCACAATCATTTTATTATCCTTTCCTTTTGCTTCAAATGTTTTCTGGTCAAAAGGCAACACCCGATTTTCGAACATCGAATGGAACGAACCTTCTAGCAAAACCGAGAGTGGAATATTTCCCGTATTCAAATAATGGCTTGGAGCCGTTTCTTCCTCGACGATATTCAAATTTATTTCCACAGGCGAACCAATTCTCTTCGAATATTGAGACGATTGTAGCAAGACCGTTTTCTTAATTCCATTCTTTAAGGTATCGATTCCACTTGCAAAATCGAACTTGATTCCACCTAAATTTTTTACAATAGGATGTTTACTGATGGGATAAACTTGTGGTGCAAATTTCCAATTGAATTCCTGATATTGTGTGGCACTTCCTTGTTCGCCTGTCGCCAGTTTTACGGGGCTTCCTTGCTCGTCTTTAACTAAATCAGGATTGATTCGAAACCCGTATTTGAAGAACATATCGTTCAAATTCAAATCTCTTGGAAAGGCTAAAGTAGCACCATAATCATTATACAAACTGTCCATTTCCATATTCACTTGATCCACTAACCAGAGTGTTTTTCCACCATTGACGATGAATTGGTCTAAGACTTGTTTCTCGGCATCCGTGAAGGTTTCTGTTGGTTTGGCAATAATAGCCAAGTCGTATTTTTGTAAAGCGTCCAAACTTCCCATTGGGTTTTTAGCTACTGAATCCAAAGTGAAAGGACCTATGTGGTAACTTTCTCGAACCTGCATCAGGAATTTGGCAATTTGTACCTCTTGAAGTTCGCCGTTTCCTTTGATTATGGCTACTTTTTTCTGCTTGTCTTTGGTGATTTTATTGATGCCATCAGCAATGGAATATTCCAAATGTTGCACCGAACCAATCACTTTTTGGGTACTCGAAGCACCCATTATATTTTTCAACAAAGGGATATTGACCTCCTTATTGTTGTAAACGGCTATCGCCCAAGGAAAAACCATCGCTTGTGATTGTTTCCCTTTGTCGTCAACGGTGATGTTTATTGGCGTGAGTCCTTTTATATACAACTCTTTGATGTTGTCCATACTTTCGTCTTCATTTTCCAATGGATCCACGAATTCGAAAATAATATTCTTGTTATACGCTTGAAATTCTTCGAATAAATCTCGGGTTTCGCTTTGCAAACGCTTGAATTCAGCCGGTAAATCGCCTTGCAAATAGATTTTTACATACAACGGATTTTGCACTTGCTTGATGATATTCAAAGAAGCGGTCGAAAGCGTGTATCTTTTGTCTTTGGTTAAATCAAAACGATGGAAAAAATAGCCGCTTACTACGTTTAAAACCAGTAAAATGCCAATGAGAATCAGTAAAGATTGTATGTTGTTTTTCTTGGAAGTTGTCATTACGATTTAATGGATTTTAAATTATAAAAAGTAAAGGAAAGAAACAAGACCGTAATGCTCACAAAATAAATAACATCACGACTATCAATCACGCCACGACTCATACTTTTAAAATGATCCTGCATTCCAATACTTGAAATGAGCCCTTGAAAACTAGGAACTATAGTTGCCAAACTTTCGAATCCAAAGTAGAAGAAAAAACACAAAAACACCGAAACGATGAAAGCGACAATTTGATTTTCGGATAGGGTGGAAGTGAAGATTCCAATGGCGGAATAAGCTGCAATCAAGAATAATAATCCAAAATAAGAACCCATAGTGCTGCCCATATCAATGTTGCCCTCGGGCGAACCCAAACCAGAAATGACACAAACATAAATAAAAGTTGGAATAATTGCCATAACGATCAACAACATTGAACCCAGAAATTTTCCGTTGACGATTTGCCAAATGCTTAAGGGTTTGGTCAACAACAATTCCAATGTTCCCTGCTTCTTTTCATCCGAAAAACTGCGCATTGTCACAGCAGGAATCAGGAAAATCAGAATCCACGGTGCCAACGTAAAAAACGGACTCAAATCGGCAAAACCGCTGTTCAAAATGTTGTATTCTCCTTCGAAAACCCAAAGGAATAATCCATTCCCGATCAGGAAAACGGCAATCACCAAATAACCGATTGGCGAACCAAAAAAGGATTTTATTTCTCTTACTACTATTGATTTCATTTAAATTTTTTGTTTAAAAAGTTTAAGAGTTTAAAGGTTTAAAATTGTTCCTCCTATAAAACAACTTTAAACTATTTTAAACAACATTAAACTAAACTAACCACTTTGTCAACGCTCCACGCTTCGGGTTTGTCGTTGAATAACTTCTTTGTAAATGCCCAAACTTCATTAAAAAGCTCCGATTTTCTATAGTTTTCCAAGTCGTCTTCGGTTTCCCAATAACTGTAGGTAAAGAAAATAAATGGGTTGGTTTTGTCCTGATACAATTCCAATAAACGGTTTCCCGGTGCGTTTCGTATTTTGTCTTTTATGATTTCGAAGTTTTCCAGAAAAGCCGGAATGTTTTCTTCGTGAAAGGACATTTTTACTATTCGTATAAACATGTTTTTTGGTTTAAAGGTTTAATAGTTTAAAGGTTTAAAATTGTTCTTCCCACAAAACAACCTTAAACAATCTTAAACAAATTTAATCGTTATATTATCCCTATAATTCAACCCCAACAAGCTATTGGCCGAGCCAAATTTTGATGGATTGCTCTTGAAAATAGCTATTTCCAAATAACCTGCTTCGTTGAAAATCGCCAGTTTTTCGCCTTCATAATTCTTGAGAGGATATTTATCAGAAATCGCAATCGCAGAATAATTGGGCAAAATCGTTTTGATATTTTTGGTTCTCAATACAATTTCATAAGGTCTTCCTTTGGCGATTTCCAAGAATTGTTTTTTCGAAATATTCGTTACCGCATTCCCAAAATGATCAATGTAAATCACATAGCCTTTTATCGAACTTCCGTCAGTAGCAGTAACAGCCTGCAATTCGGTGACTTGTTTGATGGCTTTTATTTCTTTGCCAATCACGTTCAGTAAACCGCCTTTGGCAATGTGGCAAGCGACTTTGACAAAAACATCCAAATCGGTGGCATCACTGGGCAAACGATCGTGTATGTTGATGGTCACTATTTTTTGGGGAACAATTTTTTGCGAAAGCATACTCAAAATGCCATTATCGGCGGCAATAAAATAATGATCGTTCCATTGCATTACAATATGTTGGTTCTCTTTGTTCAATTCCATATCCACGCCAATGAGATGCACAGTACCTTTTGGAAAACTAGAATAAGCCGCTCCAATAATGTAACTGGCTTCTACTGTGTTGAATGCGTCGATGTAGTGCGAAATATCAATAATAGTAGCCTCGGAATACTCAGATAAAATTTTCCCTTTCAACGCACCAACAAAGTGGTCTTTCAAGCCGTAATCGGTAGTAAGGGTAATTATTGACATAAAATTGTTTATAAATAAAATGCGAATGCAAGCTAAAACTCATTAAATTTGAGAAATGCAAAGCTAATAATTATCAGCGATTAATTAATAATTAAAACTATACCATTTGAACGAAAGAATCATCGAGCTCATAGACATCGCTCCAAAAGATTTTTGGGGCGCTCAAGACACTCATCTTGAAATGATTAAAAAGTATTATCCCAAACTGAAAATTGTAGCTCGAGGAACCACCCTGAAGGCTTTTGGCGAAAAAGAAGTTTTAGATGAGTTTGAAAACCGATTCAACCGCTTGATGCTTCATTTTACCCGTTACAACAACATTGACGATAATGTAATAGAACGCGTGCTACAAAGTACCATTCAGGAAGACGCCAAAGGTTTTGGTCACGACAAAATCTTGGTACACGGTGTTGGTGGAAAAATCATCAAAGCGATGACACCCAATCAGCAGTTGTTGGTGGACACAATGGTCAAAAACGATATGGTTTTTGCTGTTGGTCCAGCTGGAACTGGGAAAACCTACACAGGTGTTGCTATGGCGGTAAAAGCCTTGAAAGAAAAACAAGTCAAACGAATTATTCTAACTCGTCCCGCTGTCGAAGCTGGAGAAAATCTTGGTTTTCTGCCTGGTGATATGAAGGAAAAACTGGATCCGTATATGCAACCTTTGTACGATGCTTTGCGTGATATGTTGCCCAATGAAAAGTTGGAAGATTATCTTTTGAAGGGAATTATCCAAATTGCCCCCTTGGCATTTATGCGAGGACGAACTCTGGACAATGCCTTTGTAATTCTGGATGAAGCCCAAAACACAACCCATTCTCAAATGAAAATGTTTCTGACTCGTATGGGAAAAAACGCCAAGTTTATGATTACCGGTGACCCAGGCCAAGTCGATTTACCAAGACGAACGATTTCGGGTTTGAAAGAAGCCATTTTGGTTTTGAAAGATGTAGAAGGAATTGGAATCATTTATCTGGACGACAAAGATATTGTGCGCCATCGATTAGTAAAAAAAGTGATTGATGCGTATAAACAGATTGAGAATCACGATTAGAAAAGTTGTTTATTAGAATGTTTAAAAAATCGTTTTGTACAAATCTGTAAAGAAATGTGTAGCACGATTTTTTACATTCAGCAAATTCTGTTTTCACAGTATCAATTGCCTCCAGCTTCAGCTGGAGGGATAAAATTGGTTTGGTTTTTAATGGCTTTAGCCAAACAGCATACTGTTTTTGGCTAAAGCCAATTCTACATTAATTCCATATTTCTGCAGCTGAAGCTGGAGGCAATTGAAATTTATGAATTTGATGAATCTGGTTTGTTTTATTATCCTTTTGGAATGTTAATTTAATAATAAACTTGCTTAACAACTGCCAGTTTGACTCTTGATTGTTTGTGCTTTCAACTCTAAACCCTTAAATTTGCCATTCTATAAACGGAGATTAAAAAAATGAGTATAAAAGAAAGATTTAAAGTAATCATTAGCGATTTAGACGGGACATTACTCAACAACGAACACCAAATTTCCGAATATACTAAGACTGTTTTCCAACAACTACACCACGAAAAGTATTTAATAATTGTGGCTACAGGCCGTCATCATCTCGATGCAATGCCACTTTTGGAAGATTTGGGCTGCCCATTTTATTTGGTCACCTCTAATGGAGGTCGGATTCATTCACCTGAAAAAGAACTTATTTATTCGTTTGACATAAAAAGTGATGCTATAAAATCGATTTTGGATTTAGATATCGATCCCGAGTTTACGACTGTTTTGTTCAAAGAAAAAGTTTGGCAAACCAACAGGGAAAATAAAAAGTTGAACAGTTTTCAAACCGTGATGAATTATCCTTTTGAAATTGTTGATTTTAAAACGGTTGAAGATTTAAGCGCCATAAAATTATTTTTCACTCACAACGACCATCATAGATTGGTGGAACTCAAAGACGAAATTATGAAAAACCATTCCGATGCATTTCATTCTGCTTTTAGTCTTCCGTTTTGTTTGGAATTTATGGACAAATCAGTCGATAAAAGTGTTGCCATTTTAAAAATTTTAGAAATAGAAAATCACACTTTCGAGGAATCAATTGCTTTTGGCGATGGTTTTAATGACGAAAGAATGCTTATTGCCGCGGGAAAATCTTTAATTATGGAAAATGCTGTCGAAAGTTTTAAAAACAAACTCCCCCAATTAGAAGTGATTTCTTCCAATAATAATGATGGTGTTGCTAGATATTTATCAATGCTACTTTTGTCTTAATTAATATCGAATGATGCTTTTTGGCTCGAAAATATTCCTAAATTTGCATTTATAAAATAATACTTATACATGAACACAATAACTACAACGAATTTCAATTTTCCGAATCAAAAATCAGTGTATCGAGGCAAAGTAAGGGAAGTTTACAATATCAACGACGAACTTTTGGTTATGGTAGCCACCGATAGGCTTTCGGCTTTTGATGTTGTTTTACCAAAGGGAATTCCGTACAAAGGACAAATCCTAAACCAAATTGCTACCAAATTTATGGAACTGACCCAAGATATTGTTCCAAATTGGTTAATTGCAACTCCAGATCCAAATGTGGCTGTTGGTCATTTATGTACACCTTTTAAAGTAGAAATGGTGATTCGTGGATATGTTTCAGGTCACGCAGCTCGAGAATATGCAGCGGGAAAAAGACAAATTTGTGGAGTTACAATGGCCGAAGGATTAAAGGAAAACGATAAATTCCCTCCCGAAGCTTCGGGACCGATCATTACGCCAACCACCAAAGCGGATAATGGTTCGCACGACGAAGATATTTCGCGTGAGGATATTTTATCAAAAGGGATTGTTACTGAAGAAGATTATTTGGTTTTAGAAAAATACACCCGAGCTTTGTTTCAAAGAGGAACCGAAATTGCTGCTAGTCGCGGATTGATTTTGGTAGATACCAAATATGAATTTGGTAAAACTAAAGACGGAGTTATTGTGCTAATTGACGAAATTCACACTCCAGATTCCTCTCGTTATTTCTATTCTGAGGGCTATCAGGAAAGACAAGATAGGGGAGAAGAGCAAAAACAATTGTCGAAAGAATTCGTGCGTCGTTGGTTAATTGAAAATGGTTTTCAAGGACAAGAAGGCCAACAAATTCCGAATATGACCGACGAATATATCGTAACCGTTTCTGAAAGATACATTGAATTATACGAAAACATCTTAGGTGAAAAGTTCGTAAAAGCGGATGTTTCTAATATTTATGACCGAATCGAAAAGAATGTTTTGGGGTATTTGACTAAATAGAAAAATGGTTTTTCTGAAAATGTTGTGAACATTCAGTTTCTTTTTCAAAGGTTTAGTCCAGATTCTATTCACAAAACCACTAGAACTTTTAATAAAAAAGGTGTAAATTTTATAATTTACACCTTTTTATTGCTGTAAATTATTTTACTTCAAATACTTAGATAAAAAACCTAATGTGGCTTCATACATTTCAATTGAATTTTCTTCTTTCCCAAAACCGTGTCCCTCGTCATATTTAACCATATACGGTACATCAAATCCTTTGGCTCTTAAGCTTGTTACTATTTGATCCGATTCTGCAATTTTGACACGTGGGTCATTGGCACCTTGAATTACAAATAAAGGTTTTTTAATTTTGTCAACTTGAAAAATAGGCGACACCTCTTTGGCTATAGCTGCCTCTTCTGGTTTATCCAAATCATACCAAATTTCTTTTACAATTTCTTTATAAGGTTTCCAATATTCTGGAAATGAATCAAAAAATGTAAAAATATTTGAAACACCAACATAATCCACGCCACAAGTATATAGATCTGGATTTTTTACCAAGCCCATCAATGTGGCATAACCACCATGACTACCACCATAAATGGCCATTTTATCTTTATCAACCCAACCTTGTTCAATAGAATATTTTACACCATCTTCTACATCATCCATCAGTTTTCTACCTATTTGCTTGAAGCCAGCACGCAAAAATTCTTTTCCATATCCTCCAGAAATTCTAAAATTGACTTGTAAAGTAGCATAACCTCTGCTGGCATACAATTGAGTTTCTGGATTAAAACCCCATGAATCACGGATACCCTGTGGTCCACCGTGTGGATTAACTATCAAAGGTACTTTTTTGCCTGTCAAAGCTTCTTTTGGTAAAGTGATATAACCATAAATAGTTAAACCGTCTCTACTTTTAAATTTTATCGGACGCATCTCTGCCATATCTGCTTCTTGTAATTGAGGCATAAGGTCAAATAATAAGGTAAACTTTTTAGTTTTTACATCATATTGATAATATTTTCCATACAATTTATCGCTTTGTACGATGACTAAAAAGTTGTTTTCATCATCATCATAACCAACTATTTGAGCTTCTTTATTAGGGAACTCTTTCTTCATTTGACTATCGATAGATTTATAAAACTTACTTACAGGAATCATTTCATACTTTTCCCCTTCAAAGGCAAAATTGTTGATCTCCCAGTTTCTTTTTCTAGATAAGCTCATGCCACTAACGTCAAAGGTTGGATTTGAAAAAATTTCCTTTACTATTTTATTGTTTTCTAAATCATATAAAACAATTTGGGTGGTATTACTGTCTAAGTTTGTCATCATATAGGCTTCATTTGGATTTTTTGAAGCATAATTGAAACTTAAAATTTCAAAAGTATCATTCCAATTGTTAGTTGCTATTAAGTTAAACTCTCCTGTTTTTAAATTTTTGTAAAACATTTCATTAGTAACACCATTTACCAATTTTGAATAGCCACGCAATTGACCATCTTTATCAAACTCAAAACCTTGAATTGGATTTTCAATGTCTTTGTTTTTAAATAGTTGTACTAAATCACCTGTGACTACATTCAATTTATAAGGTTCAAAAACTTGTTTATTGTTTTTGTTCATTGAAATAATAATGTAGTCTTTTTGTTCTTTCAAAATTTTTGTAATACTTGCCGTTACACCATCAAAAGGCGTCATATCCTTTAGATTGGAACCATCTAAGTTTACAGCATAGATGTGATAGTTTTCATCGCCACCTTTATCCATGGCAAAATAAAGTCTTTCGTTGTTGATCCAACCGTAGTCGCGTACTAACTCTTCTTTTTCTTCTATGGCTCTTTTGGTTTCGCCAGTTTTAATGTTTTTTACATAGATATGTCTTTTGTTTTTGTCATCCTTCTCTCTGTAGGACAAAAACTGACCGTTGGGGGACAATTTAAAACCAGAAGCTTTAGGTTTGGCAAAATAATCACTTACTTTATATTTATAATTGCCTTTGTCAAAATTTCTTAAAGTCAAAAGTTCTTGATTAGAGGAGGGCAACTTGATATTACCAGGCAACTTGCTTTCAAATTTTGTTAAAGTTAAAGGCAAATCCATACCCGCTTGTTTAAAAACACCTTCAATGGTCTTATCTTTTAGTTGGCCTTTAAAAGTAATACCCATTTTTGTTGCAGCAATAGAAATCTCAACACCATTCATCTCTGTTTTATCAAGAGGAATACCAACTGCACCTTGGATAGGCACATCTAAAGTGGTTAAAAACTGATTGTCTTTTTCATTTATGTGAAAAATAATTTCCATTTGAATGCCTTGTACACTAAGCTGACCTTTCCAGTCGCCGATAAAATTTTGAGCGTTTAAGCTTGTCACCATAATTGTAAGGATAAAAAATAATTTGTTTTTCATAAATTAATAATTAAAAGTGAATAAATGTGGTTTAGTTCTATTAGTAAAAAGAATAGTAATATGTTACACTTATTATAAATGATTTGTTAAAATTAGTTTTTTTTTATTTTTAAAATCAGTAAAATTTTTATAATTTTAAAATCCCGAATGTTGTGTTTATATTTTAAATCTACCACTTTATACTAAAGCTGGAATTCTATTTAGATTTGCGGTTTTTTATTTGGGTTTCATAACAATTGATCCAGTTATCTACAGTCATTTTTCCGGCAAGCTCCCCAATTAAATCAAAAGGGATTTGGTCGAATTTCTTGAATCGGATGCAACCTTTTCCCATATCCAATTTTTGGGTACTATGTTTTGGATATTCAGTCGTAAACCATTCCAAAAGTTTCGGATTCAAATAAATTCCCATATGATACAAGGCAATAAAATTCTTTTGGGAAGCCAAATTCATAAAAGGTAGCGGGAGTTTTGGAGTACAATGATATCCATTTGGATATATAGAATGTGGAACTACATAACCCAACATACCATAACTCATTTGTTCCTCAAATCCCTTAGGAATTGTTTTCAAAATACTTTCGCGAAGCTTCGAAAATGCAATTTTTCTTTCTTCAGGAAGCTCATTTAGATAGTCATTTATTGTTTTGGCTGTTGATTGCATAGCGTTTTGATTTATAGTTAAAGGTATTAATTATTTGCAATTGGTACGTTTTTATTCGCTTTTTTATTCGCTTTTTTATTCGCTTTATGATATTTAAAGTCACTTAAATACTTTATTTATAGTTATTTATGTTTATTGTTTGCTGTGGTTCTATTATTTACTTATTGTTAAATATTTGTTAAATTTTGGTACTATGCAAAACAAGATACTGTCTTTTAGATATATATTTGCATAGGATATTATTATATGATTTTAATATTTCAAAAAACAACAATCAAAAAATTATTAATTAATCAAAAAAACAACAATTATCATGAAAAAAACAATCGTTTATCTAGGAGTAGCTTTAGTAGCTTTTGCAAATGTTTCTTTAGCGTCAAATGTCAATTCGTTATCTAATGACAAAAAAACAGTATGGGTTTATACAGGAGTTTCACCTCTTTGCATTGCAATAAGTAAAGGGGATGTGGAATCTGTTAAAAAAATAATCGAATATGGGGCTGATGTCAATGAAAAGTCAAATGGAATGACCCCGCTAATGTTTGCAGCTCGCTACAATAAGGTAGAAATTTTGAAATTTTTAGTTTCAAAAGGAGCAAAAATTAATGAAAAAGATTCAAATGGATTTACTGCTTTAGTATATGCTGAGCAATCAAATGCCTTTGATGCAATTGAATTTTTAAAACAAGTTTAAATACAATTATTAGACATCACTTATTTTAAGTGGTGTCTAATTTAAAAAAAATAAAAAACAATCAATATAAAAACCAACATTATTAAAAACTTAATCATTTATACAGGAATTGCTTTAGTGGTATTAACTAATAGTAGCATTACATTGTTTGATAAAAATTGTGGAGTTGAATTTTCACAAGATTCAAAAAAAGGAGTTGTAACAAGCAAAGTTTTTAAAACAATATTTTCAGATGAAAATGTAATTAGTCAAACAAAAGAAACTACAACAAAGGAATCAATAAAATTAAAATCAAAAACACTATTCTTGAGAAATTTTTCAAAAACAACAGAGAGCAAAATCATTGGAGGAGAGGAACCAATTGAAGGGGTTTCTGTAAATAAAATTAACAAAACTGCCAATGAACTAATTGCGGAGGATAATTTAATTACAGAAAATAACATTTCGAACGAAACTCAAGTTTTGGATTTTAATATAATAAATAGTGCTTTATTAGATTTAGAAATTGTTGAATTTGTAAACACTTCCAAAACAGAAATAACAGCGGATCAACTTATCGCTGAAGATAATGCAATTACCGAAAATAACATTTCGAATGATACACAAGCTTTGGATTTTGAAATAATTTATAAAATATCAAAACCTCGAAAACAACTTAAATTCTAAACAAATAATCATTTCGAAACAGGGAGGTAAAGCAAATTTTACCAATAAAAAAGCACCATTATGGCTTAATAATGATGCTTTTTTTTATGTTTAATAATAACGTTATTTAAATTTTTTGTAGTTGCTTGTCTTGAATTTTAGAAAATACAACTAAGCCCGAAATAGCGCCAATTGTGGCAAACAACATATCCGATTGGGTATCCCAAACATAGCCTTGGGTTCCTAAAAAAGCATCGCCACCATCGCCTGTTGCCAAAGAAACTCCCCATTCTAGCCATTCGTAAGCGGCACTAATCGCCAAACAAATGGAAACGATAATGAAATTGAAAAAACTGGGATTGCTAATTACTTTCTTCTGAATAAACAACTCACGGATAATCATTGCAGGAACCAACCCTTGTGCAAAATGTCCAACCTTATCATAATTATTTCTACTATGATGAAAAAATTCTCAGATATAATCAAACAAAGGAACTTCGGCATAGGTATAATGTCCGCCAACAAAGAGAATAATGCAATGAATCAAGATTAGAAAATAGGTAAAATGGGTAAATCGAAACTTCTTGAATGTCAAAGCTAAAATTAAAACTCCAATAATTGCGGGAATAATTTCTAAGAAACAAGTAAATACTTCTTTTGGATTTATAATTGACCAAATAAAAGTTCCAATAAACACAACTAACATTAAATAGATATTCTTCATTTATTTTAGGATAAAGTTTATAAAATTTCATGGCTAAAAGATAGAAATATTTTCATTAAAATCACAATAGATTCCTTTTAATAAACGTTGTAAATTTGCACCCATAAACGTAGAAAATGCTTCAAGTAAAAAATATTTCCTTCACCTATATCGAAAACCCCGTAATCGAAAACATTAGTTTCGAAATTACTAAAGGTCAAAATGTGGCCGTTATTGGCGAAAGTGGTTGTGGTAAAAGTACTTTGTTGAAATTGCTGTATGGCTTGTATAATCTGGATAATGGCGAGATATTTTATGATGACAATCCCATACTTGGTCCAAAATACAATCTACTTCCAGGCGAAGATTACATTAAATACTTGGCTCAAGATTTTGATTTAATGCCTTATATCACGGTTGAAGAAAACGTAGGAAAGTTTTTGTCCAATATTTATAAAGCCGAGAAAAAAGCCCGAGTTCAAGAATTATTAGAAATGGTCGAAATGACCGAATTTGCCAAAGTAAAAGCAAAATACTTGAGTGGAGGACAGCAACAAAGAGTAGCATTGGCAAGAGTTTTAGCATTGGAACCTGAGATTCTTTTATTGGATGAACCTTTTAGCCAAATTGATTCTTTTAGAAAAAATTCGTTACGTCGAAATTTATTCAATTATTTCAAGAAAAAACAAATCACCTGTATCATTGCCACCCACGACAGTACCGAAGCTTTGTCTTTTTCAGACGAAACTATTGTGTTGCAAAACGGAAAATTAATAGCAAAAGGAAGTTCAAGAGAACTCTATGATAATCCACCGAGTTTTTACGTTGCTTCACTTTTTGGTGAAGTAAATGAATTGAAATTATCTCATTTTATAGATTCAGAAGAAGTAGATCATACACTATTATTATATCCATATCAATTAAAAGTCGTTGATAAAGGTAAAATGAAAGTCGTTGTAAAACAATGTTATTTCAAAGGAAGTCATTATTTGGTCAAAGCCGTTTTCGAGCGAAAAGCTATTTTCTTTGAATATAACTCAGAGTTGGAGTTGAATCAGGAAGTGACTTTGTCAATTGCTCGATAGGAAAATATAATCTTCCAACTAAATGACATTAAATGCCTTATAGTTAGGGATTTAAAATCATAAATTGGTTTTAAAACAAAAAATCCTTTCCTTTTTATTGTAAAAGGAAAGGATTTTGACTTTTAAAACGGTATCATTCTATTTAAAATAAGAAAACGATTCGTTGTTTTCCATCTTCAATAAAGTCTCATAAATCAATTTTATCACGTTTTCCACATCATCACGGTGTACCATTTCAACAGTAGTATGCATGTATCTCAACGGCAACGAAATTAATGCCGAAGCCACGCCGCCATTGCTGTAAGCAAAAGCATCAGTATCCGTTCCTGTAACTCTGGAAGAAGCTAATCTTTGAAAAGGAATCTTCTTTTCATCTGCAGTATCCAGGATAAGTTCTCTTAAATTATTCTGAACCGCTGGTGCATAAGTAATTACCGGACCTTTTCCGATTTTTATTTCTCCTTCAATTTTCTTGTCAATCATTGGAGTAGTAGAGTCGTGACAAACATCGGTAATAATAGCCACGTTGGGTTTGATAGTTTTGGTAATCATTTCGGCACCACGAAGTCCTACTTCTTCTTGAACAGAATTGGTAATATACAATCCAAAGGGAAGTTTAATTTTGTTTTCGTGCAGCAAACGGGCTACTTCGGCAATCATAAATCCACCCATTCGATTATCAATGGCACGACAAACAAATTTGTTTTCGTTCAAGACCATAAATTCATCGGGATAGGTAATCACGCAACCTACATGAACACCCAAAGCATCCACTTCTTCTTTTTTAGAACAACCAATGTCAATGAATAAATTGTCGATTTTTGGAGATTCTTCTTTACTGCGATTACGCGTATGAATGGCTGGCCAACCGAAAACACCCTTTACGATTCCTTTTTTGGTGTGAATATTTACGCGTTTCGAAGGCGCAATTTGATGATCGGAACCACCATTTCTAATCACATAAATCAATCCATCATCCGTAATATAATTCACATACCAAGAAATTTCATCCGCGTGACCTTCAATAACTACCTTGTAAGGTGAGTCAGGATTAATGATTCCCACAGCTGTTCCATAAGTATCAGTAATAAATGTATCTACATAAGGTTTTAAATATTCCATCCATAGCTTCTGACCAGAACTTTCATAACCAGTAGGCGAAGCATTGTTTAAATAGTTTTCTAAAAATGTAAGAGATGTCTTTTTTAATATCGATTTTGAACTCATAAAAATAATTTTTGGCTAAATTAAAAATTTGGCATCACAGTTGTGTATAAAAGTATAATTTTGTAACATAAATTTATTACTATTATGAAGATTACTCCCTTTTTCTTGTTTTTCCTTTTCTTATCCATTTCGGTCAATGCTCAAATAGTACAAAAAGACACAACTAAAATAGGTTATGTCATAAAAGAAAACGACACCATATTTAAGGACACAATACAATTAGACGAAATTGTTATTTTCAAAGGAACTATAGACGTCGAGTCAAAAAAACAATTTGAACTTCTTAAAAACCGCGTATATAGGACATATCCCTACGCAAAATTAGCTTCCGAACGACTGACAGCACTCAATAGAGGTATGGCAAGCCTCAAAACAAATAAAGAAAAGAAGAAATATTTCAAGATAGTTGAAGATTATCTTAACAATGAATTCGAAGCCCAACTCAAGAAACTTTCCCGTAAACAAGGGCAAATACTCATTAAATTAATACATCGTCAAACGGGTGTAACTACATTTGAGTTAGTAAAATCGCTTAAAAGTGGTTGGACAGCATTTTGGTCCAATACAACTGCAAAAATGTTCGACCTAAACCTGAAAACACAATATTCACCCTACGAAGTCAACGAAGATTATTTAATCGAAACCATATTAGTAAGAGCTTTCGAGTCACGTAGGCTTATAAATCAGCCACCAGCAAAACCAGTAAACTATGACGACTTGACTGATTTTTGGTTAAACAAAGCCATAGAATTAAAAAAGTAAAATTATTTAGATGCTCACTTGATAACGAAAGCCACTGCATAAATTGTTAGTGGCTTTTTTTAGTAAGCTGTTTTTGCTGGTTTTTCAAGCTTGATCTAAAATCCAACAACTATTTTGGATACAATATATAAGTACAAGTTTATACATTATATATAGGATTAGTTTTTCTAGGAGCTATTTCCTGCTATCCGTTACAATCTTATGTTGCGTCCCGAAGTTTCGGGACCGTCCCA
>NZ_VJZR01000016.1 GCF_007097365.1 Flavobacterium franklandianum
ATTGAATAGATTCATCACTTTTTTTATCAAATATAAAGCTTTTTATTAAATTATGGGTAATTGCGGACAATCAAAAATTTATTTATTTTTATTGAGTTGTCTAATATAATTCACTAATTGCCAGCGTTGATCCTCGGTCAACAATTCATCATAAGAGGACATTGGAGGTTTTCCAACGGTTATTTTCCAGAAAATTTCACCATCTGTTTCATCTGACATATTTTTTAATGCTAAGAAATTAGTTGGTTTTTTTTCAAGACTTAATCCAGCCTCTCCATTACCTTTTCCAGTAATTCCGTGACATAAAACGCACATTTGCCCATAAATTACTTTCCCTTCTGCTGTTGCAGCTTTATTTCCTTCAAATGGATTTTTTAAAGCCTTTGTATATTCTGGAACTGCCCAGTTTTTTTGGGCAAAAATACTGTTGCTAACAAAAAACAGTGATGCAATAGCTACTAAAAACAAATAATTACTTTTCATTGTGTCAAAGTTTAAATTTATATAGTAAAGTTACTACAGTTTTTTCACAATAACACTATAATTATCACGAAATATTTAATAAAAAATCATTTTATAACAAATATCGCAATACGTTACTCTTTTTCAAATTTTACTCCCTTTCAATTCTTATGAAGAATACTATTTATAATTCATTAGAAAACTTATAGTAATAAAAATACCCCCAAATAGTGTCTAACTTTTTGGGGGCAGTCTATACCCTTACGGTTTTTATTGTAATGCTGATTTGTACTACAAAATATAATCAGTATTGATGAAGTTCGATTCTTTGCTATTTAATAATTCTTGTAAAATAGCATTGTTGTATTCATTGTCTTTGGATGCCACAAAAGTTCTAATAGAAAAAGAACGCAAGGCATCAAAAATACTCAAAGTTCCCACTGCCGAGTCTTTTCGACCCGTGAAAGGGTACAAATCAGGACCTCTTTGACAAGAACTATTCAAGTTTACTCTACAAACTAGGTTTACCAAAGTATCAATAAGTGGCGCAATGGTTTTGATGTCTTGTCCAAACAAACTCACTTGTTGTCCATAATTGGATTCCGCCATATCATTCAACGGTTCCTGAATATCTTTGAAAGTCAAAATAGGCACTATTGGTCCAAATTGCTCTTCGTGATACAAACGCATTTCTTTGTTTATAGGAAACAAAACCGCTGGAAAAATAAAATTATCAAAATGTTCTCCTCCTTTAGCATTGATTACTTTTGCGCCTTTACTTGTCGCATCATCAATCAATTCCTGAATGTAAGCAGGTTTTTCTTTCTCTGGTAATGGTGTAAGCGAAACTGATTTATCCCAAGGATTTCCATAAACAAGTTCATCTACTTTAGCAGCAAAACGCATGTTGAATTCCTCGGCAACTGTTTCGTGAACATACAAAACTTTCAAAGCCGTACAACGCTGTCCGTTGAATGACAAAGTTCCTGTAATACATTCTTGAATAGCCAAATCTAAATCGGCATCAGGCAATATTATTGCAGGATTTTTGGCTTCTAAACCTAAAACTAAACGCAATCTATTCTTGTTTGGATGCTGATCTTGCAAAGCAATAGCTGATTTACTGTTTCCAATCAAAGCCAAAATATCGACTTTTCCTGATTTCATTATTGGCGAAGCTACTTCACGACCTCTACCATAAATCACATTGATGGCTCCTTTTGGAAAACTGTTTTTGAAGGCTTCTAATAAAGGGGAAATTAATAAAACACCGTGTTTTGCAGGTTTGAAAATTACTGGATTTCCCATTATTAATGCCGGAATCAATAACGAAAAAGTTTCATTCAATGGGTAATTATAAGGACCTAAACACAAAACAACTCCAAGTGGTCCACGACGAATCATTGCATTTACACCTTGACTTTTGGTGAAATGAGCACTGTTTCTGTCCAATTGTTTGTAATGTTCGATGGTGTCATAAATATATTCTACTGTTCTGTCGAATTCTTTTTCGGAATCTCCTAGTGTTTTTCCAATTTCCCACATCAAAAGTTTAACCACTTCAGTTCGAGTAGTTTTCATTTGCGTGACAAATTTCTCCATACACTTGATGCGATCGGCTACTTTCATCGTAGGCCATAAACCTTGACCATTATTATAAGCAGACGATGCCGCTTCGAGAACTTCCAATGCTTCTGTTTCTCCCATAAAAGGGATGTTTCCTAATAAAGTAGGCTCGTATTTTTCTGAAGAAGAAATAGTGGAATAAACAGGCGTCATTTCGCCGGTCCATTTTTTTAATTCTCCATTAACTAAGTACGTATCTTGATTGAGTAAGGTGTTAATTTGAAATTCTTTTGGTATTGTATTCATTATTATTGTATTGTGCTTTCCATTAAAAGCGTGAATAAAAACGTAGATTTTGCTTCCTATAATTTGGCTATTCTACTTCGCCTTCCCATTCTATAATTCCGCCCAACAAATTGAAGGCATTCTCAAAACCAAGGCTATTCATAACCTCACAGGCTTTAGCACTTCGGGCTCCTGAACGACAATAGACATAATAATTTTTAGATTTGTCCAATGCTTCTATTTTGGTAATAAAACCTTGCCCCTCATAAATATCTATGTTTATAGCATTCGGAATAACTCCTTCATCGCACTCGGCACCTGTTCTTACATCCAGAATTACGGATTTATCGTCGGCTTCCAATCGTGAAACCCAATCTTCTTGTGTTAAATTCATACAATTGTTTTTTGTAAAATTACAAAGTTTTTGCATAATACTAACTGACTCGATAGTTAATTAGATAATAAATCAAAGAAAACGTTTTAGTAAAAGCAAAAAACCAACAAATTATGAATTTATAATATAAAACACTTAAGTATAACCACTATATATATTTTTTTTGTATTTTATTTAGTATTTGTTTAAACATACCCTTAATTTTAATATCGAATAGTCACTGAAAGTGAAAGGTATTACAGTTATATTTTGATTAAATTGACTTCAAGTATAACTACTTCATAATTATTTTAACAAAAAAATAACACAACGTTTGTATATACAAATAAAAAACATACTACATTTGTACCAACAAATAACATATATACAAATATGAAAATTGAAGATGTTATAAAATCAACCGTACAGATGGAGAATTCCAAAAAAATTATCCTGAATATTATGTACACCAATAATATTTTGGCAGAAAAGTTTAATGAATTATTAAAACCATACGACATATCGGGGGAGCAATATAATGTACTCAGAATAGTAAGAGGACAAAAAGGGAATCCCGCAAATATGTGTGTGATACAAGAACGAATGTTAGCCAAAACTAGCAACACAACAAGATTAGTCGATAAATTATTACTAAAAGAATTTGTTACACGAGAAGTTTGTCCTGAAAATCGTCGAAAAATAGAGGTTTCAATAACACCAAAAGGTATAGATGTTTTGAAAGAATTAGACCCAAAAGTTACGGCACACGAAGAATCTTTTTCGAAAAATTTGAATACCGACGAAATAGTTTTATTAAACCACTTATTAGAAAAATATAGAAATCAATAAATTAATTATAAAATACAATATGAGTACTTTTTTAGAAAATCAAAACTGGAGATACGCCACAAAGAAATTCGACTCCACCAAAAAAATCTCAAGGGAGGATTTAAACACTTTAAAAGAAGCCATCCGATTGAGTTCCTCTTCTTATGGATTGCAACTTTACAAAGTTTTTATTGTAGAAAATCCGGAATTGAGAACAAAAATTCAACCCGCAGCTTGGGGTCAATCGCAAATCGTTGATGCTTCACACCTTATCGTTTTTGCAAATCAAACGAATGTTACCGATGAAGACATTGACGGTTATTTGAAAAATGTTGCCCAAACTAGGAATATCCCAGAAACAGCATTAACGGGATATGGCGATTTTATGAAAGGTGGAATTGGAGCCAAATCGGATGACGAAAAATCTAATTGGACCTCTAAACAAACTTATTTAGCGCTAGCCAATTTATTGAATGCGGCCGCTGAATTAAAAATTGATGTTACTCCAATGGAAGGTTTCGTTCCTGAACAAGTAAACGAAATATTAGGTTTAAACGATTTGGGTTTAAATGCCACATTGATAGCGCCTATAGGCTATAGAAGCACAGAAGATGCCACCCAACACCAGAAAAAAGTTAGAAAATCAAACGAAGAATTATTTATTACACTTTAATTATTAACTCAACAACAAATTACATTATGAAAAATTTAAAATCAATTGCATTAGCATTAGTAGTAGTTTTATCTACAACGGCAGTATTTGCTCAAACAAAAAACATCAACACAACAACAAGTACTATCGAATGGGTAGGAAAAAAAGTAACTGGACAACACAATGGTACGGTAAATTTAAAAGACGGAGCATTAATTTTTAAAGGAAAAAAATTGACTGGCGGAATTTTTACTGTTGACATGACTTCATTGACAGCTACTGACCTTACCGGAGAATACCAAGGAAAATTGAACGGACACTTGAAAGCTGACGATTTCTTTGGAACCGAAAAATTTCCAACTGCCAAATTAATTTTCAAAAAAATTGTAACTAAATCTGCCAATGTATATTCTGTAACTGCTGATTTAACTATCAAAGGGATTACTAAACCTATTACTTTCGATTTAACTGTAAACGGAAATACTGCCACTACAGCGTTCAATGTAGATCGTACTAAATACGATATAAAATACGGTTCAAAATCATTCTTCGAAAGCATTGGAGACAAAGCAATCTATGATGAATTCGAATTAAAAATAACTTTGAAATTTTAATTCTTTACACAAAAGTCAATGATTCTAAACCCTGATAAGAAATTCTTAGGGTTTATTTTTTTTAACAAAATCATAAAAAAAAGTATTTTTAATTTATTCTGTTTGGATAATCAAATTTGATTTATATATTTGTCAAATGAAAACGATTTTAAACAATACTTGGTGGTGGAACAATTTACGTCAAACGTCGTGAACAAAGCACCTGTAGTATAAACTATAAATATAAAAGGCTTGTCATCACGACAAGCCTTTTTTTTGTTCCCCACCCCAACCCTGCCCGAAGGAGAAGGAGACGAGATCAAAAAAAACAATTTAATAAATAATTAAAACCCTATTTACCCCAATAGGTACTCCCCTGCTTCGGAGGGGTTGGGGGAGGAAAAATGAAAACATTTATTTTAAATACTCATTACAAACAAATCCTTGCCGACACCATAACACCGGTAAGTGTCTATTTCAAAATTCGAGATCAATTTTCGAATAGTTTACTTTTGGAAAGTAGCGATTATCACGGCAACGACAACAGTTTTTCATACATCTGTTGCAACCCGATTGCTTCCATAAAAATTGAGAACGAAACCATTTTCAAAACCTTTCCCGACGGAAGCTCTGAAACAATTGGTATTGATAAAAATACCGATATTCCACAAGTAATTCAAGAGTTTTCAGCTCAGTTTAAATCGGATAAAAGTGATTTTAAATTCATCAATAACGGGTTATTTGGTTACATTTCGTATGATGCCGTTCGCTATTTTGAAAAGGTAACTATCGCAAAAAAAGAAAATAGTAATACCATTCCCGATGTGTATTACGCAGTGTATCAAAACATCATTGCCATCAATCATTTCAAAAACGAAGCTTATATTTTCTGTCACAGTTTAGACGGAAAAAATAACATTTCAGAAATCGAACAATTATTACAATCTCGAAATATCGCTTCTTATAAATTTTCGAAAGAAGGAGAAGGTTTTTCAAATTTGACAGACGACGAATTTAAGCAAAATGTGGCTTTGGCCAAGAAACATTGTTACCGCGGCGATGTGTTCCAATTGGTATTGTCCAGACGATTTACCCAAGGTTTCAAAGGCGACGAATTCAATGTTTACAGAGCCTTGCGAAGCATCAATCCTTCCCCTTACTTATTCTTTTTTGATTACGGCGATTTCAAAATATTTGGTTCTTCACCCGAAGCGCAAATTATTGTCAAAAACCGCAAAGCCGAAATTCACCCCATCGCAGGAACATTTAGAAGAACTGGCGATGACGAAAAAGATGCTGTTTTGGCCAAAAATTTATCCGAAGACAAAAAAGAAAACAGCGAACACGTAATGTTGGTCGATTTGGCTCGAAATGATTTAAGCCGCCACGGTCACGGTGTACAAGTGGAAAAATACAGAGAGGTTCAGTTTTTCTCTCACGTGATCCATTTGGTTTCTAAAGTAACTGGACATTTACACGAAAAAGCCACTACAATGCAAGTCGTTGCCGATACATTCCCAGCAGGAACATTAAGCGGCGCACCTAAACACAGAGCGATGCAATTAATCGAAGATTACGAAAAAACCAATCGTAATTTCTACGGAGGCGCCATCGGTTTTATGGATTTTGAAGGCAACTTCAATCACGCCATTATGATTCGAACGTTCTTGAGCAAAAACCACCAATTACATTCTCAAGCTGGTGCTGGAATTGTAGCCGATTCAAATGAAGAAAGCGAAATGCAAGAGGTTTATAATAAATTATTAGCGCTCAATAAAGCATTAGATTTAGCCGAAACAATATAATGTAAGGACAAGTCGCAACTTGTCCGTAAAATAAAAATAAAATGAAAAAAATACTAGTCATAGACAATTACGATAGCTTTACGTACAACTTAGTACATTATCTCGAAGATTTAAATTGCGAAGTTACCGTTTATAGAAACGATGAATTCGATATTGACGAAATCTCACATTTCGACAAAATACTACTTTCGCCAGGACCAGGAATTCCCGACGAAGCAGGTTTGTTGAAAGCCGTAATTGGTAAATATGCTCCAACCAAAAGCATTCTTGGCGTTTGCCTTGGCCAACAAGCCATCGGAGAAGTTTTTGGAGGAACTCTTTCTAACTTAGACAAAGTCTATCACGGCGTTTCCTCAATGATAAAAACATCTGTTGACAATGAACTTCTTTTTGAAGGTTTGGGAAATGAATTCGAAGTGGGACGTTACCATTCTTGGGTTGTTGATGCTGAATTGCCAAATGTTTTGGAAGCTACTTCTTTCGACGAAAACGGCCAAGTTATGTCTTTGCGACACAAAACATTTGATGTTCGTGGCGTACAATTTCATCCTGAAAGTGTGTTGACACCAAACGGAAAAAAGATTTTGGAGAATTGGCTAAAATCTTAGTTAACTTTCTGCCTTATTTGTGAACTTTGTGGTTAAATAAAAAAATGAAAACAACCAAAATCCATATTTTAATTTCTTGCCTTTTTATTTTTAGCGTCCTTTCTTGTAACCAAAAGAAAGAGCAAAAAATAAAAACCATGAGTATTACCCAGACGGAAACAAAGTTGGATTTATTGGATTTACAAACAAAAAATAAACTAGGAAAAGATACAGTGGTCGCAATTATCAACGATCCTGTGTATCACAAAGCAAAGAAATACAAAGCTGTAAGCGCGTCGATTTTGATTAAAAATGAAATTGATTTAACAAAAATTGACCCCAAAAACACCAAAATAGTTTTTGAATGTAAAGATGGTTACAAACCAGAAATGCCTTTGGAATTGTTTTTAAATGCAAAACCCTATTTGGCATTCCAAGATTTGGATGCGCCAAAAGGAACAAAATGGGAAGCCATCATAAAGGATGGGAATGAAATGAATGCAGCACCGTTTTATATCGTTTACACATCCGTTTCTGAAAAAGATACTCGTTACAAATGGCCTTATAATTTGGTAAAAATTCATTTGGAACCATTGAATAAATCGACATTAGAATTGTATCCCCTAAAAAACAGAAAATTGGAAACGGGTTATACTTTATTCAAAAATCAATGTTTAACCTGCCATTCGATAAACGGAATTGGAGGAACAATGGGGCCGGAATTAAATTATCCGAGAAGTGTCACCGAATATTGGAAAGAAAACGAACTGGTCGATTATATCGTGAATCCGGCTTCGTTTAGAAACAAAGTAAAAATGCCGACGTTGGGAATTACAAAACAGCAATCCCAAGAAATTGTTGATTATTTAAAATATATGTCTGAAAATAAAAAGAAAATATAAATGAAAACCATATTAAACAGGCTCATCAACCACGAATTACTTTCTAAGGAAGAGGCCAAAAATGTATTGGTCAATATTTCCAACGGAAGTTATAATCCAAGTCAAATTGCCTCTTTTCTCACCGTTTATATGATGAGAAGCATCAGCATCGAAGAGTTAGCAGGTTTTCGCGAAGCCTTGTTAGAATTGTGTATAAGAATTGATTTATCAGCCTACAACACGATCGATTTATGCGGAACAGGTGGCGATGGAAAAGACACTTTCAACATATCAACTTTGGCTTCATTTATCGCAGCTGGTGTAGGAATAAAAGTGGCTAAACACGGTAATTACGGCGTTTCTTCCATTTCGGGTTCGAGTAATGTAATGGAGAAATTGGGTGTGAAATTCAGCAACGATAATGACTTTCTTGAAAAATGTATAAATCAAGCTGGAATTTGCATTTTACACGCACCTTTATTTCATCCTGCAATGAAAAATGTAGGTCCTATTCGAAAAGAATTAGGCGTGAGAACCTTTTTTAATATGCTGGGACCAATGATAAATCCGTCCTTTCCCAAAAACCAATTGGTCGGTGTTTATAATCTGGAATTAGCCAGAATGTATGCTTATTTGTATCAAAACACGGATATCAATTTTACCATTTTACATTCGTTAGATGGTTATGATGAAGTATCTTTGACTTGCCCGACCAAAACCATTACAAAAAGTATGGAAGGTGTTATAAAACCAGAAGATTTTGGTGTTAGACAATTGCTGCAAAGCGAAATCGAAGGCGGAAAAACCATCGAAGAATCGGCAGCAATGTTTATGAATATCATTTCTGGAAAAGGAACTGAATCCCAAAATAATGTGGTTTGTGCCAATGCCGCTATGGCAATTTCGACTGTAAATGGAAGCTCCCCATTAGAAAGTTTTCAATTGGCAAAAGAAAGTTTACTTTCGGGAAAAGGATTAGCAACTTTGAATAAGTTACAAGAATTAAGTAAATAAAATAGTTTCAAGTTTTCTTTGTTTCAAGTTTCAAGTTGTTGAAACGGTTTGAAACTTGAAACTTGAAACCTGAAACAAAATAAAAATGAACATATTAGATAGAATAATAGTTGACAAAAAAAGAGAAGTCATTCTCAAGAAATCCATCATTCCTGTTTCGCAATTGGAAGCTTCGGTTTTCTTTGAAAAAAAGACGATTTCTTTGAGTCAAAATTTGCAACATAGCAACTCAGGAATTATTGCTGAGCACAAACGTCGTTCGCCTTCCAAAGCTGAAATAAATTATAGTTTCACGGTCGAAGAAGTGGTGAAAGGCTATGAAAATGCTGGTGCTTGCGGGATTTCAGTTTTAACGGATGGCAAATATTTTGGTGGTTCATTAGACGATTTACTTTTGGCAAGAGCGTCAGTTAACATTCCGTTATTGCGAAAAGAATTCATAGTTGATGAATACCAAATCCTCGAAGCCAAAGCACACGGAGCCGATTTAATTTTGCTGATTGCAGCCGTTTTAACTCGTGAAGAAATTAAATCATTGTCCGAGTTTGCCAAAGGTTTAGGACTGGAAGTATTATTGGAAGTTCATAATTTAGAAGAATTAGAAAAATCGATAATGCCAACACTAGATATGATTGGCGTGAACAATAGAAACTTAAAAACTTTCGAAGTAAGTCTGGATTTCAGTAAACAATTGGCGGACCAAATTCCAAATGATTTTGTAAAAGTTTCCGAAAGTGGTATTTCGTCCATCGAAGCCATCAAAGAACTAAAACCTTATGGTTACAAAGGATTTTTGATCGGAGAAAACTTTATGAAAACCGACAATGCCGGCGAAGCTGCAACCGAATTTATCAAGCAATTAAAATAAACATTCCCTTGACCCCCGAAGGGGGAACCAGCAACTTGTAATAATTACTTATTATGCAATCATTTTCAAAAAAAATATCGACAAAACCAAATCCAGTTTCGGCTCCCTCTCCTTTGGAGACGGCTGGGGTGAGGATTAAAATCTGCGGAATGAAATACCCCGAAAACATACTCGAAGTAGGCTCACTCCTACCCGATTATATGGGCTTTATCTTCTGGGAGAAATCGGCTAGATATTTTGAAAGTACCATTCCCAAATTACCAAAATCGATAAAAAAAGTTGGCGTTTTTGTAAATGCAACTTTGGATGAAATTTTAGATAAAATTAAAACACACGATTTGCAAGCTGTTCAATTGCATGGTAACGAATCAGTTGAATTTTGCGAATTATTAAAAAAAAATACTTCAAAACTGATAGTTATCATAAAAGTATTTCCAATTTTAGATACCTTTGACTTTGGAATTTTAAATTCCTACGAAAAAGTGTGTGATTTTTTCCTTTTTGATACCAAAGGAAAACTACCTGGGGGAAACGGAACCACTTTTGATTGGAAAGTATTAGAACAATATCCATCGACCAAACCCTTTTTCTTGAGTGGTGGAATTGGTATTGAAGAATTTGATTCATTACAAGAACTTTTGAAAACCAATTTACCTGTTTTTGCCATTGACGTGAACAGTAAATTTGAATTAGAACCTGGATTAAAAAACATACAATTATGTAGAGATGCGATAAATCGCGTCTCTAGTAATCAATAAAAAGAGATGCGATAAATTGTGTCTGAAAATAAAAAAAATAAAAAAAATGTCATACAACGTTAACGAAAAAGGCTATTACGGAGAATTCGGAGGAGCATACATTCCAGAAATGTTATATCCAAACGTCGAGGAATTACGCCAACAATATTTGAAAATTACAGCTGAACCTGAATTTCAGGAAGAATTTGATGCTTTGCTCAAAGATTATGTAGGTCGCCCTACTCCACTTTATTTTGCAGCTCGCTTATCTGAAAAATACAACACAAAAGTGTATCTCAAAAGAGAAGATTTATGTCATACTGGCGCGCATAAAGTCAACAACACTATTGGACAAATTTTATTGGCCAAACGTTTGGGCAAAACCAGAATTATTGCCGAAACTGGAGCCGGTCAACACGGTGTAGCTACAGCAACTGTTTGTGCCTTGATGGGATTGGAATGCATCGTATATATGGGAGAAATCGACATCAAACGTCAAGCTCCAAATGTAGCTCGAATGAAAATGTTGGGTGCCGAGGTTCGTCCCGCACTTTCAGGTTCTAAAACGCTAAAAGATGCCACAAACGAAGCCATTCGTGATTGGATAAATAATCCAGTTGACACCTATTACATCATTGGATCGGTAGTTGGACCTCATCCCTATCCTGATATGGTGGCACGTTTTCAAAGTGTAATTTCAAAGGAAATCAAAGAGCAATTATTAGAAAAAGAAGGTCGAGAAAATCCTGATTATGTTATAGCTTGTGTCGGTGGCGGAAGCAATGCTGCGGGTGCATTTTACCATTTTTTAGACGATCTTGATGTTAATATTATCGCTGTTGAAGCTGCCGGATTAGGAGTTGATTCTGGCGAAAGTGCTGCCACTTCGGCTTTGGGAAAAATTGGTGTCATTCACGGAAGTAAAACCTTATTGATGCAATCTTTAGACGGACAAATTACAGAACCCTATTCAATTTCGGCTGGTTTAGATTACCCAGGAGTTGGCCCGATGCACGCCAATTTATTCGCTACAGGAAGAGCAGAATTCATCTCGATTACAGACGATCAAGCGATGCAGTGGGGCATAAAATTGTCGCAATTGGAAGGCTTAATTCCTGCCATCGAAAGTGCTCATGCTTTTGCTGTTTTAGACGAAAAAAAATTCAAACCTACTGATATTGTCGTGTTTAATTTATCCGGTCGTGGCGACAAGGATTTGAATACTTATATTGATTATTTTAAATTATAATTGACAAAAATAGAAGACTATGATTAAATTATTCACTTACGGCACTTTGCAACATGAAGATGTACAAGAAAACCTTTTTGGTCGTGTTTTAAATGGAACGCCTGAAAAATTAATTGGATATGTTTTAAAAAGATTTCAAATCGAAGAAGAATTTGGAATTGTTCACTATCCTGTAATTGTGGAAACAAAAACCGAAGCCGATTTCATTGATGGAATTGTTTACGATGTTACCGAAAAAGAGCTAAATCAAGCTGATTTGTACGAAGGCATGCATTACAAACGTGTCGAAGTTCAATTGCATTCTAGCCAAAAAGCGTGGGCTTATAGCGCTGCCAATTTAACCCACTTTTAAATTATTCCCTTAAAACTAAACCTCTAAACCAGACGGGTATAGAGCATAAGGTTTAAAAACATAAAAAATGAATAGAATAAATCTAAAATTACAAGAAACAAAAAAAATACTATCCATCTATTTTTCGGCTGGATATCCAAAACTAAACGATACCGTAAAAATCATTGAGGATTTAGAAAAAAATGGTGTCGATATGATCGAAATCGGATTACCATTTAGCGATCCATTGGCCGATGGGCCAACGATTCAGGAAAGTTCGACCCAAGCGTTGCACAACGGAATGACAACCCAAGTTTTGTTTGACCAATTAAAAGACATTAGAAAAACAGTTACAATACCGCTGGTAATTATGGGTTATTATAATCCAATGTTGCAATTTGGTATGGAAAATTTCTGCCAGCAATGTGCCGAAATTGGAATCGATGGCTTAATCATTCCGGACCTTCCAGTAGATGTCTATGCAGATGAATATAAAACCACTTTCGAGAAATACGGACTCAAAAACATCTTCCTGATTACACCACAAACTTCGGACGAGCGCATTCGTTTTATCGACAGCGTATCTGACGGATTTATTTATATGGTAAGCTCGGCAAGTGTAACTGGTTCGCAATCCGGTTTTGGAAGCGTTCAAGAAGAATACTTTAAACGTATCGCCGATATGAACCTGAAAAATTCTCAAATCATCGGTTTTGGAATTAGCAACAAAGAAACCTTTAATCAAGCCACGCAGTTTGCTAAAGGCGCAATTATAGGAAGTGCTTTTATCAAAAACTTGACGGATAATGGAGTTGGAAGTATTGGGGGATTTGTGAAAGCAATTCGATAAGCAGTTCCGATTTTATAAAATATCAAACCGCAAATTCGCAAATTATTGAGCATTGAATGCTGTGTATAATTTGCGAATTTGCGGTATTTTTTTTAAGAATATTTTTATATATTTGATAGAAAATTATTCTCTGCCCGGCTAACGCGAATGCAATGTCATTAAGTTAATGGCATTATACTTGCGTTACCAATGACTTAATATTTTCCTGTAAATAAAAAAAATCAATAACTCTCCGCTACAACCTCGTCATTGAATTCCATTGTGTCTTCTATTTCTGTTGTATTATTTTCAGGTTTGGAAGCTTTTAGGGCATTGAACTTTTCCATTTGCTCTAATTCGCCTTCTTCTCCGGAGAAATATGGAAAAACATCCATAATTGGAGATTCTGAAATGGCTGGAATGGTGTAGTCGCCCATAGATCCTTTCATTACTTCAATAGTGTTGTCGTAAGCTTCTCTTACATCATTGGCTTGGACTAATAAATACATATTGGTCTTGCGCTCTTTGCCGCTTTCTTCGTCATAAGCCATCAAAGAAACTCTGGATTTAAACCAACGATCGGCATTTTCGAAAGGATGAATTTCGGCATAATTCGCCACTTTTATATTCGTGATTTTGAATTCTTCACTAACATAAGCTTTCATTTCTTCATTGATTCTGGACTCGGCTTCTGTATAGGATAACGCATCTACCAAATACGGTTCGGTAGTCACTTTTTGTGCTCCAATATCATCTGTTTTTCTGTATTTCACTTTGCATTCGTACCACATTCCGCTCATAATTATTTTTTTTTAAGGATGCCAAAGATAGATTTTAGAGACAAAAAAAATCACAATTCATAAAATAGATATTCACAATTTTGGGAAGGAAGTTCCATTTACTTGAGTGCGTGAGGGATAAAAGCTAGCTACCGAAGTAGCGCGGATAGCCCGACCGATTTTGTGAAAGGGGGCGACAATCCAGCAACGAGAGTGCCCCCTTTTGCAAAACCGGTTACGCCCAAACAATTGCAAAATGAGTGGTTTCTATTTTGAAATTTATAATATAATATCCCAATTCGGTTATCAAAATTCCCAATACACAAATTCCTGTTCCTAAATCTACTTTACTTATCTTTGCACTTTCAAAAATACTTTATGGAAACTGTTTTAGAGAATACATTGCCTGTTGGAAAGCCAAAATGGTTGAGAGTGAAACTCCCAATCGGTCAAAAATATACCGAACTTCGTGGTTTAGTTGACAAATACAAATTGAACACCATTTGTACTTCGGGAAGTTGCCCGAATATGGGCGAATGCTGGGGCGAAGGAACGGCAACGTTTATGATTCTAGGAAATATTTGCACGCGTTCTTGTGGATTTTGCGGCGTAAAAACCGGAAGACCTGAAACCGTAGATTGGGATGAACCTGAAAAAGTGGCGCGTTCTATAAAAATAATGAACATCAAACACGCTGTAATCACTAGCGTGGACAGAGACGATTTGAAAGATGGCGGTTCCATAATTTGGATAGAAACTATAAAAGCCATTCGCAGAATGAACCCAAACACGACATTGGAAACCCTAATTCCTGATTTTCAAGGTATCGAAAGAAACATAGACAGAATCGTGGAAGCCAATCCTGAGGTGGTTTCACATAACGTGGAAACCGTTCGAAGATTGACACGTGAAGTAAGAATTCAAGCTAAATACGACCGAAGTCTGGAAGTTTTGAAATACTTGAAAGAACAAGGAATCAACAGAACCAAATCTGGAATTATGCTGGGTCTTGGCGAATTGGAAGAGGAAGTTTTTCAAACAATGCAAGATTTAAGAAACGCCAATGTGGATATCGTAACCATTGGTCAATACTTGCAACCAAGCAAAAAGCATTTACCTGTAAAAGAATTTATCACGCCGGAACAATTCGCCAAATATGAAAAATTTGGTTTGGAATTAGGTTTCCGTCACGTAGAAAGCGGCCCGTTGGTGCGTTCTTCTTATAAAGCCCAAAAACATATTCTTTAAAAATTGTTTCAAGTTTCAGGTTTAAAGTTGCGCTACTTGAAACTTTAAACCTGAAACTTTAAACAAAAAAAAATTGAAAACAAGAATTGCCATAAACGGTTTTGGACGCATTGGACGAAATTTATTTCGCTTGCTTTTGAATCATCCCACCATCGAAGTTGTTGCCATTAACGATATTGCCGACACCAAAACGATGGCGCATTTAATCAAATACGACAGCATTCACGGGGTTTTACCTGATGAAGTTTCGTCTGATGAAAAAGGAATTATTGTTGATGGGAAACATTTTTTGTTTTTTCACGAGAAAAGCATTTTAAATCTCGATTGGAAATCCATAAATATTGATGTTGTGGTTGAAAGTACTGGAAAATATAGCACTTTCGACGAAATCAACGCTCATATTTTGGTTGGAGCCAAAAAAGTAATTCTCTCCGCTCCTTCTGAAGTGGATTCGATAAAAACGGTGGTTTTGGGTGTCAATGAAAATATTTTGGACGGAACTGAAACTATTATTTCCAACGCCAGTTGCACCACAAACAACGCCGCTCCGATGCTAAAAGTCATCAGTGAACTTTGCGGAATTGAACAAGCGTATATTACCACAATCCATTCTTATACCACCGACCAAAGTTTACACGACCAACCACACAAAGATTTGCGTCGCGCTCGAGGTGCGAGTCAATCCATAGTTCCTACCACAACCGGAGCTGCCAAAGCATTGACTAAAATTTTTCCTGAATTTGAAGGTAAAATAGGCGGTTGTGGGATTCGTGTTCCCGTTCCTGACGGTTCGTTGACCGATATCACCTTTAATGTAAAACGCGCCGTAACTATCGAAGAAATTAATGCTGCTTTTAAAAAGGCTTCCCAAACGAATTTGAAAGGAATTTTAGCATATACAGAAGATCCTATCGTTTCTGTGGATATTATTGGCAACAAAAATTCCTGTTTATTTGATGCGCAACTGACCTCGGTTATTGATAAAATGGTAAAAGTCGTGGGTTGGTACGACAATGAGATTGGTTATTCATCGAGAATTATAGATTTAATTATTTTAACTACTTAATAAATAATTCAATACCTTTAACGCTTTCATAAGAAAATCTTAAAAATCGAATGAAGTATTTTCTATTATTTTTCATATTAAGCAGTACAATTTCATTTTCTCAAAAGCAAAAATCGGTCGAGAAAATAGATAGTGTTGCCTATTATAGCAATTTGCGAGATTCCAATGTTAAGGTGAATAAATATAAAGACGCATTGCATTATACTCAAAAAGCAATAATTTATTCCAAAAATAATAACCAAATAGAATCTCTAGCGAACCAAACTTTTTTCTTGGGAAAGTTATATTATGATGTTAAAAAATATGATGATGCTATAAAATCATTCAATATCAGCATTACTATATCTAAAAACTTTATTCCTTCTTCGATTCAAGGAGCTACCTACTATAATTTGGGAATGTGTTTCATGAAAAAAAGAAGTTTTGACAATGCCAAAATTTACTTTGACAAAGCTCAAATATTATATGATACACTAAAAATTACAAATACTGCCGATTTAATAAACCTTCAAAAAGGAATAATTTACAAATCAAAAGGGGAATACGATTTAGCTTCAACTATTTTAAAAACAATAATTGCAAAACCTGACAGTCAAGCAATTTTAGATAGCAAAACGGAAGCTTTGTATCAAATAGGAACAATTGAAATGCAACAAAACAGAAATAATTTGGCTTTAAATTATTTCAACAAAGCCTTAAATTTGAATGCCAAAAACAAAAATATTGAACAGAAATCATCGATTTTACTAGCTTTAAGTACTGTTTATGAAAAAATATTGGATAAAAACAATGCTTACACATACTTGAAACAACACTCCAATTTAAAAGAAAGTATATCCCTTTTAGACAACGAAAAACTGGATGTCGATGATTATGAAAAATTTAAAGAGTCGGAACGGTTAAAGGAAATAAAACAAATAAATGAAGAAACTAAGCAGCAGGAAAAAGCCAATAAATTTTCTAAACTAATCAGTATTCTTGCCATTGCACTAATATCGATTTTGTCGCTATTAAGTTTGGCTTTGTACAAAAACAACATTATTAGAACCCAATCAAACCAATTATTGGAAGAGAAAAATAAAGAACTGATTATTGCCAAAGAAAAAGCAGAAAAAGCTTCCAATGCAAGATCAGAATTCCTCTCGACAGTGAGCCACGAGCTGCGAACCCCCTTGAACGCTATTAACGGTATTGCTCATTTACTATTAGAAGAAAAACCAAAGAAATCTCAAATGAATTATTTGGAATCATTGAAATTTTCGGGAGATTATCTAACCACATTTATTAATGATATTTTAGAAATTCAAAAAATAGATTCTAAAAAAATTGAAATTGAGAATATTAACTTTAATTTAAAAAAATTATTTCAAAATATTCAGAACTCTTTGAAAGAATTAGCCTCAATAAACAACAATGCCTTCGAACTCCATATTGATTCTAACATCCCAGATAATTTGATTGGTGATCCTACCAAATTGTCTCAAATTATAATGAATCTAATCAATAATGCTTTAAAATTTACAAAAAATGGTAAAGTACAACTAATTACAAAACTCTTATCGATAGAAGATACTGTTGCAACCATTTATTTTGAAGTAAAAGACGATGGCATAGGAATTCCAGAAGATCAATTAGAGTCGGTATTTAATAGTTTTTCGCAAGGTTCTGTTGGAATAAACCGTAAATACGGAGGGACTGGTTTAGGATTAACCATTGTAAAAAAAATAACTAAAATTTTGGGTGGCAATATAAAGCTCGAAAGTACTGTTGGAAAAGGTTCTTCCTTTTCTTTGGAATTACAATTTAAGGAAGGCAGTAAAATTTTCAAAGAAGTAAAAAAAATAAAAACTTACGACGATTCTATTTTAAAGAATAAAAAAATATTAGTGGTTGAAGACAACAAAATCAATCAAATGGTTTCCAAAAAAATGCTGAAAAGCAAAGGAATCCTTTGCGAAATAATTGACAACGGAGAAGATGCTATAGAAATCGCTCGAAACAATAAATTTGATATGATTTTAATGGACGTCCACCTGCCGGGCATTAATGGAACTATCGCTACTCAACAAATTAGGAAATTTGACAAAATTACCCCAATAATTGCACTCACAGCAATTTCACTGAATGAAAATAGAGATATGCTTTTATCATATGGTATGAATGATGTCATTACAAAACCATTTGTTCCTGAAGATTTTTATGAAGGTATTGCCAAATATATTTAGACTTCATTAATATTTTAAAATCAATTCTTTAATCAAACTTCTCACATTTGGTTCGGCTTTTTTAGCAGCTTCTAGAACTTCATCGTGCGAAACGGATTCTATACTTTCCTCGTTGCCCATATCCGTAATTACGGATAATCCAAAACATTCCATATCCATATGGCGAGCCACAATAACTTCGGGAACCGTTGACATTCCCACACAATCAGCCCCAAGAATTTTGACCATTTTATATTCGGCAAGCGTTTCAAATGTTGGCCCTTGAAGTCCAAGATAAATACCGTCTTGAACTGTTATTTTAAGCTTTTTAGCTAATGCTTTAGCCATAGAAATCATATTATTAGAAAAAGGTTCGCTCATGTTTAAAAAACGAGGCCCAAAACGTTCGTCATTTTTGCCACGCAACGGATGTTCTGGCATCATATTGATTTGATCTTTCAAAATGACAATTGAACCCACTTCATAATTTGGGTTTACACCCCCAGAAGCATTAGAAACTACTAATTTTTCGACACCTAAATATTTCATTACACGAACCGGAAAAGTTACTTCTTTCATCGAATATCCTTCATAAAAATGGAAACGACCTTGCATAGCAACTACTTTTTTGTCGCCAATAGTTCCAAAAACCAAAGCTCCTTTGTGACCTTGAACTGTCGAAACTGGAAAGTTTGGAATCTCACCATAAGGCAAAGTAAATTCGATTTTTATATCATCAGTAAAACTACCCAATCCTGAGCCTAAGATGACACCATATTCTGGAGTGAAATTGGTTTTTTCTTTTATATAACTAACGGTTTCTTGTACTTGTTCCCACATAATTTAGTATTGTATTTTTATTAAAAATTAACTATGCAAAGATGCAAAAAACGGTTCAGGTTTTACGATTATTGCAAGAAGTAATTTATCAACATTTTAAAGTAAATTCCCTTTAATTTTTACCAAATTATTTCCTTTTTTTGCCCTTTTATCAAAGTGATTTCTTTGTTTTTATCGCCGCAAATCAATGTCGTTTTACCTCCATTTTTAGAAAAAACAGTCACTTTTTTTAATGTTTTGGTATTCCATTCCATTGCGATTTCAAATCCTCCACGGGCACAAATTCCTTTTACAGAACCACTTTCCCAAGCATCAGGCAAGGCGGGAAGTAATCGAATTTCAGTTTCGTTAGATTGCACCAACATTTCGGCAACGGCAGCTGCTCCACCAAAATTCCCATCAATTTGAAACGGCGGATGTGCATCGAATAAGTTAGGATATGTCCCTCCTCCTCGTCTTGGTTTCTCCGTTTTTTTTCCATCAGGATCGACATAGCGAAGTAGTTCTCGGAACATTTTATAAGAACGATTTCCGTCCCAAAGTCTTGCCCAAAGATTGATGCGCCAGCCTTTGGACCAACCTGTAGTTTCGTCTCCTTTTATTTCCAATGTTGTTTGGCAAGCTTTGGCCAAATCTGGTGTTTTCAAAGGTGTGATATGATCGCCAGGAAAAAGCCCGAACAACTGCGATTGATGGCGGTGTTTGGGATCTTTGTCATTCCAATCGAAATACCATTCTTGCAAGTTTCCTTTTTTACCTATTTGATACGGATGCAATTTGGAAAGTGCCGTTTCGAGTTTTGTTCTAAATTCTGCATCCACATTCAACACTTTCGAAGCTTTGATGGTTTTGTCGAAACATTCTCGAATCATAGCCAAATCAGCTGTTCCACCATATATTGTGGCTCCAATGAAACCATCGGGAGTGATGTATTGATTTTCGGGCGAAGTAGATGGCGAGGTAATTAAATCACCGTTTTTATCTTCAACCAACCATTTCAAACAAAACTGCGAAGCGCCTTTCATAATTTCGTAACCCTCTTTTTTGAGGTAATTTTTATCTTGAGTAAACACATAATGTTCCCAAATATGCGTGCTCAACCAGGCTCCAGCCATATTCCAACACGCCCACATTGGTTCTTCTTTTCCAAATTGACCAACAGGATTCGTCATCGCCCAAATATCCGAATTGTGAGCAGCAGCCCAGCCTTGATCAACCCCATAAAAAGTTTTTGCCGTAACTTTCCCCGTTACCGAAAGGTTTTTAATGAAACTCAAAAGTGGCAAGTGCATTTCCGAAAGATTCGTGTTTTCGGCCAGCCAATAATTCTCCTCCAGATTGATATTCGTCGTATAATTACTGCTCCAAGGTGGATTCATGTGCGGATTCCAAAGCCCTTGTAAATTGGCGGGAACACCAAGAGTTCTGGAACTGCTGATGAGCAAATACCGTCCGAAATTGAAATACAAAACTTCCAGATTATTATCCTCATTCCCTTCTGAATAGCGCAATAAACGTTCGTCGGTTGGCAAATTAGGAGCTGTTGTTTTTCCTAAATTCAAGGTAACCCTATTGTAGAATTTTTGGTAATCGGCTAGATGGGATTGTTTTAATTTTTCGAATGATTTAGAAAAAGATTTATTCAAATTTTCCAATGCAATGGCTTTATCGTTCAATCCCTCGGTAGCTGGATTTTTATCGAAACCATTAAAACTAGTGGCGATGGAAACATAAATCAATGCTTCGGTAGCATTTTTTAAACCCAAACTCGAAGAGGAATTTGTGATTGTTCCATCGGTATTTTTGATTTTTATTAGGCTGGTGAATCTTGTTCCTCGTTCTTTTTCCGAAAGAAAAGCAGGCACAACTTCATAACCCGGATTTTCGTGAATGGGTGCAGAACCATTCATTGAAAGTAAATCATCTTTAAATTCTGTTTTAAATTTCAATAAACTATTCGAATTGATGTCAAAATTTAGCGTTCCTTTTTTACTGCTGGTCAACCTAATTACCATAATTTTATCGGGAGCAGAAACAAAATATTCTCGAGTAAATTTGACACCATCAATTTCATAACTCACTTTCGAAATGGCTTTAGAAATATCCAATTCCCTGTAATAATTGGTCGCTTTCCCGTTGTGATGATTGTTTATTTCCATCGTTCCCAAAGGCGAATAAGACTCGGAGTTTTTACCTTGAATCTTTTTGTTCAATTCTTCGGCGAGTTTATAATTTTCGCTTTTTAATGCTTCGCGAATGGCAGGCAAAGTTTTATACCCCTCAGGATTCATATTCGCATTGACCGGTTCTCCCGACCAAAGCATGATGTCGTTCAAATAAATTTTGTCAGAATTGACTCCTCCAAAAACGGTTGCACCCATTTTCCCATTACCTAAAACAAGGCTTTCCTCGAAATAATCAGCTGGCTGATTGTACCACAAAATATGATTGGATTGGGCTGCAGCTTTTCCGAAAAATGAGGAAAAAATAAAAACGAAAAGTAGTTTTTGGAAGAGATTTGATTGCATCCTTTTTTTTAGTTTCAAAAATTATTTGCTGACCTTATATTTTTCATTGACGGTAACCATTTCCCAATCATCGGTTCTAAATTGCGAAGCAGGAAATTTTTCTTTGTTGAAAAGATTGATTTCCGTATCATCGTCGGCCCAACCGTAATGTACCGCTACAGGATTGGGAACGCTTTCGCTAGTAACTATTACTTTGTTTTTTTTGATAATCGCTTTGGCAGAATGAAATACTTTATCAGATCCTGCGATTTCAAATCCTCTTAAAATTCCATTCGAATCAGATGTTGATAATCCGCTACCGATGTTGTCAAAAGTTAAAATGATTTGGTTTCCTTTGATTTCTTGAGATTTATACATTGGGCCAGAATAAACCATTTTTTCTCCGTAAACATTGTTCAAAGCAATTGCAGCCAATCGTTTTCCAACATCTTGTTTATTGGTCGGATGAATGTCTTTGGCATTTCCAATATCAGTAATCACGGCCATTCCTGTATTGGGTAATTTCAGGGTTTCGGTTTGTGCTTCGCGAAGTTCAGCCCATTTGCTGCCATTTTTACTATTGCCACCATATTCATCAAAAGTAGCTAATTGCACAAAGTAAAAAGGAAAATCTCCTTGTTTCCATTTGCTTCTCCAATCATTAATCATCAACGGAAAGGCGATTTGGTATTGTTTGGCTCTAGTTACATTGGCTTCGCCTTGATACCACAAAACTCCATGAAAAGCAAAGGGAACCAATGGATTAATCATCGCATTATATAACAATGAAGGATAGCCATTTGGTGAAACTTCGCTTTTTATTTGAACAACATTAAATTTCCATTGACCAGATAAAGGAATAACAGAATTTTGTAGTGTTAGTTTCAAATCCGATTTATCACCATAGATTCCGCCTCCTCCAGTATTATCAATAATTTTAATTGCAATTACATTTTTTCCTTCTTTAAGCAATCCTTCTGGAATTTCATAAGTCCTTTTTTTGGCATAATTATTTGTTGTCCCAATTAAAACACCGTTTATATAATCAAAATCTTGATCATCAATTTTTGCCAATTCAAGGATCGCCTTTTTATTGGCATCTTCTTTAGTAACGATAATTGATTTTCGCATCCAAACCATACCATCCAAATTATTTAATTGTTGACTTTCCCAAAGTTCAGGCACTATCATTTCAGGCCATTGACCATCATCAAAATTAAGTTCTTTAAATAATAATTCTTCGTTGGTACTCACTTTAGAACCTTGAATCTTTTCAATTTTAGCTGTAATTAATCCAATTTGACTTCTAGATAATGAATCAATATCCACTTGAGGGACATTGGCAATCATATCTTTAAATTCTGAACTATTTTCGAATGCTTCACGACTTGTCCAAGTTTCTACATTAGTTCCGCCCCAAGAAGTGTTGATTATTCCTATTGGAATTTTTAATTCGGCGTGTATTTTTTTGGCAAAAAAGTAACCCACAGCAGTAAAATCACCCACATTTTCTTTATTACAAACCGCCCATTTTCCTGCTTTTAAATCCTCTTTTGGCGTTCCACTCAAATCTTGGGCAACACCAAAATGACGAATCATTGGATAATTGGAATCATTGATTTCTTTTTCAGAATTCATCGTTTTACTCACTTGAAATTCCATATTGGATTGTCCGCTGCAAATCCAAACTTCGCCCACCAAAACATTGGTGATGACCATTTTGTTTTTCCCAGTAATGGTCAATTCAAAAGGGCCTCCTGCTTTTTCGGCATCTAATTTTACCATCCATTTTCCGTTTTTGTCGGCTGTGATGCTTTTGGTTTGTTTGTTGAAACGGACTTCCACTTTTTCATTGGCATCTGCCCAACCCCAAACGGGAATTTGTTTATTGCGTTGCAAAACCATTCCATCGGAAAACAACAACGGCATTCTAACATTGGCGCTCGCCATTAAACTGAAAAGCAATAAAATCAAAAGACTGTTTTTTTTCATTTTTAATATAGTTTAAATTATTTCAATCCATCAAGCAATCCTGTTAACGCTTGATTGTCAAATATGGTATTATTTGTTCTGTTAAAAAGTGCTGATCCATTGTTACCCATTCCTCCTGCATCCCAATAAAAAGGCAACATTCCATTAGCTTTAGCTTGTTTAACCACATATTTTAAGAAAAATGCTCTTGAATCTAAATGTAAAGTTAAGTCGCTACCCGTTAAATTCGAACGTCTTATTGCTCCAAATTCACCTAAAACTACTGGAATTCCTTTATCGACAAATTGCGTTTTCATAGATTTAAAAAGTTTATCCAACTCGGTTTCTTCGCCATAGGTTGCATTATGTGCCGTATCGGTAGTCGAATGGTAATTAGCTCCCCAATAATAGAACATTTTGCCCCAAGTTTCGTCTTTCTCCATCCCGCAAAAATTCCAAGGTGTGTAATAATGAATCTCAACCATCATACGGTTTGCCACATTATCTACAGGCAAAGTCAACATCAATTTATTGGTTTTATCGATATCGGTCGATGGTCCTTGAACCACTAAAGTACGATTGGCGTTTTTACCACCTGTAGCTCTTACGGCATCAATAAATGTTTGATGATACGAGTTTAAAACATCCATTTGTGTTGCATCATCAACGTTGGGTTCATTGGCACTGGCAAAAAGTAAGTGCTCGTCAAAATCTCTTAAACTAGTAGCTATTTGTTCCCAAAAAGCTTTTTGTTTGGCATTATTTTCTACTTTTTTAGCATTGGTACAATTATTTTCTAGCCATCCACCGTCCCAGTGAATGTTGACCAATACGTACATATCATTGTCAACACAATATTGAACTACTTCCTTTACTCGATTGAGCCAATCTGCTTTGATTTGTGCTGTTGATGAATTAGCCATATTTTGATTCCAAGAGCAAGGAATTCGAATAGCATTAAAACCATTGGCTTTGACCAAATCTATCAAAGCTTTGGTCACTTTTGGATTTCCCCAAGCCGTTTCACCGCCTGTTGCTTCGAGAGTGTTCCCTATATTCCAACCCATTTTTATTTTTGCAGCAAGTTGAACAGCAGTACTACTCATTCCTGTTGCGTCGGCTGCAATTGGATTTGTATTGTAATTTGGATAGGTATTAGTTACAGGAGGAACAAAAGCAGCCTGATTTACTGTAATTATAACAGAAGCAACTTGACTTGAACTGACTGTAATTGTTGCTGAACGTGCGGTTGTAACAGTATTTGCAGCTGCTGTAACAGAAACCGAAGTTGACCCTGAAGTTCCAGAAGTCTTGCTTAATTGAATCCAACTCGAATCCGAACTACTAATTGTCCAAGAATCAACAGTGGTTGTAATAGTAATATCGGAACTACTTCCCGCATTTATAAAATCGATTGTACTTACATTTACCGTAAGTGTTTTTACTAATGGTTTCACATCAGGAGTTGAGCCTGAATCCGAACTACAGGCCAAAATTCCAAAAGAAGCCAATCCTAGAATGGCAAAAATTAATTGAGTACTGATTCTTTTTATCATTTTCTTTTATTTATTTGTTGCTAAAACTGCATTCAAATATTATGTAAAGAACTATATCATTTCAGGTTGATATTTCGTGATATAGCCCATTTATTTTTAAATTATTGCTTAATGAAATTGAATAAGTAAACATCATTTTCATTCATATCAATATCTTTTGAATACTTTCTATTTGTATCTACAACTACATTTTCTGTTTTAAAAATGGAACCGTTATTTTTTTCTTTGAGCGTTTTTACTTGTTCTTTGGTCAACTGATTGGGTTTATTCATACTCAAATAATCGGTAAAAACGTCATTCACTTTGTAGCCTACTTTATAAATTTCTAATTTATAATTCCCTTTTGAAAGTCCACCAACTTCAATTCTTACTTTTCCTTTTGGTTTCGATGGTAAATCTTTTATATAATATTGCTGATTGTTTGTAGCGTCTGGTAAGGTGTAGGTAAAATCCCAAAGTAAAACCTGCACATCACCTTTTGTGTTTTTAGTCGCCCAAGAAGAAGTGTCGGTATTTTGAAGTTCTGTTGTTCCCAATTTCTTCAAAAAAGAATACGAAAAATAGGCAGGTTTTTTGATTCCTTGCGTATTCAACAATCCGAATCCTCCGTGAAAAGGTGTAAATCTTGGCCCTGGTTCTTCAAAAATATCAGTAAAAACCCAATACGACATTGAGTTTGCCGCGTTGCCAACTTGCTTTAATTTTTGAAGGATATAAGCTGCTGAATGGTAACTATCGTGAATGGGATCGGCTGGTGTGTAGGAGGAACTCCATTCGGTGTAATGCAATTCAAGATTGGGTTTTGTTGATGCTGCAATTTCTTTTCTTGACTGCAGCACATCTCCACTTACCGCTCCATTATCTTTGCTTAAAACGGTTCCACTTTGTCCAAATTCATCTAAAAATCCTTGCCCAACACCGTAGGAATGTGTACTAACAAAATCAATTGGCACTTTATTTTTTTCGCAAAAATCAATCATTTCGCTTTCCCAAGCAGCACCCGCTGTACCTGGCCCACCCACTTTATAGTCTGGGTTTACACTTTTTATGGCGCGAGTGCTGTAATCATACAATTTGAAATATTCGGCTTGTGTTCCTGTCCAAAAACCGGGAGTTAAATTAGGTTCGTTCCAAACCTCGAAATACCAAGTTTTTACTTCCTCTGCTCCATAACGTTCTGTAAAATGTTGGGTTAAATTGCTGATTAGGTCTTCCCATTTTTTATAATCTTTGGGCGGTGTCACATTGCCTTTCCACCAAAAAATAGTTTGATTGCCACTCGCCAATGCCGATGGCATAAAGCCTAACTCGACAAACGGTTTTATCTTGATACTCAAAAGAAAATCGTACAAAACATCAATATATTGATAATTGTATTCCGGATTTCCTTTGCTGTCTTCACGATAAACGCCCATATCATCAGTCAATAAACCGTGCATCCGAATGTATTTAAAATCGCATTCTTTCTTTACCATAGCCAATTGTTGCTGCCAATCGGCGCGCAATCCTTCATTGGCACGACCTGCACCAATACATTCTTTGAACATCGTGTTCATTTGTCCTACGGATTTGGTGTAATCGACTTTTATAATTCTTTCGGTAGAAGTCGGTTTTTTATCATTCAAATTTTGTCCAAACAATGCAATATTGGATAGGCAGAATAGAATAGTTATTGAAATTAGTTTTTTCATTGTAATATTATTTCAAGGTTATTTTTTTGGTTAACACAATCGCGTCAGATGCGCCGCCTATTTGTATTTCAATTTGTCCTTTTTCGAGTTCAAATTGTTGTTTGGTTGTATTCCAATTTTCTAAATCTTTAGCTTTCAAGGTCAAGGTTACCATTTTGGTTTCGCCTGCTTTTATTGCCACTCTTTGAAAAGCTTTTAGTGCTTTTATTGGTTGTTGAATAGCCGAATCTATTGATTTTACATACAACTGAATGACTTCTTCTCCATCCCGTTTCCCAGTATTAGTAACCGAAACTGAAACAGTTATATTTTTTTTCTTTTCTAAAGTTTCCTTGTTGAACGCAATCGAATTGTACGAAAAACTGGTGTAACTCAATCCGTGACCAAAAGCATACAAAGGTTTCCCTTGAAAATACATATAGGTTCTTCCGTTGCGAATGTTGTAATCCAATAAATCGGGCAAATCTGTGATGGCTGCCACCCAAGTTTGCGTCAATCTTCCGGCAGGATTGTAATCTCCAAATAATACATCAGCCAAAGCAGTACCCAATTCTTGGCTGTTTTGTGTCAGGTGTACAATGGCGGGAATGTTTTCCTGTGTCCAATTGATGGCATACGGAAAACTACTGATGAGCGCCACGACCGTGTTGGGATTGGCTTGATACGCAATTTTGATTAAATCTTCCTGTTCCAATGTCAAAGATTGTCTGTCAACAGCTTCTTTTCCTTCGCTCGGAACGGGACAATCATTCCAACCGGCATTGCAAACCGGATGATTTCCAACCACGACAATAACAACATCTGCTTTTTTGGAAATTGAAGCTGCTTTCCCGTCGGCATTGTTTTTGGCGTATAAAATTTCGACATTCGAACCCAATTTATTTTTAATTCCCTGCAAAGGAGTAATCATATACGGAGGAGTTCCGCTGTACCAATCTAAAAGCACTTGGTCAGCACGAAGTCCGATTATGGCAACAGTTTTTAGCTTTTCTTTTTGCAAAGGCAGCAATCGTTTAGCCGGATCATTTTTCAATAAAACGATTGATTTCAAGGTGGCTTCCAATGCCAATTTTTTGTGGGCTTCGGAATTCCAAGGGTCAATTGTGTCTTTAGCTGTTCCAATTTTAGCATACGGATTTTTGTCTGGAGCATCCAACATTCCTAGTTTGATCATTACCCGAAAATTACCACGAATTTCTGCATCGATGTCTTTCTCGGTTAAATATCCTTTGGCAATTGCGCCGTTTACTGCTTCTTTATAATCATCTAAAAATTGATTGATTCCAGCTTTTATTACCGCTGCGGCTCCCAAATACGAATCAGCATAATATTTATGATCCGAAAGTAACAACTTGAAAGCACCGCCATCGGTACAAATAATTCCGTTTTGTCCCCATTCCTTTTGGGTGATGTCTTTCAACATTGGATGCACTGTAGCCGGGATTCCATTCACCTTATTGTAAGATGCCATATAAGCTCGTGAACCGCCTTCGATAATCCCCATTCGAAAAGGAACTGAATAATATTCTCTCCAAAGTCGTTCATCAAAATCGGATGAAGTATAAGTTCTTCCATCTTCATTGCTGTTGGCCAAAAAGTGTTTCATCAACGATGCCGATTGCCAATATTTGGAATGATTTCCCTGAAGTCCTTTTACAAAAGCAACAGTCATTGTTCCGTTAAAAAAAGCATCTTCTCCATAACTTTCCTCGGTACGTCCCCAACGCGGATCTCTAGCAATATCGGCATTTGGAGCCCGAATCACCAAACCTCCACGGTTGTATTTCTGAAAAGCATAACGTGCTTCATATCCTTCAACTTGGGCTACTTTTTGAATTAAATCGACATCCCAGGTTTCGCCCAAACCATATGCTTGCGGAAAAGTGGTGGTGGTAATTGGTTTTTTGCCTTTTCCACCCCAACCTGCTGGACCGCCTAATGCCAATCCGTGCAATCCTTCGACGTGACCTGTTCCTACAACTCCTAATCTTGGAACGGAAGGATTCGTGCTTAATACCGCCACTTTTTCCTCCAAAGTCATTAACGACAAAAGATTATCAATGCGTTTTTCAACATCCAAATTGGGATTTTGAAAAGTGTATTGCTGTTTTTTTTGAGCCCAAACTACGTTAAAGCAGAATAAAAAAACAAGGGGTAAAATGAGATTTTTCATTTTAGAAAATAGGGATTAATTAAAACCCGACAGATTTAAAAAAACTTGTCGGGTTGCCTTGAAATTATATTTTTTTGAATCGAATCGCTGTTCCTCCTGCTCCACCCAAATGCAATTTCAACACATCCGAAGCTTTTACCGTTTTTTTAGAAATGGCAACCGCCGATGGATTGTGAGTTTCGTCCGTTCCTTCGGCATCAGCATAAATTTGGGCTTCGTATGTGGCTTTAGAATCTAAAAACGATAATTTTATTTCTAAATCTCTAGCTTTTTCATTGGTCATACTTCCCAAATACCAATCTTCGCTATTTTGATCTTTACGAACGGTTGTCAAGTATTCTCCAATTTCGGCATTCAATACTTTTGTGTCTGCCCAATCAGTAGGAACGTCTTTCAAAAATTGATAAGCCGGTACTGCATAGTTTTCAGGAAGATCAGCCAACATCTGGATTGGCGAATAAAACGTTACATACATCGCTAATTGCTGTGCCGTTGTTCCGTGAACTCTTTTTCCAGGATATCCTTGTTTGATTTCGACATCCAAAACTCCTGGCGTATATTCCATTGGTCCCGATAACATTCTGGTAAAAGGCAAAATCACAACGTGATTTGGTGGATTTCCTTCACTCCAAGCGTTGTATTCCTGTCCTCTTGCCGCTTCTCTAGCCAACATATTTGGATAGGTTCTGCGCTCTCCGGTGTCTTTAATTGGTTCGTGATAGAAAACGGCCAGATCATATTCAGCGGCTTTATTCAATACATACCTGAAATAATTTACTCCAAATTGTCCGTGGTGCCATTCTTTCATATTTAATTTAGAACCCACATGACCAATTTTTACCGTATGAATTCCTAATTTTTTGTACAAAGCAAATCCGTTATCAATTTGTTTAATGTAGTTAATCAAATTCGAACCCGTTTCATGATAACCAATAAGTTCTACACCTTTTTCTTTTCCGTATGCTACGACTTTTTCCAAATCAAAATTATCGGCACTTTGCGTGAAACTGAACATGTGCATGTGGTTTTCATACCATTGTTGTGTCCAGCCTTTATTCCAGCCTTCAATCAATAAATGGTGCAACCCTTCTTTGGCGGTAAAATCGATATATTCTTTGGCATGTGTCGTAGTAGCTCCTTGTTTCTCTCCTTCCCAGAAAGTATATTTTCCGATGTGCATTGCCCACCAAATTCCAAAATATTTATAGGGTTTCACATAGGACGGATTGCCCATTTTGTTAGGTTCGTTTAGATTTAGAATCAAATAGGAATCTATTAAATCTCCTGCAGTTTCACCAATTTGAATGGTTCTCCAAGAAGAAGTAAAGCTGTCTTTTACCCTTACTTTCACTCCATCTGCCCAAGGCACCAAGTCCGTTTTCAATTGGGTTCCTTGTGTGTTGACCAATGTAGTGCTGGCATAATCGATTAAGTTGGCTTCATGAAAACTCAATTTCAATCCACTTTTGCTTTCGATAGTCAATGGCGTATGTACCGTATCTAAAGTACTTACAGGGCTGTCTTTGTATAAGTATTCGTAACGATTTTCTCTGTAAGCTGGAATCCACCAAGCCTTTCCGTCTTCTTTTAGATTAAAGGTCGTTTTTTCATCCATGATAAAAATACTGTCTTTCGAAATCTGTTTTGGATAGACATATCTAAAAGCAACTCCGTCATCGAAAGCACGGAATTGAATTTCAAGTTGGCGTTTTTGTTTGTCCTTTTGTTGCAATTTTACGACCAACTGGTTGTAGTGGTTTCTAATTTTTTTCTTTTCGCCCCAGACCTGTTCCCAAGTGGCATCGAAACTTGAGTTTTCTACTTTAATGATTTCGAAATTTCTGCTAAAATCATCGTTGTTCTTGAATAAAAACCCCATTTCGGATGGTGAAATCACTTCGGTTTTTCCGTGTGTTACTGCATATTTTGGAGCACTATCTACGAGTTCGAACTTGATTTTATTTTGACCGCCCGGAGAAGTCAATTCATAGGATTTTGCTTTTTTCCCTTGAGCATTACCTACAGCTATTGAAAGCAATAATGCGGGAAGAATCAGATTTTTAATCATTGTTTTGTATTTAAATTTTAAATAAATCGGGTTTCCAATAACCATTTATTATTTAATCAGTTCTGTTTTAAATGTAGTTTTCCCGTTGAATGGATTGGCATCAACTTCAAAAGAATTTCCTTTTTTTGAAACAGTTATCGTTTGTACTTTATCTCCTTCTGGCAAATAAACTTTGGCAGTAGCCGTTGTAGTTGCATCGGTAGCATATACTTTTAAGGTTAATTTACTCCAATCCATATCTTTTGTAGATTGTGCCAATTTAATGTGTGGAATCGCAGAACCATTTCTTACCAAAACAATTATTGGTATTGCACCAGCTTCAATTTTGTGCCATCCGCCCTGATATACTTTTTTGGTTTGATAATCAATCCAAGTCCCTTCTGGAAGATAAACGTCTCTGCCGGTAACCTCTTCAAATAAAGGCGCCACCAACATACTGGAGCCAAAAAGATATTCGTTATCGACCAACCAAGAACCTTGATCATTTGGATATTCTAAAAACAAAGCACGCATCATTGGCAATCCTTTTTGGCTACTTTCTTTAGCTTGAGCATAAATATAAGGCATCAATTCGTAACGCATATTATCGGCATTTCTAAATGTTTCCAATAAATCTTTGCTGTATAACCAAGGTTCGCGTGGAGGTTCGCCATGACTTCTTACGTGAGAGGTCAACATTCCAAAAGGAGCCCAACGACGGTATAAATTCTCTGGAGATTTAGTTACAAATCCACCAACATCGTGACTCCAGAAACTGAAACCACACAATCCTAAAGAAAGTCCACCTCTTAACTCAGCCGACATTGCTCCGTTTGAAGTTTCGGCATCACCACCCCAATGCAATGGGTAACGTTGGCTTCCAGCCCAAGTACTTCTCGCCCAGATTAATGTGTACCCTTTTTCTTTTTGGGTGATGTCGGCAACGGCTTTATTGTATCGCAAAGGGTATAAATTATGCTCATAAAATCCTGTTCGCCCTGAATGATAAATTCCGTCTGGTGGTGCAGCTTCGCCAAAATCCACTTTGAAAACGCTCACTCCTTGATCAAATAATGTTTTCAATTTAGCTTGATACCAAGTCACAGTTTCTGGATTCGAAAAATCTAGAACAGCATCTTCATAAGGAAGATTTCCTTTGCGGTCTCTTACAGCCAGATTTTTGTCCATTATTTCATTAAATAATGTGTTCTTTGGAGAGAAATAAGGCAATTGCCATAAACAAACATGGAATCCATCGTCTTTTAAATCCGACATCATTTTTACTGGATCATCAAAACGTTTTTTGGCAAACTCATAATTATTGCGCCAATCTACATCAAACCATCCTGTATCATAATGAATTACATCGGTTGGAATTTTATAGGCACGAAGATTTTTAGCGACTTCACGACCTTCTTTTTCAGAAAAGTAAGTGATGCGACTCATCCAGAAACCAAATGACCAAAGCGGTGGCATGGCTGCTTTTCCGGTAAGATTTGTATATTCATCTAATATTTCTTTGGGTTCGCCAATAAAGTAAAACAAATCGGCTTCGTCATCTCCAATATACATTTCATTGGCACTGCCGTAATATTTTCCAAAATCGACTGTGATGGGTGTGGAATGGTGCATAAAAACTCCGTATCCACGGCTACTCATGTAAAACGGAATGGGTTTGTACATGGTTTCGTTTTGGATTCCGTTGGCATCATCTGTCCAAAGAACTACTTTTTGTCCCCTTTTATTAAATTGTGTAAAAGATTCTCCACAACCAAATAATTTTTCGTCAGGTTCTAAACTAAAAGCAGCTCCCATACTTCTGGAATAATCACTGTTTCGTCTCACGTATGAAAAAGGTAGCGTTGGCGTGTAGGAGTTTGCAAAATCAGAATTATGAAGTGTTCCTGTCAACATTTTGCCTTTTTCATCATATATTTTTACGTGCCAAGGTTTGGTTTGAATTTCAACCGAGCCGTGTTTGCTGGTAAATTTATAACCACCTTCTATTTTAGCATATTTCCACAATTCGGGATGATTGGGTGCAACCCCGTCAACCAACATTAGAGATTCTTTTTGAGGACGAAACTGTGGTCCCGAAGTCATTTTTATTCTCAAAGTTCTGTCAGACACAAACTGAATTTGAAAAGGTAAAACTGGCGATGCTTCATACTCTGTTGTTGGAAATTCATTGGCCACAACTTCCGTTGGTTTCATCTCGATATTGTTGAATGCTTGACGTGTTTTGTAATCATAACGCAAGTATTTTACAGTTCCTTTTCCGGTTTGTGGATCAAAACTCGCCAATTCATCGGCAAAGTAAAAAGTATTCAAATAATTCTCGAAATCTTTGCTAATGTCAATGGGAGCGTTGAGAACATCGGCATTTTGAATTTGAGCTGTAGCCTTTGGAATCAAAAAAAGTCCAAAAAAAACGGTTGAAAATAACGTTATTAACTGAGGTTTGTTCATTGTTTTGATATTTGATTTTCTATTTTTTTATTGAACACTTATAATTGTTGAATTACTTTTAAGTCCTTTTGAACTGGCTGTTAATTCTAGCTTTTCTGCCTTGGATCCAGCTTGAATTATGACCAAACATTTTCCGTTTAGTGCTGTATGTTTAGTTCCTTTGTAAGATTCATGACTTACTGGATCGCCACTACAAACCCCTACAATTTTTCCACTTCCTTTTAGTGAAAATTGAATTTCATTATTGGCATTTGGCGAAAGCGTTCCTTTTTCATCCGTAATATCTACTGTAATGAAAGACAAATCATTTCCATCGGCATTGATGGTATTTCTGTCGGCGGTTAATTTTAATTTACTTGAATTTTCTGCCGTTTGAATAGCAGTTTCTTTTACGATTTTTCCATTTTTTCGAGAAACTGCTTTTAGAGTTCCTGCCTGAAATGGCACTCGCCACATAATATGTAAATCGTCTCCTATTTTCTTTTTAGTGCCTAATGATTTTCCGTTAAGGAAAAGTTCCACTTCATCGGCATTATTGTAATAAATCCAAACATCTACATTTTGATCGGATTTCCAATTCCAATGCGGAAAAAGATGCAAAACGGTTTTGTTTGTCCATTCACTTTGATACATATAATAAACATCCTTGGGGAAACCCGCCAAATCGACAATTCCGAAATAGGAACTAATGGATGGCCAAACATAAGGCGTTGGTTCTCCTATATAATCAAAACCTGTCCAGATATACATCCCAGCAAGAAAATCATGTTTTTTTATCACTTTCCAAGTGGCTTCGTGAGTCGAACCCCAAGGTGCTCTCACTTGATCAAATGCAGATACCGTATTACCAAGATTTCCTCCTGTAAAAGGCAAATCCCAACGAACAGGCCAAATTTTTACTGCATCGGAAGGCAAATCATAATGTCCTCTAGTTTCTAATGCCGAAGTGGTTTCGGTGGCTATGAAAGGAATTTTTGGAAAGTTTTTTTGATGATGTTCAAAAGTTTGATGAGCATAATTGTAGCCTATAATATCCAAAGCTCCGGATGTTGCTAATTTATTGAAATAGATTTTAGACTTTTCAAATTGTAAAGTCACTTCATCAATATTCATATTAACGGCAGGATTCATAGCTGCAGTGACTAATCTTGTGGTGTCTAGCTTTTTTACAATGGCCGATAATTCATTAGCAATTATAACACCTTCATCACTCCATTGTTCTTGAATTTCGTTGCCGATACTCCACATAAATATGCTAGGATGATTGCGATCTCGAAGAATTTGATCCTGTAAATCTTTGGCATGCCATTGATCCCAATCAAGACTATAATCGTACTTGTTTTTGCTTTTTTTCCACATATCAAAAGCTTCATCCATGACAATGAAACCCATCTTATCGCAAAGATCTAATAGTTCAGGAGCCGGCGGATTATGAGAGGTACGAATACCATTGACACCCATTTCTTTCAAAATTTCCAATTGGCGTTCAATCGCTCTGGTATTAATAGCAGAACCGAGTGGTCCTAAATCGTGGTGCATACAAACCCCTTTGATTTTGACTCGTTTGCCGTTTAAAATAAAACCTTTATCAAGATCAAATTTGAAATTTCTTATTCCAAAAGCGGTTTTATATTCATCAATTACAGTGTTCTCAATACTAATCGTTGTAACCGCAGTATACTGTTCTGGTTTTTCTACAGACCACAAAACAGGTTTTTTTACGATAATATCTTGATTTTGGACTTGGCTTGCATTTGCAGCAATAGTTACATTTTGAGTAGCCGAAGCTACTTTAGCATTATTTTTGAGAATTGTGGTTGTAACAATAGCTTTTTTTGAAGAATTGTATTGATTTTTCAAAGTAGTTTCTAAATGTATTGAAGCACTTTGCGAACTAACTTTTGGGGTTGTAATGTAAGTTCCCCATTGGCCAACGTGCAATTTATTGGTAGTTTCTAACCAAACATTTCTAAAAATTCCCGAACCTGAATACCAACGAGAATTAGGTTGCTTTGAATTATCAACTTTTACTATAATTTCATTGATTTTATCTCCATAATTTAAATAGGGCGAAAGCTCGTATTGAAAACCAATATAGCCGTTTGGGCGTTTGCCAAGATAATGTCCATTTATCCAAACTTGGCTATTCCGATATACACCGTCAAAAATTATTGAAGTAATTTTTTCTTTGTTTTCAAGAGCAACTTTAAAAGTCTTTTTATACCAACCTAAACCTCCATTCAGCGATCCTCCTCCATAACCTGCTGGACTTTTTTCTTCAAATTCTCCTTCAATGCTCCAATCGTGTGGAAGATTTAGCGTTCGCCAAATTGTAGCACTATTTATAGTATCCTTGTCTTTTACACTATCATTTAAATAAAAATTCCAACCTGTATTAAAAGTAACTTTCCGAGTACTAAAATCGGGATTCTCTTTTTGGACAGTAAATGCAAAAGCTGAAATCAGACCAATTATGCTCAGTATTTTAAAAAAATAGGTTGGTTTTTTCATTTTATAAAATTATTATAATTAAAGACAGACAACTCATCTCGTTTTGTCAGTATAAATTATCTCAAACCGTTTTTAGAAAACCAATTCAAGAATAATTTGAAGTTTTCTTTAACCTAATTTAGGTTAATAATTCCTTGTCAAAAGACCCATTTATACTTATGGTTAATATGACAACAAGTTTACTATTTTTTTTTTACATTTGCAATATATTACGAATTATTTTTACGTTTTATTATTTATATTACCCTATTTTATCATATTAGCAATAAACAAATATTTTATCACTTTTTACCAATCAATTAGTTGTAAAAAAAACTAAAATTGAAAAAGTTAAATATTGAAAAAAATTCAACAAAAAATCAGAGATGACAATGTATCAAACAATCATGAATTCAATTTCAATTGACTGCATTATATTTGGTTTTAACAACGGAGTACTTGAAGCTCTATTAGTTAAACATGCCATTGGAGATAGCAAAGGAGAATGGGGACTTCCTGGAGGAATTATCAATAAAGGTGAAAGCATCGATGCTGCTGCCCAAAGAACATTAAGAGAACTCACCGGTTTAGAAAATATTTTTTTAGAACAACTAAAAGCCTTTGGCGATCCCAAACGAATCCCAACAAATAGAGTGATAACCATTGGCTACTATGCCTTGATTAACAGAGAAGAATATGACGTAAAGGCTGGCTTAACAGTATCTGAAGCCAAATGGTATAAAATTAATTCGATTCCAAATTTAATTTACGACCACAATGAAATTTTAGATTTTGGACTAAAAAAATTACAAACTCGGATTCTAAATGCCCCGATTGGATTTAATCTTTTGCCTGAAAAATTCACCTTGTTGCAACTCATGCATCTTTATGAAGAAATATTAGGTAAAGAATTAGATAAATCAAACTTTCGCAGAAAGATTTTGAAGATGAAATTGCTTGTTGCTCTTGACGAAAAACAACAAGATGTCTCGCATCGTGCGGCCAAATTATATCAATTTGATTCGGATATATATGAAAAACTCAGCCAGAAAGGATTTAATTTTGAGATTTAATTGGCATTGATTCGATATAATCCGTAATACTTTTATCAAAGTTTTCACTTGCAGAATGGAATAAACTTCTTATTGGTAAATAATACAATTGTTTATTTGATAATTTGCCTTTCAATCGGACAAAATCTTTTTCGGTTGTAACAACTAATTCGTCAATTGCTTGGTATTGGATGGAAATAATATCTTTTTCAGAATAATGATGATGGTCTGGAAAGGTCATAAAAAAATCATCTTCTTTCTCTAAATATTTGAAAAATGGTTCTGGTTTTGCAATTCCAGCCAGAAGTAATTTATTGACATTCTTGATTTCGCTTACTTTCATTGACTTATCTTCTGAATAAATGAAATCGTCATAATCAATATAGGAGAAATACAATTCTTGGTTGGTATCTAATTTTAATTTGATATTGATTTTATTTTGCTCTTCAATCGATAAATCGATTGGACATTTAGTAACAATTATCATATTAGCTCTTTTTGCTCCGCTCCTACTTTCACGCAAGTTTCCTGTGGGCAACATAAAATCATCTGAATACAAATCGTCATAAGAAGTCAGCAAAATATAAAAACCAGCCTTCACTTTCCTGTGTTGAAAAGCATCATCCAATAAAATAACTTCAGGTTTAGCTACGCTCTGTTCGGCTAAGACTCTGGTTTCAGATTGAGAAAGCAGTTGCTCAATACCATTTTTTCTATTTGCATCAACAGCAACTTGAATGTTTTTGAATTTTGCATAAAACTGGAAAGGTTCATCACCAATAATCGAGGCATTCGAACTAGAATTGGCCAAAACAAAACCTTTAGACTTTCTTTTATAACCGCGACTCAAAGTGGCAACTTTATATTTTGGCGAAAGCAACCGAATTAAATATTCAATTTGAGGTGTTTTTCCCGTCCCGCCAACACTTAGGTTTCCAACGGCAATAATAGGAACATCAAAAGAATAGGATTTCAGAATCCCTCTATCGAAAAGAAAATTCCGAATACTGGTAATGAATCCATATAAAATGGCAAAAGGAAAGAGTATTTTTCGAAGTAAATTCATAATACGAAAGTATAGTATTTTATCATCATAAAAAAGTAGAGCGATTAATTCCTTAACTTTGTTAATTCGAAAAAAACACAATGAAATCGAAGATTCACGAACACCATAAAAATAAATAAAGTGAGTAAAATTAAAGAAATAATTTCCGTACTCGAAGAAATGGCGCCGCTCGCCTATGCCGAAGATTTTGACAATGTAGGTTTATTAGTTGGAGACAAAGACTCGGAAGCCACTGGAGTTTTGGTTTGCCACGATGCTTTGGAAACCGTGATTGACGAAGCTATTGCAAAAAAATGCAATTTGGTGGTTTGCTTTCATCCTATTTTATTTTCAGGATTGAAGAAAATTACAGGCAAAAACTATGTGGAACGTTCCGTAATCAAAGCTATAAAAAATGATATTGCCATTTATGCCGTTCACACCGCATTGGACAATCATCAAGACGGCGTAAACAAAATATTTTGTGAAGCTTTGGGTTTAACCAATACTAAAATCCTGATTCCAAAGTCGAATTTTATTCGAAAATTAGTGACTTATACAATTTCAGAAAACGCCGAAAAATTACGAAATTCCTTGTTTGACGCTGGTGCAGGAAACATTGGCAATTACGAAAATTGTAGTTTCAACTCGAAAGGAATTGGCACTTATATGGGTAACGAACACAGCAATCCCGAATTTGGAGAGCGATTTGAATTTATGGAAAGTGAGGAAATTAAAATCGAAGTGACTTTCGAAAAACATTTGGAAAACAAAATTCTGAAAGCCCTTTTCAAAAATCACGTTTATGAAGAAGTGGCTTATGAAATTTATGATTTACAGAACAAAAATCAAAATGTGGGATTGGGAATGATTGGAGAATTGCCCGTTCCAATGGAAGAAAAAGATTTTCTACAGTTTGTAAAAGACAAAATGCAAGCCGATGGCATTCGACACAGTATGTATTTAGGTAAACCAATAAAAAAAGTAGCGGTTCTTGGAGGTTCTGGAAGTTTTGCCATAAAAAATGCTATTCAGGCTGGAGCAGATGCTTTTTTGACCGCCGATTTAAAGTATCATCAATTTTATGAAGCTGAAAATCAGTTACTTTTAGCCGATATTGGACATTTTGAAAGCGAACGCTATACAAAAAATTATATTGTTGATTTTCTTCGGAAAAAAATCCTTAATTTTGCAATCGTTTTATCAGAAGAAAATACAAATCCAGTTAAGTACTTATAGACAATAGAATATGGCAGCTACAAAAGAATTGAATGTTGAAGACAAGTTAAGAGCAATTTACGATTTACAATTAATTGACTCTCGAATTGACGAAATTAGAAACGTGAGAGGTGAACTTCCTCTTGAAGTGGAAGATTTAGAAGATGAAGTTGCAGGTTTAAGCACACGTTCAGAAAAATTAAAAAAAGATCTTGAAACTATTGAAGAACTTATTAAAGTAAAGAAAAATTCAATTGATGAGCACAAAGAGGCTATCAAAAGATACACCAAACAACAAGACACTGTTCGTAACAATAGAGAATTCAACTCCTTGACTAAAGAAGTAGAATTTCAAGAATTGGAAATTCAATTGGCCGAGAAGCAAATCAAAGAAATGAAAGCTTCTATTGAGCACAAAAAAGAAATTATTGCACAATCAAAAGAACGATTAGAGACTAAATCGAATCACTTAAAACATAAAAAATCGGAATTAAACGATATTATGTCTGAAACTGCCAAAGAAGAATCATTCTTATCTGATAAATCATCTGAATATAGAAATTTAATCGAAGATAGACTACTAGCAGCTTATGATAGAATTCGTTCTAGTGTTCGCAACGGATTGGCTGTTGTTTCCATTGAAAGAGGAGCATCTGCAGGGTCATTCTTTACGATTCCACCACAAACTCAGGTTGAGATTGCTGCTAGAAAAAAAATCATTACTGATGAACATTCTGGAAGAATTTTGGTTGACAGCGTATTGGCCGAAGAAGAGAAAGAAAAAATGGAACAGCTTTTTGCTAAATTCTAAAAATATTTAAGTCCCGATACTCATCGGGACTTTTTTATATTATATTTAAGTCTGCTATGCAGACTTTTATTTTTTATACTGATACCGTGAAAATTTTATTTTTATGAAAAAAACATTTTACTTTTTGTTCACTAAATCGATTGGGTCATATATCAACCTGATGAGTTTCGTTTTTCCGAGAAAAGCGACTCAAATTGCTCACGGCTATTTTAGCGAACCTAGAAAAGGCAAATTCACCATTGATACTCTTCCTCAAACACTGAAAGAAGCACAATTGGAAACCATTCAGCATAACGAAGATGCCATTCAAACCTACATTTGGAAAGGAAATAATACTATTATATTATTAATTCACGGCTGGGAAAGCAATTCTTCCAGATGGAAAAAAATGTTACCATATCTAAAAAAATCAGGGAGTACTATAATCGCTATCGATGGCCCTGCTCAAGGAATGTCTAGCGGCATAGAATTTACGGTTACAAAATATGCCGAGTTTATTGATATTGCCGCCAAAAAATACCAGCCCAACTATATTATCGGGCATTCTATGGGAGGACAAACGTGTCTTTATTATCAATATAAATATCAAAATCCTAATGTTCAAAAAATAGTCGTTTTGGGTGCTCCAAGTGATTTTAGTATTATTTTAAAGAATTTTACCAATTTGTTAAGTTTAAATAATACTATCACAAAAGCATTAATAAACAAGTACACTCAATATTTAAATCAGCATTTAGACCAATTCAGCTCAAAAGAATTTGTCACAAAAATTGATGTGAAAGGCTTAATTGCACACGATATTGAGGATATGGTAGTATTATTTGACGAAGGTGAAAAAATAGCGGAGTCCTGGAAAGATGTTCAGTTTATAGCTACCAAAGGTTTGGGTCACAAACTCCATGATGATGATTTATATAGAAAAGTATATGCCTTTTTGTTTGAAACAGAATAACTAGTTTAACAAGACATTCGCTTTTAAAAAAGTTTGCCACATATTCACAGATTTTGAGTGTCTTTTCAATATTCTTTCAGTATAAATTTAAAAATCAGTGGTAATTATTTTACTTTTCTGCTTTTTAATTTTGTGAATCTGTGGCAAAAAAAATTAAAACCTTAAAAGCGAATACCGAGCTAGTTTAGAAATTTGAAACAAAATAATTGATTACTTTTGCACTATGGAAGAAAATCTAAAACGTCTTAATAAATTCATAGGAGAAACTGGGTTTTGTTCGCGCCGCGAAGCCGACAAAATCATCGAAGAAGGTCGTGTTACCATCAACGGTGTCGTTCCTGAATTGGGAACCAAAGTTTCGCCAGACGACGAAGTGCGGATTGACGGCAAATTAATACGGGAGAAAAGAGAGAAACCGGTTTACTTGGCTTTCAACAAACCCGTTGGCATTGAATGCACTACCAACTTGGAAGTTCGCAACAATATTGTAGATTACATCAATTATCCCACACGTATTTTTCCTATTGGACGATTAGATAAAGCCAGTGAAGGCTTGATTTTTATGACCAATGACGGCGATATTGTCAACAAAATTCTTCGTGCCAGAAACAATCACGAAAAAGAATATACTGTAACGGTCAACAAACTCATAACCGATCGTTTTATCGAAAAAATGAGCAATGGTGTCCCAATTTTAGACACAATTACCCGAAAATGCAAAGTAGAAAAAATTAGTTCGACCACTTTTAAAATTATATTGACTCAAGGTTTAAACCGCCAGATTCGTAGAATGTGCGAATATTTGGGTTATGAAGTTACCGCTTTGAAACGCATTCGAATCATCAATATTTCATTGGATGTTCCTGTGGGTCGTTATCGCGATTTAACCGATGCCGAAATCAAGGAATTAAACGAATTAATTGAACCTTCAAGCAAAACCGAAGAAGCGAGTTTGCCCAAACAAGAATCCGCAAAACGCAGAACAGAATTCATCAAAAGAGATGATCCAAGGTTTAAAGGAAGAGGTGATTATTAGAGGAAAACAAAACCCAAGGCTTTCGCCATGGGTTTTTGATTTTTATTATTTCTTAGCACTTATAAATTCATAATACAAAGCCTTAGACAGAAAAGATTTTTCTTGATAACGATCAATTTCTTCTTCCCTTGAAACTTCAGGATATTGTCCGTCTAAATTCTTTAATTTAAAATAAGCTCTTCTAGTTTCATCATTAAAATTCACGCTGCTCAAAAACATTGGTTCTACTCCTTTGTTGACCGAAATATTGTAATTCGTAATCAAATTTCCCCAATTGACATAACTGCACAAAAGAATCGTTCCGTAAAAATACCAAACCATTTGGTTAATAAGATACGCGTTTGTTTTTTGTTTTGTAATTTTCAAAAAGGTAAAAACTAAACCAATAATGGCCAAAATCAAAAACGCATAAACCCCTAACCTTTTATAAGTTAATCCAAAGAAGGAAACGTATTCTGAGTTTTTAATAATAGTACTAACAATTAGAATTCCATTTAAGAAAATCCAAATTTTAGACAATCGTTTCAAGTTTTTGGCTTTTTCATCAAAATTAAAACTGCCTTTAAAATAAAACATTATAACCCCAACAGCCATAATAATAGAGAAAATCACAGCATTGACTCTTTCGTGTGTGGCAGCACTCAATTTGGATTTTTCGATAACTTCAAAAAATTGCTCGTAATTATAAGTAGCGATAAAAACCAAGAGCAAACCATTCAGAAGAGCCAAAGTAATCTCGCCACTTCTTCTTTCGAAATCAATATCTAGGAACGAAAAAGTTCGTTGATTTCTAATCGATTTTTCATCTTTAAAATCATTATCTAACATCGAATTATAATCCAAAAAATCTTCTGGTATCCAATAATTCCAAAATGTGAATGAAAGATAAAAACCCAATAACGCAATTAGAATGAGTTGTAAGAAATTCACATCCAGATAATAATCCGTAAATAAAGCCGAAAAATGGTCACTCCCAAAAGCATAAACAGCAAAAAACAACCCGACAAATATCGTTGGAATAATGAAATAAGCAATTAGTTTTTTAGCAAAATCGTTTTTGATTTCTCTCTTGGGAAGCCATTGAGTAAACATCAGCATTCGACCTAACGAAGTAATTCCGTTTAGGAATGCCAACGGAAAAACCTGTACTATTTTCAGATTCGTTTCCTGAGTTTTGAATTGTAAAAAAATAACAGAGAGAGCCAAAGCCAAAAAAGAAACAAAATCTCCGTACCAAGCAAAAGCAATACAAGACAGCACGGATGTAATTACTAGAAGCAGATGTGACCGACTCGTAAATCGATCGGGAAAGAAATAACAAATGATTCCCGTGAGCACTAATCCGAAAATAGCCAGATTCACTCCTACTGACTCGTTGTAAAATAGCAGTGTAAAAATCAAACTGCAAACTAAAATTAATTGATGTGTTTTCATATGTAAGTATTTATTGTTTTTTATCGGTCATATGTAATTCGCATACATAAATTGGAGATAGTAACCAATTTTAGATTACGCTCATTTCATAATTAAATTTAAAAGTACTTTGTTTTTCAAAGTAAATAATTAAAAAAAAGGTTATTTAGTTTTGAATAATTTTTCCAGACTGTTTAAATGGGATACAAAAGAAGCTCTACCTAAATTGGTAACTCGATACGAGGTTTTTGGTTTTTTGCCCACAAATTCTTTTTTGATTTCGATATATGTGCCTTTTTCAAGTGCCGATGAATGACTCGCCAAATTACCATCGGTGATATTCAATAGCGTTTTCATTTCGGTGAAATCTACCCAATCATTGACCATCAGAATAGACATAATACCTAATCGGACACGGCTTTCGAAATCTTTATTTAATTTATCAATGATTCCCATTCGGAGGATTTATTTATATTTTTTGAATACTATTAATCCGTACAAAATATGCAAAACACCAAATCCTATGATCCAAAAAAACAAACCATATCCTAAAAAGAATAGGGAAACACAACCTAAAGCCAGTTCGCAAAATCCTAAATATTTAATGTCCGAAAAAGTATATTTCTCTGTATTAATCAATGCTAAGCCATAAAACAATAAAGTTGCTGGAGCTATTAAAACATAGATTTGATGGTACAAAAGCGCCAAACAAAATATACCTCCAACCACTAAAGGAATCGCTAAATTGACAAGCATTTTTTTGGTAGCCGTGGTCCAAATGGGTAAATTGTATTTTCTGCTTTTACGAATCGTAAAGAAGATTCCAAATGTTAACGCAAAAAACAAAATGATCAAGGCAATAAAAACCAATTCAGAAACTAAATCTACCGAATATAGTTTATGCTCCCCATCAAAATAATCGAGCCCATTGGCTTTAAACAATTGGTACACATACAATCCGCCAATCAAAGCAGATAGACCTGCAAATACTCCTGAGAGTCCACTTAATGAAATAAATCTTGAAGAGCGTTCCATCATAGAACGAATGTGTGATAAATCTTCTTGGTGCTTCTGATTCATAATTAAAGTACTTTGTAATGCAAAGTTATATTATATTTTGAATTAGCAAACATTTTTTTGAAGTATTTATTGAAATAGTAGAAAAACAAACAAGCTTATTCGGTTGAATAGGCTTGTTTGTTGGTTTAATCGTGAAATCTAATTATTTTCTACTTCTAATTTTTCGTGCTAATAATGTATTTTTCAATAACATTGCAATGGTCATTGGTCCTACTCCACCCGGAACTGGAGTGATAAATGATGATTTTGGACTTACACTTGCAAAATCTACATCGCCAGTGATTACATATCCTTTTGGGTGTGAAGCGTCTTCTACTCTAGTAATACCCACATCGATTACAACTACTCCATCTTTGACCATATCGCCTTTCAAATAATTGGGAACACCTAGAGCTGTGATAATAATATCGGCATTTTTGGTGTATTCTTCAATATTTCTTGTTCTACTGTGTGTTAGCGTTACAGTTGAATCTCCTGGATATCCTTTGCGACTCATCAAGATACTCATTGGTCTTCCTACAATATGACTACGACCAATAACTACAGTATGTTTCCCTGCAGTTTCTACTTTGTAACGTTCTAGCAATTCCATTATTCCATAAGGAGTGGCTGGCAAAAATGTTTCCATTTCCAAAGCCATTTTTCCAAAATTGGCAGGATGAAAACCATCGACATCTTTGTCGGGATCAATCGCCATCAGGATTTTTTGTTCGTCGATATGTTTTGGCAAAGGCAATTGAACGATGTAACCATCTAAATCGTCGTCTTCGTTAAGTTCCTTAATTTTATCTAATAATTCTTCTTCTGAAATATTCTCAGACAAAGAGACCAAAGTAGATTCGAAACCTATTTGCTGACACGATTTTACTTTGCTACCCACATAAGTCAAACTAGCACCGTTTGTTCCAACGATAACAGCTGCTAAATGAGGTACTTTTTGTCCATCGGCTTTCATTCTTAGAACTTCGGCAGCGATTTCGTTTTTAATGTCTTCTGATGTTTTTTTTCCGTCTAATAGTTGCATTTTTTTTTAGTTTAAAGGTTTAAGTGTTTAAGTGTTTAAGTGTTATTTATAGGTTTAAGAGTTTATGGGTTTAAACAATGTTAAACTTTTAAACAATTTTAAACAATTTTAAACTTTTAAAATAATTATCTCATTCCCTGCATTCCGCCTGGCATTCCTTTCATATTCCCCATCATTTTCATCATATTCTTTCCGCCTGGGCCTTGCATCATTTTCATCATTTTGCTCATTTGTTCAAACTGTTTCATCAACTGATTTACTTGTTCGACTTTAGTACCTGAACCTTTGGCAATTCTAGCTTTTCGTTTCACATCGATTATAGCTGGTTTTGATCTTTCTTTTGGTGTCATCGAATGAATAATGGCTTCGATATGTTTGAAAGCATCGTCTTCGATTTCGACATCTTTCATCGCTTTTGAAGCTCCTGGAATCATTCCAACCAAGTCTTTCATATTACCCATTTTCTTCACTTGCTGAATTTGGGAAAGGAAATCATCAAAACCAAATTCGTTTTTGGCGATTTTCTTTTGAATTTTTCTAGCTTCTTCCTCATCATAATGCTCTTGTGCTTTTTCTACCAAAGACACCACATCTCCCATTCCTAGGATACGTTCCGCCATACGTTCTGGATAGAACACATCGATGGCATCCATTTTTTCGCCAGTTCCAACAAATTTAATAGGTTTGTTTACTACTGATTTAATAGAAATTGCAGCACCACCACGAGTATCACCGTCTAATTTGGTTAAAACTACACCATCAAAATTTAAAATATCATTGAACGCTTTAGCTGTATTTACGGCATCTTGTCCCGTCATTGCATCAACAACAAACAAGGTTTCTTGTGGTTGAATGGCTTTGTGAACATTCGAAATTTCGGTCATCATCGCTTCATCAACAGCCAAACGACCGGCTGTATCTACAATCACCACATTAAACCCATTGGCTTTAGCGTGTTTGATTGCATTTTGAGCAATTTCGACAGGATTTTTATTTTCTGGTTCTGAATATACTTCAACAGCCATCGAATCTCCAACAACATACAATTGCTGAATTGCAGCAGGACGATAAATATCACAGGCAACCAAAAGTGGTTTTTTCCCTTTTTTGGTTTGCAAATAATTAGCCAATTTTCCAGAAAAAGTAGTCTTACCAGAACCCTGTAATCCCGACATCAAGATAACCGTTGGATTTCCAGAAAGATTGATTCCTGCAACATCGCCACCCATCAATTCGGTAAGTTCATCTTTTACCAACTTGACCAATAATTGTCCCGGTTGAAGCGTTGTTAATACGTTTTGACCAATGGCTTTTTCTTTTACTTTAGTGGTAAAATCTTTGGCAATTTTAAAGTTGACATCGGCATCTAATAAAGCACGACGTACTTCTTTAAGGGTTTCGGCTACGTTAACTTCGGTTATTTTTCCGTGACCTTTAAGTATATGAAAGGCTTTGTCTAATTTATCGCTTAAATTATCGAACATAATGGTAAATATCTTTTATGAGGTGCAAATATAAGCTAAAGTTGTAAAGTCTCAAAGTCACAAACTTGTAAAATTTAGATAATATTCAATAAAAAAACCAGCCGAATAGACTGGTTTTTAAGTAGGTTGTTTAATGAAGATTAATCTTTGTCATCTAAATGTGTTTCATCTTCAAGCAATTCTTTTATTTGATGACCAAAACTTGAATGTCCATCATCACTTCCAGTTGTGATTTCTATGATTCCATCTCCATCAGTATCCAATAATAAACCTTGATTGGCCAATGAATTAATTTTTGCCATTAATACATCTAGTTGTATTTTTATATTTAAAGCAACGCTATTATCATTGATTGCAAAATCTTTGGATGGATCCACAAAATCCATTTCAAGTTCAATATTTTCGGAGCTCCACACAACAAAAGGTTTGTCGTTGATAGTTCCTTTAATCAAAAACGTCTTGCCCAATAAGTCCCCAGCGACAAGGCTTTTAGTAAAATTAAATTTGATTTCTTCATATTTTGCATTTGGAACATCAACAGTTGTAATAAATTGGCTCAAAGGCTTGTTTGGATCTAGTAAATCCAATAAAAAAGGCCCTACTAATTTTACATCTTCATAAGAAGAATCTGTGGAATGCATATCATCTTCCATATCGGTTTCCAATTTAATGTTTCCTATGTTAACCTTAAAATCAGTAATCACTACTGTGGACGCAGCTGTTCGCGAGGTTGAAGAAGTCTTGCCAGTAGAAGAAACTGCGGTAGCTTTTATTGAAACATTACCACTTGTAGAAGCATTGTCTGAACAAGAACTCATTGCTATAGCAATCAAAACAAAAATTGAAAATTTTTTCATAATTATTGGGGTTTAAAATATTATAGTACTTAAACGAAAAAAAACTCTTAATATTACATCCTTTCTGGCACTTCAATTCCCAATAATTGAAAAGCCAATGCAATCGTATCAGCTACCTTTTTTGATAGTTGCACTCTAAATATTTTCTTCTCCAAATCAACTTCACCCAAAATAGAAACAGCTTGATAAAACGAATTATATTCGCGTACCAAATCATAAGTATAATTCGCAATCAAAGCTGGACTGTGATTATGTGCTGCATTTTGAATCGCTTCTGGAAATAATTCAAGTTGTTTAACCAATTCTTTCTCCTTTTCGTGTATCTCGACTACACTCGATTTGACACTATAATCAAAGTTTGCCTTGCGAATAATAGACTGTATTCTGGCGTATGTATATTGAATAAACGAACCTGTATTTCCTGCGAAATCAACTGATTCAGCTGGGTCAAAAAGGATTCGTTTTTTTGGATCCACTTTCAAAATGTAATATTTCAAAGCGCCAAGACCAATAGTTTTGTATAATTTTAATTTTTCTTCGGTAGAATATTCGTCTAATTTTCCTAAATCTTCGGCAATTTTCTGAGATGTATCCGTCATTTCTTGCATTAAATCATCGGCATCTACAACAGTTCCTTCTCTAGATTTCATTTTTCCGGAAGGCAAATCAACCATTCCATAAGACAAATGATAGAGATTTTTAGACCATTCAAAACCTAGTTTTTTCAAGATTAAAAATAATACTTTAAAATGGTAATCTTGCTCATTTCCAACAGTATAAACCATTCCGCCAACATCTGGAAAATCCTTTACACGCTGAATTGCTGTTCCAATATCTTGTGTCATATAAACCGCAGTTCCGTCAGAACGCAACACAATTTTTCGGTCTAAACCTTCATCGGTCAAATCAATCCAAACCGAACCATCGGGATCTTTTTCGAAAATGCCTTTTTCCAAACCAATTTGAACCACGTCTTTTCCTAGCAAATAGGTATTACTTTCGTAATAATATTGATCGAAATCGACTCCTAAATTTTTATAAGTTATTGCAAAACCATCATAAACCCATTGATTCATCATTTTCCAAAGTGAAATAACTTCGGCATCGCCAGCTTCCCATTTCAAGAGCATTTGTTGAGCTTCTAAAATTATTGGTGCTTGTTTTTTGGCTTCGTCTTCGGTTTTTCCTTCCGTGATTAATTGGTTAATTTCTTCTTTATACGTTTTGTCAAAAGCCACATAATAATTTCCAACCAGTTTATCTCCTTTTAATCCTGTTGATTCGGGAGTTTCTCCGTTTCCGTATTTTTGCCAAGCCAACATCGACTTGCAAATATGAATTCCACGGTCGTTGATGATTTGTGTTTTATAAACTTTCTTGCCAGAAGCCTTGATAATTTCGGCAACGGAATATCCCAAAAGATTATTTCGAACGTGACCTAAATGCAAAGGTTTATTAGTGTTTGGAGAAGAATATTCAACCATTACCGCTTTATCTTCTGTCCCGACGCTTCGGGATGGAGTAACGAAACCGTATTTCGGATCAGTCCTGATTTCGTTAAAAAAATTCACATAATATTCATCCGAAATAACAATATTTAAAAATCCAGAAACAACGTTAAAACGGCTCACTTCTGGAACATTTTCGACCAAATAGTTTCCTATTTTATTTCCTAATTCTACTGGATTACTTTTGATAACTTTCAATAAAGGGAAGATTACCATCGTGATATCCCCTTCAAATTCCTTTCGTGTGCTTTGAAATTCGATTTTGCCTATGGTGACGTCAAATAATGCTTGGATAGCTTTTTCGATAGAAGGAGTAAGAATCTGAAATAAAGTCATTTTTCGTATTAATTTTAAGGCTGCAAATATAGGGATTTCAGTGGAAAATTGTTTGTAGTTTCAAATGAAATATATTTAATCTACAACTGTTTTAACTTAATAGAAGTTTGAAAAAAAATTACGACAAATCTTGTTTTATTCTTAGTTCAATTCTAAAAATTATATTGCGTATTTTGTCGATAAAATTAGACTTTTTGTCGATAAAATCATATTTTTGTATAAATAATTTTCTAAAACATGAAATATAGCTTTTTAATATTATTTATACTATTTAGCGTTGGATGTTTTTCGCAGGCTATTAAAGTTGAAAGTAACACTTATACTGTTCCAGAATTAGTTACCTCAGTATTAGTCAATAAATCTTGTGTTCCTGTAAACAACATAAGCTGGAGAACAGGAACTAATTTTGGTTCTACAAATGGAATTGGTTATTTTGAAAATACAAATCCGTCATTTCCGCTCACAAGTGGTGTGATTTTGAGTACTGGAAATGTTGCAAATGCTCCTGGTCCTAACACATCTGATTTAAGTGACGGTAATGATGCTTGGATTGGAGACACTGATTTAGAAGCAACACTTTTAGCAGCTGGAATTACTATGAACTCAACAAATGCAACAGTTTTAGAGTTTGATTTTGTTCCCTTTTCTTCGAACTTTGATTTCAATTTTATATTTGCTTCTGAAGAATACGGTAATTTTCAATGTCAATTTTCAGATGCTTTTGCCTTCTTGTTGACCAACACTTCAACTGGAGTTACTACCAATCTAGCAGTTATACCCAATAGCACGATTCCGATTTCTGTTATAACCATTCGGGAATCATTATATAATTCCTCTTGTTCTTCAGAAAATTCCAGTTTTTTTGGAGCTTTTAATGGAGGTTCAAACTCATCCGCATCGTCAACAAATTTCAATGGTCAAACAATTTCAATGAGTGCTTCTTCAAACACTTTAATTCCAAATACAACGTATCATATCAAATTAGTGATTGCGGACAGAGAAGACAGTAAGTCCGATTCTGGAATATTTTTGGGTGCCAATAGCTTCAATGTTGGGCAAAATGTTTTGGGACCCGATTTGACTTTAGCAGACAAAACTGCCATTTGTGACAATAGCGTTCACACTCTTGATTCAGGATTGAATCCAGCTATTTACTCATTCGCTTGGACATACAACGGAAACAGTATAGGTGGAAATACATCAGATTTATTAGTAACTCAACCCGGTGTTTATGGCCTTACTTACACCATAATTGCAACAAATTGTCCGGTAACAACCGATTTTATAAATATCGAATTTTATGGCCCAATAATTACTCAAGACCCTGTAGATTTATTTCAATGCAATTCTGGACTAGGAAGCTACACTTATGATTTATCCTATAATACTCCTATTTTAAATATTTCTGGAACCCAAATAAGTTATCACTCCACGTTGAATCAGGCAAGTATAGGTACAAACCCATTACCAAATAATTATACCCTCAACACTATTGATTTACCAGCAACAATTTGGGCAAGAATAGTAGATTTGGCAACAAACTGTGTCCTTACAAAAACAATTCAATTAGGACTTACTTCACCACCAATAGCTAATGTACCTAATGACATTACTTTATGTGAAACTACACCGAAATCCAATACTGCTTATTTTAATATTGACTTGCAAACTAATTCAATATTAGGAGGGCAGTCACCTACTATTTATGAGGTTTCCTATTATTCCAATGCTACTGATGCAAACTCCGGAACTAATTCAATAAATGCCTCTGCTCCTTTAGTATCAGGAAATGCAACTATTTTTGCAAGGATTCAGACTACTACTAATACAACATGTTTCAGTACGACTGAATTTAAACTAATCGTAATTCCTAGACCTACATTAGATCTAAAAGAAAATCAATATGTTTGTGATAGTTATATTTTACAACCACTTGTTAATCCCGGAAACTATTATTTTGGTCCAAATCAAGGTTTGCCGATATTAAATGCTGGAGACGTAATTAGTATAGACCAAACTATTTATCTTTATAGTACTACATCTGGAACACCCAGTTGTCCGATAGAAAGTAGTTTCAATATAGAAATAATAACTCCAGAGGATGTGAACCCTGTGGATGTTAAGTCTTGTGATGAATACGAATTACCTTTAACCACATTTGGACTTCGTTATTTTTCGTTGCCAGGTGGTCCAAGCGGTGGCGGAATAGAATTCTCTCAAGGATCAAAAATAACAGCTTCAGGAACAACAACTGTTTATACCTATTTTTCGTCAGTAGATAATAGTTGTATTCGTCAAGGACAATTTGACGTCACTATTTACGTGACACCAATTACTTTGCCTATTACCAATGTTTTTGAATGTATATCCTATACCTTACCTCCATTAACAGTTGGAGATTATTACACTTTAGATACGCTTAATAATATATTCGTACCTGCAGTTTCACCTATAACTACAACAACACAACTTTATGTTTTTGCAATAAATGGAATTTGTAGATCATATCCAATCAGAATATTCACCGTATATATTAAATCTTTAGGTTTGACTGATGTAAATGAATGTATTTCGTATAATTTACCCGCTGCACCTATAGGAGAATATCGAGATGCTCCAAATGGAGGTGGAAACTTAATTCAACCCGGCCTTATAACAACGACAACAAAAATATATACCTATATTGCTGGAGCGGCTTGTGAAACCGATTCATTTACAATCACTATTTATGGTCCATTCCTTTCTACACCTTCTAATATTACTGTTTGTGATAGTTATTTATTACCTACTCAAACTGATGGTGGCGACTATTACACCTTGGCTGGCGGTCCAACAACGTCTGGAAATGTAAAATTGATACCTAATGTAGACACAATAACTAACACTTCAACGGTATATATTTACAAACCATCTACAACAGTTGCTGGTTGTTATAACGAAAAACCTTGGCTCATTACTATCAATGAAAAACCGATAATTGATTCTAGAGCAGATGTAGAACAATGCGACTCCTATGTTTTAAGTCCCTTAACAAATGGAGCCTATTTTGACGATCCAAATGGCGTAAATCCTTTAGCATCAGGAACTACAATAAACACCAATGACAGAATTTATATTTATGCGACACATCCTAATGACCCAAGTTGTTTTAGTGAAAACTTTTTCGATATTTCAATAAACGGAGTTGAAGCAGATCCAATTCCAACCCAATTATCCTATTGTGACAGTTTTACTTTTCCGGCATTGACAACACCAAATAATTTTTATTACGATGCACCGAGAGGACCATTGGGCGGAGGAAATATAATTCCTGCAGGAACTACATTAACTGTGACAACGGTTCTTCCAATGTATTATATTTATTATGAAACTGGCGACCGATTGAATTGTAGTGATGAAAATCCGTTTAGCATTTCTATTACTACTAGACCAATTGCTAATCCTGTAAATCCGATAGAAACCTGCGACACATTTGCAACAAACGACGGGATTTTTGAATTCGATTTGACTGATTTAGCGATTAGAAATCAAGTTTTAAACGGTCAAACTCCTGATGCCAATTTTACGCTCACTTTTTATACTACTTTGGCTGAAGCCAATGATATAAATGCTATTCCTATTGTGAATCCTGCTACTTACCAAAATGACAATCCGTTTTCGGACAGTGTGTGGATTAGAGTAACAAACAATACAACTATATCAACTTGCTTTGATGTTGTCGAATTAAAATTAGTTATAAACCTATTTCCCGATCCTCAATTACTTCCTGAATATTTCATTTGTGAAGACTATGAAACAGGTACTTTACTAAATTCAGCCACTTTAGACACTGGTATTTCAGGAGCAATTTACAGATTCGATTGGACACTTGATGGAGCTCCTTATGGAGGAAACACCTCTTCTATCAGCACATCACAAGTTGGCGATTATGTAGTTACTGCGACAAACACATTAACATTGTGTTCTAAAGCGGTTTCGTCCAAAATCATTAAATATACTCCTTATCTAGAAGTTATTTACAGCGATGCTTTTGTTTATCCCACTTTTATAACAGTAAATGTCTTAGGCTCTGGCTCTGGAAATTATGAATATCAATTGGATACTTTTCCGTTTCAAGACAGCAATACCTTTAATAATTTTGGACCTGGAGAACACCTAATTTCGGTAAGAGACAAAGACGGACATTGCAACCCCGCTCCTGTCAATACTGTAATTATCAATTTCCCTAAATTTTTTACTCCAAATAATGACGGCTATAATGAATTCTGGAATATTCCTCACTTAGCTTTGACCAATCCAAATGCTCCAATATTTATATATAATCGTTATGGAAAATTACTGAAACAAATTAGCCCTTCAAGCGAAGGTTGGAATGGAATGTTCAACGGACAATCTCTTCCTTCGGATGATTATTGGTTCACCGTAGATTATGACGAAAAAGGAAACTCTAAAGTTTTTAAATCGCACTTTAGTTTGAAAAGATAATGATTGCAGATTTTTTTTAATTGATTTCAAATAAATTAGAGCAAAGATTCATAAATTGCTTCTATTAACTATATTCTATATTCTTTTCTCTCTAAACAAAATGGAACAAGACCCAAAACAACTCATCAAACTAGCACATACAAAAATGCCTTTTGGCAAATACGAAGGCCGATATCTTATCGAATTACCGGAATATTATGTGGTTTGGTATTCCAACAAAGGTTTCCCAAAGGGAGAACTTGGACAACAACTGCAATTGGTTTACGAATTAAAACTCAACGGACTCGAGGAGTTAATACGGAATATAAAAAAACGGTATCCAAAACCGTAGAAAATCGTTTTTATGTATTCATTTCCAAATCTCTTATGTAATCACAATATTCAAAAAAGAACATTTCTAAAGCATTCATTTTCTCGAATAAAAAATCAAATATTTCGTCCCAATGACTTCTATTACTAATACTTAACCCGTTTTTTTCGACCCAAATTCTGCTGATAGTTTTACCGCTTTCAAGAGTAAAGTTTTTCTCAAAAACCAAATCTTTGACAAAATCATCTTCCAAAATGGTTTTCAGGGATTCTAGTTTTTCGAAATAGATTATTCGTATTTCGTCGTTTCGATGTTCAATATCAATTAAAACTTGAGCTTTTTTGTTGTCGGCATAAAATTTAAACGAAAAGTCCTTGATTTTGGTGTCGTACAAAATCCATTTTCTCGGATATTTTTCGGCAAAATCAATCCAAAATTCCCGCTTCAATCTTTGTACTTCTTCTTTGCTATACATTTTGGGTTTGTTGTTTGTAGTTTATAGTTTTTGAAATTTTCATTACCATTGCCATTGAAATTGCCATTGAAATTGTGATTGTTATTGCTATTTGTTCTTAATTTTTTTTACACTATATTTATAACTGTTTCCAATATACAAAAATAGGTTTTGATTATGGATTTTCAAGATTTTTTAGAATATGTTCCAAAATTAGTAGCAGTTACCCTGCCCGCTAAAGAAGCTCATTTTAAAATGGCTCCTTTAGAGAGAATAGAAAGCTTAAAAAATCTCAATTTTGACAGCATAAATCCAAAAAACGCTGCTGTAATGATGTTATTTTATCCTAAAAAAGGAAGAACGCATTTGGTTCTCATAGTCCGAAATTCTTATGAAGGTGTCCATTCAGCCCAAATTGCATTTCCAGGAGGAAAATACGAAACCCTAGATGTAACTTTTGAGAAAACAGCCTTGAGAGAAACACACGAAGAAATCGGAATCCATCCTGAGAGTATAGAAATTATTATGCCTTTTACCAATTTATACATCCAACCTAGCAATTTTATGGTATATCCTTTTTTAGGAATTTGCAAAGATGAAATTGTTTTTACTCCAGATAGAAATGAAGTGGTGAATATTATTGAATTGCCTTTGAATGATTTTTTGAATGACGATTTAATTATAACCACTACAATGTCAACTTCTTATGCGAAAAACATTGAAATACCAGCTTTCAAAATTAATGAATATATAGTTTGGGGAGCTACGGCAATGATGTTAAACGAATTGAAAGAAGTCCTAAAAAAAGTGCTATAAATTTATAATTTCGTATGTTTGCCGTCCAAATATTTTTTTTTACACAATTATTTATGGTTTTATTTAAGAGAAATCCTTTTGGACACATTCTAGTTGTTAAACGATTTTTAATACAAGTTTTTGCAGTTTTAACCCATAGACGGTATAGAGGTTTCAATAGTTTACAAATAGAAGGTTCAGAAATAATAACTACACTACCTGATACTAACGTACTTTTCATATCCAATCATCAAACTTATTTTGCTGATGTGGTAGCCATGTTTCATGTTTTTAATGCCAGTTTGAGCGGCCGTCAAGATACTATAAAAAACATTGGATACATTTGGAAACCCAAATTGAATATCTATTATGTAGCTGCAAAAGAGACCATGCAAGCTGGATTATTGCCTAGAATCTTGTGTTATGTAGGTGCGATAACTGTCGAAAGAACTTGGCGTTCTTGTGGAAAAGACGTCACCGAAAAACGAGATGTGAATCCAAACGACACCGAAAATATTAAAATTGCATTGAGTGATGGTTGGGTAATCACTTTTCCGCAGGGTACGACAAAATCATTCAAACCCGTTCGAAAAGGTACTGCACACATCATCAAACAGCACCGACCTATTGTGGTTCCAATTGTTATTGATGGATTCCGTCGTTCGTTCGACAAAAAAGGGTTACGAATGAAAAAGAAGGATATACTTCAATCTTTTATCATCAAACCACCATTAGAAATAGATTATGACAACGATACAATAGATCAAATTGTCGAAAAAATTGAATTTGCCATTGAGCAACATCCTTCCTTTTTGAAAGTGATTCCTACCGAAGAACTTAAAGCCGCCGAAGAGCTAAACAAATTGCGACGATGGGAATATTAACAAAAAAGAGTTCGCCATGGCGAACTCTTCTTTTATAAATCTATTTTTTTAAGCTCCTTGTAATTGGCAAATAATCTGCGGAGTAAGGTTCCATATAATAGTCTGTAAAACAACCAAAAAAGCCCTAGAAAAGCAGCTATAATCAGTACAAAAACACCAATAGTAATGACCATTACTTTGGTATCATTGCCAATTTTATCCATCAAAACGGCTACGTCAGGATTGTATGCAAAAGCAATATAAAAGCCAAAGAGCAAACTCAATGCCACCATACCCAAATTATACCAAACATAGCATTGCACGGTTTTACGAGTTTTCAAAATGTCCCTCATCAATTGTTTTATCGAAACTGTGGTTGAAATAGCCATATAATTTTTATAAAATAAATAAATAAAAACCAAAATCACCGCATAATTAAAAACAGTCAAAGCCTCAAAATAAATGTCTAGTTCCTCGTGTTTGATGTTTTTCAAATAATCGTCCGTGTTAAAAAATACGCTAATAACCGTCCATAATATAATCTCCAGAATGCTAATAATAAAAATCCACTTCACAATCGAAGACGATTTTAGGTGCAACATTTTATAGATTTCCGCTTCGGAAACCTGCTCAAAGGCAATGTTTTTTTGCCAATCTTTTTTTAATAAATCCAGCTCTTTCATATGCAGATTTTTATCTTTTTTTATCGGTCATACGTAATTCACATAATTCATTCGGCTCTAGTAACCAACTTTCAGTTATGCCCATTTCATAATCGTTAAGGATTTAGTATTTTTTTTAATTTTCCTTTAATTCTATTCATTTTCACCCTTGCATTTACTTCGCTTATTCCCAAAGTTTCTGAAATTTCCCCATAATCCTTGTCCTCTAGATACATAAAAACCAATGCTTTTTCAATATCATTCAGCTGATAAACAGCTTTATACATTAATTTCAAGCGTTCTTCTTCCTCATAATTATAATCATCATTGCTAATAAAATATTGTTGCGATTCATAATCCACGGTCCTTACGGTTCGTGTACTTTTTCGGTACAAAGTAATGGCTGTATTCAAAGCGACTCGATATGCCCAAGTCGAAAATTTGCTATCACCACGAAACTTCGGAAAAGCCTTCCACAGCTGAATCGTGATTTCCTGAAACAAATCCTTGTGTGCGTCTTCACCATTCGTATACAACCTACAAATCTTGTGGATTATATTCTGATTGGTCTTCAATTGCTGCACAAATGATAGTTCTAAATCGTCGCTCATAATACAATAAGTGGGGAAAAAGTAAAATTTGTTACAAATAAAGTCTTTTTAATTGGGAGCAGCAATTTTCGGGTTTGAAATAAACAGTCGTCCCGCTATTCGCTATAATCTCCCGATGAAAAATCGGGAGGATTTCCACTACTATCGGGGCTATTTTACAAATTTTGATTCTCTAAAAATCCTTTCCCTTATAATAGTTCACCATCAAATTCACGAATTTACTGTAGCCCTCCATTCCGTCTTTTTGTTGGTTCATTTTCAAGAAATTGTCGTAAAAAGCATGAAATCCTTTATCAATAAAAGTGTCATATTGTTTCCAGAAATCCTCACTTTCCTGATAGTTTTTTAAAATTCCGGGATGAATGGTTTTCAATAATTGGTCATATCCTTTTTCGTCCCGAGCATACCAATTGCTCAAACAATAACGCAAAGCGGTGCTGTATCCCGAATATTGAAAGTATAAATCCTTGTTTTTAACCGAAGCCAGAAACCCAATAAAATTGCATTCGCTTTCGCTGGCAAAGCCCATTTGATGCGCCATTTCGTGACATGAAGTCGTGGGCGAATTGTACATTGGCATCAAATAATTGATTTGTGCTTCATTTGTAAACGGATTCAAATAACCTCCAAAACCCATATAGGTCAATGGCAAACTGAAAAGTGATTTCTTGATACTAGGATTTGAATATTCAAAAATAGGATATTGATTGGCAAGTTTTTGATATCCATTCAAATTCATCTCGAAAACTAGCTCATTCGAATAGGGAAAAACCACTTTCAGGCTGTCGTTTTTGGTAATCTGAGTTTGGATTTCATTAGTTTTTGCAATCAGTTTTTTAGTAAAACCTAATAAATCAGCATCAGTGTAATCCCGTTCGATTTTCATTTTTTCGAAAAGCGGTTGGCGGTAATAATTCATCGCCCACAAAAAATGGAATAGAAAATATACTACTGAAAGCACATTCAAAACCTTTAAAATATTATTTTTCCATTCTTGCTTCCAAGTTTTTCTGGTTTTCCAAATCGATTTCAGAAGATAAAAAATCAGGATTCCATAAATTATATCTCCTACTGAAAAAGGAATTTTCCCCAAAGTTATTCGTAAAATTTTCGAAATGAAAACATAAAGTCCATTGCTGTAAAATCGTTCTACAAACTCAGGGAAAAAGGCAATTATTTTCAGAAATAAAATTTGAAATAGGAGAAATACTGGAAGAATATATTTTCTTTTCACGGTTTTGCTTTTGGCATAAAAATAACAATAAATAGAGTAGTTCGCATTCTTTTTTTGTAAATTTGTTTTTCAATAAAAAGAAGAATGACACAAATTACTTTAAATATTCCAGACAGTGAATTGAGTTTCTTTATGAAATTGATAGAAAAGTTTAATTACGAAACCGTGAATAATGAATTTTCCGCAACTGAAGAAATGAAAAACATGCTGGATGAAAGGAGATCAACTTCAAAAACCGACGATTTCATTCCGTGGAACGAGGCGAAAACCCAATTGCGTTTTAAATCTGAAAAATGATTTATAAAGTTGTAATCGAACCAAGAGCCATTCTTGACATTCAAGATGCCATCGACTATTATGATTCCAAACAAAATGGATTGGGGGAATATTTTTACCGAGTAGTTGAAGAACATATAGAAACTTTGGCGAAAAATCCATTTTTTCAAATTAAATACAAAGACTATCACGGTTTTCCCATCCGAAAATTTCCTTTTATTATCCTTTATTATATAGATGAAAAGCTAGAAACCATTTATTTAATGTCTGTTTTTAATACCTATTTAAACCCTGTAAAATATCCAAAATAATAGATAATGAGCCAAGAAATAAGAAATCTAGAACCCAAAGCACTTTGGAACAAATTTGCCGATTTAAACGCCGTTCCTCGTCCTTCCAAAAAAGAAGATCGTGTCATCGAGTTTATAAAAAACTTCGGAAATTCACTAGGATTAGAAACTTTTGAAGACGAAATCCGAAACGTAATTATCCGAAAACCGGCTACTGCTGGAATGGAAAATCGCAAACCAATTGTACTACAAGGGCATTTGGATATGGTGCATCAAAAAAATTCGGATACCATTTTCGATTTCGATAAACAAGGAATCGATATGTATGTTGACGGTGACTGGGTTCGTGCTCGCGGAACTACACTTGGTGCTGATAATGGATTAGGAGTTGCGATGATTATGGCAATTTTAGAAAGTAAAACCATCAAACATCCAGCGATTGAGGCTTTGTTTACCATCGATGAAGAAACTGGAATGACAGGAGCTTTAAACCTAAAAGGCGGAATTTTGAAAGGAGAAATTCTTTTGAATATGGATACCGAAGAAGACGATGAAATCGACATTGGTTGTGCTGGAGGAATCGATGTTACAGCGACCAGAAGTTATCAAGAAGAGGAAACTCCTGAGGATTCTGTGGGTTACACCATTACAGTGAAAGGCTTAAACGGCGGACATTCAGGAATGGATATTCACAAAGGTTTGGGTAATGCCAACAAAATAATGAACCGTTTGTTGTTTGATGCTTTCGAAAATTTTGGACTTCAGGTTTCGGAAATCAACGGCGGAAGTTTGCGCAATGCCATTCCAAGAGAAAGTGTTGCCAAAGTGATTGTTGCCGGAATGTATGACGAAGCTTATGTTTTTGATATGCAGGAAATTATCAACGACATCAAAACCGAATTTAAAACTACCGAACCCAACTTGACTATCGAAATCGTGAAAAGCGATTTGCCTAAAAAAGTTATGGATTTAGGCGTTCAAGAAGGAATTCTTCGTTCAATTTATGCCGCTCACAACGGCGTTTACCGAATGTCGGCCGATATGGATGATTTGGTGGAAACTTCGAATAATGTGGCGCGTGTTATTATCAAAGATGGTGAAATCAGTATTAGTTGTTTGACGCGTTCTTCGGTAGAAACTTCCAAATTTGATTTGGCTAATGGCTTGCGTTCAGCTTTCGAATTAAGCGGTTGCGAAGTGAATTTGGCTGGTTCCTATCCGGGTTGGACTCCAAATGTAAAATCAGAAATCTTGGATTTATTGGTCCATATTTACGAAAAACAAAACAACGAAAAACCAAAAGTAGTGGCTTGTCACGCTGGATTAGAATGTGGAATTTTAGGAACTAATTATCCTGATATGGATATGATTTCTTATGGCCCTACGATTCAAGGAGCACATTCACCAGATGAAAGAGCGTCGATAAAATCGTCTCAAAAATTCTGGAAATTTGTATTGGAAATTCTGGAAAATATTCCTTTGAAGAAGTAATCAGATAGCAGATTTCAGATGGCAGGTCGCAGTGTAAAGAAATCAGACAATTTAGCATAAATACATAAAGCAGTTTAAAGATGTTTCATTTCATTTTTAAACTGCTTTTTTTCTGCAAACTGAAATATGAAATCTGCAATCTGCCACCTGAAATCTAGTCTCTCTTCGGACTATTTTTCTTTTCTCTTTTTTCCTCTTTCTTTTCCTTGGCGGTTTTAAGAGGTTCTTTTTTTAGGGTTTTTTTTGCATCTTGACTTTTTGCCATAATAGGTATATTTAAAGGTTAAATTTTCTGTATTTGATGGAGTAAATATAAGGAAAATTCTTTAGAACAAAAAGATTTCAGGCATTTTTCATACTTCGGATTGTTTCAAGAAATCACCGTCAATTATTAACAAAGCTACTCCTTTGGTTGAAATAGAACGATGCAAACTCAAATCGTCAGAAACGATATAAGTCATTCCTTTCGAAAGTTGGAATTGCTCGCCGTTTTCTAGTTCGCTGATAAATTCGCCTTCCAGGCAATGCACAATATGTCCTTTTTGGCACCAATGATCCGCTAAATAACCTACGGAATATTCTACTTTACGCACCCGAAAACCGGCAAATTGAATAGTTTGCCAGAACGAAGTTCCGGTTTCGCCTTTGTGTTCCGTTTTTTCTATAGTACTCCAGTTTATGGATTGGAAAGGGATGGTCATTTTTGATATTTTGTTGTACTGTTGTTTCGCTCAAAAAGAAATATTAGTTATTGGCTGGTGATATTATTTGGTTGTCAATTCGTTTTCCATTTTTGTCATAAGTATACAAGTACATTCCTCTTTTTTTATCTATCGGTAAGTTATACTTTTTTCCGTTTTTTAAGATAGTTGAAAAATATGGAACGTTTTTAAGATAATCATAGTCATTTAAAATTTCATCTCCATAAAATAATTCTACTTGTACATCTGTTTCTGAAATATTTTGATAATAATAACCAGTTGTTAAATTGACTGTTTTTTTATTGTTTAATACAAGAAAATCGACCGAATTTAATCTTTCATTATTAAATAATTTACTTTTAAAAATACTATATTCTTCATCAATAATTTTTCTATAAGAATTTAGGTGTGTTTGGCTAATCGTAAGAGGGTCAATATTGTATTTTTCTTTAAATATCGTTGCCATCCATTTTTTGCCTTCTCTAGTTTGTTTTTCAAGAATATGATCTATTCCTGAAAGTACTAATACTTTTGAGTTAGGATTCAACTTAAATGTTTTATCGTAAATATTTTCGGCTTGCCCTATTTCTCGGTCTTTACTGTTGTCAAAATTTTCATAGGCAACAAATTCATAGCCTAATTCTTTTGCCTTTCTTATTAAATTTGAATAATTTTGTTCGACAGTATAAAATCCTGTTTTCAAAGTTGGGTATACATTTTCTATATTTAGTAGACTATCTTGCTTTACATCCAATCCTTCCAGTGCTAAATAATTATATCCAATTTCTTTAAGTTTTATTAACAGATCTGATACCAATAACCTATGGTTAGGATAAAAATGATTTTCATTGATCATTAAAATCTTATGGTTTTTAGCTTCATTAATAATTGTTTCTATAACTTTTTGGTCAGTTGAAGAATTCTCTTTTATTAATTTAGAAATTGTGTCATTTGGTTTAAATTTTGATTCAAGTTGATTTAAATAGTTATCATAAAAATCATTTTTTTCCAGAAATGAAGCAAAAGTTAGTTCCATTTGTAATTTAGTCCATTCTTCTTGTTTGTCATAAGTTGGGAATTCAATAATTTCATTTAATGTGGCAAAGTACTTATTTGAATTTTGATGTTTTTTTACAATATCCATAACTGTACAAATCTCTTTTCTGTAATTTTTGCCAACTTCTAAACTTTTGAAAATATTTTCTAAATCAATTTTTAAAGCATTGTAAGAATTTTCAGCTAAAGGATTCCCAAGAAATTGTATTGTTTTTCTATTTATAATGGTGTCGAAAATAATCAAGTGTTTTGGGTTATTCTGTTTATGATTTTCAGATGCAGTTACAAAATATTCATAAAGAGGGTCTGTGGATTTTCCATAAACTAAGACACTATCTTTTGTTTTTATTTTTCCCTTGCGAATTATTTTTTTTAACTCTTCCCTATTAGTTGTGTATGTTATATCACCTGGAGTTTTAAAATAGAATTGTAAAGAATCATTCACTATGTGAATATTGTAATTCCGAATATATTTATTCTGTTCAAAATATTTGCTTATTTTTGGTGAGCATCCACAAAATAATAATATTGTTGCAATTAATGTTAGTTTTTTCATTCTTATGGATTACTCATTAATTTTATGAATGACACTTTTTCAAATCTTTTTAAAGGGATTGATTATGATTGTCATATTATCCAACTAATATAATCAAAATAACAATCAAATTTAGTTTATAAAACTCACTAATTTTCCACTTGCAACCTAACCCAAAACACAAAATAAAACACTATCAAAATCGTTGCAATTCCCGTTACCATAAACGTTTCGCTTGCTCCAAATTGATACCAAATCAATCCTGCCAAGGAACTTGCCAGCATCGTACATATACTTTGAAAACCAGCGTAAGTTCCTATTGCTGTTGCAGTGTCTTTTTTGTCAGTGATGTTGCTGATCCAAGCTTTGGCAATACCTTCGGTGGCAGCGGCGTAAATTCCGTAGAGTAAAAAAAGTCCAATTAAAACGTAACTATTCGTGCTTAAACCCATTCCCAAATACACGATTACGAAAAGCGACAATCCAGAAATGAACATTTTTTTCAATCCAATTTTGTCCCCCAAGATTCCAATCGGGAAAGCGCACAAAGCATAAATCAAGTTGTAAAAAATGTAAAGTCCAATGACCAATGTATCGCTTAATCCAGATTGTTTGGCTTTCAATAATAAAAACACATCCGAGCTATTGAATAAGGCAAATGCCAATAATCCAATCACCACTTTGCGATACAGTGCTGGACTTTCTTTCCAATAATGGAAGGAAACCAAAAAGGAGGCGGATTTTTTCTCTTTAGGTTGTGCATTGTTTTTGTCTTTTAATAAAAAGGAAGCTAAAATGGCAAAAAGTCCTGGGAAAAAGGCGATGTAAAATAAGGTTATATAATCTTCTGGATAAAAATAGAGGTAAAGCAAAGCCAATAATGGTCCCAAAACCGCGCCCAAAGTATCCATCGAACGATGAAAACCAAAAACCTTTCCTTTGGTTTCTGGAGTAGCTTCGTCGGAGAGTATAGCGTCTCGAGCTCCAGTTCGGATACCTTTTCCAATACGGTCAATGGTTCGTGCAAAGAATATCCAAAGCGGATAAATAAAAAGTGCCATCATCGGTTTTGAAATCGCGCTGAAAGCATAACCCATTTGCACATAAGGAACTCGTTTTCCTGAATTATCCGAAAGTTTGCCAAAATAGCCTTTGCTGAGTCCAGCCACAGCTTCAGCGACGCCTTCAAGAATCCCAATTAGCACAATCGAAAAGCCGATGGTTTTTAAATAAATGGGCATTATTGGGTACAACATTTCACTAGCCATATCCGTAAACAGACTGACGAATGATAAAATCCAAACAGTGCGTGTGATGTTTTTCAAGGTGATGTTTAATTATTTTGTCATTTCGACCGCAGGGAGAAATCACATAATGAGAGCAACGAATGCGATTTCTCCCTGCGGTCGAAATGACAAATAACGACGTTATACAGTTTTCAAATGTAAAAAAAAAATCCCCAACTACTTTCGTAATTGAGGATTGAATTATTTATTCCGTTTTGTCTGCCATCTGCAAACTGCTACCTGTTTACTAGTGAACCAAAACCCAAGTTCCGTTTGCAATTAAGCTTTCGGCTTTTTTGTATTTCATTTCTTGCGTTTGTCCATTGGCAACATTTTGAATTGTTACTGTGTCGTTGCGATTAATTTTTGGTTGATCACGAACTATGGTTTCGGTAACTTGTCGTTGCTTTGTTTGACTAGCTTCACGATTGGCGCTTTCGCTGCTTAAAATTTCGTCTTTACTTTCGGTGTAATTTTCTTTCTGGCGAACTTGTTTTGCTTCTTGAATTGCTGGAGCTTGTTGTTGTGGCAAATCTCCTTTGAACAAGAACGAAATCACCTCTTTATTCACACCATTCAACATCGAACTAAACAAATTGTAGGCTTCGAATTTATAAATAAGCAAAGGGTCTTTTTGTTCGTGAACCGCTAATTGAACCGATTGTTTCAATTCGTCCATTTTGCGTAAATGTTTTTTCCAAGCTTCATCTACAATGGCCAAAGTAATGTTTTTTTCAAAATCGGCAATCAGTTGATTTCCTTTCGATTCGTAGGCGCGTTTCAAATCAGTAACCACATTTAGCGATTTTATTCCATCGGTAAACGGAACAATGATGCGTTCGTATTGGTTATTTTTGTCTTCATAAACATTGCTAATGATTGGAAATGCCTCTCTTGCGCTACGCTCTGTTTTTTCAGCATAAAATTGAGAGGCGGCTTTATACACTTTCGCAGTCAATTCAATTTCGGTCAATTTGATAAAATCACTTTCAGAAACTGGAGAAGTGATAGAGAAATAACGAATCAATTCGAATTCAAAATTTTTGAAATCATTTGTCGCTTTATTTTCGGCTGCAATTAGATCGCAAGTGTCATATAGCATATTGGCGATATCCACTTTTAGACGTTCTCCGTGCAAAGCGTGACGACGGCGTTTGTAAACCACTTCACGTTGTGCGTTCATAACATCATCATATTCAAGCAAACGTTTACGAACACCAAAGTTATTTTCTTCTACTTTTTTCTGCGCTCTTTCGATAGATTTGGTCATCATCGAATGTTGGATCACTTCGCCTTCTTCCAATCCCATTCTGTCCATCACTTTGGCCACTCTTTCGGAACCAAACAAACGCATCAAGTTGTCTTCAAGAGAAACATAAAATTGTGAACTTCCTGGATCTCCTTGACGACCTGCACGACCACGCAACTGACGATCCACACGACGCGAATCGTGACGTTCCGTACCTACGATGGCTAAACCTCCAGCAGCTTTCACTTCGGCAGAAAGTTTAATATCGGTTCCACGACCCGCCATATTGGTAGCGATAGTTACTACTCCCGATTTCCCTGCTTCTTCTACAATTTGCGCTTCTTGCTTGTGCATTTTTGCATTCAAAACGTTGTGGTTTATGCCACGCATTTTTAGCATTCGACTCAATAATTCCGAAATCTCTACAGAGGTTGTTCCAATCAAAACCGGTCTTCCTGCGTTCGATAATTCGGTAACATCTTCTATTACAGCATTGAATTTTTCCCGAGTCGTTTTATAAATATAATCTTCTTTGTCTTTTCTCGTCATTGGTTTGTTCGTAGGTATTTCTACAACATCCAATTTGTATATTTGCCATAACTCGCCAGCTTCAGTTACTGCAGTTCCCGTCATACCGCCTAGTTTGCTGTACATTCTGAAATAATTCTGAAGGGTTACTGTGGCAAATGTTTGGGTGGCATCTTCGATTTTTACACTTTCTTTGGCTTCAATCGCTTGGTGTAATCCGTCAGAATAACGACGACCATCCATAATACGTCCGGTTTGCTCATCGACAATCATAATTTTGTTTTCCATAATTACGTATTCGACATCTTTTTCGAAAAGCGTGTATGCCTTAAGCAATTGTGTCAAAGTATGAATACGTTCGCTTTTTACACCGAAATCTTGGAATAGTTTTTCTTTTTCCTCAGCTTCTTTGTCTTTCTCTAGATTTTTCTTTTCGATAATGGCTATTTCGGTTCCAATGTCTGGTAAAACAAAGAAATTACTATCGGTGTCGCCGGATAGAAATTGAATTCCGTTATCGGTCAATTCTACTTGATTATTTTTTTCTTCAATTACAAAATACAACGCTTCGTCCACTTTCGGCATTTCGCGATTGTTGTCTTGCATATATTGATTTTCGGTTTTTTGAAGCAATTGTTTGATTCCTTCTTCACTCAAAAACTTGATTAATGCTTTATTTTTTGGCAAACTTCGGTGTGCTCGCAATAATAAGAAACCACCATCTTTGGTATTGCCTTCTTTGATTAATTTCTTGGCTTCCGATAAAAATCCATTAGCCAATTGACGTTGAAGTGCCACCAAGTTTTCGATTTTTGGTTTCAACTCATTAAATTCGTGACGATCACCTTCTGGGACTGGACCTGAAATAATCAATGGAGTTCTTGCATCATCAATCAAAACCGAATCGACCTCATCGACAATGGCGTAATTGTGTTTTCTTTGGACTAAATCATCTGGCGAATGTGCCATATTATCTCTCAAATAATCGAAACCAAATTCATTGTTTGTTCCGTAAGTGACATCTGCATTATAGGCTTTTTTTCTACCTTCGGAATTGGGTTGGTGGTTGTCGATACAATCTACAGTCAAACCATGAAATTCGAAAAGAGGTGCTTTCCAAGTGCTATCACGTTTGGCTAAATAATCATTCACAGTTACCAAATGCACTCCGTTTCCAGTCAAAGCATTCAAATAAATAGGCAAAGTGGCTACCAATGTTTTTCCTTCCCCTGTTTGCATTTCGGCAATTTTACCTTCATGCAACACCATTCCACCAATCAATTGGACGTCATAGTGAATCATATCCCAAGTAATTTGCTTTCCAGCAGCATTCCAAGAATTAGACCAAAAAGCGTTGTCGCCATCAAGAGTAATGTATGTTTTCGTTGCCGATAACTCACGGTCTTTAGCAGTTGCGGTTACTTTTATTTCGGTATTTTCTTTGAATCGTTTGGCAGTTTCTTTTACAACAGCAAAAGCTTCAGGAAGAATTTCCATCAAGGTTTTTTCTGAAATCTCGTATGCCTCTTTTTCTAAAGCATCGATGGCTACGTAAATATCTTCACGTTTGTCAATATCTTCAATGCTTTCTGCTTCTTGTTTAAGCGAAGCTATTTTGGTGTCTTTATCAGCTCTGGCTTGTTTTATTTTATCTTTAAAAAAAGTTGTTCTAGCTCTCAATTCATCATTTGACAAGGCAGCTAACGCACTTTCAAAAGTTTTAATTTTGGCCAAATAAGGTTGTAAAGCTTTGACATCTTTTTGGGATTTATCTCCTACAAAGGTTTTGATAATGCTATTTATGAAACTCATAATGTGTTTGTATTTTTATTATATAAAAGTGCGTAAATTTAACCAAAAAAAAAGCCTCATAAGAGACTTTTTTTTGGGATATTTTTTTTTTAATATTCATCCTCATTCCAAAGATAATCTTCGTCAGTAGGATAATCTGGCCAAATTTCTTCCATTGACTCATATATCTCCCCTTCGTCTTCTATTGACTGTAGGTTTTCTACTACTTCTAAAGGAGCTCCTGCTCTAATAGCGTAGTCAATAAGTTCGTCTTTGTTAGCAGGCCACGGTGCATCACTCAAGTAGGATGCTAATTCTAAAGTCCAATACATCTTATGTCTGTTTAGTTTTGTGCAAAAATAATTTTTTTACTGAAAAATACAAGTAAAAAATCATTTATTTTTAGTTAAAGTTAAGAACGTGTTTTCAGGTTGCAGATTTCAGGTTGCAGATTTCAGATTTGTATCAGGAAAATCTATTTGAATTCTGCCTTCTGCAAACTGAAATTTGCTATCTGATTACTTCCTAGGAATCCATTTTACTTCCTCGGCCTGCAAATCGTTCGACAACTTTCGTGCCAAGACAAAAAGGTAGTCAGAAAGTCGGTTTAGGTACATAATTACGATTTCGGCAACGGGTTCGTTGTGATCTAAATGCACCGCCAAGCGTTCTGCACGACGGCAAACACATCGAGCAATATGACAATATGACACAGTGGTATGTCCTCCGGGTAAAACAAAATGAGTCATTGGCGGAAGCGCTTCTTCCATAGCGTCAATTTCGTTTTCGAGTAATTCGATGTCACTTTCTACGATTCCTAGTTTTTGCAAACGCAATTCGCCGTTTTTCTTCACTTCTTTTTCGGGTGGAGTGGCAAGAATAGCACCAACGGTAAACAATCGATCCTGAATTTCTATCAATATTTTTTTGTAATGCAAATCTATTTGTTGATCGCGAATGAGTCCAATATAGGAATTCAATTCGTCCACCGTTCCGTAACTTTCTATGCGAATGTGGTCTTTGGGAACTCGTGTTCCACCAAAAAGTGCTGTGGTACCTTTATCTCCGGTTTTTGTGTATATTTTCATTTGAAGTTAGAAATTAGAGGTTAGAAATTAGAAGTTCAAGAAAAATTGAGAGAGTGGAAGTTATATCATAACTTCTGACTTCTAATTTCTGACCTCAAAATTTATTTTATGGTATCACTTTCAATCATTCCGTCACGCATTCGAATAATTCTTTTGGCGTGGGCTGCAATTTCTTCCTCGTGGGTTACTACAATTATGGTGTTCCCGTTTTTGTGAATTTCTTCTAAAAGCGCCATAATTTCTTCGGAAGTTTTACTGTCCAAATTTCCTGTAGGTTCATCGGCAAGTATAATTGAAGGTTTGTTGACCAAGGCTCTTGCAATAGCCACACGCTGGCGTTGTCCTCCTGAAAGTTGGTTGGGTTGATGATCCATTCTATCGGCTAAGTTTACTTGTTTCAGTACTTCGGTGGCACGAGTATTTCGCTCAGATTTGGAATGGCCAGCATAAATCATGGGCAAAGCTACATTGTCTAAAGCAGTTGTTCTAGGCAAAAGGTTGAACGTTTGAAAAATAAATCCTATTTCTTTGTTTCGAATATCGGCCAATTCATCATCATGCATTTGACTAACATCTTTTCCGTTGAGGATGTAAGTTCCGGAAGTGGGCGTATCTAAACAGCCTAAAAGATTCATCAAAGTAGATTTACCGGAACCTGAAGGCCCCATCAATGCAACATATTCGCCTTTTTTTATTTCTAAATCAATTCCTTTTAGTACATAAACGATTTCATTTCCAAGAGCAAAATCTCGTTTGATGTTGTTAATTTTAATTAATGAATTTGACATTTTTTATAAAGAATTTACCGCTTTGACTGGCTCAGCGTGTCATTAAAATTTTTGGTTTAAAAGTACGAAAGACTTTTGAATTATTGATAAGTAGTTTTTTTTAAAAAATAGTTACATTTTAATACTCAAAATATTATTTTTCTACTTACACAATTTTGGGTATGTTTTATAAAATTTACATATTATTTATTCAATTATCATAATTTATTTAATTAGTTGTGTAATTTTTGGATTAAAATTGAATATAATATACTTCGATATAAATTTGTTGTGTGAAATTTAAAAAATCAAAATTATGAAAACTAGAAATTTGTATTTAGGAATTATTTTAATCTCTTTAGGATTTATATCTTGTAAAGACGAGAAAGAAGTTCAAGCTGAAAAAAATGTTGACAATTATGTTATTTATGTAGATTCAATCGAAAAAGTGGCTATTGAAGATGCCCAAAACAATTGGGAAGGAATTGATGCCGTTTATCAATTGAGAATGAATGAAGCTGAGGCTAATTTAGCAAATTTGAAAGACAGTATAAAAGCACAAGAGAGAATAATTGCAAGTAAAAATAAGTACGAAGTTATTAGAACTAAAATGGCGGTTAAAACTGTTGTTACTCCAGCAGTAACTTCAAAACAAAGATTGAGAAATGCCTTATTTGGCGAAGGAAAAATTGGTGATGATATGAGTTTTGCTTGGGTAGATGCAGGAAATATACATGGTGTTTACCAAACTTTCATTCATACTGCTGAGGATAACAAAGACAGTTATACTCGTGAGGATTGGGACGAAATCAAATTGATGTACGAAGCATTGGACTCTAGAAAAAATACAGTAGAAAAAGAAGGTCTTACTAAAAATGACAATAGAAAAATTGCTGCATTAAAATTCAAATTTGCACCTATGATTAAAGTGAACAGAATGGGAGCCAAATCAGAAGAAATGAAAGACGCAAAAGAATAATAATTAAAAAGGTTAGTTATTAATTGATTGTCCGCAATTACCCATAATTTAATAAAAAGCTTTATATTTGATAAAAAAAGTGATGAATCTATTCAATTTT
>NZ_VJZR01000017.1 GCF_007097365.1 Flavobacterium franklandianum
ACCCGTTACAATCCAAGCACAAGTAGCAGTATCAAAAGAAGCTGATTCATAACAAGCCAATGTCGGTTGAACAGGTTTAGGTTTCGGTGCTGATGTTCCTGAACCTAAAGCACTGATACATCCATTAGCAGTTGTTTGTTTTACTGTGTATATTGCTGTATCGGTTACAGTTATAGATGCTGTTGTAGCATTGTTACTCCACAATAAGTCTCCTGTATAATTAGAAGCGGTCAGCACTGAACTTTCACAATTATTAACTACAGTTACAACTGGAGCTGCCGGAGTAGCATTAATAGTTAATTTAACAGGAGTTCGAGTCAAACTACTACAAGTTCCATTTGAAGCTTGAGCATAGTAAGTAATCGAACCAACAGTATTTAGAGTAGGACTAGTAACTAAAGCCCCACCAGTTGCTTCGGTATACCAAGTGATGTTTTGACCAGTTGCAGTAGCCGTTAAAGTTTGAATAGGCGAAGCTTCACAAACAGTTTGCTCACCGTTACAAGTTGGGGCGGCAGGATTATCATTAGTGGTAACTATAATTGGGACTTTCGGTCCAATACAAGTTCCAGATGCAGCTTCAGCTACCCAATAAGTTATCGATCCAACAGTATCTGTTGAAGGAGTTATTGATAATTGAGGAGTTCCTGTCTCAGAAGTAAAATAGTATAAAGTGTAAGGAGGTGTGTGAACAGTTGCAGTTGCAGATAATGGTATTGCAGTAGCACCTTTACAATACTCTATATTTGACACTGTTACTGGTGTTGTACTAACATTAGTAACTGTTATAGTAAATAGGAAGTTACACTCTACGGCTGCACCTGGCGGAAGAGCATAATACTCAACTGATCCAGGAGTTGTAGGAAATGGATTTGAAATAGTATATTCTATTGTTCCATCTTGATTAAAAAATCGAGATCCAGAAGGAAAGCCAGAATTTATATCAGTAATTGGAATTGAAGAATCTGGATTACAAAATACAAAATTTCTTATTGGAGGTGTATTTTGACAATTTTGATTCACATAATTTGTTGCATTTACACTTATATTGAGAGGATTCAATATCGGCTCGCCTAAACAATTTCCTGTTTGGTTAAAGCCTACGTAAAATGGTTTATTGCTAAAATTAATTCCTGTTGTTGCACCAGTACCACCAATGTTACCTGAAATTGATACAAATTGTGAGCAAGCAGCATTTTTAAGAATAGAACAATCTGTTGTTACTTTTACTTTAAATGAAAAGTCTGCAAGAATTGTATCGGGGTTAACAGGTAATGGTAGTGTTCCTAAATCAAAAACAATGGAACCTTTTGGACCTAAACTAGGATCAAAATAATAATTGTTTGGTGAAGGAAGTGGAGAGAAATTTACATTTTTTGTTAAACTTCCAGGCACAAAATCTACCATGTAAGGAATTGGAATGATTAATTTTGTATTGTTAATTGCCTCAGTTCCTTTGTTGAAAATATTAGTTTTAATACCTATTTCATCTCCAGGCAATACAGATGATATTGAGCCAAGGACTGGAACACCGTTTAAAGAAGACCCTGCTAATATTGCCTCAGCGACTGGAGTGTAGGCATCTACTGCCATAGCAATTGCAAAAATAGAATAAGTGTCTCCACTTGTGCCAAATTTAAAATTTACTGAAGTTTGATTGTTTGTAATTACTGAATTCCCAGCGTTTGGAATAGTAAACATACTAAAATCTACCCCGGTGTTATTTTGTAAATTTGGATTTCTTGCCCCTCCTACAATGATTGAAGAATTAAAGAAATTTGTTGCTGAATTACCAGAATGACTTAAACTCATATAACTAGCATCGCTGACTTTTTGAATTTGAAAATAATCACCTGTAAAATTAACATCTCCCTCACTGGCCATTAAACCTAATTTCAATCCAACATTTCCAGTTTGAACCGTATTAAAACCTGAAACGGGTAATGTAAAACCTGTAGTGTTACTAGCCTGTACATAAGCATAACCATCAAAAACAGTTACGTCTCGATATTTCATTTTAGAATTTTCGTATATTACGATCATACCCCAACCACCAGAATAACCAGTTCCTCCTGGATTTCCTTCAAGTAAAGCAATATCAGCTGCTGTATATACACCAATACCATGCGAACGGACATAAGATGTTACTTCAGCGTATGCAGTATAAATATCATCGTCACTACCAGAGGGATAATAAATATCATTCACATTAGCTGTCAATGTTGTATCGATACTTGCACCAGGACCTTTTAATAAAATCTTTCTTTTATCAAAGGTTTTTGTAATGGTTGTAGAAGTAACTGTTCCAGATACATTTACTGATGCCAATGAAGTATTTCGAACAGCAGTATTATTTGATTGAGTGATGCTGGTACTTCTTGTGAGTGACTTTATAGTCAAATTTATTGTTCCATTAGCAATAACATAAGGAGTCGTAAGTGTGGCTATAGCGGTTGTACCAGATATTACAATAGTTACAGGAACATTAACAACAGCTCCGCCATTTACTGATAGTGTGACTGTAGTAGGGGATGTTGTATTAGTATAATTAAAAACATAACTATTAGTACCATTAGTAAAAGTATAAATAGGACTTGTATTTGTATTACTTGGATTAGGATTATTTCTACTAACGGTTAGTGTGTAATTTGTATTTGATATGTTATTATTATGAGTAACATTTAAATTATCATTAATTGATTGTGTATAACTAGGAACCGTTTTGTCAGCTGTAAAAGTTGAATTTGGACATGATTTCCCTGTCCAATACAAACCAGCAAAAATGATTTTTGAACAAGTTGGGTCTGCTCCATTTTCAGTAGATAAAGCTAGGGTAGATGATGAGGAATTCCATGTATTTGGGTTGCCATCAACATCAACATACATCATTTGAGAAGTATTATTATTAACGGTGTTAGTATAACTTTGAGGAGTTAGGTTGGTATTTCCTAACATTGTAAAGTCACCTTGAATGTTATATATTTTCTTAGTAGGAGTATAAGATGAAGTTCTTTGAGTATAAGCTTTTTTTACTTGAGCTTCGGCAGTAAATACATTTCCAAAAAGAAGTGCAATTAGTATAATTAAATACTGAGGTTTATAATTTATCGATTTAAAGTATAAATTCTTCATAATGATTTATTTTATATTTTTTCTATAGTATTTTTTATTCACCTAAATTTATTTTATAAAAAATACCGTATTGTTCATCATAGTTGCCAAACATTTTTGCAATGTTTTGTTCAGTAGTGTTAACACTAGAAACGATGTATATATATTTCAATTTATGAAAATCTGAAAATAGAGATAAATCAATGTTCGAATTCAGATCGTTTGAATTGTTGATCTTAATAATTACAATTTCAATATCACTATTTATTAAACTCGCACTCGATATTCTATTCAAAGAGATGATATCAGTGTATAAGTTTCGGGGCTTTTCCCCAAATGTTTTTACATTTCCAGAATTGAAATAAACGGAAGATTGCAGTTTATAAACTAAATCTTCCACATTCTGAGCATTAGAAAAACTCGAAGGAAAATTTTTCTCTATAAGTTTTAAAGAGGACACATAGGCTTTCAACTCCATAACTGTTGGAGTTACAGAATTTCCATTTTGAGCAACACTTTTAAAAGGTAAAAAGGAAAAAAAAGCAAGAGTAAATAGTAGAAATGTTTTCATAATCTTCAATTTAAGGCTAAATAATTGGTTATATTATTAAAATAAGTAGGATTCAGTAAGCTAAATTAAATATGATATATCGATTTGATACTTTTTTTCCACCAATTACATAAATACTCGGTGAAACGACATTTTAATTCTTTTTTTATCCTAATTAATTGCAAATATTTTGAAATATTTTTGTGTTTTAATAACTATATTTTTGTGATTTCAATTCATTTATTTAATCATAAATATTGAACTCTATAACTTAATTATAGCATTTAACAATTCAAAACTAATTCAAAAAATGTTACTTTCAACAAAAAACATCGATTAAATACAAAAAAACACTGTTTAAATGCAAAACAACAACATTAAATAAGTTTAATACCACATAATAATTCAGTAAAAGACAAACTTAAACAATTGTTAAAAACATCTTGTAATACAAAAGCATCAAAAATCTCGAAATAAATACTATTTTAGTAATTCTGTTTCTCAAATTAACTAATAAATAAAACATTGTTTATTTGATTTTTTTGTATAATCTCTTAAAGTTTAAAAACAAAAACGTTATCTGTAAAAGACATGAAAAATTTAATTATTATTCGACACGCAAAATCTAGTTGGAACATTCCTTGTCAAGATATTAAAAGACCGTTAATGCAAAGAGGAATTGATGATGCAAATTTGGTCGCTATCGATTCTTTAAAATATTTACCTAAAAATTTTGTTATTTATTCTAGTTCAGCAAAAAGAGCCCGTCAAACAGCAATAATTTTTGCGGAAACTATTTTATATCCCATAGAAAGTATCATTTTTACAGATGATCTTTATACTTTTGACGAAAATAAACTTGAGAAGATTATCAAATCAATTGGTAATGATTTCGAAAATGTTATTCTTTTTGGGCATAATGAGGCAATTACAAATTTTGTTAATAAATTTGGAGACATTTTTATAGATAATGTTCCCACATCAGGGCTAGTTTGGCTGCAATTTCAAACTGATAATTGGGAAAAAATAAATAAAGGCAAAACGAAAAAAACAATATTCCCTAGGGATTTAAAATAATTAGAGTGCATAAATACAAATATATCGAAAGAGAAAAAAGTTGGTTAAATTTTAACGCAAGAGTGTTGCAAGAGGCTGCTGATGATGCAGTTCCTTTATTAGAAAGATTGCGTTTTTTAGGCATTTTTTCCAATAATTTAGATGAATTTTTCAGGGTTCGTTTTGCAGCTATAAGAAGGTTGAGTTTGTCTGGAATATCTGGCAAAAATCTTTTTGGTGGTATTTCAGCTCAACAATTATTAAAGGAAATTACTGAAATTGTTATTCAACAACAAACCGAAAGTTTGCGGATTTTAAACACCATTGAGGCCAAACTCGAAACCGAAAATATATATATTATTGATGAAAATCATATATCGGCTGATCAAGCAATGTTCTTAAAAGACTTTTTTATTCAAAAACTAAGTCCAGAATTGATTACCATAATTTTAAATGATTTGGCCGAATTCCCAATATTGAAAGATTCTGTGGGCTATTTAGCGGTAAAATTAGTGATGAAGAAAGACGCTGAAGTGCATTATGCAATGATCGAAATTCCGAATACCATAAATCGATTTGTTGTTTTACCTTCCAACGATGAAAAACAATATGTAATTTTACTCGACGATGTGATAAGACAAAATTTGGGGAGTATTTTTAATATTTTCGATTACGAAAGTGTTTCAGCTCACATGATCAAAATTACTCGTGATGCTCAGTTAGAAATGGATAGTGATTTGAGTAAAAGTATGCTCGAAAAAATTGCTTCGAGTGTCAAAGACAGAAGAATTGGTGAGCCAGTTCGTTTTATTTATGATGAATTAATCGAAGAAGACATACTTACATTTATTTTAGATAAAATGCATATAATTTCTTCTGATAGTATTATTCCCGGAGGAAAATACCACAATAGACGCGATTATATGAAGTTTCCAAACCTTGGAAGATACGATTTACTATACACAACAAATCATCCTTTACCAGTGCCGGGGCTAAATCTCGAAGGAAGTATTTTAGAGAAAATTAGTAAAAAAGATTATTTGATTCATGCACCTTATCAGTCATTTTCATATCTTACTAAGTTTTTACGCGAAGCCGCTTTGGACCCTAAAGTAACTTCAATAAAAATTACTTTATATCGGTTGGCCAAAAATTCACAAATAATTAGCTCTCTTATTAATGCTGCCAAAAACGGCAAAAAAGTTACCGTTCAGATCGAATTGCAAGCTCGTTTCGATGAAGCCTCCAATATATCTTACGCAGAACAAATGCAAACTGAAGGTATCAATCTTATTTTTGGCATTAAAGGGCTAAAAGTACATTCTAAAGTTTGCGTTATAGAAAGAGTTGAAGAAGATTCCATAAAGCGTTACGGTTTTATTTCTACTGGAAATTTCAACGAACAAACAGCCAAAATTTATACCGATGTAACTCTTTTTACAAGTCATCAACAAATTCTAAAAGACGCATCCAAAATTTTTGAATTTTTTGAAATCAATTATCGACTCTATAGATACAAACATTTAATCGTTTCACCACATTACACCAGATCTCGATTTACCAAAATGATTGATCGCGAAATTGCCAATGCGTTAGGTGGAAAGGAAGCGTATATTAAGTTAAAAATGAATAGTTTATCTGATTTTGAAATGATTGATAAATTATATGAAGCGAGTAATGCCGGGGTCAAAATAAAACTCGAAGTAAGAGGAATTTGTTCATTAATACCCGGTTTGCCAGGTATGAGCGACAATATTGAGGCCATAAGTATCGTTGATAATTATCTTGAGCATTCTAGAATTTATATTTTTGGAAACGAAGGAAATCCTGAAGTTTATATTTCATCAGCGGATTTTATGACCAGAAATCTCGATGCCAGAGTTGAAGTGACTTGTCCTATTTATGACGAAAAAATTAAAAAAGAATTGATAGATATTTTTGATATTGGATGGCAAGGAAACGTGAAAGCCCGTTATCATTCAGAAAATTTGGACAATAAATACAGAGTTCGCAACGGATATGAACCTGTTTTTAGAGCTCAATTCGAAACCTATAATTATCATCAGAATAAAGTAGGAGTTATTAACGGGAATGTTTAATTAGAAGCAGTTCCAAAAAATGAAAATTAGAATTAATGTTAAACCCATCTTTGATTAATCCAATACAAGAGGAAACTCTAAAAATTAAAAAATACGCTGCAATTGATATTGGGTCTAATGCAATGCGTTTATTAATCACTTATATTGTTGAACAAGAAGGAAAAGAATCCCAATTTAACAAAAACTCCTTAGTTCGTGTTCCGATTCGTTTGGGACAAGATTCCTTTACAGTTGGTGAAATTTCGGAAGAAAATATAGACCGAATGATTGATGCTATGAAAGCTTTTCGTCTTTTGATGAAAGTACATAAAGTTGAAAAATATAGAGCTCTAGCAACTTCGGCAATGCGTGAAGCTTATAACGGTCAAGAAGTTGTTGAAATTATAAAAGAAAAAGCAGGAATCGATATTGAAATAATTGATGGAAAAAAGGAAGCAATTATAATCGCTTCGACAGATTTGCATCATCTTCTAAAATCCGACAAAACTTATTTATATGTCGATGTTGGTGGTGGTAGCACTGAATTTTCTCTGTTTTCTAACGGTAAAATTGTAATTTCAAAATCATTCAAAGCGGGAACTGTTCGTTTTTTGAATAATATGGTATGTGATATTGTTTGGGATGAAATGGAAAAATGGATTAAAACCAACACCAAAGATTATGATGAAGTAATCCTAATTGGTTCTGGTGGAAACATTAATAAATTATTTAAAATGTCTGGGAAATTACAAGACAAACCAATGTCCTATATTTATTTGAATTCCCAATATACTTTCTTAAATTCCTTGACTTACGAACAAAGAATCTCCGAATTGAGTTTGAATCCTGACCGTTCCGATGTAATTATCCCTGCGACTCAAATCTATCTCAATGCAATGAAATGGAGTGGAGCCAGAAATATTTATGTTCCAAAAATTGGGCTTTCCGACGGAATTGTGAAGGCAATGTATTACGGAAAAATATAGGTTACCTGTTCATATACAGAATAAATAAATCGCAGATTCGCAGATTATGTACATCTATTGAAGTGGTAAATCTGCGAATCTGCGGTAATTTTTTGGGTTTAAAAAGGATATATTTTAAATATCCAAATCAAAAGTTTTTTTCAACAACTCTAAATTAGGGTTTATTTCATTCAAACGGTTGAATTTATCTTTAGGCGTAAATGCAAATTTATTTTCTACTTTTTCATTCACAACTACATCAATGGTAATATCATGATTGTGAAGTTTACCTCTTAAATAACCCAAAAGTTCCAGTTTTTCCGATTCAAATTCAATCTTCGTACTATCGTTTGGCAATTCGTGAGTGATGGTTGTGCCTTCTAGTTTTGGGTCACCAATCAACAAAAGCGATTCCATAATTTTATGACCTCTGTCACCTAAACGTTGCGCATATTTACTCCATAGCAACAACATATCCGTTTCGTTAAAAGCTTCTGTAGGAAGTTGAACGTCTTCTTTTACAATTCCTCGAGTACTTTCCAATAATTCTCTTTTGGCTCGAATACTCGAAAGAGACAATGCAGAAAATTTTGGACCTTCAGGAAGGTTTGTAGCTGTTGCTTTTGGAGTTTCGGTTGAAACAACGACATCAGAATTGTTACTTTCTACTTTTGGTTCTTCAACTTCGGCCTTCTGCAAACTGGTAACTGAAGACTGTGGTCTGCTATCTGTAACCTGTTTGGTTTCAACAATAGAATAATCTGTTTTCCTAAAATAAGTGGGTGGAATTATAAATTGCTCAACTTTTTTTTTTCTCCATCAAAGGTGATGGAGGCTAGTTGCATCAAGCAAAGTTCAACAAGTAGTCGCTGATTCTGACTCACTTTGTATTTCAAATCACAATCATTGGCAATTTCGATTCCTTTCAGCAAAAAGTCTTGAGAAGCCTTTTGACATTGAATAGCGTATAATTTTTGGGCTTGTTCTCCAACTTCTAATAAGGATAAAGTAGAAGGCGTTTTCGACACCAATAAATCTCTGAAATGAGTTGCCAAACCGGATACAAAATGATGTGCATCAAAACCTTTGGCAAGAATATCATTGAAAGTAATCAGTAATTCTGGAATTTTATTTTCCAAAATTAAGTCGGTTACCGTAATATAAGTTTCATAATCGAGAACATTCAGGTTTTCGGTCACAGCTTGACGGGTCAAATTGTTGCCACAATAGGAAACTACTCGGTCAAAAATCGATAAAGCATCACGCATCGCACCATCGGCTTTTTGAGCAATAATGTGCAAAGCGTCGTCTTCGCAAGTCACGCCTTGGCTAAAAGCAACTTCGGCAAGATGTTCTTTGGCATCTTTTACGGTAATTCTTTTGAAATCGAATATCTGACAACGAGAAAGTATCGTTGGAATAATCTTGTGCTTTTCGGTCGTGGCCAATATAAAAATGGCGTGTTTTGGCGGTTCTTCCAACGTTTTGAGGAAAGCGTTAAAAGCTGCCGAAGACAACATATGTACCTCGTCTATAATATAAACCTTGTATTGTCCGGTTTGTGGCGGAATCCGAACTTGGTCAATTAAACTCCGAATATCATCAACAGAATTGTTAGAAGCGGCATCCAATTCGAATACATTGAAAGCAAAATCTTCGTTTGGATCGTCATATCCAGGTTGGTTGATTTTTCGAGCAAGAATTCTAGCGCAAGTTGTTTTACCAACGCCACGAGGGCCAGTAAACAATAGTGCAGAAGCCAAGTGATTGCTTTCTATGGCGTGCAACAAAGTGCTGGTAATGGCTTTTTGTCCCACAACATCATTAAATGTTTGCGGGCGATATTTACGAGCCGATACTACAAATTGTTCCATAGATTTTTATTGGTTAGCAAATATAGGATTTTTGTTGATTTATTTATTTGGTAATTTGTTTATTTGAAGAAAATCTTTTCCTTAATAACATCAAAATAAGGATTGAAAACAATAGCATATTGATAATCAAAGAAATGATTGTCACTTTGTCTTAGATTGTGTTTTTTTTGATTTATGAAAAACTAAGTTCTAAATCGCTTGCTATTTCCTTGAATACATAATTGAGCCAAAACAGTGGCTGCTTCACTTTCTGAATTGGCCGAAAATCCCGCAACATACACACCTCTTTCACCAGATTTAGAAGTTATGCCATAAACTACAGCTTCTTCATCGGGATCGGAATCGCCTTCATAACGATAGACGTGTTCTATTTCATAGCGATGTGGATTTTCTTGAATGGTTTCATCTTGAAGGTTAAAATCGTGGATGAAACCTTTTTTGTTCAGTTGTTTCAAAGCTTCTGAAACAGTGGCATAATGATAAATAGGTTTCATAATACTATTATTTTGAGTTAATGCTTAAAGGTAACTATTTTAATATAAACAGATTGTAAAAGTATTGTTAAACTCAAGTACTTAAATAATTGGAAACGATATTAATTATAGTAAATTTGCATCGCAGACCGCCTTATCGCCGCGATTTATCGGGGAGGAAAGTCCGGACACCACAGAGAAGCATAGCGGGTAACGCCCGTCGGTTCGAGTAATCGGATTAGGACAAGTGCAACAGAAAGTATGTACAGGTAATGCTGTAGTGAAACCAGGTAAACTCTATGCGGTGAAATTTCAAGTATATCGGCATTTAAGGGTTCTCGCCCGTTGTCGAAGGGTAGAAAGATGGAGCGCGTGAGTAATTGCGTGCCTAGATAAATGATAAGGCTCCAATTTATTGGGGACAAAATCCGGCTTATAGGTCTGCTTTTTTTATTTTGTCATTGCGAGGAACGAAGCAATCTCATATCGAGAGCAACTAATGCGATTTCTCCCTTTGGTCGAAATGACAAATCTTGTAAAAAATCAATAAATTTATTCCTCTTCAGAATCCTCGAACAACTCTTCATCATCGATTTCTTCGTCAGTAGATTTACCAATTTCAAAGAAACTAAAAATAGAACCACCATAACTTTTCTTGAAAGAGAAGTGAATCAAATGATCGAGTTTCGTGTATTTAGAATGTTCGATAATCATCATACCGTCTTCCTGAAGTGTATTTTTTTCGAAAACAAGTAAGACAATTTTGTCAAAGGTTTTCTGGTCAAGTGCATATGGGGGATCTGCGAAAATTATATCGTAAGTTGCCTTATTTCTTTCTAAAAAAGTAAAAACATCACTCTTTGTTGCTGCAATATTAAAATCATATTCGGTGGCCACTTGTTTGATAAATTTCACGCAACCAAAATCGGCATCAACTGATGTGATAGGAGTACTGCCACGAGAGGCAAATTCGAAACTTATATTTCCAGTTCCGGCGAATAAATCCAGTATTTTCAAGCCTTCAAAACTGAAATGGTTGTTCAAAACATTGAATAATGCTTCTTTCGACATATCGGTTGTGGGGCGAACGGGAAGTCCTTTTGGCGGAAAAATACGTCTTCCTTTATATTTACCTGAAATGATTCTCACGATTGGAATAAAATAAAATGTTTCTGATTTTGGGCAGTTGAAAAGGAATTGTTTTTTTGCAAATTCGATACATCAAACAAAGACACATTTCGAATGTATTTGAAAGCCAATTGATAAAAATCGTCTTCCTCGGCAATGGTTCCCAATAATTCCAGTTTGAAATTCTCGGGATTCATATTCAATTGTTCGGCAGTGAAAAGCAAATAGTAAAGAAAATCTTCCGGAGTTTGATATTCGAAAGAATTGAATAAAAGCAACTTTTGATTTTGAACGACAATAATCTCAAAATGACCTGAATTGAAATTCACAATCATCTTTTTATCATCTATATTTTTAGAAGCTTCTAAAAGTTTGGCGACCAAAATACTGTTGGCGTGTTTGTAATCGAAAGAGCCAAATTGGTCTATGAAAAAATTATTGATATTCACATACGGAATGTAAACAGCATTCATTTGATAATTTGGAATTTCGTCGAAAGCAAAAAAATCGGTTTCGAAAACCTTCGTATTGTATTGCAAATAACTACCTAAAAAGTGCTCGTCAAAAAGTGGTTCAGGAACAAATGTCGAAAGATTGTTGTTGTGAATCACCAATATTTCATCATAAGAATCCTTTAGTTCGGCGTTCTCTCTGAAAGCTTCGCCAAACAATTCTTCGATTTTGGTAGCTTTGTGAAAGGTATCAAAATGGATTTCCTTCACTGAAAGCACCTTGTGATTTAAAGTATCAAAAACACAAAACGAAAGCCCTGTCAAGGAAACTTGAAGCGAGAGTTTTTTGTATTTTTTATCGGTAATGGTAGTGTTAACAGACATAATTGCAAACTTACAAATTTATTTTATAGTTTAGAAGTTTAAAGGTTTAAAGGTTTAAATGTTTAAGACGTACACTTTAAACTTTTAAACCTTTAAACTCTATAACTTTTTCTTTACTTTGCAGTCAAATTACACCAAATGGAATCCTCCTTGTTTTATAGTCTTTTACTGAAAAAATTCCCTTTTAAACCAACCTATAAACAGGATATATTTTTCCAAAAAATCGCAATTTTCTTGACCGAAAAAGACAATAACACGATTTTTGTCTTAAAAGGATATGCTGGAACAGGAAAAACGACGGTGATTTCGACAATCGTAAACAACTTGATTGACATCAACAAAAAATATGTTTTACTCGCGCCAACAGGTCGTGCGGCCAAGGTAATTGCCAATTATTCAAATAAACCCGCTTTTACGATTCATAAGAAAATCTACTTTCCCAAGAAATCTTCCGGTGGTGGCGTTTCATTTACCTTGCAACAAAACAAACATACCAACACGATTTTTATTGTTGATGAAGCTTCGATGATTTCGGACACGAATTCGGATTCTAAGTTGTACGAAAATGGTTCTTTGCTCGATGATTTGATTTCTTATGTCTATTCAGGAACGAATTGTAAAATGATTTTGTTGGGAGATACTGCGCAGTTGCCTCCCGTGAATTTGGATATTAGCCCGGCTTTGGACATTCAAACTTTGGGTATGAATTACAACAAAGAAGTCGAACACATTGAGTTAGACGAAGTAATGCGTCAAGAAGAAAACTCCGGAATCTTATATAATGCTACAGAACTTCGAGAGTTGTTGAAGGATTCTTTCATTACTGAATTCCAATTTGACCTCAAGAAATTCAAGGACATTGTTCGTTTGGTAGATGGTTACGATATTCAAGACGCCATAAATTCCTCCTATAGTAATTATAGTATCGAAGACACCGCTTTTATCGTTCGTTCGAATAAAAGGGCCAATCAATATAATGAGCAAATCCGTTCGAAAATTCTCGATAAAGAAAATGAATTATCTACAGGAGATTTTTTGATGGTGGTCAAAAATAATTATTTCTGGCTTAAAGACTCCGATGAAGCAGGTTTTATTGCCAATGGTGATATCATCGAAGTCTTGGAAATTTTCAATATTAAGGAATTATACGGTTTCAATTTTGCCAAAGTAAAAATAAGAATGGTCGATTATCCGAACCAAAAACCATTTGAAACGGTTTTATTATTGGACACCATAAAAAGTGAATCGCCGTCCTTGACATACGAAGAATCGAACCGATTGTATCAGGAAATTTTGAAAGATTACGAAGGTGAAACCAAGTTCAAACAATTCCAAAAAGTAAAAGCCAACGAATATTTCAACGGCTTACAAGTCAAATTTTCGTATGCCATTACGTGTCACAAATCGCAAGGTGGGCAGTGGAATACCGTTTTTATCGAGCAACCGTATTTGCCTGACGGAATCAATAGAGATTACATTCGATGGTTGTACACTGCAATGACTAGAGCTAAAAATAAATTATATTTGATAGGATTTAAAGACGAGAGTTTTGTGGAATGACGCACTGTAGAGACGCGATTTATCGCGTCTAAAATTAGTTGGGAATATTAATATTGCATATAAAATTTATTGATATTTATGTGAGACGCGATAAATCGCGTCTGTACTAAGGAATCCCAGCTAAGAAATCCCAGAATTATATAAAAAAGATTCAAATTATGGCAGAAAAATTCCAAAATAAATATAGAGTTCCATCGGCCAGATTGCAAAATTGGAATTATGGTGCTAATGGTGCCTATTTTATTACGATTTGCACAAAAGAAATGCAGCATTTTTTTGGAGAAGTTGTTGATAAAAAGATGATTTTAAATTTGGTAGGAGCATTGGCAGAAGAATATTGGACAGAAATACTAAAACAATTTCCTTATGTAGAATTAGGAAATTTTCAGATTATGCCCAATCATATGCACGGAATATTGATTATTGATAAATCCGTTGTTGCGGTAGAGACGCGATTTATCGCGTCTAATTTGGGTGAGAGAATTGATGATGTCGATATTAGTGAGACGCGATTAATCGCGTCTGTACCAGAGAAAGATGGAATTGGAGGATTTGCTGGAGAAAATAATCCGATGTTAGCGGATAATATATCTAGAATAATTCGTTGGTACAAAGGAAGATGTACCTTTGAAATGCGAAAAAAAAATCCAAATTTCGGATGGCATTCCCGTTTCCACGATCATATAATCAGAAATTCAGAATCATTTGAAAGAATACAAAATTATATAGAAGAAAATCCAGCGAGATGGGAAGAGGATAAATTTTATAAAAAATAATTCGCCACTGTACAGACGCGATTTATCGCGTCTGTATTATATCTCAAAAAAATATTCATTATGAACACCCTAAACGATCTAAATAAAATATCAGCCACTTTTTCGAACACCGAAAAAATGCCGGTTTTATTTCTGGGACACGGAAGTCCTATGAACGCTATCGAGGAAAACGAGTTTGTGATGGGTTTTCGAAATTTGGCCAAAACTTTGCCACAACCCAACGCCATTTTGTGTATTTCGGCACATTGGTTTACTAATGGAACCAAGGTCACCGCGATGGAAATGCCCAGAACGATTCACGATTTTGGAGGTTTTCCACAAGCCTTGTTTGAAGTGCAATATCCTGCTCCGGGAAGCCCAGAATTAGCATTAGAAACTAAAGAATTATTAAAGCCAGTTGACGTAGAACTAGACGAACATTGGGGTTTGGATCACGGAACCTGGAGTGTAATTAAACACTTGTATCCCGAAGCGAATGTTCCTGTAATCCAGTTGAGTATTGATTACACCAAATCGCCACAATATCATTTTGAATTGTCAATGAAATTAATCGATTTACGCCGAAAAGGCATCTTGATAATTGGTAGCGGAAACATCGTTCATAACTTGAGATTGGTTGATTTTCCAAATTTTGACAAAGACAATTACGGTTACGATTGGGCGATTGAAGCCAGAGAAACCATAAACAATTATTTATTGGACGGCAATTTCCAACCGCTTATTGATTATGAAAAACAAAGCAAGGCATTACAAATTGCGATTCCCACACCAGACCATTATTTGCCCTTGATTTATACCTTGGGATTGAAAGACAAAACCGAAGAACTGAGTTTGTTCAACGACAAATTAGTGGCAGGTTCGTTGAGTATGACTTCGGTGAAGATTATGTAGATTGGTTTTGTGGGAAAATGGTATATTTGGAGAATTAATAATTAGTTATTGAAATCATTTTATTCTTAAAAGATACTATATATGAGTTTACAGAAATATTTTCATATCAAACGAAAACTTAAATAAAAATGGTAGGAATCACATATAGAAATACAATCACAACACTTCCAAATTGGGTAAAAACTTTACATATAGAGCATCCGCGAGGCTACGCTTATGAAACTGAAACTCATTTTGTTCATTTTTATGGAAGAGATAAAGGCTTTTATATAATTTCTATTGGTTTAACAGTTATAGAAAAAAAAGAAGGGACTTTAATTGATTGGGTAACAAGAGTATTTGGAGCTGAAGAAATTGAAAATTTAGAACTAGAAGTTGGACATTCTACAAAAGGTGTTTGGCGACCATCATTATATTATTATGAAGACACTTATCAAGCACTAGGAGTAACAGAAAATGAGATGAGATTATCAGAATATTCGTTAAGACTATTAATTCAAAAACTTGATGAAATATTCCTTTATATCGAGCCAGATGTTTTATCTTTAAATACCTATAGTCACAAAACTAGAGAATTATTAATATTGGCCTGTACTGAAGTTGAAAATTTTTGGCAATATTATATGAATCAATCGGGACAAAGGCCTGTAGGACGAAATTATACAACTAAAGATTACGTTAAATTATTGCACAAATTGCACTTGAATGACTTTGAATTTACTCTAAAAACCTATTCGAGTATATCAGCTATAAGACCTTTTGAAAACTGGAATTCATCTGCTCCAACAACAACTTTAACTTGGTATGATGCATATAATAAAACGAAACACGATAGAGACACACATTTTTCACAAGCAACATTGATAAATTGTATAAATGCAGTCGTTGCAAATTTAATAATGCATTGTATAAAGTTTAGTCCATTTCCAATGTTTGAACAGACAAATATATTTTCATCACTAATAAACCAACATTTCGAAGCAAAATTTTTAAATTGTAATCCTAAATCTTTCTATATTCATAAAATACAAATACCCGAAGATACAACGAACGATATTTTTGTCTTTGATCCTAGGAAAAATAAATTTAACGTGCCTTTTATTATAGAATCATTAATATTATAAAATGTATATTTCGAGTTAAATTGAGCATTTTGCTTTTGACCATAATTAAAATAAAAACTTTGCGACCTAGTGCCTTCTTGGAAAAAAAATATATAAAAAATGAAAATAATAGCAGTCATTCCCGCACGTTACGCCTCAACTAGATTTCACGCCAAATTAATGGAAGACCTAGGAGGAAAAACCGTGATTTTAAGAACCTATGAAGCCGCCAAAAAGTCCAACCTTTTTAATGACGTTTTCGTGGTGACCGATTCTGATTTGATTTATAAAGAGATAACTTCCAATGGTGGTAAAGCCATTATGAGTATCAAGGAACACGAATCAGGAAGCGACCGAATTGCCGAAGCGGTCGAAAATATGGAGGTGGATATTGTAGTCAACGTGCAAGGCGACGAGCCTTTTATCGACACAGAAGCTTTAGAAAAACTGATTGAAGTGTACAAAAACGACACTGATATGAAAGTGGATTTGGCCTCCTTGATGTGCGAAATAAAAGAAGAAGCCGACATCAATAATCCAAATAATGTGAAAGTCGTGGTGAATCAAAATGGTTTTGCCTTGTACTTTTCACGTTCGGTAATTCCGTACCCGAGAGAAGTAAATGTGGGCGTTCGTTATATGAAACACATCGGGATTTATGCTTTCCGGAAACAGGCTTTGATGGATTTCTACAATCTTCCGATGAAATCAGTGGAAGCATCAGAAAAACTGGAACAATTGCGCTATCTGGAATTTGGAAAAAGCATCAAAATGGTCGAAACTTCGCATATTGGAATTGGTATTGATACAAAAGAGGATTTAGAAAAAGCAAGAAAATTGATGTAATTAGGATTCGTTTTCAATATCAAAATAACCTTTGGACTTGATTTTAGTAGAGAAAAAATTCAAAAACAAGACCACAAAAATCAAAAACAAAAAGGCTTGGATTGTTGCTAATACTTTTCCAATGGTTGTAACAGGGAAATAATCACCATATCCTATAGAGGCCGAATTGATGGTGCTGAAATAAATAGCGTCAAACCAATGATTAAAAGGTTGGTTCAAATAATTTCCGCAGGAATACAAAACCCCAAACGAAAATATAATTTCTATATAATTAAGAAAAAGCAACAACATTGACCTTTTGTAAGAGCGTGGTTTCGAAAACATATCAGAAGCAAAAATTAATGTTGGGATATATAAAACCGTTTCTAATAACACATAAATCATTATCCAAATTACATATTGATTGCTTTGACAATGATAAATTAATATCAGCAATGGAAAACTAACCTTGAGCAAAACATAGAAATCCAAAGCTAAATCTCGATATTCATAGCCTTTTAAACTAGCTAAATATTTAATATAAACACCCGGAAAAAGTAATTGTGAAGTTGAAAGAAACAAGCGTACAATTTTTTCTATTCCATTGTCATCTTGATGGTTGTTGTTCCAAATCGCCTTAATATTCATAATGCGTTTCTGTACAGGATTATACTCGGGTTTTGGAATCTTAGACAAATTTCCTAGAAATAATTTCTTTAGAATTGAATTCATAATTACAAGGTTTGAATATCACCTCGAATTTACAAAATAAATGCTTAACTTTTATTACAAATTGCTATTAAAAGTTACTTTCAATTAGAATTAATTCATTCGTTTTTTTTATTTTGCTAAATTTTGTCACAGTATATTTTTTAGTGTCAAAATTTTTTAGATAGTCTGAATTAAGTTGTTTTTGCTTCGCATTTAATAGCATTGTATTAAAAAGGATGACGCCTTTGGGTTTTAATAAAAAACAAATTCGGTTAATAAAAAAGAATTCAAATAAAAAATCAGGCATTTTTGCATCTTGAAAAACGTCAATAATTATTAAGTCATATTTAGTATTAGTTTTCAAAACATATTTAGAGGCGTCATCGATAATTATTTCAAGATTTGGAATGTCGTTGAGATGAAAATAAGTGTTGGCAATTTCAATTACAGATTTGTCAATTTCGACTCCAGTAATTTTTCCTTTATAATGAATTTCATCAACCAAAGTATGAATTACACTGCCACCAGCAACACCTAGTACAAGAATAGAATTCATCGATTTAATTTTTTCGAAACCAATATTTCTCAATCCTATTCTTAGAATACCTTGTAAATTCCCATACGAATAATTTGTATTCTCACTGTCTAAGACTAATTTTCCGTTGTTCCAAGTTACTTCTAAGCTATGACTAATAACAGAAACTTCTTTAAAAATGGTGATGGGAATTAAGTAGCTAAACAGTTTTTTGAGCATTTGAAGAATTTTTATCAAAAATACAGGAATAATACTAATTTTACCAAAAATAGGTTCTAAATGAAAAAAAGGTTTTACAAATTTATTTTCTTCAAATTAATGAATTGGAAAATTGAAGGCACAATTGATAAAAGTATTATGAAATGTGTTCTAATGATTCTTCCTCACACAAGTTGGCACGATTTCTATCTGGGAATATTTACTAGAGGAATTATTGATTTGGAAATGAATTTTATTGGAAAAAAAGAATTATTTCGTTTTCCATTTGGTTTTTATTTTCGTTGGATGGGTGGAGCGCCAATAGATAGGGTAGGGAGTTTAAACAAAGTAGAGGCCATTGCCAAAATTTTTGAAAAAAGTGATGAATTTCGATTGGCAATTTCTCCCGAAGGAACCCGAAAAAAAATCAGTGAACTCCGAACAGGTTTTTATTATATCGCTTTAAAAGCAAATGTTCCTATAATTCCTGTTGCTTTTGATTTTGGAAAAAAAACAGTAAATATTGGAAAACCATTTTATCCAACTTCAAATTACAATGATGATTTAAAAATTTTATTAAAACATTTCAAAGGTATTATTGGTAAAATACCTGAAAAAGGTTTTAACACTGAATTATAATTTATTCTGCCGAATAGGTTTTAAAAGTTCCGTTTGTATAAAAAATTACAATTCGGTCAATTTCAACTTCCGTTTTATTAATCGAAGCTAATTTTGAATTTGAAAAAAGATTTGGAAGATTTTCTTCCGTCTTATTTTTTGCATTTGAATTTTTTTCAGAGAACAAATCAGTTTGCTTTTCTATTTTAGTTTCAACAATTGCATTGTTAAAAGTTGGAGTGGGTTGAACTCTATTTACTTCATTTTCTATTTCCGATTTTGGAAAAGTTCCCTTTCCATTTAAAATCCAATACAAATCGACCTCAGGAAAAACATCCATAATTTTGAGAATAAAATCTAAACTTGGTTTGTTTCTTCCAGAAAGGAGGTGGGACAAACTCGAACGTTGTACACCTATTTTATCGGCAAACGAAGAGGCATTCAAGCTGTAATAATCCAGAATGTATTCTAGTCTTTTTATGAAATCATCAGTGTTTACCATTGTAAATTGTATTTAAAATAATTAATGTTACAAATGTAATTAAAAACAAATAACGAACCAATATTACAGATGTAAATTGTTGATAAAAGATTATTTAACCTTAATTATTAATTTAATTAAAATTATATAAAATACTGATTATTAAATAATTAAATGTCAATATTATTTTTAAGTACATTTGTCAATTTGTACATTGGATGAAATAGAATAACCAATACAATATTTGTTTACAATAATAAATTAAATACTTTTTTTAAGAATTACAATTGTTAATTTAAAGATGTTTACTTTTGTAAAACAAAAATACAACTATGAATTTAGAGCAATTATTCAGTCAATATAAAGAGCCATCAATTAAAGGTCGTTATATTACGTTAGATAATATTTACCCAATTTTAAAAAAATTAAACACAAATAATCAATTAGAAATTATTGGAAAATCGGTTCTTGAAATGCCAATTTATAAGTTTCAAATTGGTACAGGAAAAATCAAATTATTACTTTGGTCTCAAATGCACGGAAACGAAAGTACAACTACAAAAGCACTAATTGATTTTTTGAACCTCTTGAATGGAGATTCAGGGTTGGCTAGAAAGTTACTTAAAACATTTACTTTTTGTGTCATTCCGATGTTAAATCCTGATGGAGCGAAATTATACACTCGCGAAAATGCCAATAAAGTAGATATAAATCGTGATTCAAAAGAGCTGTCGCAACCAGAAAGCAGAGTTTTAAGAGAAGCTTTTGAAAACTTTGAACCTGATTTTTGCTTTAATCTACACGATCAGCGTACTATTTTTGGTGTAGGAAGCTCTAGTAGTCCTGCAACAATGTCTTTTTTAGCTCCAGCTTACAATAAAGAAAGAGAAGTTAATGCGACTAGATTGAAGGTGATTAATTTGATTTCAGGTATAAATGATGTTTTGCAAAATTATATTCCAGGACAAGTTGGTCGATTTGATGACGCATTTAATATAAATTGTATTGGAGACACTTTTCAATATTTAGGTGTTCCAACAGTTTTGTTTGAAGCAGGTCATTTTCCGAAAGATTATTCGAGAGAGGAAACAAGAAAATATGTTTTTGTATCTTTGGTTACGAGTTTTAAAATACTTAGCGAAAACGATTTAGTTAACAATGAATTTGACAAATATTTGAGTATTCCTCAAAATAAAGTTGTTTTTTATGATTTTTTATATAAAAATATCAAAATAAATTATGATGGTATCGAAATAATCACGAATTTTGCTGCACAATACAAAGAAGAATTAATTAACGATCAAATTTGTTTTAATGCTTATATTGTTCATATAAGTGAATTGGATAATTATTTTGGACATTTTGAATTTGATGCTAAAGGCGCACTTTATCAAGATTCTAGTGATAATTTTCCAAAACTAAATCAAAAAGCTAACTTTTATTTAGATAATAATAAAAGGTTTGTTAATGGGTCAATAGTTTTTTAAAGTTTGTAATTGTAGTTATAAATATTAAACTATTGAATTATGAGTAAGTTTCGTTTAGATGAAGTAGACCATCAAATTTTGGATATGTTGATAGACAACACCAGAATTCCTTTTACAGATATTGCAAAAAAATTACTAATTTCGGCTGGAACAGTTCACGTTCGAGTTAAGAAGATGGAAGATGCCGAAATAATAATGGGTTCTTCATTAGTGTTGGATTATGATAAGCTGGGATATTCATTTATCGCTTATGTTGGAGTTTTTCTGAATAATACTTCGCAAACTAAATTTGTTTTGCAACGTATCAACGAAATTCCTTTCGTAACTGTTGCTTCTGTAACAACAGGAAAATTCAATATTTTCTGTAAAATTAGAGCAAAAGACACAAAACATGCTAAGGATGTAATCTTTATGATTGATGATATTGATGGTGTTTACAGAACAGAAACAATGATTTCATTGGAAGAAAGCATTAATGATAAAAAACGCTTAATGCACACTATATTTAAAGATATATAATTCATTTGAACGATATTAAATAATATAACCTCAAGTGAATTCTTGGGGTTTGTTTTTTTAACTTTATACGAACTACAAACTAACTAATTAACCAATTTATGTATACTCATCCTAAAATTGAACGATTCAAAGAAGAAGTCCTTTCTAAATATAACATCTATAATAGTGTTTTTATTACACTCCCGTTTGATTCAATAGACAATACTGGGGCACTACTCCCATTATTTACAGATGGTTGTGAAAATGGATTCAAAAAACAAGAAACACCTAAAGAAATTTTAGATTTATTTGCTCAAAAATACCTTAGTGGTGCTTCAGAATCAGAAAAAATTGATTTAATGTTTCGTTTTATTCAATATATAGAACGTCAAATAGTACTATTTGATGCTGTTGAAGATGCGGCATTCCCCGTTGTGAATAATATGGAAGGAAGAGGTTCTTTGCGTGATATTAAAGAAAAAGCGTCCGCTAAAGAAAAAGAATTAGAGTTAATTTCATTTTTAGAAAATTTTAATGTTCGAACGGTTTTAACAGCTCATCCGACTCAGTTTTATCCTGGCTCTGTTTTGGGAATTATCAACGATTTAACCGAAGCAATTCGTAAAAATAACTTGCTCGAAATCAAACAATTGTTAGCTCAATTAGGTAAAACACCTTTTATTCAAGCCGAAAAACCAAACCCTTTTGACGAAGCGGTAAGTTTGATATGGTATCTTGAAAATGTATTTTATGAAACTGCTGGTGAAATAGTACATTATCTTCAAAAAAATATTTTGAACGGAAACTTAATACAAAATCAAATAATAAAACTTGGTTTTTGGCCCGGAGGTGATCGTGATGGAAATCCTTTTGTAACCACAGAAATTACTCTTAAAGTAGCCGATAGATTAAGGACATCCATTTTGAAATGTTACTATCGCGAAATGAGAAATTTAAAACGTAAACTTACTTTCTCTCAAGTAGATGTACTTGTTGCTGAGCTCGAAAACAAATTGTATCGTTCTGTTTTTTACTCTAAAGGCGAAATTTATATCACTTTAGATGAGTTTAAATCTCAATTAAACAAAATAAGAACCATTCTTATAGAACGCAATCAATCTTTATACCTAGATGAATTAGAAGCGCTTCTTATCAAAGTAAATTTATTTGGTTTCCATTTTGCCTCTTTAGACATTCGTCAAAATAGTAAAATACATGATGCTGTTTTTAAAGATGTTGTACAGTATTACTTGAATTCAAATTCTGAAGTTTTTCCAAAGAATTATTTTGAATTAACAGAAAGTGAAAAAATAGAAGTCTTGTCAACCATCAAAGGAAATCTTGATTCGAATGTATTTGAAAATGAAATTACAAAATCGACTATTGAGTCGATGCAAGCGATTAGACAAATACAAAAAAATAACGGAGAATTTGGCTCAAATCGTTATATCATAAGCAATAATGAAAGCGCGTTGAATGTTATGGAAACATTTGCACTTTTCAAATTAAACAATTGGGAGAATCCTACCGTCGATATAATTCCTCTGTTCGAATCAGTTGACGATTTACAGAATGCTTATGTAATTATGGAAAAGTTGTACACTAATCCTGTATATATGGCGCATTTAGCATCGAGAAATAATAAACAAACTATAATGCTTGGTTTTTCTGATGGGACTAAAGATGGTGGGTATTTGATGGCGAATTGGAGTATTTATAAAGCAAAAGAGGAATTGACGGCAATGTCAAGAAAATACGGAATTAAAGCGCTGTTCTTTGATGGACGTGGTGGTCCTCCAGCTCGTGGAGGAGGTAAAACTCATAAATTTTACGCCTCTCTAGGACCAAAAATTGAGAACAATGAAATTCAGGTTACGGTACAAGGGCAAACCATAAGCTCAAATTTTGGAACTTTAGACTCTTGTCGCTATAACCTAGAAAATTTATTAAGTGCTGGTGCTACAAATCAAGTTTTTAATAAACAAAAAAATATTTTATCAGTTAGCGAAAAAGAAATTTTAGATCAATTAGCTGAGTTGGGCTACGAAAAATATTTGAGTTTTAAAAATCATCCAAAATTTATTCCTTATTTGGAGCAAATGAGCACTTTAAAATATTATGCTAAAGCCAATATTGGAAGTAGACCATCAAAAAGAAGTATGTCTGAACATTTAGATTTTGCCGATTTAAGAGCCATTCCGTTTGTGGGCTCGTGGAGTCAATTAAAGCAAAATGTACCTGGATTTTTTGGAGTAGGTACGGCATTAAAATATTTTGAGGATACTAACAATTGGGATAAAGTTCAGAATTTATATAATGATTCTTTATTTTTTAGAACCTTGTTAGAAAACAGTATGATGTCATTGGCAAAATCCTTTTTCCCTTTGACCGCTTATATGAAAAAAGATCCTGAATTTGGAGCATTTTGGCAAATTATATACGATGAGTTTTTAGAAACTAAACGTTTATTATTAAAAATTGCTGGACATAATGAATTGATGGAAAACTATCCTGACGGAAAAGCTTCGATTGACATAAGAGAGCGTATAGTGTTGCCTTTGTTGACCATACAACAATATGCTTTATTAAGAATTAATGAATTGAACAAGGAGCAAAAACCAGATTTAGATTTGATTCAGACTTATGAAAAGATTGTGACTCGTTCTCTTTTTGGAAATACAAACGCAAGTAGAAACTCAGCTTAAAATATAATTTTAGAGTTTAGATTGTTTCGGAGAAAGATTTAAAAATTAATATATGAATTCAAATCAATTGCCAGTAAATGAATATTCTGAATTCAATGCGACGTATATCAAAGCGATTGAAAATGTAGAATTATTGGAAGAATTAGAAATCAGTTTACACGATTTTATCAAATTTGTTCAGAATATTCCAATGGACAAATTTGATTATCGATACGCCGAAGGCAAATGGACTATCAAGGATATTATCCAGCATATTATCGATGCCGAACGGATTTTTGGTTATCGTGCCTTGCGAATTTCAAGAAATGACCAAACGGCATTACCTGGATTTGAGGAAAATGATTATGTCGAAAATACGAATGCCAATAGTAGAAGTATTCAAGAATTATTAACTGAATTTTCGGCTGTTAGACATTCTAATTTATTACTTTTCAAAAGTTTCTCGGATGAACAATTGACAAGATTAGGAATTGCATCCAATCATACAATTTCAGTAAGAGCTATCGGATTTTTAATTATTGGACATATGAAACACCATCAAAGAGTTTTTCAGGAAAGGTATTTGTAAAATTTACAGCAAAGGCACTAAGTCGCAAAGTTTAAAAAAAGTTTATAAATTCGGAAATAAGAATTTATAAACTTTTTTTCTTTGTGTCCTCTAGACTTTGCGGTATTTTTTTAATTTATAAGTGCTTCTTTTTCAATCACGGCCAAACCAATCCTGATTTTATCATACGCGATTTTTTCTTCAAAATAATCGAAGTATGGTTTTAAAGCATTTGGCGATTCCAGTTTAATTTTGGCTTCCACAATTTTTGAAATTTCTTCTCTTGTGATGTAAGTACTCAAATCTATCGGATGTCCATCGCTATATAATTTGGCTAGATGCGAAGTAATTGTGCTCAAACCCAAATTTCTTTTGATAGCAATTTCTTCAACGGTTAACCCAGATTGCAATAATTCCAAAGTTTCTTTGAAAGTGCTCCCTTCTTTTTTTGCTCGGACGGTTTTGCTTTTTTGAAATTCAATAATTGCTTTTATAAACAAATCGCCATATTTTTCTAACTTGGCTTTTCCAACTCCGTCAATGTTCAAGAATTCGTCATCGCTCATTGGTCTTTCGGCCTCGAGTTGTTTTAAAGTAGCATCGTTAAAAATGATGTAGGCAGGAACTCCTTCTTCCTTGGCAATTTCGGAACGTAGTTTTCTGAGAGTTTCAAAAAGTGAATTGGCTGCGGCTTTAGTTACTCGTTCTTTGGTTTCTAGTTTTTCTTTGCTTATTTTTTGAACGGTTGTCAATTGCACTTTTTCGCCTTCAAATAAAACTTTCTGGGCAAAGGACGTTAATTTTATTCTGTTTTGCTGATGAAAAGCAATTTCGCAATACCCTAAATTAATCAGTTGAATAAGATATTGGTTCCAATCATACCAAGAAATATCGGCACCAACAGCGTAGGTTTTTAAATTTTGATATCCTTTTTCATAAATAGAAGCATTTTTCGAACCTCTCAAAAAGTCAACGATTACGGGTAATGCTTCCGATTCTTGCAAACGAATAATGGCCGACAATGCCTTTTGGGCAATGATGGTTCCATCGAAAAAAGCGGGTGGATTTTTGCAAATATCGCAATTGCCACAATTTTCGGTGACCAATTCTCCAAAATAGGAAAGCAAAATTTTTCTGCGACAGCTCAACGCATCGGCATATTGCTTCATTCGTTCCAATTTTGCCAGTTGTACTTCGGCATTCAATCCTTCGGAAGCAAATTTTTGCAACTGAATCATATCACCATAACTTTCGAACAAAACCGTTTCGGATGGTAAACCATCCCGACCAGCACGTCCAATTTCCTGATAATAGCCTTCAATATTTTTGGGTAAATTATAATGAATTACCCAGCGGACATTGGATTTATCGATTCCCATTCCAAAAGCAATAGTGGCGCAAACTACTTGACATTCGTCATTGATGAATTCATCTTGAGTATTGGAGCGAAGTTTGTTATCTAAACCTGCGTGATAGGCCTTGGCATTAATTCCATTTTTTTGCAATTTTTCGGCAAGTTCTTCCGTAGTTTTTCGGCTTAAGCAATAAACAATACCACATTCATTAGGTTTGTCTTTTATAAAATCGATAATTTGTTTCACTCGGTCTAAAGCGGGACGAACTTCTAAACTTAAATTTTTTCTGTCGAATGAAGCCACGAATATTTTGGGGTTGACCAAATTTAATTGATCCGAAATATCGGTTCGGGTGGCTTTATCGGCTGTAGCGGTCAATGCCAGAATTGGAGTAGAAGGGAAGCGGTTTTTTAGATAACCCAAATTAGTGTAAGCTGGTCGAAAATCGTGACCCCAAGCCGAAATACAATGCGCTTCGTCAATAGCAATGAGACTCACAGTAACTTGATTGAAAGCATTTTCGAGATAGGATAAACTTTCCGGAGTAACATAAACCAACTTGACTTTGTTGTCTTTTAGATTCTGAATGTGTTGATTTTGTTCTTCACTCGATTGACTGCTGTTGATGAAACAAGCGGCAATTCCATTGGCTTTCAAGCTATCCACCTGATCTTTCATCAAGGCGATTAATGGCGAAATAACAATCGTAATTCCGGGTAAAACTAAAGCGGGGAGTTGAAAACAAATGGATTTTCCTCCCCCCGTTGGCATAATCGCCAAAGTATCTTGTCCAGAGAGGATGCAATTGATAATGTCTTCTTGATTGGGTCTGAATTTTTCGAACCCAAAATTTTCTTTGAGTTTGGTGTGTAAAATTTGTGTTGTCATTTTGGCGTATATTTTTTAGCTTTTAAAAATAATAAAAAAAGGAACTCATTTAGAGTTCCTTAGCTATATTTTTGTTAAAAAATTAATTATTCATCGTCTTCATCTTCCTCCCCATCAACTGTGTCAGCTTGGTTATTATCATCATCATCATCGTCATCATCACCAGAATCATCATCGTCTTTGAAGTCAGGTTTGTCTAAACTAGCACCGTCATCGATGTCGTCGTCTTCGTCGTCTAGGTCAATACCTTCGTCTAATGGTTCAATTTCGGCTGCAATTTCATCGTCTTCATCATAATTTTCGATTCTATCGGCAAGTTTGGTACTAATTTTTACTAAGTAAATAGTATCTTCTGTACGAACTTCGACAGCTTCAATTAATTCGTTTTGAGCATTTCTAAAACGGATAATATTTGAATCATCATAGCCATCCGGAAATTTATCTACCAATAGATTTAAAATTTCGTGGGTAAGTTTTGCGTAATCAACAATTACTCTTTTCATAAATTCTTCTATAAGTCTAATAAATAAGCGAAAATTAACGGAGCAACAATAGTAGCATCCGACTCGATAATAAACTTGGGAGTTTTTATGTCTAATTTACCCCAAGTGATTTTTTCATTTGGCACTGCTCCAGAATAAGAACCATAACTGGTGGTTGAATCTGAAATCTGGCAAAAATAACTCCAAAACGGAATATCATGCATTTCCATATCTTGATACAACATTGGAACCACACAAATTGGAAAATCTCCTGCAATTCCGCCGCCAATTTGGAAAAAACCAATACCTTTAGCACTGTTTTTTGGATACCAATCTGATAAATAAACCATATATTCAATACCCGATTTCATTGTTGAGGCCTTCAAATCCCCTTTGATAACATACGAAGCAAAAATATTTCCCATCGTACTGTCTTCCCAACCTGGTACAATAATAGGTAAATTTTTCTCTGCTGCTGCATACATCCAGCTGTCTTTTAAGTCAATTTCGTAATATTCTTCCAAAACGCCTGAAAGTAGCATTTTATACATAAATTCGTGAGGAAAATAGCGTTCCCCATTATCATCTGCATCTTTCCATAACTTGTAAATATGTTTTTGCAAACGACGAAACGCTTCGTGCTCTGGAATACAAGTATCAGTAACACGATTCAAACCTCTTTCTAGTAAAGCCCATTCGTCTTCGGGTGTCAAATCACGATAATTTGGCACTCTTTCGTAATGAGAATGTGCCACCAAATTCATAATATCTTCCTCAAGATTTGCTCCTGTACAAGATATAATTTGTACTTTATCCTTGCGAATGATTTCCGCAAAAATTTTCCCGATTTCGGCGGTGCTCATAGCACCAGCCATACTTACCATCATTTTTGCACCGTTGGCTAATTGTTGTTCGTATGCTTTCGCCGCATCTACTAACGATGCTGAATTAAAATGCAAATAATGCTTTTCTATAAATTGACTAACTGGTCCTTTACTCATTTTGTTTTTTATTGTTTGAGGCGTATTCTTGAGTGTTCAAAGAAAATATTTTTTTTTGAGAACTACAATGAAAACTTTTAAAATTATTTTTTATTGTAGCCTAATATATCCAATACGTCATCGGCAGTTTGCTGTTCAGAGAAAACTTCGGTTGCCAAGATCCCGTTTTCGTCACGGTCAATCAAAATGTGTTTCGGTTGTGGAATCAAACAGTGGTGCAAACCTCCGTAACCTCCAATGGTTTCTTGATATGCTCCTGTATTAAAAAAACCAATATAAAGTGGTTTTTCTTTATTGTATTTTGGCAAATAGATGGCATTCATATTTTGCTCTGAATTATAATAATCATCACTATCACAGGTCATTCCCCCTAGTAAAACTCTTTCATAGGTATCGTTCCAACGGTTGACCGCCAACATAATAAATCGTCTGTTTATCGCCCAAGTATCTGGTAAAGTGGTGATGAAAGAGGAATCAATCATATTCCATTTTTCCCTGTCATTTTGTTGTTTTTGATACAAAATTTGATAAATCGCACCACCGCTTTCTCCAACTGTAAAAGACCCAAACTCCGTAAAAATATTAGGAACATCTACTTCGGCTTCATCGCAAGCAATCTTAATTTGATTGATGATTTCGTCAATCATATATTGATAATCATATTCAAATGCTAGCGAATTTTTGATAGGAAATCCGCCACCAATGTTTAATCCATCGAGTGTAGGGCATTCTTTTTTCAAAGCTACATATACTTTGATACATTTTACCAATTCGTTCCAATAATAAGCATTGTCATTGATTCCTGTATTGATAAAAAAGTGTAACATTTTGAGTTCCAGTTTTTTATTTTCTTGGATTTGCTTTTTGTAAAACTGAACAATGTTTTTATAACCAATCCCAAGTCGTGAAGTATAGAACTCAAATTTGGGTTCTTCCTCAGCTGCAATACGAATTCCTATTTTAAATTTTCGTTTGATATGCTCTTGTAAAAGGTCTAATTCTTCATAATTGTCAATTATTGGAATCGTATTTTTATGACCATTATTAATCAATCTCGCAATGTTTTCAATATATTGATCTCTTTTGAATCCGTTACAAATCACATAAGTGCTTTTGTTTATTTTACCAGAATCCAATAGTTTTTCTACAATATTAATATCGAAAGCCGAAGAAGTTTCAATGTGAATGTTGTTCTTAAAAGCTTCGTTCATTACATACTCAAAGTGAGAACTTTTGGTACAATAGCAATAGTAATATTTGGCCTCATAATTGTTTTTTTCCATCGATTTACGAAACCAGCTTTTGGCTTTGTTAATGTTATTGGAAATTTGAGGTAAATAAGTAAATTTTAATGGTGTTCCGTATTGTTCAACCAATTTCATTAAATCGATATTGTGAAACTCTAGGTTGTCTTTGTTTAATGTAAATTCTTCTTGTGGAAAATAATAAGTTTGATTTATTAAATCGAAATATTTTGTATTCATTTGATTTTTATAATTTTAGATTAATTTAATTGAAATATTAATTAAGCTAAAATTCAAACTCTAATGTTTTCAAAAACGATTTGAAGCTTTTCATTTTCGGCTTTCAAATAGGAGAAAATATCAAAACTAAAAGTATCTTTAATAGTAAAAAAGCGTCTCAATATTCTTAAAAAAGAACTACTGTTTTCGTTTTTTATAGCACTATAATTTCTTGTGTTTTGACTTTTTTTCATTTCTGCAAATGTAAAAAATATTATATACCAATTGCAATCCTTTTTTATAAAATTAATTAAGATTTATAATCTTGGAAAGCCTTTAAAATCAGTTCGTTTTCAACAGATTGATTAATTTTAATTTTTCCGATACCTTCAATCAGTGCAAATTGAATGTTTCCGTACTCATTTTTTTTGTCGTGAATGAGCAATTCCAGTATGGGTTTGATGTCATTATCTTCAAAAACCACAGCATCATAGATTGTTTTTATTGTAGTTTTTATCTGACTGTACTCTTCTAAGGTTAGTAAATTTTTCTCTAACGAAATATAACTTTCCAAAATCATGCCTATAGCGATAGCTTCACCGTGCAATAAATTTTTCTTGTTTTTATTATCTAAAAAATAGCTTTCAATGGCGTGGCCTAATGTGTGACCAAAATTCAAGGCCTTACGGATATTTTTTTCGGTTGGATCCTGTATTACAATTTCGTTCTTGATTTCGACAGAACGGTAGATTAACGCATCGAAATCGGCAAAATCAATGGCTTTCAGATCCAGAAATTGTTCCCAATACCCTTTGTCATATATCAATCCGTGTTTGAGCATTTCAGCAAGACCGGAACGCATTTCTTCTTTAGAAAGTGTTTCTAAATATTGGGTGTCAATTAGCACCATTTTTGGCACATTAATTACACCAACTTGGTTTTTAAGGTTCCCTAAATCAACCCCAGTTTTCCCACCAACCGAGGCATCGACCATTGAGAGTAAAGTAGTTGGGATATGAATAAAATCGACTCCACGCTTGAAAGTTGACGCCACAAAACCACCCAAATCAGTGACAACTCCGCCACCAAGATTCAGAACAAGACTTTTTCTATCGGCTCCAAGTTCGGTCAATACATTCCATAATTGAACACAAGTTTCAATATTTTTATTGGGTTCGCCCGCTTCAAATTCAATAATTTCTATAGTAAGTTTAGTGGCTAAATAAGGAAGAAATTGAGGCAAACAGTACTCATTAGTATTGCTATCTACGATAATAAATAAGTTCGAATATTTGCTTTCGTTGAGAAACGAATTTAGAGCTTCGTATCCTGTTTCGTTGAAATATATTGGATAATTGTTGGCTTGAATGGATTGCATAATCTTTGATTAATTTAAAGCGCAAAATAAGGTAATTTTTGCTGAATAATTTTGAAAACTCTCTCTATATTTGTACAAAAATATAACAAATAATGAAAAATTTATTCGATAACACACAAATTGCCTTTTCATTAAAAAGCGATACTGAACTTGATAGAGCTTATTTTCTATTCAAATTAATTGCAAATGAACCACTTGTTCGAATTGGAACAGCGGTTACAAATTTTGCCTTAAAAGCAAGTTTACCCGTAGAAGGATTAATTCGTGCCACAGTTTTCGACCATTTTTGCGGTGGAGTGAATGAGGATGATAGCTTAAAAGTAGTGGACAAGTTGATTACCAAAGGTGTTTCTTCGGTTTTGGATTATTCGGTAGAAGGTAAGGAAGAAGAAGAACAATTTGATGCCGTTTTGGAAAAAACACTGAAATTGATTGAGTTTGCCAAAGAAAAAAAGGCAATTCCGTTTGCAGTTTTCAAGCCATCAGGTTTTGGACGCATTGATTTATACGAAGAAGTGAGTTTAGGAAAAAAATTAACATCTGCTGAAACCGAAGAGTGGAATAGAGTAGTGGCCCGTTTCGAAAAAGTATGCAAAGCATCTTATGATAGTGATGTCGCTTTATTAATTGATGCCGAAGAAAGCTGGATGCAAGATGCTGTAGATAATTTGGTTTTAGCAATGATGGTTAAATACAATAAATCGAAACCAATTGTTTTCAATACTTTGCAAATGTACCGTTGGGATCGATTGGATTATTTGAAAAAATTGCACGAAAAAGCAAAACAAGAAGGATTCTTTATTGGAATGAAACTGGTTCGTGGTGCTTATATAGAAAAAGAAAATGAACGCGCTATCGAAAAAGGATATCCAACGCCAATTTGTGCTTCAAAAGAAGCCACCGACGAAAATTATGATGCTGCCGTAAAATATATGGTCGATCATCTTGATATGATGTCTATTTTTGAAGGAACTCACAACGAAGCCAGTACGTATTTCTTGATGAATTTAATGACAGAAAAAGGAATAAAATCGACTGAGAATAGAATTTGGTTTGGTCAATTATACGGAATGAGCGATAACATCAGTTATAATTTGGCCGACAGTGGGTATAATGTTGCCAAGTATTTGCCTTTTGGCCCTGTAAAAGATGTGATGCCTTACTTAATTCGTCGTGCCGAGGAAAATACTTCGGTGGCGGGACAAACTAGCCGTGAATTAGCAATGATAAAAGCGGAGAGAAATAGAAGAAAAGGGAAGTAGTAGTTATTGTAACACTGATAACACGGATTTACTTCGTAAAGCGCGAATAAAAACTGATTTTACTTGTATGAACAACAAGAAGAATCAGTTTTTATCCGCGTTTTCGCTTTTGCGAATCCGTTTCATCTATGTCCATAAATTAAGAATGACTAAACTGCAAATTACTCAAGTTTTTATAAATACCATTTTCTAAAACAATCAATTCCTGGTGCGTTCCTTGTTCGGCAATCACACCTTTATCGAGCACTAAAATTTGATCTGCCTTGCGAATAGTCGAAAGACGGTGCGCAATAATAATGCTCGTTCTTCCTTCCATCAAAATTTCTAAAGCTTCCTGAACCAGTTTTTCGCTTTCGCTGTCCAATGAAGAGGTGGCTTCGTCCAAAATTAAAATACTTGGGTTTTTAAGCAAGGCTCTAGCAATTGCTACTCGTTGTCTTTGTCCTCCAGAAAGTTTAACGCCTCTTTCACCAACGATAGTTTCAAATTTTTCAGGGAAACTTTCGATAAAATTCAAAGCATTAGCTTGTTTGGCAGCCAGCATAATTTCTTCATCCGAAGCATCTGGATTTCCGTAAGCAATGTTTTCTTTGATGGTGCCACCAAATAAAATCACATCTTGAGGAACAATACTCATGTTCCCACGAAGATTTTCTAGGTCATAATCATAGATGTTTTTTCCATCTACCAAAATTTCGCCACTATCAATATCGTAAAAACGCAACAATAAGGAAGCAATAGTAGATTTTCCAACACCACTTGGTCCCACAATGGCTATTTTTTGACCAAAATTAGCAGTGAAATTCACGCCTTTAAGTACTTTCATTTCTTTTCTGGAGGGGTAGGTGAAGGTCACATTTTTGAAAGTGACATTGCCTTGTATCTTTTGTACGGAATGTGAGTTTTGAGTGGAATTGATTTTTTCAGGTGTTTCTTCTAATAGTTCGAAAACACGTTCTGTTGCACCAATTGCCTTTTGGATTTGAGCATACAATTCGGCAATACCTCCAAATGAAGCGCCAACGAAAGTAGAATATAATACAAAAGAAATTAATTGTCCCACACTCATTTCGCCACTAATACTCAATCGCACGCCAAACCAAACCACAGCAACGATGGCTCCAAAAAGACAAAATATGATAAAGGAAGCAAAGTAACCTCTGTATTTTCCGCCTTTGATGGCCAGTTTCACCACTTCCTTGATTTTCCCGTCATAACGGGCAATTTCGTACCACTCGTTGGCGAAAGCCTTAACGATACTGATTCCTTGCATCGTTTCCTCAACAATTACTTGACTTTCGGCAACCTGATCTTGTACTTTTTTGGAATATTTTCGAATGAAACGGCCAAAAATTACCGCTGCAACTGCTACTAGAGGCACTACAGAAAGCATTAACAAAGTAAGTTTTACGCTTTCGGTAGCCAATAAAATGACTCCACCGATGATTAAAATAAATTGTCTTAAAAATTCAGCTATTGTTGAAGTTAGGGTGTCTTGAATTTGAGTAATATCAGCACTGATGCGGCTGTTTAGTTCGCCAACACGTTTTTGAGAAAAGAAAGACATTGGTAATTTTACCAAATTACTGTACAAGGATAACCGAAGATTGGCTAAAGTATGTTCCGTAAAATTGACGAATAACGATAATCTAAAAAAGGAACAAATCGATTGCAAAAACAAAATGACAATCAGTAATAGGGCTATATTATTGGCTTGGTCATAACTTTTGTTCTTCACACAGTCAATTAGCAATCCCATCAATTTTGGAAAAGCCAAAGCGGTTGCACCAGTTAGCAAAAGGAAAATTAATCCAACATAAAATTTCCAACGATGACTTCCTGCATACTTAAAAATGAGAGTAGCTTTATTTAATGAAGTTGCAGTAATTTTGGATTTGGGTAAATCATTTTCTTTGAAATGTGCCATTTAGAATCTTTTGTTTTTACAAATATAATACTATACTGATTCATTGATAAGAATTATGTTTTATTTCAAATTAAATTCAAATTTTATTTTTTTAAAATTTTGTTTGTGAATTCAATATCTAAGTGTATATTTGCACTCACAAATTAGGGCGATTAGCTCAGCTGGTTCAGAGCACCTCGTTTACACCGAGGGGGTCGGGGGTTCGAACCCCTCATCGCCCACAAAAACTTCAACAGAAATGTTGGAGTTTTTTTTATGCCTTTTGGTATGTTTTTTCAAAATGGTAAACCAAAATTTGTGGATTTAAAAAAACGATTATTTTGGTTTTATTTAAATCAAATTTCTAAATCTTAAATCCTTATTTTTGCATTCAACAGAAAATTTTATGCAGAAATACATCGACCAACTTAACGAAGCCCAACGCGAACCCGTTCTCCAAAAAGACGGGCCAATGATTATTATTGCCGGTGCAGGCTCTGGAAAAACACGTGTATTGACTATTCGAATTGCTTATTTGATGAGTTTGGGTGTGGATGCTTTTAGTATTTTGTCATTGACATTTACCAACAAAGCGGCACGTGAAATGAAAAAGCGTATCTCTGATATTGTGGGCTCCAGCGAAGCCAAAAATCTTTGGATGGGAACTTTTCACTCCGTTTTTGCACGAATTCTGCGTTCCGAAGCCGATAAATTAGGCTATCCTTCCAACTTTACAATTTATGATTCCCAGGATTCTGTTCGAGCCATTTCTGGTATTATCAAGGAAATGCAATTGGATCGAGATGTTTATAAACCAAAGCAGGTTTTAAGCCGAATTTCTTCATATAAAAATAGTTTAATCACTGTAAAAGCCTATTTCAATAATCCCGAATTACAAGAACAAGATGCGATGAGCAAAAAGCCTCGTTTGGGCGAAATTTATCAAAATTATGTCGATCGTTGTTTTAAAGCGGGAGCGATGGATTTTGATGATTTGTTATTAAAAACCAATGAATTACTAACTCGTTTTCCAGAAGTTTTGGCAAAATACCAGAATCGTTTTCGTTATATTTTGGTCGATGAGTACCAAGATACCAACCATTCGCAGTATTTGATTGTTCGTGCTTTGTCGGATAAATTCCAGAATATATGCGTCGTAGGCGATGATGCGCAAAGTATTTATGCGTTTCGAGGTGCCAACATCAACAACATCCTGAATTTTCAGAAGGATTATGAAGGCGTGAAAACCTTTCGATTAGAACAAAATTATCGTTCTACCAAAAACATTGTAGAAGCAGCCAATACAATAATTGACAAGAATAAAACCAAACTCGACAAAATTGTTTGGACAGCCAATGATTTTGGACCAAAAATAAAAGTGCATCGCAGTTTAACCGATAGCGAAGAAGGACGTTTTGTCGCCAGTACGATTTGGGAGCAAAAGATGCAACACCAAATGATGAACGGGCAATTTGCGATTTTGTATCGTACCAATGCGCAATCTCGTGCTATGGAAGATGCGCTTAGAAAGAGAGATATTCCGTATCGAATTTATGGTGGGTTGTCTTTTTATCAAAGAAAAGAAATCAAGGATGTATTGTGCTATTTGCGATTGGTTATTAACCCAAAAGATGAAGAAGCACTTGTTCGTGTCATCAATTATCCGGCTCGTGGAATAGGGGACACGACAGTCGAAAAATTGACTGTTGCCGCCAATCATTACAAACGCTCCATTTTTGAAGTGATGCAGAATATTGATAAAATTGATTTGAAACTGAACTCGGGAACCAAACAAAAACTTCAGGATTTTGTAACGATGATTCAGAGTTTTCAAGTGATTAACGAAAATCAAGATGCTTTTTATATTACCGATCACGTGGCCAAGAAAACAGGATTGGTTCAAGAATTAAAGAAAGATGCTACTCCGGAAGGAATGGCAAAAATTCAAAATATTGAGGAATTATTAAACGGTATCAAGGATTTTACCGAAGGGCAACGAGAGATTGATGGTACTCGTGGCGCTTTATCCGAATTTATGGAAGACGTGGCTCTAGCAACAGATTTAGACAAAGACACTAGCGATGAAGATCGTGTGGCGTTGATGACGATCCATTTGGCCAAAGGATTGGAATTTCCACACGTTTTTGTGGTGGGAATGGAAGAAGATTTGTTTCCTAGCGCGATGTCTATGAGCACTCGAAGCGAACTCGAGGAAGAACGTCGTTTGTTTTATGTAGCCTTGACACGTGCGGAACATCAAGCGTATTTAACCTATGCCCAATCCCGTTATCGTTGGGGAAAACTGACGGATAGTGAACCATCGCGTTTTATCGAAGAAATCGACGGACAATATCTCGAATATCTTACCGCCGAAGAAAATAATTATCGATACAAACCAATGATTGACAGTGATATTTTTGGTGATATTGATAAATCGAAATTGCGTTTGGCGAAACCAGCCAATGGCACGCCTCCCAAGAAATTTGGAGAAGAATCCGCACCAATTATTCGAAAATTAAAACCAGTTTCTAGTAATCCCTTAGCTGAAGGTCCAAATTTATTTGACAATAAATTGACTGCAGGAAATATCGTGATACACGAGCGTTTTGGCAAAGGAGAAGTGCTAAACCTCGAAGGTTCTGGCGCAGACAAGAAAGCCGAAATCAAATTTGAAGTCGGTGGCATTAAAAAATTGTTGTTGCGTTTTGCAAAATTGGATGTGATTGGGTAAGAAAAAAAGTTTAAAGGTTGTTTTAATAATGGTTTAAAATTGTTTAAGCCAATACAACTTTAAACTTTTAAACAATTTAAACTTTAAACTAAAAGAAATGGCACAATTCATAAAAATATACGAAGACAAACCTAACGAAGCGGCAATTGCCAGAGTTGTTAAGGTTTTGCAAGATGGCGGTTTGGTGATTTATCCAACCGACACGGTTTATGGTTTGGGATGCGACATTACCAATACCAAGGCTTTGGAACGCATTGCCAAAATAAAAGGAGTGAAGTTAGAAAAAGCAAACTTCTCTTTTATTTGTCACGATTTAAGCAATCTTTCCGATTATGTTAAGCAAATAGATACCGCTACTTTTAAGCTCTTAAAAAAATCTTTGCCAGGACCATACACTTTCATTTTGCCTGGAAATAGTAATTTACCAAAGGAATTCAAGAAGAAAACCACGGTCGGAATACGTATTCCTGATAATTCAATTGCCCTAGAAATCGTTCGACAATTGGGAAATCCTATTGTTTCGACATCCATTTATGACGAAGACGAAGTGATAGAATACACCACAGACCCAGAACTTATTTTCGAAAAATGGCAAAACCTTGTCGATATGGTTATTGATGGAGGTTATGGTGACAATATTGGTTCAACCATTATAGACTTGTCAGGTGATGAACCAATTGTTGTAAGAGAAGGAAAAGGGAGTTTGGATATTCTTTAGAAAGTGGTCAGTGTTCAGTTGTCTCAGATTCAAAATTAGTATTCAGAAAAAACCACAAAAAAACGTCCCGATTTCTCGAGACGTTTTTTGATATTCTAACCCACTGAACACTTAATACTGTTCACTGAACACTAATTATTGTGCTTGTTTCTTCATTTCTTTCTCTACCATTTCATAGAATTGATCAATTTTAGGCATTACATAGATACGAGTTCTTCTGTTTTTTGATCTATTTTCAGCTGAATCATTTGACACTAAAGGTACATATGAACTTCTTCCTGCAGCGATTAATTGTGCAGGGTTAACACCTAATTGTGCTGATAAAACACGAATAATTGATGTAGAACGTTTTACACTCAAATCCCAGTTGTCGATTATATCTCCATTTCCGTTGTAAGGAACGTTATCAGTGTGACCTTCAACCATACATTCAAAATCAGGTTTGTCATTTACAACCTTTGCAACTTTAGCCAAAACTCCTTTTGCTTTGTCAGTTACATCATAGCTACCGCTTTTAAACAACATTTTATCAGATATAGAGATGAATACCACACCTTTATCAACATTGATTTCGATATCCTCGTCATTTAATCCAACTACAGATTTTAAACTAGTAACTACAGCAAGTGTAACACTGTCTTTTTTAGTTAAAGCATCTTGCATTCTGCTGATTTTTAAATCTTTCTCTTTGATTGATTCCAAAGCTTTTTCAATATTTTGAGCTCCTTTGGTTGTTAATACTGTCATATCCTTAGACTGGGAAATTAAATTTTGGTTTTGGTCTTTTAAACCATCCACAGTGGCTTTAAGCCCCGCTTTTTCTTCTAAACAAGAATTTAATTTTACCGTACAAGTGTTTAACAAATCTTGAGTCTCTTTGTTTTTGGCTTCTAAGGCTGCATATTGTTTCTTTGATACGCAAGAAGTTAAAAGCACTAATAAGGATAAGGCGATTGCTACTTTTTTCATAAATGTTAAAATTTTAATTAAATGTGTTTCACAAAAATACTGTTTTTTATTTATTTGGTACCTAAAATATTGTTAAATACTTTTACTTTCTCAATAAAATAGAGATAAACGATACTTTTTATTTTATAGTATTTTTCAGATTGAAATGATGCTCTTTTTTTATAATTTTTAGAACAAAGCGAATAAAAGGCAAAATGAGCTTTTAAAATAGCCCATAAATGTTTGAACTTTCCTTGAAAAAGAAATTGTATACCTGCAACTCCATCTAAGACTAGGCGAATAAAAAGCACTGGAAACAATTGATTTTTGGGAAGATTTTTCACCATCATCAACAACGAATTCCTGAAATTCAAAAAAGTCTTCTTTGGATTTCCCAGTTGTAAAGTCGCTCCACCCACGTGATACACCACCGATTTTGAATTGTATTTAATGATATGACCTTTATTGAAAGCGCGCCAACACAAATCGATTTCTTCCTGATGGGCAAAAAAATCGGCATCGAAACCTTTCAACTCCTTATAAACTGTACTTCGGATAAAAAAACAAGCACCCGAAGCCCAAAATATTTCGCAATTGTCATCGTATTGTCCGTTGTCTTTTTCCAAAGTTTCAAAAACACGTCCTCGACAATAAGGATAACCGTATTTGTCTAAAAATCCGCCTGCTGCACCCGCATATTCAAAGTATTTTTTGCGTTTGAAATCCAATAGTTTGGGTTGAATTATGGCGGTTTTGGGTTCGTTTTCGAAGGTTTCGATGATGGGTTTCAGCCAGTTTTCCGTCACTTCAATATCGGAATTTACTAAGGCATAAATCTCGGCATAGATGTGTTTTAAAGCTTCATTATAACCTTGGGCAAAGCCAAAATTACTTTCGTTTACCACGATTTTTACCGTTGGAAAATTAGCTTTTACAAACGCAACAGAATCATCGGTCGAAGCATTGTCGGCTACATAAATATCAGCTTCAGGAGAAAAGTTTACAATGGAAGGTAAAAATTGTTCTAATAATTTTGTTCCATTCCAATTGAGTATGACAACGGCTATTTTCATTTAAATGGGTGTATTTTTCAATTCGTAATCCGGCAACTCCTTCAAAAAATCATATTTCTCATTCTCAAAATCCATTTGGCAAAAGTAATGATTAAGACCATTGGTTACCATCAAATATTGAGCTTTCAAAGTCATATTGTAACGAGAAATTTGGTCAAAAGTAGCTTGGGCAGTTTTAATTTCAGGAGCTTTACATTCCACCAAAACAAAGATGGAACCATCGGGATTGAAAACCACAATATCATATCTTTTTCGCAATCCGTTGACGTTCAAAACTTTTTCGACATTGATTAATGATTTGGGATATTTTTTTTCTTCCAATAGAAACCGAACTACGTGTTGGCGAACCCATTCTTCGGGAGTGAGAATGATAAATTTTTTCCTAATTTCGTCGAAAATAGATATTTTATTTTCGCTATTTTTGAAACGAAAAGAATAAGAAGGAAAATTGAGTGGTTGCATATTGCAAAAATAGTTAATTTAGTTTCAGGTTTCAAGTTTCAGGTTACACAACTTGAAACTTGAAACCTTAAACTTGAAACCAAGAAATATGGACGAAGTTTTAAAAATAGTCAATGACATCAAAGCGGGTAATATCAAACCGATTTATTTTTTGATGGGAGAAGAGGCTTATTATATCGATAAATTATCCGATTATATTGAAGACAAAGTGTTGACGGAAGACGAAAAAGGATTCAATCAAACCGTTTTGTATGGACGCGACGTGACGATAGAAGATATTGTTTCGACCGCCAAACGTTATCCGATGATGGCCGAGCGTCAAGTGGTTATTGTAAAGGAAGCTCAGGATTTGTCAAGAACTATCGACAAAATCGAAAGTTATGCCGAAAACCCAATGCCATCAACAGTTTTGGTTATTTGTTATAAATACAAAACATTGGATAAACGTAAAAAAGTAACCAAACTTTTAGCTAAAAACGGCATCGTTTACGAAAGCAAAAAACTGTATGAAAATCAAGTAGGAGATTGGATCAAACGGGTTTTGGCAGGAAAAAAATATTCCATCGAACCCAAAGCCAATGCGATGTTGGTGGAATTTCTAGGAACCGATTTGAGTAAAATCAACAATGAATTGGAGAAATTGCAAATTATTTTGCCGAAAGGCAGCACAATTACACCCAAACATATCGAGGAAAACATAGGTTTCAGCAAAGATTTTAATATATTCGAATTGCGAAAAGCCATTGGAGACCGGAACCAACTGAAAGCCTACACGATTGCTGATAATTTTGCTCAAAACCCGAAAGATAATCCCATAGTAATGACCACAGGTTTGGTTTTTAGCTTTTTTATTCAATTGTTGAAATACCACGGATTGAAAGACAAAAATCCAAATAATGTTGCCAAAGTATTGGGTGTCAATCCTTTTTTTCTAAAGGATTATGATATTGCCATCAAAAATTATCCAATGCGAAAAGTAAGCCAAATTGTGGGTTTGTTGCGGGATATTGACGTAAAAAGTAAAGGAGTAGGGGCAAATGCTTTACCGCAATCGGATTTATTGAAAGAAATGCTTTTTAAAATATTTAATTAGCGGTGAAATTTTACGATATTTGCACTTCTAAAATAAAACACAATAAAAATTATGGGAATGAATAAAAATACTATTTTAGGATGGGCTACCTTGATAATGATATTAATGGGACTATTATTGATTGGGTTAGGTGCTTTTAGATATGATGATGTAGCAGGATGGGGATTTGCAGCTGTTGGCGTGGGGTTCTTGGCCAACGCTTGGGTTTTTAATTCCTTGAAAGGAAGAGTTTAAAAAATATAACAATGCCAATTGCAATGGCAATAACAATTTAAAAAATAAAAATGGCCGACGATAAAAAAGTAATTTTCTCAATGCAAAAATTGAGTAAAACCTATCAAGGAGCAGATAAACCTGTTCTTAAAAATATTTATTTGAGTTTCTTTTACGGAGCTAAAATTGGAATTTTGGGACTTAATGGTTCTGGAAAATCTTCCCTTTTGAAAATTATTGCAGGTGTTGATAAAAATTATCAAGGTGATGTCGTTTTTCAACCGGGTTATACCGTGGGTTATTTAGAACAAGATCCACAATTAGACGAAACGAAAACCGTTCTCGAAATTGTTCAAGAAGGAGTTGCCGAAACCATGGCCGTTTTGGATGAATACAATAAAATAAACGATTTATTTGGTCTTCCTGAAAACTACGAAGATGCCGATAAAATGGACAAGTTGATGGATCGTCAAGCGGCGTTGCAAGACAAGATTGATGCTCTTGGTGCTTGGGAAATCGATACCAAACTTGAAATTGCAATGGATGCCTTGCGGACTCCAGATGGCGAAACTCCAATCAAGAATTTATCTGGTGGTGAGCGTCGTCGTGTGGCTTTATGTCGTTTGTTGTTGCAACAACCTGATGTTTTGCTTCTCGATGAGCCTACGAATCACTTGGATGCCGAATCTGTGCTTTGGTTAGAACAACATTTGGCGCAATATGCTGGAACTGTAATTGCTGTAACGCACGACAGGTACTTTTTAGATAATGTAGCGGGTTGGATTTTGGAACTCGATAGAGGAGAAGGCATTCCTTGGAAAGGAAATTATTCTTCTTGGTTGGAACAAAAATCGGGTCGAATGGCATTGGAAGAAAAAGTAGCTTCGAAACGCAGAAAAAACTTAGAACGTGAGCTGGATTGGGTTCGTCAAGGGGCCAAAGGGCGTCAAACCAAGCAAAAAGCGCGTTTGCAGAATTACGACAAACTCTTGAATGAAGACCAAAAACAATTGGATGAAAAATTAGAAATCTATATTCCAAATGGACCAAGGTTAGGTACCAATGTTATTGAGGCTAAAAATGTAGCCAAAGCATTTGGAGAAAAATTATTGTATGATAACTTGAATTTTACTTTGCCACAAGCAGGAATTGTTGGGATTATTGGACCAAACGGAGCTGGTAAATCAACTATTTTCAAAATGATTATGGGCGAAGAAAAAACGGATAGTGGGGAATTTTCGGTTGGTGATACCGTGAAAATCGCTTATGTAGATCAAGCGCATTCGAATATTGATGTAAACAAATCGATTTGGGAAAACTTTGCAGATGGTCAAGAATTAATCATGATGGGCGGAAGACAAGTAAATTCTCGTGCTTATTTATCGCGATTTAATTTTGGAGGAGGAGAACAAAACAAGAAAGTTTCGATGCTTTCTGGTGGAGAGCGAAACCGTTTACATTTGGCCATGACTTTAAAAGAAGAAGGGAACGTACTTTTATTGGATGAGCCGACGAATGATTTGGACATCAACACACTTCGAGCTCTGGAAGAAGGTTTAGAAAATTTCGCAGGTTGTGCCGTAGTAATTTCGCACGATAGATGGTTTTTAGACAGAATTTGCACGCATATTCTAGCTTTCGAAGGTAATTCTGAAGTGTATTATTTTGAAGGCGGTTTCTCTGAATACGAAGAAAATAAAAAGAAACGATTAGGTGGTGATTTAACGCCAAAACGTTTGAAATACAGAAAATTGATTAGAGGTTAAAATTCTATTCCATTCAATTTTAAACCCGACAGTTTTTCAAAATCCTGTCGGTTTTTTTTATTTTATCTTACAAAAATTTTGATTTTAATTCGGGAGTTGGTATCATACAGCTTTCTTTTTTGCCATACCATTTGTATCTATTCTTGGCGACATAATCGTAAACTTGGTTACTGATGCTTGTTGGAATAATCCTGAAAACAGTTCCAAAATGCCAAATTCCACCAAGGTTTTTAGCAATTTGAAGTGCAGCTTGTGATTTGTAATAGTAAGCTACGCCAGGTTCATACAAAATAATACTATCAATGTTTTGCGAATTTATTCCAATATGTTTCAAAATTTCCTGACCCAATTCGGATTGTAAAGCCACAAATCGAAACACATCTTTCTTGTCGTGTTGTATCACAAACTGTACCGCCGAATCGCATAAATTGCAAACGCCGTCAAAGAGGATTATTTTTTTGTTGGGAGGAAGGTTGAGCATATTTTTGTCATTGCGAGGAACGAAGCAATCTCATTTGTTGCTCAATTTTGCTCTTAGTGTTAATACGATTTTTATTCAGTCATTATATCTTTAATTTCTTCAAATAAATCTTTACAAGTAGGATTCAAAGAACGAATTAAATCATTTTTTACTTCTCTAGAACCCGCTTTGATTTGTTTTTCTCTAGCTATTGCATCTCCCATCCATTGAAATTGTTCATAATACACTAATATGTTTAGACTGTAACGAGCAGAAAATGAATTTGGATACCTTTTCTCTTTATGCTCCAAAATCCTCTTAGGAAGATTAGACGTAACTCCTGTATAAACTACAGTTTGATATTGATTAGTGATGATATAAATAAATCCTGGTTTCATCATTTTGGTTGTGTTTTGTCAATTGCTCAACTTGTGTGCTCGTGTTAGTGGGATTGCTTCGTTCCTCGCAATGACATACTAACTATTTCTTAGCCGCTTCCACCAATTCCAATAGATCCAAACTTACTTTTGAGGTGAAAATTCCGTAATTGACAGTCGCTTTATTTTTCTCAATGTTATCAATACTTCCAACAGCCTTACCGTCAAACATTCGTACTCGATCGCCAACTTTCAAAATCGGTTTTGGTTTTTCGATAACGGGTTTCAGTTTCTTTTCCTTCTTTTCAATCCTGATTTCCTCCACTTTAACTTCAATCTCTTTGACGACCTCTTTTTTCTTTTCTATAATTGCCTTAGCTTCTTTTGGAGTCGCTTTAATTCGTTTTGAGTTTTCAATTTCGATGATTTTCAAAAATTCGCCAATCAGGTCTTTCTTATTTTTATTATTGAAATAGTTCTCGGCAATAGATTCAATTTTTTGTCCAATGTAAATCGTTTTTTGGTTACTATCAAACAATTCCTGATAGCTTTCCAGTTTTTGCTTGATTTTCACGTTGATACTTTCCATTTTTTTGCCTTCCTCACGCGCTTTTGTTTCTTCTTCTTTAAGTGTTTGCGAAGTTTTTTCCATCTTCGAACGTTCTTTCTGAAGTGTGGCAATGGTTTTGTCAAAACGCACTTTTCCCACTTCGATTTTCTTTTTTGCTCGATTGATTAAACTAAAAGGAATTCCATTCTTCAAAGCTACTTCAAAAGTAAACGAACTTCCTGCCTGACCTAAAACTAATTTGTACAAAGGTTCCAATGTTTTTTCATCAAACAACATATTGGCATTGATAGCAAAAGGCAATTCGTTGGCCAGAATTTTTAGGTTCGAATAATGTGTAGTTATTATCCCGAAAGCTTCCCGATGATAAAATTCTTCCAAGAAAATCTCTGCCAAAGCACCACCTAATTCGGGATCGGAACCCGTACCAAATTCATCAATTAGGAACATTGTTTTCTGGTTACATTTCTTCAAGAAGTAGTTCATATTCTTTAAGCGGTAACTGTATGTACTCAAATGATTTTCAATAGATTGGTTGTCCCCAATGTCTGTTAAGATTCTATCAAACAAAAAAGTTTCACTGCGTTCGTGAACGGGAATCAGCATTCCAGATTGTAACATCAATTGCAGCAATCCAACGGTTTTCAACGAGATGGTTTTTCCTCCAGCATTAGGTCCAGAAATTACGATGATTCTTTTTTCTTGGTTTAATTCAATGGTTTGAGGATGCGTAATTTCGTTTTTCTGTTTGTTGTTCAAATACAAAATAGGATGGAAAGCATCTCTGAAATACAATCTTCTATCTTCGGTAATTGTGGGTAGAATTCCATTGATTTTGTTGGCATATTTTGCTTTGGCGGCAATCACGTCAATATCACTCAAGAAGTCTTGGTATTGAATTAGCAATGGTAAAAACGGACGAATTTGGTTGGACAATTGCTTTAGAATTCGAGTGATTTCTTCTTTTTCTTCGTATTCCAAATTGCTCAATTCACGGGAATATTTCAAAGTCAGTTCTGGTTCAATATAAGCGATGCTTCCTGTTTTAGAACTGCCTAAAATGGTTCCTTTCACTTTACGGCGATACATTGCCAAAACTGCCAAAACCCTGCGATTTTGCACAAAACTTTCCTTAATATCGTCTAAATAACCCAGAGAATTGTATTGGGTTAAAGCTACGCCAAAACTCTGATTGACTTTGCCACGAATAGAGTTCATTTCCCGACGAATATTTAATAAATCGGGGGAAGCATTGTCTTTTATTTCTCCATATTTATCGACCACAACATCAATCACGCTACTGATTTCCTTGGTGATTTGGATTTCGGAAGCCTTTGTATTTAAATAAGGATAATAGTCGTCGAATTTCTTGAAATAATTCAACATAAAATTCGTGGTATCCGAAATGGTGGCAATTTTTCTAAAACCGCCTACTTCCAGAAAACTATCTTCTATTGCCAAGAACTTGATTTCATACGTAATCGCATCAAAACCGTGATTGGGAATCGCATTGTTATTTTGGAAAGACGAAACGTATTCCGAGGTTTGCATCAAGGCATTCATCAAGGTTTCCTTGTCTTGGAAAGGTTTGATTTCTAGCGCTTTTTGCTTCCCAATATCGGTGTTGCAAATAGCCGAAATGGTTTCGAGAACGGTCGGGAATTGTAAGTCTTGAAGTGTTTTTTCTGTAATGGATATCATTTACTTTTTGAATTCTTTTCGGTACAAAAATAAGATTATTTCAAGGAGAAACATAATGTATTTTACGTAGATTCTCAAAGTGAAAACACAAAGTCACGCAAAGTTTTTTTTGTGAATCTATTTTTGTGAATCTCAGTGAAATCTTCGTGTATCTTTGTGAAATAAATTTTGATTATGCAACCCAACTTTAATCCTTCCTGGCAATCTATTTTATCAGAAGAAATACAGAAACCGTATTTCTCGGATTTGATGAATACTGTCGATGAAGAATACCAAAGCAATACTTGTTTCCCTTCAAAAGAATTGATTTTCGCTGCTTTTGATTATTGCTCGTTTGATGATTTAAAAGTCGTTATTATTGGTCAAGATCCGTACCACGGGGAAAATGAGGCGAATGGTTTGTGTTTCTCGGTGAATGATGGCGTTAAAATTCCACCTTCGTTGCACAATATTTTTCGTGAATTGAATGATGATTTGGGTACTATTTTTTTTCCAACTTCTGGTAATTTAGAGCGTTGGGCAAAACAGGGCGTTTTACTTTTAAACGCTTCACTTTCCGTTCGAAAGGACAATCCCAACAGCCACAAACACTTGAAATGGAATCTTTTTACCGATGCTGTAATTCAGAAAATCTCAAACGAAAAAGAAAATGTAGTTTTCCTGCTTTGGGGAAATTTTGCCCAAAAAAAAGGATCTAAAATTGACAGAAGCAAACACCTTGTTTTAGAATCGGGTCATCCATCGCCAATGAGTGCCAATCAAGGGAAATGGTTTGGTAACAAGCATTTTAGTCAGACGAATTCCTATTTAGAAGAAAAAAGAAAAACTAAAATTGACTGGTAAAAGAGCTAATATTTGTTACAAATTATTTTCTAATTCATACCAATTCCAAGAAATGCCATCTTCTAAATATTGTTCAGTCATTTGCATTCCAATTTTTTGAAGAATTCTATTCGAAGCTATATTTTCAGTATGAGCAGCAGCTTCCATAGTTTTGATGTTCATTGTTTTGAAAGCATAGTTTAGCCAAGCAAAAGTTGCTTCACTTGCATATCCTTTTCCCCAGAATTTTTCATCCAACCGATATCCAATATCGTAAAAATTAACTTTGTTATTTACTTCTTCGGTATTGTATTTCAATCCGGCCCAACCTATAAATTCATTAGTATCTTTCGAAATTATTGCAAATCTTCCTATGCCATTTTCAACGTATTGTTTTCTGATTGAGTCAATGATTTCATTGATTTTCTCAATTTTTTGAACGGGTTTGTTCCATAAATATTGGTGAACATTAGGATTCCTGTCCATTGCAAAAAAAGCTTCTGCATCAGAAAGTTGTAGTTCACGGAGAATGAGTCTTTCGGTTTCTAGAGTTATATTCATTTATTTTCTAATTTTTTACCGCACCAAGGACAAAATTCTATTTCTATAAAAGAACTACCTCCGTCGTGAATTATAATTCCATAATTATTTTGTTTTTTCGAATAATTAATGATTTTATCAGGGCAATCAAAAGGATCTTTATGAATATCACATTTATATTCAATATGATATTTCATTGATTCACAACAAAATTCTTTTTTCATAAATTTTATAGATTACAACTTCTAAGAAAATTCTTTTACTCCGCCAATTTTCCCAAAGCATACCCAATCAATTCATCGACAGCTTTGTATGGATCTTCGCTGAAAGTACCGTTGGCACGATTGGCAATTATTGCGTTTAATGACAAACAATTGTGCCCAAGTAGTTTTCCAAGGCCATAAATAGCGCCTGTTTCCATTTCGAGATTCGTCATTCGCGTTCCATTATAATTGAAGCTGTCCATTTTAGAATTCAAGTTTTCGTCTTGAATATTCAAACGCAAAACTCTTCCTTGTGGACCATAAAATCCGCCAGCAGTTCCTGTTATTCCTTTAAAAATCCGACTGCTTTCCATACGTTTTTCCAATACTTCAGAACAAGAAATAACATAAGGACGTCCTTTTTTTAAATCCCAATTGGTGTGTTTGATGAAAGCATCTTCCATTGCAATTTCTGAAATGTCGTCAATCAAATAGGAGCGAAGCATATTGTCTAATCCCAAGCCAAATTTTGCCATTACAAAACTATCCACAGGAATATCAGCTTGTAAGGAACCCGAAGTGCCAATTCGGATAATATTTAAAGATGTCAGTTTTTCTTTTGGAGTTCTGGTTTTCAAATCGATGTTGACCAAAGCATCCAATTCGTTCATCACAATGTCGATATTGTCTGGACCAATTCCGGTTGACATTACTGTGATTCTTTTCCCTTTGAAAAGACCGGTTTGAGTTTTGAATTCTCTTTTTTGGGTCGAAAATTCGATGCTGTCAAAGAATTGCGTAATTTTTTCGACACGGTTTTGGTCACCTACGAAGATGATGTCTTGGGCAATATGTTCGGGTAGTAAGTTCAAATGATAGACACTTCCGTCTGGATTGAGTATCAATTCTGATGATTGTATCATTAGTAATTTTGTTTAAATTGTTTAAGGTTTAAAAGTTTAAAGTTGATTTCTGAAATTTTTAGCCACCAACGCGTTTTACTTTAAAGCCTTTTTCTTTAAGAATTTGCATAATTTTATCCCGATAATCGCCTTGAATAATGATGGAATCGTCTTTGAAAGTACCACCAACGCTCAATTTAGTTTTAATTTCTTTAGCCAATATTTTAAAATCTTCGTCAGTTCCTTCGTAACCTTCGATTATGGTAGTGGCTTTTCCTTTTCGCTTTTCGAATTTGCAAATCATAGGTTCTTTTTGAATAAAAAGCTCGTGCTCTTCTTCTAGAAATTCTTCGGGTTCCGATTCGATATGATCTGGAAATAAATTTTTTAGTTGTTCGTGTAAGTCCATTTTTTACAATTAAATTGTTTTGTAAACCATTAAGAAATTAAGTTTCATTAAGAAATATAAAACTTAATGAAACTTAATTTCTTAATGGTAAAAGTACAAAAACAGCAAGTTGTCTATTTGTTTTTGGATGAATATTATTTTTTGATTAATCCCAAATCAACCAATCTTTCGTACAAGTAATCTCCGGCTGTAATGTCATCGAATTTCTTTGGGTTTTCAGCATCAATGCAATTTTCCAAACAATCTAATTTCATATCACTCACGGGATGCATAAAAAACGGAATAGAGTAACGAGATGTTCCCCATAATTCTCTTGGTGGATTCACCACTTGATGAATGGTTGATTTTAATTTATTGTTGGTGTGACGCGACAACATATCACCCACATTTATCACCAATTCGTCAGGTAGTGCAATGGCGTCAATCCAATCGCCATCGTGATTTTGAACTTGCAAACCACGACCTTGAGCGCCCATCAAAAGGGTTATTAAATTGATGTCGCCGTGAGCTGCGGCACGAATGGCATTTTCGGGTTCAGAAGTAATGGGCGGATAGTGAATAGGACGCAAAATAGAGTTTCCGTCTTTGGCATATTCATCAAAATAAAACTCATTTAAACCAAGGTGTAAAGCTAAAGCTCTCAATATATAAATACCTGTTTTTTCAAGCATTTGGTAGGCTTCTTTTCCAACAACATTAAACCGTGGCAGTTCATTTACTTCCACATTATCGGGATATTCCGAGGCGTATTTCGAGTCTTTTTCAACATATTGGCCAAAGTGCCAAAACTCTTTCAAATCGCCTTCTTTTCGGCCTTTGGCATGTTCTTTTCCAAAAGAAACATAACCTCTTTGACCACCAATACCTGGGATTTCATAACTGTGTTTAGTTTCTAAAGGCAAAGCGAAAAAATTTCTAATTTCACTATACAATTTTTCGACTAATTGGTCGTCTAAAAAATGCCCTTTTAAGGCAACGAATCCAATTTCTTCAAAAGCACTTCCGATTTCATTTACAAATTTTTGTTTACGTTTCGGGTCGTCCGAAAGGAAATCACGCAAGTCAACACTAGGAATGTTTTGCATATTTATTTTTTTAAAATAATTGAATAAGCGATTACTTATCATTACAAATGTAGAAAATATTTTTATGAAAGTTTTATTATCTTAATTAGGGTTCAAAACTATTTTATTTATTAGCTTTGTTTTAAATTGATAATTTAAAGAAATTTATTTTTTAAATTTCTTTATTTTCATAATAGTGTGCAGTAATCAACTATTATTGAGTTGGAGCTGTAGATTTAAATTTATAAACATCTAATTTATTTAAGTATGGTAGTACAGTATCGAGGTAAGCAAAATGGAATTCCGACCACATTTACAATACGAATCATCGGAAACAATCTTTCGAAAAGTAGTTCAAATTATCAATTGCATTTATTGGTTGGCGACAAGCAAATCCCTACTTTTACAACACTGATTCATCAGAGTTTGTCTAATTGTTTAAAAGAAATTTATTTGTTCAGAAAACACAATAAAATTTCGTTTGAAGCTTCTTCCGAAAAAATTATTTCTGAATACGTTCCTTATGATTTGGTTTTATATAATTATCAAAAAAACTTTTTGTTTATGGCATAAGTTTTTCTTTATTGAATTAAAAAATTCGTTCCGATTTTATCAGGACGAATTTTTTTTTCTGAATTGGGTTTTATTTTGAAGGAATTGGCAGATCCGAATTATAGCAATCTCTAAACATTCTCCATTTACCATTTTCCATTTTGAAAAGTTCTATTGATTTTCCCGAATCTAGTATTTTCCCATCCTTATCCGAAAATGCCCATTCTTCTTCTGCGGCCATTAGATTTTCATTGCCCCAAATTTCAACAGTTTTCATTGTGAAAGTTGGCATTCCAGATTTAATCCAACTGCCAAAAAGTTTTTTAATTGCAGGTCTTCCAATTATGGATTTTTCATTAGGTCCCATCATTTTGGCATCGGTAGTGTAGCAATTTGCAACGGTAGTAGAGTCGCCTTTGTTTATCGCTATAACAAATGTTTGACCAGCAGCTTCTATAGCCGCTTTTGCTTCGTCAAAATTAAATGTGGTTTTAACTTCATTTGTGGTAACTGTTTCTTTTTTGCAACTGATGGTTACAAAAATTAAAGCAACTAAAAGTACTTTGATTAGATTCGTTTTTTTCATGATAAAAAGTTTTTGATTAATAAATTGAATAGTTAATAGAAATCTTTTTGATTCTTTTGAATCTCAAAAAAATTATATTTATTATAAAACTAAATTTGCAATATGAAATAACGTGTAGAATTGAAAAAAAAACAGGGTAATTAACTAGCTTAAAAGGGTTTAATGACTATTTAAACTATATCAAATATACTAAATTATATATTATCTTCATTATATTTTTAACAAAAAAATCCGTTCTGTTTTCACAAAACGGATTTCTATACTTCTAAATTCTAACCTCTAACCTCTAACTTCTAACCTCTAACCTCGTCCCTACAAATGAATTACTTCACCATAAGCATCAGCAACAGCTTCCATAACGGCTTCGCTCATTGTTGGGTGAGGGTGAATTGATTTAAGGATTTCGTGTCCTGTTGTTTCTAGTTTACGAGCGACAACTGCTTCAGCAATCATATCCGTAACTCCAGCACCAATCATATGACAACCCAACCATTCGCCGTATTTGGCGTCAAAAATCACTTTTACAAAACCATCAGAATTTCCAGAAGCTTGCGCTTTTCCAGAAGCTGAGAAAGGGAATTTACCCACTTTTATTTCGTATCCTAATTCTAAAGCTTTCTTTTCAGTCAAACCTACAGAAGCAATTTCTGGTGTTGCATAAGTACAACCTGGAACGTTTCCGTAATCGATAGGATCTACGTGAAGACCAGCAATTTTCTCTACACAGTTAATTCCTTCGGCAGAAGCAACGTGTGCCAAAGCTTGTCCTGGAGTAACGTCTCCAATGGCATAATATCCGGGAATATTGGTTTGGTTGTAAGCGTTTACCAAGATTTTATCACGGTCAACAGCGATACCTACTTCTTCTAATCCGATGTTTTCGATGTTGGTTTTGATTCCAACGGCTGACAATAAAATGTCAGCTTCTAAAACTTCTTCTCCTTTAGCTGTTTTTACATAAGCTTTTACGCCTGCGCCGCTTGTATCAATTCTTTCTACAGAAGAATTTACCATTACATTAATTCCTGATTTTTTCAAAGATTTTTCCATTTGTTTAGAAATATCCTCGTCTTCAACGGGCACTACGTTTGGCATAAATTCTACAATAGTAACTTCCGTTCCCATAGAGTTGTAGAAATGAGCAAATTCGACTCCAATAGCTCCAGAACCTACAACAATCATCTTTTTTGGTTGAGTAGGCAAAGACATTGCTTGGCGATATCCAATTACTTTTACTCCGTCCTGTGGCAAGTTTGGCAACTCACGAGAACGTGCACCAGTAGCAATAATAATATGGTCGGCACTGTATTCAGTAACTTTTTCGTCTTTATCCGTTACATCTATTTTTTTACCCGGTTTTAGTTTTCCAAAACCATAGATAACGTCAATTTTATTTTTTTTCATCAAGAAAGTAACTCCTTTGCTCATTCCTGAAGCCACATTACGGCTACGTTGAATAACAGCTGGAAAATCTTTATCGAAAGAAGAAATAGTCAATCCATAATCAGAAGCGTGTTTTAAGTAATCAAAAACCTGTGCTGATTTTAATAATGCTTTCGTTGGGATACAACCCCAATTCAAGCAGATACCACCAAGGCTTTCTTTTTCGATTACGGCCACTTTAAAGCCTAATTGTGATGCTCTAATGGCAGTTACATATCCGCCTGGGCCACTTCCTAAAACTATAATATCGTATTTCATTTTTTCGTGTTTATTTAAATTATGGTAAAAATGCAGTCGCAAAAGCTCGTGTCATTTTTTATGTGTTTATTTTTTTAGTTATAAAAATGCAGTCGCAAAAGCTCGTGTCATTTTTTATGTGTTTATTTTTTTAGTTGTAAAAATGCAGTCGCAAAAGCTCGTGTCATTTTTTCGTGTTTATTTAAATTATGGTAAAAATTCAGTTGCAAAAGCTCGTGTCATTTTTGTATGTGTTATCAAAATTAATTTCAGTTGGCAAAATTAAGGATTTATTTTAAAAAACTTGAAGTGTTTTGTATGTTTATGTGTTTATTTCTATAAAACGGCACGGCTTATTTGAAATCTTGAGTTTTTATCATCCAATGTGTTTTAGCCCAGATAGAAATGGAAGCATTTTGAGAACAAATCACATTTTTTCTTGATGAAAAAGAGCGACCAAAGGAAGCTCCTTTTTAGTCTTAGAAAAAAGTGATTTGTTGAAAAAATGGTGGAGTGAATAGCTGGAAAATGCTCCTAAAAATAGAATTAAATCTCAGTAACAAACTGTGAATCATATAGATTTTTGTAATAACCTCCTGTTTTTTCTAATAATTCTTGATGCGTTCCTTGCTCGACAATCAAACCTTTGTCCATTACCACAATTTTGTCGGCTTTGAGAATGGTTGCCAATCGATGGGCAATTACGATGGAAGTTCTGCCTTTAGTAATCGTTTCGGTTGCTTTTTGAATTAATTCCTCTGAATAGGTATCAATCGAAGAAGTCGCTTCGTCCAGAATAAGTATGCTCGGATTACTGACATAAGCACGCAGAAATGCTATCAATTGACGTTGTCCTGAGGACAGCATTACGCCACGTTCTTTCACGTCGAAATCGTAATTATCGGGTAAACTCATAATAAATTTGTGAACGCCAATTTTCTTGGCCGCAGCTAAAACCTGTTCCCGAGAAATATCAGGATTGTTCAGCGTAATGTTATTGAAAATGGTATCAGCAAAAAGAAAAACGTCCTGTAAAACCACGGCAATTTGCTTTCGCAAAGAGCTCAAAGTATAGTTTTCGATGTTGTGTCCATCAATACAAATGGTTCCGCTGTTGATTTCGTAAAAACGGTTCAGTAAGTTGATAATCGTCGATTTCCCTGCTCCTGTTGCTCCAACAATAGCTATTGTTTTACCAGCTTTTACGTCTAAATCGATGCCTTTTATCACATATTCATTGGCAATGTAACCAAAATGAACTTCCTTGAATTGTATGTTTCCTTTGAAAATTGGAGCTTCGATAGTTCCTGTATCTTGAATTTGGTCTTGAGTATCAAGAATGTCAAAAACACGATTGGCGGCAATCATCCCCAATTGCATTTCGTTGAATTTATCTGCAATTTGGCGCAATGGATTGAACAACATTCCGATGAACATGGTATAAGAAAATAAATCTCCAAAAGTGGTAAATTGATCTCCATTCAATATTTTAATTCCTCCGTAAAGCACAACAAAACCTAGCGTTAATGATGAAATTATATCGGCAATTGGGAAGAAGATAGAGTTGTATAAAATTGTTTTTATCCAGGCTTTATTGTGTTTTTCGTTGATGGTTTTGAATTTTTCGAATTCAATATCTTCTCTATGAAATAATTGAACAATTTTCATCCCTGTAACGCGTTCTTGAACGAAAGAGTTTAAATTGGCAATCTGTGTTCGTACTTCTTCGAAAGCGATTTGCATTTTCTTTTGAAAAATTCGAGTGAAGAAAACTAAAATAGGTATGGCAACAAGTACAATCCAAGTCAGTTTCCAGTTCATATAAAACATAAAAACTAGCACGACAAACATTTTCATCAAGTCACTTATTATCATAAATAATCCTTGGCTAAAAATTCGGGCTATGGCTTCAATGTCAGAAACAGAACGGGTTACGAGTTGTCCGACTGGCACATTGTCAAAATATTTCATTTTGAAGCTTAGAATGTGTTTGAACATTTTAGTTCGAATATCTTTTACGATATCTTGACCAAGCCAGTTCGCCCAATACACGAAGAAAAATTGCGAAAAAACTTCCAATAACAGCACGAAACCCATCAAGCTTACGTATAGCATAAGTCCAAATTGATCGTGTGTTTTTATGTATCCATCCACAGTTTGTTTTAATAAATAGGGACGCAATGCTGCAAAAACTGACAGCGAAATAGCGAATGCCACAACGAAATTAAATCGTGATTGATAGGGTTTAGTATATTTTAATATTCTTTTGAATAATCGGGTATCGAATGCTTTTGCTTTCATAATTTTAGATGGCAGATTTCAGGTTGCAGATAACAAAATTCTATATCTGTAATCAAAAACCTTTCGCTGCTTTATAAACTAATTTATTTCTTTAACGTATTAATTTTTATATAATTTTCAATTTCATTATCTATTTCAACCGGAAACCTGCAACCTGTAACCTGTCACCTTTTATAAGTATTCGTAATCAATTTTTGTCAAATACAATCCGTGTGCTGGAACTGAAAATCCGGCTTCACTTCGGTTTTTACTTGCTATAATGTTGTTGAAATCTAATAAGGTGATTTTGTGCAAACCTACATAAACTAAAGTTCCCACAATAGCTCGAACCATATTTCTCAAAAAACGATTGGCTGAAATGGTAAATATAAGGGTATTCTTTTCTTGTGTCCAATGGGCTTCAAAAATAGTACAATCGAAAGTGTTTACATCGGTATTTACTTTAGAAAAACATTGAAAATCTGTATGATTAAATAATAATTTTGAGGCTTGGTTCATTAAATCAAGGTCTAATTTTTGGTGATAATACCAACTTTCATCTTGCAAAAAAACATCTTTAAAAGTATTGATATGGTATTCATACGTTCTTTTGGTTGCGTCAAAGCGTGCGTGAGCCTCCTGGTGAACGGGAATTATATCATAAATCACAATGTCTTTGGGTAAATAGGAATTGAGTTTGTGTACTAAACTTTGAATCTCAAATGGATTTTCAAAATCAAAATGAGCATACATTTCTTTGGCGTGAACTCCAGTGTCAGTGCGTCCAGCTCCCATAAGATTGATCTCGGAATTTAATATAACTGAAACCGCTTTATTCAATGTTTCCTGCACGGAAGAAGCATTGGGTTGGCATTGCCATCCGTGATAATTGGTTCCGTTGTATGCTAGTTTTATAAAATACCTCAAGATTAGATTTCAGATTACTTCGTCAGTTCGCTATCGCTCGTGCCAGATTTCAGATTTCAGATTTCAGATTCTGAAAGAAACCAGATTATACATTTTGAAGGGCAAATTTACAAAGATTTAAGTTGATTATAACTTTAAAATTTTCCCAAAACTGAAATTAAAAATAGTTAATCTTTCATCATAAATAATAACTTTGTCGCTTCGCTAAAAAAGAGGATGAGATGCACCCGTTCCTCACAAAGACAAAAATGAAAAAAATTCTCCTTCTATCTGATACACACAGTCATATTGACGATACTATTTTAAAATATGTGGCACAAGCTGACGAAGTTTGGCACGCTGGTGATATTGGCGATTTAATCGTGACTGATACTATAAAAAAAATAAAACCATTGCGAGGTGTTTACGGCAATATTGATGATGATAAAGCCAGAATGGAATTTCCGTTACACAACCGTTTTATGTGCGAAGGTGTCGATGTTTGGATCACTCATATCGGCGGGTATCCCGGTAAATACAATCCAAATATTAAAGTTGAAATGACTGCAAATCCTCCAAAGTTATTTATTTGTGGACATTCACATATTCTAAAAGTGATTTTCGACAAAAAACACAATCTTTTGCATTTGAATCCCGGAGCTGCTGGGAAAAGCGGTTTTCATCAAGTGAGAACGATGTTACGTTTTGTAATCGATGGTGACAAAATAAAAGACTTGGAGATTATTGAAATAGGAAAAAAGTAGTGTTCAGTGATTAGTTTTTAGTAATCAGTTGGCTTTGTAATATAAAAAAATAACGACTTTTTTTCCAGTTTCGGCTCCCTCTCCTTCGGAGAGGTTTGGGGTGAGGAACAAAAAAACCCGAACTGTTACATTCGGGTTTCCTTCGCACTAATAAACTAAGATTATAGGATTATCTCAATCTGTCCACAGATTTTACAAGATCTTCGTCCTTTTTGATGGCCTTGTTAGCTAAGACTAACAACACGATAGCAACAATAGGTAAAAACATCCCAATACCTTTCTCAGAAACCGCTGGGGTTTCTCCAGATACATTTAGCGAACGATAAACAAACAAGCCTAATAAAATTAAATTTAAAATTATATTCAATCTGCCCAAAACAAATTGATTTTGTCTTTTTTTATACGAAATGATACTCACTATGGTCAATGTTGTACTTAAACCAAGCAGTGCAACATACACCTGATTTTGCATAAATACATATTCTTTGCCATTAGCCATAGTCCAAAGCGGAAGGAAAAATGGTAAAATTCCTGTTGCCACAAAGGCTAGAAGTAAATATATGGTCTGAATTCTTTGTAACATTGTCTTAAATTGTTTGACAAAAATATATTTTCTTTTTAATAAATACTATTGTAGATTAAAATTTATTCGTAATATTGCATAACAAATCCGTAAGTACTTCATTCTTCGGTCAATTCAAAATCAAATTTTACTACACACTTTTATAGTATTCCCAAATTATTTAAAATCACAGAACATTTATGTTTGACATTTCTGCATTAAAAGAAATGAAGCTTTCTGAGCTTCAAGAAATAGCTAAAGCTGCTAAAACAATAAAATTTACAGGTGTAAAAAAAGAGACATTAATCAGTCAAATTTTAGAACTTCAATCCGCTGGTAATGATTCTACTACAGACTCTAAGAGGTCTGAACCTAAAGTAGAAGAAGAGAAACCAAAAAGAGCTAGAATTATTGCTCCAAAAAAAGTAGCTATTCAAAAAAACACGACTACTTCTCTTTTTTCTGACGAAGAAATAGCAGTAGAACCTAGCATTCCCGAAGTTAAAAACGAAAATCTAGCAGAAGAAATAGCTCCTGAAAAGAAAGTAAGTAAAGTGATTAAATTCAATAAATCAGCTTACGAAAAGAAAATGGCTTTGCAAAAGCAAAAGGAAGATGCTAAATTAGCTAGTGGAGAAAATGAATCTGCCGAAACAAACGAGGTGAATTCAGATGTTGATTCCGTTGAAACTACTGAAATTACCGAAAATGTTGAAGTTATAGTTCCTGCAAAAAAACTAAATCCGAACCAATTAAATAAGCAAAACCAAAATCCAAATCAAAACGGAAATCAAAATGGTAACGGTAATGTAAACCCGAATTTTAAAAACAAGAAAAACAATTTTAGAGATTCGGATTTTGAATTTGACGGAATCATAGAAAGCGAAGGCGTTCTGGAAATGATGCCTGATGGTTATGGTTTCCTTCGTTCATCGGATTATAATTATTTGGCTTCGCCTGATGATATTTATTTATCGACTTCCCAAATTAGATTGTTCGGACTTAAAACCGGAGATACAGTTAAAGGTGTGGTGCGTCCTCCAAAAGAAGGCGAAAAATTCTTCCCTTTAGTTCGTGTTTTGAAAATCAATGGGCACGATCCGCAAGTGGTTCGTGACCGAGTTTCATTCGAACATTTAACACCAGTTTTTCCATCTGAAAAATTCAAATTGGCCGAAAGACAGAGCACCATTTCTACTCGAATTATCGATTTGTTTTCTCCAATAGGAAAAGGACAGCGTGGAATGATTGTGGCGCAACCAAAAACGGGTAAAACAATGTTGCTAAAAGACATTGCGAATGCCATTGCCGCCAATCATCCTGAAGTTTATTTGATTGTTTTATTGATTGATGAACGACCTGAAGAGGTAACGGATATGCAACGAAGTGTGCGTGGTGAAGTAATTGCTTCAACTTTTGATAGAGAACCACAAGAACACGTGAAAATCGCAAATATTGTTCTCGAAAAAGCAAAACGTTTGGTCGAATGTGGTCACGATGTCGTGATTTTATTGGATTCGATTACGCGTTTAGCAAGAGCTTATAACACGGTGCAACCTGCCTCTGGTAAGGTATTGAGTGGTGGTGTGGATGCCAATGCATTGCAAAAACCAAAACGTTTCTTTGGTGCAGCCAGAAATGTAGAAAATGGTGGTTCATTGAGTATCATCGCCACAGCATTGACTGAAACAGGCTCAAAAATGGATGAAGTTATTTTTGAAGAATTCAAAGGAACGGGTAATATGGAATTGCAATTGGATAGAAAAATTGCCAACAAACGTATTTTCCCTGCAATTGATTTAACTTCTTCAAGTACAAGACGTGATGATTTATTACTAGATCCAAAAACATTACAAAGAATGTGGATTATGAGAAAATACCTTTCGGATATGAACCCAGTAGAAGCAATGGATTTTATTAATGATCGTTTCAAGAAAACGAAGAATAATGAAGAGTTTTTAATTTCTATGAATGACTAGACTATATCAATTTTAATAGCAAAATTCAATAATAAAAAAACTCCGATGGAATTATCTATCGGAGTTTTTTATGAATTCTAAAAGCTATATTATTCGATTTCTTTCTGTACTCTTTTTTCTTTTTGTTCGGAACTTTCTTTGCGCTCTAATAAAGCCATATAAAAACCGTCAAAACCAGACTCGTGAGCCAATATTTTTTGGTCTTTTATAAAGTTGAATTGTTTTCCAATCTCAGTTTTTAAGAATTTCTCCACTTGTTCCTGATTTTCAGAAGGTAAAACCGAACAAGTGGCATAGACTAATTTTCCGCCTGGTTTTACAATCTTAGAATAATTTTCCAAAACTTCGGCCTGTACTTTTCGAATGTTATCGATGAATTCGGGTTGCAATTTCCATTTAGCATCTGGGTTTCTTTTCAAAACTCCCAAACCGCTACAAGGTGCGTCAATCAAAACTCTATCGGCTTTTTCGTGTAGTTTTTTGATAACTTTTGTGGTGTCAATAATACGATATTCGATATTGAAAGCACCATCTCTTTTAGCTCTCAATTTCAATTGTTTCAATTTGCTTTCGTATAAATCCATCGCAATCAATTGGCCTTTGTTTTCCATCAAAGCGGCAATGTGCAACGTTTTTCCACCAGCACCAGCACAAGTATCTACCACACGCATTCCTGGTTTTACGTCAAGGAAAGCAGCCACTAATTGTGAATTGGCATCTTGAACTTCAAAAAATCCTTGTTTGAAAGCATCGGTCAAGAAAACGTTGGCTCTTTCTTTTAAAACCAAAGCGTCGGGCTGATCTTTAAGGTAGTCGGTTTCAATGTTCAAGTCCATCAAGATGGCTCTTAATTGCTCTTTTGTGGTTTTTAGAGTATTAGTTCTAAGGATTACTTTGGCGGGTTGGTTTTGAGCTGAAATTTCTTTCGCCCAAACTTTTTCGCCTAATTCTTTCACACCCAATTCGTCCATCCAATCGGGGATAGATTCTTTTAGGGTTCTAATTTTGGAAAGTTCGTCGAAACGTCCTTTTATTTTTCTTTCTGGTGTTCCTTCTAATTGGCGCCAATCGGGGATAGGATAACCTCTTAATACAGCCCAAACGGAGAACATTCTCCAAATATTATCTCGATCGTAAGGTTCTTTTACTTCGGCAATTTCTGCGTATAATCTTTTCCAACGTACAATTTCGTAGATGGTTTCGGCAACAAATTTTCTATCGGAGCTTCCCCAACGTTTGTCTTTTTTTAAAGATCTTGCTACCACTTTATCGGCATATTCGCCTTCGTTAAAGATAGCATTTAAGGCGTCGATGGTGGTGTAAACTAAATTTCTGTGTAATCTCATTTTAAATAATTGAGGCGCAAAGGTACTATTTTAGATTGAAGATTTTTGATTTTAGATTTTTTTGTCAGTTCGCTATCGATCGAGTCAGATTTGGAAGGATGAAAGTTGATTTGAAGTTGTTGATTTTACAATACTAAAATCTTTGATTAGTGTATACAAAAAAACACTGCTTGATAACAGTGTTTTTTAAAGAAATTTAATTATTTTTATTTTATTCTGGTTAAACCAATATTTTCTGGAGCGTGAAGAACCATTGGAAATTTCTCCACTTTAACAGATCCAATATCTAAGTTAAAGGCACTTTCTTCGGATAAACTTAGTTTTTTGATAAAGAAGTAAGAATTCATAATTATTTTCTCGAAGAACGTTAAATCGCTATCATTTGATAAATATTTTTCAGATAATACAAATTTGAAATCACCTATTATATTATTTTTATTCAATGATTCGTACCTACTAGTTACATCTACCTCTCCTTTTTTTACCATATCAGTAATAACTTCTTTGAACATCAAGTTGATTTTTGTAGGTTCTCTAAATCCTAAATTAAAATCGACTCTAAAAATAGTTTTTTCAGTTATTTCAGTCACTTTATATTCAGTTTTGTAGGGTTCGTTGAGGATGTTAACGTGTATAAACCAATAAATATCTGCTCTTTTTGGTCTTTTACGCAATATAGAATACATTACTTTTTCCTCAATTTCATCTGCTTTACCAGCATTTGTCATATAGATTAAATGAGTGGCATATTTTGGAATGGATAAATCGTCACTCAATTCTAATAATACTTTGGTATATTCATTGATATCCACAATTTTAGTATAACTCTTGTTGATTTTCTTTGCAAAATACCAAATTGTCATTACCGATATCAACACAGATGCAATTAATAATGTTACATAACCACCTTCTGCAAATTTTGTGATATTTGATATAAAAAAAGCAGATTCAATGGCTAAATATATTGTGATAATTGGTATCATTAAATACAGTTTCACCCTTTTTAATATCATATAATAATTGAGTAAAATGGTAGTCATTATCATACACAATATGATAGCTAATCCATAAGCATGCTCCATATTACTTGAGTTTTCGAAATGCAGTACAACCCCAACACATCCCAAAAACAATAACCAGTTAATAGAAGGAATATACAATTGTCCTTTTAATTCAGATGGATATTTTATTTTGACTTTTGGCCAAAAATTCAAGCGCATGGCTTCATTTATCAAGGTAAATGAGCCGCTAATTAATGCTTGTGAAGCAATTACTGCTGCTAATGTGGCAACAATAATTCCAATAGGTTGAAACCAATCGGCCATTATTAAATAGAATGGATTTCCGTTTTCTCCACCTAAACCAAATAAGGTTTGTCCTTCATGATGAATTAAATAAGCGCCTTGGCCAAAGTAGTTTAAGACTAAAGTAGTCTTTACAAAAATCCAACTGATTCTGATGTTTTTTCGCCCACAATGTCCCATATCCGAATACAAAGCTTCGGCTCCGGTGGTACAAAGGAATACAAAACCTAAAACATAAAAACCTTCTGGATGAATGGTCAATAGATTGTATGCATAATAAGGATTAAATGCTTTGAGAACTTCCGGATGATGAAAAATTTGTAATACACCCAAAACACCAAGCATTCCAAACCAAAGAAGCATCATTGGAGCAAAAAAGCGTCCTACTAGTTTAGAACCAAATTGTTGAATGGTAAACAATACAAACAAAATTCCGATAACTATTGGAATCGTATTTATTTCTGGATAAAAAGTCTTTATTCCTTCAACTGCCGAAGATACTGAAATGGGCGGCGTTATGATTCCGTCGGCAAGTAGTGCGCTACCACCTATGATAGCAGGAACTATCAACCATTTAATCTTTGTCTTTTTGACTAAAGCATACAAAGCAAAAATTCCTCCTTCACCATGATTATCTGCACTTAATGTAATAAGTACATATTTGATTGTAGTTTGCAAAGTAAGTGTCCAAAAAACTGCAGAAATACCGCCTAAGACAATATCTGCATTAATAACATGAAGCCCAATAATGGCTTTCATTACATATAATGGTGATGTTCCAATATCTCCGTAAATAATTCCTAATGAAATTAATAAACCACCTAATGTTAACTTACTGTGTAAGTCTTTATGCGAAGTATTCATGAAAATTTAAATAAAAATAACTTCGCAAATCTAATCTTTTTAAATATATTATTAAATGATAAATAAGAAAAATAAAAAAACACGGTTGTTTTTTACCGTGTTTTAATAATTCAATTTTTTTTGTGCTTTTATGTTCTTCTATTACTACTTCTTGAAGAATTAGAGTTTTCTCCAGAAGATGAATTTCTTGAAGAATTATTTTCTCTAGTAGATTCTGTTCTTTGCGGAGCAGATTGTCTTTGAGTTTCAGCTCTGTTTTGAGTATAATCTCTTTGTGGAGCAGTTCTTTGCGGAGCAGCTTCTCTTGGCGTTTCAGCTCTGTTTTGAGAATAATCTCTTTGTGGAGCAGTTCTTTGTGGAGCAGCTTCTCTTGGAGTTTCAGCTCTGTTTTGAGAATAATCTCTTTGTGGAGCAGTTCTTTGTGGAGTAGCTTCTCTTGGAGTTTCAGTTCTGTTTTGAGAATAATCTCTTTGAGTAGTTGTTCTTTGTGGAGCAGCTTCTCTTGGAGTTTCAGCTCTGTTTTGAGAATAATCTCGTTGAGTAATTGTTCTTTGTGGAGTATTTCCTCTTGGAGTTTCTGCTCTATTTTGAGAATAATCTCTTTGCGAAGTTGCTCTTTGAGAATTATTGTCTCTTTGATTTACATTCCTTTGGGTAGTATTTTCTCTTGAAGATTCATTTCTTCTTTGTGAATATCCAATTTCGTTTCTGGTGCCACCATTTCTGGTATTTCTAATTTGGTCTAATTCGTGACGATTGCTTACTGTAGTATTTCTTCTTGAAAAAGAATAATCAGGATGTTGTCTTTCGTATCCATTCGAGCTAATTCTACTGTAATTATTTGCTGCATAACTACTTCTTCTGTAATTTACATAATTGTAGTGATTATAACTATAATTGTTAAGGCAAATATTTACGTTATTTCTGTATCGAAAGATTGGATAAGTATTCCAAGCATAATAATAACTTGGATAATTATTCCAATACCAATTAGAATAATAAGGTTGATAATTAGACATCCAAAAACCAGAATAAATTAATGGAGTGTTATAATATACTGGCTCATATATATAATTTTGTCCATAAAAATAGGAGTTTCCTACCACTTGAATATGAATGTTGTTATTCCAATTTTTTTCAACTTCGATAGTTGCAACATCTTGATATAAGTCACGATCAAGTACCGATTGAATGATAACGATGTGTGTGCGTTTCTCTACAGATTCAATAACACGTAAATAATCTACTTGTCCATCATTATTCAAATCTAAATTCGAAATCTGAAGTTTAGGATCATTCAATTGTCTTTCAAAATCCTGTAGGTTTCTCGAATCACCAAAGATAGAAGCCACAACCCTTAAATCTAAATTGTCACTAATTTCAGAATTTTGAGCATTTACAATTGTTCTGTTTTGCCCTTGTATTTGTGTTGCAAATACTGAACTAATTAGGGCCAATACTAGTAGTTGAGTTTTCATAATAAATAAGATTAAGTTATTTGTTTGAATCAATCCAATTACTGTGCCAATTAATTAGATGCGTAAAGATTAATTACATGCTTTAATTTGTAATTACCTGTAAATGAATATTTATAATTAAAAAAAAAATTTTTTTTTAATTATAGTTTAAAAAAAATAATCATAAAAAAACCAACAAATAGACTAAGCTATTTATTGGTTTTTCAATGGTGTTTTTAAAATAATAATTTTTATTTCCTTGGCCCTTTATTTCGATATTGTTGCAATAACTTTCTATTGAAATCGTCTTCGGCTTTTTTCAGTTTTATAATTTTTACCGATGGCAAAATACCTTTTAGATTGGCGACGAATTTTTTCCTTATTTGGTATAATTCATCTTCAGTATTTTCCATCTGAGCTAGTAGAGAAGAGGCGTCTTTTTCGCTCATTTGGTCTAGATCGGCACCCATTCGCTGCTTGAAGGCTTTCATTTTTTGATGTCTAATTTCAAATTGTTTGTCATCATAAGCATTGTAAATGGGCCAGAACTTAGTAGCTTCATCTGTAGTTAAAGCTAATTCATTAGTAATAAAACCAACTTTTAAAGTTCTAATTTGCTCTTTCTTTTCTTCCATTTGGGATTGTCCAAACGAATGAATCGAAAGTAGAAATATAAGAATGAGTACTAATTTATTTGTTTTCATTTTGTATTAATTTAATAGATATTGTTCTAAATTTTTGTTTTGCGAAAGTTCATTTTCAATAGTAATATCTTCTATATCCAAGTCAAAACTCATTTTTTGAATGTCTTGTTCATCAAGAAGGTTAACTAAATCTGTATCAGAAACAGTGGATTGATAGGTAATGTAATTCTCTAAAGTAGCACTATCAATTTCAGATGTGTTACTAAAATAATTGTTATAAATAGGAATCGACAAAGCCAGCACTAAAATAGCTGCAGCTGCATACATCCAAGTTTTTTTCCTAGCAAAAAATGAAATCATTTTTGGTTCATTTTCAGGCAATTGTTGCATCATTTTAGTCGAAAAATCCTCAAAATAATTCTTAGGGACTGTAAATCCAGTTTGTATTTTAGGCTCGTTATCTAGTTTAAATGTTTTCATACTCGTTAGACTTCATCAAAGTCAAAAGGTTTAATTTTTTGTTACAAAGGCTTCTATTTTTTTAACAGCAAGATGATACGATGCTTTTAAAGCACCAACTGATGTGCCAAGTATTTTCGAAATTTCTTCGTATTTCAGTTCTTCAAAATATTTCATTTTAAAGATTAGTTGTTGTTTTTCGGGCAATAATACGATTGCTTTTTGCAATTTTATTTGAATTTCATTTCCATCAAAATAAACATCGGCTTTTAAATTGTCGATGGTTTTGTTTTGCAAAGTTTCAGACGAAACTCCATTTTTTTTCGCTTTTTGGGCTAAAAAAGTCAATGCTTCATTAGTCGCAATTCGATAAATCCACGAAAATAATTTGCTTTCTCCTTTGAATTTAATCAAATTTTGAAATACTTTTACGAAAGTATTTTGCAAAACATCATTAGCATCATCGTGATCCAATACGATATTTCGAATATGATTGTATAACGGTTTTTGATATTCTTTCAAGAGTTTTTCAAACGCTTGATTTTGCGTTTTTGGGTTTAAAAGCTCCTGAATAAATTCCTTTTCCTCTTGCAAAGCTGTAATTTATAAGTTTAGATTGGAATTTTTAAAATAGGTTTAATCACAATCGAAAAAAAATTAAAATTCTGAAGGGATTTCTTTTTCTTCTTGCGCTTTTGGTACCATCTCTTCAGTTGTTGTAGGTATTGCAACGGCCGGTTTATATACTGGTTTTGGTATTGTTGGATAATAAATTTCGGTCTTCCATTTAGATGGAGTATTGATTTCGTTTTTGCCAATCGTATATATTTCAAGATGAGAAAAAGTTGGATCTGTTCTTAAATTATTTGTTTTAAGATATTCTAATGTTTTATTTATTGCTTTACTGGTATGCGAATAATGTCCTGTCAAAGTTGTTTTTACAGCCTCGAAAGATCGTAAAGTATCTGACGAAATTTCGCTTCCTTCGGTTATGAAAATTGGATTTTTGATAGGAATACAAATCGATATTTTGGTGAGTTTATTTGTTGTATCATAAGTATGGTATATTGCAAAAGGTTTTCCTTTTATGGTAATATCATTATTATTACAAAAAGTAGTAATTTTAGAAAAGACAATAGCTGAATTTTTTGCCACTTTCGAAAATTCACTTGTAAATGTTTGAGCAAGATAAAAAGCCTCAAGTTTTTTAACCACGCCATTTACGGTTACATTATATGTATTTATTTCGTAATCTAATCTTTTATCCAAATGATTTAAACTTTTTTCGAAAATCCTGCCAAATATTTTATTGGCACCGCCGTCAAAAATTGTTTTCACTTTAAAGAGGAAACTCATTCTACCTTTTGCTTTCCAGGTTATTTTAGTTTTCCCCAATGTATCTTTAAAACTCATAGAAACATCGGCTGAATTGCCATTGAAACTCATTGTTTGCAGAATGCTGTCGTTTTCTTTTGTGTTTATAGTTTTCAATTCACCGCTTCCTTCTTTTCCATCCCAAGAGCAAAAACCGCCTTTACCTATAGTGTTATTGGAATAGGTGATGTTCATAAGTGAATCTTCAACAGCTAGTGAATTCCAATCTTTCCAATTTTTTAAATCGTTGGCATAATTAAATACCAGGGATCTTTGCGAATTGATAATCATGCTTCTTTCAACGGTAAATACTCCTTTTTGAGTGGCTATAAAAATAGATAGCGCTACTAAACTAAGTAATAATAAAAGAAAGAGGTACTTTATAATTCTCATAATAGGTAGGTTAATTTGAGTTGTAAAGTTAGAAATTTTATTAATACGTTTAACTATACTAAAAGCATAAATTAAATCTCAATTTTTCTTGAATTAATTAGTGATATACTCTTAAAAATAATACTGAAACCAGAAGCAAATATCAATTATTTCCTTACTTAATTTTTATTCAAAATAATTTTATTTGTTACAAAATTATTTAAATAAGTGTACATTTGTTAAATATTTATTTTAAAAACAACTAAATTAATACTGATGAAATTACTTAAAATTGCTGGTATTTTTATGACACTTGGAGTTTCTATTGTTTGCAATGCGCAGACGACAAATACCAAGGATATAAAAACTTCACCAGAAGCTCCATTTGATTATGTTGTCGAACAATTTGCCGACATAAAAGTGTTGCGTTACCAAATTCCGGGTTGGGAAAATCTCACGCTTAATGAACAAAAATTAGTTTATTATCTCACACAAGCAGGTTATTCTGGTAGAGATATTGGTTGGGATCAACATTATAAATACAACCTTAAAATCAGAAAAGCTCTCGAAAATATTTATGTAAATTACAAAGGAGATAAAAAGTCGAATGACTGGAAGAATTTTGAAATTTATATCAAAAGAGTTTGGTTTGCCAACGGTATTCACCATCACTATTCAAATGATAAAATCAAACCGGCTTTTTCTATAGCGTATTTTGATGGTTTAATGAAAGCCACTAAAACTAGCTTATCTCCAGCAATTGTAGCTGTATTATTCAATGATGCCGATGCCAAAAAAGTAAATCTCGATGAATCCAAAGGATTGTTAGAAGGTTCCGCAATTAATTTTTATGGCAAAGGAATTTCTGCAAAAGAAGTAGAAGCTTTTTATGCCAAGAAAACCAGTCCAGATTCAAAAAGACCATATTCTTTTGGATTGAATTCAAAATTAGTTCGCAATTCGAAAGGGCAACTAGAAGAAAAAGTTTGGAAAAGTGGTGGAATGTATGGTGCTGCAATTGACAAAATCGTTTATTGGCTCGAAAAAGCTAAAATGGTTGCCGAAAATAAACAACAAGGCGATGCCATCGGGTTGCTAATCAGTTATTACAAAACAGGAAGTTTGAAAACTTGGGACGATTACAACATTGCGTGGTCTCAGGCTACCGAAGGAAATATTGACTACATCAACAGTTTTATCGAGGTGTATAATGATCCTTTGGGATATCGAGGTTCGTATGAAAGCATCGTCCAAATCAAAGATTTTGATATGTCTAAAAAAATGGAAGTAATATCAAAAAATGCCCAATGGTTTGAAGACAATTCGCCTTTGCTTCCTGAAAATAAAAAGAAAAATGTAGTTGGTGTATCGTATAAAACCGTTGTTGTGGCTGGTGAATCTGGCGATTCGTCTCCTGCAACCCCTATTGGCGTAAACCTTCCTAATTCAGATTGGATTCGTGCTGAACATGGCTCAAAATCAGTTTCACTCGGAAATATTATTGATTCTTATAATAAAGCAGGTGGAAAAGGAAGATTACAAGAATTTGCCAACGATGCCGAAGAAATCGCTTTAGCCGTAAAATATGCTGAATTAGGAGATAAAATGCACACCGCTTTGCACGAAGTAATTGGTCACGCCTCAGGTCAAATAAATCCTGGTGTGGGAACACCAAAAGAAACTTTGAAAAGTTACGCTTCGACTCTCGAAGAAGGAAGAGCCGACTTAGTGGGATTGTATTATGTTTATAACCCAAAAATACAAGAACTAGGTTTAGTCGACGATTGGAAAAAACTAGGAATGGAATCTTATGATTCTTATATTCGAAATGGATTGATGGGGCAATTAGTTCGTTTAGAACCTGGAGCAAATATTGAAGAAGCGCATATGAGAAACCGTCAGTATGTGAGTGCTTGGGTTTTCGAAAAAGGAAAAAATGACAATGTTATTGAGAAAATAACACGTAACGGAAAAACTTATTTCAATATTACGAATTATGATAAATTACACGATATATTTGGGCAATTATTGCGCGAAATACAACGCATAAAATCCGAAGGCGATTATGAAGCAGGAAAAGCTTTGGTTGAAAATTATGGTGTAAAAGTAGATCAAAAAATACACGCCGAAGTCTTAGAAAGAAACAAACAATTTTCATCTGCACCTTATAGTGGTTTTGTAAATCCAGTTTTGGTTCCAAAGTTTGACGCTAAAGGAAATATTATTTCAATTAAAGTAAAACAACCAAAATCCTTTGCCGAACAAATGGTGAATTACTCTAAAACTTATGGATTCTTGCCTTTAGAAAATTAAAAAAAAATATTTATTTATATAGAAAAGGATGTCTTAATTTTGACATCTTTTTTTTTTGAAAATTTCCTTAATAAACTTTCAAATTTAAAAAACAAATTATTATATTTGATGGATAAAGATTACAAAATCATTGTAGTAAAATATCGGTCTAATTTTCAGTAGATTAATGATTTTCAATTACATGATTTTCAATTATTTTTAAGAGTAAAGTCATCTAAAAACTAAAAAAAAATATGAAAAGACTATTTGTTTTAATGTTACCCTTTTTGCTTTTAAGCTGTTCAGCTAACATTTCATCAAGATTCACAAGTCAAAATAAACCTTTGACAATTGAAGATAAAGTTGCCTTTTTAGATTTACTACATAAAGTTCCTGAAGGAGCAAAAAAACTTGGAGAAGCAAAATATGGAGATAGTGGATTTTCTACTAGTTGTGATTTTAATACTAATTTAATTAGTGCAAGAAAATTAGCCAGAACTAACGGTGCAAATATTGTTAAAGTAGTAAAAAAGTCTACGCCAGATTTATGGAGCAGTTGTTATAGAATTACTGTAGAATTTTATTTCTTTGAAGGAGATGTATCAAAATTACCACAATATCAATTACAAATTAATTAATTAATCTTAACTTTTTAAAAAATGAAAAAAACTATTTTCGCTTATTTATTATCATCATCATTGTTGTTATCTAGTTGTGCTACAATTATTTCAGGTTCAAAACAAAATGTAAAGTTTGCAAGTAATCCATCATCAGCTACCATTTTTATTGATGAAGTAGAAGTTGGTAAAACGCCATTTGAATTAAAACTCGCAAGAAATAGTGAGCATGATGTTCAGGTTAAATTAGACGGATACCAAACCTATCAAACAAGTTTAACAAAAAAATTTAATGCTTGGTACTTAGGAAATATACTCATTGGAGGAATAATTGGGCTAATAGTTGATCCAATTACTGGTGCAATTTATAATTTATCACCAAATGAAATCAATGCTAAACTAAATGAAGGAACAGTGTTCAATTCAACTAGCAAAGGTATTTATATTGCAGTTGTTTTAAATATTGATCCTACTTGGAAAAAAGTTGGACAATTAGAAAAAGTAGTTAACTAAAAAAAATCCAACAAATAATTTTAATCAAAAGAATTCCTCGAGGCTCTGCCTCGGGGTCATAAGTAAAAAAGATTAGTACATTTGTTTGATGAGCGA
>NZ_VJZR01000018.1 GCF_007097365.1 Flavobacterium franklandianum
TTTAACAAAAACCAGCTACGGTTAACTTTCGAGTAACACGATACCTCGAGGCTCTGCCTCGGGGTAATTCATTTAAATACCCCCATTAGTATATAACTTTTGGGGGTATTTTATTTATTCATTTTTTATTTCTTTGGAATGGGACTTATTATTTGAACATTTTGAAAAGCAATTGCTCCTTTTACAACTCCCGAAATAGTATTTCTAAGGGCTTCAATAATATGTATTTTCAATTCGCTTTTAGGGTAAATTAAGCTCACTTCGCGAGCTGGTTTAGGTTCTTTGAATTGTCTCAGTTTTAATTTGTCTTTTTCGTTCAAATTCAGAGTATGCAAATAGGGGAGAAGTGTAGTTCCTAATCCTTCGTCGGCCAATTTTATTAAGGTTTCAAAACTACCGCTTTCTATTTGAAATGAATTTTTACCCGTTATTTCCTGGTTTCTACATAAATTCAGAATTCCATCTCTAAAACAATGTCCGTCTTGCAATAACAAAATTTCATCCAGATTTAAATCGGAAATTTCGATTTCTGTTTTCTGGGAAATGATATTATTTTCAGGAACATAAGCTACAAAAGGTTCGTAATACAATACAATTTCCTTGATTTTTTCGTCTTCCATAGGAGTTGCAGCAATGGCTGCATCGAGATGTCCGTTTTTTAATTTCGTGATAATTTCATTGGTATTCAACTCCTCGATGATGAGTTTTATTTTTGGGTATTTTTTGATAAAATTATTCAAAAACATGGGTAAAAGTGTAGGCATAATGGTTGGAATAATTCCAATACGAAATTCGCCTCCAATAAACCCTTTTTGGTATTCGACAATATCTTTTATTTTGCCCGCTTCGTTAACAATATTTTTGGCTTGTTCCACTATTTTTTGTCCAATAGCGGTAAGTTGGATTGGTTTTTTGCTTCTGTCAAAAATCAAAATATTGAGTTCTTCCTCGATTTTTTGAATTTGCATGCTTAATGTGGGTTGAGTAACGAAACATTTTTCAGCGGCAAGTGTGAAATTTTTATGTTCAGCTACAGCCAAAACATATTGTAGTTGGGTAATTGTCATTGTATAGTATTTTGTGATGCAAATATAAAAACAATCAATTTAATTTATAGCGGAAAGGAGATATATTTCGTAAATTTGAATGAAAAAATAATACATTATGAAACTAAATAGTATTGGATTACCAAGCGAAGCAGCCCAAATTTTAGCGGCTGAGTTGAATGTTTTATTAGCCAATTTTCAAATCTATTATCAGAATTTGAGAGGTTTACATTGGAATATTCGTGGGAAACGTTTTTTTGATTTGCATTTAAAATTTGAAGAGTTGTACAATGACAGCCAAATTAAAATTGATTTGATTGCCGAACGTGTTTTGACATTAGATGCTGTTCCGCTTCACACTTTTGAAGATTATATCAAAAACAACAAATTAGAAATTGTAAAAAATATCCATAAAGATGAAAAGGCTATTGAAATAATAATAGCATCATTGTCTAAATTACTAACTATCGAAAGAGTTATCTTGAAAAAATCTGGCGAAATAGAAGATGAAGGAACAAATTCGATGATGAGTGATTTTATCGCTGAACAAGAAAAAACCATTTGGATGTTGAAAGCTTGGCAACACGATTAAAATTATCAAATGACATTTTGCTGTTATATTGATTATATTTTTCTAAATTTGGAAAAATGTAATCAATATATTTTAAATTTATGAGCGATTTCTACGAAAAAATATTAGAAAGAAATAAAAAATGGGTTGAAGATTCATTAGCACTGGATCCTAATTATTTTCAAGATCTTGCCAAAGGGCAATCTCCACCTTTGCTTTGGATTGGCTGTTCGGATAGTAGAGTGCCGGCAAACGAAATCATTGGAGCAAAGCCAGGCGAAACTTTTGTACACAGAAATATTGCCAATATGGTCATTCATTCAGATATGAATATGTTGAGTGTTTTGGATTATGCTGTCAATGTTTTGAAGGTAAGGCACGTCTTGGTTTGCGGTCATTATGGTTGTGGTGGAATTAAAGCAGCGATGGGAAATGACTCAGTGGGTCTTATTGATAACTGGATACGTCACATTAAGGATGTTTATCGTTTTCATCATATTGAATTAGATGCTATCGAAGATGAGACGGAACGTTTCAATAGATTTGTTGAATTGAACGTTAAGGAGCAAGTATATGATTTGGCAAAAACTTCGATTGTTCAATCTGCTTGGAAAAAAGGGCAAGAATTATCCATTCACGGATGGGTTTACGGATTGAATTCTGGATATGTAACAGATTTGAATGTTAATTTTAGTTCTGATAAGGATCTTTCAGGTGTTTATAAACTAAAATTTTAAAAAAGGATATTTAATAGATTGAAATTCAATCGTATTGTAACTATTTATTAGCCACAAATTTACAAATTTATTGTTGAATTCGTGGTTTTTTTTGGTAATAATGACCTTTGTTAATCCTCGTTTTCTAAATTCTCATTAAAAGAGGAAGGCAATAGTGTTGGAATAAATTTAATAAAAATGGGTAGCAATAAACTACCACCGGGCAAAAGAAATATGGCCAATGAAGGTATCGTTTTACAAATATCCAACAATTGTTTTCTTACCTTTTTCTTTTCTTTTTCACTTAAATCTCTTCGTGTCGAATAGGCTAGTAAAACCATCAATTCCTTACTTTCAAGAATTTCCTTGACTAATCTATTTTTGTTACGAGTAATCAGTTTTACAACGGTTTGAGTCGTTTGGTTGTAAAAATGTTTAACAGGATTGGAGTAATTAAAATATGGGATTTCTTTCTTGAAATTGTTGATAAATTCATTCGTTTTCTCCATACTTTCGGTAACAAAATCATCGGGAACTTCAATTAATTCTGCTAATTTGTATAGAAAATAAGCTTCATTTTTTTCGATAACCCCATCACTCCACAATGCCATTCCAGCCATATCTACCAGATATTGTTTTTCTAAAATGTATGTAAAATAATCTAATTTTAATTCATCCATTCCAAAATTTTGTGACTGCACATTTACTTTCGAGAATTTGCTGTACCGAACTGATGATTCGAAAAGTTTTATTAATAAATCGTCGTATTTCGATTTTGTGGTTTTGGTTTTCAAGGCCAGCGATACGATGCTTATGATGGCTTCTTCTATTTTCTTTAAATATTTTTCTGGAATTTCTCCGTGGATCAAGTATTGACGAAAAGCCAAAACATCAATAAATAGCAAGGCATTCGTAACAATATGCGAAAAATTTTTGTTGATGATGTCGATGTTAGTTTGAACCCGACTGTCAATAATTTTTTCTAAGGCAATTGATATGGTGTCATCGGGCATTATTTTTTTGAATAAACTAAAACCTTGAGGATTCATTTGGTTGTAAAAATCAACGGCTTCCGATACAAAATTTTCGGGAGTCTTTTCGGGATTGCTTAATTCATATATGCCATACAAGGTGTTGAGCAGCGCCAGTTTTGAAATTTCGTTTTGGAGCCAACCTTTGGTATTTATTGCAAATGAGGTGTCAAAAGCTACGATATGACCATAGATAAACCCTGTTTCCCTAACTTTTTTGTAAAATATACTGGGTTGCGTCTCTGCAGCAAACAAAGATAATTTTTGTTTATAGAAAAATTTGTCTATCCAACCGGATGCTGATGGGTTTATCATTACTTTGTCTTGAATTGCAAAGCTATGATTTTTTGAGGTTTTATTAAATTAATAAATTGAAAATACTGTTAATTTAATATTGTCTACAAAAGCTACTTTTGAAACAATATTTCAACGTCTTTCAATATAGCGCCTAGGGATGTTTGATATTCTGACCACAGATTCAAGCGAATGTACACGAATAGAGTTGGTGAAGATTCGTTTTAAGCTGTGGTAGATTTTTATTTGTAAAAATTAAACTGTTGTATTATTTTATAATTGCCGAACATGCGACTCTAGCTCCAGCATTTCCTGCAGGTTGAGACACAAAATCATCGGCACCTTGATGCACGATTAAACCTTTGCCAAGAATGTTTTTGGTTTCATCTTCGCCACCAATAGTCCACTCATTGGTGGTTAAAGTGATAGTTCCGTTTCCTTTTTCATCGGCTATGAAATTGCCAATATCGCCTCTGTGGTATTCGCCAACTCCCCATTGTCCGTGTTTTTTGAATGTTGGATTCCAATGACCTCCAGCCGAACTACCATCAGCAGCAGTGCAATCTGATTTTTCGTGAATGTGAATGGCGTGAATGCCTGGTTTTAATCCAGTTAATTTGGCTACAAAAGTCACTTTTCCTTTCTTTTCAGTAAATGTAGCGGTTCCTGTTACACCACTATTACTTTTTGATTCGAAAGTGATGTTTAGTTTCTTGGAATCAGCTGAATTGCCTTTAGTTTTACATCCAATGATTAGGGCTATAACTAGTAAGATAGAGAAAATTACTTTTTTCATAACATTTGGGTTTATTTATTATTACAATATTAATCATTTAAAAGTTGCAAAGAATTAAAGTTATCTTAAAATCTGTTTGGTTTTGTAGAGAGGCCGGTTTATGTCACGTCCTACAATAACTATACAAATTATTAAATAAATCCTGCTTTAGCGATACAACTATAATTATTAATCCTAAAGCGACTATAGACCTGTTTTTTTATAGTTGAAGTTTTTATTATAATTCTTCCGTCTTTCCTTCAAGTTCTCTCATTGACTTGTTTTTTTTGTGTACTATATTACCTAAATAGAATAAAAATAAATTATGTTTTTTGGCCCTTTTAAATTCCCTAAAACTTGTACTCGCCAAATTGATAAAGTAAATTTGCACTCGAAAATTAGAATCATAATTAAAAATTTAAATACTTTGAAAACAAATTTACTTAAGTTACTATTTATACTATTTCCAGTAGTCCTATTAGCTCAAACTGTTAAAGAAAAAGAAGTCAATCATCAGTTTCAAACTTGGGCTTCACTAAATACCGTTACCAAATTCAGCGAGCATTGGGGTATTGCTGCCGATGCACATCTTAGAACCAATGATTTTTTTCAAGACAATAATTTTTTCTTTTTAAGAGGAGGACTTGCTTATATACCCAACTCTAAATTTTCATTTACGGCAGGCTATGCTCATATGTGGTTGGCACCAAAAATTACCGAATGGAGTACCTTTTCAGATGAAAATAGAATGTATCAACAAGTTCAAATGAATACCAAATCAGGAAATCTGAGTATTCTTCAAAGGATAAGAAACGAGCAACGCTGGCAAGAAATAATTGTCAATGATGTAGAAACAGGCAAGAACAAGTTTTCGAATAGAGTACGTTATTTAATCAGTACTACCATTCCAATTTTTAAGAATAAAAAGGCTCCTTCACTGGTTTTGTCGGACGAATTATTAATTCAATTTGGAAAAGATATTGTGTATAATACTTTTGATCAAAACCGATTCTTTGTTGGAATCAAACAATCCATTAATCCCAAATTGAGTTATGATTTTGGGTATATGAATGTGTATCAACAAAAATCGAATGGGTATCAGTATGATATGAATCACACTTTGAGATTGTTCTTTTATATGAATTCGAGTGTAGCTCCAACTAAAAAATAGGGAATTATTCCAACCATAATAAATTCTTAAGATTTAAAGAAAACACATACAGAAATTTGCTTTAATTTGTGTAATTTGTGACAGATTTTGTTCCTTTTCCAGAAAACCCAACAGACAAGCATATAAAAACAATAGAGGAAAAGGCACAAAAAGTTTTAGATGCAAGGACGGAATTTCCAAACAGTTCTCTTGCAGATTTATACAGTCCGTTGACAATGCCACCAGCATTGACAAAGGCACACAACGAGTTAGACAAAGCCGTTGATTTGGCTTATCGAAGTCAATCCTTTACTAGCGAAGCCAACAGAATGGTATTTCTATTTGAATTGTACGAGAAATACACCGCCGATTTATTTACAAAAGAGAAAGAAAAGAAAGGGAAAATGAAATGACAGACACTAAGGATACTATTGCTATGAATCAAAATGTAGTGACTTATTTGAAGAAATTTAAACTTCATCATAAAGCACTTTATGACAGGTTAATTATATTTGGAGTAAAACCAAATGATGTAATAAAATACCTTGAACAACCAGAGCAATGCGGAAACTGGCCTTTTGATTTTGTATGCGAAATGGCTAGCGTTATTCCTAAAATTTCAAAAAAGTATCTTATTGATTTCCCTATCATTGAATTGCAAACAGAAGAGGATAGGGTAATTAGCAAATTATTACGGAAAAATAATCTTTTAGCATTTGACATCAAAATTTACCTTAATAAAATGGTATCTGTAAACCACCTTATTCAGTTTATGGAAAGAGACCCTATAATTTATGAGTGGAATGCCTATTTTGTTTGGCAAGTAAGCCAAGAAGTAATTGAAGTAAAAGAAAAGCTGTTATAAAAGTTATTTCGTAAACAACAGAATAAACATAACAAACAAAATCTGTATTCTATTCAGCCTTTCAGTATTTTTCAATTGCCTCCAGCTTTAGCTGGAGGAGTAGGGAATGAAAGTAGCATTGGCTTTAGCCAAAAACTATACTATTTTGGCTAAAGTCACATTAAACATCAAAATTTTATTCCTCCTGTTAAAGCTGGAGGCAATTAATGTATTGAAATGGGGGTACACTGAAAAATTACCAAAATCTGTTATAATATCAAAACGAAATACTTTATCTCACAAAATTTACAATCAAAAATTAAAATTATTTACAATTAAGTATTTAAATTAAGTATTTATACGTATGTTTGCGTAATAATACTTAATTTCTATATTATGATTAAAGTTATAGTAGTCGGAAACGGCATGGTAGGTTATAAATTTTGTGAAAAATTCATCGCAAAATCAGGTCAAGAAAAATACCAAATCACAGTATTTGGCGAGGAGCCAAGACGCGCTTACGACCGAGTTCACCTGAGCGAATACTTTGCTGGCAAAACCGCTGACGACTTGTCTATGTCAACCTCTAATTGGTATGATGAAAATAATATTATACTTAATACTTCGGAATTAGTTTTAAAAATTGACAAAGAAAATAAAACCATAACTACCCATTTGGACAAAACTTTTGGCTATGACTACTTAGTTTTGGCTACGGGTTCGGCTGCTTTTGTGCCACCCATAAAAGGGGTAGAAAAAGAAGGTGTTTTTGTGTACCGTACCATCGAGGATTTGGACGCGATTATGACCTACGCCAAAAAAATAAAACAAAATGGAGCTACAGAAGCCGCTGTCCTTGGTGGTGGATTGTTGGGATTAGAAGCCGCAAAAGCCGTATATGATTTAGGACTCAATCCACACGTGGTAGAATTTGCTCCTCGATTGATGCCAAGACAATTGGACAAAGCCGCTAGTGATATGCTTCAATCTAAAATTGAGAAACTCAATATTGGGATTCATCTCAATAAAGCGACACAATATATAGATGGAGAACATAGTATAAAAGGGATGATGTTTGCCAATGATGAATTGCTAAAAGTAGATATGTTAGTAATTTCGGCTGGAATAAAACCGCGTGACGAACTCGCAAGAGTTTCTGGATTAGTGGTCGGAGAACGTGGAGGTGTTCTTGTTGGTAATACCATGCAAACATCGGATCCCTTTATTTACGCTATTGGTGAAGTAGCATTGTATAACCAAATGATTTATGGGCTTGTAGCACCGGGTTATGAAATGGCCGATGTGGCTGCCGAGCAAATTTTGGGTAGTGATAAAACGATGAGAGAAACCATCGATATGTCAACCCAATTGAAATTAATTGGTGTTGAGGTAGCGAGCTTTGGGGATCCTTTTATAGAAAATGATGAAGTTGTAGCTATTGTTTATGAAAATAAATTTAGCGGAATTTACAAAAGAATCAATGTGACCAAAGACGGAAAAACACTTTTGGGTGGAATTCTCGTTGGCGATTCATCAGATTATAACGGATTGTTCCAAATTTATAGTAACGCTATGGCGTTGCCGCCAAATCCCGAAGATTTAATTTTGGGTTCAAGAGGTGGCGAAAGTTCCACTATGGGAAGTGCTATGGATTTGCCTGATACCGCCGTAATTTGTTCTTGCGAAAATGTTACCAAAGGTTCTATTTGCTGCTCCATCACCGATGGAACTTGCGAAAGTTTATCGGATGTAGTGAAACTAACCAAAGCCACTTCAGGCTGTGGAGGTTGTAAGCCAATGGTAGTCGATTTAGTAAAAGCGGCTCAAAAATCAATTGGCAAAGAAGTGAAAGAAAGTATTTGCGAGCACTTTCATTATACCCGTCAAGAATTATTCGATATTGTAAAAATCAATAAATACACCAACTTTTACGAAGTAGTCGATCATCACGGAAACGGCGACGGTTGCGAGGTATGTAAGCCCGTAGTAGCATCTATTTTCTCTAGTATTTATAACGATACAGCAAACAAACACGTTACGACTCAAGATACCAACGACCGATATTTAGCTAATATTCAACGAAATGGAACCTATTCTGTGGTGCCAAGAATTGCTGGTGGTGAGATTACTCCAGAGAAATTAATCGTCATTGGCGAAATAGCGAAAGAATTTAATTTATACACCAAAATTACCGGCGCACAACGTGTCGATTTATTTGGAGCACATTTGAATGATTTACCCAAAATCTGGAAAATACTCATCGATAATGGTTTCGAAAGTGGTCACGCTTACGGGAAATCCTTAAGAGCGGTAAAAAGTTGTGTTGGAAATGCTTGGTGCCGTTACGGAATGGATGATAGTACGACTTTTGCCATCGAATTGGAAAATCGGTACCGAGGGATTCGCTCTCCTCATAAATTAAAAGGAGGCGTTTCGGCTTGTATTAGAGAATGTGCCGAAGCTAGAGGAAAAGATTTTGGAGTGATTGCCGTTGAAGGCGGTTGGAATTTGTACATCTGCGGAAACGGTGGTGCCAATCCGAAACACGCCGTTTTATTGGCGGAGCAAATAGACAAAGAAACCGTTTTTAAATACATGGATCGTTTCCTGATGTACTATATTAGGACTGCAGGACCGCTAGTTAGAACAGCAACTTGGTTAGAAAAACTAGATGGCGGATTGGATTATTTGAAAGAAGTTATCATTCACGACCGTATTGGCATTTGTGAAACTTTAGAATCAGAAATGGAATCCTTAGTTGGAACTTTCGAATGTGAATGGAAACAAGTTTTGGAGAAACCAAGATTGCTGAAACGTTTTAATCACTTTGTAAATTCGGACGAGAAAGATGAAAACATTGAATATGTTGCTTTGAGAGATCAAAAAATGCCTAAACCTTGGTAAAAAAACTTGAACTCTTTCCAAAATTACTTCAACCATTTAAAGTCTTTCGGAATCATTAAATTTAGTTGAAGTGCTGGAAAGATAAAAATAAGTTTTTCTGGTTTTAAGAGTAAAATAAAAACATTTTAAACCATTAAGATATTTGGTTCATTAAGAAAGATTACAAAACTTAATTCCCTTACAATCTTAATGGTTTGAAAAAAAATACTTAATGTTCATAACATTTCCTGTAGCTCCAAAAATAAAAATTATGCAAAATATACTAAACGAATACCAATCAATCGCTTTTGAAGAAGTTAAAGTATGGTTCAAAGCTGGAACTTTAAAAGATTTCCCGAGTAATAGAGGCGGTTGCATCAAATACAAAGACAAACAAATTGCTATTTTTAACTTCGAAAGAAGAAACGAATGGTACGCTTGTCAGAACGTTTGTCCACACAAAATGGAGATGGTTTTGTCCAGAGGAATGACGGGTTCAGCAGATAGTGTTCCTAAAATAGCGTGTCCAATGCACAAAAAAACTTTTTCACTAGTAGATGGTTCCAACCTGAATGGCGAAGATTATTCGATTGCTACTTATCCTGTAAAAGTCGTGGACGAAGAAGTATTCGTAGGCTTTTTGGAATAATTGTGTATCTTTGAATTTGAAGATACTCATTAGTTTTAATTTAATGTGTACTTTTTTAAACACATAGAAACATAGCTTTTGTTGTTTTTTCAAGACGTTTCACTTCATACAGCGAATCATAGATGACACTATATGAACCCAAGAATTGGTCTATCAAACTCTTTTTTCTATGATTCTATGTGTTTAATTTTTTAGAGATTCTAAAATTTCTACGAATTGTAACAAACGGGTTAATAAATTAAATCACAATGACACCATTTCAAAACGCCAGTGCTTGGATAGATGCCGAAAATGCACAAGATCCAAACAGCGAAACACACCAATCAAATAGCTATCCAAAAGAACTTTTATATTCCAATCGAATGTATGAAAGGCTGATGGATTTTTATCCAAACGCTTCTGAAGAAGTTCAAATAGCGTCCAAAGCACAACACATTTGCCGATGGAAAATGCCACGGGAATCCTATCCTATGGACCGTGTGGGATATTTAAAATGGCGCGAAGAGTTGAAGAAATTTCACGCACAAACTACTGCCAAAATCCTAGAAAAAGCAGGTTATTCTTCAGTATTTATAGATAGAGTTTCTTTTCTAATCGAAAAAAAATTACTCAAAAAAGACAGCGAAACCCAACTCCTCGAAGATGTAATTTGCCTCGTTTTTCTAGAATACTATTTTGATGCTTTCGTGCAAAAACACGACAGAGAAAAAATGAAAAATATCATCTTGAAAACATGGAATAAAATGTCTGAAAACGGGCATCAAGAAGCCTTGAAAATCAATTTCAGTGATGCCAATCTTCAATTGATAAAAGATTCACTTGGTTTATAATAGTTAAATAAATGAATAAAAGCACTGTAGCCTCTGCCGATATCTCTTTCAAAAATTTAAGACGATTGTATATTTTCGCCTTATTGACTATTGCGATTACGGTTTTGCTCAGTCAGTTACTCATTCAGTACAACCTTCACAGTCAGTTGAGTGATTCCAAAATCATTAATATTTCTGGTAAACAAAGGATGTTGAGTCAAAAATTGACCAAAGAAATTTTGATTTTGAATTTCATTTCTGATGCCAAAAACAACAAAAAAGAGATTAAAAGTGCTAATGAAATCATTGAACTTTGGAAATTCAACCAGAATGCATTAGAAAAAGGAAATGACAGTCTGGGTTTTCCTAAAGAAAAAAGCAAGGAACTTTCGGATTTATTCGTCGCTATTAAACCCAATTTCAACAAAATTGTCCAAGCAGCAACCGTTTTTTTGCATCATAAAAAACTAGGAATTCAGGAGAAAGATAATCAGGAATTAGTTCAAATAATTCTCAAAAATCAAGGCGTTTTTCTGGAGAAAATGAATGAAATTGTTGGACAATATGACAAAGAAGCACTAGAAAAAGTAACTTTGCAGAGCAAAACCGAATATGCAATTTTAGGTTTTACAATGTTGGTTTTATTGTTAGAATTTATTTTTATTTTCAAACCCACCAATAAAAAAGTAGAAACACTCATATCTAAACTTTTATTCTCCGAGAAAAAAGCGCTAAAACTGGCACACGACACCGAAGTTATCAGCGAAGCAAAAGAAAATTCAGTCAAAGAGTTGAAATCGCTGAATTATGCAATGGAAAATACTTTGCTCTATTGTAGAGTGGCTCCCGATGGTTCGATCATTCATATTGGAGAAAAATTTTCGAAATTGTTGCAATACAATCCATTTCTTTCGGATAAAACGTTTGCCGAAGCATTGTCTCCAATAGAAAAAGAGCAAAATTTTCTAAACCAGATTTTACTCGAAAAACAACGAACAGGTTGGCAGGGCGAAATTTATATAACCACCCGAAACGAGCAATCTATTTGGTTGGATTTATCAATGGTTCCGGTGACTATAAAGAAAGATGAATCGGAATTGCTGGTCATTTGTTTTGATATAACCGAACGTAAAAAAGCAGAGCAAGAAGTCGAACGGTTGAATACAGAGAATACAACAGACAAACTCAATCAGCAAAAAATTATTTCGAGTAAGATTGTCGAAAATCAAGAAAATGAGCAAAATCGTATTGCCAAAGAAATTCACGATGGAATAGGTCAAATGCTTACGGGATTGAAATTTAGTCTCGAAAGTATCAATTTGGAAGACAAAGAAAAGTCGGCTCAAAAAATAGAATACCTCAAAAAATTATCCTTAGACATCATAAAAGGTGTTCGAACCGCGACATTCAATTTGATGCCACCGGAGTTGAGTGACCACGGAATTGTTTCTTCTTTGGCAAAATTGACTCAGGAATTATCCAAACTCACTGGAAAAGAAATTCAGTTTTATAACAAGACCGATTTTGACAAACGCTTGGATTCATTGGTCGAAATCAACATTTATCGACTAACCCAAGAAGCCATCAACAATGCCTTGAAATATGCCGATTCTTCGCATATTATTGTCCAACTTTCGCATAGTCCGACTCTTTTGAGTATCATAATAGATGATAACGGAAAAGGTTTTGATGTTTCATCGGTGGAGAAAAAGAGAAATAGCGAATCGGGAATGGGATTGCTTTTTATGAAAGAACGAATTCAGTACATCAACGGTCGTGTGTTTTTTAATTCTATTCCAGGCGAAGGCACCCGAATTACTTTTAATATTCCGATTTAAAATATTGAAGATAGCAGGTATCAGATTTCAGTTTGCTTTCGGTTTGAAAACATAAAACTGTATCTAAAAATCTCCAATCTAAAACATGAAACAGTAACCGGAACCTGCTATCTGATACCTACAATCTACAATCTGCCACCTGCTAACTGAAAACTGCAATCTATTTTTTTTGTTTAATGAAAATTACGTACATTAGCATCACTTTTTAGGTCTATATACGTAAAAATGAAATTAAAAATTAAGTAGGATATGAGTAATCCCATTCGAGTTGTTCTGGCAGATGATCACGTTTTTGTAAGAGATGGCATCAAATCATTATTAGAAAACGAAGCTAATATTGAAGTAGTTGGCGAAGCTACCGATGGTTTAGAAGCTTTAAAATCAGTCGAAATCAATCAGCCCGATTTATTAATTCTTGACATTAGAATGCCTAATTTAACCGGTATTGAAGTAGTCGAAAAACTGCGAAGTCAAAATAATTTAGTAAAAATTGTAATGCTTTCGATGCATGAATCCGAAGAATATGTATTAAAATCTATCAAAGCGGGTGCCGATGGGTATTTGTTGAAAGGATCTAGCAAAGAAGAATTCCTCAAAGCATTGAACACTGTTTCCGAAGGTGGAAAATATTTTAGTGGCGATATTTCGTCCATATTGATTAGTCAACTTACCCATCCAACAACTTTTTCAGAGGTAAAACAGCCCATCGGAGACGAAATGATGATTACCAAAAGAGAAAAAGAAATACTTAGGTTATTATTGTCAGGCAAAGGAAATAAAGAAATTGCAGAAGCTTTAGACATTAGTAAACGTACTGCCGAAGTACATCGTTTTAATCTAATGAAAAAATTGAAAGTCAAAAATCTTATAGAACTTTCAAATAAAGCAAATGAATTTTCATTGCTCTAATTCTTTATTATTTAAAGAGTTAAGATTTCTGGATTACGTTACTAAGTATTTATTAAGTATAAATACGTAATTATTTTTCATAACCTGCCAAAACGCAGGTTTTTATACACTGTTAGTACTTATTTTTGTCAAAAAAATAAGTATTTATGACAACTACAAACTCTTTATCGCAATCCCATCGAATTTTATTTTTAAACACATTAGCCTTCACTGTTTGTTTTGCATGTTGGACGCTTAATGGTGTTTTAGTTACTTTTTTAGTCGATAATGGAATATTCAAATGGAGCGTCGTACAAGTCGGCTGGCTTTTAGGAATTCCAATTTTAACGGGTTCCATTATGCGTTTACCAATAGGAATGTTGACGGATAAATACGGAGGTAAATATGTATTTTCCTTCTTGCTTTTGTTGTGTTCGATTCCGTTGTTTTTACTTCCTTTAGCGGATAGCTTTTTTATGTTTGCTGTACTTAGTTTTTTGTTTGGAATGGTGGGAACTAGTTTTGCTGTGGGAATTGGTTTTACTTCTATTTGGTATCCAAAAGAATGGCAGGGAAGATCTCTTGGGATTTTCGGAATGGGGAATGCTGGAGCAGCAATTACGACTTTTATGGCGCCTTCTTTATTGAATGAATTTTCTATTGACGACCCACAAAATGGTTGGAAATTATTACCTGTTATTTATGGTGTGGCCTTACTAGTTATTGGAATGTTATTCTTGATTTTTGCCAAAAACAAAAAATTAGAAAACAATACAAAAACCGTTTCTCAAATGCTAGGTTCCTTAAAAAGTGTACGTGTCTGGCGATTTGGAGCTTATTATTTCTTGGTATTTGGATGTTTTGTAGCTTATGCACAATGGTTGTTGCCAAACTTTATGAATGTATATCAAACAAGTTTAGTTATGGGAGGAATGTTTGCTACTATGTTCAGTTTGCCATCTGGAGTAGTTCGTGCTTTTGGAGGATATTTATCAGATAAATTTGGAGCTCGAAAAGTAATGTATTGGGTTTTATCCTCATCAGTAATTTTAAGCGCTTTATTGATGATCCCAAAAATGGACATTACAACGGCTGGCCCTGGAGTTATGGCAGGAAAAAAAGGGACAATTACAGCAGTTTCGGAAACGAATGTAACAGTAGTAGATAAAAATTTTGCCATCAATAAAAAGATAGATAAACCCTTTGAAAACACCATTTTTCCAACCAAAAATTCGTGGCAAGAAGTGGTTGTCAAACAAAATCAAGAAGTAAAGAAAAAAGAATTATTGGCCAAAGGCGTTACGGCGATTCATTTTAGTGCCAATATGTGGGTGTATCTTGTGTTGGTCATCCTGATTGGAATTTCTTGGGGAATTGGAAAAGCGGCGGTTTACAAACACATACCAGAATATTTCCCGACCGAAGTGGGTGTAGTAGGAGGAATGGTAGGAATGATAGGCGGTTTGGGTGGTTTCTTTGGCCCCATTATCTTTGGATATTTATTGACTAGCACTGGTTTTTGGTCCAGTTCTTGGATATTCATCCTTATATTATCATCAATATGCTTGATTTGGATGCACCGAACAGTAACCAAAATCATGAACGATAAACAACCCGAATTGTCAAAAGTTATGGAGAGAGAATCTTCGAGAAAATAGTTTTAATTTTTTAATAATGCTTTGTTCATTAATACCTTTGATTGATTTCAAAGGTTTTTTTGTTGTAAATAAATAAATTTATATCTCTAAGTCGTCTGTAATTTGTTTTCACAATACTTAAAAAAATGAATGAAAAATCACTACTTTAGCGAAATAATCCTATTGCTAATATTTATGAAAAACAAGTATGTAGATTTTATTTCAGACGAACACTTTTTGGATTGTGTAGCAAATCTTCATAAAGCTTATTTGAAAGCTAAAAACAACATTACAAAAAAGAACTTTTATACCAATAAAGTAGATACGATAAAGTTAACTTTTGATGCAAAATTCAATGATATTGATGAAGAAAGTTTAATTCAAGCCGAAATTCTAAGACAAATAGATAAGTCGATAAATAATTCTATTGGAACTTTTCACGAACAAATATTAGGCGGAATAAAAGGTTTTGAAATTGGAAATTTGAGTGGTTATGATATTAAAGCAAAAGATAATACTTTGTTTGCTGACATAAAAAATAAGCACAATACTATGAATAGTAGTTCCGCAGAAGCGCTTTTTCAAAAATTATCGAAATATGCTGATGAAAATAAAAAATCTAAATGTTATTGGGTTCAAATTTTAGCAAAAAGCAGTTTTTGTGAACTTTGGAAAGGAGAAATTAACGGAAAAGAATATAGTCACAGCAGAGTTTACAAAATTTCAGGAGACCAATTTTACGCATTACTTTCAGGAAAAGATAATGCACTTTTTCAGCTATATAAAAACCTTCCAATTGCAGTAAAGGATTGCCTCAATTCCGTTGAAAAAAGTGAACTTGCAAAAGAAAATTCTGCATTAGATGAAATCAAAGTTAAAATTGAAACTTCAAAAAGAACAATTTTAGATCAAATAACTTTTGAAAATTACAGTTACTATTTAGGCTTTGATAAATTGTAATAACTATTCAAAAACTTAATAATTGAGTAACCAACTTCCTTTCCTAAATTAACAGGAACAGCATTTCCAATCTGTTTGTATTGTTGAGCAACAGAACCTTCAAACTTCCAATCATCAGGAAAAGTTTGTATTCTAGCATATTCTCGAACTGTAAACGGTCGAGTTTCTTCGGGATGACATCTTTCAGTTTGTTTTTGTGCTGGGCTACAAGTTAAAGTTAGGCAAGGTTCATCCCAGCCAATTCTTCTGGCTATACCCGTCTTTCCTCCGCCAAGATGAAAACTTCCACCCATAAATTCTTTTTGTATATCTAAAGGTAAATCTCTCCAATATCCTTTTTGTGGAACTAAATCCAAAACGTCAATTTTATTTTTTGGGTATTTTGAACCTTCTGATTGTGGAACATCACAATCAAATAAATCTCCTTTTTTCAATGCGTCTTTTAAATTGTAGATTTTCTTATAAGGTTTTGGATATTCATATTTCAAATCAATATCTTTTCTAATTCCAACTAAAATTAATCGCTCTCTTTTTTGCGGAACGTTAAAATTAATTGCTTTTAAAACTTGAACAGGAACAACATTATATCCTATTTCATCCAAAATAGAAATCATTCCTTGCAGCGTTTTACCATTTTCGTGACTTAACAAACCACGAACATTTTCACCAATGCAAATGGGTGGATTTGCTTCTTTAACAGCTCTTGCAAATTCATAAAATAAAGTCCCTCTTGCATCGGATAAACCTAATTTTTTTCCAGCATAACTAAAAGCTTGGCAAGGAAATCCGCCAGTTACTATATCAACTTTGTTTTCATATTCAGTAAAATCAAATGACTTTATATCACCTTCTAGAACATTCCAATTAGGACGATTTTTTCGTAAAGTTTGGCAAGCCCATTTGTCGATTTCGTTTAAAGCCAAACATTTTAATCCCGCCTTTTCCATTCCAACGGCTAAACCACCAGCTCCTGCAAATAGCTCTAAAACTGTATATTCATTATGAGGTTCAACATAATTTGAAATAGTTTCTTTGACATTGTCGTAATCCAAAAAATCTGTAAATAATGTATCAACATCGGATTTTCGATAAACTCTATAATTACTCATAGGTTCACGAACAGCAGTTAATTTTCCTTCTTTGTCCCAACGTCTTAAAGTTTCTTTGCTTTTTCCAATGTATTCAGAAGTTTCTGAAAGCGTCATATATTCACTCATAACCAAATTATTTAACCTTACACAATGGTTACAAATTTATAAGAAAAAATGAATTAATCAAACAAATTAAAATAATAAAAATTGTTATTTTATTCGTATTCATTTTCAAGTAAAAAAAAATCCCTGCAATTCACATCACAGGGATTCTATCAACCAAATTAACTTAAAACTAACTTTTATACACTACTCCCAAATCTTCAATTGAAAATTCCTCTGTCAGTAGATGTAATAATTTATCTCTTAACTCAATATATTCTGGGGTTTTTACAAATTCGATTTTGTTTCTTGGTCTAGCCAAATGAACTTCCACTATTTCCCTGATTGTTGAGGCTGGTCCATCATTCAACACCACAATTCTGTCTGATAAAAACAAAGCTTCTTCGATGTCGTGCGTAATCATAATGATGGTTTTGTCGCGGTTGTTGAGATTCCATAATTTCAACACTTCCAGTTGCATCGAACTTTTGGTAAAGGCATCCAAAGCGCCAAATGGTTCATCCAACAATAAAACACCCGGATTAATAGCGAAAGCTCTAGCAATAGCAACACGTTGTTTCATTCCGCCTGATAATTGTCCTGGTAATTTATCTCGGTGTGACAGTAAATTCACCATTTCCAAATTATAATCTACAATTTCATGTTTTTCTTTGGTCGAACAATTCATTACAGAGTCGACAGCTTGAAAAATATTTTCGTGAACCGATAACCACGGCAGAAGTGAATAATTTTGGAACACAATTCCTCTATCAGGACCCGGACCTTTGATGGTTTTTCCGTCTAATTGGACTGTCCCACTTGTTGGCGACAACATTCCTGCAACGGCATTCATAATAGTCGATTTTCCACAACCTGAGTGACCAATTATCGAGATGATTTCTCCTTTTTTGATAGAAAGATTAATATTTTTTACAGCAATATATTTTCCTTTTGGAGTTGGAAACGAAATTTCTAAATTTTTGATTTCTAAATAGCTCATTTTGTTTTTTATTTAAATTGTTAAGAGAGGGGAGCTGGAAGAGGGAAGATTGGAGTGAGAAGCTGGTGGCTAGGTATCTTCCAGTTCTTGGCACTTCTAACTTCTAACTTCTAACTTCTAACTTCCCACTTTTTAATACGCTACTTTGTTTTCTATAAAAGTGAATATTCTATCGAAAAGCAAACCTACGATTCCAATGATAAGGATGGCCGAAATTACTTTTTCTAAACTTAAAGCATTCCAACTGTCCCAAACAAAGAATCCAATTCCTGCGCCACCCGACAACATTTCGCCAGCTACAATAACCAACCAAGCCACACTAATACTTAAACGTAAACCTGTAATAATATGTGGTAAACTGTACGGAATCAATATTTTAGTTAAATACCTCCATTTTGAAAATTTAAAAGCTTTAGCGACATTTTTATGATCATCAGGAATCGATGCTACACCAAAAGAAGTATTAATTAGCGTTGACCACAAAGACGTAATGAAAACTATAAATATCGTTGCCATACCTGTATCTTTAAAAACAACCAAACCAATTGGAAACCATGCCAAAGGCGAAACAGGTTTGAGTAATTGTACAATTGGATAAAAAATTTGTTTACAAATGGTACTTGCGCCCATCAAAATCCCGATTGGAATTGCAATTAAGGAACCCAATAAAAATCCTAAAAGAACTGTTTTTATAGAATTGAATAATTGTAAACCAATTCCTTTGTCGTTTGGTCCGTAATCATAAAAAGGGTCACTCAACATTTCTTTTAAAACGGTTAAAGTGGCTACTGGACCAGGCAAAGCGTCATCGGTATAGATACTCAGTAAAGACCAAAAACCACCGAAAAGAAACAAACCTATACCAGCTAAAAGCAAGGATTTCGATTTTATAATTAAAGTATTTATGGCCAATTTTAATTTTATATTTTCTTCAAGGAAACTTTTTTTGATCGCTGTCGTAACATTGATTTCTAATTCAATGGCATCAATCGTTAAGGTGTTTTTATCAGACATGGTATTGTAGTTTTAGTTTAATTTGGTAATTTTTAATCTGGAATTTTGAAATTAATCATTCTCAATCCCTCTCAATAAAAGAGGGATAAGAATGGTATTTGTTTGTTATCTTTTTACCACTTTCAAATAAGCAGCTGGATTATTAGGGTCGAAAACGGTTTTGTCCATCGTAAGAGAAAACGGTTTCATATCGTCAGTAGGAATTTTTACTTTCATGCTGGCAGCAACTTCTTCGTACAAATCTTGCAAAATTAATTTGTCGGCAATCGCTTTATAATCTGGTGCATCTTTCAAATAGCCGAATCTAACGAATTGTGCCATTGCCCAAATAGCATATGATTTACGTGGGTAATTTACCATTCCGCCTTTGTGAAACAACATATAATCGTTATCATAAACTTCTGTTCCTTGGTTGCAACCTAAATTATAATCTCCCATTAATCGAGACTCAATTACATCTGCAGGAGCATTTACATAAGGTGCTTTGCCAATGATTGATGCTGCTTTTTTACGATTGGCAGGAACGTCTAACCATTTGCAGGCTTCCATAACTGCTTTCATAACTTTTACTAAATCGGCTTTGCGTTTAGCACTAAAGTCTTTGTTGACAACCAATGCTTTTTCTGGGTGATCTTTCCAAATATCTTGACTAGCAACTTGCGTAAAACCAATTCCTTGTTTTACTGCAACTCCGCCCCAAGGCTCACCAACGCAATATCCGTCCATATTACCCACTTTCATATTGGCTACCATTTGTGGAGGAGGAATGGTAATGATTTTTACCGCTTTTTGATTCAATCCTGCAATCGACATCCAGTTTCTAAGCCATAAATCGTGAGTTCCACCAGGAAAAGTCATAGCGAATGTTACTTCTTTTTCGGCCTTTAATTTCGCAGCGACTACAGGAGTTACTTTATTCATTTGTTTGAAACCAACTTTACCACAAAAATCATTCGAAAGGGTTATGGCTTGTCCGTTTACGTTTAGCATCATGGCGATTTTCATTTCAGAACCTGCTTTTCCGCCAACTCCAGTGTACACTGAAAACGGCATAGAATATAAGCAATGTGCACCGTCTAATTCACCTGTTAAAATCTTGTCACGAACATTGGCCCAAGAAGATTCTTTGGTTACAATTACTTCGACCCCGTATTTTTTGAATAATCCCAACTCTTTTGCCATCACAATTGGCGAACAATCGGTTAGTGGAATAAACCCTAATCGAACAGGATCAGATTGAGCACTTACAGTTGAAAAAGCAGAGCTGATGGTTAATAACAATACAAAAATAGATTTTGTGAATGTTGTGTTTTGTTTTTTTAATAATTTCATCTTTAATAGTTTAATGATAGTTACTTAATTATTTTTTTGAAGCTAAAAAATCAGGTTTGATATTTAAAGTCACATAAGCCCATTGAGGAGAAAGATTAGCATTTGTTACATTTTTCACCTGAGCCGAAGCCATTGTATTGGTTGCTTTCATATACGAATATCCCGCTTCAATATTGATTAATTTTGTAAAGTTGTAAGACATTTTCAAATCCAATTCAGTACCTAAATAAGAAGTTCTAGTTCCTCCAGTTCCGTTTGATACTTTGTTTGCCGATTCAAAACCGTGAAGCTCTGCGAACAAAGTCAATTTGTCTTTGGCGTTGTATTTGGCTTTAAAGAAATAGTTCATCAACCCTTGGTTTCCAAAACCACTTGCTACGTAGAAATAATCCATACCTCCCCAAAATTTGTGTGGCGTTCCGTAAAGTGGGTCAAAAAGGTTGCTTCTTGAATCGGTTGTAACAGCTTTTGTTCCATCGGTTCCAGATAAATAATCAATTCCAGGACCTACAAAAAGTTTACGACTAACTTGAACAGTTGAAGTGATAGATGCTAAGTTAGCGCTCAAAATACGACCGTCTTTGTTTCTACCTCCTTGGTAATAATAACTTCCAGCCAGGTTGATTTTTCTTGTTGGATTTACGTTATAAAACAAACCAGTTGTTGTGCGACTCCAAACGCCTTGTACGGGAGTTTTAACAGCGGCTACAGTAGTGTATTTATTAAAATCATCTTTGAAAAACAAAAAGGATAAATCACCAAAGAAGAATTTTTTACCTACATAAGCATATTGAAACGATTTGTACATAGTACCAATTCCATTGGTTCCAGCACCATAAGTAGTTGGAATACCATTATAAAGAGTACCCACAGTTTTTTCTGAATTTTGGTTGAATGCGGCTCCAATATCAGCAATCCAGCCTTTGTTAGCAAATTTCAAAACAATTGCATCATGTCTTCTGGCTTGTTGCAACCAATCTAGAGCACCAATCACCTTTTGATCATCATAAGAGATTTCTTGACGTCCAATTTTTAAGGAAAGGTTTTTGATTTTGCTTACTGTGTCATTTAGAAAAATTTCCCCCCAAGCTTCGTGCAGCATTAAACCATCATTGGCATCTGTTGTTGTTCTGTTGATAGAGGATTGATCTTGACCCCAAACGCGTACATCTTGCAATGCCATAAAAACTTTAAAGCGATATCCTGTATATCCTGCATTAAGTCTAGTTCGCTGCGAAATGTGTAATGCGGCATCGTCTCCATTTTTTTGTAAAGTTCCTTGACCTTCTCTTAGTTCTGTTCGAGGTCTCAATTGACCGGTTAAGGTAAATTGTGCTTTTGCCTCAGTATAACTTAAAGCGGTTATGGCAATTCCTAATAATAATGATTTTGAAAGATTTGCTTTTGAAAATGTTTCTTTTTTGAAATCTTGAATAGGTAGTAACATGGTTTTAGTTGTTTGCATAATAGAATGTTTTAATTAGTATGATGCAAATATACGTAAGTATTAATACTTAGTTTTATGAAATATTACATACCGGAACCCTCTTTTACTACATAAAGAGAATGGATTATAGCAGAATATTTTATGTTTTTTAGCAGAAAAAAATGACGAAGTCAACTATAGGTGGATGTTGAGGGCTGGGTGATTTACGTAGATAAATCAGTTTGTCATTTCGACCAGCGGGAGAAATCACATATCTAGAGCTACAAATGTGATTATTTCTTGGTCGAAATGACACAATTATCTTAATTCTCTAGATTATTTGTGTTCAATGATTTCTGAACGCATTTTTTCAACATTCAAAAGACCAATTTTTTTTCCAACAGTTTTAATGAGTATTTCCTTTTTAAGACTTGAAATTACTCGTATTACTTGTTCTTCGGTCGTTCCAGCAAAATCAGCGATGTCACGTCTGGACAAATCCAATTCTATAACTCCTTTGGATTGGCCGAATTTTCGGTGTATGTATAATAAGGTATCAATGACTCTTTCTCGAACATTCATTTGGGCAATTTTCCGGATATTATTCTCGCTTTTGTTTAGTTCTTCGGCATAAAATAACATCAAATCGAAGGTGAATTCTGGAACATTTTTGAGAATATCCAGCATATCTTCATTACTAAAATTGCACAATATAGTATCTTCTAAAGCCGAAGCACTAATAAGGCAACGTTTGCTAGTGGCAAATCCTCTAAAGCCCACAACATCACCATTTGTAGTGAGTCTAACAATTTGTTCTCTACCGTAAATGCCTGTTTTTACGGTCTTTACTTTTCCTTTATATACAAAATATAAACCTTGAGTTGGTGCGCCTTCAATGATAAATTGTTGCGATTTTTTGCAAACAAAACTATTCTTTTTTTCGATGTATTGCTGCATTTGTTCTAAATAAAGATGCTTTTTGATGAAACAATTTTCATTAGAGCAGCTGTCGCAAATGGGTGTTTCTTTCTTCATAATATATTGGTATAAAGAACAAATTGAATTTATTCACTATTTATTTTGTCAAACTTATAAAATATTTTTCGTTTTATACGTATTTATACGTAAAAATACTTATTTTTACATTTTTAAAAGATATATACAAGGTTTTTCAATTTATAAAGAATTTCAATGATGCAAAATTCAGAAATTAAAACTACGTGTTCCTATTGCGGTGTAGGATGTGGGATTGTTGTAACCCAGGATTCGAAAAATGGAGTGGAGGTCAAAGGAGATGAAAGCCATCCTGTAAATAAAGGAATGTTGTGTTCGAAAGGGATGAACCTGCATTATGTAGTCAACGATACTTCGGATCGGATTTTATATCCCGAAATGCGTTGGAGTAAATCCCATCCCAAAGAAAGAGTGAGTTGGGATGCGGCTTTAGATCGTGCTGCTGCCGTTTTTTCTTCGATTATCAAAAAATATGGCCCTGATAGTGTGGGGTTTTATGTTTCAGGTCAATGTCTTACCGAAGAATATTATTTAGTCAATAAACTGGTCAAAGGATTTCTTAAAACTAATAATGTTGATACCAATTCACGACTTTGTATGAGTTCGGCAGTGGTGGGTTACAAAAAGACTTTTGGCGAAGATTGTGTTCCTATTGCTTATGACGACATCGAATTGGCCGATACATTCTTGATTACCGGAGCCAATCCCGCTTGGTGTCACCCGATTCTTTTTAGACGATTAGAGCAACACAAGGAAAAAAATCCAAAAATAAAAATAATTGTTATCGATCCCAGACGAACCGATTCGGCTGCTTTAGCCGATTTACATTTGCAAATTATTCCAGGATCCGATATTATTCTCTATCACGCTATCGGAAAACGATTGATCGAAAAAGGATATATCGATAACGATTTTATAAAAAACAACACTGAAAATTTCAAAGCATACAAAGACTTAGTACTTTCAAGTTCATTCGAAAAAGCATCCAAACTTTGTGGCGTTTCTGTAAGTGACATCAAATTAGCCGCAGATATTATCGGGAAAGCCAAAGGATTTATTTCGCTTTGGGCTATGGGTTTAAATCAAAGTGCCATTGGAGTCGATAAAAACACCGCTTTATTAAATCTTTCTTTGGTCACTGGACAAGTGGGAAAACCCGGTTCAGGACCATTTTCTTTAACGGGTCAGCCCAATGCAATGGGAGGCAGGGAAGTAGGAGGAATGGCCAATTTATTAGCCGTTCACAAAGAATTAAACAACCCGATTCATCGCAAAGAAGTGGCCGAATTTTGGGGCGTTAATGAAATTTCGGAAAAACCGGGATTAACTGCAACCGAAATGTTCGACGCTTTAGAATCTGGAAAAATGAAAGCCATTTGGATTATTTGTACCAATCCCTTGGTAAGTTTGCCCGATTCTAGAAGAGTAGAAAAAGCTTTGGCAAACGCCAAATTTGTTGTAGTTCAAGACATTTCACACAATGCTGACACATCAAAATTTGCTGATTTATTATTACCAGCGGCGGGTTGGCTAGAGAAAGACGGTACGATGACCAATTCCGAAAGACGGATTTCGTATCTTCCAAAAGGGATCAATGCGCCGGGGGAAGCGCTTTCGGATGTCGAAATTCTGATACGTTTTGCACAGAAAATGAAATTCAATGGGTTCAATTTCAATACCACCGAAGAAGTTTACAAAGAATATTGCTTGATGACCAAAGGCACCAAAATGGATATTTCTTTTTTGAATTACAATCGCCTCAAAAACGAAGGTACTTTTCAATGGCCCGTTCCCGATTATGGACATCCCGGAACGCCAAGATTGTTTACCGATAAAAAATTCTATACACCTTCGCAAAAAGCGATTTTCAATATTCCAACGGCTATCGAAAATACTTCGGAGCAACCTAATGCGCAGTTTCCATTTATTCTGACTACAGGCAGAATTCGCGATCAATGGCATACGATGACCAAAACAGGAAAAGTGTCGCGATTGATGACGCATATTCCAAGTCCGATGCTCGAAATAAATCCGATTGATGCCTATAAATCTGCTATTCATACAGGTGATATTGTTGTGGTAACCAGCAAAAATGGCAACGTTAGAGTCAAAGCAAAAGTAACTGATAGTATCAAAGAAGGCGTGGTTTTCTTGCCAATGCATTGGGGAAAACAATTGGATAATGACTTGAATCGAACCAATAATTTGACCAACACTGTTGTTGATCCGATTTCAAAAGAACCTGATTTCAAATTTACGACTGTTTCCATTACAAAATATGTAAAACCATTCGAGAAAATTGCAGTCGTGGGAGCAGGAGCAGCCGCTTTTAGATTCATACAAAACTATCGTGAAATCAATACTAGCGATGAAATAATTGTGTTTTCGAACGAAGAAAATCCTTTTTATAATCGGGTTTTACTGCCGGAATATATGACTGGAGAATTTAGTTGGGCACAACTTCAGAAAATTAAAGAAGAAGCCTTGAGCAAGTTGAATATCACGATGAAATCGAATGTGGCTATCGATGCTGTCAACACTCAAGACAAAACAATTTTGGATAATCAAGGTAATCTTCACACTTTCGATTCCTTGATTTTGGCTACAGGAAGTAGACCGTTTGTGCCTGAAAATGCGCAATTGCATTTGCCTGGACGATTTACCATGCGAAAAAAGAGCGATGCCGATCGATTAAAAAAGTATTTGGATAGCACCAATTTACCAACCGAAGAACAACATATTGTTATTGTTGGCGGCGGATTATTAGGTTTAGAATTGGCCGCAGCCTTAAAACATAAAAAAGTAAAAATCACCATTATTCAACGCGCTTCCCGATTGATGGAGCGTCAATTAGACCGAATTTCGTCTAAATTATTGGCCGAGGAAGTACAGCTTCGGGACATTCAAATTTATTTTGATAACGAAGTGAGTACCGTTTTTGAAACCGATAATCCCAATGAACTAGAAATAGCCTTGAAAAGTGGCAAAATCATTACTGCCAATGCCATTGTTTACACCATTGGAACGATTCCAAATATTGAAATTGCCAAAGAATCTGGATTGGCTTGCGGTCGTGGTGTGAAGGTAAATCAGTATTTGCAATCTTCGAATCCGAGTGTTTTTGCCATTGGCGAAATCGCCGAATTCAACAATCAATTGTTCGGAATTACCTCGGCTGCCGAGGAACAAGCCGATGTTTTGGCCAATTATTTGGCTGGCGACATCAGCAGTTTTTACAAAGGCTCGGTTTTGATGAATATCTTGAAATTAGAAGATATTAATTTGTGCAGCATTGGTCAAGTAGAAATTCCCGAAAATGATGATTCCTATGAGGAAATCGTTTTTGCCGATTTAAGACAACGCTATTACAAAAAATGTATCGTCAAAAATGATTTGTTGGTTGGTGCGATTTTGATGGGCGATAAAAATGAGTTTGCCGAATTTAAAACCCTTATCGAAAGCAAAATTGAACTCGCCGATAAAAGAAATTCGTTGCTTAGAGGAAGCTCGAATGCTAAGCCAGTTCTAGGAAAACTCGTTTGCTCGTGTAGCCAAGTGGGAAGTGGTAATCTAGAAGAAACGATTAAAAGCGGCGTGACCAATTTTACCGAATTGTGTAAAACCACAGGAGCTGGATTGGGTTGTGGCAGTTGTAAAACAGAGGTGAAAGATATTTTAGCAAAATGTAAATAAGATTCAGTTGGCAGATTTCAGGTTGCAGTTAGCAGAAAACCTGAAATCTGAAATCTAAAATCTGCAATCTAAAAAAAAATGAAAAACACACGATTAATAGTAAAAGGAGGCGTGATTTCGCCAGGTGAATTGCGAGAAATTGTCAATATGAGTTCGAATCAAGGGCTGAAATCTATCTCTTTTGGTTCTAGGCAAGATATAATATTTCCAGAAGGTTTATTGGCTATCGAAAAAGAAAAAATGGAGAAACATCATTTTGTTTTTCCTGACGAAAAAAGTGGCAATAACATTGTTTCGTCTTATGTTTCGACCGATATTTTTGGAAATACTCCTTGGCTTACCGGAAATAAATTTCTTTATATTCTGGAACAATTTAAGGAACAACCCAAATTAAAAGTCAATATTACCGATCCAAAACAGCAGCTAGTTCCTTTGTTTACAGGACATATTAATTTTGTTGCTTCGCATCACGAGGATTATTGGTTTTTATATATCCGTTTGCCCAAATGGGATAAAATGGAAATGTATCCAGTGCTTATTTATAGTTGGAATATAGCCGAAGTATATTACGCCATCGAAAAGATTCTAATTGAAGAGCCTGATACGGTGGACATGATTTTTCAATTGGTCAACGACTCTTTGGATACTAATAATCGAACGATTGACCAACCTTTGCAACTTCCGTTTTATCCTTTTCCGTATTATGAGGGAATGAATAAATTGGGAATCGACCAGTATTGGTTGGGATTGTATTGGAGAAATAACTTGTATGATTTAGACTTTTTGAAGGAAATGTGCGATTTGTGTTTTGATTGCAAAATCGGGAAAATTTGCATCACGCCATGGAAATCATTCATTATAAAAGGAATTCCAAGAGATCGAAAATTGGATTGGGAAAAATTCTTGGGTAAAAAAGGAATCAATGTGCGTCACTCTTTATTGGAACTCAACTGGCATTTGCCTGTGGCAACGGAATGGGCTTTGAACCTTAAAACATTTTTGGTTCGAACTTTAGACCAATACGATGTAAGTACTTATGGACTTACCTTTGGAATATCCGAATACAATCGCGAGGGACATTATTTTACTTCGATTGTAGTCGAAAAAAATGAAACACCAAAAGCTTTGGAATCTATCAAAATTAGAGCGACTTATAATGTGTTGTATGCCAAAAATTTTGATCCGAATACCAAAGAATATATTGTACTGGCTCAAGATGTGGACAAGCAGGAATTGCCAACTATTTTGATTGAATTGAGTAAAAAATATTTTGAAGAATTGGGAAATACTGTTCACGAAGTAAACACGCTTGCCACTAAAAAGGAAATTCAAGAAGCTGATATTCATCAATGTACGGAATGCTTGACACTTTACAATTCGGAATATGGCGATGTTACTCAAGGGATTGAGAAAGGAGTTTTATTTAAAGATTTACCTGATGACTATTGTTGTTCGCTGTGTGAAGCTCCCAGAAATAATTTTATAAATTATCTGGAAAAGGTATAATTTTACACCTATTCAAAATTATTTGCCAATAGTTAAACCATTAAGAAAATTAAGGTTCATTAAGAAAGATAATAAAACTTAATTTTTCTTAATTTCTTTATTGGTTCAATTTTATAATTTTTCAAAATTATTTGCCAATATTCAAACTATTAAGAAAATTAAGAATGATCACAAAACTTAATTTTTCTTAATTTCCTTAATGGTTCCATTTTTTCATTGTTAAAGAATTGTCAATATAAATTTTAAAACCCAACTATGAACACTATTTTCAAAACTGTAAGTTCTTCTCATATTAGTATTTCACAATTGATGTTGCCTTCGCACACTAATTTTAGTGGCAAAATTCACGGAGGTTTCATCTTGTCGTTGCTCGATCAAATTGCGTTTGCTTGTGCCTCAAAATTTTCGGGAAATTATTGTGTAACGGCTTCGGTTGATACGGTCAATTTCTTGAAACCCATTGAAGTTGGCGAATTGGTAACTATGAAAGCCAGCGTAAATTATGTAGGCAAAAGTTCGATGATTATTGGCATTCGAGTGGAAGCCGAAAACATTCAAACTGGAGTGATTAAACATTGCAATTCTTCCTATTTTACGATGGTTTCTAAAGATAAAGATGGCAAAAATGCGAGGGTTCCGGGTTTGCTACTTTCCAATCCTGACGATGTGAGGCGTTTTAAAGATAGTTTGAAACATATTGCGTTAAAAAAACAAAGAGATTCAGAAAATAATTCTATCGATTTTGAATCTATAGAATCTATTTTGAACTCTAATTTGTATAATGTGAAGGTGGTGTTGGGGTAGGTTAGTCAGAATATTTTAATCTAAACTTTCGGTGATATTCAAGTTTTGTAGTATGAAATCATCATTCGAAAATTCTTCCTGATAAAAGCTAGCTAATTTAAAAGAATGCTTCACCACTTCGCCAATTATGATAATGGCTGGGGAGGAAAGTTGGTGTTGTTCTACTAATTCCGTTATAGAATTTATAGTTCCAACTACTTTTATTTCGTTGTCTTTTGTACCATTTTGGATGATGGCAATAGGCAAATTATCGGTTCTGTTGCTTTGATAAATCGAGATGATTTCATCCAATTTGTGCATTCCCATTAAGATCACCACCGTTGCCGAGGATTGAGAAGCTAACGCCACATCTTTGGACAATTTATGGTCGGAAGTCGTGCCCGTAATCACCCAAAAACTTTCAGAAATCCCTCTTTGTGTCAGGCTAATTCCATTGGCTGCAGGCACTCCCAAAGCTGACGAAATTCCGGGAACAATGACAGTTTCTATTCCAAATTGCTGTGCATAAGCTATTTCTTCGCTTCCTCTTCCGAAGACAAATGGATCTCCACCTTTCAATCGAACTACGTGACCAAAACGTTTGGCTTGTGAAACAATAAGATCATTGATTTGGTCTTGGCTGTAGGCGTGACAACCCAATCGTTTGCCTACAAAAATGCAAGTTGCATATTTTGCATATTGCAATAATTCTTCATTTACAAGCGCATCATACAAAACGACATTGGCACTTTCGAGTGCTTTGATGGCTTTCAAAGTAATCAATTCTACATCACCAGGGCCAGCGCCTACAACAGTTAATTTTGGGTTATTGGTTTGCATGATTTTCTGGTATTTTTGTAATGAATTATCTCAAGAATAATACAAAGCAATAAAAACTAAGTATTTTTACTTATGCAAATATATAAAAATAAGTAGTTGTTTTCAAAAAATGACAACTATTTTTTTAATATTATTTAGTGAATAAGATTTAAGCATAGAGCAGGCTATGGTAATTATTTACGTGGTTCTTGCTCAAGGTTTAAAATTAGGAGATATTTATTGGAGTGGGTAAGTAATAGCTAAAAAATTTGCGTAGGAAGTTTCATGATTTCGAAAAGTAAATCCTTGGCAAGAATTAGGTCTTAGATGTATATTAAATTCAATTAATTCTGTACAAGACTTTAAACAAAATAATATTGGAGAAGGAACTACTTCTAATAGCAAAGAAATGACCTAAACTTGGTTTGTCTTGATGATTATCAATTGAATTTTGAATAAATCTGATAAGAAATTTGTTTAGCAATTTCGTTGAAAAACAGGAGGGTTTCAAAGTTCAGCAACTCTTTCTATCAATGGTAATAATCTCTTTTTATTTTTCTCTAAATTGTTCATTAATCACAATTTAACTTGGAGTCTCAAAAGTTAAATTATATTGAAATTTGTTTAAAATAGTATAATTTTGCGAAATGGATAAAAGACACTTCTTAAGTTTTAGCTTTTTGCTTTTTGTTTTTTCACAATATAATGTCATAGCACAAACTACTGCTGATTCAATAAAAGCCTGTCCAGTAAAATCGCTTCCAGAACTTTTTAAAAAGAAGGATTCTGTTTTGGTTTTTAAACCCAAAAAAAATAATTTTTTTCTCGTGATACCCATAATTGGTTCCCAACCAGCAACTGGATTTTCCTATGGTTTTGTCACGCAATATACTTTTAAAGGGAAGAAAGCTGATGATAAGTACTCCTCAGTCAATTTAGGGGCTATTTATACCGAAAAAAAACAATTACTGATCAATGTCAAGAATAGTGTAATGGTGAATCACAACTCTATTTTCCTTAGTGGAGATTGGCGTTTTTATATTTTTTCACAACCCAATTTCGGCTTGGGTACCGATATTATTCCTCCAAGCAATCGATATGATGATTTTGATTTAAATATTTTGAAAGAACCTATGGATTATAATTATCTTAAGTTTCATCAAACGGCTTCTTGGGAAGTCAAAAACAATTATTATGTTGGGGCAGGAGTACATTTGGATTGGTACACTACAATTACCGATAAAAACCTTAATGTTGCTGCTGGACAATTCACGAATCATTATAATTATTCTAAAAAATATGACTATAATGAAAACGAATATTTCGTCAATGGTTTAAGCCTTAATTTGCTGTACGACTCCCGAGACAATCAAATTAATACCAATCGGGGAATGTTTGCCAATATCAATTACCGATACAATCCAGCTATAACTAAAAGTCAACATGCCAGTTCTGTTTTGTTTATGGAATACCGCTGTTTCTTGCCTTTGAGTAAAAAAAATGAGCAACATGTGTTCAGCCTTTGGGCAACAGGACAGTTGGTAACCACGGGTAATGTTCCCTATCTAAATTTACCTTCCGTAGGATGGGATCAAAGGAGTCGTAGTGGAAAAGGGTATACACAAGGATTGTTTCGGGGTCAAAAAATGGTGTATTTAGAAACCGAATACCGCTTTCCTATTACTTGCAATCAGCTAATCAGCGGAACTGTATTTGCCAATTTTACTTCTGCTAGTGACAAAGACCGTGAAATTAGACTTTTTCAATACGTTCAGCCCGCAGCGGGATTGGGTTTGCGCATTTTAATAGACAAAGCCACCCGAACAAACTTGGTTTTTAATTACGCTTTGGGTCGTCATTCTAAAGCTTTCTATCTTAATGCAGGAGAATCATTTTAAATTGAAAATTTTCTGATGTTGTTGAAGTGAATTAAAACCATAAAACACAAAAAAGGGACTAATTCACAGTTGGTGAATTAGCCCCTTTTCATTGAAGTATATAAAATTGTGTCAACTCGCAAAAAGCAAGATGAGCAATTGAGCCACTAAAATCCTACTGATGGTTACCAATGGATAAACCGTAGCATACGATTGATTAGGGATGTCTGAATCAAGGTATTTTGTACTAAAAGCTAAGGCTGCTGGATCGGTATAAGAACCACTCATAATACCTACCATTTGATAGAAATTCAGCTTAAAGACAAATCGGCTGATTAATACCAATAATGTTAATGGAATAAATGTGATATAACAACCGTAATATATCCACATCCAGCCGTTATTTTCTATAAAGCTATCATAGAAGCCATGACCCGCTTTAATTCCTACAGCAGCAAAGAATAGACAAATCCCAAAATCTTTCATAAAGTGAATTGCACCATTGTTTATATACGAGTGAATTACACCAACGCCTCCATATCTACTGATAAATAAAGCGGCTAAAAGTGGTCCTGCAGCCAATCCTAATTTTAGTGGAACTGGCAAAGAAGGAATCATAATAGGAATAGACCCAATAATTACTCCAAAAATTAATCCTCCAAAAAGGGAAAGAAAATCAGGTTCTAAAAGTATTTTTTTAGAATTCCCAACAATTTTTTCTACTTCTGCAATAGCTTGTCTGTTACCAAAAACCATTAATGTATCCCCGTAAAATAATTCTAAAGAAGGTTGGGCTAAAATTTCTAATCCCGAACGGATAACACGGGTAACTTTAACATCATATTGATTATACAAATCCAGTTGAGCTAATGTTTTGTGAGTAGCCGTTTTTTGTGTAACACTGATAATTTTAGTGGTAAGATCATCTTCTGATTCGATAAATAAATCGGTTGAAACCTTACCAACGCAATCAATAAAATTAGTAATGTCCTTTTGTTTGGCAACTACCATCAAAACGTCTTTTGTATCAATTACTGCATCTAATGATGGCGAATAAACAACAATTGTTCCACTATGTTTCTGTCTTGAAATAATTACATCTTTAATATTAAATTCTTTCAATACTTGTTTTATTGTTTTTCCAAAAACTTCAGGATTAGTTACTCTACATTTTTGACGAACAATTTTATTCTCAGAATCTTTATTTTTCTCCTGAAGTAAAACTTCTTCTTTGGCTAAATCAATTTTCAAAAAACTTTTAGAAAGAATAATGAGTAAAATAATCCCAAAAACACCAATAGGATAAGTGATCGCATAGGCAATCGCTGGATCCGAAAAGTGATCGGAAGGAAGATTCAATTGTTTTTGAATTTCGATAAGAGTCGATTTTGCAGCTCCTAATCCCGGGGTGTTGGTTACTGACCCCGACATTAATCCAACAGCATTTTCTATTTTTATATTTGCCAATAAGTGAATTATATAGGTTATAATTCCACCCAAAAATACAGTTCCAACTCCTAACGCATTAAAAACCAAACCTTCTTTTTTGAAAGACGAAAAGAAAGTAGGTCCTACTTGAATTCCAATTCCGTAAACAAATAATATCAACCCAAATTCACGAACAAATTGAATTAGTTCAGAATTCATCGTAAAACCAAGATGACCTAAGAAAAGACCAACAAACATTACAGCAGAAACTCCTAAGGAAATATTTCCAAATTTAATTTTTCCAACAAAAAAACCGACACTTATGGCCATAAATAAGACAATTAATGACTGTGTCATTTCCGGCTCATCAGTCGGAGTGAATAAAAATCTAAACCATTCGAACATAATATATCAATTTAAAAATTAGTTTAAAAATTAGCTTACTAGTTATTTCTCACAAATAACTTTTTAATCATAACGTTTAAATCTTTTCCTTTTACGGTGTAGGATTTGAATACAACAACGGGAAAAGCAACTCCAAAAGCAAGAGCAAAAAGAATAAATACAGTTGAAATTCCATAAGAAAAAGTTTGGATAACTTCTTCAACAGATGGTTTTTGACCTTTTCCACCACTAATCCAATCAATCATTCCCATCATAAATTCGTAACTTAACAATCCCGGAATCATATTGATTACAGCCGGAATCATAAAGATAATTGGTGGTGTATGGGCTCTATGTGCAAAATATATTCCTGATATTCCAACAAAACTTGATGCAGCAAAAATGGATAAAGTAAGATTCATATCTAATTCTTTGATCAACATAAACTTTATCAAATAACCAAGTGCTCCAAGCAAAAACACGGTCCATAATGCTCTTCTGGGTGTATTGAACATAAGTGCAAAACCAAGCGATGTTATACCTCCGAAAATAAATTTAGAAATCTCAATCCACAATCCTTGAGGCTCGAGAGCTTCTTTTATTTGTAATTGGAATACCGAAAAATCAAATTGATTTAATGTAGTAACAAAAGGCATATTAAATATCATTGTAGAGGTAAGGAAACCAAATGCAATCATTAATACAAGCATTAAACTATAAATTAATCGCGCCGTTCCAGATTCGAAATATCCTTCTAAATAGTCAATAAAAGAATTAATCATAACGGCACCAGGAATAAGATATAATACAGATACAACTAGTGCCTCTTTGACCTGAATATTGCAAAATACGCCCATAAAGTGTATGAAAAGCGTAGAAATAGTTGCACCAATAAAAAAAGCTACCATATGGTTATGATGTTTAAGCATCATAGATCTCCTTGCGAAGTACCCAAATAAAGTAGAGAAATAAACTATTATGGATTGTAGCCAATCTCCATCAAATAAAATACAAAGAGCAACACTTGCCAAAGGTACTAAAGCATATAATTGTAAATCAGAATATACTTTCTTAGCCTTAATTTGTTTTAATGTAGATTTGATTTCATCAATTGAAATTTTATTTTCTAAAACATCCCAAGACAAAATACTAATTTCCGAAATAGTTTCAAAGTTTAACCCTTTGGTTTTTATTGTCTTGGCGAGAGTATGCGCTTTAAATTTATTTTGTTTATAAACTGATATAACTATTCCTGTATAAGTCAAGACTAATTCACAATTGTATCCTAAACCTTTGGCAATTCTTTCTAAGTTTCTAATAATTCTGGCAGTATGGGCACCACTAGTAATCATCATTTCTCCAATCTCAGTTAGCAGGTTCAGCACCGAATGTGCTTTTCTTTCTTCAATTATTTTTTGAGAATCTTCTAGCATAATTTTGTAAATGAGATGAAAAATCTCCTTTTTTTATCTGTGTCAAAATTAGTAATAAATAATTTAGTTAATATGATAATTATCATATATAAACCTCGCGAACCCTTGAAAACAAAGAAATCGTTTTCGTAGATTTATTCAAAATATGATAATTATCAGGTTTATTAGATGAGAAATTCTTAATTTTGGTGAAGAAATTATAAGGATAAATCAAATAAAAAAATTTAATTATGAAAAACATTAAAATTATTCAGGAATTACACAATTTGGGAATTACAGGATATCATGAAGTATCTTACAATCCTTCTTATGAAGAATTGTATCAAGCTGAAGTGTCTCATAAAAGAAAAGGTTTTGAAAAAGGTGCCATAACAGATACAGGATGTGTAGCAGTTAAAACTGGTATTTTTACAGGTCGTTCTCCTAAAGATAGATATATAGTAAAAGATGATGTTTCTAAAGATACCATTTGTTGGGATAAAGAATATGGAATAAGTACTCCCAACTATCCAACTACAAAGGCAGTTTGGGATGATTTAAAAGCACTAACATTAGAACAACTTTCAACTTCTCCTAAATTATACGTTGTAGATGCTTTTTGTGGGACAAACGTAGATACAAGACTTAAAGTTCGTTTCGTAATGGAAGTAGCTTGGCAAGCGCACTTTGTAACGAACATGTTCATCCGTCCTTCTATCTATGAATTGGAAAACTTTGGTGAACCAGATTTCGTTGTGATGAATGCTTCTAAAGCGACTAATCCAAACTGGAAAACGCAAGGATTAAATTCTGAAAACTATGTTTTATTTAATCTTACTGAAAAAATTCAAATTATTGGTGGAACCTGGTACGGTGGTGAAATGAAAAAAGGAATGTTCGCAATGATGAACTACTATTTACCATTAAAAGGAATGGCTTCTATGCACTGTTCTGCTAACGTAGGTCCAGAAGGAGACGTAGCTGTATTCTTTGGTCTTTCAGGAACAGGAAAAACTACTTTATCTGCCGATCCAAAAAGATATTTAATTGGTGATGACGAACATGGTTGGGATGATAATGGTGTTTTCAACTACGAAGGTGGATGTTATGCAAAAGTTATCGACTTAAGCCAAAATAACGAACCAGATATTTGGAGAGCTATTAAAAGAGACTCATTATTAGAAAATGTAATCGTTGATGAGTATGGTGAAATCAATTATTACGACCATTCTATCACTGAAAATTCAAGAGTTTCTTACCCAATTTACCATATTAGCAAAATTGTATTGCCTTCAAAAGCAGGACACGCTAGCAAAATCATCTATCTTTCTGCCGATGCTTTTGGGGTATTGCCTCCAGTTTCTATCTTGACTGATGATCAAGCAGCGTACCACTTTCTTTGTGGATATACGTCTAAATTAGCAGGTACCGAAAGGGGAATTACTGCTCCAGAACCGTCTTTCTCTCCAGCTTTTGGTGAAGCCTTCTTAACATTACACCCAACAATGTATTCTAAAACATTAATTGGTAAAATGAAAGAACACAATGCAAAAGCTTATCTTGTAAACACAGGATGGAATGGTACAGGAAAAAGAATTTCTTTGAAAAACACAAGAGCGATAATCGATGCCATCATCAATGATGATATCAATAAAACGGAAACTAAAACTATACCTTTCTTGAATTTAACTTTTCCTACTGTTTTACCAAATGTAAGCGAAGGAATCCTAGATCCAAGAGACACTTATGTTGATAAAGCGGAATGGGACACTAAAGCAAAAGATTTAGCATCTCGTTACATCAAATATTTTGAGCAATACACAGGTAACCAAGAAGGAAAACGTTTAGTTGCTTCTGGACCTACATTAGAAGATGTAGCTGTTGAAGCATAATACTATTTCACAGTTTTAAATTTAAAACCATCTGTTTGATGTCGTTTTTTAGAAAAACAATACTGCAGATGGTTTTTAACATTTTATTTACTTTAAGTTATATTAAAAATTGCTTTGTAACTATATTTTCTAGTATATTTGCAAACGATTAAAACGATTATCAAATAAAAATTTATGTTATCAATTCAATTGCATCACCATCATTCTCATTATTGCTCTCAAGCGATGTGTTAATGATATGTATGTAAAATCATATTTAAAAACCCGTTTGAGTACATCAAACGGGTTTTTTATTTCCTAAATGTTGTATTCAAACAAAATTGTAAAACAACAAAAAAACAACAAAAATGAGTACCTTAAAAATTGCAATTCAAAAATCAGGTCGTTTAAATGAAGAAAGCATTCAAATTCTAAAAGACTGCGGAATTTCTATTGACAACGGAAACGACCAACTTAAAGCTTCTGCTTCTAATTTTCCATTGGAAGTTTTATACCTAAGAAATTCAGATATTCCTCAATATTTAATTGATGGAGTGGTAGATATTGCCATTGTTGGCGATAATCTTTTGGTCGAAAAAGGAAAAAACATCAAAGTAATCCAGAAATTGGGCTTTTCTAAATGCAAAGTTTCTGTAGCCGTTCCAAAAACGTTCAAATACAATTCTATCAAAGATTTAGAAGGAATGCGTATCGCTACATCCTATCCCAATACCGTAATCGAATATTTCGGTTCTTTCGGAATGACGGTTGATATTCACCAAATTTCGGGTTCTGTCGAAATCGCACCAAATATTGGTCTTGCCGATGGAATTGTAGATATCGTTTCTAGCGGAAGTACGTTATTCAAAAATAATTTGAAAGAAGTGGAAGTGATTTTCAAGAGTGAAGCCGTTTTGGCCGTTTCTCCAAAAGTAACTCCAGAAGTGCAAACTATCATCGACACACTTCAATTCCGAATCGAATCCGTTTTGAGAGCTAGAAAATCAAAATACATCTTGATGAACGTTCCGAACGACAAAATTGATGCCATTGGTAAAATTTTACCAGTTTTAAAGAGTTTGACAGTTATGCCATTAGCAGAAGAAGGTTGGAGCAGCGTTCATTCCGTAATTGACAAAGACACTTTTTGGGATGTTATCGACCAATTGAAAGAAGCTGGAGCCGAAGGAATTCTAGTTTGTCCTATTGAGAAAATGGTTTTATAATTCAAGTCGTTTTGTGAAAAAGCTTAAATTAAAATAAAATTTAACCACATAGAAACATAGAAAAAAGAGTTAAATAGCCGATTTATCGGTATACATAGCTATGATTTTCTTTAATAAAGTGAAACGACTTTAAAAGTTAATACAAACTATGTTTCTATGTGTTTAAAAAAAAACAAGTTGAATTACTCCCAAAGGGTTAATAATAAAACAATGAACAAAATATTCAATCCAAAACCCGAAACTTGGTCGGCAATTCTAAAAAGACCGACTCAAACCATCGATGATATTGAAGTGACCGTGAAAGAAATTTTCAAGGAAGTTCAAAAAAAAGGGGATGAGGCTGTAGCCAAATATACCTCACTTTTCGACGGTGCAAAATTTGAAAATATTGAAGTTTCCAAAACTGAAATTGAGCAAGCCATTTCAACTATTTCCGAAGATTTGAAAAATGCCATTCAATTGGCAAAATCGAATATCGAGAAATTTCATTCGGCTCAAAAAACCACTAAAGTTGAAGTAGAAACAATCGAAGGTGTGAATTGCTGGCAAGAAAAAAGACCAATTCAAAAAATTGGTTTATACATTCCTGGCGGTACAGCGCCTTTGTTTTCGACTGTTTTGATGCTTGCCGTTCCAGCCAATATTGCTGGTTGCAAAGAAATAGTTTTGTGTTCGCCACCGGATAAAAAAGGTAATATAAATCCGGCTATCTTATATGCTGCGAATTTATGTCGTGTGACCAAAATCTTGAAAGTAGGAGGAATCCAAGCTATTGCAGGAATGACTTTCGGCACCAAATCAATTCCAAAAGTGTATAAAATTTTTGGACCTGGAAACCAATTCGTGACCGTTGCAAAACAATTGGCAACCCAATTTGGCGTAGCAATTGATATGCCTGCTGGACCTTCCGAATTGTTGATTGTAGCTGATGATACTGCCGTTCCAACGTTTGTAGCCTCGGATTTATTGTCGCAAGCCGAACACGGAATCGACAGCCAAGTAATTTTGGTTTCAACTTCAAAAACATTGATTGAGGAAGTCGAGGCAGCAATTCAATCCCAATTAGAAGTTTTGCCAAGAAAAGCCATTGCCGAAAAAGCTATTGCCAATTCGAAGCTGATTTTTGTCGAAAATGACGAAACGGCTTTAGAATTAATAGACGAATATGGCCCGGAACATTTCATTATTTGCACCAAAGACGAAGATTTTTATGTTCGAAATATTGGAAATGCAGGCTCCGTTTTTATCGGGAATTATACACCGGAAAGCGCGGGAGATTATGCTTCGGGAACCAATCATACTTTGCCAACCAATGGTTATGCCAAGAATTATTCAGGAGTAAACTTAGATAGCTTTACCAAATCGATGACATTCCAAAAAATATCTGAAAAAGGAATTCAAAATATTGGAAAAGCCATTGAAATTATGGCAGAAGCCGAAGGATTGCAAGCACACAAAAATGCAGTTACATTACGATTAAAAGCGATTGAAGATGGAAAATAATTTCAACATAAATAATTTAATCCGTGAAAACGTCAAATCGATGAAGCCTTATTCATCAGCTCGTGACGAATTTGAGGATTTTGATACAGCGGATATGATTTTCTTGGATGCCAATGAAAATCCGTTCCAGAATGGCGTGAATCGTTATCCAGATCCACAGCAAAGCAGCGTGAAAGTGGTTTTGGCAAAACAAAGAAACGTAAATACTAAACAAATTTTACTCGGTAACGGAAGTGACGAAGTACTGGATTTGATTTTCAGAGCTTTTTGCGAACCAAAAGTGGACAATGTAATTACTTTACCGCCAACCTACGGAATGTATGGTGTTTTGGCCAATATCAATGCCGTTGAAAATAGGGAAGTGTTGCTTTCAAATGATTTTCAGCCGCAAGTAGAAAAGATTTTGGAGGCTGTTGACGAAAATACGAAAATCATCTTTTTATGTTCGCCTAACAATCCAACGGGAAATTCTTTTTCAGATGAAAGCGTAGTGAAATTACTCCAAAATTTCAAAGGTTTAGTCGTAATTGACGAAGCCTATATTGATTTTTCCAAAAAACAAAGTTGGATGAACGAATTGGACGAATATCCCAATTTAATTATCACCCAAACACTTTCAAAAGCATATGGTTTGGCAGGAATCCGATTGGGAATTTGTTATGGTTCAGCAGCGGTGATTTCGGTTTTAAACAAAATAAAACCACCTTACAACGTGAATGAATTAACTCAATTACGAGCTTTGGAACGATTGAGTAATCCAGAAAAAATTAAATCTGAAATAGCATCCATTATAGCACAAAGAGAGGAATTACTTAAAGTACTGGTTGATGTAAAATTTGTCGAAAAAATCTATCCAACGGAAGCCAATTTTATCTTGATAAAAGTGGATGATGCCAACAAAAGATACGACGAATTAATCGCTAAAGGAATTGTAATTCGCAACAGAACTACACAACCTTTATGTGAAAATACCTTGCGTTTGACTATTGGAACAGAAGAAGAGAATAAGAAATTGATTGAGGCACTAGAAAAATTGAAGTAAAAATTAGCCACAGATTCACTGATTTTATTATCATTTAAATCTGTAGCAAAAGAATATAATTATGAAAAAAGTACTTTTTATAGATCGCGACGGAACAATGGTTTTAGAACCGAATGATTATCAATTGGACAGTTTCGAAAAATTGGAATTCTATCCAAAAGCTTTTCAATATCTAGGAAAAATAGCTGCCGAATTGGATTTCGAATTGGTTATGGTAACCAATCAAGACGGTTTAGGAACCGATTCACATCCGGAAGCCAACTTTTGGCCCGTGCATAATTTGGTAATGAAAGCTTTCGAAAATGAAGGAGTTGTTTTCAGCGAAGTGCTGATTGACAAAACATTTCCGCACGAAAATGCACCAACGCGCAAACCTGCACTAGGTTTGTTGACAAAATACATTGATAATCCGGAGTATGATTTAACAAATTCATTCGTAATAGGTGATAGAATAACAGATGTTGAATTAGCCAAAAATTTAGGTTCAAAAGCGATTTTTATCAATACGGACGAAGAATTGGGCGGTGATGAGATTGCTTCAAAAAGAGAGGAATTAGATTCTGTTATAGCTTTACAAACTACAGATTGGAAAGTAATTTATGAGTTTTTGAAATTAGAAGAACGCTCCGCTTCAATAAAAAGAAAAACAAATGAAACGGATATTTACATCAACGTAAACCTTGATGGAACGGGTAAAAGCAAAATCGAAACTGGAATTGCTTTTTTTGATCACATGCTCGACCAAATCGCGCGTCACGGACAAATGGACTTAGAAATCATCGTAAAAGGTGATTTAGAAGTCGATGAACACCACACGATTGAAGATACGGCAATTGCTTTAGGAGAAGTTTTTGCCAAAGCATTGGGAAATAAATTAGGAATAGAGCGTTACGGTTTTTGTTTGCCAATGGATGATTGTTTGTCACAAGTAGCTATTGATTTTGGCGGTAGAAACTGGTTGGTTTGGGAAACCGAATTCAAACGTGAAATGGTGGGCAAAATGCCAACAGAAATGTTCTATCATTTCTTCAAATCCTTTTCGGATGGAGCCAAAGCCAACATCAACATCAAAGCCGAAGGAACGAACGAACACCACAAAATAGAAGCCATTTTTAAGGCTTTCGCCAAAGCGATAAAAGTAGCCGTTAAACGTGACACAGAGAAAATGATTTTACCAAGTACGAAAGGGATGCTGTAAAATAAAGTGGGAAGTTCGAAGTGGGAAGTTCGAAACTTCTGACTTCTAACTTCTGACTTCTAACTTAAAATAATGAAAATAGTAATCATAAATTACGGAGCAGGAAACATTCAAAGCATTATGTTCGCCATCGAAAGATTGGGCTACAAAGCGGTTTTGAGCAACAATCCTGACGAAATAAAAGCTGCCGACAAAGTGATTTTTCCTGGAGTGGGAGAGGCGAGTTATGCTATGAAAATGCTTCAAGAAAGCGGTTTGGATACTTTGATTCCAACGTTGAAACAACCCGTTTTCGGGATTTGTTTGGGAATGCAGTTGATGTGTAACTATTCAGAAGAAGGAAATACCATAGGATTGGGGATTTTTGATGTTGATGTTGTAAAATTCACTTCAAAAGTGAAAGTGCCACAAATGGGCTGGAACAACATTTACAATCTCAAATCGGATTTATTCAAAGGAATTGCTGAGAATGAATATATGTATTTAGTGCATAGTTTTTACGCTCCAATTTGTACCGAAACGATTGCTACTACCAATTACGAGCTAGAATATTCCTCTGCTTTAGAAAATGATAATTTCTATGGAACGCAATTTCACCCTGAGAAAAGCGGTGATGTGGGAGAACAAATCCTTGGAAACTTTTTAAAACTTTAAAATTTCAATGGCAATGGCAATTTCAATGGCAAAAATTAATCTTAAACTACTAACCTCTAACCTCTAACCTCTAACCTCTAACCTCTAACCTCTAACCTCTAACCTCTAACTTCTAACTTCTAACTTCTAACTTGACAATGAGAATAATACCTGCAATAGACATCATCGACGGAAAATGTGTTCGCTTGTCGAAAGGCGATTACAATACTAAAATTATATACAATGAAAACCCGCTAGAAGTGGCGAAATCATTTGAAGCACACGGAATCGAATATTTGCATTTGGTGGATTTGGATGGAGCAAAATCGAGTAAAATTGTCAATTACAAAATATTGGAACAAATTGCTTCTCAAACCAAATTGAAAATTGATTTTGGTGGAGGATTAAAGTCCGATGCCGATTTAAAAATCGCTTTCGAAAGTGGTGCAAACCAAATCACGGGAGGAAGTATCGCCGTAAAAAACAGGGCGATTTTCGAAAAATGGATTGCTGAATACGGTGCTGACAAAATCATTTTGGGAGCGGATGCCAACAATGAAAAGGTAGCCGTTTCAGGCTGGCTGGAAGATTCTGATGAAGATTTGGTTCCCTTTATACAAGAGTATCAAAACAAAGGGATTCAGTACGTAATTTGCACCGATATTGCCAAAGACGGAATGCTGGAAGGGCCAAGTTTTGATTTATATGCCAAGATTTTGGCAGAAGCCAAAGGAATTAAATTGATCGCTTCTGGAGGAATTTCTACTTTTGAGGAATTGCCAAAATTAGCCGAATTGGGTTGCGAAGGAACAATAATCGGCAAAGCGATTTACGAAGGAAGAATTTCGTTGAAACAATTGGAAAATTATATAATTCAAGGTTAGAGGTCAGAAGTTAGAGGTCAGAAGTTGTTGGGATAGAAAATCATCACTTCAAATTTCTAACCTCTTACTTCAAATTTATTTCTAACTTCGTATTTCTAATCTCTAACTTTTAATTGAATTTCTATGGCTCAAGATTTAAAGACAAGAACTAAAAAATTCGCTATTGATTGTGGAAAACTATGCAGAAATTTTCCTCATTCCAGAGAATATAATGCTTACGTTAATCAATTGATAAGATGTTCGAGTTCAGTTGGTGCAAATTACAGAGCTTCGCAAAGAGGGAAATCTACGGCGGATTTTATCAATAAATTAAAAATAGTTGAAGAAGAAGCTGATGAAAGCCATTTTTTTATTGAAATTTTGTTGGAACTATATGATTTGGGCGATGAAAATGTAAAAAATGAAATGATACGATTATGCAAAGAAGCGAATGAATTGGTTGCAATAATAGTAGCTTCGATAAACACGGCAAAAAGTAAATTAAAGTGATTTTTTCTTGGTTATGAACTTCTAAATTCTAACCTCTAACCTCTAACTTTTAATAATGTTAACAAAAAGAATAATCCCTTGTCTCGACATCAAAAACGGACGAACCGTAAAAGGAATCAATTTCGTAGATTTGCGAGATGCAGGCGATCCTGTGGAACTAGCCAAAATCTATTCGGATGAAGGTGCGGACGAATTGGTTTTCCTGGATATTTCGGCAACAGAAGAGCGTAGAAGCACTTTATTAGATTTAGTTCGAAAAGTCGCTGCAACTATCAATATTCCGTTTACCGTTGGTGGAGGAATTTCAACGGTTGAAGATGTGGAAGCTTTATTACATAACGGAGCTGATAAAGTGTCTATCAATTCATCAGCGGTAAAAAATCCACAGTTGATTAATGATTTGGCACAAAAATTTGGCAGCCAATGTGTGGTTGTCGCGATAGATGCAAAGCAAATTGATGGAGAATGGATCGTACATTTGGTAGGAGGAAAGGTAGCTACTGAGATTCGATTGTTTGATTGGGCTAAGGAAGTGGAGGAACGTGGTGCGGGAGAAATCTTGTTTACTTCAATGAATCACGATGGAACCAAAAATGGTTTTGCAAACGAAGCTTTGGCAAAATTGTCCGAATTAGTAAATATTCCGATAATTGCTTCGGGTGGAGCAGGAAATATACAACATTTTGTTGATACCTTTGTCGAAGGAAAAGCCGATGCAGCATTGGCGGCAAGCGTATTTCATTTCAAGGAAATTGAAATCAAAACATTGAAAAGAGAACTTAAAAATAATAATATTGAAGTTCGGATTTAGTTTTACTTTAAGACATTCGACTTTACAACTTTAGACTTAAAAAAATGGAAATAGATTTTTCAAGATTAGCACACGGATTAATTCCGGCCATCATTCAGGATAGTGAAACTAAAAATGTTTTGATGTTGGGCTATATGAACAAGGAAGCCTATCAAAAAACTGTTGAAACAGGAAAAGTAACTTTTTACAGCCGTTCTAAGCAAAGACTTTGGACAAAAGGCGAGGAAAGTGGTAACTTTTTGAATTTGGTTGACATCAAGAATGATTGTGATGAAGATTCGCTTTTAATTCAAGTAAAACCAGTTGGTCCAACTTGTCATACTGGTGCTGATACGTGTTGGCAAACAGAAAACAAATCGGATTTTGGATTTATTTCAACTTTAGAAAACACGATTAAAACGCGTAGAGAAAATGCGGATTCCGAGAAAAGTTATGTTGCCTCTTTATTCGAAAAAGGGATTAATAAAATTGCTCAAAAAGTAGGAGAAGAAGCGGTGGAAGTAGTAATTGAAGCCAAAGACGACAACGATCATTTGTTTTTGGATGAAAGTGCCGATTTACTTTTTCATTATTTGATTCTTTTGCAAGCCAAAGGATTTGAGTTGAACGATGTTGTAACTGTTTTAAAAGGTCGCCAGAAGTAAACTTATTTTTACTAAATTTTAATCAAAAGAATTCCTCGAGGCTCTGCCTCGGGGTCATAAGTAAAAAAGATTAGTACATTTGTTTGATGAG
>NZ_VJZR01000019.1 GCF_007097365.1 Flavobacterium franklandianum
AACTATGGAAAGACTAATCGTTGCTGGAGTTAATCATCGATGGAATGAATTATAGGTAGCTAAACGGACAAGCATAAAAAATATTAAACCACTTTGACTTTTGATTTAAAGTGGTTTTTTCTTTGAAAACATATACTGAAATACAAAAGGTTTAAAATGAGCCCCGATAGAATTGAAAATCCTCCCGATTTTTATTAGGGAGATTCTTCACTTAAACTTTATTTTATTGGAGTTCAGTGAACTTCGTTTGCAATGAATGGCCGGACAAAACGTCTTTAAAAAAATAAAGATTTACGCTCCTTAAAATAAAAATCGTAATTTTGCCAACTTCCCAAATTATCGGGATTATAAATATATGAGAACCAAATCGTTAAAAAAAAATAGAATCAACGTGATCACCCTTGGGTGTTCAAAAAATGTATATGATAGCGAAGTCCTAATGGGACAATTAAAAGCTAGCGGAAAAGATGTCGTTCACGAAGAAGAAGGCAACATTGTAGTCATCAATACTTGTGGGTTTATAGATAATGCGAAGGCAGAATCCGTAAATATGATTCTAGAATATGCCGATAAAAAAGAACGTGGATTAGTTGATAAAGTATTCGTTACCGGATGTTTATCTGAACGTTACAGACCGGATTTAGAAAAAGAAATCCCAAATGTTGACCAGTTTTTTGGCACTACAGAATTACCTGCATTGCTAAAAGCTTTGGGCGCAGATTACAAACACGAATTGCTTGGCGAACGTTTGACAACGACTCCTAAAAATTATGCTTATCTAAAAATTGCCGAAGGTTGCGACAGACCTTGTAGTTTCTGTGCTATTCCGTTGATGCGAGGAAAACACGTTTCGCAAACCATAGAAAAATTAGTAAAAGAAACCGAAGGATTGGCAAAAAATGGTGTAAAAGAAATAATTCTTATTGCACAAGATTTGACGTATTACGGCTTGGATATATACAAAAAAAGAAATCTTGGCGAATTATTAGAAGCTTTGGTAAAAGTAGAAGGAATCGAATGGATACGTTTACATTACGCCTTTCCTACTGGATTCCCGATGGATGTTTTGGAAATTATGAAGCGCGAACCAAAGATTTGCAACTATATTGACATTCCGTTGCAACACATTTCGGATGCTGTTTTGAAATCGATGAAGCGCGGCACAACTAAAGAAAAAACCACTAAATTATTGCAAGAGTTCCGTAAAGCCGTTCCTGGAATGACCATTAGAACCACATTGATTGTAGGTTATCCTGGCGAAACTCAAGAAGATTTCGAAACTTTGAGAGACTGGGTTCAGGAAATGAAATTCGAACGCTTAGGTTGCTTTACTTATTCACATGAAGAAAACACAAGCGCATATGATTTGGTTGACGATGTTCCCGAAGATGTAAAAAAAGATCGTGCCAATGAAATTATGGAACTTCAATCTCAAATTTCTTGGGATTTAAACCAAGAGAAAATCGGCAAAACTTTCCGTTGTATTATCGACAGAAAAGAAGGTGAGCATTTCGTAGGAAGAACAGAATTTGACAGCCCAGATGTTGATAATGAAGTGCTTATAGATGCTTCAAAACATTATGTTAAAACAGGAGAATTCGTAATGGTTAAAATTATTGATGCCACCGAATTTGATTTATTCGCAGAACCTGCTTAAATTTACAACAATAAAACACTCAAGATGAAAACTACAACTTTATTTATAACTTGTTTGATTATATTGATCTCAATAAATACGATTTCTGCTCAATATGGTAATAATGGATATGGAGGAAATGGTTATGGCAATGGTTCGCGGAATGGAATGAACCAAATGGGCGGAATGAATCAAAGAAGTGAGCCAGAAAAACCAAAAGAAATTCCCGCCGAAGAAATTGTAGCGAAATACATGGAAGACATGAAACCCGCAGTAGGACTAGATGAACTTCAATCCATTGCTATAACAAATGTTTTAGTTGAAAGCGTAAATGCACAAGGTAGAATTACCAAATTAAATTTATCTCAAGAGGACTTAATGAATGAATACAAAGCACTTGCAGAAAGCACCGACAGAAAAATAAATAATTTTTTGAATAAAGATCAAAAAGATAAATACCTAGCTTTTAAAGAGGATATAAAACAACCAAAAAAAAAGAAAGACAAAAAGAAAGGACAAGCTCCTGAAAATAAAGAAAAATAAATGGTATGAAATCGCCACTAACAAAGAGTTTATTGCAAATAATTGAATAATCATCGAACTCCGATGAAAATAAAGTATTGTGAGTAAACACCAATAAGAAAAAGGCAATACCATATATGACCGCTGAAAAAACAAAATTTACATATATGAAACACAAAGTACTTTACACTTTCTATTGTTTAACAATATCAGTTATTATTGTTTCTTGTTCTTCTAATCCTTATAAAGCAAGCAATAAATCTTATAAAGAACAACTAAAAGTCTACAAGGAAACCATATCCAATACTGAACCTGCACAATTAGAAACTAGTAACACTACCATATTACCACCTATTGATGTAACAACTATAGACCCACTAGCGCTTTATAAAGACACTTTATCTATAAAATCTCCTATTGCATTAATGAACGGAATCAGTACTGAGTGGATAAGCACGGTCAATTTTAATCTCAGAAAACCTAATTTTATCATTCTTCATCATACAGCCCAAGACTCATTAGCGCAAACATTAAAAACATTTACTACAACAAAACCCCAAGTAAGCTCTCATTATGTAATTGCTGATGATGGTCGGGTAGTTCAAATGGTAAATGATTATCTTAGGGCTTGGCACGGAGGAAATGCCATTTGGGGAAAAAACACCGATATTAATTCGGCATCTATAGGAATTGAATTAGACAATAATGGATTTGAACCTTTTTCAGATAAACAAATTATAAGTCTTTTGGCTTTATTAACAAAACTAAAAAAAGACTACAACATTCCTACTCAAAACATTATTGGTCATTCTGACATTGCACCTACACGAAAAACAGATCCAAGTAAGCTATTCCCATGGAAACTTCTCGCTCTAAATGATTTTGGCATCTGGCCAGACGAGGTACTAGAAACAGCGCCCGAAAACTTTAATGTAGAGCAAGCTTTACGAATTATTGGCTATAACACCAAAAATCTGTCTTCAGCAATAGCGGCTTTCAAACTTCATTATATTCAAACTGAAGTTGATAGCGTATTAGATGAAAAAACAATAAATACTATCTATAGCATTTACAAGAAACAATAACCTATACACACATAAAAAAAAGGCTTTTTGAAATATTCAAAAAGCCTTTTTTTGTTGGTTTGATACTCAAAAAACCTTCATAATTTATATTTATTCAGCAAAATCATTTAAAATAGAATTTAATCTCGTTTTGGATTTAAATACCAATAACTTTTATAAAAGTTCCATTTGTCAGTTCAATTGCCACCGATAACTATTCTAGAATAACGATCGAACTCGATGTCAATGTTGTCAATATAAGGATAAATACACAATAAGTATGTCATTTCGAACAGAGGGAAAATCAAATAACGAGAGAAACTAATGAAATTTGTCCTTCGTCGAAATGGAAAAAAAATACAATATTGGCATTGTTACCGTAGTAACAAAATATAATTGGACTATAACTATTGCATTCTTTTTGTATATCTTAAGTTCGATTATTAAGGTATTAATTTTAATCAGTTCAAATTTTATTTAATTTTTTTTCAAAAAAAAAGCCAAGACACTAAAATTAGCATCTTGGCAAAAAATATTTTTAAAATTTTATATTGTTTTTCCTAGAATCCGTAAACTACGGCTAGAGTAGCTTGAGAAGCAGCCTTAGTTGCAGCCATATCAGAATCTGTGAAATATTCATCTGAATTACTATCCAATCTAAACTCAGGAATAAAAGTAAAACCTCCAACTTTGTAATTAGCAGATAAAGTAAAAGCAGTTACCGATTGATCCGCATCAATACCATACAAATCCGCACCTTCTTTAGACTTAAAATATTCAGCACGCAATCCTAATGCAAAAGCATCGGTAACAGCAACAGAAGGGTACAAAGCAAATCCAGTATAACCAACTTCACCTTCGTTAGACCAATCTGCTACATTTAAGCCCAATTTGAATTTTTCAGAAAGTTGAAATGTTGCAGTCAAATCGATAATAGTTCCGCTCACTGAACCGTCCATAAAGTTAAGGTATGCGCTTACGCCCTCAGACGCATAAGACAATTGACCTCCAACAGCATTTAACCCTTTGGTAGGATCAGCTTGATAATTATTCCAGGTATCATTAAATATACCTAACATTGCCCCAAATTTATCAGATATTTTATAGTTTGCTTTTATACCAGCGTTTTGAAATGGTCCATTAGTAAACAAATATGAGGTAGAATAGTGGAAATTAGCCACTGGAGATATTACCTCATAACCAATAAATGTTCCCATATAACCTGCAGTCATACTAAATTTATCAGTAAAAGCATAAGTAGTATATAAATTTTGAATGTGGAAAGATTGTCCAGCTACATCTGGAATAGATTGACCTGCACCTCTTGGTCCAAAAGACAGTTCACCTACAAACGAGGCTTTACCGTACGATTTCTTTAAAGCAAAATCAAGCATACCTAGAGAAAGTGAATTTTGATCCGATGCAAAACTTGTTCCAATGTTTGCGTTTTTCGAAAAATCATACTTATAATACAAATCTCCAGAGCCAGATATTTCTAAAGGAGTAGATGTTGGAGTTTCAGTTGCATCCTGAGCAAAAGTTATGCTCGTAATCATTAATGCTAAAATTAGTGTTACTTTTTTCATGTTTGTTTTAGTTTAATTATTGATTTAGTTTTAATTGTTTTTAAATTTGTGGCTATCAAATACATTTTTCAACTATTAAGAAAACATCATTTAATAGTTAAAACTTGTGACTTAATTAACTTTTCACTGAGGCAAATCTATCAACTTTTGTTAAACTAAAATAGTATAAAAAGGCTTATTTAACTTTTTCGCTAAAGAATTATTGATAACCAAAAATTGATTGCCAAAAAATATATTATCTTTATTAAAATGATTTTTTTTTATTATATTTTTATTTAGTTTTTCCAACTCACCCCCTAATTTTTAGACATTTTTGTAAAATAAATTTAAAAAAAGCTTAAAAAATCATTTTTTTTGTAACTAAATTTTCTAATACCCCCTAAAAAAATACCGTTCATAGATTTTATAAAAAATATAAATTAAAGTAAAATCAACTAACTAACTCCAGAAAAAACAGATTAATGAGGGTAATATTCTATTTTTTTTTGCTCTAAATTATCAAATTAACACATTAGTTATTGACTATGTACATGGCTAAACTTAAAGCTAGTTTCTGTCTAAAATTTATCGATTAAAAAGAACTACTATTCCCAAAAACTTTTGTATCCACAAATACTCGGCTGATAATTTTATTTTTAAATTCAATCCAATAATTTCAATTTCATATAATAATTCTATATTTGTAAGCTATGAATATAATCGCACGACTTTTATTGTTTATCTTCGTGAGCTTTCTAATTACGCCAGCAGTTATTAGTGTAATTGAGGAAGATGCAGACACGTCAGCATTTTATAGTTTTTCTGAAGAAGAAAAAACACATAAAGAAATTAAAGCCATTATTAATTTTGATGTTACGTGTACCGCAGTCGATTTATCTCAATTGAATTACAGTTCAATTTTCACTGAGAAATTTTCAAAGCACGATAATATTTCGTCCAAAATTTTTATTCCTCCACCCGAACAAGTTTAATACATTGTTGATTTTAGTTTTTAAAATCAATTTACCCATTTTTATATGGGAAAAATCTATGTATTTAATTTTTTAGTAAGGTATTATGACAAAAAAAATCAATCTTTTTGCCAACCTCAAATCTGATTTTGCTTCAGGTTTAGTGGTTTTTTTGGTGGCTTTACCACTATGTTTAGGAATTGCAATGGCTTCTGGAGCTCCCCTCTTTTCGGGAATTATAGCCGGAATTGTAGGAGGAATTGTAGTAGGGTATTTAAGTAAATCTCATATAAGTGTTTCTGGACCTGCGGCTGGTTTAACAGCAATTGTATTAACATCAATAACTGATTTAGGTGCTTTTGATATCTTTTTGACAGCTGTTTTTATCTCTGGTTTAATACAATTAGGATTAGGATTCCTAAAAGCAGGAGGTATTTCAAATTACATTCCAACAAATGTAATCGAAGGAATGCTAGCAGGTATCGGAATTATTATAATTCTAAAACAGCTACCACATGCTTTTGGATATGATAGTGATTTTGAAGGTGATATGGCCTTTTCACAAACAGACGGAAGCAATACATTTTCGGCTTTATTAGGCATTTTCGATTATATTCAACTAGGCTCAATCATCATCGCAGCTTTATCCATATTGATTTTAATTGCTTGGGATAAACTTCCTTTTCTAAAGAAATTAAAATTAATTCCTGGAGCACTTATCGCGGTTATCTTAGGTGTGCTATTAAATGAAATTTTCATCTCAACCGGAAGTTCATTGGCAATAGGGAAAGAACATTTGGTTTCGTTACCAATCCCATCTACATTTGAAGAGTTCAAACAAATTATTGTAACTCCTAATTTTTCTGGGATTACCAACCCAAAAGTGTGGATTGTTGGTCTTACTATTGCAATAGTAGCGTCAATAGAAACATTATTATGTGTTGAAGCGGCTGACAGAATGGACGTTCACAAACGATATACAGATACAAATATTGAACTTAAAGCACAAGGAATTGGTAACTTGGTTAGCTCCCTTTTAGGTGGTTTACCTATGACGTCGGTAGTGGTTCGAACTTCGGCAAATAATAATGCTGGTGCTAAATCTAAAATGTCTACCATTATACACGGTGTACTTTTATTGTTGAGCGTTTTGACAATTCCTGCAATCTTGAATAAAATTCCATTGGCAACATTGGCTGCAATCTTATTGTTGGTAGGTTATAAATTAGCAAAACCAGCTACATTCAAACATTTTTGGGAGAATGGAAAATACCAATTTGCTCCATTTATTACCACATTACTAGCGGTTGTATTTTTAGATTTATTAAAAGGTGTAGCTTTGGGATTAATCATAAGTGTTTTTGCCATCTTACGTGGAAATATGAAAAGAGCTTATCACTTTAGAAAAGAACAATATCACGATGGAGATGTCATTCACATTGATTTAGCCCAAGAAGTATCTTTCTTGAATAAAGCTGCAATTAAAGAGACTTTAAGTAAAATTCCGGGAAACTCAAAAGTAATCATTAATGCTCAAGATACTGTTTACATAGCGCACGATGTATTGGATTTAATAAAAGAATTCAAAAAAATTAGAGCTAAAGAAGAAAATATTAAAGTAAAATTGACTGGATTTAAAAAAGAATATGAATTAGAAAACACAGGTGAAGAAGAAAAACACGTATTCGTTACAACAAATTTAAATAAACTCCAAGAAAAATGAAAACACATACTAAAGAATCGCAAGCACAAATTACAGCGAGAATAGCATTAGAATATTTACAAGAAGGAAATGATCGATTTATCAAAAATTTGAAAGCCAATCGCAACTTATTACAACAAGCAAATGAAACAGTAGAAGGGCAATGGCCATTTGCTACAATATTGAGCTGTATTGATAGCAGAACATCGGCTGAATTAATTTTTGATCAAGGGTTGGGAGATATTTTCTCCATAAGAATTGCAGGAAATGTAATCAATACAGACATATTAGGAAGTATGGAATTTGCTTGTAAAATAGCAGGTTCAAAACTAATTGTAGTTTTAGGTCACAGCAAATGTGGTGCGGTAAAAGGAGCCTGCGACCATATTGAAATGGGTAATCTTACTGAATTATTGTCCAAAATACAACCAGCAGTTTATCAAGAAAAAACTACCAAAACCGACCGATCTTCAAAAAACGGTTCATTTGTTGAAAATGTTTCGGTTATTAATGTAAAGCGAAATGTAAAAAGTATCATTGAGCGTAGTTTTATTCTGGAACAAATGGTCGAAAATGGCCAAATTGGAATTATAGGTGCTATGCATGACATTGAAACGGGAAAAGTTACTTTTTATCCAGATGTAATGTATATCAAAGATGATAAAAATTCGAAATTTTCCGTAACAGATTTAAGGCTTTAGTAATTGTAGCAATACTAGAAATTAATATAGGTTAAGTTTAAAATCACTACATTAGTATCCAATAATTTAGTGCTATTTTTTTGTTTATAAGTCAAAACAATATCTTAAAAAATATGTTTATTCCTAATTCACTCCAACTAACATTTACAACAAAGTTTAACTATTGGATTAAATTTGTATTATTTCAAATGAAACAGCCCTAAAAAAAAGGTGTCTTTACAATAAAATTGCAACAAAAATACCTCGAAAATAAACAAAAAAAAGGTTTACTAAAACGTCAAATCACTTGTAAAATAATCACTTTATCGTTAAATAGGAAAAATGAAAAAAATGAAAAACAACTTGATTCTAACACTGTTAATTTCGACTTATTCCTTAATCTGGATTAGTAACAAACTATCGTTGGTTTTAGAAAATGAAAAATATGGTTTTTATAAAATAGTTGAAAATAGTGACCCTAAAAATGAAACTGAAAATAAATTAGACTCTGAATTTTTAAATGAAATCGCATTAATAATTATAGAAAACACTAACTATTCTGAGACTAAAAAGGAAATTATTAGTTATACTTTTAAAGTGAAAGAGGTTTGTATTGAAAAAAACTTACCTCCGCCAGAAGCATCATAATTGATTTTAAACAACACAATTGCTAAATAGCATCACATATATTCCTTAGTGATGCTAATAACAAATCACGAATATCTAATTAAAAATCAATTAAAATGAAAAATATTTTAACAATAATAGCTGTAATTATTACAGCGAATCTCTTTGCGCAAAGTCATGAAATCATCAAACATAATGGAGAAAAATTAGAAGTAAACTTTATAAAAGCTGAAAACAATTTAATTTATTACTCCATTCCGTCGAGTACTGAAGAACAAAAAATCAGTAAACATGCTGTGGCTCAATTAAACACAAAGTCAACAAACAGTTCTAAAACTATTTCTAAAAAGATTCAACTAACTCAGAAATCAGATCATAAAAAAGTGATAATCCTCAAAGAATCAGAAACAATTGGATTAAATAAATCGGAAATGATAACTGGCTTTATCGGAAAAGTAAAAGGACAACCTTATTACGAATTGAATAAACTGATAGAAAATAGTTTACAACAAAAAGCAGCAATTAATGGAGCCCCATTTATTGTGCTGGTTTCCAAAGACCCAGAAAATTTAAAAGCAATTACTTATACTTATTAAGGGTTTTTAAAATTAAAAAAAAAGCTGTCTCTAAAAAGACAGCTTTTTAATGAAATTTCATAAATCCAATAATTATATTCAATAATTACCTATTTGATTGTCATTCTTCCCTTATTATTAATCATAAATAATAAAAGATCATAAAGTATAATTAAAAATAATTTATACTTTTCTATAAAATATTGAATCAATAAGTTCAAATATTTTTTCTTTGTCTAAAGGTTTAGAAACATAGGCGGTAAAGCCTAATTCCATAATTTTCTCATAATCTTCAACCGAAGCATAAGCAGTTTGTGCAATTACAGGAAGTTTTGGATTAAAAGAATTTATAATTTTAAAAGCTTCAAAACCGTTCAAAACTGGCATTTTAATGTCCATTAAAACCAAATGAATATCTACGTTTTCTCTGCATATATCAACTGCTTCTTGACCATTAATCGCTCGTAAAACTTTATATTTTTTTAATTCTAAGATTCTCTTTATCAATAGAAAATTAATATTATCATCTTCTGCGACCAAAATTGTTTGATAATTTTGTTTGACAGCAACATTCAACACATTGATTTGATTTGGAATTGGAATTGGAATTGATTCGTCATAAATTAATGGAATTGTAAACTTAAACTCAGAGCCTACTTTAATTTTCGAATGTACACTTATTGTTCCGCCAAGCATTTCGATATATGCCTTGGATATAGCCAAACCAAGACCTAAACCGCTTAGTGCAACCGAAAACTCATCTTCAATTCTCCTAAATCTATCAAAAATTACTTTTAAATTTCCTTCGTCTATTCCTAATCCAGTATCTTTTACGATAAACTCTATATTTTTATCTTCCTCATTAATTTGATAGCCAAAGGTAACTTTCCCTTTTACAGTATATTTAATGGCATTAGAAATTAAATTGACGATAATTTGCTTTAGTTTTACCTCATCAGTAAGAATATTATTTGAAATACAAGTCTTATTTTCAACAAAATATAAATCTAATTCTTTATCATTAGGAATTGTAACTCTAATAGTTTCATACAATTCTTTAACACAAGCATCTAAATCAATTCCTTTATAATTTGGCGAAATTTGTTTAGAATCAATCTTAGACATTTCAATTAAATCTTCAATAATTGAAACTAAATTAATACCACAATTTTTTATTATTTTTAAATATTCTTGTTTAGATTTATCGCTTAAATTTGGTTCATTCAATAAATCGCTAAATCCAACTATAGCATTCATTGGAGTCCGGATTTCGTGAGACAAATTAGCTAAAAAAGAGGATTTAAGTTTGTCACTTTCCTCAGCCTTTTCCTTTGAAAGCTCTAACTGTTTCCGCTGATAATTATTCTCTTCGAATAAATTACCAATATAACCAAACTCACCAGGCTGATTTTTTAAAACCGCTATTGAAGTCTCATTTCCTGTCTCTAGAACATTTGTAATGGTCTTCAAAGGTTTGTAAATCCATTTTCTAGAGAAATATAAATAGATGAAAATATTGATAAAAGAAGCCAAAATTAATACTACAAGAATTTCCTTTGTGTTCCTAAAATGCAAATTAAAAGATCTTTTAAAAACTAAATTTGCAAGATCTGTTTGGTTATAACCTTTCAGTTTTACGATAGCTTCCAGAGCATCTACTTCAACATTACTTTTACTATTGAGCGCTACTAATTTTACTTCAGAGCTACTAATTTCACCAAGATTTTTAAAATAACTTTGATCTAAAAGTCGAGCCATAAAAAAATAACCTGAAGGTTTGGTTTTGTTTTTTTTAGGATCATTTGAAGGATGTATTGTGGCTCCAAAAACTTCGATAACACCCTCTGGAATTTTCATATAAAAACGCATCAACTTCGATTGATACAAACGTGTCATAACCTCTTTTGGAATAAAATTTTTGGTTTTAATTTTTGAATTTGAGGTTTTAACAATAAACTGACCTTCAATATCATGAACTCCTAAATAATCAACTTCGTAAGTTTCAAATTGGCTTGCAACATTGGCTTTGTACCAATTCTCATCTTTAGATTCTGTAAATTTTTTTAGTTCATTCCAAAAAGTAATATCAATAATGGTCGAAATAGGGGTTTTTGAATAGAGCTTAATAATTGAGGATACTTCATTATAATATTGTTTTTGAGTAGTTTTATATAAATTATTTTCTTGTTTAGTAGTATAAACATAAAGAGCTACATATAACAAAAAAAATAAAACACTAGTGCTAATAATCAATATTAATAGCTTAAAGTAGGTATTGTAATCACGAAATTTTTTCATAGAACTGGGTAGAATTCACAAAATTACATATTGGTCATAAAGATAATTTAATTTAATAATTTGAGTACATAAATATAATATATCTGATAAAAATTCTATTTTTAATCCTACTAATTAATACTACTGGCCGAGAAACATAAGGGAATTAGAAAATTGTATTGAACGAACCGCTATTCAGTGCACCGACCGAGTCATTAGAATAGAAAATCTTCCTCCAAAACTTCAAACCGCTCAATCATCGAATATGTTTAGCATGGGAACACATCAAATTATTGTGGAAAAAGTGGAAAAACAATTAATTATAGATTGCCTGAATGCCAAATAGAAATATTTTGCAAACCGAAAAACAACTCTACAATTCGAACCGAAAACTAGGATTACGAATTGAAAAATACAATATTAATGTAGATAAAGACAAAAGAAAAGTTATTAAATTCCATTATACCATTTGTAAATTTGTCCTCCAATCGGTTCAATTAGTCTGACTTATAAAGGGATATTGCCGTGTTTTCGATTTGGAGTAACACTTACTTTATTTTCGAGCATGCTAAATGCTTTTATCAATTTACGTCTTGTATCCTGTGGTAGAATCACTTCGTCAATAAAACCACGTTGGGCTGCAATATAAGGATTGGCAAACAAATCAGCATATTCTTTTTCTTTTTCTACAAGTTTAGCTTCGTGATCCTCAGCATCACTAATCTCTTTTTTGAAGATAATTTCAGAAGCTCCTTTGGCTCCCATTACTGCAATTTCAGCGGTTGGCCACGCAAAATTCATATCTGCACCAATGTGTTTAGAGTTCATTACATCATAAGCACCACCGTAGGCTTTTCGAGTTATTACGGTCACTCTTGGCACAGTTGCTTCGCTCAATGCGTACAACAATTTCGCTCCGTGAATAATAATACCTTCCCATTCTTGATCAGTTCCGGGAAGAAATCCAGGAACATCAACCAAGACTAGTAATGGAATGTTGAAACAATCGCAAAAACGAGTGAATCTGGCTGCTTTTTTGGAACTTTTAACCCCTAAAACACCTGCTAAAAAAAGTGGTTGATTAGCAATAACCCCCACACTTCTTCCCGCTAATCTTGCAAAACCTACGATGATATTTTCGGCATAATTTTTATGAATTTCATAAAACGAATCTTCATCAATAATTCCCGAAATAACTTCATGCATATCATACGGCTTATGTGTACTATCTGGAATCACAGTGGCCAATTTCATTCTTATTTCATCGCCCAACTCATAAGGCAACTTCTCCGGGGTTTCTTTGTTACTTTGAGGCAAATAACTCAACAATTTCTTTAAATCATCCAAACATTCTTGATCATTTCCAGAAGTAATATGAGCAACACCCGATTTAGTAGAATGTGCTATTGCACCACCCAATTCTTCAGAAGTTACGGTTTCGTTTGTTACCGCTTTTACCACATTTGGACCTGTGACAAACATATAACTAGATCCTTCTACCATCATCGTAAAATCGGTCATTGCAGGCGAATAAACGGCTCCACCAGCACAAGGTCCCATAATGGCAGAAATTTGAGGAATCACCCCACTAGCTTGTACATTTCTGTAAAAAATATCGGCATAACCACCAAGCGAACGAACTCCTTCTTGAATTCTAGCTCCACCCGAATCATTCAAACCAATCATTGGCGCACCCATTTTGACTGCCATATCCATCACTTTGCAGATTTTTTCGGCATGTGTTTCTGACAAAGAACCTCCAAAAACTGTAAAATCTTGAGCAAAAATGTAAACCAATCTTCCGTTTATGGTTCCGTATCCTGTTATAACTCCATCGCCATAATATATTTCTTTATCCATTCCAAAATCAGTAGTTCTGTGAGTTACCAACATACCAATTTCTTCAAAAGAGCCTTCGTCCATCAAATACTCTACACGTTCTCTTGCCGATAATCTTTTCTTTTCATGTTGTTTTTGAATGCGTTTTAAACCCCCTCCCAATTTGGCTTGAGCGATTTTATCATTTAGTTCTTGTATTTTATTTTCCATGATGTCTTAATTTGGTATGCGTAATACTTTTTGATCTTCAAAATATTGTTTCAAAGCTATCAATGCAGCTATTTCAGCTTCTGTGGATTTTTGGTCAATAATTACTTCAGGAGAATAATATTTTTTCACAAAATTAGTATCAAATTTTCCCGAACGGAAAGCTTCATGTTCGAAAACAAATTTACCAAAAGGTAAAGTCGTTTCTACACCTTCGATTTTGTATTTATCGATAGCTTTGAGCATAATTTCGATGGCTTCCTCTCTTGATTTTCCGTAAGCAATTAATTTTGATAACATTGGATCATAATAAATAGGAACATCCATTCCTTGTTCAAACCCATTTTCAACCCGAATTCCTTCTCCAACTGGCAATTGATATATTTCTAAACGTCCAACACTTGGCAAAAAATCATTTACGCAATCCTCAGCATAAACCCTCAATTCTACTGCATGACCATTTATTTTTAAATCTTCTTGTTTGATAGTTAATGCTTCACCACGGGCAATCCTTATTTGTAGTTCAACCAAATCAACACCCGAAATCATTTCGGTAACAGGATGTTCGACTTGCAAACGGGTATTCATTTCCAGAAAATAAAAATTATCGTTTTCATCGTATAAAAATTCAACTGTTCCTGCACCAAGATAATCGCAAGATTTAGCCACAAGAACTGCCGATTCTCCCATTTTTTTCCGAATTTCAGGAGTCAAAACTGAGGAAGGGGCTTCTTCAATCACTTTTTGATGACGACGCTGAATACTGCATTCTCTTTCGAAAAAATACAACACATTCCCGTGACTGTCGGCCATAATTTGAATTTCGATATGTCTCGAGGAAGCCACATATTTCTCAATAAATACTGAACCATCACCAAAAGCTGCTACCGCCTCGCTTATAGCTCGATTCATTTGAGATTCGAAATCGCTTTCCTTATCTACCACACGCATACCTTTTCCGCCACCTCCTGCCGAAGCTTTTATCAAAATTGGAAAACCAATTTTTTTCGCTGTTACTTTTGCTTCTTCTATATCGATAATAGCGTGATCAACACCGGGAACCATTGGAATATTATATTTCAAAACTGCTTCTTTGGCAGCGAGTTTACTACCCATTATTTCAATAGCTTTGGGTTTTGGCCCAATAAATATGATACCATTTTTTTCAACTTCTGCTGCAAATTCGGCATTTTCGCTCAAAAAACCATAACCAGGATGAATTGCATCTACGTTTAATGCTTTGGCTACTTCAATAATTTTATTTCCTAACAAATACGATTTATTAGAGGGTGATTCCCCAATCCAAACGGCTTCATCCGCATATTTTACGTGAGGTGAATTTCGATCTGCAGTTGAATAAACCGCTACGGTTTTTATCCCCATTTTCTGAGCAGTTTTCATTACTCTGATGGCGATTTCTCCTCTATTGGCAACTAATATTTTTTTCATTTGCTGATACTTATTTTTTTATTGGTCAAATGTAATTGCTTCGCCTGTTCGCTATTGCTCGAGTCGCATATCAACCATTGGTATTTACGAACCATTATGGGTTATGCTCATTTCATAATCTATTCAAATTCAATTAACAAATCGCCTTTTATCACTGAATCTCCAACATTTATAACAATCGATTTGATAACGCCATCTCGTGGTGAAAGCAAACTATTCTCCATTTTCATTGCGGTGAGAATTAATAAATTATCGTTTTCTAGTACAGTTTGACCAACTTCAACGTTAATTTCTAAGATTAATCCGGGCATTGGCGCTTTAAGTTGTTTAATTACTTTGGAAACTCCAACCTCAAAACCCATTTCTTGTAACAAAATATCCAATGGATTTGAAATAGCAACTTGATAAATGTTGTTATTGACTTTGACGGTATATTTTTTTTTATAGAAATTGGAATAGATAATTTCAGTTATGAAAGGGAGATTATTTTGAAGAATGTGAAACTTATTTCTTTCAACACTAACTGCGTCTAATTTTGAGGTGTTTTCGGTATTGAAATCAAACTCAAAAGTTTCGTTAACTTTAACTTTAAAATCGGAACTCATAATTGTAAATTTTATAATATAAATTTAACAATAAAAGTTCAATATTTAACAGTCAATATTACATTTACAAAGTCTATAAAATACTATTTAAAAAACGTATAAATTTATACAATTCCCTGATTTCTATTGAAATATAATGACGAAGGTGATGAATTCTAAAAGAATTTTCCAGTTTTAAAAAGTTAAAAGTTAAAGCAAATTGAAATTATAATTTCTTCTCTAAGTCAAATTTTAAATCAATTTCTACTGTTTCAGCAATTTTACTTTTAACTACCGAAGGTATTTCAATATTATAATCTAAAGGTTTTACTTTGAATTTGCAGGTTGTAATTAGTTTTTCTCCAGATTTTACAAAAGTGATTTTAGTTTTCACTTTTTTGGTAACTCCATGTAAAGTTAAATCGCCTTCAACATCAAAAGTGGATTTTGCAGATGCTGCTTTAGAAACATCAAAATTAGTGACTTTTCCTTTGAATGATGCTTTTGGAAATTGATCACTTTCGATATAATTCTCATTAAAATGTTCTTCCATTAATGGCACTTTAAATCTAAACCCCTTAACCAAAGCTAAAACTGCGATTTCACCAGATGAAGTATCAAAAAGACAAGAAACTGTGTTATTCTTAGCCGCGACCTCCTCAAAAGCTGGCATTGATGCTTCAAATTTAATTTCGCCAGAGCGAGTCATTAACTTTTGAGAAAACAATATCGTAGATAAAATTAGAAAAACAAGTGTCGTTAATATCTTTATCATAGCAATTCTTTTTTTAGTTGGGAAATCCGTTGGCGACCCATTTCTTAATGGTATTTATATTTACCTGAGGCATTCTGCCTGATTGTGGCATAACTGCACCACAAGATTGATCATCAATTCTACAAATCACTTTCCCATTTTCTGTGGCATTTCGAACCTGCACATACGTTTCCATCGTGGGGTACTGTCCTGCAGCGTCACTATGACATCCTAGACAGTTGTTGTTTATTATAGATTTAACATTAGCGGTATACGTAGGATTTGCAACTTCTCCCGATACTTCATCGTATGTCGATGTTTCACATGAAAAACCAATACAACAAGTTATAAATATCAAAATACTAATTTTAATTGCTTTCATAATTTAAAATACTCTATATAAATTAAACCCAAAATAAATTCCCTTTCCATCTGTAATTCCTGTAGCGTTTGTAAAATAACTAACATCATTCATAGGCTGACTATTCGAAAAAACTAACTGAAATACGTGTCCGCCAGTTTCAATATCCATTCCAACGGTTACAGGATTGTGATAAAAACTAGTTTCTTTTGCATTCAATCTAAAGGCATATTCAGCATTAATACTAATTCTTTTTGATATTTTGTGTCTTCCTCCTAAGGCTAAAAGAAAATTATCTGCTTTTTCAAACCTAGGCTCATATAGGTTTTTACGAATATAAATAGGATTTAATTCCATTGAAAATGCATTCGAAAATTTTCTTGAAATTGGTAATTGTGTACTAAAAGCAAATCGATTAGATATTTTTAGATATGGAAATTCGTCTTCGCTAAGATTTGAATTAATATCCATAGTATTGTATCCTACAATTGTTACCGGAAAACCATTAACCTCCTGATTCGCAAATTTATATTTTGCTGCTAACTCATAATTTTTATTTAAAGTATGACGAGAAAGCCCTAGAGTTAACCAATTTGTCACTCCATAAAGCCCCCCTATTTTTGTTAAAGCATTATCAAATCCGAAGAAGTTACCGAAACCTTCTGTTAAATCTCCAAATCGATGCGCAACTAAAAAATACCATTCGCCTTTTGAAGCCAACTTAGTTGATTGCATTGTACAAACTTGTAATCCTTTGAAAGCGGCAGTTGCTATTTCTTTTTTCACAATACTGTCAGAATTTAATTCCTTAAATAAATCATCTTGTGCACTAGTGAAACCAAACCAAAAGAGAAAAAATAGTGAGAAAGTAATTTTAGATAAATTCATTTTTTTTATTCTATTTTACGATTAAACATTGATCTAATTTTAGTTCTTCCAAAAGGTCATCATAACCCGTAACTCTCCCTTTTATTTTTACTTGACTATTTAGTGCTACTTTTTCTAAAACTTGTAATTGACATGAAACTTTTTCATCTAACGTAATTACATTGTTATTGACACTGGTAACTTTTCCAGAAATTTCAACCGCTTTATTTATATATTTTGCAGTTGCCATTTCAGAGTTGGTAGAAAACTCCCCAAAAACATCTACTGCAGAAATGAAAAACTCGGATTTTTCTTTTTCTAAATCCCTTGCTCCTGCAGTCATCACATAATTATATGAAAAAAAACCCAAAATCAGGACAACAACTAAAATTGCTAGTATTTTAAAAAATTTTTCCATAGTTGAAAAAAAGGGCTACGATAAATAAACTTTATGAATTACAAATTTAAATCCGATTAATTAACGATTACTTTTTTCCAAGATTTTTCAGAATCATTTTGCAATTCTAAAAAATAAACTCCTGATTGAATTCCGTTTACATCAATTTTAACTTCTCTAGAATCATCAGAAAGTTTAATTGCTTTAACCAAAGCTCCTGTTTGATTGTATAAATTTACTTTAGATAAATTAGTTTTTGTTTTGATATAAAACTCTCCATATGATGGATTTGGATAAACAGAAGTTGCATTTAAAGAGAAATCCTCTACACCTAAAGTAGTAAATGAACCAGTAGCGAATCCCCTATTCCCTCCACCGTGATTAGCGAGTGATGTACTTACTGTTGAAGAACGCGCCCAAGCCAAATCAATAGAATTGGTAGAAGCATAGGGCAGTTGTAGGTCATTAACATCTGAATTCGTAAGTGCTCTTTCAAGAGTTAAAGTTCTAACACCAGATGCAACTACATTGTTAACAGTTACCCAATCTTGACTAGAATCTGACGCAGGAGAAGCAAATCCATTATAATTCCTATCGGTTAATGAAGTGGCGTAAACTACAACATCTCCGTCTGACATTCCAAAACCTTCAAGAACTCCCAATCCCATTGCGAACCATCTATCAGAAGGTCCTGTTAATACTAAAGTTACTTTTGAAGAAGCATTATTCAAAGTAAAATTAGCAGTCATGTTAGAAGAAAGATTAATAACTCCCGTTGTCTTTGATTGAGAAAACCCCGAAAATGCCAAAAAACAAAATAATAAAATAGTAATTTTCTTCATCGTTATTTATTTAAGTAAGTTAATAATCTCTTCATTATTTGAAAAAACAGCATATTCGAAAGCTGTTTTGTTTTGTTTGCATTTTAGTGTTGTGTTGGCTTTTGCATTTAATAATTTTTTGACCATTTCTGTATTTTTGAACTGAACTGCTAACATTAGAGCTGTTAGCCCGTTGACATCTGTCAGATCAAGATTCACACTTTTTTTTATCAGTTCATCAACCAATAGAAACTCGCTTTTAAAAACACAAGCCATTAAAGCAGTTCCGTTATTAGAAACATAATTCAAATTGGCTCCATTTTCAATCAAAAATTGAGCTACTTCTTGATTTCCTCTGTAACACGCTAGAATTAGCATACTTGACCCCTTATCATCAATAGCATTGACACTATTTTTATCATTATCAAAAAGTAGTTTTATATCAGAAAGATTTCCTTTTCTGGCTACATCAAAACAATTGGTGTTTTGGGAAAAAGCTACATTAATAGTCAGGATTAAGATAAATAGAGATTTTCTTTTCAACATATTTAATATTTAAATGGCTAATATAGTAAATATAATAGTTCGTTTAAGACGAACATTTGTTAAATTTATATTACTAATTTTCAAGCGATTAAATACAAAATTGTAATGAAACTTTGTGTTTTAATAATCCGTATTTTATTTAATATTTTATTATCAAATTACTAAAATCGGTGCTTAAAATGATTAAAATTTAAATTATTGATTTTACAAAACCAACAACCCAAATTCTCTTAAAGTATTCACAGGTTTTGAATACCAAAACAATTCGAAATTTTCAAATTGAACTTCAAAATCAGATTTTATTTCTTGAAAAGTGTAGATTTTAGATTTAGAAACTGAGATTTTTTCAAGCATTTGCATCAACCATTCTCCTTCGTTTTTTCCTGTTTGAATGGTAAAACTTTCTTTTTTGTCGTGAAAAGTTAAAGTCATCAACTCCCAAGAATTTCCTTTTTTGGATTTTGTGAAATGTTCTACAATGGGCTTCCCTCCTAGCCAGACAATTTTGGCAGTTGGTTTTATATTGAAATCATCTTCTTCCTCTAAAGCATTGGCAACAAAATCGGGATGGATTTTTGTTTTTGGGATTTTAAAGTCAAACCACTCTTGTAATTCATAGTCAAAGCAAATGCCGTGCATAAAGTTAAAAAGAGACTTTTTTAAGCCAAAACTGAATTTATCGTGATCGATTCCTGTTTTGTCAACATAATTAATATCGTTATTGGCGAAAGTTCCAATAGTTTCGGTTTCCTTGACAACTCCAAATTTTTCTGGGTACATTCCCACTGGACTGTGAGCCGTCATCGCAAATTGATGCCAAAAACCAGATTGCAAAACACCCACTTCAAACAATTGACGAACCATTTCTAGACTATCCACCGTTTCCTGAATGGTTTGCGTTGGATAACCGTACATTAAATAAGAATGCACCATAATTCCGGCTTCAGTAAAATTTCGAGTGACTTTGGCCACTTGTTCTACCGTTACGCCTTTGTCAATCAATTGCAACAATCTATCCGAAGCCACTTCGAGTCCGCCAGAAACGGCAATACAACCCGAGGCTTTCAACAACAAACATAAATCGGCAGAGAAACTTTTCTCGAAACGAATGTTCGTCCACCAAGTAACCGATAATTTTCGGCGTAGAATTTCGAGTGCCAAAGCGCGCATCAAAGCTGGTGGTGCCGCTTCGTCTACATAATGAAAACCATTTTGACCCGTTTGTGCTATCATTTCCTCCATTCGATCGCACAATAAATTGGCGGCAATGGGTTCGTAGATTTTTATGTAATCTAATGAAATATCACAAAACGTACATTTCCCCCAATAGCAACCGTGCGCCATCGTGAGTTTGTTCCATCGCCCGTCGCTCCACATTCGGTGCATTGGATTCACGATTTCGATCACCGAAATGTATTTATCCAAAAACAAATCGGAATAATCAGGTGTACCTACTTCGGATTGTTTATAATCGGGTTTTAATGAATTATTTTTATAAACTACTTTTCCGTTTTCTAGAAGAAATGTTCTTTTAAATTCGTTGGAAGCTGGAAGCTGGAGGCTGGAAGCGAGGAGTTCTACAGGCAATTCGCCATCATCGAGCGTAATATAATCGAAAAATTCAAAAACACGAGCATCCGAAAGCGAACGCAATTCAGTATTTGGAAAACCGCCTCCCATCGAAATTTTGATGTTTGGATAATGCTTTCGAACCCATTGCGCGGAACGAAAAGCGGAATATAAATTCCCAGGAAAAGGAACAGAAATCAGGAATAATTCAGGTTGAATGGTCTCGATTCTATCTTTTAAAAGCGAAAATAAAACGTTGTCAATATAAGTGGGTTCTTGTTGTAAAGCAGTATATAATTCATCGAAAGAGTTAGCACTTCTGCCCAAACGTTCCGCATAACGACTGAAACCAAAATTGGCATCGACACATTCTACAATAAAATCGGAAATATCTTCGAGGTACAAAGTCGCCAAATGCTTGGCTTTGTCCTGCGTTCCCATCGTTCCAAAAGCCCAATCTAATTCTTCTAGTTGAGCAAAACGAGAAGCTTCCGGTAAATAATCTTCCTGACAAATTTGTAATGCCAATGTTGGATTTTTCCCTTGCAAAAAGGCAATAACCGAATCTATGGTTTTGATGTATTCGTCTTGGAGAGCGAGAATTCGTTTGCAGTTTTCTGACACTTCCCCAACTTTAAACTTTAAACCTGAAACTTTAAACAAATTTTCAAGTCCTTCTTTCGAAAACAATTTCAAAATTACTTCAATACCCAAATCTGCCTGAGTTGCCGAAATGTTTTTGGTGTTCAAAAACCCTTTGATATAAGCCGTTGCTGGATACGGAGTGTTCAGTTGGGTAAACGGTGGCGTGATGAGAAATACTTGGGTTTTCAAAGGAATTGTTTTGTGCAAAAGTAACTCATTTTAGAATTTAGGGAACCATTCAGCATATTCTATTTTCAAAACATTAATTGCCTACAGCTTTAGCTGGAGGAATAAAATTGAACTGTTTTTAATGGCTTTAGCCAAAACAGCATACTTTTTGGCTAAAGCCAATGCTACATTGATTCCTTTTCCTCCAGCTAAAGCTGGAGGCAAGCCAAAATTATTGATATACTGAATACGAATTTAGAAAAGAATTGGATTCATTTATCGAACGTTTTCTGTATTTTGGAATAAAATTACTACTTTTAAAATCTCAAAAAGAATACAATGACAATCCAAGAATACCTCTCCAAAATAAATACGCTTTATCGAACTGGCAATGCACGGGAACATTCTTATCGTGGTGATTTGCAAAACCTAATAATGGCCATTTTACCCGATATTTTAGTGACCAACGAACCCGCAAGAGTCGATTGTGGCGCACCCGATTATGTATTGACACGCAAGGATGTGCCTGTAGGTTATATCGAAGCCAAAGACATTGGAGTCGATTTAAAAGACAAAAAACTCAAAGAACAATTTGACCGTTACAAATCGGGATTGTCGAATTTGGTTTTTACCGATTATATGGATTTCCATTTTTATAAAGACGGAGAACTCACCACTAAAATTGCTATTGCACGAGTAGAAAACGGATTGATTGTACCGCAACCCGAAAACTTTGAGCAGTTTACACAATTGATAAAAAACTTTGCCCAAACCATTTCGCAAACCATCAAATCGCCTACCAAACTAGCGCAAATGATGGCAGGAAAAGCCAAGTTGATGGCCGATGTTATCGAAAAATCATTGACCAATGACGACCAAGAAGGCAAACGCTCCCAAATAAAATCGCAAATGTTGTCGTTTCAACAAATGCTGATTCACGATATCGACAACAAAGCTTTTGCTGATATTTATGCCCAAACCATTGCATACGGAATGTTTGCCGCAAGATACCACGACCCTACTTTGCCCACTTTCTCCAGAATGGAAGCCGCTGAATTAATCCCAAAATCGAATCCTTTTCTCAGGAAATTGTTTCAAGACATTGCAGGTTTTGATCTCGACACTCGGTTGACTTGGATTGTAGATGAACTCGTCAATATTTTTCTGGCTAGTGATGTGGCAGTCATTATGCGAAACTTTGGCAAAAGCACCAAACAAGAAGATCCCGTGGTGCATTTTTATGAAACCTTTTTGGGCGAATACAATCCTGCTTTGCGAAAAGCCCGTGGAGTTTGGTACACACCGCAACCAGTGGTGAACTTTATTGTTCGTGCGGTAGATGATATTTTGAAAACCGAATTCGATTTGCCACAAGGATTGGCCGATACGAGCAAAATAAAAATCAAGAAAAAAGCCGTAACCCAAACCGGAACGGGCGCCAACTCGAAGATAAAAGAAGTAGAAACCGAAATCGAAGTTCACAAAGTACAAATATTAGACCCAGCCACGGGAACTGGAACATTTCTTGCAGAAGTAGTCAAACACATTCACAAAAAATTTGAAGGACAGCAAGGCATTTGGAGTAAATATGTAACCAATGATTTGATACCAAGATTGAATGGTTTTGAATTATTGATGGCAAGTTATGCTATGGCTCACCTTAAAATGGATATGTTGCTCACTGAAACAGGCTACAAACCTACCGACGACCAACGTTTTCGTATTTTCCTGACCAACAGTTTAGAAGAAGCACATCCTGATACCCAAACTCTTTTTAGTTCGTGGCTCTCGGACGAAGCCGACCAAGCCAATGCCATAAAGCGTGATGCGCCTGTTATGGTAGTGATTGGGAATCCGCCGTATAGCGGCGAAAGTGCCAACAAAGGCGAATGGATTATGAACCTAATGGAAGATTATAAAAAAGAACCCGGCGGGAAAGAAAAATTAAAAGAAAGAAATCCGAAAATGATCAATGATGATTATGTTAAATTTTTACGTTTCGGTCAACATTTTATAGATAAAAATGGAAGTGGCATTTTGGCTTTTATCAATCCACACGGATTTTTAGATAATCCTACTTTTAGAGGAATGCGTTGGAATCTTTTGAAAACATACGATAAAATTTTCACCATAGATTTACACGGAAATTCAAGAAAAAATGAGGTTTCACCTGATGGTTCAATAGACCAAAATGTATTTGATATTATGCAAGGTGTTTCTATTAATTTATTTGTAAAAACAGGAAGGAAAAAACAAGAAAATCTAGCAGAAGTTTTTCATTATGATTTATATGGTAAAAGAGAATTTAAATATAATTTTTTATCTGAAAACTCTTTTAAATCAATAATCTGGAAAAATGTAAATAACATTTTTCCAGATTATTATTTTGTTCCAAAAAACTATGATATCCTTGTAGACTATGAGGCAGGTTTTTTTATAAATGAATTATTTATTACCAAATCATCAGGTATAAAAACTTCAAATGATGCTTTTCTAGTCTCTTTAGATAAAAAATCGTTAATTGACAATATAAAATCAAATTTTCAAATTGAACCAAACTTAGATGCAATAAAAAAGTATAGTTACAAACCTTTCATAGAAAAATATATTTATTATGATGACAAATTGATTGGTAGAAGTAGAAAAGAATTTATGTCTAATTTTATTTCTAAAAATAATTTAGGAATTTGTATTATGAGAAATTTGGTTAATACAGATTCTTTTAGTTCAATTTTGTTAACTAATAATCTTTTAGATATTAATTTCTATGGTTTTCAAACATATTGTTTACCATTATATTTATATCCCGAAACCACCGCCCAACAAACATTAGACGGCAACAATTCAAGAACCCCCAACCTCAACCCCGAAATTGTAAAACAAATTGCTGCCGGTTTGGGCTTGAGTTTTACCAACGAAAAAGAAACAGAAGGAGAAGTTTGTTTCGCCAATAGTAATGAGTTGCGACCAGAATTTAGACAAAGTTTTGCCCCAATCGATTTGCTAGATTATATCTATGCCGTTTTGCATTCGCCAAGTTATAGAGAGAAATACAAGGAGTTTCTGAAAATTGATTTTCCGAGAGTGCCGTATCCAAAAAACCCACGCCAATTTATTGATTTGGTTGAGCTAGGCAGTCAATTACGCCAAATTCATTTGCTGGAAAGTCCTATTGTAAGCAACTACATCACGCAATATCCCGAAGATGGAGATAATGTAGTGGTAAAGCCCAAATACGAACAACGCAACTATGTAGTAGAGAACAACTCCATAACACATAATGATACACCCAAACCTATTGGAAGGGTTTTCATTAACGAAACCCAATATTTTGCGAACGTTCCCGAAGTAGCTTGGAACTTTTACATTGGTGGCTACCAACCGGCTCAAAAATGGCTCAAAGACCGCAAAGGCAGAGAATTGAGTTATGAAGATATTTTGCATTACCAAAAAATCATTGTGGCATTGAGCGAAACTAGTAGGATTATGGAGGAGATTGATGGGATTGAGATATAAGGTGTTTCTATCACTAAGAACAAAAAGTTTAACTAGCCCGAATTCGGGGTAATTTAAAAAAATGAATTGCCTCCAGCTTTAGCTGGAGTAATTTAGGAATGAATGTAAATTGGCTTTAGCCAAAAAAATTGCTTTTTTTGGCTAAAGCCATTAATAAACTAAAAATATTATCCCTCTAGCTAAAGCTAGAGGCAATTGATAGTATGAAGATCAAAAAACTAAATAGTAAAAGATAACTGAACCACAATTCTATCTTTACAACCTATATTTTACCAGAAAATTATTGTGGCAATGAGCGAAACCTACAGGATTATGAAAGAAATAGATTTAATTGAAATTTAAAACTTATGATCACTTTTTCGAATAGCCAAAAATTAAGAGACTATTTACCTAAACTCATAGACAGCCGAGAGAGAATTGGTTTGTTGTAACCAGAACCAACGGATTGGAATACAAAGGGCATTTTACTCTAAAACGATAACTATCAAAACTTTTCCTCTTTTTTCTAAAACAATTTCACAATCACTTCGATCAAGCTTGAGTTGAATAACTATTTTTATAATTAATAAATATTTGAAACATTGCTGGTTCAATTTCAAAAAAGAAGTTTTTTTGAAAGAAATAACTCATTTATAAACCTGCCAAGAATTGATTGCAAAAAAGTTATATTTGCAAATTAGAACAAAAATTTAATGAAAATAATTCTTACTGGTGCCACAGGTGTTTTAGGTTCTCATATCATGTATGAGCTTTTGGAACTTTTTATAAAAAAACCGAATCTCAATAACAAGCTCTATATTATCGCCCGAAATAACGGAAAAAATTCAGCCGAAAATCGCATAAACGAATTGTTATCTAGCTACTACACCCCTAAAATCCTTCAAAACATTGGACTAAATGACCTTAATAAATATATTGAAATCATAAACTTTGATATAGTTGTCAAAGAGGAATTATTTTTAGAAAAAATTAAAGGGGCATACCTTATCCACTCGGCTGGTTATGTAAATCTCTCTACCGACGAGGAATTAAAAGACAAAATATTCGATGAAAATGTTCAATTAACAAAGACTCTTTTTTCGGTTTTACATCCTTATATAAAAAAATTCATTTACATAGGAACTGCTTTTTCATCTGGAATTCGAAAGGGTCTTATTGGCACTGATTTTCATAATTTAGATTTTACACCCGAGCATCGTAATACTTATGAATATGCCAAATATCACTCCGAGAATTTTATAGCCAGAGAATGTCGAGCAATAGGCTTACCTTTCCAAATTCTCCGTCCAAGTGTTATTGGCGGCAAAATGTTAGGAACAGAAAACAACTATTTCATTCCAAAATATATGGTCTTTTACCTTTTAGCTAAGTTTTTTCATTTTACTGCAAATCGCAAAGGCAAACAGGAAAATGTTCGGATTATCGTCAATGCCGAAACAAGTTTGAACATAATCCCAGTTGATTATGTTGCCAAAGTTGTTGTCAATACATTTGAAAAAGATGATATTGAGCAACTGAATATAGTGAACAAAAAAAGTTTCAATATGCTAAAAGGTCTGGAGTTGATTATGAATGAAGTGGGTTATACAAATTTTACTTTTATAGCAAACGACTTAGATTTTGAATACAAGAACTCTGTTGAAAAAATGTATTACGAAAGTATCGGCAAGCATCTAAAACCCTACTTCATTTCGGATGCCAATGAATATGATACTACTTTATTGAATTCCATTCTTGAAATTCCAAAATTAGACAATGAAGGTTTTACAAATTTGATTCGGTATGCTATTGCTAATAATTTTCAAGACATTAAGGTGTAATTAGCACTATTATTTCGATTGAAAAATTACTTCAAAATTGTTAGCTTTTAAGAGGATATAAGTCTGCTGATTAAGAAAAATTTGGTTGTCAAAGGAATTGATTTGTGCAAAAATGAGAGATAATTTTAGTTTCTTTCCATAAACAAATTGAAATTAAAAGAAGTTGGATCAATCTTTCCTTTTTTGTAAAGTTCAGAGTGAGAGAAAATAATCTTCATTCGAAAGTTTTTCAAATTCCTAACAGCAAATTTCAATGTTTGATTCCCATTAATAATAAATATTTTTATCACTTGGGATTGCCCCAGAAAATTGACAAATCTTACCTGCAAAAATTAAAGCGTTCTTCAATGCCTTTTGCACATCATTTTCTTTGAAATAAGAATTTAAAAAACAAGCTAAAAACCCATCTCCAGCTCCAATTGCATCTTTGAATAAATTATCCGAAACCATTTGGGTTGATTCTTGAATAATTGCATCATCCCAGTATACCCTTGCTCCTTTTTTGCCTTGAGTGCGAATAATTTTGATTAAATTGAATGTTTTTTTCAAGTAACCCAAAAGTTGATTTTCTGTAGATTGTTGATAGATTTCTTTCAGATACATCCATTCATCATCGTTTACCTTTAAAATGGTGGCATTTGAAAGACAATAATTAATTGTATCTTCTGAATAAAAATCTCCTCTCAAATTCAAGTCACAAACAAAAATAGCCTTTGGATTCTCTGACTTGTATTGTGAGAAAGTGGTTTGATTCTTTTCAAAATGCAATGCCAAACTTCCGTAAATAAAAACATCTACTGGCTTATCTAAGCCAACATAGTCAATAAATTGCCATGCTTTTTCGGTTTCAATGGTATAATGTGGTTCTTTTTCGATAAATTCAACACTTACAAAACCTGTGGGATGATTTGTATCAAAAGAAATTCCTTTTTCAATATTTTCTTTTTTTGCAAAATCAAATATTTCGTTACCAAAATCATCTTTTGCAATTTTACTAATAAAAATTACTTGATTTCCAAAACGTTTCAAATGAATGGCTACATTAAAAGGAGCTCCTCCAATAACATTTTTGTCTGGAAGGCAATCCATTAATACTTCGCCAAAAGTTACTAAATTTTTCATAATTCGTCGGGATTAGAAGTTGCATATTCATTTTCTGGTTCAGGAATTACGTGAATTCTCGAGTCACTTAATGAGATGATGGCTGAACAAACATATACTCCTATTTTACCATCATTATATTTAAAATCCAATAATGTCAATTTCACTATTTCATTAATAGAAAGTTCATAATAGTTTCCATAACGAATAATCTTGAAATTAATTTGTCTATTTTCTTGAATTTCAAACTGATTTGTCTGAAGATTTTCAAAAATAAAATTATTTTTCACGTCTTTTTCGTTAAATCCCCAAGCCCTAAACTGAACTAAGCCATTTACAAAATCTACTGATATATAATATCCAGTTCCTTCTCTATCACATTCAATTACAAAACCCGTTTTACCCATTCCCTCAACGGTCAATGTTCCTTCCCAAACAAAGTTGTTTGCGGGTTTTTCAAAGCAAAAAACTTCGTAACCACTTCGACAGCCACATTGCCATTTATTTTCATCTACAAAAGTCAAATTTGCCGTTGGATTACCTAAAATAGCCGTTGGAAATGGAAAGTCTTTTTGGAAAATTGTTTTTAGATAAAGCGTTTCCCAATAATGATAGGTTTTTAATAAAAGCCTGCCATTATTATCAACATCCAACTGTTTTGGAGGAGGTATAACACGATGAGTATTAACATTTCCACCAACAAAATAAAAATTATATATCAAAAAATAATCTCCATCTTTTACAATTCTTGCTGCATAATTTCCTTGTGGCAACAATACGTTATCATGAAATGCATGATATTCCCCTTTAAATTCTGGAGAAAACCAATAACGAACTTTAATATCTTCTCTTATTGAACCTAATAAAAAATGTGTTCCTTTTATTTCTACCACCGAAGGACATTCAACATCATCATATACAAAGGGAATATGCAATGGTTTTTGAAGAATGAAACCATTTGATTCTCTTTTCGCCACACCAATACATCCTCTTCTATATGTAGGCCCTATTGCGTTTCGAGCACAAATCAATAAATAATCTTCTCCTTCAAATCGATATTTAAAAGGATCTCTAAAACTTAACCATTCACGGGGATTATTCTTTGAATTCTCATAAAATGGCCCTTGAGTTTTAAAAGGTAGACCATATTTATTTTCTTTCGTCCAATGAATTAAATCAAGTGATACAGCCCTTCCAATTTGTTGCTTAATTCCTTTATCTCTCCTCTTTAACCCTGTGTAATACATTTCGTAACCTTCTCCTTCAAAGTTTTTACTAACATGCATGGTCCATATCATATCATCATCCCATTCCCCGGGATCGCCTACCCACAAAGCATTTTTCACTCTTTTCCACGAAAAACCATCTTTAGATATTGCATGTGCAATGTAGTCATGATTAGGAATAATCAAATGAAATAAATGATGAACTCCATTATCATCTATAAATACATCAACATCTCCTATTTCCCAATTATTAAAACCTGAACCTGAATACATATTATTTAATTATTTTATAATGTTTTAATCCCTCTAGAATTCCTGAGGAAGCGGAACTTTTAGCTACATATATATTTTTAGTTGTTTTATATTCGGCTAATTCTACACTTCGATTGCCTACGATAATTCCTTTAACAGAACTTCTGAACATGTCAATGTCATTTCCAGAATCACCCGCGGCAATTACACTTGACAAAGGAATTGACCATTTATGGCATAAAAATTTGATTGCATTTCCTTTTGACGCTCTTTTAGGTAAAAAATCAAGAAACTCGCCATGACTTGGGATTATATTTACTTTATACCATCCTGTTCCTAAAACTTTGATTAATTGCTCGTGACTGTATTTTTCCTTATCATAATAATACGAAATTTTGAAAGGATTTTGAGCCTCTTCGTCTTGCGGTTTTAACCAAGAAATTCCTTTCAGACGATTTATAATATCTTCTCTTTTCCAACGACCTGCCAAAAATGTAGCCCAACCTTTGTCTAAAATATAATCATTTCCATTTGTGTAATAAATTTCAGTCCCCACAGAACAGATAATAAAATCTGGTAAGGGTAGTTGTTCCTCTTCAATAACTTTTTTAACCAAATCTATGTTTCGTCCTGATGCCAAAGCAAATGCCATTTTATCAGTATGATTCTTTAGATACGTTTTTAATTCCTCTAACCCAGGATTATTCAATTTGGACTCAATCAATGTCCCATCAATATCCGAAACCAATAAATTTTCGACCTTTCTTTTTAATCGTTCAATATTAATATTGGGATAATGTTGCTTTTTGATTCCTGAACCAGATGAAAGCAATAAATTTTCATTAATTAATCCAACATATTGATTGACGTGACTCAACCAACTGTACTGTTTTTGAATATTAATAGCCCCATTGTTCGAATAATATTTCCATAGATTTTCGTTGGTTAAGATATTTTTTATAGATTTTTTAATTTCATTTTCATCCAAAGGATCTACCAATTCACCATTTTCACAAGTAGGAATAATCTCCGATGGCCCACCGTTTTTTGTAACCACTACAGGCAAACCAGAACTTGCGGACTCTATAATTGTTAATCCAAAATTTTCATGCAGGGTTAAATTTACAAAGACGCCTCTTTTTTCGGCAGCATAACGATATATAATAGAAACCTCGTTTTCTACATCATGTTTTTTAGGGATTGCCATTTTACCATACAAATCATATTTGTCCATTAGCAACAATAAATCTGTTAAAACATCTTTTTCAGATTCTGGCATTTGCGAAATATCCTTACGTATTCCTGCAAAAATGACAAGATTAGCGATACTTTGTAGCTCCTTATCTTTACCATAAACATCAATCAATGTATGAAGATTTTTATGACGATCAGGTCTAGAAAGAGCTAAAATAATGGGTTTGTGCGGATTGGTTAAAAATTTAGAAATAGTTTCTGCAACCCAATATTTTCTTTGTACTTCTTCCATTTGTTTTACACCATCACTTTCAACATGATAATAAGGAACAAATTTTCGAGTATCAATCCCAGGAGGAATTGCATGATATTTTCCTAAATGAAAATTTTTATAGGGCTTATAAGTTACTATTTCTTGCTCTGTAGATGTAATAATAAATTCTGATAGTTCTAATGTTTTGTCTTCGGCTGCAATTCGCTCTTTAAATTTAAATTTTTTTTCCCGTTCTTCGTCAAGCATACCGGCTGCGATTAGTTTTTCCTGCTTATAAAAACCCAAAGAATGACCAGTATGTGCAAAAGGAATATTTAAAATTATTGATAATTCACTAGCAACATAACCTGCATCTCCATAATGGGAATGAATCCAATTTGGAAATATATCATGAAGTTTGATGTGCTGTACAACACCATTTACATAAGCATCTAAACCCACCCATAATTGTTCTTTTGGCTTGTATTTTTTTCCCAAAAAAGGAATTCGCCTAATATCAAATTTTTCATTAACGATTTCAATAGGCACTGCATATTCCGAGGAAAGATTTTTATCATCAATCAACCTAGTAAATAAATGAACATGTTCTACATCCTGGTGGTGTGATAAAAACTCGGCAAGTTCAAAGACATACTTAGTTTGTCCACCATTATCTGCATCTCTTCCAATCTCAAGACCCGTACCTTTAACTAGCCCGTGAATATTGATTAATGCTATTCTTAATTTTTTTGTATTATTTTGAATTGTTTGCATTTTGTAATTTAAGAAAAATAAAAACAATTCAGAGTCAAATTTAGAGAATTAACCAGATTATTAATAAATTAGCATTTTCTTATTAAGAATAATTGTGTTTATGAAAGATGATTTTGCTAGTTCCAAAAAGCAGAAAATAAATATCTTGTCGTAACAAGACCCAACAGGCCGGAATACAAAGGTCATTTTAGTTTAAAACGATAACACATATCAAAACTGTTCCTCTTTTTTTCGAATCATCAAAAGTGCCAAAACCGAAATCAATGCAGCAATTGATAAATACAAACCAACATAACCAATTCCATAATTTTTAGCTAACCAAATGGCAATTAATGGCGCAAAAGAAGCTCCCAAAATTCCAGCCAAATTAAATGTCAAAGAAGCTCCTGAATACCGAACTTCTGTAGGAAACAACTCTGACAAAAAAGTCCCCAATGGACCATAAGTCAATCCCATTAATCCCATTCCGATACAAACAAAAGTGGTGATCATTGGTATACTCCCCGATTCCATAAAAAACGAAAAAGTGAATCCGAAAAACATAATCAAGGTCGATATGAAAACCAAGATTCTTTTTCGCCCAAATTTATCGGCCAATACTGCAGAAACTGGAATTCCAACCACAAAAAATAATATCGAGAACAATTGAATGATTAAAAAATCACGTCTCGAAAATCCTAAATCAGACGTGGCCCAACTCAAACTAAAAACTGTCATTAAATAGAACGTTACAAATGTCGCAACAGCAGCAAAAGTACCAAAAATCAATTCCCATTTATAGGATTTCAAAATCGTCAGTATTGGAATTTCTACTTGCTTTTTAGTTTCCAAAGCATTTTCGAAAGAAGGAGTTTCAGTAATTTTCAATCGAATGTAAAACCCAACTACTACCAATAACGAACTGGCGATGAACGGAATTCTCCAACCATAATCAAAAAATTGTTCTTCGGTAAGCAAATCACTCAACAACAGAAAAGTCCCGCCAGACAGCAACAAACCAATTGGCGCTCCCAATTGTGGAAACATTCCGTACCAAGCACGCTTTCCGGGTGGCGCATTTTCGATGGCCAATAAAACGGCGCCACCCCATTCGCCACCCAAACCCAAACCTTGACCAAATCGACAAAGCATTAATAACAAAGGCGCAACAATTCCGATACTCTGATAAGTAGGCAACAATCCTATACAAACCGTAGAGATTCCCATCGTCAATAAAGCAGCAACCAATGTCGCTTTTCGACCTATTTTATCTCCAAAATGTCCAAAAACAGCAGAACCAATAGGTCTAGCAAAAAAAGCTATCGAAAAAGTTGCCAAAGATTCAATAGTGGAAGTTGTAGGATCTGAACCCGGAAAAAACAATTGTGGAAAAACTAAAACCGCTGCATTGGCATAAATATAAAAATCAAAAAACTCGATGGTTGTACCTATCAAACTGCCAAAAAGTACGTGACCCAAAGAATTTGCTTTCGCCGGATTAGAATTATTTTTCATATTGAATTTTATAAATTTCGATAAAAATGATGCTAATTTTCGAAACTAACAAATATTTAGTTCCAATAATTTTTCACTAAATTAGCATCAAATAAACTCCAATATGCCAACAGACTGTATCAACTATCAAAATTCAGGATATTTCTCTCCTTTAATGAATGACTATTTAGAGCAAAAGTCCAACTTACAGTCACTTTACAATAGATTTCCAAGTCTTGAAAATTTCGAAGAACAAATCATTGAAAAAAAAATCAATTTCAATGGCAATGACAATATCAATGGTAATGCTAAAAGAGAAGTTTTAGCTACAGTTTTAGAAGCGCAATATGCTAAAATAATTGCTTCAACAACAACTTTAAACAACATTAAACTCTTAAACAATTCAAAAACTTTCACAATTACGACTGGCCATCAACTGAATTTGTTTTCTGGGCCTTTGTATTTCCTGTATAAAATTATTTCGACTATCAATCTGACCAAGGAATTAAAAGCAAAATATCCTGAAAACAATTTCGTGCCCATTTATTGGATGGCGACCGAAGACCACGATTTTGACGAAATTAATTACTTCTATTTCAAGGGTCGAAAGTTTCGCTGGAACAAGGAAAGTACCGGTCCAGTTGGACGATTATCCACCGAAGGTTTGGAAGATTTTTTTGAAGTTTACGCCCAAAAATTGGGATCTGGAAAAAATGCCGAAGTCATCAAAAAACTCTTTCAAGAATCCTATTTGAACCATTCCAATCTGGCCGATGCCACTCGTTTCTTAGCCAACGAACTTTTTGGCGAACAGGGATTGGTTATTCTCGATGCCGATAATCCAGATTTAAAACGAACTTTTGCAACTTATATAAAGGAAGAATTAACACAGCAAACTTCCCATAAAAAAGTCATTGAAACCATCAAAGAACTTAAAGATTACGCCATCCAAGTAAATCCACGTGAGATTAATTTGTTTTATATGGAAGATGATTTGCGAGAAAGAATCATTTTTGAAAATGAAATTTATAAAGTAAATAACACCAAAATAGAATTATCGGAAACTGAAATTTTAGAATTAGTAGAAAATCATCCCGAAAAATTCAGTCCCAACGTGATTATGCGTCCATTATATCAAGAAGTGATTTTGCCTAATTTATGCTACATTGGCGGAGGCGGAGAAATTGCGTATTGGCTAGAACTGAAATCTTTTTTCGATGCTGTGAAAGTTACATTCCCAGTACTTTTACTTCGAAATTCGGCACTATTGTCCACCGAAAAGCAAGCTCAGAAAGCCAATAAACTAGGAATGTCTTGGGGTGATTTGTTCTCCAAACAAATAGATTTAGTAAATACCAAAACAGCGGAATTATCCGAGTTTTCAATCGATTTTACACCACAAAAAGAACAGCTTCGAAAACAATTTGAAGCCCTTTTTGAAATTGCAAATCAAACCGACAAATCTTTTCTTGGAGCAGTAAAAGCACAGGAAGCCAAACAAATTAGAGGGTTAGAAAATTTAGAAAAACGTTTATTGAAAGCCCAAAAACGGAAATATTCAGAAACAATAGAGCGAATTACCGATTTACAAAACGAATTATTTCCAAATAAAAGTTTACAGGAACGCCAAGCCAACTTTTCGGAATTTTATTTAGAAAACGGAAATGATTTTATCGATAAATTGATAGCAACTTTGAAACCTTTGGATACAAATTTTGAAATAATAACTTTACATTAAAATTATACAAACTCATATTCTATAACAATCAAAAAACCAATCCAATGATTAAAGAACGTTTAACCTCACTTGATATTTTTCGGGGATTTACGATTATGTTGATGACTATTGTCAACAATCCAGGAAGTTGGGGATCGATTTATCCTCCCTTACAACATGCCGAATGGAATGGCTGCACGCCAACAGATTTAGTTTTTCCTTTTTTTATTTTTATAATGGGAACAGCTGTACCCTTTGCGATGCCAAATAAAACTTACGACAGCACAATTTTTTATAAAATATTGGTGCGCTCTTTACGTATTTTCTGTTTGGGTTTATTTCTGAATTTTTATAGTAACATCGGCTTTCTAGGTTTGCATGGTATTGCATCATTAATAGAAAAAATACTAATAACCTTCTTTGTTGCCTATGCATTATTGGGAAACTTTAGCCCAAAAATAAAAACAATTTTAGCTTTTTCGGTTTTAGGAAGTCTACTATTTCTGACTTATAGCGGTATTCCAGCCTATCAAAATATTAGGATTCCAGGGGTTTTACAACGCATTGCAATTGTGTATTTTTTTACTTCGCTTTTGTATTTAAAATCAACAATGAAAACTCAAATTTGGGTAGCTGCAACGCTATTATTGGGCTATTGGGCCTTAATGACACTTGTTCCAGTCCCCGGAATTGGGGCAGCAAATCTTGAAAAAGGAACAAATCTAGCTGCATATATAGATAATCTATTTTTGAAAAACCATATGTACAGCCAAACAAAGACTTGGGATCCAGAAGGAATATTATCTATGTTACCAGCAATTGCCTCAGGTATAATAGGAATGTTGATGGGACAAATGTTGAATAAACCGCTGCCAAAAATCGAAATTGTTAAGAAAATGATTTATTTTGGGTTTGGTTTAATCTTTTTTGGTTTAATTTGGAACTTTCTATTTCCCATAAACAAATCACTTTGGAGTAGCTCATTTGTTCTATTCACATCAGGATTAGCCACTTTATGTTTGAGTCTATTGTATTATATAATTGATATAGCTAACCATAAAAATTGGATAAAACTATTCTTGATTTGGGGTGTAAACCCTATGATTGTATTTTTCTTTTCAGGAATAATTCCTGAGGCAATTTCTATGATAAAAGTGGATCATCCTGAACTCCCCGGCGAACTACTCGGATTTCAAAGTTACTTTTATAATTATGGAATTGTACCATTATTCAAAAATCCAATGGATGCTTCTTTGACATACGCATTAGTTTATTCTGTATTTTGGAGTATAATTTTATGGATTCTTTATAAAAACAAACTGATTTTCAAAGTTTAATTTGGAAGAGCTAATCCTATAAATCTAATTTCATCTTGCGAATTTTAAGGTAAAATAGGATAATTATTCAATTAATAAATACTATTTTTGCCCCCAATCAAAAAAAATGCAAAATGGCTACCAATAGAACTTTTACAATGATCAAACCCGATGCTGTCAAAAACGGACACATTGGAAATATTTTGGCAATGATAACCAACGCAGGTTACCAAATTGTTTCACTGAAATTGACTCAATTATCAGTAAAAGATGCTGAAAATTTTTATGCCATTCACGCTGAAAGATCTTTCTTTGGAGAATTGGTAGAATTTATGTCAAGCGGACCAATAGTTGCTGCTATTCTTGAAAAAGAAAATGCAGTTGACGATTTCAGAACTTTGATAGGAGCTACAAATCCCAACGAAGCTGCCGATGGTACTATTCGTAAAATGTATGCAACTTCATTGGGTGAAAATGCAGTTCACGGTTCAGATAGTGATGCAAATGCAGCCATAGAAGGAGCTTTTCATTTTGCAATAAGAGAGCAGTTCTAGATTTATGAATTAAGATTAACGATTTTTGAATTAAGATTTATAAATCCTACAAAAACAGAAAATCCAGTTTCAAATTTTGAAACTGGATTTTTTTTATTTATTTATTCCAAAGCTTTCAACAAACCTTCGGGAGCTTTTTCCAGATACATTTGGTTTTGTAAACTATTTGCGGATTTTGAATCTTTAAAATAGTCAAATTGAATTCCTGGATCAGATTGTTTCATTTTTGCAGTTCCTGTAATTTTACCAATTGCAAGTTTCAATAGAGGCTCAGTTGTACTACCAAGAACATCAAGAGTGCTCAAGGTTTCTTTTAATTGATAAGTAGGTACTAAACCAGTTTGATAATCCCCAAAACCAGCTCCATTGACAATTTTCAAAACTAAAGGTTGCATCGCATAACGATGATTTGGGTTTCTGTTTTCTTTTCCGAAAGTAGGGGAATCGTATAAAGTTACCGACCCTACATTTTTTCCAGTGGTTATATCGCCAATTTGAACCACTGTAATATAAGGCTTCAATCCGTTAATTACTAATTCACTAGCCGAAGCTGTGCTTGTCGAAGTAAGAATGTAAATCTTGGTCATATTGACACTATTTATAGGAGCCGTTCCAATTTTGTCAGTAAATAAATTTTTTAGAGATTCAGGATCGTTAGAGGCAAAATAGGATTCTATTTTGGTATTCCATTGTTCTTTCGAAAAAACTTGTCCTGTAAAAGCTCCTGTAATCATACTAGCAAGTCTAGTTGCCGTTTGAATCGAGCCACCGCCATTATATCTTAAATCTAGAACTAGATCGGTTATTCCTTGTGATTTTAATGTTCCAAATGCAGTATTAAGTTGGCTATCATAATTAGCATAAAAGGCATTGTACATTAAATAGCCAATTTTATGCGAGCCTGAAACAATCACTTTATTAACTAATATTGGATTTTCGTCCAAAACACTTTTTGTCAAAGCTACTGTTTTTCCATTGGGCGTAACTGTTCCGCCGTTGATGTCTGCCATATTTAAGGTGTAATCATTATTTGAGCCAAATAACAAGGATTGGTAATTATCTATGGTAAGTTGAGTCCCATTTACACCATAAAAAATCTCGCCACGTTTGATGTTTTTTGTCGATGCGTCAGAATTGGGGATAATGTAGCGTACCCAACCAAATATTTCTGATGAACCTGAAAACTTTCGGCTTAAACCAAATTCGACACCATTATTATTGGTTGTTCCTTGGAGTTGTCCTTCTAATTCCAAATAATCATCAACAATCCAGCTGAATCTATCCACGGCTTCTGAAGCAGGATAAAGACTTTCTGGTTTGTACAATAAACTTTCAAATAAACTTTCTGGTTTGGAATATCCGTTTAAAAAGGAATACAATTCTCGTTGATTTGCAAATTTATTGTCAGATAAATTAGGTACATCGGCTTGCCATAAATAATAAACATTCAATCCTTTCCATATAAAATCATTAATATCCAAATTTGCGAAATCATCTTCATCTTGACAGCTTTGGAAAATAAATGACGACAGAATAAATACAATAATATATTTGAAAGTTGTTCTCATATTTAGGTTTCGATTTCTAACGTAAAAATAGCAATTTAAAATTTTAACTTTACCTTTATACTCAAAAGTTATTCCAACTTATAATAAAAGTATAAATTTTAGAATTTTATTGCATTGGCACGAGCTTTGTTATTAATTTGCTAAGTTTATATTTATTAAAACTTATAACACAAAAAAATGAAAAAAATTATAGTAACAATTGTATTAATTTTGGTTTCCAATGTGTTTTTTGCTCAATCGGCTTTTGATAAATACGATGGGCAAGACGATGTGACTTCTATCATTGTGAATAAGAAGATGTTTCAAATGATGGGAAGCGTAAAAGTGGATGCCAATGACAAAGAAACGCAGCAATATTTGACTTTGATGAAAAAGTTAGATAACCTGAAAGTGTTTACAACCACCAGTACTAGAGTTTCAACAGAAATGAAATTATCTACTGATAGTTATATAAAAACTGCTGGTTTAGAGGAGTTGATGCGTACCAATGATAGCGGAAAAAACGTTAGGATATTGGTTAAGTCCGGAGCGGTTGAAGGGCAAGTAAAAGAATTATTGATGTTTATTGAAGGTTCAAACAAAGAAAATGAAACTGTATTAATGTCGTTGACGGGTAGTTTTGACTTAAGCGAAATTTCGGTTCTTACTGATAAAATGAAAATCCCTGGCGGCGATGATTTGAAAAAAGCAACGATAGGCAAGTAGTTTTAAAAATCATTTAAGTAGTATTCAACATTATATTTTACTATAAAAAGAAGCCTCGACATTAATGTCGAGGCTTCTTTTTTGATGTTTAGATAGTTGAATTCTATAGTGTCTTATATAAATCAATACTTTTTTTTGAAATTTGAGATAATTTATATTTTTTGAACAACATATCGAAGTACAATTTCGATTTTTGAAAATCCTTATCCTTGTAATAATAATTCCCTAAGTATTCAAACATCTCAATAGATGCGTAGCCTTTATCAATAACTCTTTCGTATGTTTTTCTAACATCAATTAATGCTACTTTTTGTTTGCTAATTGAATCGTAAATAACGGTCTGCGAATTGGCATTGTGTGTACCCAACACTATAAATGAAAAGATAAAAAATACCGATAAATTCTTTTTTAATGTCATTTCAATTTTTCTATATTTATACTAGAATTTAATAATGGGGGAGGCTAAATTACACTTTTGAAATTAATATGCAAATCAATTTTTAATTTCTTTCAATGAGTAACTCTTTTATTTTCAATTTATTATTCTGCGAAACAAACGGTTTTCAATTATATAATTAGTATTCATGACTTTAATTAGCAGCATTTTATTCTGTTGTCACCACGACGGTATTGAGGATCAAGTCTAAATGTTGTGGGGAAATATTAAATTTCGATATTTGTCTTTTTAAATTAAATACAAATGCAAGATTC
>NZ_VJZR01000001.1 GCF_007097365.1 Flavobacterium franklandianum
GGTATTTTGAAGAAAAATTATTCGATAGGCTAGTAATAGCAAGCATTACAGGGTTATGACTAAAAACGGACAATCAAAAAAAAAATTTAATATTATACAATTTCATTATAAATAGTCTTTTTAAAAAACATTAAACTAATTTATGATATTTAGTTAAATTAATGCGATTTGTTATGCGTGCATATAAAATAATATCTTGAAAATGGTGTTTTCATAAAAAATAGACAAAAAAAAAAGCGAGATAAAAACCTCGCTTTGGATGGAAACAGTAGAATATTACTTACTCAACCGTAACTGATTTAGCTAAATTACGCGGCTGATCAACATTACAGCCTCGCATAACGGCAATATGATACGATAATAATTGCAACGGTATTGTAGTGATTAATGGTGATAAAGCATCCGAAGTTTCAGGAATTTCAATGATATAATCTGCCAAACCTCTTACTTGTGTATCTCCTTTTGTAACCACTGCTATAATAATACCGCTACGCGATTTAATTTCTTGAATATTACTAACAATTTTGTCATAATGTCCTTGTTTTGGTGCAATAACAATAACTGGCATATGCTCATCTATCAAAGCGATTGGACCATGTTTCATTTCGGCCGCAGGATACCCTTCGGCGTGAATATAAGAGATTTCCTTTAGTTTCAATGCACCTTCGAGCGCAACTGGAAAATTATATCCTCTTCCTAAATACAAACAGTTTTGAGTGTTTTTGAAAATCGCAGCTATTTCTTTCGCTTTTGCATCTGTTTCCAAAGCTTCTTTTACTTTTTCAGGAATAATTTCTAATTCTTGTAAGTATCTATGAAAATCCGTTTTAGACAATGTCCCTTTGGCTTTAGCCAAACGTAACGCCATCATTATCAATACTGTGATTTGCGTAGTAAATGCTTTTGTCGAAGCCACTCCAATTTCTGGACCTGCATGAGTGTGTGAACCTGCGTGTGTTTCTCTAGAAATTGAAGAACCAACCACATTACAAACTCCATATACAAAAGCTCCTTTTTCTTTGGCCAACTTAATTGCCGCCATAGTATCAGCAGTTTCTCCAGATTGAGAAATGGCAATTACTACATCTTTTCTGTTGATAATTGGATTCCTATATCTAAACTCAGAGGCATACTCAACTTCAACAGGAATTCTGGTAAATTCTTCAAATATATATTCAGCTACAAGTCCTGCATGCCAAGAGGTTCCGCAAGCGACAATTATTATTCTTTCGGCGTTCAGAAATTTTTCTAAATTATCCTCTACTCCCGACATTTGAATAATACCTTCGTTTGCATGAAGTCTTCCGCGATAAGTATCAGTAATAACGCTAGGTTGTTCGTAAATTTCTTTTAACATAAAGTGGTCGTAACCGCCTTTTTCTATTTGCTCCAAATTCATTTGAAGCTCTTGAATATAAGGATCAACTAAAGAATCGTCTTTAATTTTTCGAACTTTCATAGGTTTGTGCAATCTAATATTAGCCATTTCTCCATCTTCTAAATAAACTGCATTCGAAGTATATTCGATAAATGGTGAAGCATCAGACGCAATAAAGTACTCGCCTTCTCCAATTCCTATTGCCAATGGGCTTCCCAAACGGGCAACCACAATTTCATCAGGATTTTTTCTGTCAAAAACAGCTATTGCATAAGCTCCAAAAACTTGGTTTAATGCTACTTGAACTGCTTTTCCCAGTTTTAGATTTTCCTTTTTTTGAACTTCTTCGATAAGATTTACCAGAACTTCGGTATCGGTATCTGAATGAAAAACATAACCTCTTTTTATTAATTCTATTTTAAGAGGTGCATAATTTTCGATAATTCCGTTATGAATAATTACTAAATCTCCTGAATTAGAAACATGAGGATGAGAATTCACATCATTTGGAACTCCGTGTGTTGCCCAACGAGTATGACCAATACCAATAGTTCCATTTGTGGAAATTTCGTTTGCTGCTTTTGCTTCAAGATCAACAACTTTGCCTTTTGTTTTAGAAAGTTTTATATTGTCTCCGTCATATAACATAACGCCAGCACTATCATAACCTCGATATTCCAATCTTTTTAATCCTTTTATCACAATAGGATAAGCTTCTCTGTAGCCAATGTATCCAACAATTCCACACATAGTTTTGGTTTATTTAGGTTTTGTATAATAAATTTCTAGTTGTAATCTTTTGCTGTAATTTGCATCAGTATCGGGAAAGTTACTACCGTAAAGGATTGTTCCTAGTGGATTCATAACACTTGCTTTGGGGGCTTTTGAAATAAAAGCATTTCCTGTCTTCAACATTTTGAACTCTGCAAAATTCATATCTTCGGTTACGACAACGCCTAGCTTAACATTTTTTGCTTCAGAATTTTTTACAAGGTTTCTAATGTGATTCGTAATATTCATTTTATAAGAAACCCCTCTTTTTAATGTTGCATTTTTAGTTAAATATCCACCAAATAGATATTTAGAGGTGTTTTTATTTGCGGTTGATGCACCTAAATAATAATCCAAAATAGTAGTGTTGTTGGTATAATCATACAAGTATATTCGGTCTGGCTCGTAGCTATCTTTCATTGTTTTAGCATCAATATGAAAAATAAGATTGGCATCATTAATCAACCATCCTTCTTTTCTCATTTTATCCAATTCATCCGAAACATTGTTTGGACCTGTTAGGTTTCCGTTTGCATCATATCCTATCAAATCCTTTTTTTCAAATAGCTCTAAAACCGCTAATGATCCTTCGCCTCCTTTTAAATACAATTTTTGATCACCAAGATCTCTATTTGGATTGCCTGTAATTGAAGTATAATCAGTATTTGGATTGCTTTGTTCTAGCAAACTCGCAGTGGCCCCTGACATATTAAGAATTAAGGTTTTTTCGACTCTAGTGACTGGGGTTGTAGATGAATCTTCTTTATATTTGATTGTTATGGTTCCTTTTTTAAAATTAATCACGGCTAAACTTCCTTTGTCAGCACCTGATTGTTCTACTTTGAAATACAAACCTCTGAAATATTTATCAAAAACATTTTGAACGGATAGTGTACCTGTTGGAGCGTTAAAAATTTTATTTTGAAAAAAAGCAACATTCAATTTTAATCGCATACCAGGCGCTGAATAAGAAATTGTTTCTTTTTCAGCAGCATCTTTTGTCGTGACAGAATTTTGAGCAGGATTATAGAAAAACTCATCATTTTGTGACTTGTCGGAATCATCATTCAAACGATTTCCAATTTTATAATTATCGAAATCAGAATTTTGATTGGTATAAAAAGTTTGAGCCACACCGTCGCTATCCATATCAAGACCTGACTCAAAAACACTCAATTTGATTTTTGCCAATTTTTCTCCATATATAGAGTCCAAAACATAAGTATTTCCACCTGTAGTAATTGCTGCTGTTTGAGTAGCATCTACAAAATAAGGCACATCAATATATACACTTTCAATTAATGGATTTGCTCCAAAAGTTGGATTTAATGTTCCTAAAGCTAATTGAGTTACGAAGTTCGCAGTTGTTTTACCAAAAGCAGGATTGTCATAAATTCCCAATGCATTTACATCAAGATTATCAGATTCTATTGGGATAATTTTTTCGTTGTGAGCCACCACATTCGATGGGTATTTGACTAATTCGAAATTATTATCACCAATTAATGCGTCTCCAATTGCACTGTACTCTTTGTCACAAGATACAAAAAGAAGGATGCCTGCAATAAATAATAGGGACTTGAAAAGGGAATTATTGTGCATGTTTACTAGAAAATGTTTAATTTATAGAACAAAATTTTTATAAAAGTTAGAATACGTTTCAGCAAATTTATCTTTCGAGGCGAAAGGTAAAAAAGGTTTTCCTGAAGATTCTATAAATTTTGTTAAACTTGGTGAGAGGTTTTCTGATGCGATAATCACAGCGTCAGAATGAATGATGGTGGCTCTCATAATGCTTTCGTAATCTGGAGATTCTAAATCTGCAATTGATTCATTCGGAATACCATCAAATTTTATTTTATTGATCATTTCAATATCCAAAGTTCCTTCGAAAGACTGACTGTAAACCGATGTTACGATTTTTGTGTCGGAAAATAAGGCTTCATTTTTATAAAAATGTTTCATATAAATGGGCAACATTGCAGCCATCCAACCATGAACATGAATAATATCGGGAACCCAATTCAATTTTTTTACAGTTTCAACAACGCCTTTGGCAAAGAAAATAGCTCGTTCATCGTTATCTGGAAACATCACTCCATCTTCATCTGTAAATGTGGCTTTCCGTTTGAAATATTCGTCATTATCAATGAAATAAACCTGAATTCTTTCTTTTGGGATAGAAGCTACTTTTATAATCAAAGGCATATCCAAGTCGTTTACTACCAAATTCATCCCCGAAAGTCGAATTACTTCGTGCAATTGATGCCTTCTTTCGTTTATATTACCATACCTTGGCATGAAAATTCTAATTTGTCCACCTTGATTATTAATCATTTTTGGCACTTCGTAAGACATTGAAGAAACCTCATTTTCAGCTAGATAGGGCACCACTTCAGATGATACATATAATATCCTCTTATCTTCCATATTGTAAATTACTTAATTTATTGGCAATAAAAACCATGCAAAATTACAAAAATTTATGCAGTTATAGACTAAAATCTTATGTTTGCATATTATATCAACAAATAACCTATGCATATTTTCTACGGAAAAGCAGCTTTGATAGACTTTCTAAAATCTATTAAAACAAACCATTCATCCATCGGCTTTGTACCCACTATGGGCGCATTACACCAAGGCCATTTATCATTGATGAAACAATCAATAGCAAATAACAACACTACTGTGATGAGTATTTTTGTCAATCCTACCCAGTTCAATAATCCCGATGATCTTGCAAAATACCCGAGAACACTAGAAGATGACCTAAAAAAAATTAGTACATTAAGTCCCGAAATTATAGTTTTTGCCCCGACTGTTGATGATGTTTATGAAGGAAAACCTTCGTCGCAATTTTTCAATTTTGACGGTTTAGAAAATCAGATGGAAGGCAAATTTAGACCCGGACATTTCAACGGAGTGGGAACAATTGTAAAACGTCTGTTCGAAATTGTTCAACCTACAAACGCCTATTTTGGTGAAAAAGATTTTCAACAATTGCAAATTGTGAAGAAAATGGTCGAAAAAACCAAGTTAAAAGTCAACGTAATTGGCTGCCCAATTTACCGAGAGGCCAACAAATTAGCAATGAGCTCCAGAAATGCACTTTTATCTCCTGAAGAAAAACAGGAAGCTTCATTCATCTACAAAATATTAATCGAATCTAAAGAAAAATTCAAAAAACAGAGTGCTAAAATGGTAACTGAATGGGTTCAAAAAGAATTTGATAAAAATAATACATTCACTTTAGAATACTATCAAATTGCCGACGAAGAAACGTTGCTTCCTTGCATAAGAAAAAACAAAAACAAGAAATATCGCGCTTTTATAGCCGTATTTGTCAACAATATTCGATTGATTGATACCATTTCATTAAATTAATTTACTTTTGCACCATGCAAATACAAGTAGTAAAATCAAAAATTCACCGTGTAAAAGTCACTGGAGCCGATTTAAATTATATCGGTAGCATCACTATTGACGAAGCATTAATGGAGGCTGCCAATCTCATTGAAGGCGAAAAAGTATCGATTGTAAACATCAATAATGGTGAGCGTTTTGAAACTTATGTCATTATTGGCGAAAAAAATTCAGGCGAAATAACACTCAATGGTCCCGCAGCTCGAAAAGTGCAAAAAGACGATATCATCATCATCATTTCCTATGCAACTCTAGATTTTGAAGAAGCCAAAACCTTCAAACCATGGATTCTTTTTCCTAATGAAACTGACAATTCATTGACTTAATCTTTAGTATTTATCCTCAAAATCCAGGCAACGTTTCTAATTTGACCTTTTTAGATACATTCACTTTTATCTTGTTCTACTTTTAAAAAAGCAAATAAAATTAGTATATTGCTACTCTTTTCGAACCTTATAATTCGGAAGAATATTAATTTCCAAACCCCTGAAATTATGAAGCAAATAGTACTATTTTTGTTTTTTTCAACTTCCCTGTTTTCACAAAAAACAATTGAAATATTCGAATCAAACAAATTAGGCAAAAGTCGAGAAATCACAATTGGCCTGCCTGATTCTTATGAACAAAACCCAAACAAAAGCTATCCAATACTTATTTTACTCGATGGAGATTACTTGTTCGACCCTTTTTATGGCGCTCTGAACTATGGTGCCTACTGGGAAGATATGCCCGAAACCATCATCGTTGGTATTAGCCAAAACACAAATGAGGAACGAGTAGACGACAGCAATTATGATGACGCAAACGGCTTACCTTCAGGAAAAGGTGCCGCTTTTTTCAGTTTTATTGGTAGCGAATTGCTTCCTTATATCGAAAAAAAATACCGTGTTGCCCCATTCCGAATTATTGCCGGACACGACACCACTGCTGGTTATTCAAATTTTTTTCTATACAAAGATTACTCCATATTTAATGCCTATATTTCTTTAAGTCCAGAACTAGTTCCTGAAATGGACACCATAATTCCAGAACGGTTTTCCGCATTAAAACAACCTCTTTTCTACTACCAATCTACCGGCGATGGCGACATAAAAGAACTTTTGGAAGACGTAAAAAAACTGGATGCTAACATTAAAACCGCCAACAATCCACTGATTAATTACAAATACGACCAATTCAAAGGAGCTTCACATTATTCTGCCGTTCTTTATTCGATTCCAAGTGCATTGAACCAAATTTTCGAATGCTACAAACCGATTTCAATGACTGAATTTTCAGAAAAAATAGCCATCCTTCCAAACGGACAAGTAAAATATTTGACCGATAAATACGATCTCATTACCAAAATTTTAGGACTAAAAGTTGCCATTAGAATATCCGATTTCAAAGCTATCGAAGCCGCAATTCTAAAAAATAAATCCTACACAGAATTAGATAAATTAACCGAATTAGCTCGAAAAAATTATCCAAAATCTATGCTCGCCGATTATGAAATAGGTCTAATGCATGAGAAATTGGGAGATTCAAAAAAAGCGGCAAAAGCCTATCAAAAAGCATCTCAATTAGATGAAATTGGGGATTTAACCAAAGATATGATGCTAGAGAAATTTGACGAGATGCAAAGTCTAACACCCAAAAAATAATGTCCAAAGTAAAAACTTCCTTTTTTTGCCAAAACTGTGGCGCTCAATATTCGAAATGGCAAGGCCAATGCAACTCCTGCAAAGAATGGAATACCATTGCTGAGGAAATTATTCAAAAAGAAGAAAAAGTAGCTTGGAAAACCGAATCGGCTTCCAATTCCAAAGCGCCAAAACCTTTGCGAATCAACGAAATTGACTCCGCCCAAGAAATCCGAATGAACACTACTGACGGCGAACTCAATCGCGTATTGGGAGGCGGCATTGTTCCTGGTTCCTTAATACTTTTGGGAGGCGAACCCGGCATTGGAAAAAGTACACTTTTGCTCCAAATTTCATTAAAACTTCCTTATAAAACCTTATACGTTTCGGGTGAAGAAAGTCAGAAACAAATAAAAATGCGTGCTGAAAGAATCACGCCAAACGGCGACAATTGCTACATTCTGACCGAAACCAAAACCCAAAATATCTTCAAACAAATTGAAGCCATCGAACCCGAAATCGTCATCATCGATTCCATTCAAACACTTCATACCGATTATATCGACTCAACACCAGGAAGCATTTCGCAAATTCGAGAAACTACTGCCGAGTTGATAAAATTTGCCAAAGAAACCAATATTCCCGTAATTCTCATTGGTCATATTACTAAAGACGGAAACATTGCCGGTCCTAAAATTTTAGAACATATGGTCGATACCGTTTTGCAATTCGAAGGCGATAGAAATCACGTATACCGAATTTTGCGTTCCCTCAAAAACCGTTTTGGCTCCACTGCCGAAATCGGAATTTATGAAATGCTCGGAAACGGTTTGCGCGAAGTTTCAAACCCATCCGAAATATTAATTTCGCACAAAGACGAAGAATTATCCGGAACTGCCATCGCTTCCACTCTCGAAGGAATGCGTCCGCTGATGATTGAAATTCAATCCTTGGTCAGCACGGCAGTTTACGGAACACCGCAACGCAGCACAACGGGTTACAATGCTAAAAGACTGAATATGATTTTGGCCGTTTTAGAAAAACGCGCTGGTTTTCGTTTGGGAGCCAAAGACGTTTTCTTGAACGTAACAGGCGGAATTTCGGTAGATGATCCTGCTATTGATTTGGCTGTTGTTGCCGCCATTTTATCATCTAATGAAGATATTCCCGTGAATAAAGATTTTTGTTTTGCTGGCGAAGTTGGGCTTTCAGGCGAAATTCGTCCTGTAAATCGTGTGGATCAACGCATTCAAGAAGCAGAAAAACTAGGATTTTCAACCATTTTTGTGTCAAAATACAATAAAATTGCCTTGAAAAACACGATAATAAAAGTTCGTTTGGTGGCGAAGATTGAGGATGTGGCGAGCGAGTTGTTTGGGTAGAAATGTTTAAAAAAATCAGTATTAAAAACACACAATAAAACATAAATTATGAATCTTAAATTTCCCTTTATTAGTTTGCTACTTATAGCAATTCCATTCTTTTCGACTGCGCAACAGTCCGTAAATCCGAATGCTTTTCCTGTTCAAATAACCACTACAAACGGCGTCATCGAAGGTGAATTCGACGTTACAAAGAATATTCAAAGTTTCAAAGGAATTCCTTTTGCACAACCGCCAGTCGGCAATTTACGTTGGAAAACGCCTCAACCTGTTACGAATTGGACAGGAGTAAAACAAACCAAAAAATTTGGTCCAAGAGCCGTTCAACCCTATTTATATGGTGATATGGGTTTCAGAAGCGACGGAATCAGCGAAGATTGTTTGTATTTAAACGTTTGGTCACCAGCTAAATCTTCGGACGAAAAATTGCCTGTTTTAGTTTATTTTTATGGAGGCGGTTTTGCTGCTGGCGATGGATCAGAAAATCGTTATGATGGCGAAAATATGGCCAAAAAAGGAATCGTTACATTAACCGTAAATTATCGTTTGGGTATTTTTGGATTTTTTTCCCATCCTGAATTGACTAAGGAATCGCCTAATCATGCTTCTGGAAATTATGGTTTGCTAGACCAAAATGCCGCTTTGAAATGGGTTCAGGCCAATATTGCACAATTTGGTGGCGACCCAAAACGAGTAACAATAGCTGGTGAATCGGCAGGTTCTATTGCGGTGAGTACTCAAATGGCTTCGCCTTTATCCAAAAATTTATTTGCAGGCGCCATTGGCGAAAGCGGGGGTTCTTTTTATCCAACGTTGGCACCTGTTCCATTAGTCGAAGCCGAAAAAACAGGTTTTGAATTTGGACAAAAAATTGGAGCAAAATCATTGAAAAGTCTTCGTGATATGTCCACTTTGGAACTCTATCAAAAATCAAACGGAACAAATAGAACCACCTTTAAAACCACTATTGACGCGTATTTTATGCCCAAATCATTACCAGAAATTTTCGAGTCCAAACAACAAGCAATGGTTCCATTATTATTGGGATGGAATTCAGAAGAAATGACTTATCGCGCTTTAACGATGGGAAAAGACCTCACCAATGAAAGTTATGTTGCAAAAATCAAGGAATTATACGGTGATAAAGCCGAAGAAGTCTTGAAACTATATCCCGCAGGAACTCCTGAAGTTACAGAGCAATCTGCCACTGATTTAGCAGGCGACAGATTTATTGCATACAGCACCTGGAAATGGTTTGATTTGCATCGAAAAAATAGTTCACAAAACGTTTATCGTTATTATTTTTCGAAACCTAGACCCGAAATTCGTGACAAAGATTTAGAAGCTGGTCTTGCCGGTGGCGTCATCAAAAAAGATAAAAACGCGCCAAAAGCTCCCAAACCAAAAGGCGCTGTTCACTCGGCTGAGATTGAATATGCTTTGGGAAATCTTCCAACGAATAAAGATTATGCTTGGACGGAAGATGATTATAAAGTTTCGGAAACGATGATGAATTACTTCGCCAACTTTATCAAATCTGGAAATCCAAACGGCGAAAAATTACCAGTTTGGCCAATCGCAAAAGATGAAAAAAATCCAGAAATTATGATTATCGATATAGAATCAAAAGCTAAGAAAGCTGAAAATGATGCTCGTTATTTGTTTTTGGATAAAGAATATAAATAGAAAGAATCAATTATTGTCGTATTTAAACAGTAACACATTTAATCTTACCATATAAGGCATATAAGTTCACATAAGCGATTCAATCAAAAACTTAAATGTTCTTATATGCCCTTATATGGTAAAAAAAACGACACTATTTTGTTCTCATTACTTATGAAGAAATAAGTTTTTTTATTTTTAAAAAAACTTTCAGAAAAGGCAATTTCATTCCGTTGATATTGCCTTTTTAATTTTTAAATTAATTTCAACACATCAACTTAAACTCTAAAGAGAATCATAAAATTAATTCTCTTTCTCTTTTTTTTGCGTTCCTTTATGCACCGAAAATTTCAACTGCTAACTACTGTATGAGAACCCGAAAACAAAAAATAATCTTAGCTGTAAAAATAGTTGCTATTTCCTTTTTGGCAATAATTATAGCTCTTTTTGTTTTTAGAAATGAAGTATTGAAACAAACCATTGCTAAGATTTCTTTTAAAATGGCAAGCGAGTACAACAGCACTTTTACGGTAAAAGAAGCTTCATTTGTGGGACTTTCGGGTTTGAGTTTTTCCGAAATCATTCTAGTTCCCAAAAATGCCGACACGCTTTTCAATATCCATAAAATGAAAACTAGCGTCAATCTATGGCGATTGTTAGTTGGCGATATTCAATTGGGAACTTTAGAAATCGAGAACGGTTATGTTCAATTGGTCAAAAATAAAAAAGGTCGCAATTTTGACGCTTTTCTAAAAAAAGACAAAAGCTCAACTTCTTCCAACGAAAAAAGAGATTATGCCAAAGTTGCGTATATACTCATTTCGAAAGTACTGAATTTGGTTCCAACAGATATGAAAGTCGAAAACCTTTCGTTCCGCCTGAATGATAATGGCAAAAAAACGACCATTAATTTCCAAAAACTACGTTTGGTAAACAAGCAATTGGAAACTTCCATTAAAGTGGAAACTAAAGCTTTCACGCAACGAATTCGAATCGAAGGTTTTGCCGATCCAAGAAACAAAAAAGCCGATATTCGGTTTTTCAATATCGATACTGGAGCGATAAAAGTCCCTTATCTTGACGAACGATTCGGACTAAAATCCAGCTTCGATTCCATTCGACTCAACATTCAAAACATAGATAAATCGGGCGGTGAATTGCACGTTGACGGTTTTGCATCGATTGCCAATTTGATGATAAATCACAAGAAAATCGCCAACAAAGACGTGGTTATCAAAAATGCAAAATTTGATTTCCGCTTCCTTTTGGGTTCTGATTTTATTTCCATTGACAGTAGTTCGACCGTACAATTCAACAAGGTAAAATTCCATCCTTATTTAGCTTACGAAACCGAAGAAGACACGATTTACAAACTCAAAGTAGCTATTCCAAAAATGAAAGCGCAGGATTTTATCGTTTCGCTTCCCGATGGTTTGTTCACCCATTTTCAAGGAATGGAAGCCGAAGGCAATTTCGAATACAATTTAGACTTTATGTTCAATAAAAACAAGACGAATACGTTGGTTTTTGACAGTAAATTGAACAAAGAAAACCTGAAAATCACCAAATACGGCGAAGCCAATCTCAACAAACTCAACGGGGAATTTATCTATCGAGCTATCATCAACAACGTCTTGCAACGACCAGTTTTAGTGGGTTCTGGAAATCCAAATTACACGCCTTTAGATCAAATTTCGCCTTATTTGCAAAAATGCGTTTTGACCTCCGAAGATCCCTCGTTTTTCTCGCATCGCGGTTTTATCAATGAAGCGTTCAAGCAATCAATTCTCAAAAATATTCGAACCAAAAAATTCTCTCGTGGCGCGAGTACGATAAGTATGCAATTAATCAAAAACGTATTTCTAACTCGAGAGAAAACCGTTTCCCGAAAATTGGAAGAAATCTTATTGGTTTACATCCTCGAAAACAATAGAATCGCAAGCAAAGAACGAATGCTCGAAGTCTATTTCAACGTTATCGAATGGGGACCAAATGTGTACGGCATTGGCGAAGCTGCACAATTCTACTTCCAGAAAAGCCCAATAGATTTAACCTTGAAAGAATGTTTGTTTTTGACCACCATCGTTCCAAAACCAAAGAAATTTATGTGGCAATTTGACAACGAAGGAAACCTAAAAGCATTCGCCCAACAACAGGAAAAATTCCTTAGCAATTTGATGTTGCGAAGAGGAATCTTAACCGCCGAAGACACCTTAGGCGAATCCATTCCGCTGCAACTTTCAGGAAATGCCCATTCGCTTTTGAATATAAAAGTACAAGATTCTGTTTCTGTTGACTCCTTGGCAGTGGAAATGCCTTTTGAGTTTTAAGGCTTAACCACAAAGGACACAAAGTAAGCACGAAGCCCACGAAGGTTTTAAATAATAAAATCCGTTTTTATCAGCGTTTTTGCTTTAGCAAATCCGCGCAATCTAATCCGTGCCCTGTTTTTTTGCCACAGATGAAACGGATTGAACAGATTTTCACAGATACAGAATCAATATTAATACAACGAAAAAAATCCACAAAGGAAACATACTTTCTTTGTGGACTTTGTGCCTTCTTAGTGGACTTTGTGGTTAAAAAACTAAGGAGCTGGATCAGGAATTACAGCCTGAATATCATTAATTTCTGCTATAATTTCATCGGACAAAACCACATCAATTGCGGCGATATTTTCTTTTAATTGCTCCATAGTTGTAGCGCCAATAATGTTACTCGTTACAAAAGCTTGTTGATTTACGAATGCCAAAGCCATTTCGGTTAAAGTCAAACCATTTTTTTGAGCAACTTCCTGATATAATCGCGTTGCTTCAATAGATTGTACACTATTATACCTTGAAAATTGCGGAAACAAAGCGATTCTAGAATTTGGTTGACTTTCGCCCGACATAAATTTACCTGACAATCTACCAAAACCCAAAGGAGAGTACGCCAATAAACCCACATTTTCTCGCATACAAACTTCGGCATTACCTATTTCGAAAGTTCTATTTAATAAAGAATATGGATTTTGTACGGTTTTGATTTTGGGTAGATTTTGGTATTTGCTTTCCTCCAAAAAACGCATAATTCCCCAAGGCGTTTCATTCGAAAGTCCAATATGGTTGATTTTCCCTTGCTTGATAAAACCATCCAAAGTTTCCAAAATAGAATGCACATTGTCTTTCCAAGAATCGTTTTGGACTTTAAAACCGCGTTGACCAAAAAAATTGGTTTTACGTTCCGGCCAATGCAATTGGTACAAATCGATATAATCCGTTTGTAAACGCATCAAACTTTTGTCAATGGATAAAGCAATACTTTCGGGCGAAAAATCCATATTTTCTCGAATATGAGCCAAACCTGGATTGGGTCCGGCAATTTTGGAAGCCAAAACTATTTCTTCTCTTTTTCCAGTTTTTTTGAACCAAGTTCCAATGATTTTCTCGGTGCTTCCGTAAGTTTCCTTGCGTCCCGGAACCGAATACATTTCGGCGGTGTCAAAAAAATTGATTCCTTTTTCGAGGGCATAATCCATTTGAGCGTGCCCTTCGGCTTCGGTGTTTTGTTGACCAAAAGTCATTGTGCCAAGGCAAATTTTACTGATTTTTATGTCGGTATTGGGTAAAGTGGTGTATTTCATTTATTAAAATTTATGTCCAAATATACAAAGGAAATTCCAAAGAAAAAGGTTCGTAGAAAAACCACGAACCTTTATGTAATTTAGTTTAAAATTTGAGTTTTCTTAATTAATATCCTTCAACATATCGGCGATTTCGTCTAATCTTGGTGTCAAAATAATTTCGATTCTACGGTTTTTAGATTTCCCTTCCGCAGTAGCATTGCTTGCCAATGGAGAGAATTCACCACGACCAGCAGCAGTTAAATTTTGTTTATTAACTAATTTATTTTCGCTTAAAATCGCAACAATGGCAGTAGCTCTTTTGGTCGATAAATCCCAGTTGTCGGCAATGGGACCTGAACCTCCAAATGGATCATCATCGGTGTGACCTTCAATCAAAACGGCAATATCGGGATTGTCGCCCAATACTTTTCCTACTTCGACTACCGCTTTTTTACCTTCGGAACCTACAGCCCAACTTCCAGAGTTGAAAAGCAATTTGTTCTCCATAGAAACATATACTTTTCCGTTTTTTTGCTCCACGGTCAAACCTTTACCTTCAAAACCATTCAATGCTTTCGAAAGTGTTTCTTTTAGTTTTCGCATACTGGCTTCTTTGGCAGCAATCAAATTTTCCAACTCTTTCAATCGTTGGTTGTTTTTGTTTAATTGCTCTTGTTCCAATGCCAATGCTTTTTCTTTGGCACCCAACTGATCCAATAACTCACGGTTTTTGGCCATATTGGCTTTCAAAGATTCACTGCTATTTTTTTCTAAAGCGGCGTAAGAATCTTTCAGAACATCCATCTTTTTGTTTAAAGCGGCATAATCAGCTTGCAATTTTTCGCGTTCCGATTTTACTTTCGCCAATTCTTTAGTCAAAGCTTCTTGGTCTAATTCGAGTTGACTTTTAGTTTTCAGTAAATCGGTGTTTTCGTCTGAAATACTTCTGTTTTCTTTTTTTAAATCGGCATATTTACTTTCTAGATCATTGTATATTTTCTTGGAAACGCAAGAGGTTGAAAGTGCTACAATCAGCAATCCGAGGGAAATTCTTTTTATCATTTTTACTTGTTTTTATTGGAATTGGAATTGATTTTTGATATTTTAATTATTCTATTTCCACCAAACTCGGACAATGGTCGGAGTGTTTGGCTTCGGGTAATATAACGGCTCTTTTTATTTTTTGTTTTAAAGGTTCGCTCACTAAACAATAATCAATACGCCAGCCCTTGTTTTCTAGTCTTGCCGATGGAAATCGCATGGTCCACCAAGTATAATTACCGGGTTCTTTGTTCAAAAATCGGAAGCTATCGATGAATCCGCTTTTCATAAAACCGTCCAACCAAGCTCTTTCTTCGGGCAAAAAACCCGAAACTTTTTTGTTGCGAATGGGGTCGTGAATATCGATTGCTTCGTGACAAATGTTGTAATCGCCACAAATCACGAGATTGGGAATTTCTTTTTTGAGTTCATCTATATAATTTTGGAAATCGTCCATATACATAAACTTGTGTGACAATCTTTCGATATTGGTTCCCGAAGGCAAGTACAAACTCATCACCGACAACTCGTCAAAATCAACCCGAATGTTTCTTCCCTCAAAATCCATATGTGGAATTCCTGTACCAAAAACTACATTGTTGGGTTTTATTTTAGACAAAATGGCCACACCGCTATATCCTTTTTTAGTGGCAGGAAACCAATAATGATAAGGATAACCTGCAAGTTCAAAGTCTAAAAGCGGAATTTGCTCTGGAGTGGCTTTTATTTCCTGAAGGCAAATCACGTCGGGATTTGCTTGTTGTAACCAGCTGATAAAACCTTTAGAGATTGCCGATCGAATACCGTTGACGTTATAGGAAATGATTTTCATGTGTATTTTTTGAGTTTCAAATGTAATAAAAACTTCAAAGATTGATTGCCTTTAAACAAAGAAAATGGACTTTTTTGCTATCTTTGTTTTTCGCTCAAAAAAACAAAAGCAATATATGGGTTTAGTTACTCCAAAAGAAGTTTCAAAAGCAATAAACACTGAGAAGTATGGAATATTAGGTACTTTTTCGGGTTGGTTATTGATGAAAGTTTTGAAAATTTCTACCATCAACAAAGTATATGACAGAAACAAACACTTAAAGGATTTGGACTTTCTGAATGCCCTACTGAATGATTTACAAATAAAATTCGAAATTCCCGAACAAGATTTTAAAAGACTTCCTAAAGACGGGGCATATATTACCATTTCTAATCATCCGCTTGGGGGAATTGACGGTCTATTACTCTTGAAATTAATGCTGGATCAAGAGCCAAATTTCAAAATAATTGCTAATTTCTTGTTGCATCGAATTGATCCGATTAAGCAATATATTATGCCTGTAAATCCATTCGAAAATCATAAAGATGCTAAATCAAGTGTGATTGGAATCAAGGAAACTTTACGGCATTTGAGCGACGGGAAACCACTAGGAATGTTTCCAGCGGGAGAAGTTTCGACCTATAAAGATGGCAAATTGATGGTGGACAAACCCTGGGAAGAAGGCGCTATAAAAGTAATTAGAAAAGCGCAAGTTCCTGTTGTTCCTATCTATTTTCACGCCAAAAATAGCTGGTTGTTTTATCTTCTTTCAAAAATTAGTGGCACATTGCGAACAGCAAAATTACCCTCAGAAGTATTTAGCCAAAAACATCGAACTATAAAAGTACGCATTGGTAAACCCATTTCGGTTACAGAACAAAATGAATACAAATCCATTGAAGAGTATTCGGAGTTTTTAAGACGAAAAACATATATGTTGGCCAATCCTTTCGAAAAGGAAACACCGTTTTTGCCAACACCCACTTTAAAACTTCCAAAGAATCCAAAGGAAATTGTTACTGCTGCAAGTCTAGAAAAAATCGTCAAAGAGGTGGATACTTTGCGAGAAAATGACTGTCGATTGTTGCAAAGCAAGAACTACGAAGTCTTTTTTGCCAAAGCCAAAGAAATTCCAAACGTGCTTCACGAAATAGGTCGTTTGAGGGAAATTACCTTTAGGGAAGTGGGCGAAGGAACCAACGAATCCATCGATATTGATTCCTACGACAAATATTATCGTCATCTGTTTTTGTGGGATGCCGATGCCAAAAAAATTGCGGGTGCATATCGAATGGGCCTCGGTGCAGAAATCTTTCCAAAATATGGAGTCGAAGGGTTTTACCTGAATGATCTTTTCCGTTTTGAACCCGAATTATATGATATGCTTCACCATTCTATAGAAATGGGACGTGCTTTTATTGTCAAGGAATACCAACTAAAACCGATGCCTCTTTTCTTACTTTGGAAAGGAATCATTCATACAACTCTGCGTCATCCAGAACATAAATTCTTGCTTGGCGGAGTGAGTATTAGTAATCAATTTTCGAATTTTTCGAAATCATTGATGATTGAATTCATGAAATCTAATTTTTATGATCCTTATATTGCTCAATATATTCATCCTAAAAAAGCATTTAAAGTCAAATTAAAAGACGCCGATAAGGATTTTATTTTTGATGAAGCCGAAGCCGATTTGAATAAATTTGACAAACTCATTGACGAATTGGAACCAGGAACTTTAAGACTTCCTGTTTTGATTAAAAAATACATCAAACAAAACGCTCGCGTGGTCGCTTTTAACGTTGATCCACTTTTCAACAATGCAATTGATGGATTAATGTACATCCGAATTTCGGACATTCCAGACAGCACCGTAAAACCAGTAATGGAAGAATTTCAGGCTGAATTAGAAAGAAAATTGGCCGAGAAAGAAGAGTAATGAGGTGGCAGACGGCAGATTTCAGATTTAAGGTTGCAGATTGCTGTAATCAAGTAAATTTTAGGGAGCAAATTTATCAAGCAGTCTATTAGTTTTACCTCCAAATAGACTGAAGCAAAATATCATCCATTGAATTATTATTTATAAAATATAAAATTCTTATAAAATGATAACTCGCTAGAAAAATAGCCAAACAATAGGCTAATTTTCTATTGAAAAGCAGTCCGTTGAAATATTCCTTCTTGGTGATTAATTCTGTGGCAAGAACCCCAATTGTTACGATACAAAACAGAATTACAAATGGTCCTAAAATATGATAATACAAACTCTTTTGTAAATCCCCCTCATAAAGATATACTAGCGATTTTGTGATGCCGCAACCCGGGCAAGGAAAACCGCTAAGCATCTTCAAAGGACATAAAGATTGATCCGTTTCGAGATGCGTATTTTGATCGAAAAGGATTAAAAAAAACGGAACCATCAGCGTAATGAATGCACCGATGATTCCGTAAATTTTACGTTTTGATTTTATATTAATTGTATAATTTATTGATGTCATTTTGAACAATCATTGCCGCTGCCATTGGAAAGAAAAACCCTAAAATAATCAATAAAGTGGAATCGTCTTTCTGTGGATAACCAATGCGTTTATACACTTGAGGCAATGCGTCTTTGCCTGCCAAATAAAAGAAATAAATATTCACAGGAAAACAACATCCTGCAAAAATTGCAATGGGTTGAGAAATAACTTCTCTTTCAGCCACAGCATTCAACACTTCGGCCACTTTTATATTCCAGTAGATAAGATACAATCCGCAGGTTATAAAACTTAAGATTAATACTAATACCGGATCAACTTTGAATACGGGAATTGGATTGTTTTGTCGGTTCCAATGTTCTGTTATTGTGTTTTCCATTCTTTTTGGTTGTTAATTGGTTTGCGTAAAAATATAAAATTTATTGAAATGATTTAAGTTTCAATTTTAATTATGCTTCAATTGTACCAATTTCTTCAATTTCATCAAATTCATTTTTAGGATCTGGACCATACGAATTTGTTCCTTGATCTCCTTCAGTACAAAACAAAACAAGTAACCAAATTGAACCAATCAAAGGAATTAATATAATAAAGAAAAACCAACCGCTTTTGCCCAAATCATGCAAACGTCTTACTGTTACTGCCAATCCAGGAACAATAACCAATAATGAATTCGCAAGATATAACCAACCATAAGGTAGTGGTTCAAAATTTAAACCTGCTACTTTGTCGATAATCATAGCAATTATGCAAACAATAATATTTGCTAAAGTGAAATACCAATACTCACTTCTTCTTGCTCTGCCATTAAAATTTGCGTAATTTTCAAAAACTACTTTTTTGTACCATTCAATCATAATTTAAAATATTTAGTTGATAACACCTACTCTTATGGATTTTCGGCTACTCCTCATTCTTTATAAAGAACTGTATTTGAATGGCTAATATATAAAATTTACGGAAAAGTCGTGTTATTAATATGTAAATTTTTGAATTTAAATTAAATATTTTTTAAATATTTTGCTTTGATTTTATCGACAATTACTTGCGCCAATCGTTCGTGGCTTTCAAATGTCCAACCAGCAATGTGTGGCGTGAGAATTACATTTTTTGCTTTCAATAAATATAGAAAAGTATCTGGCGTGTCTTTGTCTTGAAACAGTGTTTCGAAAGATAATTTTTCATATTCCAAAACATCTAAACCAGCACCAAGAATTTTTCGTTTTTTCATCGCTTCGACCAAATCGGCAGTGACAATGTTTTTTCCTCGGGATGTGTTTATTATCCAAAACGATTTGGCGAAAGCGTTAATAAAATCAGCATTAACCATTTTATCAGTTTCGGGAGTCCAAGGAATATGCAGACTCAAAACATCGGTTTTTTGCTGAAATTCTGTGAGTGAAACTTGTCGCGCATTTTCATCGCCCACATTTTCCAGAATGTCATAACACAAAACTTCTACTTCAAAACCTCGCAGTTTTTTGGCAAAAGATTTTCCCATATTTCCGTAACCAATGATGCCCACGGTTTTTCCGTCAAGTTCGTGACCGCGGTTTTTTTCTCGGTTCCAATTTCCTGATTTTATTTCGTTGTCGGCTTGATTCAAATTGTTGAAAAGCGACAAGATCATTCCCAAAGTATGCTCGGCAACCGCATTTTTATTGCCTTCGGGAGCGGCAATGAGTTGGATATTTTTGGATAAAGCATAGTCACAATCGATACTTTCTAAACCTGCTCCAACTCGTGCAATAAATTGCAAATTGGTGGCTTTGTCCAAGAAAGCTTTGTCGATTTTGAATCGGCTGCGAATGACGATGCCCTGATAATCGTGGATTTTGGCTTCGATTTCCGCTTTGGAAGAAGTGAAATCTTCGTGGTTGGAAAATCCTGCTTGCTGCAATTGTTCCCAAAGTATGAGATGATTGCTATCGATATGAAGGATTTTGATGCCCATAAAATATGTTTCTAAATTTGATTCACCAAAATAACAAAAAAATTGCGGTTTATCGTTTTGTTAAGAGGATTTAGTAGTTCAATTATGTAAATTTGTTAAATGAAAATGAATTAAATTTCCTTTCGAATCTTTCAATTTTCTCATGAAACTGTAAATAGCTTTAAAATGAAATTAACAAAAACCTTTAAATCTTTCTTTGAAAGCGAAAAATCGGGTGGAATTCTGCTTCTTTGTGTAACCATTTTGTCACTTTACCTTGCCAACTCTCCCATTCAAACCGAATATATTCAGATTTGGTCTACCGAAGTTGGACATCATTCCATCACACATTGGATTAACGATGGCTTGATGGCAATTTTCTTTCTATTGATAGGTTTAGAGTTAGAACGCGAAATTTATCAAGGGGAATTATCGAGCATTAAAAATGCTGCATTGCCTATTTTTGGAGCTTTGGGCGGAATGCTTATTCCTGCCGGATTATTTTTACTGTTGAATTTTGGAACCATAACTCAAAACGGTGCGGGAATCCCAATGGCTACTGATATCGCATTTGCCATAGGAATTTTGTCTCTTCTGGGAAGTCGTGTACCCGCTTCCTTAAAGATATTTTTGACCGCACTAGCTGTAATTGACGATTTAGGAGCCATTATCGTGATTGCCGTATTCTATACAACCTCAATTTCTTTTATAAATTTAGCCCTTGCTTTAGGTATTATGGGGGTTTTGTTTATTCTAAATCGGATGAAAATTTACAACCTGATTCCCTACCTGATTGGAGGCGTTGCGATGTGGTATTTTATGTTAAATTCTGGAGTTCACGCTACGATAACTGGGGTATTGTTAGCTTTTGTTATTCCTTTTGGAGACGGAAGCAAGAAATCACCTTCCTATATTTTACAACATTTTCTACACAAACCTGTGGCCTTTGTAATTTTGCCTTTGTTTGCCATTGCCAATACGTGTATTGCTATAAATTCAGGCTGGCAAGATGGTTTAAGCCATTCTAATTCAATTGGAATTCTATTAGGGCTTGTCATTGGAAAACCATTGGGGATCTTTCTTTTTTCATTCTTAGGAGTGAGTTTGGGACTTTGTGTATTACCCAAAGAATTAAAATGGAAAACCATTATTGGCGCAGGAATGTTAGGAGGAATTGGTTTTACAATGTCCATTTTTATTACACTTCTTGCCTTTAAAAATGACGGAGAAGAAGTGATTACCTATTCTAAAATTGCCATTTTAATTGCTTCTTTTGTTGCTGGAACTATGGGCTACTTTTGGTTAAAATTTACTTTAAAGAAAACATCGCTTCAAAAAGTAAAACATAAAACAAAGGAATAATTTGCTTCGTATTAAACACAAAAGGGAATTTAGTTAAAACTAAATTCCCTTTTTGTAATTTATATTCTAAAATTTACCCTTTAATTTGTTTCAAAGAAGTCTTAATTCCTCTAATCAATGAAGAACTGAATCCGTGCATTTCCATTTCATTCAGTCCGGCAATTGTACAGCCTTGAGGTGTTGTTACTCTGTCAATTAATTGTTCTGGATGGATGTTTTCTTCCAAAATCATTTCGGCTGCGCCTTTAACAGTTTGGGCAGAAATAGCCAATGCTGTTTTCCAGTCAAACCCTATTTCGATTCCGGCTTGCATCGAAGCACGAATGTAACGCAAAGCAAAAGCCGTTCCGCTTGCCGCCAAAACCGTAGCTGCATCCATTAATTTTTCGTCTATAATAGGCGCTGTTCCTAAATCTTGAAAAAGAGAAACTACATTTTGGGCTTGAGTTGCATGCCTTTCGTTAAAAGCAATACAAGTTGCCGAAGCACCAAATTGAGCCGCAATATTGGGCATAATTCGAATGGCACTGTTTGAATCTCCTATTTTGTTTTGAAGCGCTTCAATTGACAATCCACTTACTCCCGAAGCGATTACTTTATTGGTAACTAAGGGAAGGATTTCGGCCAAAACAGTGTTTACCTGATATGGTTTTATGGTCAAAATAATAACATCTACATCTTGAATATTGTGTTTGTTATCTTTTGAAACGGTTACACCCAATTCTTCTAAATATAGAATGCTTGTCGTGTTTCTTCTAGTAACGGTGATTTGGTTATTTTTCGAAAATCGAGTTAATCCTAATGCTATGGAAACTCCAAGATTTCCTCCTCCAATAATGTGTACTTTCATTTTTGTATATTTTCCTCTCCCCGACCCTCTCCAAAGGAGAGGGAGCCGATATGGGAAGGTGTTAGTTTTAAATTTGTTTTTATTTCTTTTTAATTAAAATCCTAAAATCAATCTTGCTATTGTAAAATAAATGAGAATTCCGCAAATATCATTGCTGGTCGTGATAAACGGCCCCGTTGCGAGTGCGGGGTCAATTCCGAATTTATCCAATAATATAGGAACAAATGTCCCGATGAGCGATGCTATAATAATTACCGAAATCAAAGCTATAGTAACAATAATTCCTATAATAATTTCTACGTTCAGTAGAAAATGGCTTCCCAAAAACAAAATGGTGGCCAGAATTACTCCATTCAACAAACTCAAGGAAACTTCTTTTATCAATCGGTTGAATAAGGAACCGCTCAAAGTATCGTTTGCCAAACCCTGCACAATAATTGCCGAAGATTGTACGCCCACATTTCCTGCCATCGCAGCAATTAGTGGCGTGAAAAAGAATAAATTTCCGTGATTGGTCATTGCCCCTCCAAATAATCCGAGGACTTTTACAGATACAAAACCTCCCAACAGCGCCAACACCAACCAAGGCAAACGGGCTTTTGTCAATTCCAAAATACTGTCATCGGCTTCAACATCTTGCGAGATACCGGCAGCTAATTGGTAATCCTCGGTTGCTTCGTCCTTGATTACGTCGACGATGTCATCGATGGTAATTCGACCCACCAACCGACCCATTTCGTCCGTAACTGGAATGGCTTCTAAGTCGTATTTTTGCATAATACGAGCCACCTCAACATCTTCTGTATCGACAATTACGGAGTTTAATTTCTTGATATAAACTTCACTAATAGGTGTTTTTGACGAAGTGGTTAACAAATCTTTGAGCGACAATCGTCCTAATAACATATCCTCATCATCAACCACATAAATAGAATGCACTCTGGAGATGTTTTCGGCTTGGATTCTCATTTGCTTGATACAAATAAAAACATTCCAGTTTTCATTAACCTTAACCAATTCTTTGTGCATTAATCCACCAGCGGTATTCTCAGGATAACGCAACAAATCGACAATGTCTTTGGCGTGTTCTTCGTCTTGAAGTTCAGAAATTACTTGATCTTTTTTTAATGAAGAAAGCTCTGCAATAATATCGGCGGCGTCATTTGTTTCTAGTTCATCAAGTTCTTCTGCAATTTCTTTTGGCGAAAGGCGGTTTAGTATTTTTTCCCGTAAATCTTCATCCAGTTCTAGCAGAATTTCGGCTGTTTTTTCAGAATCTAATACCTTAAAAAGATAAATAGCACTTTTGAAACTAAGCTTTTCGAGAATTTCAGCAATATCAGCATGGTGCATATCATTGAGCAAAACTTCCAATTCCTTTTTGTTTTTGCCCTTGATGAATTTTTTTAATTCTTTAAAAAATCCTTTGCTGATTTTAAACTCCATCGGCTTCTATTTTTTGGGTCAATTCGATAAATTGTTCTACGCTAAGTTGTTCCGGACGTAGGTTAAAAACTTCGTTTTCTCTTAAACCATCGGACAAATTTAGTGTTTTTAAACTATTTCTCAAGGTTTTTCTGCGTTGCTGGAAAGCGGTTTTTACGACCCTAAAAAACAACTTTTCGCCACAAGGCAAACTGTAATCTTCTTTTCTACGCAAACGCAAAACGCCCGATTTGACCTTTGGTGGCGGAATAAAAACGTGTTCATCAACCGTAAATAAATATTCGGCATCATAAAAAGCTTGTGCCAAAACGGAAAGAATACCATAAGTCTTGCTTCCTTTTTTCTCGCAAATGCGTTCGGCAACTTCTTTTTGGAACATTCCTGCGAATTCCGGAATTTGGTCGCGAAGTTCTAATGTTTTAAATACAATTTGCGTCGAAATATTGTATGGAAAATTACCAATAATAGCAAACTGTTTTCCTTCGAAAACTTCGTTGACATCGTATTTCAAGAAATCCTTGGAGATAATTTTCCCGTGTAACTTTGGATAATTGGCATCAAGATATTCCACCGATTCGGTGTCGATTTCGATAACATAGGTATTGATAGGTTTTTCCAACAAATACTTGGTCAAAACGCCCATTCCTGGTCCAATTTCTAATATATCATCATAACCTTCGAGATTCAATGTGTCAGCGATGTTTTTCGCTACGCTTTCGTCTTTTAAGAAATGTTGTCCGAGGTGTTTTTTGGCTTTTACTTTTTCCATATTATTTATTTTACCGCAAAGGCGCAAGGGTTTTTTACCGCAAAGACACGAAGGCGCAAAGGTTTTTTATATAAAGGGTGTTTTATTGTGTTTGGTTACCGTTTCAACTGTATTTTTACTCCAAACTAACAGTCCTCTTTTTCCAATTTTAACTAATCTATCAATATCTACATCATTTTTAGTAGCCCATTGAATCCATCTTTTAACAGAAAAACTCCAATAGATCCAACCCAAAACCATTCCAACAAGTAATGCAATTTTAAAATTCACATCAAAAAACATACTTAACCCAAATGCTGTAATAATAATAATAACTGTCACAGGCAAATTAACAAACAATTGACCTCGCAATGAAATGTCGTAATCCGAAAAATTTTTATTATTCATAATTCATAGATAAAATTGGTTTTTTATTCCCATCTAAACACTGCGACTGAAAACTAAACACTTTTTTAATGCTCCGAAATCAACTCCAATTCCGTTCTGAAAGAAAGCATTTTGTCTCCAAATAATTTTATTCCTTCTTCACGCAACGCTGGCGCATCTTCCAGATAATATTTTTGTAAAGTTTCCTTGCAATCCGTCGTGTATTGGACCGAATAAGTGGTTCCTCCCATTTCTTCTTCAATTAAAACGCGAGCCATTTTGGCCGAAGAGAATTTTCCCGTCGCCAACATTTCAGGAATGTGTTTGTGTTGCATCCAAATCATCCATTGATCTTGAACGCTTTCGTGTATATTGGTGGTAACGTTGTAAATTATCATTTTTACTGTTGATTTGGTTATTTGTTTAATCGGTTAATCGTTAATTCGGTTAAACAAATAAACAGTTAACCGATTAAACATTTTTTAAAGATTCTTATCTCCCCGCAATTGTCGGTATTCCTTTCGAGCATCAACAAAATAAATACTGTCTTGATGACTGAAAATTATTTTCTCATAAAGCGGCTTTGCTTTCTCGTGATCTTGTAACTTATTGTTATAAATATCAGCAGAAAAATATAAGGCTTCGTCAATATAAATTCCATCCGCGTGGTTGTCGATAATATTTTGATATTGGCTTAAAGCCAAATTGTATTCGCCTTGTTTTTCGTAAATTTTCCCCAAACGCAATAGCGTCACGGTTACAATTTGCTGTCCTTTGAAACTTTTCAAAATTGCCTGAAACTGCGCAATCGCTTCGGGATTCCTGTTTTGATACAAAAGATAATCTCCTTTGGCAAACTGTTTCAAAGCCGTTTGCGTCGAATCGGCTACTGTATTGTCATTGATTAAAAGGAAATATTCCAAAGCATCGTTGGCAATTAATTGCGTGCTCGCCGATTTTAATTCCTTGAACTGTTTCAAAGCCCATACAAAATCCCCTTGAAAATAACTCGTTTTGGCTGCCTTCAAACTCGCTTCGTGAGCTACTTCGTCGTTCTTTAAATTCTCTTCAATTTGCGAATAATAAATCAATGCTTGATTGAATTTTTCTTCGAAAAGCAATATATCAGCCAACTCCATTTTGGCATCAGCCGCTTCATAATCGTTCAATTGCAATTCGAGCGTTTTCTTGATTATGGCTTTGGCTTCCTCTGGTTTTTTCAAATTAAAAGCCACGAAATGCGCCTGAATCAGTTGCAAAGATAAGCTAATTGGACTTATTTCATATTCCTTGAGCAAACCCTTCAATTCGGAATCAATGGCAGCAAAATCTTTTTCTTGTGCCTTATCTATTTTCATTTCCATCAAATAGGAATTGGCTTGGATAAGCAACTCCAAATCTTTGGTGTTTTCCAAAACAAACCCTAAAATTTCTTTAGCTGCTTCGGCATCGTCCTCCTCAATGGCGAGTTGCCCCAAATTGACGATACTGGAAAGCGATTCGGGATTGCGTTTGTACACTGCTTTTTCCTGGACAAAGGCTTTTCCAAACTCTTTTTGCTGGACATAATACCAACTCAAATATTCGTTCCAAAAAACATCCTGATTTTTCTGCGCTCTTGTAATCAATGCTTTTCGCAAGGTTTCGTTGAACTTTTCATCGCCTTCTTCGACCATAAAACGGGCCAATTGATTTTGGATTTGTATCGTATTTTGAGGGTTGGCAAAAGCTTCATCCAGAAAGGTAGAAATCATCATTTCAGTATTGCCCAATTGTCCATAAAGCAAGGCTATTTGATAATTGAAATTATACTTGGGTTCTAAAGTTGTTGCTGTTTGATAGGATTTCAAGGCATAAGCCAACAATACTTTTCTCTCGAAAGAATTGGCAATTCCATACACTTCGTTTGGATTTTTCTTGATTCTTTCTATTGCCTCGTCATAGTACTTTTTGGCGGAAGCCTCGTTCTTTTGCAACTGGAAATTATAACCCAATTCGACCAAAAGACTGCCTTGTTTGTATTTGTCAAGCCGCTCTTTTATCAATTTTTCCGAAGCGGCGAAGTCTTGCAATTGCTGGTAACAGTCAACGATTCTAGTGAAATACAGGTAGTTTTGTGGAGTAGTTTTTAATAATTCTTCAAAACTGATTTTTGCTTTTTCGAAATCACCTTTCTCAAAATAATACTGAGCCAATTGCTCGTTTTGCGAGAAACAAACCAATGAAAAAAACAGGGCGATATTTATAAAAAAGTATTTCATTTCAAAAAGTGTTCAGTATTCAGTATTCAGTGGTCAGTATTCAGGGGTAGTTTTTTAGTGCTTTGTTTAATTTCGAAAACAATTATCTTCCATTCACTTATTATTACTTCCAACAAACTTATCACTGTATACTGAACACTTAATTATTTATTCAAAAAACTGATCACTGACCACTGAATACTGACCACTAATTTATTATATCAAACCCGCAATAACTTCGCAAAACCTCAGGAATCACAATTCCTTCTGCTGTTTGATAATTTTCCAAAATTCCAGCCAAAACCCTTGGCAAAGCCAATGAACTTCCGTTAAGCGTGTGAGCCAATTGGTTTTTTCCATCTTTGTCTTTGAAACGCAATTTCAAACGATTCGCTTGAAAAGTCTCAAAATTAGAAACCGAACTGATTTCTAACCAACGCTCTTGCGCAGTAGAATACACTTCGAAATCATAGGTCAAAGCCGATGTGAAACTCATATCGCCACCACAAAGACGCAATATTCTATATGGTAATTTCAATTCTTGAAGAATATTTTTTACGTGTTCGACCATTCCTTCCAAAGCTTCATACGATTTATCAGGATGTTCCACTCGCACGATTTCTACTTTGTCAAATTGGTGCAAACGATTCAAACCACGAACGTGAGCACCATAAGAACCTGCTTCACGACGGAAACAAGGCGTGTAAGCTGTAGTTAAAATTGGTAATTCGTTTTCGTTCAAAATCACGTCACGAAACAAGTTCGTTACTGGAACTTCTGCTGTTGGAATCAAGTACAAATCATCGGTTTTATCGTGGTACATTTGCCCTTCTTTGTCTGGCAATTGTCCCGTTCCATAAGCCGAAGCTTCGTTGACCATATGCGGAACCTGAACTTCATTGTAACCAGCAGCGGTATTTTTATCCAAGAAATAATTGATTAAGGCACGTTGCAACTTGGCTCCTTTTCCTTTGTAAACCGGAAATCCTGCACCAGTAATTTTGTTCCCTAATTCAAAATCGATGATGTCGTATTTTTTTACCAAGTCCCAATGTGGTTGCGCTCCTTCGTGCAAAACAGGAATTGCGCCTTCTTCGAAAACATTCAAATTGTCCTCTGGCGTTTTTCCTTCTGGAACAATATCGGCGGGTAGATTGGGTAAAGTATATAGTTTTTCCAACAAATCGGCAGCCAATTGATCGGCAGTTTCGGCCAACGCTTTGCTTTTTTCTTTCAACAAAACTGTTTTTTCTTTGAGAATAGCAGCTTTTGATTTTTCGCCCGCTTTCATCAATTCGCCAATATCTTTGGATAATTTATTAGATTCAGCTAAGGTATTGTCTAATTCTACTTGTGCAGCACGACGATTTTCGTCTAGTTTTACAACTTCTTCAACAACACTTGTGGCATCCATATTTCTTTTTGCCAAAGCGGTGATTACTTTCTCCTGATTCTCTCTAATAAATGCAATTTGTAACATAGCTTGATTTTTTTAACGCTAAATTTTATAATATTTGGTAGCAAATTTAAGGAAATGTTTGATACTTATAAGACAAAGTTTTGATGAAAATCAGAATATCCAAATTGAAACGTATTCAGTTTTTTTTAAACACATAGATTCATAGAAAATTTATGACTGAAAAGAGTTTGATAGCATTTCATTTACACATAGCTATACTTAACTATGAAAAATGAAATGACTTTTTTAAGAAACTAAAAACTATGTTTCTATGTGTTTAAAAAAAAGTTTTACTCTCTTTTAATCTCGTGACCCACAAATTCTTCTAAAGTGGCGAACATTTCATCGACGGAAAGCGCTTCGAAATCGGGGTGTGATTTTAGAAAATTAGCGTTTAAAGCAACCAGATTTTCATCTATTTCGAAAAAAGTGTCGGTGTTGAGCAAGTCTCGAGTAGGATTTACGCCTTCTAATTTCCCTTTCAGGAATTTATTGAGCTTCACGCTGCTCATTAGTTTTACTTTTTTGGATTGCTGTTGGAATAACTCCAAGTGCTTTTCGGCGCCAATCAATGCCAAACCTTCTTCAATTAATTCGTTCAGTTCGGCATTCCAACCCGAAGAATGTACAAATTGAGCAAAGTTTCCCGCAACATATTGCGAATAATAATAGTCTAAATAATAACTCATCAAGGCATCTTCGTGAATGAATTCGTCATCGATTTTTTCCTCCCGCATTAAGTTGATTACCGAAATATTGGAGTGAATCACGTCTTGAAGATTTTCACTATTGAAAGCTGTTTCCGAAACTAGTATTCTACCGAATTCCATATTTTAAGTTTTAAATATTGGGCAAATTTCCGTTAAATAAAAACAGAAACGAAATTTTACAAAGGTTTTGAGGAAATAAAAAAGCCACATCGATGAAAATGTAGCTTTGAAATTGTAAGTTGGAAAACGATTTATTTATTTTGTTTTCATTGGTGGCAAATCAAATGCTTTTGAATCACATTCGAAATTATTACGATGTGAACCGTCACAAAATGGCTTGTTGGATGATAATCCACAACGACAAAGACCCAATGCGGTTCTTCCCTCTAGGCCATAAACTACACCATCTTGATCCATTATTTCAAAATCACCTTCAATTTTAATCGATCCGTTTTTATTGATTATTAGTTTTGTCTTGCTCATATTGTTTTTAGTTTTTAGAGGTCAAAGGTTGTGAAAATTATCCGTACCTACGGCACTTTTTTAATAAATCATTAAATTTTGGATGGATTAAAATCCATCCCTACAATATTTGCCGAGCCTACGGCTCTATTGGTTGGTCATTATTCTTTAGCTGATTCATTTTGGTTACTAAAGCTTTTAATCGTGCTGCTTTTTCTTTTTTTTCTTCTTGCAATTTGGAGTTTTTCCGATTTAGCAATTTGGTGTGCAAAGCCTTGTTTTTAGTGTTTTTTTCAGGTCCTTTTGGCATAATATATAATCTTGAATAATTCCCTTTGCAAATATACTGCTTTCCAATTAAAAGTAGGGCGAATTAAACTGCCTTAGGTCAGAGCCCACGTGGTATTAATAAAGTTAAACACAAAATCCACAAATTTCCACAAACAAAACTCTTGTGGAAATCTGTAAATCTGTGGCAAAAAAAGAAAAAACGAAGTTGTAGTTCGAGGAATTAAATCTATAGAGATTAAAACGCATTCATTCCAAATAAACCAAGCCTATAGCTCTACTAAATCTTATTTTCAATTATTAAGGATAAACATGCTAATGTATTTTTTTGTAGATTTGAAAAGATTATCCAAAAAACCAACTAACTAAATGAAAAAATACTTCATACTAATAGCACTTGCCGTTCTTTTTAGTTTAACTTCTGTAACTAAAAACTCAAACCCGCCTAAAGAAGAAAGCTGGATAAAATTACTAGACAACAATCTCAGCAAATGGGAAATGTATCTCAGTTACAAGCACAAGAACGGATATTCTGGAAAAATTCCGACTGATATTAATGGAAACGAAATACAACCTGTTGGCTACAATAAAAATGTAAACAATATGTTTACGGTGATTCAGGAAAACAACGAACCAGTACTTAAGGTTTCTGGAGAATATTATGGTTGTGTTTTTACCAAAGAAAATTACAAAAACTACCGATTGAAATTACAAGTCAAATTTGGAACTAAAAAATGGGAACCAAGAACAGATAAACTTATGGATGCGGGTTTACTCTATCACTCGCAAGGAAAAGCGGGAGTAGATTACTGGCGTGCTTGGATGTTGTCGCAAGAGTTCCAAATAATGGAAGGTCATTTTGGTGATTACTGGAATATTGCTAACTCAGCAATTGATATAAAATCTTATATTCCAGAAGGTACAATGAATGCTGTGGCAGATGAAAGTCAGGAATTTATTCCGTTTGGAGCAAATACTGAAAATTCAGGATTTTGTTTGCGAAAAATGAATGCTGAAACACCTAACGGCTGGACAGAAATGGAGTTGGTTTGTTATGAAGGAAAAAGTCTTCACATTGTCAACGGTAAAGTCGTGATGGTTTTGCAAAATTCCCGTTATTTTGATGGTGAAAATTTTCGACCTTTAATCGAAGGAAAAATACAATTACAAAGTGAAGCTGGTGAAGTTTACTATAAAGACATCAAAATAAAACAAATTAACAAAATGCCTACTGAATTTGAAAATTATTTCAAATAAGAATAAAACACAAATATTTATTCCTAAAAAAATTCTATCCACAAAAAAACGGAAACAACTTTAAAAGTTATTTCCGTTATATACAACATCTCACTATGATTTATAATCTATCGCTGTATAAATGAATTATCTAATATACACTGAAACAGCACCATTGGACTCTTTCAATTTTAATTCAGAAAGCGTAAGATTAACTATATCATAAGTTGTAGTTGTACCATTTAATACAGTTGTTAATTTATTGCCTTATTTGGAATAAGTACTGACTTGGTTGTTAGTACACAAGGGCTTACAAGCGAACTATAATCTCCCGATGTTAATGAATTACCAATTTTTAGATTAATAAAATCGTGGTCACAACCTCTTGTGTTTTGCGGTGGATCACTCAATGTATCTTCACCATTAATATTGGTACCTACTTTGACAATACCCCATTTCCCTATTATAGGAGCTATTGTATTTCCATCATTTTCATTACTATTACAAGATACTGTAAATAATCCGATGCTTAATGCTGAGGCAATTATTATGCTTTTCGTTTTCACGTTTTCATTATTTTAAATTAATACGGACAAAATTAACGGTACGAATCTCGTAGAATGTTACATAATCATTGGTCTTACTTACATTATTACGTTGATGAAAAGGAATAGCGAGACATCTATAATTCAGCGAAGCCAAATAACTCCTAAAAAACATAAATTCTTTTACACAAGGACGTACAAGTCGGGACTTGTCCGTATCCTATCATAAAAAATCTTATTTTTGCAGCAAATTAAACTGAATTATGTTACAGAATCCAAAAAGATATACCATTACAGCGGCATTGCCTTATACGAACGGACCGATTCACATTGGCCATTTGGCGGGTGTTTACGTGCCTTCGGATATATATTCCAGATATTTAAGATTGCAGGGAAGAGACGTTTTGTTTGTTTGCGGAAGCGACGAGCACGGCGTGGCGATTTCGATGAAAGCCAAAAAAGAAGGCATTACGCCACAGGAAGTAATCGATAAATACGATGGAATTATCCGAAAATCATTCTCGGATTTTGGAATTTCGTTTGACAATTATTCCAGAACTTCGGCCAATATTCATCACGATACGGCTTCGGAATTTTTTAAAACGCTGTATGCCAAAGGCGATTTTATCGAGGAAGTTACCGAACAATTGTATGATGCCAAAGCAGATCAATTTTTGGCAGACCGTTTTGTGGTGGGAACTTGCCCGAAATGCGGCAACGAAGAAGCCTATGGTGACCAATGCGAAAAATGTGGTTCGACCTTGAACGCCACGGATTTAATTAATCCAAAATCGACCATTACGGGAGAAACGCCTATTTTGAAATCGACGAAACACTGGTTTTTGCCTTTGGATCGTTATGAAGATTTCTTGAAAGAATGGATTCTTGTTGGACATAAAAATGACTGGAAACCCAATGTTTACGGTCAAGTAAAATCCTGGATTGATGGCGGATTAGAACCTCGTGCGGTAACACGTGACCTCGATTGGGGAATTGATGTTCCGGTTGAAGGTGCCGAAGGAAAAAAATTATATGTTTGGTTTGACGCGCCGATTGGTTATATTTCTTCTTCAAAAGAATGGGCTGCGAGAGAAGGAAAAGATTGGGAACCGTATTGGAAAGATCAGGATACGAAACTGGTTCATTTCATAGGAAAAGATAATATTGTTTTTCACTGCATCATATTTCCAGCAATGTTAAAAGCGGAAGGAAGTTATATTTTGCCAGATAATGTTCCTGCCAATGAATTCCTAAATTTAGAAGGAAACAAATTATCTACTTCTAAAAACTGGGCGGTTTGGTTGCACGAATATTTGGAAGAATTTCCGAACCAGCAAGATGTTTTGCGTTATGCGTTGACATCGAATGCGCCAGAAACTAAGGATAACGATTTTACCTGGAAAGATTTTCAGGCTAGAAACAACAACGAATTAGTTGCTATTTTTGGAAATTTCATCAATCGTGTGGTGGTGTTGACCAATAAATATTACGAAGGAATTGTTCCAAGTCCAAACGAACTTTCGGAGGTAGACGAAGCGACTTTAACCGAATTAAAAGCCTATCCAGCGGTGATTTCGAGTTCACTTGAACGTTATAGGTTTAGAGAAGCTTTGAGCGAATTGATGAATGTGGCGCGTTTAGGAAATAAATATTTGGCCGATGAAGAGCCTTGGAAAATGATAAAAACTGATCCGGCTCGTGTTCAAACCCAAATGTATGTGGCGTTGCAAATTGCGGCGGCTTTGAGTTCCCTATGCGAACCTTTCTTGCCGTTTACCGCTACGAAATTGTCCAGAATACTAAAAATTGAAGAAAAAATAGATTGGAAAACAGTTGCTGACAATTCCGATTTAATTCCTGCCGAACACCAAATTGGCGAAGCTGAATTACTTTTCGCCAAAATTGAAGACGAAGAAATCCAAAAACAAATAGATAAATTGGAAGCTACAAAAACCGCTAATTTGGATGAGATTGCTGTGTCCCTGGCAATGACAGAACCACAAAAAGAATTAATTCAGTTTGATGATTTTGCCAAAATGGATTTGCGTGTAGGAACGATTCTGGAAGCAGAGAAAATGCCAAAAGCTAACAAATTGTTGATTTTGAAAGTAGATACTGGAATTGATGTTCGCACCATTGTTTCTGGAATTGCGGAGAGTTTTAAACCTGAAGATATTATTGGAAAGCGAGTAACTGTTTTAGTGAATCTGGCTCCAAGAAACCTTCGTGGCGTGGAAAGTCAAGGAATGATTTTGATGACCAATAACGCCGAAGGGAAATTAGTTTTCGTGAATCCTGATGCGGATAATGTTGGAAATGGAGAGACTATAAATTAAGGAAAATTCGCCGCAGATTCGCCGATTATTTTAATAAAATTAAATTAAAAATCTGTGAATCTGCGGTAAAATATATTAAGAAATGAATCTAAAAGTAATTGCTTTCGACGCTGACGATACCTTATTCGTGAACGAACCCTATTTTCAGGAAACGGAACAAAAATTCTGTGGTTTGATGAGCGATTATTTGTCGCATCAAGGGATTTCTCAGGAACTTTTTAAAGTAGAAATCGACAATTTAAAAATTTACGGTTACGGAATCAAGGCGTACACGCTGTCGATGATTGAGGCAGCGATGAAGATTTCGAACAATACTATTCCTGTTGAAGTCGTTGAGAAAATCATCGAATACGGAAAAGAATTACTCGAAAAACCCATTGAATTATTAGACGGCGTTGAAGAAACTTTAGACGCTTTGCATGGAAAATACAAGCTCGTTGTGGCCACCAAAGGCGATTTATTGGATCAACGCAGAAAACTTCATAATTCAGGGTTGGGACATTATTTTCACCACATTGAGGTGATGGCTGACAAACAGGAAAAAGATTATACGGATTTGTTAAAACGTTTGGAAATTCAACCCGAAGATTTTTTTATGATTGGCAACTCGCTAAAATCCGATGTTTTACCTGTTTTGGCCATTGGCGGTTATGCTGTTCATATTCCGTTTCATACCACTTGGGCACACGAAAGAATCGATTATAGAGTGGAACACAAAAACTTCTACACTTTCGAAAAAATGATCGATGTTTTAAAAAAACTAGATTAGTGTGAATTATTTTTATTTAAAATTATGAAAAACAGCACTTTAACTATATATTTACATGTAAAAATTATAAAATTATAATAATTACTTTCATAATTAACTGTTTTTTTTTTTTTTTTGGAATTCACGATGTATTTTTGTCAAGAATTAAATTCATAATCATGAAAAAAGTACTACTTACATTAGCTTTTGCATTCGCTATAAACACTATAAGCGCGCAAACTGAACCAGCTGAAAAAGCTATTGATTTTAATCAATGGTCTGTTGAATTATCTGGTGGTTTTAATAAACCGCAACGACCTATGACATCTGGATATTACACTACGGTGGTTAGTCCTTACACTGCCGATTTAGGTATTCGTTACATGTTCAACAACAAATTTGGTTTAAAAGGAGATTTCGGATACAACAGTTTTACTGAAGAAGAAGGATCTATACCTTTTGATACAAAATATTACAGAGCAGATTTACAAGGTGTTGCCAACTTAGGAAGAATAATGAGTTTTGAAACTTGGACAAACACATTTGGTTTATTAGCCCACGCAGGTTTTGGTTTATCCTTTTTGGAAAGAAAAGAACCTACATATGTAAAAGACAGAATGGGTAACTTTATGGTAGGTGTAACAGGTCAAGTTAAATTGACAGACAGAATTGTCTTAACTGGAGATTTCACATCAATCACAAATGCAAAACAAAGTTTTGCTTTTGATGGCGCAAGTCGAAATAATATTAACGGTTTCAACGGAAGTCTTTTTACGGGAACAGTAGGGTTAACAGTTTACTTAGGTAAAAAGGCCAAACATGCTGACTGGGTTATGGACAATGATGATAGATTTACCGCAATAAATGATAGATTTACTGCAGTTGAAAACAGAATGCTTGACTCAGATAATGATGGCGTAGCAAATTATTTAGACGTAGAAGCTGATACACCTGCTGGTACAATGGTTGATACTAAAGGACGATCAATTGATAAAAACAATAACGGTGTTGCTGATAAAACAGAAACTTACGTCTCAGAAAATTATGCAAGTAAAACTGATAGCACTCAAGTTTTAAACTATAATGACCAGATTAAAAGCACGATTAACAATGGTTATATTTGTACTTATTTTGATTTTAATGTAGCTAAACCTAATAATACTTCTACTGAAGGTATTGATTTTATCTTGACTTATTTAAGGAACAATCCTAGTGCTTCAGTTGATATTATTGGTCACTCTGACGAAGTTGGAAGATCATCATATAACGACAAATTGTCTAATGCAAGAGCTACCAATGTGAAAAACATTTTGTTAAAAGCAAACATTGACCCTTCAAGATTGAATGTAATTGCTGCCGGTGAGGACACTTCAGTTGATAAAACTTCCGAAGGCGCTAGAAAATTAGTTAGAAAAGTTACTTTCATAATAAAATAAACTACTTTTTAATATCTTAAAAGCTCTAAAGGAAATTTTCTTTTAGAGCTTTTTTTTGGCTCATCCTTAAAATTCCTGCTATAAAAATTAAAAGAATTGCTGTACTTTTGAAAAAACAAATTTTATCAAAATAGTGAAAACCCTTTTAGATTTAGAAAACTGGCCTAGAAAAGAACATTTTCTGTTTTTCAAACAATTCGAAGAACCCTTTTTTGGTTTAACCGTCGAAATAGACTGTACTAAAGCCTATGCTACTGCCAAACAATTAAGAACTTCCTTTTTTGTATATTATTTGCACAAAACCATCGTTGCTGTAAACACTATTGAATCCTTTCGATATCGAATAGTAGACGATTCCATTTATATTTACGATAGTATTGACGTGTCGGCAACCATAATGCGTGAAGACCAAACTTTCGGGTTTTCATTGATTGAATATTCTCCAGATTTTGAAGTTTTTTCTGCCAATACTTTCAAGGAAATCGAAAGAATTCAAAACACATCAGGACTTTTAACTAGAGAATTTCCAAACGATAATTTAATTCACTTTTCGGCTATTCCTTGGGTCAATTTTACCTCACTTTCTCACGCTAGAAGTTATACTTTCCCGGATAGTTGTCCCAAAATTTCTTTTGGAAAAATGACAATAGGCACTGACGGAAAAAGAACCATGTCAATTTCTATTCACGCGCACCACGGATTGATGGATGGTTTTCACGTAAGTCAATTTTTGAATTGCTTTCAGGAATTGATGAATCAATAATTTGAATTCATTCACTTTTTGACAAATATGGGTTCAAAAATTTCAATCTTTCCAATAAAACAACATTCATTTCGAAGGAATCCCAAGAAGTAAAATCTTTTCTAAAAGCAATCATCTGCTTTGAATTATTTTAATTAAATTTGCTAAAAATTACATAATTATGCTATCAAAAAACATAGAAATCGCTTTAAACAAACAAATTAGAATTGAGGCTGAGTCTTCTCAAATATATCTATCAATGGCTTGCTGGGCAGAAGTTAGTGGATTGGAAGGAATCGCCAAGTTTATGTATGCACAATCAGATGAGGAACGCCAGCATATGCTAAAATTAATAAAATATGTAAACGAGCGCGGAGGTCACGCTCAAATTACCGATTTATCTGCCCCAAACACTTCTTACGAAACTTTTAAAGGAATGTTTGAAGCGCTTTACCAACACGAACTTTTTGTTTCAAATTCAATTAATGAATTAGTACACATCACTTTTGAAGAAAAAGATTATGCCACACACAATTTCCTGCAATGGTATGTTGCAGAACAAATTGAAGAAGAAGCAACTGCCAAAACCATTTTGGACAAAATCAATTTGATTGGCGATGACAAAGGGGGTCTTTATTTATTCGACAGAGATATTCAGCTAATTGCTGTAGCTGCTAGTGCTACTGCTCCAAAATAGTTTCAGTTTAGATAAAATTTATAAAGTCTTAAAGAATTATATTTTTCTTTAGGGCTTTTTTTTTAATAAAATGACATTCCTTATTTAGAATAAATAAAAATAACATATATTTGTATAGATTATAATTCTTTACAAGGTGAGCAAGAAAGAGAAGGAAAAAGAAAAAAAGAATAAAAAGAAAAAAGACAGTCCTGACAAAATCAAGAAGGCTGAAAAATGCAAGTCTAGTTGTTGTGATAAATACAAAAAAGGAGAAAAAAAAAGGTGTGATAACTGTCCAATGTTTGATTTAAAGAAAAAAGTATCCTAATTAAAAATACAAATGCCCTCCTATTGAGAGGGCATTTTTTATATAAAAATTTCAGTTAAACTATTTACCCAAAAGTAATAATTCATTCACAACTATTTCTGTGATGTATCTCTTTTCACCGTTTTTATCATCATAACTTCTGTGGGTTAATTTTCCTTCGATTCCGATTTGGAGGCCCTTGGTCACATATTTTTCGATAAGGTCGGCCGTTTTCCCCCAGGCAACGACTTTGTGCCATTCGGTTTGTTCTACTTTTTCTCCTTTGTCATTTTTGTAACTATCGTTAGTAGCGATGGTTAAATTGGCTAATTTTTTTCCTCCATCAAAAGTTTTGATTTCTGGATCATTCCCTACGTTTCCGATTAACTGTACTGTGTTTTTCATTGCATTCATGGCGTGTAAAATTTAAATTGTTTATATATAGTTTGTTGAATTGTTCGTTCAAATCAACAGGGCAAAGATGCGACAGCTCAAAAACTTTATTCGGTTGATAACTATTTACTTTCGGTTGTAACTATTTGTAACCGTTTGTAAATGGAAATTATTTAGTATATTTGATTGATTTTTAAAGAATTATTAATTTTTAGAAGACTCAAACAATTTTTAATAAAAACGATTAAAAAGAATGATTTATAAAATATTAAAATTTACCGACCTTCATTCTGGAGAAGAAGACAAACAAAAAGTTTTAGAAAATGTAAAATCTAATATCTCTTTTCGAGGTTCAAACTTATGGATATTAGCCTGCGCCATTGTAGTCGCTTCGATCGGGTTGAATGTAAATTCGACAGCCGTAATTATTGGTGCAATGCTTATTTCTCCATTGATGGGGCCAATCATTGGTGCTGGCTTTGGACTCGGAATGTATGATTCTGAATTGGTAAAAAAATCTTTAAAAAACCTTATAATAGCTACAATCGTTAGTTTAGTAGTCTCAACAACTTACTTTTATTTAAGTCCTTTTAAAGAAACCCAATCTGAATTACTGGCGAGAACATCCCCAAATATTTATGATGTTTTGATTGCTTTTTTTGGGGGACTAGTTGGAGTAATTGCCATCACAAGAGTCGAAAAAGGAAACCCAATTCCTGGAGTTGCCATCGCTACAGCATTAATGCCACCGCTATGTACTGCAGGATATGGATTGGCTATTGGAAACTTAAAATTCTTTTTAGGCGCGCTGTTTTTATACATAATCAACTGTGTTTTTATTTGTATTTCTACCTTTCTAATTGTAAAATATTTGAAATATCCAGCTGTACAACAAGTCAATGCCAAACGCCAAAAACAAATAAAATACGGAATTACAGCCTTGACATTGATAATGATGATTCCGAGTATATTTTTTGCTTACATTCTAGTTCAAGAAAAAGAAACGAATCAGAAAATCAATCTCTTTATTGAAAATGAATTTACAAACAAAGGCTATACTATCCTGTATAAAAAGATAAATCTAAAAACCAATCCTAAAAAAATTGACCTTGCTTTTTTGAGAAAAAAATTCAATGCCGAAGAAATTAAGTCGCTCAACAAGACCTTAATTTATTACCAAATTAAAAATACAAAATTGAATATCAGTCAAGACACTACCGATATTAAGAAATACATATTAGACCAAATCAATTCGGGAAAAACTAATTTGGATGCAAAAGACATTACAATCAGCCAATTGAAAAATGCAATTGCCTCCAACAAATATAATAACAAAGCACTTCTGGAGGAAATAAAAATTATTTTTCCTGAAATTGAAAACATATCGCTGTCCAATCACAGTTTTAATAAAAATAAAGACAGTGCTTCTGTTCGTCCTGTTTTGATTTACGATAGTAAAACCAATTTGACCGATGAGTCCAAACGAAAACTAAAATTGTGGTTGCAAAAAAGACTCTCTAAAGAGAAAATAGAAATCTATAAACAAGAAAATAATTAATCAAAAAGTGTCTAACTCATTTGTCCTGTATAGATTTTGCAAACAAAGAGTTTTGTCAAGCCAAGTATCAAAAAGTTATGCAAACTAAAATAAAGAAAGTGGTATTGCGGAATCTGCAAATTGAAGACTACAAGGAGCTGAAGAAATCAATGAAAATGGCTTATCCCGAGTTTGAAAATTCCTACTGGAGAGAACAAGACATTGAAATTTTACTAAAGTTGTTTCCCGATGGACAAATAGTGGTTATGGCAGACGGAAAAGTGGTTGGTGCTGCTTTATCTTTAATTCTAGATGAAAATTTGGTCGACAAGAATCCTAATTATGCCAAAATAACTGGAAATTATACTTTTTCGACGCATAATCCAAAAGGCGAAATTCTATACGGAATCGACGTATTCATAAACCCTGATTATAGAGGTTTACGCCTCGGCAGACGATTGTATGATGCCCGAAAAGAATTGTGCGAAAAACTAAATCTAAAATCCATCGTTTTTGCTGGGAGAATTCCAAATTACAACGAACACTCCAAAAAGCTAACTCCCAAAAAATATATCGACAAAGTAAAACGAAAAGAATTGCACGATCCAGTGCTTTCCTTTCAGTTGAGTAATGATTTTCACGTGATGCGGATTATGAAAAACTATCTTGAAGGTGATGTCGATTCCAAAGAATTTGCCGTTTTATTGGAATGGAACAATATATATTATGACGAAAGTCCCGTATTGATAAACACCCCAAAAAGCACCATCCGACTCGGATTAATCCAATGGCAAATGCGTCCGTTGGCCAACTTGGAAGCGTTATTCGAACAAGCCGAATTTTTTATTGACGCCGTTTCTGGTTACAAAAGTGATTTTGCTGTTTTCCCCGAGTTGTTCATAGCCCCATTGATGGCAGATTACAATCATTTGTCCGAACCAGATGCCATCAGAGAATTAGCCAAATACGCAGACCCAATTCGCAAAAAATTTCAAGAATTTGCCATTTCTTACAACATCAACATCATTTCGGGAAGTATGCCTTATATGGAAAATGGCACTTTGTACAATGTTGGTTTTCTATGCAAAAGAGACGGAACTTCCGAAATGTATTATAAAATTCATATTACCCCAAATGAAGTCCTACATTGGGGAATGAAAGGCGGTTCGCAAATTAAAACTTTCGACACCGATTGTGGAAAAATTGGTATTATGATTTGTTACGACGTTGAATTCCCGGAACTCTCCAGACTATTGGCCGATGAAGAAATGAATATTTTATTTGTGCCATTTTTGACCGATACACAAAGTGGTTACACCAGAGTAAGACACTGCTCGCAAGCTCGAGCCATCGAAAACGAATGTTATGTCGCCATTGCTGGATGCGTTGGAAATCTTCCAAAAGTAAACAATATGGATATTCAATATGCGCAAACAGCCGTTTTCACACCATCTGATTTTGCTTTTCCAAGCACTGGAATAAAGGCAGAAACAACACCCAATACAGAAATGACGTTGATTGTCGACGTTGATTTGGATTTGTTGAAAGAGTTGCACGAACACGGAAGCGCCCGAATCCTAAAAGACCGTCGAACCGATTTATATGAAATTAAAAGAGTAAATAAAGCGTGATGAAAAACAATTTAGACCTCGAAAAACTAAAGTTTCCGACAGGAAAATGTCCGAAAATTGATGATGTGTCCGAAAATGATTTGGAAACTTGGATTGCTGTTATTGAAAATTTTCCAATCAAAATAAAAGCACTGACTTCAGTCCTTTCTGTCGAAGAATTGAATTGGATTTATCGTCCAAAAGGCTGGAGCATCAAACAAGTGGTGCATCATTGTGCCGATAGTCATATGAATAGTTTAATTCGATTCAAACTCGCTTTGACCGAAGATGTTCCCACCATAAAACCGTATGAAGAAGCTCTTTGGGCTGAACTCGCCGATGGCAATTCTAACGACATTTCGCCCTCCATTCAAATCATCGAAGGCGTTCACGCACGTTGGGTTTTAATTCTGAAAAGTCTTGGTTCAACAGCATTAAAACGACAATTTTTTCATCCAGAAAACCTTAAAATAGCCAATTTAGAGGAAACTGTTGGGGTGTATGCTTGGCATTGCAACCATCATTTGGCACATATAAAACAAGCCTTGTTGCACAAAGGTCAATTTTAAGAAATGAATCTATTGAGTTATATGAAAACATTTAAAATAAATTTCAAATCATTAATAAATTGTAACTATTTAGAATAACAATAATTTTCAATTGCCTCTAGCTTTAGCTGGAGGAGTAGGAAATGAATGTAGCATTGGCTTTAGCCAAAAACTATGCTGTTTTGGCTAAAGCCACAAAGGGCATCAACATTGCATACCACCAGCTAAAGCTGGAGTCAATTAATGTGTTGAAAATAGTATCTGCTGGATAGTTACAAGAAATTAAGGTTCATCAAGAAAAACATAAAACTTAATTTCTAAATGCCTCTTAATGGTTTAAAAAAATGTTTGCAATATTTACTATAGAATTTAAAAACAAAAAACTATGGACAAAACCTGCCTAGAATGTGGAGACAAAATTGTGGGTCGCGAAGACAAAAAGTTTTGCAGCGATGGTTGCCGCAACGCCTACAATAACAAAATAAACAAAGACAGCACCAATTTTATGCGCAACGTAAACAACAAATTGCGCAAAAATTACCGGATTCTATCAGCATTGAATGTCGACGGTAAAGGAAAAACTACCAAATCAAAACTGTTGAGTAAAGGTTATGACTTTGAGTTTTTTACAAATATTTTGGAAACTAAAACAGGAAACACCTATTTTTTTGTTTATGATCAAGGCTATCGTGTTTTAGAAGACGACTATTACATGCTTGTCAAAAAAGAACTTTAGACCCAATTCTATCCCTATGAAAAAAAATTATTCCTCCATTTTATCCGTATTGTTTATCCTTGGATTCCTTGGATTTACATTCTTCGCGATGATGCCCCAATGGACATCCGATGACGATGCTCCACTTGCTGAGTTTTCGACCAAAAGAGCTTTAGAACAAGTGAAAAACATTTCGCAAAAACCACATTTTGTGGGTTCCGAAAATCACGAGGTCGTGGCTAATTATTTGGTAGAAGAACTCCAAAATATGGGGTTAGAAACTTCCATTCAAGAAGGTTATTCTTTTTCAGATTGGGGAACATTGACCAAATGCAAAAACATCTTGTCTCGAATTAAGGGAACAAATAGCAACAAAGCCTTGCTCCTGCTTTCGCATTATGACAGCGCGCCACATTCCTATTCAAAAGGAGCTAGCGATGCAGGTTCTGGCGTGGCAACGATTCTCGAAAGTGTTCGTGCTTTTACTTACAACAAAAAACAACACCAGAACGACATTATTATTCTGTTTACAGATGCCGAAGAATTGGGTTTGAATGGTGCGGCGCTTTTTGTAACCCAACACAATTGGGCTAAAGAAGTGGGTTTGGTCTTGAATTTTGAAGCACGAGGTTCTTCGGGACCAAGTTATATGTTGATGGAAACCAATGCTGGAAATGCTGGATTGGTCAACCAATTCTCGGCCGCCAATGCCAAATATTCGGTTTCGAATTCCTTGATGTACAGCATTTATAAAATGTTGCCCAACGACACCGATTTAACTATTTTTAGAGAACAAGGCAATATTCAAGGCTACAATTTTGCCTTTATAGACGGACATTACAATTACCACACGGCTCAGGACGATGTTAATCATTTGAGTAAGAAAACCTTGACACATCAAGGAAAATATTTGATGCCGCTGTTGGATTATTTTTCGAATGCTGATTTAAATACGACACAAACCACTGAAGATGATGTCTATTTTTCGATTCCATTTAGCTTCATAAGCTACCCGTTTAGTTGGGTTTTACCAATGGTAATCATCGCTTTTGGGCTTTTGCTGATTTTACTATTTTTCGGAATTGCCAAAAGAATTTTATTCCTCAATGAAATCGCAAAGGGATTTATTCCGTTTTTGGGTTCGTTAATCGTTTCGGGATTAATCACGTTTTTGGGATGGAAATTATTATTGATAATTTACCCACAATACAACGATTTGCTCAACGGATTTACCTATAATGGACACGATTATGTTGCCGCTTTCACGCTGTTGACTTTGTCGATTTGTTTTGCTTTTTACCAACGTTTTTCTGCCAAAAAAGTAACGATGAATCATTCGGTTGCGCCCTTATTCTTTTGGATTCTGATCAACGGATTCATCGCATTCTTCTTAAAAGGTGCCGGATTCTTGATTATTCCCGCTTTTGCAGGATTGCTGATGTTGACTTCATTTGTATTAACACAAAGGTCAAAATGGATTTTGAACCTGTTTTTGAGCATTCCCGCTTTGTTGCTTATCGCACCGTTTATCCAAATGTTCCCAATAGGTTTAGGATTGAAAGTATTATTTGGAAGTGCCATTCTCACCGCTTTGACCTTTGGTTTATTGCTACCTATTTTTGGTTCGTTTATGCGAAAAGGAATGGCTTCTGTGATTTTTTTAGTATTGTCAATTGGCTTTTTTGCCAAAGCACATTATGAATCCGGCTATGAATTGGGCAAAGCCAAATCCAATAGTTTGGTCTATGTTTTGGATGCTGACAAAAACAAAGCAACTTGGGCTACTTACGACACCAATCTGGACGAATGGACGAAAACTTATTTAGGTCAAAACCCAAAAGACGCCAAAATTCTAAGCTCCATTTCGTTACCCAGCAAATACAAAACAGAATTCACTTTCTCTGCCGATGCGCCAATGAAAACCCTTTCGAGACCCATTGTAGAATTCCTGAAAGACAGCGTTGTTGGCGGTAATCGCTATTTGAAAATCCGAATCACTCCAACCCGAAAAGTGAATCGCTACGATGTTTTTGCCAATAAAAATCTAGTTTTTCAGAATTTCAAGGCCAATGGTTTGACGTTGTTGGGACAAAAAGGTTCCAAATACGAACGAAAAGGCAAGAAATTGTTGAGTTATTATGTGGTCGATCAATTGCCGTTGGAAATTGAATTCAGTGTTGCCGCTACCAGCATTTTGGATTTGGATTTAATGGAAAGCTCTTTCGATTTGATGAATAATCCTCTTTTTCCAATGGCAAAAAGAGCCGATTGGATGATGCCAACACCTTTTATTTTGAATGATGCAGTTGTAATTAAAGAGAAAATTAAACCATCGCCAAGATTGGTAAAACCCATTGCTGTGAAAGTTAGGAATGCCATTGAAAAAGATAGTTTGGGGATTCAAAAGGACAGTTTGAGGAAGCCGTAATAATGTGTGGTCACAAATATGAATCATTTGAACAAAGCTTGATGAAATTAAGAATCAATGGAAAATCGAACTAAATCAATTTGGAAGCCGCATTATTATATCAAGAACAGGCTGACAAAACTCGGGCAATTGTAAAAAAAGCCTTTGAAACAAATGAAACTGAAGTTCACTATAGCTTCAGAATAACTTTAGATGGTCTAATTAATTTAGTAGCAAAAAAACTAGTTGGAAAGTATGAAGAGCCGACAAAAGAATTTTTATATCAATTAAATATTGCCATTTCCTATATAAGATCACATTACATAATAAACGAGTTAATCCTTTCTGGGGATTTAATCGAAGCTTATACTTTAATAAGAAAGCAACTTGAAAAGCTAACAAGATTACACGAAATCGACAGTTTACCTCTCAAAATACTTATTGGACAAACACCAAAGGTCAACAATGTGTTTAAAGAGGTTGCAAAAGTATTATATAGAGAACTTTCTGAAGTTGCTCATTTTGGAAAGCCAAAAGTCAGTCAATTGATTTCGTTTCGTACTTCAGATGGAAAAAATGGACCTAGTCTATTTCCAACTTATAAAGAATCCGCATTAATCTGTTATGATAAAAATGCTTTTGTTGCTTTGTATTTCACTCACTGGTTAATTGAATTTACTATTAAACATAATAAAGAATATGAAAGTGAAGAAGATGAAAACACATTTTCTATACTTGAAAAAATGGCATTAGATTGTAATATTATTAAAACAGATAAAAAATAGGAACTATTAATAAACGAGACTCTGCGACATTTCATACCCGTAAAACCTACAACATTCCCCCATAATTATGTAACAATTTATTCTGTTTATTCCATCACTTTTACATAAAAGAAAAATGTTATGAAAAAATTGATTGTAATATTCGGAATTATATTAACACTTACCTCATTCTCTTGCAAAAAAGCAGAAGCTGAAAATTCGCAACAAACCTATAAAATTGTCAAAAAAGCACCCATTCGAAAAGCACCCAAAGCGGTTACGTATACTTTGGAAAACACCAAAGAGTGGTTGAAAATCAACAAAAATGCCGCAGACTTAGAAATTGTCATTGCCGTAAACAGAACCGATAAAACGTTTTTTACCAAAATGGATTCCGTGATTATTCCAACGGATAGGAGTGGCGACATTGCGTTTTATTTGCCTTTCCCCGTTGAAGTTCCCTATTTGGTGGATGTGGATAAAATTCTTTTCTTCTCTTATCCAACTCAAACTTTTGCGGCTTATGAAAACGGTGTTTTGATTTATACTGGCCCAACGAATATGGGTCGAAAAAAAGATCAAACTCCCACAGGATTATTTTTTACCAATTGGAAAGCAGAAGAAACCATTAGCACCTTTGATGATGAATGGAAATTACTTTGGAATTTCAACATCGAAAACAAAAAGGGAGTTGGCTTTCATCAATACGATTTACCAGGTTATCCAGCCTCGCATTCCTGCTTGAGGTTACTCGAAAAAGATGCTAAATATTTATATAAATGGGCGGATCAATGGGTGTTGGTCGACGATGAAAACGTAAAATTCAAGGGAACACCAGTTATAGTATTTGGAAGTTATCCTTTTGGCAAACCAAAACCTTGGTTGCAACTTGTAGAAAATCCAAAAGCCTTGACTATTGCCGAAAGTGAAATCGAAAAAGTTACCGAACCTTATTTGGAAACCATTTTAAAGGAACAGGAAAAAAGAAAGAAATCTTAAAACATATCGATTTTTAAATGGCTAACATTTAAACTACTTTTGAGGAATCAATTTTTTTACGATGACTCAAATTAGTATTCTTGGTTGTGGTTGGTTGGGTTTGCCATTGGCGAAAGCCTTATTGGAAAATGATTTTTCCGTAAAAGGTTCGACGACTTCTGTTGAAAAAATTTCGGTTTTGGAAAATTTAGGAATTCAGCCTTATTTAATTGCACTTTCAGAAAATGAAACGGTTGGGAATCTCAATGATTTTTTAGAAAATTCGACTATTTTAATTATCGATATTCCACCAAAACTTCGTGGTTCAGCAACTGATCCTTCGACTGCACTCAGGAAGACATTCGTTGAAAAGATTAAAAATCTGATTCCAAGTATAGAAAACTCCTCTATTGAAAATGTGCTTTTTATCAGTTCAACTTCCGTTTATGGCGACACTTCGACTGCGCTCAGTGTGACAGAGGAAACGGAATTAAATCCCGACACGGAAAGCGGCAAACAATTAGTGCAATCCGAGCAACTTTTGCAAAGTAATTCGAACTTTAAAACCACTATTTTGCGCTTTGGCGGATTAATTGGCGAAGACCGACATCCAATAAAATTCTTGGCTGGAAGAAAAAACATTGAAAACCCAAATGCTCCCATAAATTTAATTCATCAAGAGGATTGCATTGGTATCGTTATAAAAATTCTTCGTACTCCCGAAGTTTCGGGACAGAATGACAAATCAGAATGGAACGACACCTTCAATGCTGTGGCTCCTTTTCATCCGAGCCGAAAGGAATATTATACGCAGAAAGCGATTGATTTGAATTTGGATTTACCGGAATTTAATGCTGAAAACTCAATTTCAGGAAAGACCATTTTGAGTACTAAAATCGAAAATGTTTTGGAATATACTTTTGCAAAACCCCATTTATAAATTGAGAACTAAAATAAAAAACGCTTTTTTATCCAAGATTAACGCCATTGGATTACCCATTCTAGCTTTATGTTGGGTGAGCTTTTTTTGGGGAACGACTTGGCTGGCATCCAAAGAAGGCGTGAAACATATGCCCGCTTTGCAACTTGCGGGAATTAGACAATTCATTGGCGGAATCCTGTATGTTGGTTTCTTTTTATACAAAAAAACACCTTGGCCAAAGGGCAAACAATGGAAAGCAATAATCATTCTAAGCATTCTTAATTTTGTATTGAGTAACGGACTGAGTACTTGGGGCGTGAAATACATCAGCAGTGGTTTGGGGGCCATTATTGGAGCCATTTTCCCTTTATGGATTGTATTAATTACTGTTTTTAGAGGCGAAAAAATTGCCCGATTATCCATACTGGGATTAGTCATAAGTTTTGGAGGAGTTTGCGTTATTTTCTACGATCATCTGGCTGATTTTTTGAAACCTAATTTTAGATTTGGTATTTTTATTTCTTTAATTGCTACTTTTACTTGGGCTTTTGGAACTATGTACACTAGGAAAAAAGCGGCGAGTTTTAATCCGTATTTCAGTTTAGGATTGCAAATGCTGATTTCAAGCTTCATCACTTTGGCGATTATTGGCGCGACTGGAACTGGAGTAAATATCAGTTCGATTCCTGCAAATTCTTGGTGGGCTATTGGGTATTTAGTCATCATTGGATCCGTGCTCACCTTCATCGCTTATATTTATATGATTCAAAGACTTCCGGCAGAAATAAATAGTATTTACGCCTACATTAATCCAATTGTAGCGATTTTACTAGGTGCTGTAATTTATGGCGAACCACTCACAACGGCGATTGCAATAGGAGGTTCTATCACTTTGTGTGGGTTGTATTTGGTTAATTATTCGACAAGGAAGGCGAGAATTTAAAAAGGAAGTCTTTTATAAAATTCGGTTTTCGTATTTTTGTCTCAAATAATTATGTATGCAATCCTTTTTCTATAAATATCGAAAATTCTTTGGAGTATTATTGGTCTTTTCCATCATTACAATTTCCTTCTTTTATTCTGCATTAAAACCTAAAAAATCCTTACCAATATATAATCCATCGGATGTGAATCCAGAATTGGTGGATTCTACGGTGCAATACATCAGCAAATACCACACGATTGCCGATTTTTCGTTTACCAACCAAAACGGAAAAACCATCACTCAAAAAGACTATGAAGGCAAAATATATGTTGCCGATTTTTTCTTCACCACTTGCAAATCTATTTGCCCAAGAATGACAACAAATCTTGTCGATGTGCAAAAAGCGTTTTTTGATAATCCAAAAGTAAAATTGCTTTCCTTTACGGTTATGCCAGACGTTGACAACGTTTCGGTTTTGAAAGAATATGCAAAAACAAACGGTGTGATGGTCTCCAAATGGAACTTAGTCACCGGCGACAAAAAAGCGATTTACACCATGGCACGGAAATCTTATTTGGCTGTAAAACAAGGAAAACCCAAAGAGCAATACGATATGGTTCACACCGAAAATTTTGTGCTCGTGGATTCCAAAAAACGAGTTCGTGGTTTTTATGACGGAACCAAAAAAGAGGAAATCCAACGATTGATTGAAGACATCAAATGGCTTTGCGATAACTAAAAAGTACCAAACCTGACAATTATCACTTATTATTCTTTTATTTACATTACTTTTGTAATCTATATTCAATCTAAATAAGAAATTGAAAACCACGATTGCTAGCTTAAAAAAAGGAGAAAAAGCCATCATCAAAGATTTTGATGCCGATGTCATTCCTTTAAAATTATTAGAAATGGGTTGTTTGCCAGGAAACACCGTCCAATTACTTCAAATTGCTCCTTTTGGTGATCCTTTGTATTTAGATATAAACGGCTCACATCTAGCTATTCGCATCGAAACTGCCCGTGAAATTGAAGTAGATAGCATTACTAAATAACTCCAAATGAGCAAGCAAAATATCAATGTCGCTTTAATTGGGAATCCAAACGTGGGGAAAACTTCGGTTTTTAATCAGCTTACAGGATTAAACCAACAAGTGGGAAATTATCCCGGAATTACGGTCGAAAAGAAAGTTGGTTTTTGCAAATTACCTAATAATATCAATGCGAACGTAATCGATTTGCCGGGAACCTATAGTTTGAATGCAAGTTCCGCCGACGAAAGTGTGGTGATTGAACTTTTACTCAACAAAAAAGACAAACTGTTCCCCGATGTTATCGTTGTGGTTTCTGAAGTGGAGAATTTGAAACGTAATTTACTGCTTTTTACACAAATAAAAGATTTAGAAATTCCAACCATTCTTGTCATCAATATGATTGACAGAATGCAACTCAAAGGAATTTCGCTCGACATTCCATTTCTTGAAGAACAACTAAAAACGAAAATTGTGCTGGTAAGTTCCCGAAAAAAAATCGGTGTTGAAGCACTAAAAACACTAATCACTACTTACAAAACCATTTCGACAGAACCATGTTTGGATGCGTCTTCTATAGATGATGACTATTTTAATACACTTCGAAAAACGTTTCCAAACCAGTCCTTGTACAAACTTTGGTTGGTGATAACACAAGATGTGAATTTTGTGGATTTAAACAGAAAAGCTCTTGAAAAACAATCGTTTACAAAAACAAATTCAGAGCTTAAAAAATTACAACAAAAAGAAACCATCAAGCGCTACCAATTTATAAATAATACTTTAAAAATTGGTCAAAAAGTAGATTCGGCAAAAGCAACCGATTTCAGAAGCAAACTCGACCGAGTGCTTACCCATAAAGTATGGGGTTATCTCATTTTCTTTGTGGTTTTATTCGGCATTTTTCAATCCATTTTCGAATGGTCAAAAATTCCAATGGATTTTATCGATAGTAGTTTTGCCAGTTTGAGTTCATTGACAAATCAAAATCTACCTCCAGGAGCTTTTACCAATTTGATTGCTCAGGGAATTATACCTGGAATTGGTGGAATTTTAATGTTTATTCCTCAAATTACTTTTTTGTTTTTGTTCATTTCAATTCTAGAAGAAAGCGGTTATATGAGTCGTGTGGTTTTTTTGATGGACAAAATTATGCGCAGATTTGGCCTTTCCGGCAAAAGCGTGGTTCCCTTAATTTCAGGAACAGCTTGTGCTATTCCAGCCATTATGGCGACCCGAAATATCGAAAACTGGAAAGAAAGATTAATCACCATTCTGGTTACTCCATTTACCACTTGTTCAGCACGATTGCCTGTATATGCTATCATTATTGGACTTGTAATTCCTGATAAATATGTTTTTGGAATTCTAAATCTACAAGGTTTAACGCTGATGTTGTTGTATATTTTAGGATTTGGAATGGCAATACTTTCGGCTTATATGCTCAATAAAGTACTTCAACTCAATTGCAAAACCTTCTTTGTAGTTGAAATGCCCAATTACAAATTGCCGATGTTCAAAAACGTAATGATTACCGTTGTCGAAAAAACGAAAGCTTTTGTTTTTGGAGCGGGAAAAATAATCTTGGCAATATCGGTTATTTTATGGTTTTTGGCTTCTAATGGACCAAGCGAAAAATTCCGAAATGCCAAAACGATCATCACATCAAAAGCGGAAAACAAAAGTCTTTCAGTATTAGAAATCGAAAACAAAGTGGCGGCTTATAAACTAGAAAACTCCTATATTGGACTAATGGGAAAAACTATCGAACCCGCGATTTCGCCTTTGGGTTACGATTGGAAAATTGGTGTTGCCATTATCAGTTCGTTTGCTGCTAGAGAGGTTTTTGTGGGAACATTGGCCACAATATACAGCGTTGGCGGAAGCGATAATGAAAACACAATCCGTAACAAAATGGCAACGGAAACCAATCCTAAAACTGGGGAGAAAATATTTAATTTTGCCTCTGGAATTTCCTTATTGCTGTTTTATGCTTTCGCTTTGCAATGTATTAGTACTTTGGCCGTTACTAAAAAGGAAACTAACAGTTGGAAATGGCCCTTGGGACAATTGGTTTTTATGAGCAGTTTTGCTTACATTATGGCATTAATCGCGTATCAATTATTAAAATAAATTTCAATAAATTCCTTATTTATATTTTGTCTAAATAAAAATAATGTATATTTTTGCAGGACAAAACAAATAAATAAGAAATGAAATATCTATCTGCAGCCCTTTTATGCTTGCTTTTTGTAAAAATCACCTCCGCTCAAGAAGTTAAAAAGGATACCATAAATAAATTATCGACTGTCGTTATTGTTGTCAAACAACAAAGTCCTGAACGTATGCCAGAAATCAAAGACAACATCCTCTTTTCGGGTAAAAAAAATGAAGTTTTGAAACTTTCTAATCTTAATGCCAATTTAACCAACAATAATGCTCGTGAAGTTTTTGCCAGAATTCCCGGAGTAACTGTTTGGGAAAATGAAGGTTCGGGTTTACAAATTAATGTGGGTGTAAGAGGTTTAAGCCCTAATAGAAGCTGGGAATTAAATACGCGTCAGAACGGAGTAGACATTTCTGCAGATGTATTTGGCTATCCCGAGGCGTATTACAATCCACCTCTTGAAGCGGTTGAAACAATTCAAATGGTTCGTGGCGGCGCTTCTTTACAATTTGGACCGCAATTTGGAGGAATGCTCAACTATGTACTAAAAAGAGAAAAAGAAAAACCTTTTTCTTTTGAAACCCAGAACACTGTCGGCAGTTTTGGATTAGTAAGTTCTTTCAACGCTATTGGTGGAAAATATAAAAAATTCTCTTACTATGTTTACAATCATTCGAGAAGCGCTGATGGCTGGCGTGAAAATAACAGATTCACAGCGAGAAACACGCACGCCTTTGTGGAATATCGTTTTTCTGACAAAACAAAAATTGCTGCGGAATACACCAATTCAAATTATAATATGCAACAACCGGGTGGTTTGACCGATGATCAATTTAGATCTAATTCACGACAATCATTTAGAGAGCGCAATTGGTTTGGAGTGCCTTGGAACATTTTTTCTTTGAATTTCGATACCAAAGTAAATGCTAATTTTGATGTCTCTGTAAAAGCCTTTGGACTTATTGGTGAAAGAAATAGCGTTGGTTTTACAAATGGTCCAAATGTTGTCGATGCAATAAGCACTACAACAAATCAATATGCCAAACGTCGAGTAGATAGTGATATTTATAAAAATTTAGGTATAGAAAATCGAAATTTATACCGCTACAAACTTGGCAAAACTACTCAAAACCTTGCTTTTGGTGTGCGTTTGTATAAAGCAAACACTGAACGGTTTCAAAAAGGTGTTGGCACAACAGGAAGTAATTTTGATATGAGTATCGAAAATAGATACCCAACTGATTTGACATTTACAACCAAAAATATTGCGCTATTTGCCGAAAATCAATTTAAAATCACTGAAAAATTTAGCGTTACTCCAGGTATGCGTTTCGAACACATTAATTCTACATCAAATGGTAGAATCGATATTGTTTCTGGAAACGACGTTACAATTTCAGAAAAAAACATAACTAGAAACCAACCTCTTTTCGGCGTTGGGTTTGAATATAAGTTACGACAAACTAATTTTTACGCCAATATATCTCAAGCCTACCGTCCTGTTTTGTTTAGCGATTTAACTCCGCCAGCGGTAACAGATGTGATTGATCCTGCCCTGAAAGATTCAAGAGGATTTAACGCAGATATAGGCTATCGCGGGGTTTATAAGGGCTTTTTAAACTTTGATATGAGTGTTTTTTACCTAAGTTATCAGGATCGTGTTGGAGGTATTAATCAATTTATAGACAATGACCCAAGTAAAGGTACTTATTTGTTCCGAACCAATTTAGGAGAAACACGAAACAAAGGAATCGAAAGTTTTGTCGATTTAAACATTACCAAAATGTTTGGAATTCACAAGCCATACGGTAATTTAGATGTTTTTGCTTCAATGTCATTTATCGATAGTCGCTATGTCGATTTTCCTGTAACTACAAAATCAGGTGCTGCTCCAAACATTGTAATAACCGAAACAAACTTAGCAGGAAACAGAGTTGAAAATGCACCACGTTACATCCATAATTTTGGAATGTCTTGGGGAAATAATAACTTTTCAGCAACTGTTCAATACAAAATGTCAGGAAAAATATTTACCGATTCCAATAATACTGCTGCTCCGTCTGCAAACGGGCAAACAGGACTTTTAAATGGCTACGAAATTTGGGATTTCTCATCTGAATACAAAATTTACAAAAAATTTAACATTAGATCGGGTATTAACAATATTTTAGATAAAAGTTATGCTACTCGTCGAGCTAGCGGTTATCCAGGGCCAGGAATATTACCAGGCGAAGGCAGAAGTTTTTACGTTTCGGTGGGTTATAAATTGTAAAAAAAGTGGTTTTCAAAAATTTTGAAACCACTTTTTTATATTGAATACAACAAATTTTTGCAGGTTTCACCGGTAACTGAAAATTCAAATTGAATTATTTGTAGTCTTTTGCTTTGTTTAGCAAAAACAAACAAGGTAATGAAAAAGAAATTTTGTTTTCGAACTACACCTTTTTATTATGATTAATTTTTACTGTAATAGATACGTTTTACCAAGAACTCATTCATCAGTACTATGAAAGCAAATCAAAAATAATTATAACAGCTACTCTCAAACAAGTGTTAATATTGATTACAAGTTTTTACTTTTCAAAGAGTTCTTATGCTTTTCGACCTTTTATGGAGTACTTTTGTTAATCTTAAATAATTTTTCATGAAACATTATGACAATGCTTGTGCTCTGTATTCGAGCAAATTAAGAATAAAGTGTTTGCCTTTGACCTCTTGGGAATTTAGGAATCACTCTTTCTCTGATGCTATTTTATTTGGTAGAATACAATCAAACTGGAATACAAAACAAGATTATCTAAAACAATCTCAAAAAGAAAACAGAGAACTTATCGTTACAGATAAAAATTTTAGAATTGTGTTTGCAACAAATACTATTTCTAAAATAAGCGGCTACAGGCTAAAGGAAATATTGGGGAAATCTCCAAGAATGTTTCAAGGCGAAGCTACTTCTAAAGACACCCAACAAAAAATAAAAACAGCATTAACCGAGTTAAAACCATTCAAAGAAGTCATTTTAAACTATCGAAAAAATGGCAATTCCTATTGGTGCGAAATTGAGGCCTATCCAATGTTTGATAAAAATGGTACATTCTTAAACTATATTGCTTTAGAAAAAATCGCATCTTAAACAATCTTAAATTATGAATTTTCAAGAAATTTTAACATATGTAACCCTGGTAATCGCAGTTGTTTTTTTGGTTCGAAAATTCTTTTTCAAAAAGAAAAAAACCGATAAAAACTGTGGTGAGGATTGCAATTGTCAGTAGCCCACTTTCACATAAAGATTATTGGCTATTTTATTCGAAATTGTTAATTCTTTTACCTCGTTTACCACAATTTTAGTAGATAAATCAAAGCTTTCTTTAGAAATAATTTCGATTTTTGAACCCAAAGAAATGGCTTGTTTGTCTAAATATTTCAAAAATTCGGCGGAAGAATCTTTTACTCCTACACAAATTCCTGTTTGATTTATCGCTAAATCCGAAAGTAATTGTTTGTCCATTTTGACCATTCTTCCTTGAGCATCTGGAATAGGATCGCCGTGTGGATCTTCGGTGGGATTACCCAGAAAATCATCTAGTTTGTTGATGAGTTGCTCAGACTTGATGTGTTCCAATTGTTCGGCAATATCGTGAACCTCATCCCAAGCAAAATTTAATTTATTGACCAAAAAAACTTCCCACAAACGGTGTTTTCGCACGATCATTTTGGCAGAAAGTCGCCCTTTGTCCGTCAAGGAAACACCTTGGTATTTTTTATAATTCACCAAATCTTTTTCGGCCAATTTCTTCAACATATCGGTTACTGAGGAAGCCTTAGTTTCCATAGTTTCTGCAATGGCATTCGTACTCACCTCGGCATCAGTTACAGTGGTAAGATGATAAATCGCTTTTAAATAATTCTCTTCTGAAAAAGTCATTTGGAGGTTAGAGGTTAGAAGTTAGAGGTTAGAAGTTAGAGGTTAGAAGTTAGAGGTAAGAGGTAAAAAGTAATACTTTACCAATGAATAGGTCTTACTACTTGATACTTTAATCTTAATACTTTCTGCTAATTTTTTACAATAAACAAAGGTATCGAAATCTTGTGTCTTAATTTATCTACGGTTGTGCCAAAAATTAAATCTTTGAAACCAGTGTGACCATGGGTTCCCATTACCAAAACATCAAAACTTCCCTTGTTGATGATTTCTGGAATCACATTATTAGGCTTACCATAACCTAATTTTGTTTTTACCTTAAACCCTTTCTGCGAAAGCATTTCCCTGTATTCTGCCAATAATTTAGCATCAATTAGGGTTTCTTGATCTTCAATATTTTTACCGTAAACCATTGCTCCTACAGTTTCTACAACGTGAATCAAGGTGTATTTTGCTTCCAAACCGCCTAGCTCGAAAGCGCTGTTTATAGCAACCTCATCGGCCGAAGAGAAATCTACAGTTATGGCAATTCGCTTGGTATTATAAGTGCCAATTTTAGAGAATTGAAGGTCTAAATTGTGAGGAGTATGATTTAGAAATTCATGTTTTGCTTTGGTTATAAACGGTTTAAAAACGATAAATAATAACAAAATCAAGAATCCAAAAGCTAAAGGAACTACCGTAAGCCAGAGAATGATTGGGTTTTCTGAGGTTTCAAGCCAACCTAAAATTTCATTATATACTAATTTCACATTCAGCGAAACTATAATCAAAGCTACAATCCAAGAACCAATTTGAGTTAACTTACTAATATGAAAACCCTTCATTTTAGACTTGTCGCTCACGAAATGTATCAACGGAATAATGGCAAATCCTAATTGCAAACTCAAAATAACCTGACTCAAAATCAAAAGTTTTCCGGTCACGCTTTCGCCAAAAATAGAAATAACAATTACTGCAGGAACAATCGCGATTAACCTAGTTACAATTCTTCGCACCCAGGGTTGAATTCTTAAATTGAGATAGCCTTCCATAACAATTTGTCCAGCCAAAGTCCCTGTGATTGTTGAACTTTGCCCTGCTGCAATCAATGCAACGGCAAACAAAATGGGCGCCCATTTCGTGCCTAGAATTGGAGCCAAAAACTGATGCGCATCCTGTATTTCGGCAACTTCAAACATTCCGTTTTTATAGAATGTGGCTGCCGCCAAAATCAAAATAGCTGCATTTACAAAGAAAGCCAAGTTCAGGGCAATTGTACTATCGATTAAATTGTATTTCAAAGCTTGCTTAATTCCGGCAACACTTCTGTCGAATTTTCGAGTTTGCACCAGTGAAGAATGCAGGTATAAATTGTGTGGCATAACCGTGGCTCCAATAATTCCTATTGCGATATATAGTGCAGCCGAATTGGGCATTGAAGGGATTAAACCATACATCACTTTGCCCATTTCTGGTTGCGCAAAAATCATTTGAAAAATAAAGGAAATTCCAATAATTGCAACCAATACAATAATAAAAGCTTCCATTTTTCGGATGCCTTTGTTAATTAGAAAAAGCAATAAAAAGGTATCTAAAACGGTAATCCAAACAGCAGTAATCAGCGGGATATCAAATAATAAATTGATCCCGATAGCCATTCCTAGTACTTCGGCAAGATCACAAGCGGCAATGGCTACTTCGGCAAGAAAATAAAGAATGTAATTAATCGGTTTCGAATAGGTTTCTCGTGAAGCTTGTGCCAAATCGCGTTGCGTCACAATCCCTAATCTGGCACTCAAACTTTGCAAAAGCAAAGCCATCATATTACTCATTAGTAAAACCCAAAGTAAAGCATATCCAAACTGACTTCCGCCAGCTATATCCGTGGCCCAATTTCCAGGATCCATATACCCCACGCTTATCAAATAAGCAGGTCCAAAAAAGGCAAGAATTTTTCTAAAAGTCGAGGTTTTATTTTGTGTAGCTACCGATTGGTTTACTTCTTCTAAAGATTTGCTCATAGCCGAAATTGAATTATTAAGACAAATATATACAAAAAAATTTTGTTTGAGTAATTATTTTTTTAGATTTGTCTAAAAATTAATTTACCCAAATGAAATATTTATTTTTATTATTAACAATATTCGCTTTTAGTACTCTATTTTCGCAGAATACGGCTTCTATATCTGGCAGAATTACTGTTGAAAATAAGGAAATGCAACAAGCAACTATTGAAATACTAAAAACCAAGTACAAAACCCAAACCGATAGTTTAGGGATTTATAAAATAGACAATATTCCTGCGGGAAATTATAAATTTCAGATTTCATCTCTTGGCCTGAAAACCATATCCAAAAACATTATTCTAAAAGAAAAGGAGAATGTTATTCTTGATTTTGAATTAAAAGACAATGAAAACGAACTCAATGAAGTCGTGGTATCGGGAACCTTAAAGGCCGTAAAACGACTAGAAAGCACCGTTCCAGTTGAAGTGTATTCGCCTGTATTTTTCAAAAAAAACCCAACAGCCAGTATTTATGAAGCTTTGCAAAACGTCAACGGAGTACGACCTCAGCTCAACTGTGGCGTTTGCAACACGGGCGACATTCACATCAACGGACTCGAAGGACCTTATACTTCAGTGCTAATTGACGGAATGCCAATTGTGAGTAGCTTATCGACCGTTTATGGATTGTCTGGAATTCCAAATTCGTTGGTGGAACGCATCGAAATCGTGAAAGGTCCCGCTTCTTCTTTGTATGGAAGTGAAGCCGTGGGCGGATTAATCAATATTATTACCAAAAATCCAAGCAATGCTCCCCTGTTTTCTGCCGATGTATTTACCACTTCTTGGCTAGAAACCAATGTCGATTTAGGGGCTAAATTTAATATCGGCAAAAAAACTACTTCGCTTTTAGGACTAAATTATTTCAATTACGATCAAACCATTGACAATGATACCGATGGATTTACAGATGTAACATCACAAAACAGAATTTCGGTTTTTAACAAATGGAATTTCACGCGACAACAAAATCGATTATTCACGGTTGCCGTTCGAGGGATGTATGAAGATCGTTGGGGTGGCGATGTGCGTTGGGAGAAAAAATACCGTGGTGGCGATGAAATTTATGGCGAAAGTATTTATACTAAAAGAGGCGAATTGTTAGGGAGTTATCAATTGCCCTCAACCGAAAAACTAATGCTGTCTTTTTCTGGAACGATGCATTTTCAGGACAGTCGCTACGGAACAACTTCCTACATTGCCAATCAAAAAATTGGATTTCTGCAACTCACTTGGGACAAGAAAATAGGAAAAAATGATTTGCTGACCGGAATTGCTTCTCGTTATACGTATTACGATGACAACACGCCATCTACCACAATTTTAAACGAAAACAATCCCGAAAAAACTTGGCTTCCTGGGATTTTTGTTCAGGACGAAATTACTTTTAGCGAAAAACACAAAGTGCTTTTAGGCCTTCGATACGATTACAATTCCATTCACGGGAATATTTTAACTCCAAGATTTGCCTATAAATGGAAAATTAATGATGATAATATTTTGCGTTTCAATGCTGGAACAGGTTTTAGAGTAGTCAATTTGTTTACCGAAGACCACGCCGCTTTAACAGGTTCGCGCGAAGTGGTAATTGCCAACAATCTAGATCCGGAAAAATCAGTAAATACCAATTTGAATTACATCAAGAAAATATACTTTCCGAACGGTACTTTTTTAGGGATTGAAACCACTGCGTTTTACACCCGATTTAGCAACAAGATTGTTTCCGATTACGAAACCGATCCCAACAAAATCATTTACAACAACATCGATGGTTATGCTTTGAGCCAAGGGATTAGCTTTAATGCCGACATTAATTTTACCAATGGATTAAAATTCATACTAGGCGCTACCTATATGGATGTTTCCAATGTAGAAAATGGCATCAAAACACGACCTTATTTGACCGAAAATTTCACAGGAACTTGGACGGCTTCGTATAAAATCAATCCAATTAAGTTAGCCATAGACTACACAGGAAATGTATACAGTCCGATGAAACTACCGTTGTTAAGCGATACTGATCCGAGAAATCCGAATTCGCCTTGGTACAGTTTACAAAACATTCAATTTAGTTATTCAGGCTGGAAAAACTTTGAATTGTATGCTGGAATAAAAAACCTGCTCAACTTTACTCCAAAACGAAACAATCCGTTCCTAATTTCCAGAACCGAAGATCCTTTTGACAAAAATGTACAATACGATTCGAACGGAAAAGTATTGGTAACACCTGACAATCCTTATGGTTTAACATTTGACACGACTTATGTTTACGGCCCTAATCAAGGGATTAGAGGATTTTTTGGATTGCGATATAATTTGTTTTAAAAAATTTTATACTTGCTCGTCAGTTCGAGTAATATTGATTTATTTTAGATGAAAACATGGTTTTACATACTACTAATTTTCTTTTGGGCCATTCCATCTGGTTTTGCCCAATTGAAAACGTATTCTTTTGAAGAAGTCGAAAAATTATCGAAAGAAAACCCCAAACCATTTGTGGTTTTTATTCATACTTCTTGGTGCAACTACTGTAAGATGATGGAAAATTCCACTTTCAAAAACCCAGAAATAATTACCTTTTTAAACGATAATTTTTACTTTATTTCATTCGATGCCGAAAGTAAAAAAGACATTCATTTTAATAATCATACATTCCAGTTCAAGCCAAAAGGACAAAATACAGGTATTCACGAACTCGCCACAGCATTAGCTACCATAAATTCTCAAGTGGTTTATCCAACAGTTACTGTTTTAGAATCTGATTTTTCGATTGTATTCCAAAAGCATTCTTTTTTAAGTAGTAAAGAGTTGCTTGTTATTTTAGAAAAAACAAAATAAAGAGTTACTTTTTGGAAATATTTTCTACATCGAAAAACCATCTTATCAAACTATAACAAAACTTTATAATTCAAACTTACAACTTGATTTGAATCTTTGTAACTTTGCAACTTTCAAACAATAATCTTAAAATATAAAAATATGTATCCAGAAGAAATGGTATTACCAATGCAAGCTGAATTGACATCAGTTGGTTTTCAAGATTTACATAGTGCCGGAGCGGTTGATGCTGCAATAAATGCAGAAGGAACAACATTAGTAGTTGTAAATTCTGTTTGCGGTTGTGCTGCTAGAAATGCACGTCCAGGATCGGCAATGAGTTTAGACAATGCTAAAAAACCAGATCATTTAATCACTGTTTTTGCAGGAGTAGACAAAGAAGCGGTTGATGCTGCAAGACAACATATGTTTCCTTTTCCTCCATCTTCGCCAAGTATTGCTTTGTTCAAAGACGGTGAATTAGTTCATATGTTAGAGCGCCACCACATCGAAGGTCGTCCAGCTGAATTAATTGCTGACAACTTGAAAGACGCTTTCAACGAGTTTTGCTAATATTTTTTTAGAAAAAGTTAACCTAAAGCACTATTAATTTAGTGCTTTTTGCTTTTTATAAAATTATAAATCATTGTGCGTTTGCTCTTTTGTGATAATTTTTTTTTAACTTTACAGTATTACAAACAACTCTTATTGTCCTAATTATGAAGTGGTTTTTTAAAATATTGGTGCTTTCAATCCTGTTACAAAGTTTTCAATGTACTGACACAAATGACTCATCTGAAAATATAACTTCAGCACAATTAGAAACCAAAAAGCTAGAAATTCAAAATTACATCAACAGTTTTAGCTGTTCAGAAAGTGGCGGTTGCAATTATATTGCCTTTGGATCAAAACCTTGTGGAGGTCCTAGAACTTATTTGGTTTTTTCAAATAGTGTCAACCTGAATCATCTACAAGATTTGGTAACAAAATACAACGAAATAGACAATTTGCACAATATTCAAACGAATGCAATTTCAGATTGTTCAGTTCCTTTGCCGCCAAACGAAATCAGATGTGTCAATGGAATTTGTACTATCATAAATTAAACTCCTTATACAAATGCCATAAAACCACGTTCGTTCGTGGTTTTTGTTTTTAATAAACCTTGTGGCTTTGCGGTAAACATTCTACCTTTGCGCAACTATTTTTCTCAACTTAATTGTTTATAGCATGCAACTGTACAACACTTTAAGCGCAGAAGAGCGAGTCCTCATTATTGATGACGCCGGAAAACAGCGACTCACACTGTCTTTCTATGCTTATGCGCATTTACAAAATCCAACCCAATTCAGGAATGAATTGTTTCTTGCTTGGAATCCACTCGATGTTTTAGGCCGAATTTATGTTGCCAATGAAGGAATTAACGCCCAGTTATCTCTTCCGGCAGACAATTTTTATGCTTTCAAAGACACTATCGAAAAGTACGAATTTATGAATGGGATTCGATTGAATATCGCCGTCGAACACGATGATTATTCCTTTCTGAAACTCACCATAAAAGTCCGTGACAAAATTGTTGCCGATGGTCTGGAAGACGAAACTTTCGACGTGACCAACATTGGAATTCATCTCAAAGCCAAAGAATTCAACGAATTACTAGAAGACCCCAACACGATTGTGGTCGATATGCGCAATCATTACGAATCTGAAATTGGTCATTTTACCAATGCCATAAAACCCGATGTGGACACTTTTAGAGAATCTTTACCCATTATCGAAGATCAACTTTCAGAACACAAACAAGACAAAAAACTTTTGATGTATTGTACCGGCGGTATTCGATGCGAAAAAGCCAGTGCCTATTTCAAACACAAAGGTTTCGAAAACGTCTATCAACTTGAAGGAGGAATCATTGAATACACCCGCCAAGTCAAAGCCGAAGGCTTAGAAAGTAAATTTATTGGCAAAAACTTTGTGTTTGATCATCGCTTGGGCGAAAGAATTACTGATGATATTGTCTCGCAATGCCATCAATGCGGAAAACCTTGCGACGTGCACACGAATTGTGTGAATGAAGGTTGTCACTTGCTTTTTATCCAATGTGAGGAATGCAAAACCGCTATGGAGGGTTGTTGTTCTGCTGAATGTATGGAAGTAATTCATCTTTCGGAAGAGGAAAAAAAAGACATTCGTAGAGGTATTAAAAACGGAAATAAAATTTTCAAAAAAGGAAAATCAGATGTTTTAACTTTTAAAAAGTCAGTATCAGAAAATGAATCTTCATTAAAGTTAGTGAAACAAGATAAAACGATTCGAAAAATTGAATTAATGGCTCCAGCTGGAAGCTTCGAATCGCTTCAAGCAGCAATCGATAATAATGCGGATTCGATATATTTTGGAGTTGAGCAATTGAATATGCGCGCCAGAGCCACAGTAAATTTCACAATAGATGATTTAAAAGAAATTGCCCGTCGCTGCAAAGCCAAAAAAATTAGAACCTATCTAACTTTAAATACTATTATTTACGATCATGATTTATCGGTCGTGAAAACATTATTGGCCAAAGCCAAAGAAGCTAATATCACTGCGGTGATTGCGTCAGACCAAGCGGTGATTGCGATGGCGAGAACCATTGGAATGGAAGTCCATATTTCAACCCAATTGAATATTACTAATATCGAAACTATAAAATTCTACAGCCTTTTTGCTGATACGATGGTTTTGAGTCGGGAATTGAGTTTGCGCCAAGTGAAAAATATCACGGAGCAAATCATCAAAGAAGATATTAAAGGGCCAAACGGAAAATTGGTAGAAATAGAAATATTTGGTCACGGAGCATTGTGTATGGCGGTTTCGGGAAAATGTTATTTGAGTTTGCATTCGGATAATTCATCGGCAAATCGCGGTGCTTGCAAGCAAAATTGTCGCAAGAAATATACTCTTACCGATCAAGAAACAGGTTTCGAAATTGAAGTAGATAACGAATATTTGTTGTCGCCAAAAGATTTATGCACCTTAGATTTTCTTGACCAAGTGATTGATTCTGGTATTCAAGTTTTGAAAATCGAAGGTCGTGGTCGCGCTCCAGAATATGTGGCAACAGTAGTAAAAACCTACCGTGAAGCGATAGACAGTTATTATGAAGGCACATTTTCTAAAGAAAAAGTAGCAGTTTGGATGGAAGCATTGGGCACCGTTTACAATCGTGGTTTTTGGTCTGGCTATTATTTGGGGCAAGAATTGGGCGAATGGAGTGATGTTTCGGGTTCGATGGCAACTCAGAAAAAAGTATATGTTGGAAAAGGAACGCATTATTTCCCAAAAGCCGAAGTAGGACAATTCAAAATCGAAGCTTACGATATTAAAATTGGAGATAAAATATTGGTTACAGGTCCTACTACAGGCGCACAAGAAATGATTATCACAGAAATGTTTGTGAATGATGTAACAGCAGAAAAAGCTGTGAAAGGCGATAATTGCACTTTCAAATTACCTTTTCGCATTCGATTATCGGACAAATTATATAAAATCGTCGAAGCCTAATGGTCATTGTAACGCTACAACGGGCCAAATGTATTGGGTGTAATTATTGCGTGGAAATGGCGCCAATTCAATTTCAAATGTCTAAAAAAGATGGAAAATCGGTGCTGATTAAAAGCGTCAATTCCAAGGGGTTTTTTACTTTTAAATCGCCCGATCACACTATAACCGAAAGTTGCGAACTGGCTGCAAAAGCTTGTCCTGTGAAAATTATTTCGGTGAAGGAAACGTAGTTTTTATTTAAATTGAAATTGAAATCAACTCCTTAGGGCGTCATTGGTCTCCCGTTTTTTTAATAAATAATTATGCTTTTTTGAAGTATTTAACCCTTGTAACATAAAATTAAAAAATACTATCTTTACAGATTAAACGTTTATGAACTTAAATTGCGTCTATCGCAATACTACATATAAAATTATGGCATGTACAAGTTGTTCAACTTCTGATGGTGGTGCACCAAAGGGTTGTAAAAATAATGGAACTTGCGGTACCGATAGCTGCAACAAATTAACGGTTTTCGACTGGCTTTCGAATATGAGTTTGCCTAATGGAGAAACTCCTTTTGACTGTGTCGAAATACGTTTCAAAAACGGGAGAAAAGAATTCTATCGCAATACCGAAAAACTAACTTTAAGTATTGGAGACATTGTCGCTACCGAAGCTTCTCCGGGACACGACATAGGAATTGTGACGCTGACCGGTGAATTGGTGAAAATCCAAATGAAGAAAAAAGGAGTGAATCACACCAGTGTAGATGTTGCTAAAATTTACCGAAAAGCATCTCAAAGAGATATTGATATTTGGTCAAGTGCAAGAGATAAAGAAGAGCCTATGAAGGTTCGCGCTCGTGAATTAGCAATTTCACAAAAGCTAGAAATGAAAATTTCTGATATTGAATTTCAAGGCGATGGCTCAAAAGCAACTTTCTATTACACAGCCAATGATAGAGTCGATTTTAGACTTTTAATAAAAGATTTTGCTAAAGAATTTAGCACCAGAGTCGAGATGAAACAAGTGGGTCTTCGCCAAGAAGCGGCTCGTTTGGGCGGCATTGGATCTTGCGGAAGAGAATTGTGTTGTTCTACTTGGCTAACCGATTTTAGAAGCGTAAACACCTCAGCAGCACGTTACCAACAATTGTCTTTGAATCCACAAAAACTGGCGGGACAATGCGGAAAATTGAAATGTTGTCTAAATTATGAGCTCGATACTTATATGGATGCCCTAAAAGGGTTCCCGGATTTTGACACCAAATTAGTAACCGAAAAAGGCGATGCTATTTGTCAAAAACAAGATATTTTTAAAGGATTGATGTGGTTTGCATATACCAATGATTTTGCCAACTGGCACGTTTTAAAAATCGAACAAGTCAGAGAAATTATTGCCGAAAATAAACTAAAAAACAAGGTTGCTTCTCTCGAAGATTTTGAAATTGTGATTGATGTAGAGCCTGAACAACACTTTAATAACGCAATGGGGCAAGAAAGTTTAACCCGTTTTGACCAACCGAAGAAAAAGAAAAAGTCAAATAAAAAACGTAATGCTGGTGATAATTTAATTGTTGCAAATAATAGCAATAATAGTGGCAATAATAATGGCAATAATAACAACAATAAACGGCAAAATAACAATAGTAACAAGCCAAACAACAACTCCAAGGCTAATAATTCAAATGATACAAAACCTGTAGTAGCCAGGAAACCTATAATTATTACTAAAAATGAGAATAAGGAATAGTGCGTTACTGCTTTTAATGGTAATTCTCTTTTTTTCATGTGACAAAAAAAGAGTTTTCGACGAGTACAAATCCGTGGGAAGAGCCTGGCACAAAGACAGTATAGTTTCTTTCGATTTACCCGAATTAGATTCGACAAAACAGTACAATCTTTTTGTAACTTTGAGAGACAACAACAACTATCCGTTCAACAATCTGTTTTTGATTGTGGCGCTAGAAATGCCAAATGGCTTTACAAAAGTGGACACTCTTGAATATGAAATGGCTAATCCAGACGGTTCGCTAATGGGTGATGGCTTTTCGGACATAAAGGAAAACAAACTTTTTTATAAAGAAAAGGTGCGATTTAGAGGAAAATACAAAGTGCACCTCAAACAAGCAGTTCGTGAAAACGGAAAAGTCCCCGGTGTAACAGCTTTAGACGGAATCACCGAAGTTGGTTTTAGAATAGAAAACAGAGATTAAAAAGTAATTATGGCTAGTCAAAAAAACAATATTCAGACAAAAAATACCGAAAAAGACATTAACTACTATAAAAAGAAATTCTGGAAAATTTTCTTTTATGGACTTGGAGGATTATTATTATTTTTCTTGTTTGCCTCTTGGGGACTTTTTGGCTCGATGCCTTCTTTTGAAGATTTAGAAAATCCAGATTCTAATTTAGCCACCGAAATAATCTCGTCTGACGGAGTGATTCTAGGCAAATATTTTGAAAAAAACAGATCTCAATTAAAATATTCTGACTTACCAAAAAACCTTGTCGATGCATTGGTAGCCACCGAAGACACACGTTTCTATGAACATTCAGGCATTGACGGAAGAGGAACTTTAAGAGCAATCGTGAGTTTAGGTACAAGCGGTGGTGCAAGTACCTTAACGCAACAATTAGCCAAACAATTATTCCACGGTGAAGGTTCAAAATTCTTGCCTTTTAGAATCGTCCAAAAAATCAAAGAATGGATAATTGCCATCCGATTGGAAAGACAATATACTAAAAACGAAATCATTGCTATGTATTGCAACGTTTATGATTTTGGAAATTATTCGGTTGGTGTAAGTTCGGCAGCGCAAACTTATTTTTCAAAGGCTCCCAAAGATTTAACCATAGACGAATCGGCAATATTAGTCGGAATGTTCAAAAATTCAGGTTTATACAATCCTGTTAAAAATCCTCAAGGCGTTAAAAATCGTAGAAATGTGGTGCTTTCCCAAATGGAAAAAGGAGGGATAATTACCGAAGGACAAAAAGAAAAGCTTCAGGCCTTACCTATCACTTTAAATTTCAAATTAGAAAGTCACCGCGAAGGAACCGCCACCTATTTCCGAGAATATTTGCGTGATTATATGAAAAAATGGGTAGAAGAAAACAAAAAAGCCGATGGTTCCGATTATAACATCTACAAAGATGGCTTAAAAATCTACACCACCATCGATTCTAGAATGCAATTACACGCAGAAGAAGCTGTCGAAAAACACATGGCAAATCTGCAAGAACAATTTTTTGACGAGGCCAAAACCAATAAAAACGCTCCTTTTGTAAACATTTCGAAAGCAGAAACCGACCGCATTTTGAAGCAAGCAATGAAAGCCTCTTACCGTTGGACAGTAATGACAGAACTAGATAAAAGCGAAGAAGAAATTATAGCTTCTTTCAGCCAAAAAACAAAAATGAAAGTCTTCACTTGGAAAGGCGAAAGAGATACAATTATGACTCCCTTGGATTCCATAAGATATTATAAACATTTCCTACAATCGGGATTAATGGCTATGGAACCACAAACGGGAAGCATAAAAGCTTGGGTTGGCGGTATCAATTACAAATATTTCCAGTACGATCACGTAGGTCAAGGCGCGAGACAGGTAGGTTCTACATTCAAACCTTTTGTATATGCAACCGCTATCGAACAATTAGGAATGTCGCCTTGCGATACTATTCTTGATGGTCCATTTATGATTCGAAAAGGGCGTCATCACGTGACCGAAGATTGGGAACCAAGAAATTCGAACAATTCGTACCGAGGAATGGTTACTTTGAAACAAGGATTGGCCAATTCTATCAACACTATTTCGGCAAAATTAATTGACAAAACTGGTCCAGAAGCCGTGATCGAATTGACGCATAAATTAGGTGTCAAATCCGAAATCCCTGCTCAACCTTCTATTGCTCTTGGAGCTGTTGATATTACCGTAGAGGATATGGTTGCTGCCTACGGAACTTTTGCCAATCAAGGCGTTTACGTAAAACCACAATTCATTAGCCGTATCGAAGATAAAAGCGGCGTCGTGATTTACGAACCAATTCCAGAATCTCACGATGTATTGAATAAAGACATCGCTTTTGCCGTAATCAAATTACTCGAAGGCGTTACCGAAACTGGCTCTGGAGTCCGATTAAGAACTGAAGGTGGCGGAAGCGGCGACAATCGCTGGACAGGCTATCCGTATCTATTTAGGAACCCAATTGCGGGTAAAACCGGAACCACACAAAACCAGTCCGACGGTTGGTTTATGGGAATGGTACCCAACCTAGTTACTGGAGTTTGGGTAGGTTGCGAAGACCGTTCGGCACGTTTCAAAAGCCTAACTTATGGTCAAGGAGCAACTGCTGCATTGCCTGTTTGGGGCTATTTTATGAAGCTTTGTTACGAAGATCAAAACCTGAAAGTTTCCAAAGAAGATTTCGACAGACCTGCCAATCTTTCTATAAAAGTAGATTGCTACACACCACGAGCAGTTGTAAAAGACACCACCGTCGTAGAACAAGAAACCGAGGAATTCGGGTTATAATTTTTTTATTTGGAGCTATTCCAGCTATCCGCTATATCCACGCTGAAAAAGCGTGGGATACCGCTCCTATCTGGGCTAGGGCATTTGTTTTCAAAATGAATAATCCTCAAATTAAACTAATTTGAAAACTTAATTTCCTTATCCCGATAACTATCAGGACTTAATGGTTTAAATAATCATTTAATAATTATGATTAACAAAGAAGTTAACAACGTACACGAAGCACTCCAAGGAATCGAAAATGGAATGACCCTAATGCTCGGTGGTTTCGGATTGTGTGGCATTCCCGAAAACTCCATTGCCGAACTCGTCAAAAAAGAAACCATCGATCTGACCTGTATTTCCAACAATGCTGGAGTCGATGATTTTGGATTGGGATTACTGTTACAAAAACACCAAATCAAAAAAATGATTTCTTCTTATGTGGGAGAAAATGCCGAATTCGAGCGCCAAATGCTTTCCGGCGAACTCGAAGTAGAACTCATTCCACAAGGAACTTTGGCCGAACGCTGTCGTGCAGCCCAAACCGGAATCCCTGCTTTTTTCACACCAGCAGGTTTCGGAACAGAAGTCGCCATTGGTAAAGAAACCCGAGAATTCAACGGAAAAATGCACGTAATGGAATTGGCTTTCAAAGCCGATTTTTCTATAGTAAAAGCTTGGAAAGGCGACACAGCAGGAAACCTCATCTTCAAAGGAACAGCCCGAAACTTCAATCCTTGTATGGCCGGAGCTGCCAAAATCACCATCGCTGAAGTCGAGGAATTAGTCGATGCCGGAACCCTCGACCCCAACCAAATCCACACTCCTGGAATATTCGTGCAACGCATTTTTCAAGGCGAGAAGTATGAGAAGAGGATTGAGAAGAGAACCGTGAGGAAAAAATAGTGGTCAGTATTCAGTTTTTAGTGATCAGTTCGAAAAAGAAAATAGTTTATACTTATAAAAAACAGAAAATGACTCGGAATTTATTTATTATGCTTTTTTTAATCTTAGTCTCTTGTAATAACTCTGAGTTCAAATCACATAGTATTAAATCAGGATTTATAAATGAGCCAGGTGAATATTCAATCTTTTTTAAAGATTTTAAAACTAGAAAAATAATAGTAAAACAACTTAAAGACGAATCTATAATATTTGCGATTACCGACAATTCAAATAAAATATTATTTCAACAAAATTTAAACGAAACCTTCAGTTCATATCATTATTGGTGTTTATATGTTGACGTAGATGCAAATATTTGGTTTTATAATTCGGATTATTCATCTTCTAAAGCAATTATCTTTAACAAAAAAACAGAGTTATATGAAATGAAAGATTTTTGCAATGAGAAATTAGTATTACCCGAAGAATTTAAAAAAGAATTAGACTTAAAAAGTACATTGCAAAGTTGTACCTCCATTAATAAATAAAGCAATAAAAAACTGTTTTGTGTTTGAAAATTCAGCGAATACCAAAAAACAAATCAATTATGCTAACAAAAGAAGATATCGCCAAACGAATCGCCCAAGAAGTCAAAGACAAATACTTTGTCAACCTCGGAATTGGTATTCCGACTTTGGTAGCCAATTATATCCCAAAAGGAATTGACGTCGAATTTCAAAGTGAAAACGGCGTTCTGGGAATGGGCCCTTTCCCGTTTGAAGGCAAAGAAGACGCTGATTTAATCAACGCTGGAAAACAAACCATCACGACTTTAGAAGGTGCTTCTTTCTTTGATTCAGCAATGAGTTTCGGAATGATTCGTGGGCAACACATCGATTTAACCATTCTTGGAGCGATGGAAGTTGCCGAAAACGGCGACATTGCCAACTGGAAAATCCCCGGAAAAATGGTCAAGGGAATGGGTGGAGCAATGGATTTAGTCGCTTCGGCCGAAAATATTATCGTAGCTATGATGCACGTCAACAAAGCGGGAGAAAGTAAAATTCTTAAAAAATGTACTTTGCCATTGACAGGTGTTGGCTGCGTGAAAAAAGTAGTAACGGAATTAGCTGTTCTCGAAGTAACTCCAAACGGCTTTAAACTCTTAGAACGCGCGCCAGGAGTTTCAGTTGAACACATCATCGCTTCCACCGAAGCTAATTTAATTATCGAAGGTGAAATTCCAGAAATGGTGATTGATTAGACTTTAAAAAAATAGCCACAGATTCACAGATTTTATAAAATTATAATCTGCAAATCTGCGGTAAAATAATACTTTGCTGATAAAAACTACAAATTCTCAAAGAAATCATTTCCTTTATCATCAGTAATAATAAAAGCTGGAAAATCTTTAATCGTGATTTTTCGAACGGCTTCCATTCCTAATTCTTCAAAATCAACAATCTCGACTGAAAGAATATTTTCTTTGGCCAAAATAGCGGCTGGACCACCAATAGAACCCAAATAGAATCCACCGTATTTCTGACAAGCTTCTTTTACTGCTGCCGTTCTATTGCCTTTGGCAAGCATTACCATACTTCCACCATTTTTTTGAAACTCATCAACATAAACATCCATTCTACCAGCAGTTGTTGGTCCAAAACTTCCAGAAGCCATTCCTTCCGGTGTTTTGGCTGGTCCTGCGTAATAAATTGGATGGTTTTTAAAGTATTCTGGCATTGGTTTTCCGGCATCCAATAATTCTTTGATTTTGGCGTGAGCAATATCACGAGCTACAATTAAAGTTCCGTTTAGTTTCAAGCGTGTTTTTATTGGATATTGGGATAATTTTTTTAGAATATCAGCCATTGGTTGGTTCAAATCAATTTCGACAGCTGGTTCCAAATGTGGCGCTGTTTCTGGCAAAAATTGTTTTGGATTCACTTCCAATTGCTCTACAAAAACACCTTCTTTGGTAATTTTTCCTTTAATATTTCTATCGGCTGAACAGGAAACTCCCAATCCAACTGGACAAGATGCTGCGTGACGAGGCAAACGAATTACTCGAACATCGTGTGTGAAATATTTACCACCAAATTGTGCTCCAATAGCACTTTGTTGGCAAATTAACTGTACTCTTTTCTCCCATTCTAAATCACGGAAAGCCTGACCTGACATATTTCCAGAGGTTGGCAAATGGTCAAAATAACCAGCTGAGGCTTTTTTAACAGCAGCCAAATTCGCTTCTGCCGAAGTTCCTCCAATCACTAAAGCCAAGTGATACGGCGGACAAGCCGAAGTTCCCAAATCCTTAATTTTGGATTGAACAAAAGCATCCAATGATTTTTCATTCAATAGAGATTTCGTTTGTTGGTACAAGAAAGTTTTATTGGCAGAACCGCCTCCTTTTGCCAAGAACAAGAACTCGTAAGAAGCTCCTTTTTTGGCATAAATATCAATCTGCGCCGGAAGATTCGAACCCGAGTTTTTTTCTTCAAACATACTAATAGGCACAATCTGGGAATAACGAAGATTTCTTTCCTGATAAGTGTTAAAAATTCCTTTTGATAACCATTCGGCATCATCGACTCCTGTGTATACATTTTCCCCTTTTTTGGCCATTACAATTGCTGTTCCGGTGTCTTGGCAAGAAGGTAATTCTCCATCAATGGCAACAACAGCGTTTTGCAATAAATTGTAAGCCACGAAACGGTCGTTGTCTGTTGCTTCTGGATCATCAAGAATGGCTTTTAATTTGGATAAATGTGCTGTTCGTAACATAAAAGAAACATCTTTCAGAGCTTCTTGAGACAACAATTCTAAACCTTTTGGGTCAACGGTCAAGATTTCTCTGTCTCCTAGTTTTTCGGTTTTTACAAAATCGGAAGTGATTTTGCGGTATTGGGTATCGTCTTTTAAAATGGGATAAGGATCCTGGTATATAAATTCCATAATATGAGGTTATTTTTAGAACGTCAAATATAAGAATTGTAGAAAGAATTTCTTGAGATTTATATCAAGTTATGCTTTAGAATTGTTATAAATTAAAGAGGGTTAAGTTGTCTAAAATGATTGTATTCTATTCCAAAAATTGAATTTGATTAAAAAATTCATTGCAAAAATATCGATCTTTCTACTCCAACGGATTAAAATCCGTTACTTCAACATTTGTCGTTCCTACGGAACTTTAGCATTTTCATAGACTTCTTAGAGCCATCGGCTCGGAACATATTGTAGCAACGGATTTTAATCCGTTGGAAACAATCAAAAATAATCAACAAAGAGCCTTAGGCTCGGCTCATATTAAATCTTCAAAAACATATCTCTCATCAAACGGAACTTCGAACTTATCTAAAAACTCCAAATATTCCTTCTTGAAAGTTTGTTTCTTGTGATGTTCTTCTTGGTTGGCAATATATTTATAAACTACATCAACTTGAGAATGACCATATGAAAACGCACCATAACCTTCCTGCCATTCAAACCTTGATTTAGTCAAATGATGGTCATTAATGTATTTTGATGATTTTGCTTTTACCGTTTTCATTAGTTCCGAGATTGAAACTGTAGGTTTTAAACCTAAAAAACAATGAACGTGATCTTTAACTCCATTTACAATGATCGTTTTACAACCCGTTTCATTTATCAAATTGCCAATAACTCCAAACACTATTGATTTCCATTCATCAGCAATTACAGCTTCGCGATATTTTACGGCAAAAACAACCTGAATATACACTTGATGATAGGTGTTTGCCATATTTTTAATTTTAATTTTTGAATCCGTAGCAAAAAAATGTTCCGTTCCTATGGAACTCCGTTGCTTATTATTTCATATCATCAACGGATTAAAATCCGTTGCTACAATATGGATCGTTCCTACGGAACTTTTACGTACTTCAAAGAGCCAGCGACTCGGAACATTTGTAGGCTGGATTAAAATCCGTTGCTACAATATAGATCGATCCTACGGAACTTTTACGTACTTCAAAGAGCCAGCGGCTCGGAACATTTTGTAGGCTGGACTAAAATCCGTTGCTACAATATGGATCGTTCCTACGGAACTTTTACGTACTTCAAAGAGCCAGCGGCTCGGAACATTTGTAGGGCTGGACTTTAGTCCAGTTAATTCTAAAAAAACCAGCTCGCCACAAAAATCGCCGTAATCACGCAAATCAAATCAACTAATAACATTGTTTGCAATGCATAACGGGTGTTTTTGATATTTACCGATCCAAAATAAACTGCAATTACGTAGAAAGTGCTTTCGGCACTGCACTGAAATATAGAACTCAACCTTCCCGTCATAGAATCGGCACCAAAAGTATTCATCGAATCAATCAAAAATCCTCTTGATCCAGCAGAACTAAATGGTCTCAACATCGCAACAGGCAAAGCATCTGTAATTTGTTTATTGACACCCATATTCGAAAAAGCAAAAGCAATCCAATTGCTAATAATTTCAAACAACCCACTATTCCTGAATAAAGAAATAGCCACCAACATTCCCAATACATAAGGGAAAATGGTCACTCCTGTTTTAACACCATTATTAGCACCTACTACAAAGGATTCATAAACAGTCGTATTGGCATCTGTGAATTTTTTCTCTTTAATGAAAGAAAAGATCAAAGTAAAAACAATAATTCCAACCAATATTAAAGCGGAAAGATTGGAGGTGAAATAGTTTTTTCCAATTAAATCCAGATGATTTACATACATCAACAAACCTATAATGGCTGCAATCAATACCATCAACCCAATAACCAAAGAAGCACTTTTGAAATTAATTTTTTGTTTGATTCCAACAATCAAGAAAGCAGCAATTGTACCAATAAAAGAAGTGATGATACAAGGTAACATTACATCGGCAGGATTACTGGCACCAGCGGCAGCACGATAACCAATTATGGAAGTTGCGATTAAAGTAAGTCCCGAAGCGTGCAAACACATAAACATAATTTGGGCATCACTCGCCTTGTCTTTTTCGGGATTTATTTCTTGTAAACTTTCCATTGCTTTTAATCCAAAAGGAGTTGCGGCTGAATCCAATCCTAAGAAATTGGCAGCAAAATTTAAAGTCATATAGGAAATCGATGGGTGATTTTTTGGAATACTTGGAAACACTTTTACGAAAACGGGACTCAATACTTTTGCCAGTTTTTCTGACACTCCCGAAATGATTAAAAGCTCCATCAAACCGCAGAAAAAAGCCAAATACGCCATAAGTGGCAAAATCAAATCGAGTAAAGTGCTTTTGCAAGTGGGCAATAAACCATCGGATTTTTGAACACCACTAAAAATTTTCACTACTTTATTTTTATAAACATAAGTAGAATCTGCATTTAGCGTATCTCTATTGACAATAAAGGTTTTATCTTCCGATTTATTGATGCTATCCTTTATAAAAGCAGGAATCTGATCGATATATTTTTCTGAAATCAGAATAGGATCGTCTTTTTTTCCGTTCAAAACATGGTCGATCGTGTAGCTGTTGCCAGAAAACAAACTAAAAATCACAAATACAATTGACGAAATGAAAATTACCAACCAAAATCTACTCAATACCATAATATATAATTTTTGTAAATGTAATAAATCAATAGCAATTGCAATGGCAATGCCAATGGCAATAAAAAATTTCTAAATATGAAAACTCATATCTTCATTTTTAAAAGTCAATTAAAATTAAATATTTTTTCATTATCATTTTTCATATTGTAATTACAATTGAATTTTGATATTGCCATTGTTTTTACACGTGAATAATCTCTTCCTCAATTAATAAATCTTCGCGTCTTAATCGAAGGAAAATCTGCGCCACAGCAATGGTGTCTTTTTCGCAATAGGTTACAATTCTATCGATGTCTTTTTCTACATAAAAAACGTGACCCACTTGACTGCCGTCGATATCGCCTTTTGGAGAAGGGATTCCAAGGACTTTGCACATTAATTTCAAGGAAGTGAAATGTTTGTAATCGCCAAATTTCCACAATTCTAAAGTGTCTAAATGCGGAATTTCCCAGGGTTTTTTTCCAAATAAATTCAGCTTGTTGGGAATGGCAATGTTATTAATAATCATTCGGCGAGCGATAAACGGAATGTCGAATTCCTTGGCATTATGACCACACAAAACGTGTTGAGGCTGGTTGAAATGATTGTTCAAAAGGTTGATAAAATCGAGCAAGATTATCTTTTCTTCACCAAAAAAGGAAGTAACTCTAAAATTCCGAATATCGCCTTTGATGACAAAATACCCAACTGAAATACAGACAATTTTACCGAACTCGGCCCAAATTCCTGCTCGTTCATAAAAATCTTCTGGAGTATATTCGTCTTTCCGTTGGTATTGTGTTTTGTGTTCCCAAAGATCTTTCATTTCATCGTCAAGCGAATTGAAATCGGCTACTTCTGGAACGGTTTCTATATCGAGAAACAGAATGTTGTTGAGGTTGATTTTTTCTATCATAATTCATTTATTTAGGAATCATATTTTATTTGGCCACCCTTTTTAACGCGAAATTAACCGAAAAGACAACTTGATTAACGTTTTAAATCGTTCAAAAAACCACTCAATTTTCTACTTTCAAAATCACTTTTTGCAAGTCATTATCCGCAGAAGAACTACCTGCCATAATCTCAAAATCTCCAGCTTCAGTAGTATACTTCATCGACAAATCCCAAAGCGAAAGTTTATCTGGTGTGATGTCGAATGTAACTGTTTTACTTTCTCCTGCTTTCAATGAAACCCTCTTAAACCCTTTCAATTCTTTTACGGGAACAGTTACTGAACTTACTAAATCGTGAATATACATTTGAACTATTTCATCACCGTCCGTTTTTCCAGAATTTGTGATTGTTACGCTTACAGATGTACTCTCACCAATTTTGATAGTATTCTTGTTCAAAATTGGTTTAGAATAAGTAAAATGAGTATAACTTAAACCAAAACCAAAATTATAAAGTGGGGAATTTTCTTCGAAGTGATACCCTCTTCGAGCCGTTGATTTATGGTTATAATAGGCTGGGATTTGACCTGTAGTTCGAGGAAAAGTAACGGGTAATTTGCCACTTGGATTTACATTTCCTAACAAAACATCCCCTACGGCATTGCCCCCTTCTTGACCCAAATACCAACATTCTAAAATCGAATTGGCTTTTTCTTGCACATTTTGAATAGCCAATGGAGCTCCATTAAATAAAGTAACAACAATAGGTTTGCCTAATTTTGACAATCTATTTAGTAATTCATTTTGCTGACCAAAAAGTTCAATACTTGACCGGTCTCCTAAATGACTTTCTGCCCATCCTTCTCTATTTAATGCTTCGTCTGAACCTAATGCTAAAATAATGACATCCGCATTTTCAGCAACTTTAATAGCCTCTTCTATACGGGCTTTATTGTCTTTTTCTTCTGTAGGCGTTATAGTATCTTTGTACCATCTGTTCCATTCATTTTCTTCAATCAATCTGCAGCCTTCGGCATAAGAAACCTTTACTTTATCTCCAAACTTGTTTTTTATACCCTCCAATAAAGTTGTTACATATTTGGGAGAATCGCTATACCCGCCCAATTGCTTGCGATTTGCATTAGGACCTATAACGGCCAATGTTTTTATTTTGGATAAATCCAAAGGCAAAAAATCATCGTTGTTTTGTAACAAAACAATTGCTTTATCGGCAGCTTCTTTTGCTAATTTCTTACTTGATTCGAGGTTTGAAACTACTTCTGCATTGACAACATCTACATAAGGATTTTCGAATAAACCCATTAAAAATTTTGCTTTTAAAATTCTAGATACGGTTTCATCAAGAACACCCATAGATAATTTTCCGGATTCAACAGCTGGTTTCAAATATTGGTATGTTGTAATATCTGGAGTTTCAATATCAACGCCAGTTTTGAATGCCAAAATTCCTGCTTCGGCTTGTGTTTCTGTCAAATGATGGAGACTTTGAAGTTCCGAAATAGCACCATAATCAGAAACTACTAGGCCTTTAAACCCCCATTCCTCTTTCAAAATTTTCTTAAGCAAAAACTCATTTGCATGCGAAGGAACGCCATCAATTTCGTTATACGAAGCCATAACAGACTGTGCGTTTGCTTCTTTGATAGCCGCATAAAATGGGGGCAAAAAGGCCTCTCTTATTTCCCTCTCGCCCAAGTTTGCAGGCGATGTGTTATTACCTGCTTCAGGTTGTCCGTGTCCTGTTAAATGTTTCAGCGTAGCCATAACATGACTTTTATCTATTCCGTTTGTCGTATTCTCTCCTTGAAACCCTTTTACTGCGGCAACACCCATTCGAGAAACCAAATAAGGATCTTCGCCATAGGTTTCTTCAAAACGTCCCCATCGAGGATCACGAGCAATATCAATTACTGGAGCCAAAACATGATGAGCTCCACGAGAGCGAACCTCTGCGGCTACTGTTGTAAAAATGCGTTTTATTAATTCATCATCCCAAGTAGAGGCAAGCCCTATCGACTGAGGAAAACTAGTAGCGTCTTTGGCAGGTAAACCATGTAATGCTTCTTCGTGAAATAAAACGGGAATGCCTAAACGCGTATTCTTGACAAATAATTTTTGAATTGCATTTGTAATTTCGGCCATCTGCTTTGGGTTTCGGCCATAGCTTCCATTCAAAGAACCATTTGGATTTTCGCTTGGACGGTTTATTTCTCCTATTCCAAAAGGCAGATTTTTTTTTGCTTTTTCAATATCAAAATTTCCATTGGCATCATACAAAAACTCGTTCCGTTTTTTCCATATACTCATCGTTTGTGCTACTTTTTCATCTAGTGTCATTTTACTTAAGAGATCGCTTACGCGAATATCTATGGGTTGTTTTGGATCTTTATATAAAGGAATTTGGGCAGAAATAAAACAAGTTTCAAAGAGAAATAGCACAATACAGACAGTTTTTTTCATAGGATATTGATAAAAATATTTAATTTTTTTTGAATAGGTTTTCAGAATAATAGTCAATCTAGTTTTTTATATTTCAAATATACTTTTAATTTATAAGTCACTAAACAACCCTTGTTGCTTAGAGGGATTTTCGTGTTCCAAAAGCCATTTTTTGCGCCACAATCCTCCAGCATAACCCGTAAGCGAACCATCGGAACCGATGACTCTGTGACAAGGAACGACAATCCAAAGCGGATTTTTCCCGTTGGCCGAAGCTACGGCACGAATGGCTTTGACATCTCCTAATTTTTTCGATAGTTCCAAATACGACATTGTTTTCCCGAAAGGAATTTCGAGTAAGCCTTTCCAAACTTTTTGTTGAAATTCAGTCCCAGATGTATTCAATTTGAAGGTGAAATCGTTTCTTTTTCCTTCGAAATAATCGTTGAGTTGAGAAGCAGCTTCTTGTAAAACTTTTGGAATAGAATCTGACATTTGCTTCGCCTGTTCGAGCTTTGCTGTCGAGTCGCCTTCATCGGACACGGAAATTACTGAAACACCGTTTTCGTCTCCTATTATTTTGGCAATTCCTAAAGGAGTTTTGATGTAAGTGGTTTCCATATTTTAAAGATATGTTTTTTTTGGTTTGAATACAGATTTTTGTAAATAAAAAAAACCATCTCAGTTGAAATGGTTTAGATTTTTATCTCTAATAATTGAATTGATATCACAATTCTCCCGACAAATTCAGGATAATAATTATTTCAAATTCGTATAAATATAGGCTTCCAAAGCTTTTAATTCTTCATCCGAAAAAGTCTTTGTTATGACTAAATTTGGTTTCATCAGTTCGTATTGAGTTGGATCTACAATGGGTTCCCCTTCGCCTTTAAGGAAAGTTACCATATCACCTTTTTTTTCTTTATATGTTTTGGCAATGACCTGTAAACTTGGCCCAATGAGTTTAACATCGGGTTTATGGCAAGCAATACAAGCTCCTTTTCCATTAAAAATTTCCTTGCCTAAATCTTCTGGCTTTTGAATTTCGGATGTTGTCTCAGTTGTTGTTTCAGGCTTGCCAAAGGATTCTTCTGAACCGTCTTTTTTGCAAGAAACAATAGTTAGCATTCCTGCCAATAACATTGGTAATATAACTTTTTTCATTTTTATTTATTTAAAATTATTGCGGCTTCTTTAGCAAAATAGGTTGAAATTAAACTCGCTCCAGCTCTTTTTATACACATTAATTGTTCCATCATAATCTTGTCGTGGTCTAGCCAACCTCTTTCGGCAGCGGCTTTTATCATTGCATATTCGCCAGAAACGTGAAAAACAGTTACGGGAACGTTCACGGCATTTCTCACTTCGCGAACGATGTCAAGATAAGCAATTCCGGGTTTTACCATCACCATATCAGCTCCTTCTTCTACGTCCATTAAGGCTTCACGAATGGCTTCGATGCGGTTGGCATAATCCATTTGATAGGTTTTTTTGTCTTTTGGAACAACGATATCTGCCTCTTTTGGCGCACTGCCTAAAGCATCACGAAAAGGGCCATAAAAAGCCGAAGCATATTTAGCCGAATAACTCATAATACCTACATTCTGAAATCCTGCGGAATCCAATCCTTGGCGCAAACGCAAAACGCGACCGTCCATCATATCGCTTGGCGCTACAAAATCGGCTCCAGCCTGAGCGTGAGAAACTGCCATTTTTACCAATGCTTCATTAGTGGCATCGTTAGCAATATCACCGTTTTCGATGATGCCATCGTGGCCATAAATAGAATAGGGATCCAAAGCCACATCGGGCATTACAATCATTTCGGGACAAGCCGCTTTGATAGCGCGAATGGCTTGTTGCATTAATCCATTGGGATTCCAAGCTTCGACACCAGCATTGTCTTTCAAATTCTCGCTTACTTTTACGTAAATGTTTACAGCACGAATTCCTAAAACATAAATTTCTTTGACTTCTTCAACCGTTAAATCAATCGAACGTCGGAAGATTCCGGGCATCGATGGAATGGCAACTTTTACATTTTCGCCTTCGGCAATAAACATTGGAAACATAAAATCGGTTGGACTTAATGTGGTTTCGCGAACTAAGGAACGAATGCTTTCATTCACACGTAATCTTCTGCCTCTTTGTAATGGGAACATATTATTTTGTTTAAATTGTTTAAAAGTTTAAGGTTTAAAGTTGTTTTACTTTATGCTTAAACCCAATCTATTGGTTGTTGTAATACTTTCAGTAATTTCTCTTCTTCGCTTCCCGATTCTGGATGATGATCGTAAACCCACTGAACGTGTGGCGGCAAACTCATCAGGATACTTTCGATTCTGCCATTGGTTTTCAATCCAAACAAAGTGCCTTTATCGTGTACCAAATTGAATTCGACATAACGACCGCGACGGATTTCTTGCCACGTTCTTTGTTCTGGAGTATATTGTAAATTTTTTCTTTTTTCAACAATTGGAACATAAGCTTCCAAGAAACTGTTACCGACTTCGGATACAAAATTGAACCAATTTTCCATTGACATATCGTCATTTGCTTTGCAATAATCGAAAAACAAACCACCAATTCCTCGTGCTTCATTGCGATGCGCGTTCCAAAAATAGGTGTCACATTGCTTTTTGTATTTTGGATAAAAATCAGGATTGTGTTTGTCGCAAGCGGTTTTACAAGTCTGATGAAAGTGTTTTGCATCTTCCTCAAACAAATAATAAGGCGTTAAATCCTGTCCCCCACCAAACCATTGCTGGATCACTTTTCCGTTATCATCATACATTTCGAAATAGCGCCAATTAGCGTGAACCGTTGGCACCATTGGGCTTTTTGGATGCAAAACCAAACTCAATCCGCAAGCAAAAAAATCTGCTTCGCCCACGTTGAATAATTTTTGCATACTGTCAGGCAATTTTCCGTGAACTGCCGAAATATTGACACCGCCTTTTTCGAAAACGGCTCCGTTTTCAATCACGCGTGTTCGTCCGCCTCCACCTTCTGGTCGTTCCCAAATATCCTCACGGAATTTGGTTGCACCATCAGCATCTTCCAATCCTTTGCAGATTTGGTCTTGAAGGTTTTGTATGTATTGGTAAAATTTATTTTTCATTACTCCAATTCCTTTTTATTTTCCAAATAATCACTAGCATTCAATTTATTTACTACTTTCTTTCCTGTCTTTTCTTCAATTTGCTTGCGTGTATTTCCAGCAATTGTGCCTCCTTGCTTAGCAATTTTTTTATTTTCCACAAAGTTTTTAGGTTTCTTTTCCTTGCTAATTTCTGTTGTGGTAGCTTCTGCCAACATATTGAGTACTAATTCCAGATTACTCATATTGTCTGGCAAATTTTCTTTTTTTAACCCTTTATGATTTTTGTATTTTTTTACCGATAAACCACTCCAAGCTTTGGTGATTTCATCAGTAAGAATGGCATATTCTTGTCCTTTTTTCACACCTCGTTTGTCCCATTCATCGGTAAGATCTTTTCTTACTTCAATACTTTTCAAACGTTGGTTTACCCATTCTTTGGAATATCCTTTTTTGAGATAAGTTTCCATAAGCCTGTCAAAACCAAGTTCAGGGTCTTCAATTTCATCAATGCGTTCTCTTCCCACTTGAGCCAACCACAGTTTGAAAGGTTCTGCTTTTTTAGATGGAACAGATTGTATTAATCGAAACAGTTGTTCGGTATCGGCAACATCGGTCAATCGCATTTTTCCATCATCAGCAAGTAGTTTCAACTGTCCGATTTTTTCGGACACTTCACTTCCTTCTCTTATTAATTTAGATTTTAAATCACTCCAATATTTTCTTGGTCGATCATTTTCAATCAAAACTTGTAATACATCAACAATAGAAAAATACCATTTTTCTTCGTCATCAATCCAAATAGAACGAATTTGTTTTTGTTCGAATAGTTTAATGGCGGTTTCTTTGGTCATAATTTTATATTTTAATAAAATTTGTCTTGAAGGTTTTGAATTTATTGATCATTATAAATTTGCTTTTGCAGCAGCTGTCTTATTAAATATTTCAAACGAAAAAGTCTTGCTTTCCTGTTGAACATAATCATAAATGGCAATGGATTTTTCAGAAAAATCAAATTGATTTTCTTTCGAAAGTGCCATCAAGAAATCGGCAAATATTTCGAAATGATTCCAGTCAAAATGAAGGCGTTCCAAGTGAGAAATCAATTGCTTTTCGTCGAAATCACGAAGACTTTCGACATTCATTCCCAAATCTTTTAACTCATTTTCTAACTGCAACAAGTCTTCTAAATTCCAGAATTTAGGCACAAAAGTCAACGATCTCAACATTTTTAGAATATTGTCAATTCGAATACTTTCCTGATCTCGTAAGCCTTTGTTTAGCATTTTTTAAAACTACTTTTGTCTGTATTCCTTCACCGCGTCAACAAAAGCCTTTGCGTGATCCACAGGAATATTTGGCAAAATTCCGTGACCTAAATTGGCAATGTATTTGTCTTTTCCGAATTCGTCTATCATTTCGTGAACCATTTTCTTGATGGTTGGAATTGGCGAAAGTAATCTTGACGGATCAAAATTTCCTTGTAACGTTACATTTCCACCAGACAAATAACGGGCATTTCTTGGCGAACAAGTCCAATCTACTCCAAGTGCTGAAGCTTTACTTTTCCCCATTTCATTCAAAGCAAACCAACATCCTTTTCCGAAAACGATAACAGGCGTAACTTCGGCCAAGGCATCCACGATTTGGTTGATGTATTTCCAAGAGAACTCCTGATAATCCACAGGCGAAAGCATTCCTCCCCAAGAGTCGAAAATCTGGATGGCATCGCAACCTGCTTTTACTTTTTCTTTTAAATATAAAATAGTTGTATCGGTAATTTTTTGCAATAAAGTATGCGCTGCAACTGGGTTTGAGAAACAAAATCCTTTGGCAGTATCAAAACTTTTCGAACCTTTTCCTTCCACAGCATAACAGAAAATCGTCCAAGGTGAACCGGCGAAACCAATTAATGGCACCTCATCGTTCAACATTTCTTTAGTCAATTTGATGGCATCAAAAACGTAGCCTAAAGTTTCATTTACATCTGGAACATACACCTGGTTTACTTGCTCCATCGTACGAATAGGATTGGGAATAATGGGACCCAAATTGTCTTTCAATTCTACGTGAATTCCCATTGCTCTTGGTACTACCAAAATATCCGAAAACAAAATCGCAGCATCTGGTCCGACAATACGAATAGGTTGTACAGTGATTTCTGCGGCTAATTCCGGCGTTTCGCAACGGGTGAAAAAATCATATTTGTCACGCAATGCTCTGAATTCAGGCAAATATCTTCCCGCTTGACGCATCATCCAAACTGGTGGACGTTCTACAGTTTCTCCTCTTAATGCTTTTAAAAATAGGTCGTTCTTTATCATTTTTTATTTTTTTTCTAATTCCCCTTTCGGGGTTTGGGGGATTATTTATATTCTTCGATTACATCTTCGATCACATTATCAACCGAAGGCTGATCGGCGACTATTATATTTCTGGTTGTTTTTTCTAATGCTTCAGCGGTGGTTTCGCCAATGCAAAAACAAATTTCGTTTTTTATTTTGTTATCCTTCAAATAACTTTCAATGGCTGACGGACTGAAAAACAGGATTCCATCGACTGAAGTTTTTATTTTTTGTGGCGTTAATGTCGTTTCGTATACCTGAATTTCATTGAAATTAACTTTGGCCGCTTTCAGTGCTTTTGGCAAAGTTTCTTTTCGCAAATTTCCGCTGAAAAAAGTAAAACTTTCATTGGAATAAATCAAGGTGATAATTTCGGCCAAATCGGAAGCGTAATCTACGTAAACAACGACATTAAACCCGTTTTCTTCTAATAAATCTTTGGTTTTTATACCAACACAAAATACATTTTTGGACATTAATTCTTCCACTTTTGGATGAAGAAACACACTTTGAGCTGCATTTTGACTAGTAAAGATCAGGTTATCGTTGATTTTTTTTAAATCAAAATCAGAGTTTTCAGTTTTTATAAAATTAGCTTCGGTAACTGAAAAACCAGCGTCTAATAAGGCTTGCTTTTGATGACTCAAAAGTATTTTTGTGGAGAGAATGCTAGTTGTACTCATTTTTTATTTGTTTGGTTTTGTTTCAGAAATCAAAATACGTTGAAATTCGGCTACTGTTGGTAATTTTCCAATCATTTCTTCTGGCAATTGTTTGCTCAAAATGTATTCGGCAACTCCTATTGGTTTATTCGCATTTCTCAAAGTGTATTCTACTTCCAAATGGTTTTTCTCAGGAACTAATAAAATTCCAATACTCGGTTGGTCATCAAATTGTTTCAATTGTTCGTCCATCAATTGCAAATAAAAATCAAGTTTCCCAACAAATTCCGGCTCAAATTCTACGACTTTCAATTCTACAGCCACCAAACATTTGAGGATTCTATGATAAAAAAGCAAATCGATATAATAATCTTTATCGCCCAACGAAAGTCTATATTGGTTGCCAATGAAACAAAATCCATAACCCAATTCCAGCATCAGTCGCTTTACGTTTTCGACCATTGTGTTTTCTAATGCTTTTTCGGTAACGGGTTTGTTGATGTCTAAAAAATCAAGACTATAAACACTTTTTATGCTTTCCCGTGCTTGTTCCTGAAAATGTTCGGGCAAGGCTTTTGCGAAATTATGCTGTGATGGTTTTGTTGTGTAATGTTCGTAAGAGTTTGCTTTAATTTGATGTAATAAAACCGCTCGACTGTATCTATTTTTAATGGTTTGTTCTAAATAAAAAATCCTTGCTTTAGGCTCTTTTACCTTTTGAAGAATTAAAACATTGTGTTGCCAAGGAGTTGCAGCAATAAGTTTTTTTACATATTCCAAATGTGAATCAGCTTGATTCACATTTGCATTTTCTAATTGTGAAACCGGCGGTTTCACATTTGTGTTTTCTAATTGCGAACCAGCTTGATTCACATTTGAATACTCTGCAACTAATTGCTTCATAAATTGAAGATTTCGGGGCGACCAACTCACTCCTTCTCCAATTAACTGCGGTAAATCTCGACTCAATAATAAAATAACCGATTTTCCCCAACCAAATTCCTCTTGCTTTTTGATAATCAATTCGCCGATATTCCAATACAATTGGTTCGAAATAGTTTGCACCGACTGAATCGCCTGTACCCGATGTTGTTGGACAGCAGTTGCCACATCCGAAAGAAATTCGTTGTAAGCATCTGGCGAAATGTCTTTGTTCAACTGGGTCATAACTTGTTTACTTCTTCAAACTTTCCTTAATTATTTTCATCAAAGCCTCTCCACCATTTTCCAGAATTTCATTGGCACAATTGAAACCTAATTTTTTCCATTCTTCGACGGGCACAATTTTTTCAATTTCTAATTTTTGTTTTCCATCAATAGACAGCAAAGCTCCTTTGAAAGTAAAAGTGTCTTCTATTTCGCAATACTTAGCCAATGCGCCAATTGGTGCTGTACAACCGCCTTCGAGCGTTTTTAGGAATTGTCTTTCTATATAGGTGCAAATCTCAGTTTCCACATCATTGAGTTGCGAAATAGCATCAAGAGCAAAATCGTCATTTCCCATCGCTACAATTACCATTGCGCCTTGAGCTGGCGCTGGAATCATCCAATCGAGATTGATGAAATCGGTTGGTTTCAGGTTAATTCTTTCTAAACCTGCGGCTGCAAAAACGGCTCCGCTCCAATCGCTTTCGGTTAGTTTTTGCATTCGAGTATTCACGTTTCCACGCAAATCGACAACAGTATGATTGGGATATTTGTTCAACCACATCGATTGACGACGTAAACTTCCGGTGGCGATAGTTCCGTTTCCTTCCAGAAAATCGAGGTTTCCTTTGTGAACTAATATATCCAAAGTATTGGCTCTTTCGAGAACTGCAGCCTGAACAATCCCAATAGGCAAAGCCGTTGGGACGTCTTTCATCGAATGCACAGCAATATCGACTTGGCCATTTAGCATAGCAATGTCTAATGTTTTTGTGAAAATTCCAGTGATTCCGAGTTCGTAAAGGGGTTTGTCTAGAACAATATCGCCTTGTGATTTTACAGCAATAATTTCGGTTTTATATCCTAAATCGTTTAATTTTTTTTGAACGGTATGGGCTTGCCAAAGCGCTAATTCGCTATCGCGCGTTCCAATTCGAATTGTTTTTTTTGAATTCATTAAACCTTTTTTCTTTTTTTAAACCATAAAGATATTAAGGTTTGTTTAGATATTTACTATGAAAGGGTGATTTTGTATTTTTCTTCGATCGGTGAAGTTTTTTTTTGAGGAGTTTGTAGTCCTATTTGGAATACTTTTTCGATAAATTCTATGCTGTCGTCAACCGAAGTGTTTTCGTCTTTGAGGTGACTCGCGAAATGATTGGTGATTTTTTGGATAATTCTGGAAGTAAGCAATTCGGCTTGTTCTTCGTCAAAATTAGATAATTTTTTACGTTGGAAAGTCAATTCTCCGGCAACAATATCATTTAATTTTGCTTTCAATGCGTGAATGGTTGGCGCATATTTTCGGCCATTCATCCAAGTATTCAATTCTAATTTCATATCCTCGATAATGGCTTCGGCAGCAGGAATGTGTTGTTTTCTTCTTTCGAGTGTATCATCGGTCATTTGAGACAAATAATCCATATGAATTAAAGTCACCCCTGAAATTTGTTCCACATTTGCATTAACATTTTTCGGAATAGAAAGATCCAATATCAAAAGTGGTTTCTTTAAATTCAATAATGTTTTATCGATAGTAGGATTATGAGCGCCAGTCGCAACAACTAAAACGTCAGCTTTTTGTAATTCGAGATGCAAATCAGCATAATCTTTTACCACCAAATTCAATTTTCCTGCTAATATTTCGGCAGTACTTTTTGTTCTGTTTATCAAGGTAATTTGCTCATTTTTAGTGTGTTTTACTAAGTTTTCGCAAGTATTTCTACCAATTTCTCCAGTTCCGAAAAGAAGAATATTTTTATTTCCAATGCCCTCAATATTTCTAATAATGTATTGCACAGCGGCAAAAGAAACAGAAGTTGCTCCCGAACTAATTTCGGTTTCGTTTTTAATTCTTTTGCTGGTTTGAATAACAGTATTAATCAATCGGTCTAAAAAAGCATTGATTAAACCCATTGATCTGGATTCTTCAAAACTGTTTTTTAATTGACCAATAATTTCAAAATCACCAAGAATTTGACTGTCTAGTCCTGTTCCTACACGGAACATATGGTCTATAGCTTCCTGACTTTTATATACAAAACCTACTTTTTGAAATTCTTCAACCGACCCATTACTGTTCTCGCAAACCAATTTTATCAATTGGAAAGGATGATCGGCATAGCCATATATTTCGGTGCGATTGCAGGTAGATGTCACGATTAAACTCTCGATACCTTCTTCTTTTGCTTGGAGCAAAACTCTGGTTTTTGCTTTAGCATCAAGACTAAACTTACCTCTCACTTCGGCATCTGCCTTTTTGTAACTCAATCCTATGGAGTAGAAAGTTTTGTGTTTTGGTATGTTAAGGTTTTCCATATATTATTTTTCTGATGCAATTGGCAAAGGTAAAACTACTGTTTTTATTAAAACAACGCTTAAAGTACTATTTGTATCGCCAAATGATTTTTGTTTATAAATCTAATATTTTAATTATAAAAACACTATTTTTGTAATGAAATCAGGTGTTTGTAAAACAAAAATATTGTTTTTTTATTAACTATTACCTGATAATTATCATATTATTTAAAAAAAATGTCGCAATGAGTTCACAGGATATTATAACAATTGAAGACGACTTTACCCTACTTCGTTTTCAAAATGACAGCGACGAAGTGTATTGTACACAACGAGAAGTAAAAAGCGGATTGATACAATTTCACTTTGGTCTTAAAGGAAAAGCCAAATTTCTTTTCAATCAAGGAAGTTATACTTTGGACTTAAAAGAAGAAAAATCTTTATTGCTTTATAATCCGCAAAAAGAATTGCCTTTGAACCTAGAAATAGCTCCAAATTCTTGGGTGATTTCGGTGATTATTTCCATTAAAAAATTTCATAATTTGTTTTCTTCCGAAGCCAATTACATTACTTTTTTGAGTGACGACAACAAAGACAAAAAATATTATAAAGAAGGAGACATCAGTCCGTCGATGGCAATTGTACTGACCCAATTGTTTCATTACAACTTGCATCCATCCATAAAAAACTTGTATTATAAAGGCAAGGGATACGAATTATTGAGTCTCTATTTCAACCGAACCGAAGATCCAAACGCAGAACAATGTCCGTTTTTGATTGATGAAGAAAACGTCTTAAAAATAAAAAAAGCCAAAGAACTCGTTCTTGTTAATATCGCAGAACCACCCAGTTTACAGGAATTAGCCGACGAAGTTGGATTAACCCTGAAGAAACTAAAAATGGGTTTCAAACAAATTTACGGAGATACTGTTTATGGCTTTCTTTTTGACTATAAAATGAATTCAGCCCGAAAATTATTAGACAGTGGTTCTTATAATGTCAATGAAGTAGGTTTGAAAATTGGCTACAGCACCGGAAGCCATTTTATTGCAGCTTTCAAAAAGAAATTTGGCACTACTCCAAAAAAATATTTGATGGCTCTTAATCCGAATACTTAAGTTGTAAAATTAATAAGCTTTAATATGACGATTGAAAACACTCATTTGCAAACTATAAAACAATTAAAATCTGCTATTTTAGCCAGCAGGTATCGTGTGGCTGTTTTGGCAAACAAAGAAATGCTCGGTTTGTATTTTGCAGTAGGAAAACTAATTTCAGAAAAAGCACGTCAAGAAAAATGGGGCGCAAAAGTTCTCGAAATTTTATCGATCGATTTGCAAAATGAATTGCCAGGCTTGAGAGGTTTTTCGGCTTCGAATATTAAAAAAATGAGGCTTTTTTACGAAACTTGGTCTGGCTATTTTACAATTGGTTCGTCAGCAACGAACCAATTAGATAATTCACAAAATAATGAAAATCAACTATTTATAATTGGTTCGTCAGTAACGAACCAATTGGTAATTGAGTTTCAAAAGGTCGGATTTACACATCATTTCGAAATTTTATCAAAAACCAAAACTATCGAAGAACGGGTTTTTTACATCCAGAAAACAGCTGCAGAATTTTGGAGTGTAACCACATTAAGATACCATTTAAAATCAAATTTATTTCAACAACAAGGAACTTTACCTAATAATTTTGCCAAAGCAATTACTCAAGACGATTTAAGAGCCAAAGCTTTAGTGGCGTTTAAAGATGAATATTTATTAGATTTCATCAATATAGAAGATCCCGAAGAAGAAAATGAAAGATTAATTGAGAATGAAATTGTTCGCAACATCAAGAAATTCTTGCTTTCGCTGGGAACTGATTTTGCTTTTATTGCCAATCAATATCGGTTTATTTTAGATGAAACCGAATATTTTGTTGACTTGCTTTTTTACAATCGAAAAATGCAATGTCTAGTCGCTTTCGATTTAAAGAAAGGCAAATTCATACCCGAATATTTAGGAAAAATGAATTTCTATCTTTCCGCATTGGACGAAATGGTAAAACTGCCTCACGAAAATCCATCGGTGGGTATTATTCTCTGCAAAGAAAAAAACAATAAGGTGGTCGAATTTTCTTTTCGAGATGTGAATAAAGCAATGGGCGTTGCGACTTATAAAACCGAAAATGATTTACCAAATGAATACAAAGGATTATTACCCGATGCAGAAACACTCAAAAAATTAATGGATTAATCAATTTCTTATATTCAACAATCAATAAAAAATAGTTAATCCCAATTTACAAAAAGTAAGTTTGTTTACTTTTATAAAAAAATAAAACGATATTATGAAAGGTGTATTATTAGTCAACCTCGGTTCGCCGGAAAGTCCAACAGCAAAAGATGTAAAACCGTATTTAGACGAATTTTTGATGGACAAATACGTTATAGACGTTCCGTTTTTGTTGCGAGCATTGCTAGTTCGTGGCATTATTCTTCAAACTAGACCTAAAAAATCGGCGGCGGCTTATGCCAAAATTTGGTGGGACGAAGGTTCTCCGCTTGTCGTGATTTCCAAAAGAATGCACGAAAAAGTAAAAAAATTGGTTGACATTCCGGTTGCATTGGCTATGCGTTACGGAAATCCTTCTCTTTTATCTGGATTACAGGAATTACACGACAAAGGCGTAACCGAAGTAATGCTTTTCCCGTTGTATCCGCAACACGCAATGGCATCGACAACGACCATTTTAGAATTGGCTGAAGAGCATAGAAAAAAGTATTTTCCAGAAATGAAATTTACGATTGTTCCTGCTTTTTATAACAAGCCCGACTATTTGAAAAACCTTGCCGATTCTATTCAATCGCATTTGGAAGGTTTTGAATACGATCATTTATTGTTCTCCTATCACGGAATCCCGGAACGACACATTCGCAAAACTGACGTGACCAAATCACACTGCAAAATAGACGGTTCTTGTTGCAACACGCCCTCTCCAGCGCACGAATTTTGTTACCGTCACCAATGTTACGAAACTACGAAACAAGTGGTAAAACTATTAGGAATTCCCGAAGGAAAATACAGCCAGACTTTTCAATCTCGATTGGCCGGAGACAAATGGCTTACGCCTTACACCGATGTCGAAGTGAATAAAATGCCGGAGAAAGGCATCAAGAATTTGGCAGTGGTTACGCCTGCTTTCGTTTCGGATTGCTTGGAAACATTAGAAGAAATCGCAATGGAAGCCAACCACCAATTCAAGGAACACGGAGGCGAAAATTTTATGGCAATTCCTTGTTTGAATGATGGTGATGAATGGTGTAAAACGGTTGGGAATTGGATCGATGATTGGGCTAAATAAAAATGTTTAAAAGTTTAAACAAAAAATATGGAACTATACAACTACCTAAAATCCCTGCACCTCATCTTTGTCATCACTTGGTTTGCCGGACTTTTTTATATCGTTCGATTGTTTGTGTATCAAATTGAAGCTAACGACAAACCTTCGCCAGAAAAAGAAATTTTGCAAAAACAATACAAAATAATGACCTATCGTTTGTGGTACATTATCACTTGGCCATCAGCGGTTTTGGCTAGTATTTTTGCTTTTTGGATGTTGTTTTTTACCCCAACAGGAAATGCTTGGTTACAAATGCCTTGGATGCACGTAAAACTTGGCTTTGTTTTTGTGTTGTATTTGTACCATTACAAATGCCACAAAATATATAAGGAATTGCAAAATGACGAAGTAAAATATACCACAAATTATATGCGTTTGTGGAACGAAGGTGCTACAATCATATTATTTTCCGTTGTGTTTTTAGTCGTTCTGAAAAACGCTGTAAACTGGATTTATGGAGTTATCGGAATTATGTCGTTTTCGATTTTGATTATGTTTGGCTTTAAATTTTACAAACGAATACGAGAGAAAAACAATTCCTAAAAGATGTTCAAAAACTTCAAGATATCAATGCTTTCGTTGCAAATCAGGATCTTCCTTTCGATGATAGTATTGATTATTGTAGCTTCGATTGTATTGGCCACAATTTCGATTATTCAATTCAAGAATGAAGCCAAGCAATACCATCAAGAGCGATTAGAGCATAAAGAAGACGCCATAAAAGAGAACATCAATTATGTACTTACCAATACTACTTATCCGCTGACATCAAGCAATTTATCGCTAATTTTTAAAGATAAAATTCACGAATTATCAGATATTCACAATCTTGAAATCAATATTTACGACTTGGATGGTCATTTATTAAAATCTTCGAAATCGAGATTTTCTATCGATGCGGCAGCTCCACCTATTCCAAAATACATAATAAAACTGGTTCAATCCTCTATTGAAAAACGCTATGTCGATATCAAAAACATTGACGGAAAAAAGAACCGATCTTCCTACAGTTTAATTAAAGACGATAAGTTCAAACCTCTTGGAATCCTTAATTTACCTTATGTCGAAGATGACAGTTATTATCAAACTGAATTGCAAAATTTCTTAATGGGATTAGCACAGGTTTATTCATTTATGCTTTTGGTGGCTTTTGGGGTGGCTTATTTTCTATCTTCCTACATTACAAAATCGCTGAAAACGATTTCCGACAAATTAAGCGAAACGACTTTGAACCAAAAAAACGAAAAAATTGTCCTCGAAGCCAGTAGCAAAGAAATCAATCTTTTGATTAATGCTTATAATGCAATGGTGGACGAACTCGAAGAAAGCGCCTTGAAATTAGCCCAAAGCGAACGAGAAGAAGCTTGGCAAGAAATGGCCAAACAAGTGGCGCACGAAATCAAAAATCCGCTAACGCCAATGCGGTTGACGGTACAAAGTTTTCAGCGAAAATTCGACCCAAACGATCCCAATCTGAAACAAAAGATTAACGATTATTCTGAAACCTTGATTCAGCAAATTGATACGATGAGTTCCGTGGCTTCGGCATTTTCTAACTTTGCTTCGATGCCAGCACAACAGAATGAAACCCTGAATGTGGTGGATGTCATCGAACTGACTATGGATATTTTCAACGAAGAATACGTTCATTTTAAAGCGGAAGAAGATGAAATCATTTCGAAAATTGATCGAACACAACTCATTCGAATTATTACCAATTTGGTCAAAAATGCTATTCAAGCCATTCCCGAAAATCAAGAAAACAAGGCTGTTTGCGTCAACATAAAAAAAATGTCAGGCAATGTCGTTATCACAGTGGCCGACAACGGAATTGGAATTGGCCCCGAAAATTCAAATCGGATTTTCGACCCCAAATTTACCACAAAAACCAGCGGAATGGGATTGGGCTTGAGCATCATCAAAAACATTATCGAAAATTATAGCGGAACCATCACATTCGAATCCCAAAAAGGAAAAGGGACAACTTTCAAGGTTTCATTGCCCATCATAAACAATTAAAATCAAGAAGTTATGGCTCAGGAAAACATCATCTTAGAACACGAAAAAGGCATTGCTACCATTTATATCAATCGTCCAGAAAAGTTGAATGCACTAAACAAAGCAACGATTCAAGAACTTCACGAAACCTTAGAATTAATTGACAATAATCCCGATGTGCGAGTGATTATTATTACCGGAAGCGGAGAAAAAGCTTTTGTGGCTGGAGCCGATATTGCCGAATTTGCTCATTTTTCGGCGGAAGAAGGCGCACAATTGGCCGCAAAAGGGCAACACCTTTTATTCGATTTTATTGAAAAAATGAAAACTCCAGTAATTGCTGCTATCAATGGTTTTGCACTTGGCGGCGGATTAGAATTGGCGATGGCTTGTCATTTTAGAATTGCTTCCGAAAATGCCAAAATGGGTTTGCCAGAAACTTCCCTTGGAGTAATTCCAGGTTATGGTGGAACGCAACGTTTGGCTCAATTGGTTGGTAAAGGTCGCGCTATGGAAATGATTCTAACAGCTGGAATGATTGATGCTGATACTGCAAAAATTTACGGATTAGTGAATCACGTTGTGCCTCAAGAAGAATTATTTTCGGCTTATATGACTATTGCCACGAGGATTATGAAAAACTCTCCTGTCGCCATTTCTAAAGCCATCGAAGCTGTAAATGCCAACTATATTTCGGGCGTAAATGGATTTGATGTCGAAATCAAAAATTTTGGCGACTGTTTTGCCACTGATGATTTCAAGGAAGGAACAACGGCTTTTTTGGAAAAAAGAAAAGCAGAATTTAAAGGGAAATAAAAAAGTTGGCAGTATTCAGGAATTAGTGTTCAGTTGCAGTTGGCAGCCTAAAAAATTGTATTTTTGACAACTCATTTTTGAAAACAATTTATCAAAAAATAAAACCTATGTCCTTCCAACCTGTATTTGCCCAATTTTGGGAAAAAGTAAAAGAAAGCATCGAAAATAAAACCTACGCCAAATTAACTTTGGCAAAAACCATTGGCGACACGGAATTGAAAAATATTTATGTGCGTCCCGTTTTATTGGAAAATGACGTGTTTAGTCTTTCGGTTACGGCTCGTTACAAAACCGAAGAAGTAGAAAGTTTTCATTCGCTAGAAGAAGCTTTTTTCGTTTTGGCTCCCTATATGAACAATCCGTTTTTGACGGCATTGTTATTCACCACAGAAAATGACATTACCTTTAAACTCAACAAAAAACGTGTTGGAACTATCATCGAACAAGCACCCACTTTCAAGAATGCTTCGGACGTGATTTTAGAAATGAGGGAAAAAGGAATTTGATTGCTGATTTTTGATTAACGATTTTTAATTTCGTGAAGTTAAAAATCGTTAATCTACAATCTAAAATCCCTACTTCTCCCCGTCCCATTCTGCATAAAATTGAGAGAGGAAACCTTCCATATAATGATGTCTTTCTTTGGCAATTTGTTTTCCGGTTTCGGTATTCATTTTGTCCTTCAACAGCAATAGTTTTTCGTAGAAATGATTGAGGGTTGGCGCTTGGCTGTTTTTATATTCTTCCTTGCTCATATGAAGTTTTGGAGCAATATTCGGGTTGTAGATCGGTCTGTTTTTGAAACCGCCATAATTGAATGTTCTGGCAATGCCAATGGCTCCAATGGCATCTAATCGGTCTGCGTCTTGAACGATATCCAATTCGATAGAAGAGAATGTCTTTTCGCTATTTCCGCCCTTAAAAGAGATATTTTCGATAATATTGATGACGTGTTGAATGGTGGCTTGGTCAACCTTATTAGATTCTAAAAATTCTCGGGCCATTTTTGGACCCACAGTTTCGTTGCCATCGTGAAATTTACTATCGGCAATATCGTGAAGCAAAGCTCCTAATTTTACAACATTTGCATCACAAACTTCGCCATCTGCAATTAATAATGCGTTTTTATACACTCTTTCGATGTGAAACCAGTCGTGTCCTCCTTCGGCATTTTCAAGTTTTTGCTTTACAAAAAGAATGGTATTATTTATTAAATCTGAATTAGTCATATTTGAACTGTTTTTAGAAAAAAAGCTGATTTTTAAAGTCTAAACCTCAAAAATCAGCAATATATTAATGGCAATTGTAATAGCAAAAATCAACTTTCCTTTCCAACCAATCTAAAATCTACACTCTGAAATCTAAAAATTAAAGTCTCGCAGGTTCTACCCATTTAAATTGAAATGATTCTTGAGGAATTACCAATCTTTCTGAAATTCTAGCCATTCTAGCAGGTAATTTCATCAAATAATCTCGGGCTTTTTCGGCTTCATCGGTTAAACTTCCAATTTTGTCGATTTCCCATTTCTCAATCAATTTTTGCATAATATCTACATAATCATTGGCAGTATAAACGCCAATTCGTTGGGCAGAATCCGAAAAATGTTCGAAAGCAGAACTTATTTTTTGTCCTGATTCTCTCAAGAAATGCGCTGGCATCACGATTTTGGCTTTCATCATATATTGAAACGCAAGCATCATTTCGCTTGGATCAATTTTGAAAATTTGGTTTACAAATTCGCTGTAAGCCAAGTGATGACGCATTTCGTCGCCAGCAATCATTTTACACATTTTGGCTAATTTAGAATCGCCATAGCTTTTGGCCAATTGCGACACTCTATTGTGGGAAACATAAGTCGCTAATTCTTGAAAACTCGTATAAACAAAGTTTTTATAAGGATCTCTTCCGGTGCCTATGTCGAAACCATCGCCTATAAGGTGTTGCGTTGTCATTTCGATTTCGCGCATATTGACACGACCTGACAAATAAAGGTATTTATTCAATAAATCACCGTGACGATTTTCTTCTCCTGTCCATTGGCGAACCCATTGTGCCCAACCGTTTCGTTCCAGATTATCTACACCTTCTACTTCCATCAACCAGTTTTCGTAGGTTGGCAAAGCTTCTTCGGTAATCATATCACCTACCATAGCCACCCAAAAATCATAAGGTAAATCTTTGGAGATTTCTCTAAGTTCCTTAACTTCTTCTAGAAAATTATCGCTTTCAGAATTTGGTAAAAAATCAGATGGTTGCCAAATTTTTTCAACGGGAATTAAATATTGGTCAACATAAGTGCTGACGTTTTTTTCTAGAAGTTGCATTACTTCTAATCTTATGTTTTTAATTGACATATATGTTTTTGGTTTATTTATTTCTGAACTTGAGATTTCTCACAAGAATATGCAAAGTTAGCACATTTTTAAAGTTTTATCCCTTGAACGATAGTATTTTCAGTTTTTTCCATTATTTGAGCAAAGTCATACTCTTTTACTGACATAGCTTCGTGAATAGTAAAAGTGATATGATTTCCTAAATCATATGGAAAAGCGCCAAATCTAAAAAATTTCCAAGAATTATTAATGGAAATAGGCACAACATAGGCCGAAGGGGCATATTTACACAATATTTTCAATCCGCTTTGTGCAAATTCTTTGGGTTTTCCTGTTTTACTTCTGGTTCCTTCTGGAAAAATTACTGCTGAACGGTTGTGTTTTTCGATATATTCAGACAATCCTTTTATTGCCGGAATAGCTTGTTTAGGATCTTTTCTATCAATTAAAACCGAACCACCGTGACTTAAATTAAACGAAACACTCGGAATTCCTTTGCCTAATTCGACTTTACTGACAAATTTTGGATGAAATTTTCTCAAAAACCAAATCATTCCAATAACGTCATACATTCCTTGATGATTCGCCACAAAAATGATAGGAACTCCCGTTGGGATGTTTTCTCTTCCTTCTATTTTAAAATTATTAAACAAAACGTGACCAATTCTTAGCAAAAAAAAGTTTAGATAATCGACACTTTTTTTATGGGCTTGATACCCAAAAACGTTAAAGCAAATCCACTGAATAGGGTGAAAAATCACTAATGTCAATAAGAAAACCAGAATTGCAATAAAGGATATTGGATAGGATATAATTTTTTGCATTGATAATAGAAATTTTAGCAAAAATAAGAAATTTTATTTTGAATGTAGCTTTTTCTAAAAACACAACATTCAATTAACACAAGTGTTTTAATTTGAAAAAATGTTTTCGAAAAACATAAATTAATTACCCCAAGAAGCTATATTTTAATCGTTTGAATAATGGTTTTTTTTGTCTTTTCCATTATCTCAGCAAAGGAATAATCACTCACTTTTAATGGCTTGTGAACGGTAAATTTAAGATGATGCCCAAAACTTAAAGGAAAATAACCGTATTGATATACTTTCCAAGAATTATTGATAGTTATGGGAACAATGTAAGCTGAAGGTGCATATTTACACAAAATTTTCAATCCGCTTTCGGCAAATTCGTTTGGAATTCCTGTTTTGCTTCTTGTCCCTTCTGGAAAAATAACTGCTGAATAGTTTTCTTTTTCAATATATTCGGCCAATGATTTTATTTTTGGAATAGCTTGTTTAGGATTGCTTCGATCAATAAGAACATATTTCCCGTTTCTCAAAAAATAGGAAATACTGGGAAGGCCTTTTCCAAGTTCTTTTTTAGTAACAAATAGACAGTTAAATTTTCTCAAATACCAAATAATTCCAGCTGTATCTAACAAACTTTGATGATTGGCCACAAAAACAACGGGTACGTTTTTGGGAATCAATTCCCTATTTTCAAAAGTATAGCTTGTGCCTAAAATATGATTGCATTTTAAACTAAAATAGGCGACATAATCAAAGGACATTTTGAGTCCTTTATCACCAAAAACGGTAAAAGCAATCCACTGTATGGGCTGTATCGTACACAAAACCACTAAATAAGTAAGATAATATAGCAGTGTTAATGGGTATAATAAAATTTTATTCATCCTTTTTTAAATTATTCACAAAAGTAATCAATATTTTTTGCGTTAGATTTTAATACCAAAAATTTATCTGTTTAGGGTTTAATTGTACCTTTGTTCCCTAAAATCTTTGTCATATTTCAAAATTTAATGAAATTCACTTATCCAAAAATCGAAAAGCTTAAAAGTAAAATTACAATCGATTTACTTTTTTCTAAAGGCAAATCTGTGTCCAAATATCCATTGAGACTGGTTTTTGTGGAAAGTGATTATGGTATTCCTGAAGATTCAGACCAAATGCTAAAAATGGGTGTTTCGGTTTCCAAAAAATATTTCAAACACGCTGTGGATCGCAATTATTTCAAACGTGTACTCCGCGAAACCTATAGATTGAACAAACACATCCTGATTGACAATTTAGACAAAAAATATGCTTTTATGTTTTTTTACCAAACCAAAGAGCGATTGACTTACGAGGAAATCAATACCAAAACCATTCAACTGTTTGAAAAGTTTGTTTCACAGTTGAAAAATGAAGAATAAGATGGCGTTTTTTCATACGAATATTCATTATTTTTACGTTCTGATATTCTAAATCAAATTCTTATGAAAAATATTCTCTTCTTATTGTTATTTCTTGTATCTTTTTCTGGTTGTAAAAAAGCAGAAGAAGCTACTGATCAGATGATCGTTGCCGACGCTTATGCAGATGCAAAAGATGAAATTAGTGTAAATGAAAGTCTAAATGTACCGCCACCGCCACCTGCTCCAAAAGTTGATCAAGTAAAATTTGTTAAACCTGTAGTTGCAAATGCAGAAGAGATTGTTGATGAAAAACTTGAACAAAAAATCATCAAAACGGGCGATATAAAATTTGAAACAAATAATTTAGGAACAACTTACAACCAAATGATTACGGCAGTAAAAAAACACAATGCCATTATTCAAAACGATACCGAAGGAAAAGACTATGGCTCGGTTTTTAGAAGAATTACGGTTCGCGTTCCAAGCAAAAATTTCGATTTATTTTTGAGTGACATTTCAAAAGGAGTCACTTATTTCGACAACAAAGAAATTTCATCACAAGACGTAACCGAAGAGTACATTGACATTGATGCTCGTTTAAAAGCCAAAAAAATACTCGAAGCGCGTTATCTTGAACTTTTAAAGAAAGCAAACAAAGTTTCGGAAATGTTAGAAATCGAAGCGCAACTTTCGGCTATTCGCGAAGAAATCGAAGCCAAAGAAGGACAATTACGATATATGCAAAGTCAGGTTTCGATGAGTACCATAACCATCGAATTTTACAAAACTGTGGCTAATGAAGGCGGTGCAACCATTTCATATGGTTCAAAAATTTGGAATGCTTTCACCTCTGGATTCAATTCTATATCAAGTTTCTTCATCGGATTATTAAGTATTTGGCCTTTTCTGATTATTTTAGCGGCTGCGGTTTACTATATTAGAAAACGATTTAAGAAAAAAACGATATAAAAAATGACTTCTCCTTTCAAAAAAAAATATATTCTTCCCGTCATCGCTTCGGCGTTTTTGTTTGTAGGCGTTAGTTTCAAAGATGATTTTTTTGAAATTGCCAAGCAAATCGAAATATTCACAACCCTTTTCAAAGAGTTAAACAAAAACTATGTCGATGAAACCAATCCGGGCGATTTAATGGACAAATCCATCAAAGGAATGTTGGCTAGTCTCGATCCGTACACGGTTTATTTTAACGAGCAAGACGTAGTCAAATTCAAGATAAACAATACAGGCGAATACACTGGAATTGGAGCAATGATTACCCGAAAAAACGATAAGTTAATTATTCGCGAACCCTACAAAAATTTTCCTGCTGACAAAGCTGGGCTGAAAGCTGGTGACGAAGTAATCCAAATTGGCGATGTTCTTTTGTCTGATTTCAAGGATGACGCTTCGCAGCTTTTTAGAGGCGCAAAAAACACTAAAATCGAAGTCAAATACATTCGCCAAGGCAAAACCAATACGACTCAAATCGTTCTTGACGAAGTGGAAATCAAATCGGTCCCGTTTTTTGGAAAAATAGACGACAAAACGGGTTATATCGTTTTGGCACGTTTCAATCAAAAAGCTTCTTATGAAACCAAACAAGCTTTGGAACAACTAAAAAAAGAAGGTGTCGAGAGAATTGTTTTGGATTTAAGAGGAAATCCTGGTGGATTGTTGAATGAAGCGGTGAATATTTGCAATTTGTTTGTGCCAAAAAATGAAGTTATCGTAACCACAAAATCAAGAATCGAAAAACACAATAATACGTATAAAACTTCAAAAGAGCCTGTAGACACTGAAATTCCATTGGCCATTTTAGTAGATGGGAAAAGCGCTTCGGCATCAGAAATTGTTTCGGGAGCATTGCAGGATTTAGATCGTGCGGTAATTATTGGCAGCAGAAGTTTTGGAAAGGGATTGGTGCAAAGACCAGTAGATTTAACGTATGGAACGCAGCTAAAAGTGACTATTTCGCGCTATTACACGCCTTCAGGAAGATGTATTCAGGCATTAAATTATTCGCATAAAGACAAAAACGGGGTTGCTACAAAAACTGAAGCTAAAAATTATACCGCTTTCAAAACCCGAAAAGGAAGAACCGTTTATGATGGTGGCGGAATTCAACCGGATATTGAATTGGAAGAAACTAAGTGGAGTCCAATAACCGAAGCCTTGCAAAAAAACGACGGAATTTTCAATTATGTGACCGCCTATTATTACAAAAATCAGAATCTTGGAGATAAAATTCCAACGGTTTCTGATGCTGATTTTCAAAATTTTAAACAGTTTTTGAAAACCCAAAAATTCTCCTTTGACACCGAAACCGTATTGGCTTTGAAAAATACTTTGGCTACAGCCAAAAAAGAAAAAATTGACCAAAGTATTACAGTAGAGTACCAACAATTGCTAGAGGCGCTTCAAAAAACTGAAGAAAATTTATTGGATAAAAATAAAGTGGAAATCAAAAATTTAATTGTTGACGAAATCATTAAACGCTACCAATATCAAGAGGGGTTGTATCAATATTACCTGAAAAACAATTCGGAAATCAAGAAAGCAACCAGCGTGTTGAATAACAGTATTGAATATAAAAATATTTTAAAAATGTAATGAAAAAGAGCCTTCAAATAGTAGCTTTTTTATTTTTTGGCTCTCTCTCAGCTCAAATCAACACCGTTCAATCTGTGTATTTTGAATTGGATAAATTCACTTTAAACCAAAAAGAAATAAATCAAATGGTTAAGCTTTTAGACTCAACCACTTTTTCACGTTTTAAAGCCATTTATCTCTACGGATATTGTGACGATAGAGGAAGTGTAGAGTACAACGAAAAATTGTCGAAGAATCGAGTTGATTACATTCAAAAATTATTGATTGCGAAGGGAATTGCTCAAAATAAAATATTCATTTGCGAAGGCCGAGGAAAAGTAAATTTGGATAAAAATGCCCTAAAAAACATAAAAGAAATACGAGACAAAAACAGACGTGTCGATTTAATTTTCGTTAAAAATGTTTTTTACACTTCCATCCCAGAACATCCAAAAGTGGGCGATAATATTGTTTTAGAACGAGTACTTTTTGAAATGGGTTCGAGTGAACTTACTGTAAACGCCAAAAAAGAATTAGACCGAATCGCTATTTTATTAAAAAAACACAAGACGCTTCGTTTCGAAATAAAAGGTCACGTTTGTTGCACTTCAAACAAATTTTCCGATGCCATCGATAAGGAAACCCAAGACAGATCACTCTCTGAAAACAGAGCTAAAAATGTGTTTATGTATCTTCGCTCAAAAGGAATAAGTCCATATCGAATGTCTTACAAAGGTTACGGAAACCAATTTCCGCTGGGAAAAGAAGATGCTAAAGATAGACGTGTGGAACTTTATATAACCCAATTATAATTACCCTTCATAACTTTATTTGTGTAATTTTGTAAAAACAAACGCCTCTTATTATGAGTACTTTAGAATTAAAAAAAGAGCTACATCTAATTATAGACAACAGCGATACGAATCTAGTAGAAGGTTTTTATGCCATTATTACTGCCTATATCGAAAAATAGTCAAATGATAGCGGAATCCGAGGAAGATATTAAGTCTGGAAGAATACATAACCAAAATGAAGTTCGAAAAATAATTGAAAGTTGGAAAGAATAACTAAACCTGTTTTCTGGACAACCCGTGCAATAAAAGATTTAGAAAAAGCAACTCGATTCAATGCTCTTTTATATGGTTTTGATTAAGCCATCCAAATAGCACTTAAGCTTCAAAAAGGGACTGAAATATTAGAAAATCCGAAATATGACTTTAGCGAAATAGGTTCTATTGACGCTGAATTTGCTCACTTAAAAAGAAATTACCGAAAACTAATTGACGGCCATCTTAAAATAACCTATCGGGAAGGAAAAACAAAAATTTATATCAACAGAATTTTTGACACCAGACAAAACCCAAATAAAAACAAATAATTATTCCCTTTTCATCTCAATATGCGGAATATCATCTTCCAAATACATTTCGCTAGTTTGAACAAATCCGTGGTTTTCGTAGAATTTTTTCAAGTATAATTGTGCTCCAATAGTGATTTTACTTTCACCAAAATGCGATTGGATTCCTGCAATTGCCTCACGCATGAGATCGTGACCCCATTTTCTGTCACGATAATTCGCATCTACTACCACTCTTCCTATCGAAGCATTGTCAAATGAAATTCCTGATTTAAAAAGTCTAGAATGTGCCACGATTTTGCCTTCGAATTCACCAAAAAGATGCAATGCTTGTTTGTCTTTTCCGTCAAGATCGAGGTAAACGCAGTTTTGTTCAACCACAAAAATTTCACTTCTCAATCTCAAAATATCATAAAGCTCATTTACCGAAAGGTTTTCGAATGACTTTATTTTCCATTGAATTTTCATTTTTTACTCTTATTTTAAAATAACAATTGATTTAATTATTGACTCTAATTCGTGCATTAAATCCCGCTCTTTTTTAGACGGAGAATAGCAAAATCCTTCCAAAATCAAAATTCGATTGTGTTCCTCATCAACAATGGCATAATTGACAAATGACCCGGACATAAAATCATTTTTAAGCTCCCAAGTTCCTTTAGTTTCATATGTTTCTTTGCCATTTAGCTTTAATTTAAAAAGATAAGGCGAATAGCCTTCCTCGGTAATCATTGGAGTATCTAATTCGGTTCCACTAATGTATAATTTGCCAATAGAATCACGGATTCTGATTATATTAGTAATACTATTAAAACTATTTTTAATCGAATTTATAGGAACTTCATATATCAAAAGACTAGTATTTCCGCTAATAATTTCCTTCTTCAACCAGATAAATTTACTTTTTTGAAGTGCGTACGAATATCCGTTAGGAACTTCCAAAGAAATCTGAAATTTATTTCTAATGATTATCGGATTCATCAAGGATTGTCTGTTTATTCTTTGGCTTTCGGCAATTTCAGTTTCCTTTATGATTTGAATGATTTGAGGTGAGTGTTTTTCGATGATTTCAAGAATATCGCCATTGGTTTTGCCCGAAATATGAAATACGTTCTGAGGCGACGCATATTGATTTTTCCGTATTTCGAATTGGTTTTTATTTTCCTTTTTTACTACTATAATCGTTCGGCTATCGGTCATAAATCCTTCCATCAATTTGACCGGATATTGATTTATGGTGAAAAGTGGTTCTTCTTCTGGCAAGCCAATAACGGGTGAAGCAAACTTATTTCGAATGCTTTCACCAATCTCACCATTCCACAATTGATCGTCGATAATTACCGAAATAGTGTTGGTTTTTCCGGTTGCTTTTCGGGGTAAATTGTCTTCTTGTTTTTTGCAAGAAAAAAACAAAAGCGATAAAATGGAGCAAAATAAAAAGAGGTTTTTATTCATTATAATTAAATTATAAAATGATACCATTCAAAAAAAATGATGTCAATATAAAAACCCAAATGTATAGAAGATTATTGTATTATCCGTTAATTTTTAGTTTCATTCCTGGTTTCAATTCTTTGCCTTTTATATCATTCCATTTTTCAATATCTGAAATACTTACTCCAGGATATTTTTTTGAAATACTATACAAAGAATCTCCTTTTTTTACTAAATAATTGTTGCTTTTACTTTTTGAAGTCGCAGCTAAACTTTCTTTTTTGCTGAATGTGTTAGCAACACCATTGTTCTCTATAGCAACTTCGCTTTTGGCAACAATCAAAGAACTTCCCATTGCAATAGTGTTGTTTTCCAAGATATTCCATTGTTTCAAATCATCTACAGAACTACCGAATTTTTTGGCAATGTTTCCAAGATTGTCACCTTTTTTAACGATATATTCAACATTTTCTGTCTTCGTTGTAGAAGCAATTATTTCCTTCTCATTTACTTCTTTTTGAGTCACTTGCAAAGACATCCCCAATTGAATTGGAGCATTTGAAAGGTGGTTCCATTCTTTGATTTCGGCAACCGAAACGTTGTTCTTTTTAGCAATACTACTTAAATTATCTCCTTTTTGAACTACATATAAAGAAGCTACCGAGGTTGACAAAGTATCGGTTTTAATATCTACCGAAACATCGTTGGATTTGGATTCTTTTTTTACCGTTTGTACAACACTTTCGTTGGAAATTATTTTCAAACTTTTCCCGCTAGTTAGCATACTCCCTTTAAGTCTATTCCATTTTTTGATATCAGAAACTGTTACGCTATATTTATCGGCAATTTCACTTAAATTATCGCCACGTTTTACGGTGTAATATTTAGTTTTTGGATGTGTAACCCGTTGCGTTGAATAATTCATTGTGTCATTCAAGACAATCGCTTTTTGAACCTGAAAAGGTTTTTCACGAAAATCCAAATCACGTTGTAGATAAGCATAAATTTTGTCTTCGTTTGAGACAAAAACGGAAATTTTTTCCTTTGGTAATCTTAAAAAATGATCCTGATCTCCATAAACTGGAATCACATTCATTTTATAAGAAGGGTTCAAAAGTTGTAATTGTGCCACGGGAACATTGAGCAAATCGGATATTTGTTTGAACGACATTTGCTTTTTAATCATAATTGTATCCGTAGCAAAATGTTGTACTAAAGCTCTTTCTGGCTTAATTCCGTGTTCATTATGGTATTCATAAATGTACATAGTCGCTAAAAAAGCAGGGACATACCCTTGAGTTTCTTTAGGAAGGTTTTTTCTAATATTCCAATAATTTTGTTGACCTCCAGAACGACGAATGGCTTTAGCAACATTGCCTGGGCCAGAATTATAAGAAGCCAAAACCAAATCCCAATCGCCAAAAATGCCATACATTTTACTCATATATTGGGCAGCGGCTTCACTGGATTTTAATGGGTCGCTACGTTCGTCAACATAGGAATCTATTTTTAAATTGTATTGTTTTCCTGTTTGATACATAAACTGCCATAATCCTGTTGCGCCCATTCTAGAAACGGCTTTTGGATTCAAAGCAGATTCTACAATAGCCAAATATTTGATCTCTAAGGGTACATTTTGTTTGGCCAAAGCTTCTTCAAACATTGGAAAATAATATTCTGAAATAGCCATCAATCGGCCAAAAGATTTTTTTCGGTTCTTTAAAAAAGACTTAATAATATTTTCTAAACCGGGGTTGTATTCGATATTAAAAGGGGATTTTGCATCCATTTCAGCCAATCTTTGCTTGAGCAATTCGGTAGGCAATTCATAATCGACTTTTTCGTCGATATTGATGTTTTTTATATCGTCGGAAATAGCAGCAAATAAATCGAGATTTGTTAATTCCTTCAACCAAAGACTGTCAACACAAGAAGCGAGGTCGTCTTTTACAAAAGTTTTTTTGATGGAATCTAAATAGAAGTTTTGAGTTTCTGTTTTTGTAATCGTTTTATTTTCAGTGTATTTCTGCGAAAACGATTGAATTGAAAAAAACAAAAAAAGGAGTGGGGCTATATTTTTTATCTTCATATTTTTTAATCAACATATTAGCAACAAACAATTATAAAAAATTGTTTGTTGCTAATTTAATACGTTAAAACTATAATTTTTAGTAAATATTGTTAAAAACGTGTTTTTTAGTCCAAAATAGCAGCAATTCCGGGTAAAATCCTACCTTCTAGCATCTCCAACATTGCTCCTCCTCCAGTAGAAACGTAACTTACTTTGTCTTCAAAGCCAAATTGTTTCACAGCAGCAACTGAATCTCCACCACCTACAAGTGAGAAAGCTCCGTTGGCAGTAGCTTCAGCAATATATTCACCCAGTGCAATAGTTCCTTTGGCAAAACTTTCCATTTCAAATACTCCTAGAGGTCCATTCCAAAGAATAGTTTTAGACTCTAAAATTACTTTTTTGAATGCTTCTAATGATTTTGGTCCAGCATCAAGTCCTTCCCATCCATCAGGAATTTCGCGAACATCAACGATTTTTGTGTTGGCTGTATTCGAAAAATCATCCGCAGCAACAACATCAACAGGAATGTGGATTTGGACTCCTTTCTCTTTAGCTAATCTCAAGATTTCTAATGCCAATTCTTGTTTGTCATCCTCACAAATAGAATTACCGACTTTTCCGCCCAAGGCTTTCACGAAAGTAAAAGTCATTCCTCCGCCAATAATCATATGATCTACTTTATCCAAAATGTTTTCGATAACCGTGATTTTAGAAGATACTTTTGAACCTCCTAGAACTGCTGTTACTGGTTTTTGAGAATCTTTCAAAACCTTATTCAAGCTTTCGATTTCTTTGGCCATTAATAATCCAAAACATTTTTCAGTTGGAAAAAACTGTGCGATTATGGTGGTCGAAGCGTGGGCTCTGTGAGCAGTTCCGAATGCGTCGTTTACATAAATATCTCCAAATGAAGCTAATTCTTTTGCAAAATCGACGTCTCCAGCTTCTTCTTCTTTATAAAAACGTAAATTTTCTAATAATAAAATTTGTCCTGGTTTTAAATTTGCTACCGCTTTTTCAGCTTCTGCACCAATACAATCTGGCGAAAAATAAACTATTTGACCCAAAATTTCTGTAGCCTTTTTTACAATATGACCCAATGAATATTTTCTATCTACTCCTTTTGGTCTTCCCAAATGTGACATCAAAATTACACTTCCACCATCGGCAAGAATTTTGTCTATTGTAGGTTTTGCAGCTTCAATACGAGTAGCATCAGTTACATTAAAATTTTCGTCTAAAGGAACGTTAAAATCAACACGGATTATGGCTTTTTTATTTTTGAAATCGAAATCGTTAATAGTTTTCATTAGATATTATTTTTAGTATTATTTAATTATTTTGAAAGAAAAACAAATATATAACTTTTCAGGAACTTAAAAATAAGAATAGTTTAAAAATTAGCGTAACACATTAGCGAAAACGTTGTAAAATTAAATAATTGTTCCGTTTTTGAATATCAATTAAAATATCAATACTTTTATTAATTCTGAATTTAGAATCAATCCTTGATTTAGAAACTTAAAAACAAACTATGACACACTCCTTTTTTAAATGAGTTAGAAGCCATATATATATATGTATATATATATATAGCAATTATTTTGTTTTTTTTCAATGCTTACCGCGATTTAGATAGGCTACAAAATAGGCCTTAAAAAAACGAATTCAAAAAGGACTTTAATGCGTATTTAAATTCTCGAAAAAACTATTATATTTTAGAGAATGACGAAGTAAAACTGACTGCCTCATTGAAACAATCGGCTGCTAAAAGCTACAAATTATGGAGTTGAGTTACTTTTATGCAAAAGAAAAAAGATTACTTTATTCAGTCGATTATGATGCTGCCAGCTTTGAACGAGGTGTTTGATAGTGCCTCGAAATCGAATATGGTTTTGAATTCTAAAGTTCCCAAAACTATTTTTATTAATTGTTTGCTTTTTTGATAATAATTTCTTTTTTAATTGGCTATAATTTGGGTTTAGAGAAAAATAATAAACACCAAATTTATAACTGGTTTTTGTTTTCTAATCTGCATTGTCATTTTCATTACTTTGGATATAGATCAACCAAGACGAGTTCTGATTAAACTAGATACTAAATATCTCTGCTGCAAAAATTGAATCAAAAATAAAAAGATTTACTCTGATTTCATCACAAGAAACCTTTGCAGTTTTGAGACTTTTTATTCTATATTTGCCTTATGCAGTTTTCAGAAATTTTAGGGCAGGAACACATCAAAAATCATTTGACAAGAAGTGCTAATTTAGGTAGAATTCCCCACGCTCAGTTATTTGTAGGTCCCGAAGGATGTGGTACTTTACCAATGGCAATTGCCTATGCGCAATACATTTTGTGCAACAATCAAAACGGAGAAAATTCAGGTGTCAATGAAAGTTGCAATCTTAAATTCCAAAAAATTGCGCATCCCGATTTGCATTTTGTGTATCCAACTGTAAGCACAGATGACGTTAAAACAAAACCCAAAAGCATTGATTTCATTGGGGATTGGAGAGAATTTATAATTCAAAATCCTTACGGAGGTTTGTTCGATTGGTATTCCGTTTTGGGGGTTCAAAACAAACAAGGCGAAATCCGGGTTGATGATGCCCAAGAAATTTTGAAATCATTAGCTTTAAAATCCTACGAGGGCGGTTATAAAATTATGATTATTTGGATGGCTGATAAAATGAATACCGCCGCTTCCAACAAATTATTAAAATTACTCGAAGAACCACCCGAAAAAACAGTTTTTATCCTCATTTCCGAAAACGAGGAAGACATCATCCAAACGATTCGTTCGCGTTGTCAGGTTTTGCATTTCATTGGATTGAGCGAAAATGTGATTAGCGAAGCCTTGGTTTCTCGCGAAAATATGGAACCAAAACTAGCCACAAAAATAGCGCATCAAGCACAAGGAAATTATAGCAAAGCTTTGCATTTGCTCTTGGACGACAGCGAAGAATTCCCATTCGAGCAATGGTTCGTGGTTTGGGTTCGTGCTGCTTTTAGAGCTAAAAAAGACGCAGGAGCGATTGCTGATTTAATTCAATGGAGCGAACAAATAGCAGCTTTAGGGAGAGAAACCCAAAAGAAATTCTTGCAATATTGCATCGATATTTTCCGTCAAGGATTAATGCAAAATTATGAGGCAAACGATTTAGTCTATTTCGAGCCTAATGCTGATTTTAAATTTAAAAGTTTTGCGCCTTTTGTAAACGGCAACAACATCCACGAAATATTTCAGGAATTGTCCGATGCGATTTATCACATTGAGCGTAACGGAAATGCCAAAATAATCCTGACCGATTTATCTATAAAACTCACTCGTTTAATCCACAAAAAATAAGAATATGAACAACGCTGCCTCCATTTTACTTTTGGCTTTTTTGGCTATTACTTTTATTCAATCTGGCTATGACAAACTGTTTTATTGGAAAGACAATCTCGATTGGTTAAAAGAACATTTTGCCAAAACCCAGTTGAAAAATTTGGTTCGTCTTGCCTTGCTGAATATTCTAATTTTAGAATTAATCTCGGGGATTTTATGTGTTGTGGGCGGTATTGAATTGTTCGTAAGCAACGGAAGAACCTTTGGTTTGTATGGCGCTGTTTTTTCGAGTATCACTTTATTGATGCTGCTTTTTGGACAACGATTGGCCAAAGATTATGACGGTGCCAGAACCATTGTAATTTACTTTATTCCGGCCGTGATGGCGGTTTTATTGTTGAGTTAAAGACCTTTAAAGTTTACCATATTAGGAATATAAGGTCAATTAAGGCTAGACAACTTAGTTCTTAATGTGTTATTTACTCTATATAAACCCGTAATTTTACTCAAAAAAACTATTTATTACAACAAACTTAAATGACCTTATATTTCTTATATGGTTAAAAAACATAAAAAATGACTTCAAAACATCCTTCTGAATCCTTGACGATATTGACCGATATGGTTTTACCAAGTGAAACCAATGCTTTGCATAATCTTTTTGGTGGCGAATTATTGGCTCGAATGGATCGTGCTGCCAGTATTTCGGCGGGAAGACATTCGCGCAGAATTGCTGTAACCGTTTCGGTAAACCACGTGGCTTTCAACAAAGCCATTCCGTTGGGAAGTGTTGTTATTATTGAAGCAAAAGTATCCAGAGCCTTCAAAACTTCAATGGAAATTTACCTTGACGTTTGGATCGAAGAACGAGAATCTGGCGAAAGAATAAAGTCTAATGAAGCCATTTATACTTTCGTGGCGGTAGATGAAAATGGAAAACCTGTTGAAGTTCCGCACATCATTCCCGAAACCAAACTGGAACAGCACCGTTTTGATGACGCTTTGCGAAGAAAACAATTGAGTTTGGTTTTGGCTGGAAAATTGAATCCTCACGATGCTACAGAATTGAAGGCGTTGTTTGTGTGAAACACGCCAAAACATTACAACTTTCCGAATATTTCAAAAAACAAATAACAAAATGCTTATTGTGTTCCATAATTAGTTAACTTTGCTTAATGGAAAAAATCAGACAAATTCATTTTTACAAAAATCACTTCGAAGATTTCTTTGAAAAGCAAACCGAAAAAGTGAAAAACAAAATTGATGAAGTCCTATTTTTAATAACTGTAATTGAAAGAGTTCCAAGAAAATTCCTGAAACACATAGAGGGAACCGATGCTCTTTATGAAGTTAGAGTAGAACTTGGCAGTAATATTTATAGAATATTTTGCTGTTTTGACGACGGACGTTTGGTGGTATTGTTTAACGGTTTTCAAAAGAAAACACAAAAGACACCAAAATCTGAAATTGATAAAGCAGAGAAATTAAAATCTGAATATTTTAATGAAAAATAAAATGGAAACAAAGATAAAAAACACAACTACATTCGAAGAACATCTTGACAAGCGTTATGGAGAAGTTGGCTCTATTAAACGTGCCGAATTTGAAATTAAAGCAAAAGCATTTTCAATTGGTGAAATGATTAAAGAAGAAAGGCTTCTAGCTCATTTAACTCAAGAACAGCTTGCTGAAAAAACGGGAACTAAAAAAAGTTTTATCTCCAGAATTGAAAACGGACATAGCGATATTCAACTTTCAACACTTTATAAACTTTTAGAAATTGGACTTGGAAAAAAAGTGACTTTTTCCTTTAAATAAAAAACACCTTTTTTGTGTTGGCCGGAAAATTGAATCCTCACGATGCTACAGAATTGAAGGCGTTGTTTATATGAAATGATTTAGAACTTAATATAAAATAGAATCTAACTTATTTTATGTATTTTTGAAGATACATTTCACAAAAATGAACCTAATAGAAAGACTAAATAAAGATATCTTGGTTTTATGCAAAACGCATAAGGTTAAATCTTTGTATGCTTTTGGCTCAGTTTTAACGGATAAATTTAACGCTGAAAGTGATGTCGATTTAATAGTCGATTTTGAACCCATAGACGTTTTAGAATATGGCGACAATTATTATGACCTTAAATTTTCGCTCGAAAATATTCTAAAAAGAAACGTTGACTTATTAGAAGAAAAAGCACTCAAAAACCCCTATTTTAGAAAAACAGTAAATCAAAACAAAAAATTGATTTATGGATAGCGCTCTTAAAGTTAAATTTGATATTGAAAAAAGTGAGTTAGATGAAATTGAAAATTGGCTAAAAAAAGAATTACTAACTTCCAAAAACGGCTTTTATCACAATTGGACTTTGATTATAAAATCATATTCTGAAAAAAGAATGGCAATTCTAAAAAAAGAAAAAAATGTAATTGGATATTTAATTTGGAGTATTGGAGATATTTATGTTGAAATAGATATTTTTGAAATTAAACCAGTCTTTCGAAAAAAAGGAATTGGAAAATATTTTATAAATGAAATTTCGAGATATTTCAAAAAGAATAATTTTTTAGCACTAAAATTGTTTTGTGAACCAAAGGAATCAGAAGCATTTTGGAAAAAAACGGGATTTATAAAGTTTCCTGAAAGAGGATATTCAGAATCTGAATTGACATTTTTCAAACCATTGATAATAGTAAATAAATCACAAACAAATGTTGACGAAAATAACAAATTAGAATTATGGAACCTAGAACCTTATAAGGTTAAAGATTCAAAACCTAAATGGGTTTGGAACATAGATCAAAGTAATTTCATACCAATATTACATCCTTGTAATTCAAACTGGAATATTCGTTGGACAAAAAACGGAAAAATAGTAAAAGAAGATAAGGTTAAATATTTTACAAACAAAGATAACCAAATTGAATTCAGTCAATTTATTTACATTGAAAAGCTAATAGAATAACGTTAATATTTTAAATAATTACCAACCTAAAATAACCCAAAATATTCCCCTTGCCACTTCCAAAAAAAGAAGTATTTTTACAAAAAGATAAGTACAAAAAAAAAATGAAACGCCCAGTAAGATTACCTTTGAAAAACAGGTATATAGGCATTCCATCTTCCGATAAAAAAATAGTATAAACACAGATGAAAGAAAAGGTAAAAGAGATGAGTTCAGAAAAAGAAGCCAAATTAAAAGCACTACAGCTTACACTTGACAAGCTGGATAAAACTTACGGAAAAGGCACCGTAATGAAAATGGGCGACAAAGCCATTGTAGAAGTAGAAACTATTTCTTCTGGATCTTTGGGAATCGATTTGGCCTTGGGAGTTGGTGGTTATCCTAGAGGAAGAGTGATTGAAATATACGGTCCAGAATCTTCAGGAAAAACAACCTTGACCTTGCACGCCATTGCCGAAGCTCAAAAAGCAGGCGGAATCGCTGCTTTTATAGATGCAGAACACGCTTTCGATAGAAATTATGCCGAAAAATTAGGCGTTGATATCGAAAACTTAATCATATCACAACCAGACAACGGGGAACAAGCATTGGAAATTGCCGAGAACTTGATTCGTTCTGGAGCGATTGACATTGTAGTAATTGACTCTGTTGCTGCTTTGACTCCAAAAAGTGAAATCGAAGGTGAAATGGGAGATTCTAAAATGGGTCTTCACGCCCGTTTGATGTCTCAAGCCTTGAGAAAACTAACTGGAACTATCAGCAAAACCAATTGTACGGTATTCTTCATCAACCAGTTGAGAGAGAAAATTGGTGTTATGTTCGGAAATCCTGAAACGACTACAGGTGGAAACGCATTGAAGTTTTATGCTTCGGTTCGTTTGGATATTCGTCGTTCTACACAAATCAAAGATGGTGATAACGTTCTTGGAAACAGAACCAAAGTTAAAGTAGTGAAAAATAAAGTAGCTCCGCCATTTAAAGTAGCCGAATTTGATATTATGTACGGCGAAGGAATTTCGAAAACGGGTGAAATTTTAGATTTAGCTGTTGAATTCGAAATCATCAAAAAAGCGGGTTCTTGGTTTAGTTATGGCGAAACCAAATTAGGACAAGGTCGTGATGCTGTTAAAGGTTTAATTAAAGACAATCCAGAACTAGCAGACGAATTAGAAGCCAAAATCAAGGCTTTGATAAAAGAAAAAAACGCTTAATATTTTTAAGAAAATTATTAAATGCTCGGATATATTTTATCCGAGCATTTTTTTTTGTTTAATTTAATTTGATAAGTGCAATTGAAAGATTTTTTTTAACACTTATTTTAGAGCAATGACGCAACCTTTTTAATCCACTTTCATCTTATATAAAATGTTACGAAGTTATAAACCTAAAAAATGAAAAAAAATGAAAAAAATCCTATTCTTTTTAATTGTAATCACCTCTTTTTTAAGTTGTAGTCTTGATGATGACAGTCCAACTTATACTTATGAAATTCTACCTGTTGATAGCTATGTTGTACCTGCAAGTTTTACTTTAGGACAAACCTATGAAATAAAATTGAAGTACCAGAAACCAACTTCGTGTCATATTTATCAAGGTATTTATTATGAGAAAAACTTAAATACCAGAACAATTGCCGTACAAACTGCCGTACAAAACAATCAAGTTTGTACAATGGAAATTCCTCCTATTTCAGAAGTTTCATTTAACTTTATGGTTACCAATACTGGTTCTTATATCTTTAAATTTTACAAAGGCAAAGATACTGCTGGAGAAGATATTTTTGAAGACGTTGAGATTCCTGTAGTTCCATAAAAGAAAAAATCTGTGATATTAGAAAAGCTAATTAGTGAATGCCAAAAAAACCAACCCAAAGCTCAAGAACAATTGTATCGATTGTTTGAAAAAAAGTTTTTTGGTTTGTGTTTGAAATATTCATCTAGTTATGCCGATGCTCAAGATAATTTTCAAGAAGGATTCTTAATTATATTTCGAAAAATCAATCAATACAGCGGAAAAGGTTCTTTTGAAGGCTGGGCAAAAAGAATTCTAATTAACAACGCACTTCAAAAATACAAAGGAGTGCGTTTTATGGAAGTATTAACCGATAACATCCCCGATGTTGATTTAGAAATAGATGAAGAAGAAATATCTCTAGACTATTTAATGCAAATCATTCACGAACTCCCCGATCAGTACCGAATTGTTTTTAGTTTATATGTGTTAGATGATTATTCACATCAAGAAATTAGCGAAATGCTCTCCATTTCAACCGGTACAACTAAATCGAATCTGCATAGAGCTAGGCTAATCTTGAAAGAAAAAATTGAAAAAAAAACAGTGACTAATCTAAAAATATCGGCAAAATGAAAGAAAATAAAAATATAGACCGATTATTTCAAGAACAATTCAGAGGTTTTGAGGCTAGTCCGAACAATCAAGTTTGGCTGAATATTGAAGCTGAATTAAAAAAGGATAAAAAACGAAAAGTAATTCCGTTCTGGTTAAAATGCTCCGGAATAGCTGCGGCTTTTTTGCTTGGTTTATTCACTTTGAATACGAATCAACCTTTTCATCCGAAAACAGAAAACCATATTGTCTTAACCTCTAAAATTTCAAAAGAATCCTCTAATAAAAAACAAATTGTTAGCAATTCTAAAGATAATTCCAAGTCCAAAAAAGAAATAATTAATACTAATTTTTCAAAATCCATTACTAAAGATGAAAAAAATATTAACTCTTATGGTTCCTCAAAAGTCCTTGTTTACCAAAAAAAGAATCCTAATAATGCTGAAGTTTTTCTACCAAAAAGTAATTTGCCGTTAAAACAATTGGTAACAAATGAAAACAGCAATAATTACAGCTTATTAAATGCCGAGAAAAACAGCGTTACCAATTTAAATTCTTTAGCGAACACACCAAATCATAACCAAGAAAAAAAGGATTTCAAAGAGAAAGAAGGATCTACTAAAGAAGAATCAACAAATCCAGAAACGCCAAACGAATTAGAAGAAATTTTAAAAGCTAAATCTGCACAAAAAAATGCTGTAGCATCTAATTCTAAAAACAAATGGCTAATTACTCCAAACGTTGCCCCAGTGTATCTGAATGCAAATTCTGGTGGCTCTCCTATTGATGAACAACTGTCAGATTACGAAAAAAAATCAGACAAGAGTGTTAGTTTTGGTATAGGAATACAATATGCCGTCGGCAAAAAAACAGTAATTCGAACCGGAATTAATAAAGTAGTTCTAGGTTATAATACGAGTAATGTGTTGTATTCTACAGGATTAACTGCAAATAACTTGAGAAACATCGAATATTCTTCAAAAAATGCCGTCAAATTTGTAAATGAAGCAAATTATAGTTCATTGACAGCAACAGAAAAAGAAATACAAAGCACGAATACAGGCAATTTAAACCAAAAAATGGGCTATTATGAACTGCCAATGGAAGTTTCTTATGCAGTTTTAGACAAAAAATTTGGAATTAATCTAATTGGCGGATTCAGTACTTTATTCCTAAATGAAAATACCATTTCGTTGGAATCATCTCAATCAAATATTGTACTTGGCGAAGCAAAAAACTTGAGTCAAGTCCATTTTAGTTCAAATGTAGGTTTAGGATTTAAATACCAAATTACAAAATCCTTCCAAATTAATATTGAACCGATGGTTAAATATCAATTGAATACATTCTCAAATAACTCAGGCGACTTTAAACCACTATTTATCGGATTGTATTCTGGTATAAGCTATGGCTTTTAATAGGAATCGAAAGGTTTTTTTTCTAGTCGAAATGAATTATTTAGCTACTTTTATCTTCTAAAAACCTGCAATTGTTTGTGGATTATTTCCCAACATTGATCTTTAAGATTGTTTTTGTCTGCCAATGTTTTTCTTTCAGTTTCAACGAAAGAATGTACTTTTACTCTCATCAAACCAGGACTTCCACTCAGAAAAGTAAAGGAGAAACGTTCTTTGTTGTCGCCAAAAGTTATTGGAACAATTGGCAATTGGTGTTCGATAGCCAATCGGAATGCGCCGTCTTTAAAATGGTCTAAAAGTATCGTTTCATCATCTGAAACACCGCCTTCTGGGAAAATACAAATGCTGAGACCTTGATGGATTCTTTTATGGGCACGCTCAAAAACACCGTGTTTGCTTCTAGAATTGGATCTGTCGACCAAAATACAGGTTCGTTTGTAGAAAAATCCGAATATGGGAATTTTGACTAATTCTTTTTTACCAACAAAAACAAATGGTTTTCGAACCGTGACAAGCATCAACATTATATCCACCATCGAAGTGTGATTGGCGATAAACATATAACTTTTGCCTTCTTCAAGCTCCTGCTCTTTCTCGATTTTATAATAAAATCCCATCCCAAAAAGAATAAATTTGCCCCACATTCTCGCCATCTTAAAGAAATACGGATAGCCACTTTCTGTTAAAATAGACAAAACCAAAAAAGGAAACATAACTAAAATAGGAATGGCCATTAAAACACAAAACCAAACCCGCCAAATAGCCCGAAAAATAATTTTTATTCCTCTCATAGATTTCAAATTTACTTTTTTAACCCAAATATTGTGTTTTATTTTAAAAAAAATCTTAAATAATGTAATTTCTCTTCCGTTAAAATGATAAAAATAATATCTCAAAAGAAAGTAATACCGTGCTAATTCTTTATAAAAGCAGTAAATTTGAAAACTTTTTAAGTATAAAATTACAATGGCAAAAATACTCACTGGCGTTCAAAGTACAGGAACACCACATTTAGGAAACTTACTTGGCGCAATCATTCCCGCAATCGAATTATCGAATAATCCTGAAAACGAATCCTTTCTTTTCATTGCCGATTTGCATTCGATAACCCAAATAAAAGACGGAAAAACTTTAAGAGAAAATACCTATAGCACAGCAGCGGCCTGGCTTGCCTGTGGATTAGATGTCAATAAAGTGGTTTTTTACCGCCAGTCTGATGTGCCACAAACGGCTGAATTGTCTTGGTATTTGAGTTGTTTTTTTCCTTTCCAAAGATTGACACTAGCCCATTCTTTCAAAGACAAAGCGGATAGATTAGAAGACGTAAATGCCGGATTATTTTCCTATCCAATGTTGATGGCTGCCGATATTTTATTGTATGATGCCCAGTTAGTTCCCGTTGGAAAAGACCAATTGCAACACTTGGAAATCACTCGTGATGTGGCTTCGCGTTTCAATCACCAAATGGGCGAAACCTTTGTAATTCCTGAAGCCATAATACAAAAAGACAGCAAGTTGATTCCAGGAACCAATGGTGGAAAAATGAGTAAATCAGCCAATAATATCATTAATATTTTCTTGGACGACAAAGCCTTGCGCAAACAAGTAATGAGCATCGAAACCGATAGCACTCCGCTTGAAGCCCCTAAAAATCCAGACACTTGCAATGCTTTTGCCATTTATTCTTTATTGGCTACATCAGAACAACTCGACGCAATGAAAACCAACTATTTGGGTGGAAATTACGGTTACGGTCACGCCAAACAAGCCTTGTTTGAACTGATTGTGGAAAAATTTAAAACCGAAAGAGAGAAATACAATTACTATATAAACAACCTCACAGAAGTAGATGCTCTATTGAAAATTGGAGCCGAAAAAGCAGGAGTTGTTGCAAAAGGTGTTTTGGCAAGAGTTAGAGAAAAATTAGGATTTGAGTAAAAATATAATTAACCATATAAGGCATATAAGTTTATTTAAGACTGTAAATAAATTAGCTAAATGTTAATGGAATTTTTCAACAACTTATAGGAACTTATATGCCTTATATGGTTAAAAATTTAAAAAATGTTTAAATCTTAATTTCTATCAAATCGCCTCAAACAATTTCCCAGGAAGTGGCCTAATCACTCCTTTCAATTCCATATTCAATAACATTCCTGAGATTTTATAAATGGGAAAATCACAACGCAAGGCGATAATATCCATCAATTCTTTTCCGTTTTTTAGGAGGTAATCATATACTTTTTGTTCGTCATTTTCGAGTGTAACAAAAAGTTGTTTTTGAATGGGTTTTGTTTTGCTTTCAATATCCCAATTCAAGATATAAACCAAATCGGCAGCGCTGGTAAGGAGGTTTGCTTTTTGAGTTTTAATCAGGTTGTTGCAGCCTTGACTGTATTTGTCGGTTGTTCGACCGGGAACCGCAAAAACATCACGGTTGTAATCGTTAGCGATATTTGCGGTAATCAAAGATCCACCTCTTTCAGCTGATTCGATGACAATAGTAGCTTCAGAAATTCCGGCTACAATACGATTTCTGCGTACAAAGTTTTCCTTTTCAGGATTAGACGAACTCCAAAATTCGGTCATAAAACCCCCGTTTTGTTCTACTTTAGCAACGTATTTCTTGTGGGTTTTGGGGTAAATTTGGTTCAAACCGTGTGCCACAACTCCGATGGTTTGTAAATCGTGTTCCATCGCCAATTGATGGGCAAAAATATCGACACCATAGGCAAAACCACTAATGATTACAGGATCAAGCGGCGCCAAATCTTCTATCAATTTTCGGCAAAATTCCATTCCGTAGGACGTGATTTGTCGGGTTCCTACAATGCTTATTATTTTTTTGTTTTTTAGGTCAATTTTTCCAGATGTAAACAACAAAACGGGTCCATCGATGCAATGCTTCAGTCGATCTGGGTAATTTTCGTCTTGAAAATACGAAACCTTGATTTCATTTGATTTTATGAATTGAAGTTCCTGTTCCGCTTTTTCGAAAACGGTTTTGTCTTTTATATTTTTCAATAAAACGGATCCAATTCCATCAATGGCAGCCAATTGTGAAGATTTAGTTTTGAAAACTTCAACTGCACTTCCGCAATGATTTATTAGTTTTTTGGCCACAATATCGCCAACTCCTTCTACTTGCTGCAATGCCAATAAATGAAATAATTCTTGTTCAGTCATCATAATTATTTGAGGTTGAAATGTATAAAAATTTATGCGAATTGTTAATAAAAATTGTGAATAAAATTTTGATAACTATTTTCAATGTATAACTTTGTAACTATGAACATCGAACCCTACATCGCACAACTTTTATACCGTTACCAATGTGTAACCGTTCCTGGTTTCGGAGCTTTTTTGACTGAAATCCAGTCGGCTCAATTAATTGAAAGTTCCAATTCCTTTTTTCCTCCGAAGAAAATGATTTCTTTCAATGCTCATCTAAAAAACAACGATGGGTTATTGGCTAATCATATCGCACAAGCCGAAAAAACTTCTTATGAATATGCCATAAGCGCTATTCAATATGAGGTCTTCAATTGGAAAAAAGCGCTTCTTGAAAACGGATTATTCTCTATAAAAAACGTGGGGAATTTTTCGCTTAATGCCGATAAAAATTTGATTTTCACGCCTTATGACCAAACCAATTATTTAACTAATTCTTTTGGGCTGAGTGCCTTTGTTTCGCCATTGGTAAAACGAGAAATTTTCGAACAAAAAATCGAAGCTCTTGAAGAAAATGAAGTAATAGAATTTATTCCTGAAATAAGAAGAACAAGTGCCTATTTGAAATATGTCGCCATTTTTGTTCTTGGATTAGGCATTACAGTAGCTGTTGGTTATCCTGTTTACCAACAACAAATTGCTAATGAAACGATTATTGTAGAGCAATCAGTTCAAAAACAAGTTCAAAACAAAATTCAAGAAGCTACTTTCTTTATAGAAAATCCTGTTCCTGCCAGTCTTCCAGCCGTTACACTTACAGTAAAAGAACAAAAATTATCCTATCACATTATGGCAGGAGCTTTTAGAGAAGAGAAAAACGCACAAAAAGCATTTCAAAAACTTTCAAATGAAGGCTATAAAGCGCGTAGAATTCCACAAAATAAATATGGATTATTCCCTGTTCTTTATGGAAGTTACGCTACTTTTGCCGAAGCTGAAAAAGCCAGTCAGGAAATTCAAAAAACCGATAACCCTGATGCTTGGATTCTGATAGAATCGTTATAAAAAATGAAAGCCTGTTCGAGATGAACAGGCTTTTTTTTTGATTTAATTCAAACTAGCCTTGAACATTCTCAACTCTTCCCAAGTGAATTTATCGCCATATTTTTCTTTTAAAGGCGAAATTGATTCTTCTTTATAACCATAAAAAGCCTCGGTCAGTTCCTGGATTTTATCTTCGGGCAAAACATCATAGATGCTTATAACTTTTTCAATAATTAGCTTGGTTAAATGACTTAAAATGGTTTCTTCGGTAAACTTTCTAATCGCAGCAATTTCTTTAATTGTGTTCTTTTCGAGCCACAATTCATACGTTTCTTGAATAGTCGATTTCTTGGGTTCTTTCGTTTCTTTTTTCTTCTTGGTGTAGCGTTCTACATCAACTTCGTCTTCAATTAAAGTGACATTGATTTCCTTGAATTGACTTTGAATGGCTTCGGTTTTATGAGCAATGTATTTTTTAATCACTTCGGAGGTTAATTTTTCTTTCGAAATTGTTTCTCCTGACACCACGGTTTCAATCAATAATTTGGCTTTCATCAATCGCAAAACGGCCTTGGTTTGCAGTTCTTCCAAAACCATTAATTCATCATAAAAAGCTTTGGCTTTCTTGAGGCGTTTGACTTCTTCTACTTTCCAAAGAATTTCAAAAACCAAATCGTCCATTGGTTTGATAAAATAATTGTAAGCCGCTTGAAATCGCTCCGAAACGTGATTCAAATCGACTGTTTCCGTATTGAAAATTTTATTCAATTGCACAATAAATTTTTGAGATGGATCCAAAAGCCTGTCGATGGCTTCCAATTGTTTTGCAGCCCAATTGGCTTGTTTCGATTTAGTCGAAGCTTCGGAATTATCCAAATAACTAAACTTGTGATTCCGCCATTCTTGTGCCAATTCTGCCCAATCGAAACTATTTATCAAATAGTTATGGATAAAATTCTTGGTTTCAAAGTGCAACGAATTTTTCAATACCTCATCCGAAGCTTTGTTCAATGAATAATCCATCACATCTTGATCGTTCGAAATGCCATTCATTCTGAGCGGAGAAAGTAAAATTAAGCCGTTTAATGAACGTAAACGCGATAAAGCAACATACGCTTGCCCAGGAAGAAAAACCTGTGATACATCAAGCGCAGCTTTATCGAAAGTCAATCCTTGGCTTTTGTGAACCGTGATTGCCCAAGCTAATTTTATGGGATAATGAACAAAAGTCCCCAAAACCTCTTCCTCTATTTCCTTGGTCAATTCATCGACTTTGTAGCGAATGTTTTCCCATTCGTATTTTTCGACTTCGATCGTCAAATTTTCTTCTGGAAAATGAACTAGTATTTCCTTATTTGAAAGTGATTTGATGATGCCCATTTTGCCATTGAAATACTTTTTATCGAAAGACAAATCGTTTTTCACAAACATTACCTGTGCACCAACTTTCAATTTCAATTCCTCGTCAACAGGAAAAATTTTATCTGGAAAATCGCCCACAATTGATGGTTTGTAAACCACCAACTTTCCATCTAAATCTTCCAAAGCCTGAGCATTCATCGAATCGGCTTTGGCATTATGTGTGGTCAAAGTGATGTAGCCTTTGTTCGCTTTCAAATCGAAATCAGGTTTTACATATTGATTCAAAAATTGAACATCGGCAGCTGAAATTTCATTGTTTCGTAAATTGTTTAAAATCGAAATAAAAGTATCATCAGTTTGACGAAAAATCTTGGACAATTCAATATATAAAGGGGGATTTTGCTGAATGACGTGCGAATGGAAAAAGAATTTTCCCTTGTAATACGTTCGTAATGTTCGCCATTCTTCATCCCGAATTACAGGGGGCAACTGCAACAAATCTCCAATATACAAAACCTGAACACCTCCAAATGGACTGCTTTTTTTGCGAACGGTTTGCATCATAAAATCCATAGCGTCCAACAAATCGGCGCGAAGCATACTCACTTCGTCAATGATGAGCAACTCCATATTTCGAATTACCGATTTCTTTAAACCACTCATTTTGAAATGTCTGCGCAAAGTAGCTTTAGTTTCAAACTTGGTATTTTCCGAAAAATGTGGCGATGAAGTATCTGGAATAAATCCGCCGAAAGGCAACTGAAACATAGAATGAATCGTAACTCCGCCAGCATTTAAGGCAGCAATTCCGGTTGGTGCAACAACTACACAATTTTTATGTGTGGTCTGAATAATTTCACGAAGTAGTGTCGTTTTTCCAGTTCCCGCTTTCCCCGTAAGGAAAATAGAACGTTGGGTTTGATTGATAAATCTCAGGGTATAAACAGCGGCTTCGGAAATGGATTGCATAAGGCGTATTAAAAAAACAAATATAAAATATTGTTTGTCAATAGCGTGAAGAAGTGAGGACAAAACTTTTTAGCATTTATATATAAATTTATTTGGTATCAATCTATTTGACAACATAATGATGATTCAAGGTACCTCTTATAGCAATCCAAATACTATTTCACTTGATTTTCAACGAAATGTAATTGTTTAATAGAAATCAAACATCCTATAAATATTTGTTAAACTAAATTTCTCTTTGAATAAATAGCGCAGTTTTGTTTAATAAAATTTACAAAAAATTAAACAAAGTTAAATTATGAAATCTATTAAATTATTAGGTGTAATGTTTTTTACAACTTTAACATCCATTTCCGCATTTGCTCAAAATTCTAAAACAGTGGTTGAAAATACAATCGCGTCTAAAGATCATACCACATTGGTAGCTGCCATAACAGCAGCGGGATTAGTAGAAACTCTTTCGGGAAAAGGTCCATTTACCGTTTTTGCACCAACAAATACAGCTTTTGTAAAACTGCCGAAAGGAACTTTAGAATCCTTACTAAAACCAGAAAACAAGGCAACTTTGCAAGCAATTTTAACTTATCACGTAGTAGCAAGTAATTTAGACAGTAAAGCAGTCATTGCAGCTATTAAAGCTGGAAATGGTTCTGCAATATTGACCACAGTACAAGGCGGAAAATTGATTGGGTCAATCGATGGAAAGAATGTTATTCTAACAGATGAAAAAGCAACAAATCTAAAATTACAGCTGTAGACATTATATCGTCAAATGGTATAATTCACGTTATTGACACTGTTGTGTTGCCAAAATAAAAAATAATGAACTGTTAATTCAGTAAATTGCAAAAAAAACGTTTTCAAAATTTGAAAACGTTTTTTTGTTTTGCTTATGTCTATTACTTTTTAACTTCTTCTTTTACCGCAGGAACTTTGTATTTATCATTCAACAATTTGATAATATCTTTTGTAATGTCTAATTTATCTTCAGCATATAAAATACTGGCGTTAGAATCACCTGTTCCGTATATATAAGTGAAGCCTTTTTCTTTACCGTAGGCTTTGATGGTTTTTTTTACGTTTAAAACTAAACTGTCCATCTCAGTACCTCCTTCTTGTTGCAATTGTTGAGAAAGTGCTTGTTGAGCCTGAGCTAATTGTTGCTCTCGTTTTTGTAATTCAGCTCCTTTTTGTTGTGCCCAAGCTTGTCCATTGGCTTGTGCTTGTGCTTGAAAATTTTGAGCTTCTTGCTTAAATCTGTCTATTTCCGCTTGGAGTTGTCTTCCTTTCTCTTCTCCTTTTGCTTTATACTTGGCATCTAGATCTTTTGTGGCTGTATATTCTTTCATTAAAACCGAAGTGTCCACATAAGCTGTTTTTACTGCTGCAACTTCTGCTGCTTGTTTATTGCAAGAAACAATCGAAATTGCAATTGCAATAATTACTATTATTTTTTTACTCATCTTTTTAATATTTGTTTTTTGGTGTTCGTGAATTTTCAATTTCATTATTATTTTTTTTTCTAATTTTTAAAGATTGACAACAAAAATATAAAAAAATTAGTAGCATTGTTATAAAGTTCGAAAAATGCTACAATATTTATGATATAAGAATTTACTATTAAAACAACAAGTATAATAAACAATCGCTATTAGAAACGAATTTCACAGCTTTCGAATAAGCGATTTTGTAAAAAATCTGAATCATCTACTCCTTTGAACCAAAAACATCGCTTAAAATCGCTTAAAATGAGTTACGCTTGTTTTTCAGGATGTAAATGTGTGACGAATACTCAAAATCTTTCTTCGCTTTCCAATTTGACTGTAATCCTGTAAAAAACGCCTTGATGAAATTCATTTTCCCTGATTTGTATTTTTCAGAAAGCAAACTCACATAAAAGGAATCAAATTTCATTGGAAGCACTTTTTCTAATTTCATTTCTTCTTTTTCGAAAAGTATTTTTATGGCTGTTTTAGAAAAATGCCAAAAGTGAATTGGCACATCAAAAGCTGCCCAAAATTTTCCGTAGTGTTTTGCATCGAAAGATTTAAAATTGGGAACGGCAATAATTAATGTTCCTGTTGGTTTTAATAATCGTTTCAATTCTTTAATTTGTTTGTCCAAATCCGGAACGTGTTCTAAAACGTGCCACATCGAAATCACATCAAAAGAATGACTGTCCAATTCAGATGTTTCTTCTACAAATGAAACGCCTTTGCTTTTTGCAATTGCTTTCGCTCTGTCACTTGGCTCCACTCCTATTGTTTCCCAACCAGCATTTTTTGCCACAGACAAAAAATCTCCTGTTCCTGCTCCAATGTCCAAAATCCTTCCTTTTTGTGGTTGAAGTGAATTGATTAAATTCAGTTTATTTTTTAATGCAATGCCTTTAATAAAATGGTATAATTTTTCAAATAAAGATCTTTTGTTATCCGTATGGGAAATATAATCTTCACTTTCGTAATATTTACCCAAATTTTCTAAACTTGGTTGCGGATGTGTAATTAGCATATCCAAAGTTTCGTCATAATACAAATCGAAAGTTTCTTTCGAAACGGAATAATCTTTTACAATAAGAAAATGTTTTTGGTTTGAAATTTCCATTTTTAGTATTCAGTGGTCAGTTTTCAGTAATCAGCTTAGCACAGCTACCAAAAGGTTTATTTATAAATTTTAACAATAGTTTCACGTGGAACAATTATAATATTCAGTGGTCAGTTAGCTTCTGAAAACTGATTACTGAACACTTTCTCAACGTCCCATATAAATCAACAATACGGAAACATCACTTGGAGAAACTCCGCTTATTCTAGAAGCTTGAGAAATCGTTACAGGCCGAATCTTACTTAATTTCTGTCGTGCTTCAATCGACATCGATTTTATTTTATTATAATCGAAATTATCAGGGATTTTTACATCTTCTAAACGAGTCAATTTATTAGCGTTGTTTCTTTCCTTTTCGATGTAACCTGAATATTTAACCTGAATTTCGGCTTGTTCTAAAATTTCCTGATCCAAATCATTCTCTTCGATATAGGCCGCCACTTTTTCAAATTTGACAATATCTTCCAAATTGATTTGTGGACGAGAGAAGACTTTAAACATTTTATCTCCTTGAGTAATTAGAGCCGTATCCTTTGATTCCAAAATTGGATTGGCTTCAGCAACACTTACACTGGTCTCTTTAAAAAAAGCAACCATTTTTTCGGATTCATTCAACTTGTGCTCCATTCTGCGCAAACGCTTTTCAGAAGCCAATCCAATTTCATAAGACATTGGCGTTAATCTAAAATCGGCATTATCCTGACGCAATAAAGTTCGAAATTCTGCTCGAGAAGTAAACATTCTATAAGGTTCTTCCGTTCCTTTGGTAATTAAATCATCGATTAAAACTCCAATGTACGCTTCATCTCTTTTTAAAATAAGTGGTGATTTTTCTTGAACTTTCAATGCAGCATTAATTCCTGCCATTAATCCTTGAGAGGCCGCTTCTTCATATCCTGTCGTTCCATTTATTTGTCCGGCAAAATACAAACCTTCAACCAACTTTGTTTCCAAAGTATGTTTCAATTGTGTTGGAGGAAAATAATCATATTCGATTGCATATCCGGGACGGAAAAATTTCACCTTCTCGAATCCAACAACAGAACTCAAAGCTTTAAATTGAATGTCTTCAGGAAGGGAAGTAGAAAACCCATTAACATAAACCTCACAAGTTTTCCATCCTTCGGGTTCTACAAATAATTGGTGCCTTTCTTTATCTGCAAAACGATTAATTTTATCTTCAATAGACGGACAATATCTAGGTCCTAGTGATTGAATTCTTCCGTTGAACATTGGCGAACGATCAAAACCCTCTCTCAAAATATTGTGAACTTCAAGTGAAGTGTAGGTCATATGACAAGACCTTTGATGAATCAAAGGAGAAGTTATATCTGAATAAGAAAACTTATCCGGCTTTGCATCCCCTTTTTCTTCATTCATTTTAGAATAATCCAAAGAACGTCCATCAACCCGTGGAGGCGTTCCTGTTTTCATTCTTCCTGATTGAAATCCTGCATTGACTAAATCTTCGGTGATTCCATAAGCGGCACTTTCGCCCGCTCTACCTCCTCCGAATTGTTTTTCTCCAATATGAATCAAACCGTTAAGAAAAGTCCCATTCGTTAAAACAACTGATTTCGATTTAATCTCTATTCCAAGCGATGTTCGAACACCTTTTATTTTTCCGTTTTCGATAATCAAACCTTTGACCATCTCTTGGTAAAAATCAAGATTTGGAGTCCCCTCAAGCATCAATCTCCACTCTTCTGCAAAGCGCATTCGATCACTTTGAACTCTTGGAGACCACATCGCAGGCCCTTTGGATTTGTTCAACATCTTGAATTGAATTGCAGTATTGTCTGAAACAATTCCAGAGTATCCGCCAAGTGCGTCAATCTCACGAACGATTTGTCCTTTGGCAATTCCTCCCATTGCAGGATTGCAAGACATTTGCGCAATGTTTTGCAAACTCATTGTTACCAACAAAGTTTTCGAACCCAAATTGGCAGCAGCAGCAGCAGCTTCACAACCTGCGTGACCTGCTCCAACTACAATTACATCATACTCTTCTAGAAACATTTGATTTTAGATTTCAGATTAACGATTTTTGATTTTAGATTTACAATCCAATCTCATAATCTTTCTTGCATTATTTATTTTTTGTTCCACGTGAAACAAATGATTTTTTGATTCCAACATTCAATCGAAAATCAAAAGCAATTAAAGATTGTTCCACGTGAAACAAAAAATCTAATTAGAATAAGAAAAGAGAATGATAACTAAAAGATTGGATTCTTTACAAACAAATCTAAAATCAGCATTCGTTAATCTACAATCATAGATCTACTGTTCCACGTGAAACATAGCGATTTTTTCATCCTCTTTGCTTCTCATCAAAAGCACGTCTTCTTCTGATTTATCTTTATAGTCACAGTAATGCAACACGCCGTGAACTAAAACTCTCTTGAGTTCTTCTTCAAAAGTCACCTTGAAATCTTGTGCGTTTTCTATAACCCTTTCTATAGAAATAAACATATCTCCGTTGATCTCGTTACCAACAGTGTAATCAAAACTGATGATGTCAGTATAATAATCGTGTTGCAAATGTTCTTTGTTAATCTCTAACAAATACTCATCATCACAAAAGATATAATTGATTTCACCTTCTTTTTTCCCTTCGGATTTAATAACATTAGAAATCCAGTTGCTAATGGCGCTTTCGTTCTCTAGTGTAAATTCGGTTTCGTAATTAAAGTCTATCATTTTTTATTGAAATATTCTTGAACTTTTTGATTAAAATTGGAGCGCAAAGGTAGGGATTGTCTATTTAATATTTCGATACTGTTCAAATAATCTAACAATGCTGATGGTAAGGTTTTAGATTGATTCGAAAACTCCTTTTTATTCGTTTCCGATTGTCGCTTATTTTCTTGTCCTTGTTGCTGAATTGCAGTATTCAATTTTAGTAATTCTTGCTTCACATTCAATATCCTTTGCAAAGTTTCGTTCTTAAAACCTTTGTTCAACAATTGCTTTTCTATCTCCTTCATTTGGTCTAAAGTATTCTGACCGTTTCCTCCAATTCCTTGTTTGTTCAATTGCTTTTGTAATGCTTCACGCAATTGCTTTTGCTCTTTGTAAATTTCCATAATCGCTTTTGCATCACCTTCACCATCTTCTCCATTTTCGCCTTCGGAACCAAGTTTTTTGCCTTCTTTGCCTTTATCTCCTTCTATTCCCTCACCGGGTTTTGGACCTGGCTTCTTCCCTTTAATCATTCCGTCTTTCATTTTCTCCCCAAGACCATCCTGTTTTTTGATAATGTCTGGCAATTGCATTCCCTCTCCTTGACCTGGTTTTGGCTTGCCCTGACCCTCGCCTGCCATAGACATTTGCATATTGTTCAAAATATCAGATAAAAAGTCTGCCAATTTATTTGCCGATGACACGGTGTATTGCTGGTGTGAAACTCCTTTTGGAATTTGAGCATCAGCCAAAGTTTCTAATGATTTGTCCAAATTGTATTGAGCATTTCCTATTTCTTTAGTTATATTTTCACCGATTTTTGGATTACGCAAAGACATTGCAAACAAACTGTCGTCAATATGTTTGAACTGTAATTTTAAGTCTTGTTGGATTTTTAAATTCTTATTAAAAGCTGGAGAACCAATTTTTGAATTTTTGAATTTAGCCATCAAGTCTTCTTGAGAAAAGGAGAACGCTAAAAGATTGTCTAGGATTTGACGCAACATCGCAACATCTTCTTCGAGTTGTTCCATTTCTCCACTTTCCATACTTTGTTCCATTTTCTGGGACATTTGTTTCATTTTTTTAGCAGCACTTTTCTGTTTAGGTTTTGCTGCAGCTTTTTTGTCTTTTTGCAATTCATCTGATGCTTTTTTCAAATCTTCGTCAATGCTTTTTTCCTGATCTTTGTCATTTGGAATATCCAATGGTTTTTTTAACTCCTTATTTTCTTTATTTAAATCTTGTAAATCTTCTTGAATTTTGTCAAATTCCATATTGATTTCATCTTGATTTTCTTTGGTGTTTTCTTTGTCTTTGTTTGATAAATTTTCTTGTTTCGCTGAAAGTTTATCTAATTTATCTTTTAGTTGTTCGGCTTTTTTCTGAACATAATATTTCTTGGTAAGTTCCACCAATTGCTCCAAACTCTTCGATTGGTTTTTTGCATTTTGTTTGAACTTATCCATTTTTTCCATCAAGTCTTCTTGCTTGATTTTGTCATTAAGCTCTTTTAGTTCATCCAATAATTTTTTGTTCTTCTCTAAATCTTTATCCACATTTTCTAATCGCTTTTGCAATTCCTCCTTGAATTCGTCTTTTTTGTCTGTTTTGTTTTTATCCAAATTCTCTTTCATTTTCTCGGCAAATTCTTTCATCATTTTATCCTGCAGACTTTGACGCTTGATAAAATCATTTATTTTTTGTTGGTCTTTAAATTCAAGATTGTCTTTCTCTTTTCCAGATTTTTGTAATTTATCCATCTCTGAAATTTGCTTGTCTTGATTTTTTAATGACTTTTCTAAACCATTAATACTTTCATTTTGCTGTTGAAATTGCTGATCTTCCTTTTCATCATCAGTAGCAATACGATTAGAGAAAACGGAAGACTTTGTGCTTTTGAAATTATGAATAGCATCATTGTCAAAAACCTCAAAATAGTATTCATAAGAAACGCCTTGCTCCACCGGAAGTGAACTTGGAAAAGCAAAAATAAACTGATCGAACAAAGTAGACTTCACGGCAATTGTTCCACGTTTAACCAATTCAGATTTGTTTTTAGGATAATAAACCACCTGAAGCTTAGACAATCCGTAATCATCTGATATTTGTCCTAAAACATAGCTTTTATCGACTTTAAGACTATCTGGGGCGTTGTTTACATTGATAGTCGGAAACTGATCTTTTATTACAGAAATCTGGTAGTTCAATTTCTCATAATTTTTAATTTTAGCATTCGAAGTCAGAATCTGGTATTCTGTATTTTGAGCGATTAGTTTTGATAAAGTAAAATCGTTTTCAGACTTGGCAAAAGAATAGCTAGAAGTCGCATCTTTCCAAACCACATTTTGCGTTGCCAAAGCGTTAATTTTCCAAGTAACACGAGTTCCTTCGGGAAGGATGGCGTTTCCGTTGCCTTTGATAATCTGCTGTTTCTTCTTCAAATACGAAGGGAAATTCAAAATCATTTCAAAATTGGCAATCGATGGAACAGTAACCACATTCAATTCATAATCAGAAGAAGAAACTGAATTTGCCTCCACGTGAAACAATACGTTTAATGAAGGTTTTTCAATTCGATATTGAAACTCTCCCGCTTTGATTGATTCCATAAAATAACTTTCGTCACCAATGAAAATCATCGCGTTTTCAGGAACTATTTTTCCTTGGGTTTTGATGCGTATGATAAAATCTTTGTTTTGTTCCGTTTGCAATTTAGCGTTTAACAACACAAATTGAAAAGGAGCTGGAGGTAAAAATTTTTCTTTGAAATGCACTACCCTATTCAAACTTTGAGAAATAATTTTACTGTTACCTGAAACATAAAAGAAAGCGAAAAGTAAAATAGGCAAAATCGCTAATGGCAAATATTTTCGATTCGCATTGAAATTAATGGCGTTTCCAAAAGGTATTGGCTGCAAAGAATTTGCTTTTTGCTCTATCGAAGCCAACAACAATTCGGATTGATTATGATCATTGGATAATTGAAGGAAATTCGTCAGTTTGTCATTTACTTCTGTGAAATGGTTTCCTATAATAGCCGATGCCTCTTTGTAATCAATTCCTTTTTGGAGTTTGAACAATTTAAAAATTGGAAATAAAATAAATCGGACCAAGAGGAAAATTTCGACAACAATGAAAGTCCAAAACAAAACAGTCCTTCCCATTGGCTTGAGCCAAAGAAAATACTCCACAAAAAGTGTGAACAAGAAATACAACAATCCCAGACCGATGAAGAATATTATTCCCCGAATCAGCTCGTTGGTGTAAAACTTCCTGATGAAAAGTTCCAGCTTTTGATAAATGAAATTTGACTGTTCCAAAATTAATTCATTGATTTTATAACCGCTAAAAGTAACCATTTTTCAATTCTGTTTGATGTTAAAAATTGATTAAAGAAAAAAGCGTATTTTTACAATAGTTAATTTTTAACAAAATGGAAAAACTAATCGAATTATTAAAAAGCTACCAATCCTTAAATGTGATTCCTTCTCTAGAAGAAGAGCAAGCACAATTATTTGAATATGTTTATACCACAAACCGATTAGAAGGCAATCAATTATCACTTTTGCAAACTACCGAATTATTTAAAAGCGACAGCATTTCTGGAAATAACATCCGAAATTCGGATATATTAGAACAAAAAGGGATGTATCGCGCTTTGAAAAGAATGCTATTGGCAGTAAAAAACAAAGAGGAATTGTCTACAAAATTGATTTTAGAATTGAATTGGTTGAGTATTGGAAGCCTTTGGAATGAAGATTATTATAGTAATGCCAAAGAAAAAGGACAACTTCAAAATCAATTCAAAGTTAGCCAAAACGTGATTTCCATAAAACAAAATGGCGTTGAGAAAGAAAAAATAATGCCTTTGAGTTCTACAGATGATGTTCAGAAAAATATGGAAGCTTTAATTGAAAATGTCAATAAAAGTGAGACTTCTGTTTTGGACAAAACTGTTTTCTTGGCACAAGAAATTTGGATTCATCAACCTTTTGTAGATGGAAATAAACGATCAGGACGACTTTTAATCAATTTCCTTTTGATGAAAGAAGGTTTTCCTTTATTCTCTTACGATACCGAAAATCTAAATTATAATAGCTTACTCGTGGAACAATATTATGAATCGAAACCTGATTTAGTAAAAAACTACATTGTGGAAACGCTTTCCAAAAAAATGAGTAATGACATCGAAGCGGTTTCAAAAATCAAAAAAGATTTTAAAGGATTTCGATTGATGTTGTAAAATATCGACTAATTCTCTAAAAAATTCCCACTTCTAACATCTGACTTCTAACTTCTAATTATCTTTGCACCAAAATTTATAAAAAATGTCAAAGCAAGTTCGAGTGCGTTTTGCACCAAGTCCAACGGGACCTTTACATATTGGCGGAGTACGTACTGCCCTATTCAATTATTTGTTTGCCAAGAAAAACAATGGCGTTTTCTTTCTTCGAATTGAAGACACGGATCAAAATCGTTTTGTTCCTGGAGCCGAAGAATATATTATGGAATCCTTGGAATGGTTGGGAATTGCACCAGATGAAACCATTGGAAAGAATGAAAAATTTGGTCCTTACAAACAATCCGAAAGAAAGCATTTGTACCTAAAATATGCTGATGATTTAATTAATTCTGGAAATGCGTATTATGCTTTTGATACTGCAGAAGCATTGGATTTACATAGAAAACAACACGAAGAGCAAGGAAAAACATTTATTTACAACTGGCATAATCGCGAGAAATTAGACACTTCTTTAGTAATTTCAGCAGAGGAAACAGCTAAAAGAATTGCCGCTGGAGAAGAATATGTCATTCGTTTTAAAACTCCAGTTGATGAAACTTTGCAATTGCAAGACATTATTCGTGGCGAAGTAAAATTTGAAACCAATCTTTTGGATGACAAAGTTTTGTTCAAAAGCGACGGAATGCCAACCTATCATTTGGCGAATATTGTCGATGACCATTTAATGGAAACTTCCCACGTGATTCGTGGCGAAGAATGGTTGCCATCGATGCCGTTACACGTTTTGTTGTACCGAGCATTTGGTTGGGAAGCTCCCCAATTTGCACATTTACCATTGATTTTGAAACCTGTTGGAAACGGAAAATTATCAAAACGTGATGGCGATAAATTAGGATTTCCAGTTTTTCCATTAGAATGGAAAACCGAAGATGGTATTTCTTCAGGTTATAGAGAAAAAGGATTTTTCCCAGAAACGGTAATCAATTTCCTGGCTTTATTAGGTTGGAATGATGGAACGGAGCAAGAAATATTTACGTTAGAAGAATTAGTTGATAAATTTGATTTGAATAGAGTTCACAAAGCGGGAGCTAAATTTGACCCGGAGAAAAACAAGTGGTTCAATCATCAATATTTAATGAAACAAAGCGACTCAGATTTGGCAGAAGACTTCGCTCCTATTGTAGCTGAAAAAGGTTTCTCGTCTTTCGACTGCGCTCAAGGTGACACGCTCGAAATGACAAAATTGGAAAAAATAGTTTCTTTAATAAAAGAACGCGCGAATTTCGTTTCAGAATTTTGGGATTTGAGTGATTTCTTTTTTGTGGCACCAACATCTTATGACGAGAAAGCAAGAAAGAACTGGAAGGAAGAAACACCAGCCTTAATGCAGGAATTGATTTCGGTTCTTAGCGAAATAGCCGATTTCACTTCTGTAAACATAGAAACCATCGTAAAAGACTGGATGACAAAAAACGAAATTGGAATGGGAAAAGTAATGCAACCTTTTCGATTGAGTTTGGTTGGTGCTTTAAAAGGACCACATTTATTTGACATCGTAGAACTCATTGGAAAAGAAGAAACGATAAAGAGGATTGAGACAGCGATAGCTACTTTATAAAAATAGCTACTTTATAAAAATAGCTACTTTAAAAGAAGAAGCCCTTTCAAAGTTTAAAACTCTGAAAGGGCTATTTTTTATGGTTCAACTGGAAATGTTGTGAACATTCTTTTTTCTTAACTCTCTTAATGGTTTAAATTATTTGTCTTTCACACAAATATCAGAAGAACCTTTATTATAAATAAATAATCAAATTCCCATTTACTATTCCAGGATTTCCTTTAAAATTATAACCTAAATTTTGGCTGTTCAAATTTCCAAGCATATTATTCAAACCATATTGGTAGGAAACATTCAAGCGAACGTGTCGAACTCCGGCTGTGATTCCAACTGTTGGATAAAAATTAAATTGAGAAATAGCCACAATATCTTTGGCCAATAAAGTAGTTCCAGAAATGATATTATTTTGTTGATCTTTTTCTACATTTAACTTTCCGTTAATTTGTAATAGAGGTCCAAACTCTACACTCAAATGATTTTCGACAATTTTGTAACTCAATTGCAAGGATATTTGAGCAGATGCTAATTTATAATTGGTGTCTTCCGATATAAAAATTCTCTTTGTAGCTACCGAAAAATTGTTTTCGCTAAACTGCATCGCATAAACCATATCCCAATCGTTATAGAAATTTCCTCTCATCGAAAGTCCTCCATTCCAACCTGTTCCTGGTTTTGTTTGAAAATTATTGGTATTTAACGTAAATTGATTAACACCAAAAAAAATCCCAATCCTATTGGCATCTCGATACTGATATTGAGCAAAACCAGCCATCGAAATAAAGATAAAAACTGTTATAAAATATAATCTTTTCATAAAATTAAAACTAAAAAAGAGCAAACCTAAAGTATTTTTGTAATTTAACAGTGATTTTTTTAACTTAAATTAAACTCTTTATGGATCCTTTATTAATTGTTATTATTGTTTTCGGACTATTTATTTTCTTGTCTTCTTTTTTTACTGTTAAACAGCAAACCGCCGTTATCATTGAGCGTTTTGGTAAGTTTTTAAGCATCAGACAATCTGGATTGCAACTCAAAATTCCATTGATTGATAGAATTGCAGGACGTGTAAATTTAAAAATCCAACAATTAGACGTTATCATCGAAACCAAAACCAAAGATAATGTTTTTGTAAAACTAAAAGTATCTGTACAGTTTATGGTCGTAAAAGAAACCGTTTATGATGCTTTCTACAAACTAGAATATCCACACGACCAAATCACTTCTTATGTATTTGATGTGGTTCGTGCCGAAGTTCCAAAACTGAAATTAGATGATGTTTTTGAAAGAAAAGACGATATTGCCATTGCTGTAAAAAGAGAATTGAACGAAGCAATGACGACTTATGGCTATACCATTATCAATACATTGGTTACCGATATTGATCCAGATATTCAGGTAAAAAATGCGATGAATAGAATAAATGCTGCCGATAGAGAAAAAACTGTGGCTGAATTTGAAGCAGAAGCCTCAAGAATTAGAATTGTGGCCAAAGCCCAAGCAGAAGCCGAAAGTAAAAAATTACAAGGGCAAGGAATCGCCGACCAAAGACGTGAAATTGCTCGCGGATTGGTAGAAAGTGTGGATGTTTTGAACAAAGTAGGAATCAATTCGCAAGAAGCTTCGGCATTGATTGTGGTGACACAACATTACGATACTTTACAAGCTATTGGCGCAGACACTAATTCTAATTTGATATTGTTGCCTAATTCGCCACAAGCAGGAAGTGATATGTTGAACAATATGGTAGCGTCCTTTTCAGCTTCGAACCAAGTGGGCGAAATGATGAAAAAAACCAAAAGAATAAAACCCGCAGCCCATCCTACAGATTATGTAGAACCTGAGGAACCCGAAACTGAGGTTTAATATTAAACAAAAAAAGAGGCTTAATCGCCTCTTTTTCTTTTTGTAATCCAATTGATTATCAAAGGTATTGCTATGTTGAGAATAGTACCTGAATAGCCCGATAAGATCGTTTTATAATCTCCAATAAATCCTTTTAACAAGTTTATTGGCAACAGACTTTCTTTTGTCTTTTCAACATTTAAAACAATTCGTTTAAGATTGAGTTCCTTTTCCACTTTCAGAATTTCTAGTTCTAATTCGATTTGTGAGTAGGACGAATATTTTTTAGTCTCCATACTTTAGTCGTTAAAAAAGATTTCTGAAAATTTCTCTAAAATTGGTCCTTCAACGATTTTATCTTTAATTAAAAACAAAAGTCCCGAAATGACTAAATAAATTCCAGCTATAATTAGAAATCCTAATGCATAACTATCCAACGCTGTACCAATAGCAAAAGCTCCTGCAACAGAACAAAAGAATAAAACCATCGTCAATGCCATTGCAATTAACGCAAATTTTAACATCATCGTGGTCGATTTCATCGCCACCTTAAAACCCCATAACTTATAATAAGCTACACTGTTTTCGATATATGCTTGCGCTTCTTTTTGAATGTCTTCGGTATGTTCTTTTAGTTCTTCGAAAGCCATAGATTAGTATTTAGAATATTTAATTTTCGTGATTAGCCATTTGCTTTTTTTGAAGTTTGGCGTTTTGTTCTTTCAAATTAGCCAACTTTGTTTCCAAGAAAGAAATAACATCTTCGGTTTTATGACTCATATTAGAAACCATTTCTTCGTAGGTTTCTTCCATATTGTGTTTTGATCCCGCAAACTTATTTCTCAATTGATGCGTTACATCTTCAAATTTGTGTTTTAAATTATCTTTAGCATCATCTAAACCATCTTTAATTTTTTCTCTGGTTTTTGAACCTTTGTCAGGAGCAAATAAAATTCCTACTCCTGCTCCAATCGCTGCACCTAATAAAAGTGCCAATACTGAATTTGTGTTATTTGACATCGTTTTTAGAATTAAAATTAATAATACCTAAAATTACAAACTTTATCAACACCGCAATGTTAATAAGGCGTTAAAGTGAATTAAATTCGATTCAAAACCCAAATAAGCCACCGTTTTTTAAAGAACTATTTAGAAACAACAAAACACCTGTAAAACTTAAAAAAATCCCTTAAAATCAATTTATGAAAGTCGTTTTTGATTGCTAAAGTTGATGTAATTTACAAAAGCTATCACAAAAACAAATGATAAAAAAAAACGCTCCTAAAAGCGCTTTTGATAGTTTTTATTTATTTAAAACTTGTTCGATAAATTCCGATTCTCTTTCGGTTGTGGTTTTCGTCGGATTGGATTTTAATTTTAAAATTTCGGCTGCAAAGGAATTTACAAAATCCGATTCGTATTCTAAATTCAGTAAATTCAAAAGTGCTCTCGATCGAACAAATGTTGATTCACTTCTAAGAGACATCAAATACAATTTGGTTAAATCTTCTTTTTCAAAATCAGCCGATTTTAAACTGGAATATTTCAAAATAAATTGGGCAAACAACAAAGAAGTTTTATTGTTATTGATATTCTTTTTGAAAGAATTTTGCAATAAACTATAATTAGCAATTCCGGATAAGGTCTCGCCTATCGCTTTTCGTATAACGATACGCTCTTCTCTGGTTCCAACTTTGAAATATTTGTTGATTTCCTTTAAAGCATTATTGATACTGTTTTCTTCTTTTTTTCCTTTTTCTTCCCAAGCATCTTTAAGTCCAACCGTTTTGTTAAACACTAATTTTTCAGCAGTTGAATCTTTATCAACATTAAAATAACCTAAACGTTGAAACTGGAATTTATCTCCAGATTTTGCCGAAGAAAGACTTGGTTCTACAAATCCTTTAATAATTTGCAAAGATTTGGAATTCATAAAATCTAAAAAATCTTTTTCTTTATGACTGTCTGGCGCTTCGTCTATAAAAAGTCGGTCATACAAACGAACTTCTGCTTCCACAGCGTGTTGGATTGAAACCCAATGCAAGGTTCCCGCCACTTTTCTCTTAGCCGCTTCACTCCCACTTCCGCTCAAAGAATCGGTGTCATAAGTGACGTGAATTTCAATACAATTTCCTTCCGAATCTTTTATAATTTTCTCTGCTTTGATAATATACGCATTTTTCAATCGTACTTCATTTCCTAAAGACAAACGGAAAAACTTGGCTGGAGCCACTTCGAGAAAATCTTCTCTTTCGATGTATAATTCTTTCGAAAAAGGTACTTTTCTAAAACCGGCGCCTTCCTCTTCTTGGTTGTTTTCGGCATCCAAAAGTTCTTCCTGTCCAACTGGATAATTGGTAATTATCACTTTTACTGGATCTAAAACCGCCATTACTCTTGGAGCCGTTTTGTTTAAATCTTCACGCAAACAAAACTCCAAAAGTGAAACATCAATGATATTTTCTCTTTTGGCTACACCTATAATATCACAGAATTTACGAATAGAATTGGCTGTATAACCTCTTCTTCTCAATCCAGAAATTGTAGGCATTCTTGGATCATCCCAGCCATTTACAATATTTTCTTTAACCAATTGCAACAGTTTTCGCTTGCTCATTACGGTGTAATTCAAGTTCAAACGGGCAAATTCATATTGGTTCGGTCTTACTTTCTTGTCATCATAAATTTGGTCTAAAAACCAATTGTATAATTCCCTATGCATTACAAATTCCAACGTGCAAATGGAGTGTGAAATTTGTTCGATATAATCACTTTGGCCGTGAGCGAAATCATACATTGGATAGATTTTCCAATCATTTCCTGTTCTGTGATGATGACGGTGCAAAACCCGGTACATCAAAGGATCACGCATCAACATATTAGTTGAAGACATATCAATTTTAGCTCGTAAAACGTGACTTCCTTCTGGGAAATCGCCTTTTTTCATTGCTTCGAACAAAGTCAAATTTTCTTCAACCGAACGATTTCTGTACGGTCCATCCACACCTGGTTGTGTTGGTGTTCCTTTTTGAGTCGCCATATCCTCAGAAGATTGACTGTCAACATAGGCTTTTCCTTTTTTGATCATCAATATAGCCCAATCGTACAACTGCTGAAAATAATCAGAAGCATAACGTTCTTCGGCCCAATTGAAGCCCAACCATTGCAAATCTTCTTTGATAGCATCAACATATTCCTGCTCTTCTTTGGCTGGATTGGTATCGTCAAAACGCAAATTAACTGGCGCATTGTACTTTAGTCCCAAACCAAAATTCAAGCAAATGGATTTGGCGTGACCAATATGTAAATATCCATTAGGCTCAGGCGGAAAACGGAAACGTAATTTATCTTTGGGAAAACCGCTTGCTAGACTGTCTTCAATAATTTGTTCTATAAAATGAAGTGATTTCTCTTCGGTTGACATAATTTTGTTTAATTTTAGCAAAGGTAAAAAAGTTTAAGGTTTAAAGTTTAAAGTTTCATTAGAAACCTATAAAAAGTTAACAACACAACCTTAAACTTTAAACTTTAAACAAAAAATTATGGGAATTATAAAACTAAAAAACATCCGTACTTACTCTTATCACGGTTGCTTAATCGAAGAAGGAAAAATAGGCTCTGATTATTCTGTTGATTTAGAAGTGAAAACCGATTTACGTAAATCAGCTCTGTCCGATAATCTAGAAGATACGGTTGATTATGTGTTTTTGAACCGCATTGTCGAGGAAGAAATGGCTATCAGATCCAACCTTTTGGAAAATGTTGCCCACCGAATTATTAAAAGAATTTTCGATGAAGTGGCGGCTATTTCAAGAATTACTTTAGCAGTTTCTAAACTAAATCCTCCTATTGGTGGTGATGTTGAAGCAGTTACTATAGAAATGGAAGAATACAGGAATTAAGATTTCAGAGTGCAGAATTAATATTTCAGATTGAAGAAAATAGAAAACAAAAATTTTTAAACTTTAAACTTTAAACTTTTAAACTTTTACTTATATTTGCACACCATTAAATAAATGGCGTCGTGGCCGAGCGGCTAGGCTGGGCTCTGCAAAAGCTCCTACTCCGGTTCGAATCCGGACGATGCCTCTAAAACCTTCAAGGAAACTTGGAGGTTTTTTTATGGTTAATTTTTAGTGAAAAATTAGGTAAAGTTATGGTTCGAATCCAGACTATACCTCTGAAACCTTCAAGGAAAATTGAGGGTTTTTTTGTGGTTAATTTTAGAAAAATTAAGTAAAGATAATACTCCGGTTCTCCCGAAGCTTCGGGACGGACGATGCCTCAAGAAGAGATACAGAAATGTGTCTCTTTTTTTGTTTTAGATTAGACAATTTTTAAAAATTTGTCTAATCTTATGGTTGGAATCCAGACAAAGACTCTAAAAACTTCAAGTAAACTTGAGGGTTTTTTAATTTATTTCTATCATTATTTCAATTTTTTAATTCTCTAGAATTAAATCCTGCATTCAATATTTCAATGGTATCTTTGATTTCTTTAGAAAAATCAACAATAATTTTATTTGGATCAATGCTAGAGTATTTTATTGTATAAAATTTATTAATTTTTTCATCATAATTTTCAGGACAAGTTCCATAACTATTTCTGTATGATTTTTTATTGACGTAATATTTAAAAAAACTTGTCGTTGTTTTTGGAGCGTTTTTGCAGTAAACAAATTTACATACAGTTTCCTTTTTATTATTTTCAATTTCTTTTTTATAAAAATATCCCTTGACAAATAAAAGAATTGTTACTAAAAGAATAAGAAATACTAGTAGTTTATATATTTTTTTCACAATTATTATTTAACAAATTGTACGTTTTCATTTTCTCGGTTTTCTGAAATGTCTACTAACTCATAAATATACTCAAGTTGTTTATATTCAAAAACCTATTTATCAATCCTTTCCAAAGCATCTTTCAACTTTTCTTTTTCCTTTGGAAACCAACCTTGAATAATTAAAGCAATCCCGAAAATCATCATAACAATACTGATTCCTTTTTTAATTTTAAGAATATTAGTTGGTGTCATTTTGTTTTTTAACTGTTTAGCTAAAAGTATTTTAATGCAATCAACCAATACATAAGTTACAATTACAGAAGCAAAAAAAGTAAGCATTCTTGAAGTTTGCATTTCTAATTTAGGTCCAACCGAAATAATAATCGCCAACCAAAATCCCAAAACTCCAATGTTGATAATGTTTAAAAAAAAACCTTTTATAAATAAGCCTAGATAATCTTTTCTGATAATTTCGTTCTCTATTTTATGTGTATCAACCTTTTTTTCCTTGTGTAATCCTATATACGAAATAACGCCATAAGCCAGCATCAAGATTCCTCCAAACATAAAAAGTGCCGAGTTATCTTTAATACTTGTTATTAATCGATAACTTCCTAGATAGGCAATGGTGATGAAAATAATATCGCCTAAAACTACACCTAAATCGAAGACTAATGCAGCTCTAAATCCTTTTATAATACTAGTTTCTAGCAATATGAAAAAAACTGGACCAATCAAAAAACTTAAAAAAACTCCCCAAGGAATACCCGATAAAATATCATTAATCATTAAAAAAACTTTAAAAAATTGCTATCAATTATAGAATACAAAAAGAATTCCCCGAAAATTTCTTTCGGGGAATATAATTATTTTTCCGTTATAGATCCACCTGCAAAGGTTTCTTGTTTTATTTCTTTTGGTTTACCGTAAATAGAAATACTTCCACCAGCTTTTACTTTTGCATTTACAAGAGTTGTTGCGTTTACATCGGCACTACCTCCAGCTGAAACACTAACTGATGTTTGAGAAGTTACTAAATCTTTGCCATAAAAAATTCCGCCAGAAGTAATAGTCGTTTTTTGAGTAACTGCTTTCCCTGATAAACTAATTATACCAGCAGAATATAACTTATTCGTAGTATTCTCAACATCAAGTTCTACATCAATCATTGCGCCCTCTTGGGTTGATAATTGTATTGTTGTTTGTTTAAAAATGTGTTTGCTGCTCACAATACTTCCTTCGTTTGCATCTATACTTTGAATATTTTTGAAGTATAATGTTACTTTCGTATCTTCTCCAGACAACATTTTGGTAACTGACATTCTAAGTTTTAAAACTCCATTTTTATTAACTGCTTCGAAGCTGCTTTCGTTTTTTCCACTAACAATTACTTTATTTTCTGTAGATGGAACTAAAGTTACATTCAACTGATCAAAGACTTTCAACTCATCAAAATTATCTAATTTGATAGTTGTTTGACTAAAATTTAATTGTGAAATCATCACAAAAGCGATTAAAATTATCTTTTTCATTTTTATAAAATTTTAAATATTTAACTATAAAATCACTTATTCATTTCTTCTAATAAAATTAAAATCCAATTGTTTTTTAACTAAATCGGCATTTTTAACTTTAACGTAAATCTCATCACCTAATTGCAGCAGTGATTTTGTTGTAGCGCCAACTAAAGCATATTGTTTTTCGTCGAAAGTGTAATAATCATCTTTAATTTCTCGAATTCGAACCATTCCTTCGCATTTATTTTCGATAATTTCAACGAAAATTCCCCATTCGGTTACTCCAGAAATTACACCCAAAAATTCTTGATCGTTATGATTCTGCATATATTTTACTTGCATATATTTAATAGAATCACGTTCAGCATTCGAGGCTAAACCTTCCATTGTAGAAGAATGCAAACATTTTGATTCGTATTTTTCTTCGTCTACAGATTTTCCTCCATCAAGATAAAATTGTAATAATCGATGCACCATAACATCAGGATAACGACGAATTGGCGAGGTAAAATGGCTGTAATAATCAAAAGCTAAACCATAATGACCAATATTATCGGTCGAATATTTAGCTTTACTCATTGTTCTAATAGCTAAAGTATCAATTAAATTCTGCTCTTTTTTTCCATTTACATCCGCCATTAACTGATTCAATGATTTTGAAATATCACCTTTGTTTCTGAAATCAATCTTGTAACCAAATTTTGCAATCACAGTTTGCATCGCAATTAATTTATCTTCATTTGGTTCGTCGTGAATTCTATAAATAAAAGTTTTATTTTGTTTACCAATGTATTCTGCTACTTTTCTATTAGCCAAAAGCATAAATTCTTCAATCAGATGATTGGCATCTTTTGAAACTTTAAAATAAACACCTTCTGGTTCGCCTTCATCATCTAAATTGAATTTTACTTCCACTTTATCGAATGAAATGGCACCATTATTCATTCTATTTCTACGCAGAACTTTAGCTAAATCTTGCATTTTAAGCGTTGCTGCTACAATTTCATCCGAAACCACATAAGAACTTCCTGTGATAGAAGTTTCGGCTGGAATAGTATTATCTTTCGTCTCTATAATGTATTGCGCTTCTTCGTAAGCAAATCGTTGATCTGAATAAATCACGGTTCTTCCAAACCATTGATTGACCACTTGCGCAGTTTCTGTAATTTCGAAAATAGCCGAAAATGTATATTTTTCTTCTTGCGGACGCAATGAACAAGCAAAATTAGACAACACTTCTGGCAGCATTGGTACAACTCTATCTACTAAATACACCGAAGTCGCACGTTGATACGCTTCATCATCTAGAATAGTTCCTTCTTCTAAATAATAAGAAACATCGGCAATATGGATTCCAATTTCGTAATGACCATTTTCTAACTTTTTGAAAGACAAGGCATCATCAAAATCTTTGGCATCTTTTGGATCAATCGTGAAAGTTAAAGTATCGCGCATATCACGACGATTTTTAATTTCTTCTTCAGTAATAGAAGTATCAATTTTTTGAGCAAAAACTTCTACTTCTACTGGAAATTCTGCTGGTAAACCATATTCTGCTAAGATTGCGTGAATTTCAGTATCGTGTTCTCCTGGTTTTCCAAGCACTTTTATTACGGAACCAAAAGGACTATCCGCCCTTTTAGGCCAATCTTCGATATGAACCAAAACAACATCACCTTGTTCTGCTTCGCCTAATTTATCTTTTGGAATAAAAATATCGGTGTACATTTTAGGATTAGCTGTAGATACAAAAGCAAAATTCTTTTGAATATCAATGACACCAACGAAATCAGTTTTGGATCTTTCGACAACTTCAATTACTTCTCCCTCAGGTCTTCTCCCTTTTCTACGATTGTAAACATAAACTTTTACAATATCTTTATCTAAAGCTCGGTTCAAATTATTGGTCGGAATAAAAACATCTTCTTCTAATTCTGGACAAACAAAATAAGCAGTTTTTCGACCGGTCATATCTATTTTTCCTTCGTAATAATCTTGACTTAAAGCTTTGATAAGGTATTTTCCTGGTTCGGATTCAATTATCTTTTTTTGTGAAGCAAGAATTTTTAAATCTCGGATAATTTCGTTCCTGCTTTTAGTATCATCTAAATCTAAAATAGCAGCTATTTGTTTGTGGTTGTAGGCTTTATTGGAATTTTGTGATAGTATTTTTATAATTTTATTAGAAAAATCTTTCTCTTTATTTTCTGGTTTTCTCAAATTTTTACTCATAATTGTTTTCTTAAAAGCCTAAAATTACGAAGAAGTATTAAGATTTAGAGTATTAAGTATTAAGTATTATCTAAAATATAACTTTGTATCTTTATAAAAATTTATAAAATGGAAGATTTTCAAACCATTAGCACATTCAATTTTGCTCACGAAATTATAGTTTTGAAATCCATTTTACAAAATGAAGGAATTCCTTTTTTGTTTCAAAACGAAAATCTAATATCAATTGATCCTTTCGCTAGTATTGCCTATGGAGGAATTCATCTCAAAGTTCACAGAAATGATTTAGAAAAGGTTCAAGCTATTCTTGATAATTTGAATAACAATCTTGAAATAGTTTGAAGTTATCAACATCTATTAAAAACAACAAAAAGAAAAAGAAATTTAAATTATTTTTTTAATGGTTATTATAGCGTGTTAATAGTTACAATAAGTTTAATTTTAAAATAAGGTTTTTATAGTTGTAGGTTTTTATATTGATTTATTAACATAGTTTAGCGACCTTAAAAGGTTCATTCTGAATTTATTTTAAAAAACTATTAACAATGGTTAATAATTAAAAGAAGATTGTTTTTGTAAATAAGTTAGTATTGCAATTTTGTTAATAATACCATTTTTTCTATCAATAACTTTTCTAAAAATTCATCAAACTAAATTTGGTTATTTCATTCCGGTTTTGGATTACGTTTTTATTTAATACAAACAAGAAATACTTCTAATTTTCTATCCAAAGTTATAAACACTCTATGTTAATTTAACATTAACTGAATATCAAGCATTTAGGTTTTACTATTAACAATGTAAAATTTTAACTTTTTAATTATATAGTAATCAATGTTTTATAGAGATTGTTAATTATTATACATTCTTTAAAACACACATTATTAATAGTATAGCTCTAAATAGATTTAATACAATATATTTAAAAAATTAAATAATTCTTTCAGTAAATTTGCAGTTCAAAAATTAATAAAAATAAAATGAAAATCTCCATAGGAAACGACCACGCAGGACCTGAATACAAAAAAGCCATTGTTCAATATTTAGAGTCAAAAGGGCACGAAGTTACCAATTACGGAACGGATACAGATGGTTCTGTTGATTATCCAGATTTTGGTCACCCTGTTGCTACAGATGTTTCGGAAGGAAAAGCTGATTTTGGAATCGTAATTTGTGGTTCAGGAAACGGAATTGCTATGACGGTGAATAAACATCCAAAAGTGAGAGCAGGTTTGTGTTGGATAAAAGAAATAGCTTATTTAACACGTTTGCATAATAATGCGAATGTTGTTTGTATTCCGGCGCGTTATACATCAATTCAACAAGCCATAGAAATTGTAGAAACTTTTTTAACTACCGAATTCGAAGGAGGAAGACATCAAACTAGAGTAGATAAAATTAGTTGTTAATATTTTGGGACACAATCATAACCACGATCACGGACACCATCATCATCAAGTAGAAGGTAAAAATCTACTTTTTTCAATTTTTTTAAATATTGTTATTACTGTAGCACAAGTGATTGGTGGACTTATTTCAGGAAGTTTAGCTTTACTGTCAGATGCTTTACATAATTTTTCCGATGTTCTCTCCTTGGTTTTTAGTTATGTTGCTAATAAATTAGCTAAAAAAGAAGCCTCTGTTAATCAAACTTTTGGATACAAAAGAGCCGAACTTATTGCGGCTTTTGTCAATGCAATGACTTTAATTATTGTGGCTCTGTTTTTAGTTTATGGTGCTATCGAACGTTTTTTCAATCCAGAACACATTAAATCTGGATTAGTAATTTGGCTTTCGCTTTTAGGAATTGTAATGAATGGTTTGTCTGTATTATTATTAAAAAATGATGCCGATAAAAACCTAAATATGAAATCGGCTTATTTGCATTTGTTTACCGATATGTTGGCTTCGGTTGCGGTTTTAGTTGGCGGTTTGTTGATGAAATATTTTCAATGGTTTTGGGTCGATAGCGTTTTGACGTTGGCAATTGCTATTTATTTATTTATTGTTGGCTACTATTTACTCAAGAATTCTACTCAAATTTTGATGCTTTTTACACCTAGCCATATCGACATCAAAGAAATCATTAGCGAAGTGCATAAAATAGAAGGAGCCAATAAATTGCATCACATTCACGTTTGGTATCTCAATGAGGAAGAATTACATCTCGAAGCCCATCTCGATTGTTCCGAAGACATAAAGATGTCTGAATTCAACGAAATATTGCATAAAATTGAGCACGTTTTATTCGATAAATTTCAAATTAACCACATCAATATTCAACCTGAATATAAAAGAGAAGAAGACTCTAAGGATTTTATAGTTCAGGATTAATACAAATTCCGTCAACCAACTGACTGAATTAACGTTTTTTGAGGTGATTAACAAACAGAATTATTTAGATTTTATAGTGTAAAACTCCCAAATAAAATAATCCAAAAACAACTGCAATTTGAATTAAAACAATTCCAAAAAACTTCCACAAATAGGATATTTTCGAAGTCTTATGTCTAAAAATAAGCATTGCTAAACCCGAACCAATTGTTCCTCCAAAAAGCACAAAACATAACAAAGTTCGTTCTGAAATTCTTTGTTTTTGAGCTTTTGCCAAATGTTTGTCATAAGCTATTAACGTAAAAGCCATTCCATTCAAAATCAAAAAATAGTAGAATAAAATATCCATTTAGCATAAATTAAGTTCCAAAGATATTATTTTAGCTGTCCGAAAAAAATCCAAAAATGACTAACATACAATTCATCGCCAAAACTGTTCAAACAGCAGTTATAAATATTCAAAACACGGTTCAATTATTGCAAGAAGATTGCACGATTCCTTTTATTTCCCGTTATCGAAAAGACAAAACAGGAAATCTGGATGAAGTTTTTATAGAACAAATTGCCAAACTCCAAAAAGATTACGAAGTTATCGTAAAGCGAAAAGAAGCGATTTTAAAATCGATTGAAGAGCAAAACGTATTATTACCCGAGTTGGATAAAAAAATACAACAGAGCTTCGATTTACAGGAATTGGAAGATATTTATTTACCTTTCAAAAAGAAGAAAAAAACCAAAGCCGATGTCGCTCGTGAAAATGGATTGGAACCATTAGCCAAAACAATAATGGCGCAAAACAACGACGATGTTGACTTTATTTCCACCAAATATATAAATGAAAACGTCATCAACGAAGAAGCTGCTTTGCAAGGTGCACGTGACATTATCGCCGAATGGATTAACGAAAACATTTATGTTCGTAAACAGTTGCGAAGACTTTTTCAACGAAAAGCAACGATTACAACCAAGGTTGTAAAAACCAAAAAAGACGATCAAGACGCCCAAAAATTCAATCAATATTTTGATTGGTCGGAACCGTTGACAAAAGCACCTTCGCATCGTTTGTTGGCAATTCTTCGTGCCGAAAATGAAGGTTTTATAAAGTTTAAAGTCGAAGTTGATATTAACGAAGCGTATGATATTATTGACGAATTAATATTAAAAAGTCAAAACAAAACTACTCCACACGTACAATTAGCCATCGAAGACTCCTATAAAAGATTGCTAAATCCTGCCATTTCAAACGAAGCTTTGCAAGAAGCCAAAGCCAAGGCTGATGCCAATTCGATTCAGGTTTTTGCTAATAATTTGGGGCAATTATTGTTGGCGCCACCTTTGGGTGAAAAAAGAATTTTGGCTATTGATCCTGGATTTCGTTCGGGATGTAAAATCGTTTGTTTGGACGAAAAAGGCGATTTGCTCTACAACGAAAATATTTATCCGAACGCACCACAAAATGAAACGGCAATGGCGATGAAAAAAATTCGTTCTATGGTCAATGCGTATCAAATTGATGCGATTTCCATCGGAAACGGAACGGCTTCGAGAGAAACCGAATTTTTCATCAAGAAAATCGCTTTCGATAAACCCGTTCAAGTATTTATAGTTTCAGAAGCGGGAGCATCGGTTTATTCGGCATCAAAAATTGCTCGAGAAGAATTTCCAAATTACGATGTGACCGTTCGTGGCTCGGTTTCTATCGGAAGAAGATTGTCTGATCCATTGGCCGAATTGGTAAAAATTGACCCAAAAGCAATAGGAGTGGGGCAGTACCAACACGATGTAGACCAAACCAAACTAAAAGAAGAACTAGACAATACGGTAATTCGTTGCGTGAATTCCGTTGGGATAAATATAAATACGGCGAGCAAACATCTGTTGAGTTACGTGAGTGGAATAGGAGAGAAGTTGGCCGAAAATATCGTGCAATACCGTTCGGAAAATGGTCCGTTTGAAGATAGAAAACAGCTCAAAAAAGTGCCACGATTGGGCGAAAAAGCCTATCAGCAAGGCGTTGCTTTTATACGAATTAAAGAAGGAAAAAATCCGTTAGACAATTCTGCCGTGCATCCCGAAGCCTACGGTATTGTCGAGAAAATGGCGAAAGATTTGAAATTGTCGGTAAACGATTTGATTGCCAATAAAGAAAAAACAGCTTTGATTAAAGCCGAAAATTACATCACACCTGAAATTGGAATTTTAGGTATAAAAGACATCATTAAAGAACTTGAAAAACCAGGATTGGATCCTAGAAAATTAGCCAAGGTTTTCGAATTTGACCCGAATGTAAAAACGATTAAAGATTTGAAAACCGGAATGATTTTACCCGGAATTGTCAACAATATTACCAATTTTGGTTGCTTTGTTGATATTGGTTTAAAGGAAAGTGGTTTGGTTCACATTTCTCAACTCAAAGCAGGATTTGTGAGCGATGTAAATGAAGTGGTAAAACTACACCAACACGTTGAAGTAAAAGTCACTGAAGTGGATGAAGATAGAAAGAGAATCCAGTTGACGATGGTTTTGTAAAAATAGCTACCTTTGTTTTTATGAAGAAAGAAATAACCATAAACGACTTTTCGCAATATCTCTTTTGGGATGTGGATTTGAATGATTTTGACTTCGAAAAGCACAAATCTCATCTCATACAAAAAGTTTTAGAATATGGATTTATGAAAGATTGGAGATTATTAAAAGAACTTTACGGATTAGAAACAATTAAAGAAGTTTCTTTGAATTTAAGAAGTCTTGATGCCGTAACGCTTTCTTACCTATCTGCTATTTTTAAAATCGACAAAACAGAATTTAGATGTTACAAACACAGACAGTTGTACCCGAACTTATGGAACTCTTAAACAAAATTATGTCTGAAAAACTATTTTCAGATTTTAATTTAGTTGGAGGAACATCATTAGCTTTACAAATGGGTCATCGAAATTCCATTGATATTGACTTATTTGGAAATTCCGAAATTAATCCAGAATTATTTATTGAAAAACTTTCAGAATTTGGAGAAGTAAAAGTAGCACAAAGCACCAAAAACATTTTGATTACAAAAATTAACGATGTTAAAGTTGATTTTGTAAACTATAAATACCCATTACTTTCAGACTGTTTGTTTATAGAAAACATTAGAATGCTTTCTAAAAAAGACATCGCTGCTATGAAACTAAATGCAATTGCTGGAAGAGGAAGTAAAAAAGATTTTATCGATTTGTATTTTTTATTGAATGAGTTTACGCTCGAAGATATTTTATCATTTTATGAAAAAAAATATCACGATGGTTCTATTTTTATGGTTCAGAAAAGTTTGACCTATTTTGGAGATGCGGATCTTCAACTACACCCCCAAATGTTCAAAAATTTCAACTGGGAAACCTGCAAGCAAAAAATCATTGAAGAAGTTTTGAAATTAGAATAGGATTTTTATTTCAACCCCAAAATCCAATTACTCATCGTGTCTAAGACGACAGGAGCAATGGTTTGTTCGATTGTAGAATATTCAGCGGTCGATCCTGTTTTAGCTTCTTGGAACAGATGATTGAGTCCAGGAAGTTCTTTTATTGTTGCTTTTTTGTTTCCTGCTTTGGTTAAATAAGCCTGAATACCTGCTAAATTTTCAGTGGCTTTTACTTGTAAATCTAACGATCCGTTTAGTGCCAACACAGGAATTTTCAATTTAGACCAATACAACTCAGGATTGAATTTTAAAAAATAAACATACCACGGACTAGTAATTGAACGAGTTTGTTGGGCTACAAATTCGTCGATTTGAGTTTCTGTAAGTCCTTGTTTTTGGGTCAGTTTTATGAATTCTTCTTTAATGTAAGGTTGAAAATCTGCTTTTAAATTACTGCCATTATAATTAATGATGTAAGCATATACTTTTTTGTTAAATGCTGTACTTGCTTCAATTTGAGCTGATGTAGCGCCTTGCGATTTTGCAATCGATTGGCTTTGCAAAAGCATCATTTGATCAATTGTAATACCTGGACCCGCAAGCGATATAACAAATTGAACTTTTGTGTTTTGAACAACCACCATTGGTGCAATCAATCCGCCTTCGCTATGGCCAATTAAACCAATTTTTTTGAACCCTTTTGCACTCAAAAAATCAACGGCTGCGGTAATATCTGTTGCAAAACTAGCCGAAGTATCTTCAGGAGTCCCTTTGCTAGAACCGCCAACGCCACGATCGTCTAAACGCAAAACCCCAATTCCTTTTTGGGCAAAATCATTCGCAATAACCGCGAAAGGTTTGTGTCCAAAAATTTCTGAATCACGATTTTGCACACCAGAACCCGTGATCAAAATCACCACAGGAAAATCTTTTTTGTTTTTAGGAAGCGTCAAAGTTCCGGCCAAGGTATTTTTATCTTTTGGATTTACAAAAACCACTTCTTCAATTGGATAATCAAAAGGAGGTTTTGGTTCTTGTGGACGTTTTAAGACAGGTGTATCGTTTAATTTCCGTGTTAATACTAGCGGAATACTACCTCCATTTTGTACAAAAATCCCTTCTATTGAGGTTCCGTTAAAGTGTCCACTGAATTTCAAATTAAGATTTGGAGCCGCTAATTGCAATTCATTATTTGCAAAAGTTGTTTCCTTAATCGGAATGCCTTTGGCGCCTTGCATCGGACTGTCTAAAGAGGTTTGGTATAAGTCTCCGTTTTTTTGAATATTAAAAACCAGCGGAAGTTGCGTTCCTTGAATACTTAAGCTTCCTGCCCAAGACCCTTGAATTTCTTGAGAAAAAAGCGATTGGAAGGATACAAAAAGGAAAAAAAGTAGTACTTTGGTTTTCATTTGAAAAGGACTTTGTTAAAATAAAAACTCTAAGGTAATCGAAGCTAGATTAAAAACAGACGATATTGACAAATAACTGTTTCTAAAGATGTAAAAATCGGAATAGTTATAAAAACGAAAATCCCAAATCCTAAACAAATGAATTGTTTAGAATTTGGAATATTAAATTTTAAACCTAAAGAAAATTTATTCTTTGGTTTCCTCTTTAGTTTCTTTTTTATCTGCTGGTTGGTCATCTTTTGCAGCATTTTTGAATTCTTTAATTCCGCTACCTAAACCTTTCATTAATTCTGGAATTTTTTTCCCTCCAAAAAGCAATAAAACAACCGCCAAAATAACAAGGATTTCTGTTAAACCAAATCTTCCCATAATATAATATTTTATTGCCGAAGCAAATTTCTAATAAATCGCACAACAAAGGTATATAGAATTACTTAACATAAAATTAATTAGCGATAATTATTTTAGTTTCTTATGCGTTAAAAATTTGGTAAAAATTCACAACACAAACACAAACAAGAAAACAAGCGAATGATTGCATTAATTATTATATTTGTATCATAAACAAAAAACATGTCTGAAAATAGACTTAAACGAAGAAAACTTCACAATAAATTATTCACAAAAAACCGATTGGTTATTTTGAATGAGGAAACTTTTGAAGAGCTTTTTTCATTCAAATTAAATCTAATGAATGTTTTTGTGGTAGCAACTTCTGGCGCTATTTTATTGATAACTTTTACCACTTTTATCATTGCTTTCACACCTTTGCGAGAGTTTATTCCGGGATATTCCTCTTCTAAACTGAAAAAAGATGCCACTGAACTGGCGCTAAAATCAGATTCTTTATCTTTGGCTTTGAAGAAAAATGAAGCCTACATCAAATCCATCCAAAAAGTATTGACGGGTCAATTGGAATATGCTAAATTCAATAAAGATTCCATTCTTGCCATCAGTGAAGAAACGCCATCTAAATTTGATTTATCCGCTTCAGAAGAAGAACTGGAATTAAGAAAAGAAGTAACCAAAGAAGAAAAAAAATCTCAATCCAACGCGTCTAAAGCGAAAAAAAAATAAAACTCTTATAATGTCTTTAAAACCTTTTTTTGCTAAAATATTTGCACGTAATATCTATCGAAAAACCCAGCTCTGGGCAACAAATCCAATAGAAACTCAGCAAAGAGTTTTCGAGGATTTAATTCGTCAAGCGGAAAAAACCCTATTCGGGATAGATCATCATTTTGACCAAATAAAAACTTTCGAAGATTTCACCAAGAATGTTCCGGTTCGCGATTATGAAGGTTTGAAATCCTATGTTGATAAGGTGGTAAATGGGGAGGAAAATGTGCTCTGGAAAGGCAAACCTTTATATTTTGCCAAAACTTCAGGAACGACATCAGGTGCAAAATATATTCCGCTAACCAAGGAGTCGATGCCTTTTCATATCGAAGCCGCAAGAAATGCTATTCTACATTACATTCACGAAACTGGAAATGCCGATTTTGTCGATGGAAAAATGATTTTCTTGCAAGGAAGTCCAATATTAGAAGAAAAAAACGGTGTAAAATTGGGAAGATTGTCTGGAATCGTGGCTCATTTTATTCCGAAATATTTGCAAAAAAACCGAATGCCTTCTTTGGAAACCAATTGCATCGAGGATTGGGAAACCAAGGTAAACGCCATAGTCGAAGAAACTTTTGACCAAAATATGACCGTGATTTCCGGAATTCCTTCTTGGGTGCAAATGTATTTTGAAAAATTACATCAAAAAGGAGGGAAGCCTGTTGGCGATATCTTCAAAAATTTCAATTTGTTCATTTATGGCGGTGTCAATTACGAGCCGTATCGCGCCAAATTCGAAAATTTGATTGGTCGAAAAGTAGATAGCATTGAATTATTTCCTGCTTCGGAAGGATTTTTTGCCTACCAAGATTCGCAAAAGGAAAAAGGAATGTTGCTGCTGTTGAACTCCGGAATTTTCTACGAATTCATTAAAAGCGAAGAATTTTATATCGAAAACCCCAAAAGACACACCATTGGCGAAGTTGAATTGGGCGTGAATTATGTGTTGATTATTTCAACCAATGCAGGACTTTGGGGTTACAACATTGGAGACACAGTTCAGTTTACGAGTTTGAAACCTTACAGAGTTATTGTTTCGGGCAGAATCAAACATTATATTTCGGCTTTTGGCGAACACGTCATTGGCAAAGAAGTCGAAAGTGCTTTGCAAGAAGCTATAATTGGAACAAATATTCGAATTAACGAATTTACAGTTGCGCCACAAATTACGCCAAACGAAGGATTACCATACCACGAATGGTTTATCGAATTTGAAAACGAACCTGAGGATTTTAATGCTTTTGCTGAAGCTTTAGACAATGCAATGCGCAAACAAAACATCTACTACGATGATTTGATTGTGGGAAATGTGTTGCGAAAAGTGGTTGTTACCAAAGTGGCCAAAAATGGTTTTCAAGATTATATGAAATCCATTGGAAAACTAGGGGGACAAAACAAGATTCCGAGATTGAGCAATGATAGAAAAATTGTGGATTTGCTACAAAGAGAATAGAAAATTATGGTAGAGAAAAGACTTTTATTAGCATTAGTTTTCATCACATTGTCTGTGTCCGCACAAATAAAAGGAATTGTAAAGGACAGCCTTTCCGGAAAACCAATCCCGTTTGTAAACATTTGGGTTCAGAATGAAAATATCGGCTCGACTTCAGAAGAAAATGGAACTTTTTTTATCAATACAATAGCAAACGGGAATAAATTAATTTTTTCAACTTTGGGATTTGAGAAGAAAATTATCAAGGCTTCAGATGCTTCTGTAGTTTATTTGAAACCAGCAGCCTATTTACTTAATGAGGTTGTGATTTCAAAAAGTATTGGAACTAGGGAAACAGAAATTGGGAAAACAAAAACCGAAATTTACCAAGCATTCGACAATGGACCCAAGATTGACACCAAGTTTTTCCCCTATTTACAGTCGTATAAAAAAACTAAATATTTAAAAAAAGTTAGCATTTATAGCGACAGCAGAATCGAAAATGCGAGCATTAAAATTCATTTTTATAATGTAGATTCTAAAGGATATCCTGCCGAAGAATTGACGGATAAAGATTTTGTGGTTTCGGTCAAAAAAGGTACAAGAACCAACTGGTTTGATCTAACAAAGTTTAATTTAAAATTCCCAAAAAACGGACTTTTTGTTGGTTTTGAAAAATTAATGATCGAAAGGAATAAAACCGAAAAATCGATTACCGACTCCAACACAAACATAACACAAATACAAAGGACTTACTTTCCATTTGTCTTGTATAATTATGTCGAAAGGGATTATTTATACACTTTTTCAGGAGGAAAATGGAGTCGACAGCCAAATCAGGAAGCAAGCGGTACAAAAGGGAAAATGATGATAAATGAACCCGTAATAACACTAATTTTATCCAACTAATCTATTAAAATCATACATTTGCAGGTTACAAAACATTTACTAATGAAATCGTAGTAATAAATGGATTTCGTAAACATCAATGAAGATAAGGCGTTTTCGTCTATCTTAAAAAACAATAATTTTCTAAAGATGAAAGAAATTAAAAATATATCAAGATCTAGAGCGCAAGAATCCTCTGCGGCAATTGAAAAAATGTATATTACTATGCGCCATTTGTTTAACCGTGGATTTTATAAGCCAATGGGAGTTTCTGGCGACACATTGAGAGAAGCTTTATTAACATTACGTCCTGAAATTTACGGGAATATTGCCGAAGAAAAAGTGGAATTAAGCGGACTTTTATATGTTATCGAACGACTTCCAACAGGAATTGAAGAATGTCGATTCATCAATTTAACTTCGGACGAAGGCTACTCCAAATCACATTTTCAAGCCATTGTTCCGCCAAAGAGAAAACGCAATTGCTATCGAATTGACGAAGAGCAAATGAATGTTGAAATCACCCGTGGGCGTTCTGACATTTACGATATTCTGACGCATTTGACCTTCATTTTCATCGAATCACACAAGATTAGAAATAGAGTTTTACTAGATGACGCCGGCGAAGTTTCTCGTGATTGGCAAAAATTGGAACAAGCAGTTTCACAAAAGAAGAAGCTAACTCAAATCGAAAAAGAAAAAGCCGTTTCGCACGCAGCAAACATTCTGGGCAGAACATTTATAGAAGTTTTGGACATATACGATGCCTTTGGATCGGAATTATCGCCAGATCGATTCTTGCACGTCATTTATTGGTTGGGAAAATTAGCCATAGAAGAAGTGGTCGACGATAACAAAAGAACTATAACATTCAGTCCTATTTTAAGAGAACGATTAGGACATCATATTCACGGCGAAATTTGGGCAACTAACATCAAGGAAGTATTAAAAGCAAATAATCTTCTAGACCGCCCAATTCACGTAATAAGTGCCAATATGCATAGCGTTATGAATTCCATTTTCGCTACAACGGTTTTGAAAACCAAGTTCAAAGACCAATCGGATTTCTTTATTTATGAAGAATTAAGCAAATCAGGAGCTTATGAGGTTAGAGATAAAGTTGAAGAATTTGCAAAACAACACGGAATGATTTCGCTTCCAGATGCTGCTTCTGGAACCAATATTGACGTGCAAATTTTTGATACAGCCAAAATTAATTGGTCAAAAACATCGTTTCCAACAGCAACTATTGGAGATATAAAACCAGTACTAATTGTGATGGATTATGCCTTTGGGGAACAAGCTTACGAGACTATTGACGAATTATTGAAACCCTTCAAAAAAGACATATTATTGAATGTTGAATCTGTTTCTATAATGGGAAAAGCAGGAATTCTTCAAGGAGGAAAAGGCGATATTATGATTCCAACGGCACACATCAACGAAGGAACTGCTGATAATTATTTCTTTGAAAACGAATTAAATGGAGAAATGTTTAAGGAGGGTGGCATTCCAGTTTTTGAAGGACCAATGGTTACCGTTTTAGGAACTTCCTTGCAAAATAAAGATTTATTAAAGTTTTTCCACGAATCGACTTGGGGTGTAATTGGACTCGAAATGGAAGGTTCTTATTATCAAAAAGCCATTCAATCGGCATCAAAAATCAGGAAAAGTATTCCACAAGATGTGAAAGTCAGATACGCATATTACGCTTCGGATAATCCTTTGGAAACGGGAAGTACATTGGCTTCAGGAGGTTTAGGAACGACGGGTGTGAAACCTACTTATTTGATTACCATTAAAATATTGGAACAAATTTTTAATGTGAAATAGAGGAATTAACCAACAAAGAAAAGACATAATATTTCCTTTGTAAACACTTTAAAATCAAATTTGCGCATTTGAAAACTAAAACGGGAAGATATTCTGGCTATATTAGGCCTTTCTCTTACTTGATCGATTTAATTATCATCAATGTATTGACCATTTATATGTTTCCATTCCATTCTAACGAAATTATTTATTCCATTTTAATAAGTTTGGCTTGGATTGCTATTGCAATTTATCTCGGGTTTTATGAAGTATATCGATATACAAAGGTAATAGCAATTCTAAATTGTGCTTTAAAACAGTTTGTATTATTTTCCTTGTTTTGCTTGGCATTAGAATTATTTTACTCGGATTTTTATTATCAAAAACGAGTTGTTTTTTTTGTAGTACTATCAATTATTTTCATTCTATTAATCAAACTTTCCATTTATTATTTCCTGAGAAAATTCAGGGTTTTATATGGAGGAAATTCGCGAAGTGTTGTTTTGTTAGGAAACAATAAAAACATTAGTCCACTAAAAAACTTTTTTACAGAAAATCCAGATTATGGATACAGACTAATGAAGGTATTCACTTTAGAAAATCATAAAAACGAAAAAATTGATGAATGTTTTTCCTATGTAATTACTACTAAAACCGATGAAATTTATTGTGCAATGGCCGATTTATCGGATAGTCAAATTACCGATATTATTGATTTTGCCGATAATAATCTGAAAACCTTAAAATTTATTCCAGACGAAAAACAAATCCTTTCCAGAACCGCTAAGTTTGAATATTACAACTACATCCCTGTTATTTCTTTGAGGAATATCTTGCAGGATGAAACCATAAACAAAGTCATCAAACGTATTTTTGACCTTCTTTTTTCTTCAATAATAATTATTGGATTAATGTCTTGGATAATGCCAATTTTAGCTATTATAATTAAATTGGAATCAAAAGGCCCCTTGTTTTTTATCCAAAAAAGGAATGGATTAAATTATAAGGAATTCAATTGTTATAAATTTAGATCGATGTTTATAAACGATCAAGCTGATACAGATTTAGCCTCTAAAAATGATGTTCGAATAACCAAAGTAGGCAAGTTTATCCGAAAAACTAGCATAGACGAATTACCTCAGTTTTTCAATGTTTTTTTAGGCGAAATGTCAGTTGTAGGTCCTAGACCACATATGGTAAGTGTTGCCAATTTATATGCTCTAAAAGTAGATAAATTTATGGTGCGTCATTTTGTTAAACCCGGAATTACCGGACTTGCTCAAACAAAAGGCTATCGTGGCGAAGTTGAAACGGACGAGGACATCATTAATAGAGTAAAATACGATATTTTCTATATGGAAAATTGGTCCATTTTATTAGATATTGAAATCATTTTCAAAACCATTTATAATGTTTTAAAAGGCGATGAAAAAGCTTTTTAAAACACGTTTTTATTGATTAAATCTTTAATTTGAAAATCAAGATTGAAATGTTTTTCGGCACTATCAAAAACTTCTTTTTTCATCGTTTGAATTTTATTTTTCCCTGTTTTTGATATTTCAATTAAAGAAGCATTCAAGCTTTCGAAATCGCCAACCGCGGCAACCCAACCCAAATTATTTTCTTTTACAATCGTTTCGCCTTCGCCACCACCACAATAAAGTACAGGAAAACCCAATGCCCCATATTCGAATATTTTCGAAGGCACAGAGCCATAAATTCTTGTCTTTAATGGAATAATAGCAATATCAAAAGTTTTGAGTTTTTCGTGTAAAATATTCCGCTCCAGCATTCCGTGAAAAAAGATTTTTTTCTGTGGATTTTGCTGGATTAAATCTTCGATTTGCGATTTTTCGCCACCATCTCCAAAAATGTGTAATTCGATGTTCAAATTTTCTAATTCAATGTTTTGACACAATTCGAAAACACCTTGAGCCACACCCAATAATCCAGCATAAAACAGTTGTATTGGTTCATTTATATTCGAAACCAACTCCATTTTTGCCACTTGATGATCGGGGAAATTACGGTACAAATGACATTCTTTTTCTGGAAAAATCGAATGAATATGAGTAATGATTTCGTTGGATTGACCAAAAATTAAAGTCGCTTTCGAATAAATAAATCGTTCAAAAAATAAGGAAACCTGATGCGAAAAACTATCTTTTTTCAAGGCTTTCAATTCAATAGCAGCCAATGGCCACAAATCGGAAACATTCAATATTATTTTTTTTCGCATTAGCGAAAGCACCAAAACAGACACGAAAGACAACAACAACGGTGGCGATTGAACAACTACTTTATTGGGCGTTTTTTTGCACAATAAATGAAAAAAAAGCATACTCGAAAACGACAAAACTGAAAGCGTTCGTTTGAAGATGTTTTTGCTCACACTCGGATAAATCCAAAGTCGTTTTACCGTGATATTTTGAAGGTTTTCTGTTATTGAAAATTTGCCTTTATATTCTGGAAACAATTCCCCTTTTGGATAATTCCCTAAGGGACAAATCAGGGAAACTTTGTAATTGTTTTGATGCAATTTTAAGGCTAACTGCTCAATTCTATTGGCTGCAGCGCCTTTTTCTGGCGGATAATAATTCGATATGATGAGGATTTCTTCCATTATTTATAACAGTTGCATTTTTTTGAACCATTAAGATATTAAGAAAATTAAGCGTGATTTTACTTAATGAACCTTAATATCTTAATGGTAAAATATAATTTAATATTTCAAAAGGATTTCGATAATTCGTTCCGAGGATTTTCCATCCCAAAGTTCAGGAATTCCTGCTTCTCGTCCTCCGTTTTGAAGAAATTCTCCAAAATGTTTTTCTAAATTTTCTATCGAAGTTCCCACCAAAGTATTTGTTCCAATGCTTTGTGTTTCGGGTCTTTCGGTGTTGTTTCGCATTGTAAAACAAGGAATTCCCATAACGGTAGTTTCCTCCGAAATCCCTCCAGAATCTGTAATAACCGCAAAACTATTTTTGATGAGGTACATAAAATTCAAATAGCCTTGAGGCTCTACAAAAAGGATGTTTTTCAAGTCTAAATTGGTCTCGCCCAAAATCGCTTTCGTTCTTGGATGAATTGGGAAAATTACTTTTTTGTCGCCAGCTAGTTTATCAATCCCTTGAAGCAATTGAATCAAAGATTGTTCTTCATCCACGTTGGATGGTCGATGTAGGGTCAAAATAATATAATTTCTAGTTTCCAATTCGAATTCATTCCAAAATTTAGGTTCAAAAATTCTGTCCAGATTTTGATATAAAGTATCAATCATCACGTTGCCTACGAAATGAACATTGGCTTTATCAACACCATATTTCAATAAATTCTCAGATGCCGAAGTTGAGGTCGTAAAGAAATAATCGGTAATACTGTCGGTAACGATTCTATTGATTTCTTCGGGCATTGTCATATCGCCAGAGCGAATTCCGGCCTCCACGTGAGCGACTTTTATGTTTTGTTTTTTGGCCACAATGGCACAAGCCATCGTCGAATTGACATCGCCAACTACCAAAACCAAATCACAAGGATTTTGTTGTAATTCTTTTTCAAAAGCCACCATAATGGCTCCCGTTTGTTCTGCTTGCGACCCGCTTTTTACTTCCAGATTGCTGTTGGGTTTTGGAATATTCAATTCCTCGAAAAAAGTATCGCTGAGGTTTTTGTCATAATGCTGACCCGTATGCACCAAACGATAGGAAATAGTAGCTCCTTCGTTTTGCTTTTTTTCAATCGCTTTGATAATGGGTGCGATTTTGATAAAATTAGGTCTTGCGCCTGCGACTATGGTTATTTTCATTATGCTATTATTTTTTGTAACCAATTTTTGTTCTTGGCGTTTCATTTTCTTTTTTATCGGACAACTCATCCAAATAAGAGAAAACCAACTCGATATTCTTGTCGTGATTTTCTAATTTTTTCTGAATTTGAAGAATGTCTATTTTTAAATCGGTGGTGTCCAAAAGCATTTGTCTCACTTTTGAAAATATCCGCATAATTTGAATATTTGTTTGAATAGCTTTATCACTTTTCAAAACGCATGACAACATAAGAACGCCGTGTTCTGTAAATACGGAAGGCAAATATTTTAAATTAGATCCTCTGCCATTCTTCAAGATCACAAATTGTGACCTTGAAGAATCGTATTCTACCTTTGAAAGTTCAAACATAAAATCTTCAGGAAATCTGGATATATTCCTTTTTACAGCTTGTTTTAAAACTCTGGTTTCAATTCCGTAAAGTGATGCTAAATCACTATCAAACATCACTTTTTGGTTTCTAATAAAGTAAATTTTGTTAGAAATTAATTCTTCAGAAAGTAGTATTTCGTTTTCCATAAATTATCTTTTTAGTTTCTTTAAGGTCGCAAATTGCGACCTTGAACGTCTTGATGTCACAATCTGTGACTTCAAGATTCAATTTGAAGGTCGCAATTTGCGACCTTCAATTATTTACTTACAACTCCCTCTTCTTTGGAGAGGGTTGGGGTGAGGTTCGAAACAAACTGTTTCAATTTTCCGCTTTTGCTTCGTTCTAGTTTTTCTTTTCTGATGAATGTAAAAACCAAACCTTTTTCCAAATATAAAGTAATTGCGGCTTCAATTTTCTGGATTTGTTCTCCATTTAATTTGATTTTGCTTACGTATTCAATTTCAAAAGTATCGATTTTAGTTTGTTTGATGATAAATTCTTTTACGTTGCCATCGTCTTCGATGATGCTTTTTGTTACGTAATAAAAAGTCAATCCAGGTGATTTTTTCCCGCTTGGTAAAATGGCTATATCATTGGTGCGACCAATTAATTGCTGAAGAATAGGTTTTTTCGACGTGCTTTTTTTGTCCAAAATGCCAATGTCGCCAATGTCATATCGAATAAACGGATGCGCTTTATTGAACAAAGAAGTGATTACAACGCGACCTGCTACACCATAAGGCAAAACGGTATTGTTTTCGTCCAAAATTTCTACAAAAAGCGTCTCGGAATTCACTTGCCATTCGCCGTTAGTCCCGAAACTTCGGGATTGAAAAGCAATCAAATCCAGTTCCGAAGCACCATATTCATTGACAACAGGAACTCCAAATTGTTTTTCTAATAGGATTTTGTCTTCTTCAAAAAGCATTTCGGAAGTAACCACACAGACTTTTAAAGTCGGACAAATGGTTTTTAAAACAATATTTTTTTGTTGTAAAAATTTGGCAAACAAAACGATTGAACTTGTATATCCGTTGATGTAATCGAATTTTCGAGTCTTGAATTCGTTTAAAAACCCTTCTAAAACTACGTCCGATAAATCGAAAATTGGAAATCGAAAACGGTTACTAAAAAAATCCTTGAAACGTTCTTTTTTGTTACCAATAAAATCCAATGGAATTCCATAAAAACGAGCTTGATAAGACGAATTGAAATCAATTCCGTGCCAGCCAAAACGATTGATGATATTGGCCCAAGTCAAGGCGTGCGAAAATTTGTCTTTGGCAAAAATAAACGGATCGCCACTGGAACCCGATGTTTTATTGACATACACATTTTTCAAAGAAAACCCTTTTGAAAGTCTTTCAATTAATGGTTTCTGAAAGTCTTTCTTAGTCATTATTGGCAAATCGTTCCAAGTATTGAAAGTGGTTTTGCCAACGAGATTTTGATAGGAAGAATTATTTTTTAAATGATAATCAACAATTTCTTGTTTTTTATTTTCAATAAAAGCTTCGAATTCTTGTTCCGGAATAGACTGGATTTTTTGCAATTCGGCTTTGGCTTCCTTCATCGGGAAACCATTTATTTTTAGAGAAAAATCGAAAAGTGGAAACATTTAGGCTACTTTTTGAACATTAAATCGTTTGATGGATTCTAATTCTTGTTTTTTATTTTTGGTTTCTTCTTCTATGTCAAAATCATCTTGGAGACCCAACCAAAATTTGGCAGAATTTCCAAAATATTGACTTAATCGCAAAGCGGTATCGGCTGTTATTCTACGATTTCCCTTGATAATTTCTGAAATTCTAGTTTGCGGAATTTTCAAATCTTTGCACAAACGGTAAGAGGTTATTTCCAAAGGAATGAGAAATTCCTCTAGCAAAATTTCGCCCGGATGTATGTTTTTAAGCTTTTCCATAATTTTTAGTTTTAATGATAATCAACAATTTCGACATTAGTGGCATTTCCGTTTTCCCACATAAAAATAATGCGCCATTGATTGTTGATTCTAATGCTGTAATAATCCTTTAAATTGCCGCTTAATTTCTCTAATGGGTTGGAAGGAGGAATTCTTAAATCAATCAAATCTTGGGAGTTGTTGAGCATTCTTAGCTTTCTTCTGCCCATTTGTTGAATCTCTATCGCTGGTTTTTTTACGACAAAACCGTTCCAGATTTTTTCGGTTTCTTTAGATCCAAATGAAATTATCATACCTTTTGCGTTACTAACGTCAAAAGTAAGTAAAAAAAATTATTATTTCAACTTAAAACAGACTATTTTTGCCAAACTTAAAAACCACACGATGACAATTTTACTTTTAGGTTCTGGAGGAAGAGAACACGCTTTTGCTTGGAAAATGATTCAAAGTCCGCTTTGCGACAAACTTTTTGTAGCACCAGGAAATGCAGGAACGGCTTCGATAGCCAATAATGTTGCTATCAGCCCAACGGATTTTGATGCCATAAAAGCATTTGTACTTCAGGAAAAAGTGGGAATGGTGGTTGTTGGACCCGAAGATCCTTTGGTAAAAGGGATTTTCGACTTTTTTAAAAACGACAATGATTTAAAAGATATCCCAGTTATTGGACCATCAAAATTAGGGGCAACTCTTGAAGGAAGTAAAGAGTTTGCCAAAGAATTTTTGATGAAACACAACATTCCAACGGCGGCTTATGATAGTTTCACTGCCGAAACCGTGGAGAAAGGATGTGATTTCTTGGAAACGTTGCAACCGCCATATGTTTTGAAAGCAGATGGATTGGCAGCAGGAAAAGGAGTTTTGATTATTCACGATCTGGCAGAAGCCAAGCAAGAATTAAGAAATATGTTGGTTGGCCAAAAATTTGGTGCGGCCAGTTCTAAAGTGGTGATCGAAGAATTTTTGGACGGAATTGAATTGAGCTGTTTTGTTTTGACCGACGGGAAAAGTTATAAAATATTGCCAACAGCCAAAGATTATAAACGCATTGGCGAAGGCGACACGGGTTTGAACACAGGCGGAATGGGAGCAGTTTCTCCAGTTCCTTATGTTGACGCTGTTTTGATGGAAAAAATCGAAACACGCATCGTAAAACCTACTATTGAAGGTTTCCAGAAAGATGGAATCGAATATAAAGGATTTGTGTTTATTGGATTGATCAATGTCAACAACGAACCAATCGTAATTGAATACAACGTGCGAATGGGCGATCCAGAAACGGAAGTTGTCGTTCCACGAATGAAATCGGATTTGGTGGAGTTGTTTTTGGCTGTGGCCAATGAAAAACTAGACGAATTCGAACTAGAAATTGACGAAAGAAGTGCCACGACAATTGTGGTGGTTTCTGGCGGTTATCCAGAAGATTTCGAGAAAGGAAAAGTAATTTCAGGATTGGAAACGATAGAAGATTCAATAGTTTTTCACGCAGGAACAAAATTGGATAACGGAAACGTGGTAAGTAACGGAGGAAGAGTTTTGACTGTGACATCCTATGGAGACAACTTCGAAGAGGCCATAAAAAAATCTTACCAAAACATAGACAAGCTATATTTTGATAAGATGTATTTTAGAAAAGATATTGGGAACGATTTAAAATAGTTCCCAATATCGTTCAATTTTTCTTAAAATATTATTTCAAGAAAGAATGTGCGGTAGTGTCTTGGTTTTCCTCTCCTTGATCTTCGTGTAGTTTTAATTGTTTACACCAATATACAATGGCAACAGCACAGATTATCATAAAACCCCAGTTTATAATATTAGCAGCAAACCAGCTTTTTAATTCTAGCGCTCTTAAAAAATCGTGTAGTATGAATAAAATGTTTTCAAATAACCATTGAATTCCTTCAAAAAATGCTTTCATCTTGTTTATTTTATTTGTTTATTGTTTTCGATCGAACTCGCCATTTTATTAATTTGGAAAAATAAAAATTTACTTGGCTCGTTTCATCTTAGTACAAGTATTATATTTACACTCGCAAAAGTATAAAATATCCTTATGATAACAAGTGTTTTTAAAAAATCTACACCATTAAATTTAATTTTGGTTGTAATTTTAATGCTGGTTTTCTTTTTTATTTATCAATTTCAAGATTTGTCTTGGACAAATTCGGTCGTTTCCATTTTAAAAAAAGCAGGTTTGTTCTTGATTTTGTTGGGTTCTGTTTTTATAACAAATTTCATTGCAAAGAAAAACGGATTGAGCAAAGACAGTAGTTACACAATTTTATTCTACTTATTATTTCTCTTATTTTTCCCTACGGTATTGGGTAACACGAATTTAATTTTATCTAATTTCTTTATCTTATTAGCACTTCGAAGATTGATTTCATTGCAATCTCTAAAATCGTCGAAAGAAAAAATATTCGATGCTTCCTTATGGATTTTTGTAGCGTCATTATTTCACTTTTGGAGTATTCTTTATCTGGTATTGGTTTTTATCTCCATAATTTTTCATGTCGCAAGAGATTATAGAAATTGGTTTTTACCGTTTATCGCGTTTTTTGCTGTAGGAATTATTTCGATAGGTGTTTCATTAATTTTCGACAAAGATATTTTAGGATACATTACTGAAAACGCAGTTCTTAACTTTAATATTGATTACTTTACAAATACATATCAGAATATTGCCTTTTCGATATATTTGACGGTTGGCTTGTTTTTTGTTGTTTCGATGTTTGCATCGCTTTCTAGCAAGCCATTACTGTTGCATTCGTCCTTCAAAAAAATTATTACTTCTTTTTTTATTGTGATACTAATCTTTGCAATTTCATCGAACAAAAGCAATGATTTATTGATATATACCATGGCACCTTTGGCTATTATGGCTACGAGCCACATCGAAGTGAAGCAACTTCAACTGAAACAGGAACTGGTTTTAGGTGTACTTATTCTATGTAGTTTGTTTGCGTTTTTCGCTCAATTATAATTTATTTCCGTAAGCCAAATCACCGGCATCGCCAATTCCTGGGACGATATATTTTTTGTCATTTAATTTTTCGTCCAAAGTAGCTACCCAAAGATGACAGGAATCTGGCAAGTGCTTTTCAAGATAGGCAATCCCTTCAGGAGCAGCAATAATTACGGCAATGTGAATCTCTTTTGGAAGTCCTTTTTCCATTAATTTGTTAAAAACAGCTACCATCGATTGTCCTGTGGCAAGCATCGGATCAATTAACAATAAAGTCTTGTTTTCAATATTGGGAACGGCTTGATATTCGACTAAAATATCAAAAAATTCATCATTATTAGGATGATGTCTGTAGGCAGAAACAAATCCATTTTCGGCATTGTCAAAATAATTCAAAAAACCCAAATGAAGAGGCAAACCCGCTCGTAAAATAGAGCACAACACCAATTTATCTTCAATTTCAGTAGTCTTTTTGATGCCAAGTGGTGTTTGAATTTCGATGTTTCTGTAATGCAAATTTTTGCTCAATTCATAAGCCATTACTTCGCCAATTCTTTCAATATTTCTACGAAAACGCATGCTATCGTGTTGCACATTTACGTTTCTAATTTGACCCAAAAAATGATTCAGAATACTATTGGCTTCGGATAAATAATGTGTTTGCATAATGATAATTTAAGATTTGTAATTTAAAATTTAGGAATTTCGCAAAAAACCCGCTAAACTTCTAATGTTTTTTATAGACTATAAAAGTATAAAAAGTATCTTTGTATTTATAAAATATAAAAGATATGTTTTCAAAATTAGCTTATTCCGTTTTTGAACAAAGTATTCGCGATTATCATCAATTTGATAATGTTGACCAACCTATAAATAATCCATTTCCAAAGGAAAAAATAGAGCATTTACTATATTTAAAAAACTGGATTGACACTGTACAATGGCATTTTGAAGATATTATTCGGGACCCCAATATTGACCCAGTTGCAGCTTTGACTTTAAAAAGAAGAATCGACGCTTCGAATCAAGAACGTACCGATATGGTAGAATATATCGACGGTTATTTTCTTCAAAAATATGCTCAGGTTACTGTAAAAAATGAGGCTAAAATCAACTCCGAAAGTCCAGCTTGGGCATTTGATAGATTGTCAATTTTAGCTTTGAAAATTTATCATATGCAAGAAGAAACCACTCGAGAAGAAGCTTCGCAAGATCATAGAGACAAATGCCAGACGAAATTAAATATTTTATTAGAGCAAAGAACCGACTTATCCACAGCAATTGAAGATTTGCTAACCGACATTGAAAACGGTGATAAATTTATGAAAGTGTACAAACAAATGAAGATGTACAACGACGATGATTTGAATCCTGTTTTGTATCAGAATAAAAAATAATAAACACTATTTTAAACCATTAAGGGATTAAGAAAATTAAGTAAAACTTAATGGGCCTTAATCTCTTAATGGTTTTATACATTAAGTAATTGTCCAAAAAAATCAAACATATAGCCGTCATGAGACTTTCCGCAATGGGAGATGTCGCTATGACGGTTCCTGTTTTAAGGGCTTTTGTAAAGCAATATCCGTTGGTAAAAATCACGGTGATTTCACGACCGTTTTTCAAACCTTTTTTTGAAGGAATTCCCAATCTTTCTTTCTTTGCTTTCGACGAAAAAAAGCGCCACAAAGGATTCTTTGGATTGTTGCGATTGTTCCAAGATTTGAATGCTTTACACATCGACGCTTTTGCCGATTTACACAATGTTTTACGTTCTAAAGTCGTTCGAACACTTTTCGCTTTGAGCGGAAAAAAAACGGCGCAGGTTGATAAAGCGAGATCTGAAAAAGCAGCTTTAACACGTTCCGAAAACAAAATCTTTAAACCACTAACAACAATGTTCGAAAGACACACAAAAGTGTTTTCAGCATTGGGTTTCAAAGTAGATTTATCCGATTCAACATTTCCTCAAAAAGCAATTTTAGACACGGAAATACTTCAATTAATTGGAGAAAATAATCAAAAATTAATTGGAATTGCACCTTTTGCCCAATACAATTCTAAGGTTTATCCTTTGGATTTAATGCAAGAAGTAATCAATATAGTAGCTGAAAACAAGAATCATAAAATTTTGCTTTTTGGCGGCGGAAAAAAGGAAATTAAACTTCTAAATACACTTTCTAAAGACAAAAAAAACGTAATGGTTGTTGCTGGGCAACTCAAGTTTCAACAGGAATTGCAACTCATTTCTAATCTCGATGTAATGCTTTCGATGGACTCTGGAAATGCGCATATTGCGGCGATGCTTGGAGTAAAAGTCATTACACTTTGGGGCGCAACGCATCCGTTTACGGGATTTTCGCCTTTCAATCAACCCTTAGAAAATGCTATGGTTTCTGATAGAAATTTGTTCCCCAAATTACCCACTTCAGTTTATGGGAATAAAATTGTAGCAGGTTATGATGATGCAATGCGAACCATTTCAGTTGAAAGTGTAATTGATAAAATCAATTCGATTGTCGAATAAAAATCCGTGTTTGATAATCCGTTTCATCTTCGTTAAATTCACAAATAAATCTTCTCATCCTGACAACGCTTTAAAATATATCTTTTTAGATTCGAAATGGTTGCGGGATAGTCTGGTGCTTCGTACCCAAAACGCTCGTGTTCCGCTTGTTCTTTCTCGATGGCGTTGCAGCCTTTGATGACTTCTTTGAGCATATCGAGCATCACCAATTCTTTGTTGTTGGTTTTCTGAAATTTGAACTCCACGATTTCATCCTGCAATTGCTCGTAATAGTTCAAAAGTTAGTATTTTATTTTGAAGTATTTGTTTTAAATTCATACGAATAATATTATGGATTAATTAACATTTCACTTTAAATAACTTAGGAATATTAATACTATTTTTGATTTTTGTACGTTGTGTTTTACAATTCAAAACTAACTTTATTGAAAGCGGTTAGGTTTTTTTGATACGTTTATTTTATATTTTTTTAAATCACATTAAAGTAAAAACAGAAACTATTTATGTCAAAAACTACACTTTTAATTGCAATTTTATCCTTATTTTCTTTTTCCGTTTTTGCTCAAAAAGCAAACGTTACGGGTGTTTTGACTGATGGTAGCGAAAAAACTCCAGTTTATAATTCGGTTGTTGCCTTACTAACACCCAAAGATTCTATTTTATATACCTTTACCCGATCGGATAAAAAGGGAAACTTTGACCTTAAAAATGTAAAAGCCGGAAACTATATTGTAATGACTTCCCATAGACAATATGCCGATTATTTAGAGGATATAACTGTAAATGAAACCGAAAAAAATTTAGGAACAATTCCTTTGTTAAGCAAAATTAATGCGCTAAGAGAAGTAATAATAAAAACGGGTTCTATAAGAATCAAAGGGGATACCACAAGTTACAGAGCTAGTGATTTTGTTGTAAGTGCGAATGCTAACGTAGAAGAATTATTAAAAAAACTCCCCGGAATACAAGTAGATAAAAATGGTGCTATAAAAGCTATGGGCGAAACGGTGCAAAAAGTATTGGTCGATGGCGAAGAATTTTTTGGAGATGATCCAGGAATGGCAGTGAAAAATTTGCGAGCAGATGCCGTAAAAGAAGTCCAAGTATTTGATAAGAAAAGCGACCAAGCCGAGTTTACAGGAATTGATGATGGCGAAACAAAAAAAACAATTAATCTAAAATTAAAAGAAGACAAAAAGAAAGGGTATTTTGGTAAAATAGATGGTGCAGGAGAACCACTTTCGGGTTCCGACTCGAGATACAACACCAATTTTATGTTTAGCAATTTTAAAGGCAAAAGAAAAATATCGGCATTTTTATTGAATGGTAATACAGGTCAAGATGGACTTAGTTGGCAAGATAGCGATAAATTTGGAGGGGGTAATAATGATGTGAGTATGAGTATGGACGATGATGGTAATGTAGATTATGAATGGACGGGTGGCAATAATGATGAAGAACCTAATGTTGATACTCAAAATGGATTTATCAAAAACACTAATGCGGGTTTGCAGTACAGCAACAAGTGGAACGATAAACAAACATTGAATTTAACACCAAATTATAATAAGCAAATTTATACCAACAACAATAGTAGAAAAACACAAACCCAAGTAGGAGAAACCCAATTAAACGAAAATGCTTCTAAAGTAAGCAATGTTAACAGGAGTAATTTTAAATTGAATGCTATTTACGATGTAAAATTAGATTCTCTAAACAGTTTACGAATAACGGCTAAAACTAATTTTTATACTACAGAAAGTGATGAATTTACATCTGGAAACACTACCGGAAATGATGGATTGTTAAAAAACAAACAGCTAAAAACATTTACTACAGATTCCGACAAAACTTCTATATCGGCCAGTATTTTATATAAACATAAATTCGCCAAACCCCGTCGTACATTTTCTGTAAACGCTACAGGGAACACTTTGAATTCGAATGCAAATAATTTTTTAAAGTCATTGAACGAAAGTTATGAAGGGGGTGATTTTTCCAATAGGGTCGATGTGGATCAAAACAAAATTGGGGAGAAAACAAATCAAAATTTAAATTTAAATGTTACATATTCAGAACCTATTGGTAAGAAATATGCAATGCAATTTGCTTATCAAGTTACTCAAAACAAGGGTGAAAGCGATTATTTGACCTATGATTATTCTGACCTTACAGGAAATTATGATGTGCTTGTAAATTCTTTGTCAAACCAGTTCAACCAGACTATAATAACCAACAAGCCCAACATTAAATTGAGTTATAATTCCAAAAAAATCAATTATAACTTTGGAAGCGGTATTGGATTTACTTCATTTGATTTGGAAGATCAAACTTTAAACAAAGAATACAAACGCAATTACACCAATTTTTTTCCTACTGCGAATTTCTCTTATAAGTACAAAAGCAACAGCAATTTGCGTATCAATTATCAAGGAGCAACAAAACAGCCAACACTCGACCAGTTGCAACCTTTGAGAGACAATCAAGACTTTTTTAATCAAACTTTAGGAAATCCAGATTTAAAGCAATCTTTTACCAACAGTTTTAATCTATTTAATAGCACTTATAGCATTTTGACAGAAACGCAATTTTATCAAAGTTTCTCATACAGAACGACTTCTAATTTAATTTCTTACAGTAGAGTTATAGATCCAGAAAGTGCCCAAACAATTACCAAACCCATAAACACGAATGGTAATTATTCGTTCAATTTGTATGTAGGATATGGTTTTAAGCTAAAAAAACTCGATTTACAAGTGAATATTAATCCAAATATAAACTACAATAAATCTGTAAATAGCATTAATTTAAGTACTAACGATTCTAAAATTCTAAATTCAGGATTTTCAGTGTATTTAAATAAATCTAAAGCAAAGAAATATGACATTAGTTTGAGTAATAATTTTTCAAATAGCAGAAATGCTACTTCACAAAACGATGAAATAAAATCATTTAACACCAATAATTTAGCATTGGATATTGGGGTTTATTTCAGAGAAAAATGGAAACTATCCACAGATTATAACTTGTCTTCTCGACAAAAAACAGTCGATTTTCAGGATAATCTTACCAATCAATTGTGGAATGCAAGGCTACAACGCACTTTCAAAAATGATGAGTTTACGGCTTATATTTTGGTGAATGATATTTTAAATCAAAATATTGGTATCCGAAGATATGTTTATGAAAACTCCATTACAGAGGAACAAAATTCCAGACTCAAAAGATATGCTATGATAGGATTTACCTGGAATTTTAAAAACAAAGGTGAAAAAACAAACAAATAAATTCGTGCTTGCACTAAAATCCAAAAGCTCATTATTGAAAAGCCTAAAATTCACATATATGAAATCAATACTTTTTATTCTCACAACACTAATTTTTGCAACTACAGCAACAGCGCAGCAATTTATAGAAAAAGCAGTAGTTGAATATGAAGTAAATACGAATTTAAAAAAAACAATGAGCAATGATAGTTGGGATGAGATGATGAAAGACAACCTTTCCGACCTAAAAATATCGTATTACAACTATACTTTTGCAGACAACAAAAGCATCTTCAAATTTGATCGATGGAGTCCAAAAACAAGAATTCCAAAATACCAAAAAGACGTTGACGAAGAAAACACTTGGTATTTTGATTTTGGAGCCAAAAAAATGATGATGCAAAAACAAATAGTAGGAACTAATTTTGTCATATCGGACAGCATCCAAAATATTGAATGGAAAATTACAAATGAAAACAGAGAAATAGCAGGTTATAATTGCCGAAAAGCCATTGGCAAAATAATGGATGACGTTTATGTATTTGCTTTTTACACTGATGAAATCACCATTTCTGGAGGTCCTTGTTCTATTCACGGATTGCCAGGTTTGATTTTGGGGCTTTCCATTCCCAGATTATATACCTCATTTGTAGCCACCAAAGTAGATTTGACGATGACTAAAGCCTTCGAAATAAAACCCATCACAGCCAAAAAGACCTATGATTTATTGGGTTTAAAGAAGGAAATGGAAGAAAAAACCAAAGAATGGTTCAGCTATGGAGATGATAAAGAGGAGAACCTAAGACAAAAAAATCTTTTCTTGTGGAATGCTTTTTTATAATTCTTTATCAATAAATAAATTCGTAATATTCGGATAAAAAATTATCACAAATAAATCTTCTCATCCTGACAACGCTTCAAAATATATCTTTTTAGATTCGAAATGGTTGCGGGATAGTCTGGTGCTTCGTACCCAAAACGCTCGTGTTCCGCTTGTTCTTTCTCGATGGCATTGCAGCCTTTGATGACTTCCTTGAGCATATCGAGCATTGCCAATTCTTTGTTGTTGGTTTTCTGAAATTTGAACTCCACGATTTCATCCTGTAATTGCTCGCAATAGTCCAAAAGTTGCGCTACTTCTGGTTCGTCCAGAAGGGAAGGGTTGGTTTTGAATATTTCTCGGGTGGATTTCATTTTAGGTGACTTGGAGGTTTTATTAATCCTGTAATGGCGAGTAGTCATAAACTACTTTTTTGAATTTTTAACGGTTTCGGGCTTGGCGAAGGTGACGATTTTCACCACGAATGATGATGCAAAGAACCAAACTTTGATTAACCACAAAACTGTCTGCGGAACACTGAACCGCCACTTTTTCCGAACCCGTGTTAGCGGTTGTTGCATTCTCTACAGTCATTTATTTAATGTCCACTTTTAAACTTAGTATGAAATGTAGACCCTTTGCCCAAACTGCTTTCGATGTCAATCTGTCCTCCGTTTAGTTTCATGAACTCGTAACTCAACATAAGACCCAACCCAGTACCATTTTCTCCATCTGTCCCATTGGTGTTTTGTTTTTTACTAATAGAGAATAATTCCCTTTTAATTTCATCAGAAATCCCTACTCCGCTGTCTGAAACGGATATTTTAACGAGTCCGTCTGGTAATGATTTAGCCGTCAAACTTACAAAACCGTTTTTATGAGTGAACTTAATAGCATTGTTCACAAGATTTCTAATTATGAATTCTATTTGATTTTTGTCACCAATTATGGTAAGAGAGTCGTCAACCGAGAAACTTACATTTATTCCTTTTTCTAATGCTACCTTTTGATAAACGTCAAATATGTTGGAGGTAATATCTTTAACTTTTATTGTCTCTTCATTGAATTGGGATTCCCCCATTTGTACCATCGCCCAAGTGATTAGATTGTCGGCCATTTTAATTGTACTGTCAACTGAGTCGTTAAGTTGCTTGCTCATAGTCAGAATGTCTTCCTTGTCAAAACTGTCAAAATGGTCAATTAACAAATTTGAGAACGACTTCAAAGAAATAAGAGGGCTTTTTAAGTCATGAGCTACAATACTAAAAAATTTATCCTTAGTAGCATTTAGTTTTTCTAGTTGATGACTTTGTTCTGCAATTACTTGAATATTGCTTGTTAGCGCTGCATTTACTTTTGAGAGTTGCGTCAACAATTCATCAGATTTTCTTTTAGCGTTCATTAATTCCATCTCATACTGCTTACGCTGTGTGATGTCGAGCACAATAAATTGAATATAATTGTGCTGCTTCTCATTGGCACTTTGCTTAATTGCATTGATCAGCACTGGAAAGCGAGTTTCATCCTTTCTAATAAAATCAAAACTAATTTGACTGACCTCTCCTCGCATATGTAGCAAGGGAGCAAAATGCGTTTCGTAGTAAATTTTACCTCCTATGGAAAGAAAGTCTTCGAATCTTTTATTTTCAATGATTTCTTCGCGAGAATAACCAGTGAATGCCAAGAAAGTATCATTCACATCTATCAGGGTGCCATCCTCCATGGTATATAAATAGCCACAAGGTGCATGATGATATAAGGTTTTAAAATCTAATTCCATACATTATTTATTACCGAGCACTTAAGAATTTCTTCATGCTCTGAATGGTTTCTTCCGGTTCGCTCAAATGTGGACAATGTCCTTTTGCTTTCAGTTGGGTTAATTGACTGTCTTTAATGTGTTGTTGTACATAGGTACCCACATGTAGAGGGGCTATCACATCTGACGAACACTGAAGTATTAGGGTAGGTACTGTTACCTTTTCTAAATCTGCTCGATTATCTCCTAAAAAAGTTACGCGGGCAAAATGTTTAGCAATTTCGGGGTTATTGCGGCAAAAACTATTTTTTAATTCTTGTGCTAATGCTGGCCGCTCAGGATTTCCCATAATCACAGGGGTAATGGCACTCGACCATCCAAGGTAATTAGAATCGAGGGCTTCTACCAATTCATCTATACTTTCCTTCGAAAAACCCCCATTATAAGAATGGTCGCTTATATACCGGGGAGAGGGGCCAATCATGATGATGCAATCAAATGCAGCAGGATTTTGTATGGTGGCTAGTGCACCAATCATGGCACTTACAGAATGTCCGACCAACACGACATCTTTTAAGCATAGTTCCTTAATAAGATCAAGAAGATCGTCTGCGTGTGCTTGGAGGGTATTGTATTTGTCAAAATCATAGGCATTAAGATCAGATTGACCTGAACCCACCAAATCAATAAGTACAATTTTGTAAGAAGTTTCAAATGCAGGGGTAATAAATCGCCACATGTTTTGGTCACAACCATAACCGTGAACGAATAGCATTGTCTTTTCTCCTTTCCCTAGAATCTGGGCATTATGTTTTTTCTGTGATTTTGTCATAAAGCAAAAGTTTAATATTGAAAACAAGTCTTCTTTAGACTTCTGCCATGTCTTCACCTATTGACTGGCTGATGAGGATAAGTGTAAAAAATATAGTTTGGGCTATTTTCATTTAGTCAAGTTCGATAGTTTTTAGTCCGTCCTTAAATAACCGCTAACTTGTATATAGGCGATACAAACATTCTTATATACACCCAAAAACAGGTAGCCTGACGAAGGTTTGTTTCACTTTATTATTTATCAAATATATTAATTTTTTCTTACAAATTATCCAATGGAGTTTTATATTAAAACCAAACTCCCTTAAAACAAGAAAACTTACCTTTTCAGAGAAGTTTTCTTTAACTATTTAAATATAGGAATCTGATTAAACATCATCATAATCCACCACAATTTCTGCTGAGGTTGGACACGCTTGGCAAGTAAGAATCAAACCTTCTTCGATTTCGCTGTCAGTAAGAATAGAATTTTTCTTCATTTCGGCAGTTCCTGATTTTACTCGGGCGAGACAGCTGCTGCAAATACCACCTTGGCAGGAATAGGGAGCGTCAATGCCTTGTTTTAGGGCTGCTTCGAGGATGGTTTGTTTTTGCGACATTTCGAAAGTCGTTTCTTCGTCATCAACCGTTATTGTGATTTTGGTGTGACCTTCGTGCGAACTCGCTTCCAAATTTTCGACCGTAGAACTAGAAAACAATTCAAACTTAATAGCAGAATCCTTGATGTTGTGTTCTGTCAAAACTTTAGAAACAGTATTGATCATTTCTTCCGGTCCGCACAAATAGAACTTGTCGAATTCCAATTCCTTGTGTTTGTTATTCAATACAAAATTCACGACCGATTTATCGATTCGACCAAAAAGTGCTCCGTCGGCTTTGGCTTGACTATAGACATAATGTACAAACAATCGTCCGGTATATTTCAGGTGCAAATCGTGTAATTCTTGATGAAAAATAGTTTCTTCGGGTGATTTGTTTCCGTAAACCAAGACAAAAGAACTTTGTGGTTCGCTTTTCAAAACCGATTTTAGGATAGAAATGGCGGGTGTAATTCCGCTTCCAGCTACAAAAGCTACATAGTTTTTTTGGTTGTGACTTTCCGTTTCTAACGTGAATTTTCCTTCTGGTTCTCCCACTTCAAGAACATCTCCTGCTTTTAGTTTGGTGTTGGCAAATTGAGAGAAAGCTCCGTTTTTCACCGCTTTTACGGCAATTCTCAATTCCCCGCTTTCTGGCGAAGCACAAATGGAGTACGCACGACGAATTTCTTTGCCGTCCAGCGTTAATCTCAAATTGACATATTGACCCGCAATAAAAGTATAATGGGATTTGAATTCCTCGGGAACATTAAAAAGAATAGAAACCGCGGCTGCAGTCTCGCGTTTCACTTCTTTTATGATAAGTTTTTTGAATATAGGCATATTATAAATTTTAGCAAAGGTACTAAACCAATTAGTTTTCTAAAAGTGATATGGTTTGAAAATTTTAATACCTAAATTAATTATGTATAAGAATCTTATGTATATTTGTAATTCAAAATATAGAATGAAGATGAAAAACTCACAATTATACAAAGGAAGTCTCAACACCATCATATTGAAATTGCTCGAAGAAAACGGCAAGATGTATGGTTACGAAATTACCCAAAAAGTAAAAGCTATAACACTTGGCGAACTCAATATTACGGAAGGTGCCTTGTATCCTGCTTTACACAAACTCGAAGCCGAAGGTTTGCTGGATGTCGAGATTGAAAGAGTAGATAACCGTTTGAGAAAGTATTATAAATTGACGGAAACGGGAACGAAAGAAACCATGAACCGCTTGAGCGAATTAGAAGATTTTATTAGAAATATGCAGAGTTTGGTGAATCCGAAATTGGAATTTTAATACAAACTACAAAGGTTTTAAAAACCAAGTAAATTATGAAACTCACTCCCCAACAAATAGACCACCTCTACCTTTTCACTCGCCAACATTATGTAGAATGGTATGATTTGCAATCAGAATTAGTCGATCATTTGGCGAATGCCATAGAAACGCAATGGCAAGAAAATCCTAAACTCACTTTTGACGAAGCTTTGAATATTGAGTTTAAAAAATTTGGTGTTTTTGGTTTTATGGGCGTGGTTGAGGAAAAGCAAAAATTCTTAGGAAAGAAATACAATAGGTTGGTGTTATCGCATATTAAGGAGTTTTTCACATTACCAAAAATCCTTTTGACAATTACGGCAACTTGGGCTTTGTTTCTCTTGTTTAAATGGAGTCGTTTCAACGGAGAATTTCTTTTATTTTTTTATGTTTTGTTAATTGGGTTTGCTTTTTACGCCATTATTAAAAACCGCATACAACGTAAACAACAAATAAACAAAAACCAAAAACGATGGCTGTTTGAAGAAATAATGAATCAATACGGCAGTTTTATTGGAGCTATTGTTTTTCCTCTAAATTTCTTATTGAATATTTTTAATCACGGAAATCGTTTTTTGAGTAATGATTACGGCATTGGGTTTACGAGTTTTTTTCTAGTTTTGATGACTTTTTTGCTGTATGTAATGTTTGTTTTAATTCCATCAAAATCTAAAGAATACTTGATCCAAACTTATCCAGAATATGGATTGACAAAGCAACACTAATTTGTCATGCTGAGGAACGAAGTATCACTACAAAATTGATATATCAACTTTTAATAAAATTAAATGATAGAATTTCAAGAAGGGTATCATACTTATTATGTTTATATTTTAACAAATAAAGCTAAAACCGTTTTATATACAGGTGTTACAAATAATTTGAAAATCAGGCTTCAACAGCATAAAGATTCCTTAAATCCAAACTCATTTACAGCCAAATATAACGTTCATTTTTTGTTATATTTCGAAAAGTTTACTTGGATACAAATGGCTATAGCCAAAGAAAAAGAAATTAAAGGATGGAAAAAAGACAAGAAGATCATACTGATAAAAACAATCAATCCCGAGTTAAATTTTCTTCATAACTTGTTTGAAGAATAAAATGGAGATGCTTCGTTCCTCAGCAAGACAAATACAAGGAGTGAACTTAAAGCCTGTTTATCTGAAGTGATTTTTTTAAAATTTCAAAAGCTATTTTGTAACATTTCCTTACATTTAACAACTAATTACAAAACCAAACCACAATTATCATGATTCTAAAATTTCTTTATCTCGAATGGAAGGCTTTTACCCGGTCGGCTTCGTTTGGAACTAATTTGGCACTGAAAATTATTTTGGGTTTTGTATCCGTTTTGTACACAGGTATTTTTTTAATGGCTGGAATTGGTGCATTTTACGGATTACAACAAATGCATCTCGATCCGTTGCAGGAAGTAAACAAATATTTGATTTATTATTTTTTATTGGATTTGGGCATTCGATTATTGTTGCAAAAAATCCCTGTGATGAATATTCGACCGTTGTTGTCCTTACCTTTTACAAGACCTACAATTGTTAACTTTTCGATAGGAAAAACGATGTTGTCTTTTTTCAATTTTCTACACGTTTTTTTCTTTTTGCCTTTTTCGATTGTTTTATTAGTCGAAGGTTACGATGTTTTGAGTGTGATGCTGTGGCATTTGGCAATGGCTGCCTTGGTTTATAGCAATAATTTCCTGAATATTATATTGACCAACAAAGACAATGTGTTTACCATTTTCTTAGCCGCCGTGGTGATTATAGCGGGTTTTCAATACTATCATTATTTCAACATTACCGATTATACTTCAGTATTTTTTGACGGATTATTTCATACGAGATGGATGTTTTTATTTCCAGTTTTGGCTTTGTTGGGCTTGTATTATTACACTTTCACCTATCTGAAAATCAATTTATATCTCGATGCCGGACTTTCTACAAAACATGAAATCGCCAAAACCGAAGATTTAACTTGGTTGAACCAATTTGGAACTTTGGGAACATTTCTTAAGAATGATATCAAACTCATTAAGCGAAACAAACGTTCGAGAACGACAGTGGTAATGAGCATTTTGTTTTTGTTTTATGGATTTATCTTTTTCAGAGAAAATTCAGGTCAGCCAGAAATAATGCGGATTTTTGCCGGAATATTTGTTTCGGGAGGATTTTTATTCACGTTCGGACAATTTGTACCCAGCTGGGACAGCTCGTATTATCCGCTGATGATGTCACAAAACATTTCCTATAAAGGTTACTTGAGTTCAAAGTGGTGGCTTATTGTTATTGCCACATTCATTTCCACCATTTTGTCCTCATTTTATTTGATTTATGGCTGGCAAGTGTATCTAACGATTGTCGTTGGAGCCATTTATAATATTGGGGTCAATTCGCATTTGGTTTTGCTTGGCGGAGCTTTTACCAAAACTCCAATAGATTTACAGTCCACCAAAGGGGCGTTCGGTGACAAAAAAGCATTTAATACAAGCGCAATGTTGCTCTCACTACCCAAATTACTTTTGCCAATATTATTGTATTGGGCGGGTTCTTCGATATTGAATTTTAATTTAGGACTTGCCTTTGTTGCTATTGCAGGTGTTTTGGGCTTTGCTTTTAGAGACAAAGTTTTCTCTAAAATTGAAAAAATATACAAAACCGAAAAATACAAAACCATCGACGCTTACAAACAAAAATCTTAATTCGTAAAGACACGATTAATCGCACCAACGTGCAGACGCGATTAATCGCGTCTCTACAGAAATCAAAAAAACATAAAAATGATACAAGTACAAAACCTTTCGAAATCATACAACGGAACCACCGTATTAAAAATAGACAGTTTAGAAATTCCAAAAGGACAAAGTTTTGGTCTTGTGGGCAATAACGGCGCAGGAAAAACCACTTTTTTCAGTTTGTTATTGGATTTAATTCAACCCTCAACAGGACATATTATCAACAACGAAGTTCAGGTAAATACTAGCGAAAACTGGAAACCGTTTACCGCCTCGTTTCTAGACGAAAGTTTCTTGATTGGCTATCTCACTCCCGAAGAATATTTTTATTTCATTGGCGATTTGCGCGGTCAAAACAAAGCCGACATTGACGCTTTATTGGCTAAACACGAAGAGTTTTTTAACGGCGAAATCCTGAAAAACAAAAAATACCTTCGCGATTTATCCAAAGGGAATCAGAAGAAAGTGGGAATCATCGCCACACTCATCGGCAATCCCGAAGTTATAATTTTGGACGAACCTTTTGCCAATTTAGATCCAACAACCGTTAGTAGACTAAAAAAAATAATCAAAGAACTTGCCGAAAATCCAAATGTGACTGTTTTGGTTTCAAGCCATGATTTGCAGCACACCGTTGAGGTTTGTAGTCGAATAGTTGCTTTGAATAAAGGCGAAGTCGTGAAAGATATTCAAACATCGGCAGAAACTTTGCAAGAATTGGAAATGTTTTTTGCGGTTTAATACTTTAACAGTTTGTATTTTTATCGAATTAATTTTGAAATAATGCTCCCGAGGCTTTGGGATATATTTCATTTAGTCTTATTTTTATGGGCTATTTTAAAATAACTAACGGTATAAATTTCGATATTTCAAAAAGAAACGTATTTTTACCAGTCATTATACTAAAATGCGCTTTTAAAAGTTAAATGATAAACTGTTTCCCATTGAAAACCAAGATATTTAAACACGCTTTCGTTACATTATTTATACTTTTTTTGGTAGCTTGTTCTACTAAGAAAGACACATTTTTAGCTAGAAATTCTCACGCTTTAAGTACCAAAGACAACATTTTGTATAATGGTCAAATCGCATTAGACAAAGGAGTTGTAGGTATAAAAAGTAGCAATAAAGACAATTTTTGGACTCGATTGCCCATCGAGAGAATGCAATTTAAAGAAGATGATTCTCCCAACGGAAATTCCAAAAACCCCGATTTTGAAGCAGCTGAAGCTAAAGCCACCAAAGCCATTCAAAAACATTCAATGTACATTGATGGTCAAGAAAAAAATTACCAAATAGACGAAGCGTATTTACTTTTAGGAAAAGCACGGTATTATGACCAACGCTTTTTTCCAGCACTCGAAGCCTTCAATTATATTTTATACAAATATCCTACGAGCAGCAACATCAATCCTGCCAAAATTTGGCGCGAAAAAACCAATATGCGTTTGGGTAACGATGCTCAAGTTCTAAAAAACATCGCAAAACTTTTAAAAGAGAAGAAACTGAAACCCCAAGTTGTGGCGGATGCCAATGCACTTTTGGCCGAATCGTTTTTGAATTTAGAAGAGAAAGACAGTGCCATTGTAAAATTGAAAATTGCTAAAAACAGTACTAAAATCAATGCCGAGAAGGCTCGTTATCGTTTTATACTTGGGCAATTGTATCAAGAGTTGGGCATAAAAGATACCGCTTTGATTTATTATCAAGAAGTAATTGATATGAATCGAAAAGCCGAAAGAGAATATGTTATTCAAGCGTATGCCAAAAGAGCTCAGTTATTCGATTTTGAAAACGGTGACAAAGAAGCTTTTGTAAAAACCTATAACAAACTCGTTGCCGACAGAGAGAATCGTCCATTTTTAGGAACTATTTATTATGAAATTGGTGTTTTTTATGATAAAAATAACGATCAAGAATTGGCTAAAGAATTTTACAATACATCTTTAAAATCAAAGTCAACCGATAATTATCTATTGGCTTCGAATTATAGGAATATAGGGAATATGCACTTTAAAAACACCGATTATTTCACGGCGGCCAAGTATTATGATAGCACTTTAGTGAAATTGGATGTTAAAACTAGAGAACACATTCACATAAAGAAAGTCCGAAAAGATTTAGACGAAGTGATTGAATTTGAATCTATTGCAAAAACAAACGATAGCATTTTGAAAGTTGTTGCCATGAGCGATGCCAATAGAATTTTATATTATGAAGACTACATTGTAAAATTAAAAAAATCGGATGAAGAGAAACGACTTTTGGCTGAAAAGCAAAAAGAAATCCAGAAAAATATAGATATAAACAATCTGTCCTCGTCAGATGATCCTGCAACAAGAGTTCAACAAGGCGGAAAAGCACTTTCAAAGAAATCTCTTGCACCGCCTTCGATGACCGGTAGTTCAACAGGAAACGCTGCAAATGTTTTCTATTTTTATAATCCATCGACGGTAGCTTTTGGAAAAATTGAGTTTAAGAAAAAATTTGGAAATAGGGCTTTGGGAGGAAATTGGAGAATGCCAGCCAATAGAACGGACGTAGCTACTGATATTACGAACGATGAAAATGAAACACCGGATGAAGAAGTTGTAGTAGCCGAAACACCTCAATACACACCATCATTTTATATCGAAATGTTGCCTAAAACACAAACTGAAATTGACAGTATTGCCAAAGAAAGAAACTTTACCTATTATCAACTTGGGGTGATTTATAAAGAAAAATTCAAGGAATATAAATTAGCCAGCGACAAGTTGGAAAAATTGTTAGAGCAAAATCCAGAAGAAAAACTGGTGCTTCCTTCGATGTATAATTTGTATAAAATTTATCAAATTACAGACGCTGCCAAAGCCGAAGAGATGAAAAACCGAATTTCTAGCCAATATCCAGATTCTCGTTATGCACAAATTATCAATAACAAAAACCCTAATACAGTTACCGAATCTGAAACTACTGAGGCTGAATATAATAAATGGTACAAATCATATCAGGACGAACAATTTGTTATACTTTTAGAAAAAATAGACGGACTTATTATTCAATATTATGGAGATGAAATTGTTCCTAAATACGAATTGCTAAAAGCCAATACCATTGGAAAACTTAGAGGATTAGAAGCCTACAAGAAAGCAATGCTGTTCGTTGCTGATAATTATGCTTCAAGCGAAGAAGGCAAAAATGCTCGTGAAATTTTAACTACTCAAATTCCTTTATTGGAAAGAATGAATTTTACCATATCCGAATCCAAAAACTGGAAAATACTATATAAAGTGGGTCAACAAGCAGACAAAGCCACAAAAAACATTGAAGATAAAATCAATAAATTCATTGCAGGTGAAAACCTCACAAGACTGACTTACACTTTTGATATTTATACCGAAAAAGAAAACTTCATTACCATTCAGGGCATAAAATCAGAAGCCTATGCAAAAAATTTAGCTTCAATTTTGAAGGAAGATAAAAAATTTAAAATCATAGAACCGGCAATCGTAATTTCGAGTGATAATTATAAAGTAGTTCAAATCAAAAAGAATTTAGCCGAGTATTTGACGCCACAAAAAACGGTGGTTGTACCTGCTCAATCAGCAGTTCCGAATCCAGTTGTTCCTGAACCCGCAGTTGTAAGTCCTGAAACTCCAGATAAAGAATCGCCAAAACTCGGATGGCCATCACCTAGCAAAGCGTCTAGAACAAGACCTCCAAGCGGAGTTCCAACGATGGAAGATAATGACAAACCTAGCGCAACTCCAAAACAGTAAATTATGTTTGAAAAAAAGACAAAATCATACACGGAATTTCTGGGGAAAACGAATAGAATTGTCGAAGGAACCATCATAAAAGGAGATATTATTTCCCAAGCCGACTTTAGATTGGACGGAGAATTGACAGGAAATTTTCAAACCAAAGGGAAAATTGTCATTGGTCCAGCCGGAAGTGTTACAGGCGATATTGTTTGCAAAAACGCAGATATCGAAGGGAAATTCAAAGGTAAAATTCAAGTTTTAGAAATTTTGAATGTAAAAAATAAAGCCAGCATTTATGGCGAAGTAATTTGCGAAAAATTATCCGTAGAACCTGGCGCCGATTTTAGTGCTTCTTGTATGATGAAAACCAATTCGAAAATCACGATGCCATATGACGGACAATCAAGACCCGAAGAAGCAAACCAATAATAAATGGTTGGCTCTTATCAATATTCCGATTCAAATGGGAGCAATTATTTTTTTGTTTTCCTATTTTGGAAATTGGCTCGACGAGAAATACCCCAATGCACATACTATATTTGTCAAAATCCTAACATTAGTAGGAATAGCCATTGCTTTTTACAACATCAACAGGCAATTGAAAGACATCAATAAATCTTCTTAAACATCAATGAATTTCAAAAAATACCAACCCTTAATTGAAGTAACTTTGCTATCGATTCTGGTATATTTAGCACACAAATTGGTTTTTTTCTTAAACGAAAACAATCCGAATCTTCAAGGTTTTCATTTTCCAATAGAGGTTCTATATGGGTTTTTCTTTATTTGCTCTCTGCTAATTATTCGTATACTAATTATGGTAAACGAAAAAAACATCAACAATGTGGGTTTTACTTTTCTTTTGGTCACTTTTATCAAAATGGCCTTATCCTATGTTGTTTTATCGCCTATCTTGAATTCAGGAAACCCAAATGTAAGAACAGAAAAAATTGATTTTTTTATCATTTTCGCTTTGTTTTTGACGATAGAAACCATTGTAACAGTCAGAATTCTAAACAATAAGCAATAAAAAGACGTTTAGAAGATAAAATAGTCATTTTTTTTATTTAATGCTTTTGGCATATTAATTTAAAATGTACCTTTGCACCCAATTTCAGAAACTAAAAATTAAGATAATTAACAGTTATGGTGATTTCAAACAAACCACTTCAATTTATAATAGCGATTTTAATAGCCTGTCTTCCAATATTTGGTTTTGCAAATAATCCTACGGAACACACTACATCACAGACTGAAACAACAGCTGTTGCTCACGAAGCTGCTCCAGAGGCTGGAGAAGAAACTTCAGAAATTAAAGAACAAATAAAAGAAGTTATTGGGCACCACGTTCTTGATGGTCACGAATTTTCTCTTTTTTCAGATTCAGAAACAGGAGCTCATTATGGTTTTCCATTGCCAATAATCCTTTGGGATAACGGAGTTCACTTATTCTCTTCTTCGAAATTCGAACACGGAGAAGCCGTTGCCGAATCAGACGGAATTTTCTACAAATTACACCACGAAAAAATATACAAAACGGATGCTACTGGAACATTAACCGGAGACGAGCATCATCCAACAAATATCCAACCTATAGATTTGTCAATCACAAAAGGTGTTTTGACAATAATGGTTGTGGCTTTATTAATGTTTTTATTGTTTACAAGTCTAGCAAAATCGTATGCTAAAAACGGAGGGATTTCTTCTGGAGTTGGAAGACTTTTCGAACCAATCGTATTGTATATTCGTGACGAAATTGCGATTCCAAACATTGGTGAAAAACATTATAAAAGGTATATGAGTTATTTGTTGACCATCTTTTTCTTTGTATGGTTCTTAAATATCTTTGGTTTGACTCCACTAGGAATCAACGTTACAGGAAATATTGCTATTACTTTTGGATTAGCGGTAATTACATTTGTAATCACAACTCTTACAGCAAATAAGAATTATTGGGGACACATTTTCTGGATGCCAGGTGTGCCAACTCCAATGAAAATCATTTTAGCACCTATAGAATTATTGGGAGTGTTTATCAAACCTTTCGCCTTAATGATACGTTTGTATGCAAATATTTTTGCAGGACACGTAGTTTTGATGAGTTTAATAGGATTGATCTTTATTTTCAAAAGTTGGTTGGGAAGTAGCTTGTCATTTATGTTGTCGTTTGCTATTTCAATCATCGAAATATTAGTTGCCTTATTACAAGCTTATATCTTCACAATGTTATCCGCATTGTATTTCGGATCGGCAGTTGAGGAGCATCATCACGAAGAAGCGCACTAGTAAAGTTAGAAATTAGAAATTAGAGGGTAGAAATTATTTCTAACTTCGAACTTCTTACCTCTAACCTCAAAATTGAATGTTTAATTTTTAATACATATTTTTATGGAAATTCCTAAAATCGTTGGAGCAGGATTAGTAGTTATTGGAGCAGGTATTGGTATTGGTAGAATCGGTGGTTCTGCAATGGATGCAATCGCTCGTCAACCAGAAGCTACTGGAAAAATTCAAACAGCTATGCTTATTGCAGCAGCGCTTATTGAAGGTATTGGATTTGCAGCTTTATTCGCTGTATAATGCTGAAAAACAAAAAGCTGTAACGGTTGGTTGCAGCTTTTGTTTTAAAAATTAAATTAAAAGAATACAATTAAAAACACACTATGGAAAAGTTAATAAATGATTTTTCGTTTGGATTATTTATCTGGCAAACAATAATTTTTGTTGGATTGGTTTTGTTGTTGAAAAAATTTGCTTGGAAACCTATTTTGGATGCCGTTAACGAAAGAGAAGAAGGAATAAAAAACGCATTACTTTCTGCTGACAATGCTAGAAAAGAAATGCAAAACCTTCAAAGCGATAACCAACGTATTTTGCAAGAAGCAAGAATGGAACGTGATGCTTTGTTGAAAGATGCACGTGAAATGAAAGAGAAAATGGTTGCTGATGCAAAAACCGAAGCTCAAGCTCAAGGTCTAATAATGATCGAACAAGCAAAAGCAGCTATCGAAAGCGAAAAAAATGCAGCTATGGCAGAATTGAGAGCACAAGTTTCTAATTTGTCTATCGAAATTGCTGAAAAATTATTAAAAGATGAATTGTCTAACAAAGAAGCTCAAGTAAAATTAGTGGAAAAAATGTTAGGTGATGCTAAACTAAACTAATATGATAAGTACAAGAGCAGCAATTCGTTACGCAAAAGCAATTTTAGATATAGCAGATTCTAAATCTGTTGCTACTGAAGTTAGTAATGATATGTCTTTGATAGCTTCAACAATAAAAAGCAATGGGGAATTAAGTGCTTTTATTCTAAAGCCAACAATTACTGTTGAAGTGAAAGAAAGCGCCCTTTTGGAAGTTTTTGCTTCAGTAAATGCAGTGACAAAAAGCCTATTTCATTTATTGTCTGAAAACAAAAGATTTGAAATATTAGACAGCATAGCAATAGAGTATAATAAATTATTTGACATACAGAATGGTGTTGAAGTAGCTAAGGTTACTACAGCAATTCCTATGGATGCAGCTTTAGAAGCAAAAGTTTCTGCAAAAATTGCAAGCATTTCTTCAAGTAAAAAAATTACAATAGAAAACACAGTAGATCCTTCAATCATTGGAGGTTTTATTTTAAGAATAGGCGATAAGCAATACAATGCTTCTATTGCCGACAGATTACAAGTATTAAAGAGAGAATTAAGTAACTAGTTATTTATAAATAATTATGGCGGAAATTAAACCTGCTGAGATTTCAGCAATATTAAAAAAGCAAGTAGAAGGTTTTGAATCTGGTGCTACATTAGAAGAAGTAGGTTCTGTACTTCAAGTTGGAGATGGAATTGCTCGTGTTTACGGACTTTCTAATGTTCAATATGGTGAGCTTGTAGAATTTGACAATGGCCTTGAGGCTATTGTATTGAATCTTGAAGAAGATAATGTGGGTGTGGTACTTTTAGGAGCATCAACAGGCATTAAAGAAGGTTCAACAGTAAAAAGAACCCAACGTATTGCTTCCCTTAAAACAGGAGAAGGAATGGTAGGCCGTGTGGTAAACACTCTTGGTTTTCCTATTGATGGAAAAGGACCAATTACGGGTGAATTATTCGAAATGCCTATAGAAAGAAAAGCTCCTGGAGTTATCTTCCGTCAACCAGTTACAGAGCCATTACAAACTGGTATCAAAGCAGTAGATGCAATGATTCCTGTAGGTCGTGGACAACGTGAGCTAGTTATTGGTGACCGTCAAACAGGTAAATCTACCGTTTGTTTGGATACTATCTTAAATCAAAAAGAATTTTACGATGCAGGAAAACCTGTATTTTGTATCTATGTTGCAATTGGACAAAAAGCGTCAACTGTAGCTGGTATTGCAAAAATGTTAGAAGAAAGAGGTGCAATGGCTTATACGGTTATTGTTGCAGCAAATGCTTCTGATCCAGCTGCAATGCAAGTTTATGCGCCTATGGCCGGAGCTGCAATTGGAGAATATTTTAGAGATTCAGGTCGTCCAGCTTTGATTGTTTATGATGATTTATCTAAACAAGCTGTTGCTTACCGTGAGGTTTCTCTTTTATTAAGAAGACCACCGGGACGTGAAGCATATCCTGGAGACGTTTTTTACTTACACTCTCGTTTATTAGAAAGAGCTTGTAAAGTAATTGCTGATGATGGAATTGCAAAAAACATGAACGATTTACCAGATTCATTAAAAGGTATCGTAAAAGGTGGTGGTTCTTTGACTGCTTTGCCAATTATCGAAACTCAAGCTGGTGACGTTTCTGCATATATCCCAACAAACGTAATTTCGATTACAGATGGTCAGATTTTCCTTGATGGAGATTTGTTTAACTCAGGGGTTCGTCCAGCAATCAACGTAGGTATCTCGGTATCTCGTGTTGGAGGTAATGCTCAAATTAAATCTATGAAAAAAGTAGCAGGTACTTTAAAATTAGATCAAGCTCAATACCGTGAATTAGAAGCGTTTGCTAAATTTGGTTCAGATTTAGATGCCGTAACTTTAAACGTTATTGAAAAAGGAAAAAGAAACGTAGAGATTTTGAAACAAAATCTTAACGATCCTTATACTGTTGAAGATCAAACTGCCATTATCTATGCAGGTTCTAAAAACTTGTTGCGTAATGTTCCTGTAAATAAAGTAAAAGAATTCGAAAAAGATTATTTAGAATTCTTGAACAACAAAAACAGAGCTACACTCGATGCATTGAAAGCAGGAAAACTGACTGACGAAATCACAGATGTGTTAGAAGCAGCAGCAAAAGAAGTTTCAGCGAAATACAACTAAGTGGGAAGTGGGAAGTTAGAAGTGGGAAGTTACATTCCTTTTTCTAACTTCTAACCTCTTACTTCTAACCCCTAACTTTTATATGGCAAATTTAAAGGAAATCCGTAATAGAATTACTTCCGTTTCATCTACGATGCAAATTACATCGGCAATGAAAATGGTTTCTGCTGCAAAGCTAAAAAAAGCACAAGATGCAATTACAGCAATGCGACCTTATGCCGAAAAATTGACGGAATTATTACAAAATCTTTCGGCTACTCTTGACGGAGATGTTGGGGGAGAATTCACAAAACAACGTGAAATCAAAAAAGTTTTAGTGGTTGCTATTACTTCGAATAGAGGTTTGTGTGGCGCTTTTAATAGTAATGTGATCAAAGAAGTTAAAAACCGTGCCGATTACTATGCAGGAAAACAAGTTGATGTTTTTGCCATTGGTAAAAAAGGAAACGACATTTTGACCAAAACCTTAACCGTTGTGGACAATCAAAGTCACGTTTTTGATCATTTGACTTTTGATAATGTGACTGTAATTGCCGAAACATTGACTCGAAAATTTGTATCTGGTGAGTATGACAAAATTGAATTGGTTTACAATCAATTTAAAAATGCTGCGACTCAAATCGTTCAAGTAGAACAGTTTTTACCATTAGCAGCAATTAAAACGGATAAACCAGCTTCAACAGGTGATTATATTTTTGAACCATCCAAAGAAGAAATTGTATTGACTTTGATTCCAAAATCATTGAAAACACAATTATACAAAGGTGTTAGAGATTCATTTGCTTCAGAACACGGAGCGCGTATGACTGCGATGCACAAAGCAACAGACAACGCAACCGAATTGAGAGATCAATTGAAATTAACATACAACAAAGCACGTCAAGCAGCAATTACCAATGAGATTTTAGAGATTGTTGGTGGAGCGGAAGCTTTGAAAGGATAAAATTTTATTCGAAATATATTTAAGAGTCCCGCAAATCGCGGGATTTTTTTTATGCTTTAATGACAGAAAATTTTACATAAAACTTAACTTGGAGAGAAATCAACACATAATTATTGTTTAGCTCACAATAAATTAACATTAGGTGGTTATAACATAAATATGTTAATCTACCATTAACATACAAAATTTAGTTTAAAAGTATTTTTGCGGTGAAATTCTAGCAATTTTTAATCAAAAATATTTCAATGAAATTATCTTATCTTATCGTATTTTTATTTTTTGTAAATTCTGTCTTTTCTCAAGATTTAAAAGGATCAGAATCAACTGATAATTATGTAGCAGATGCCACATTACCAAATAGAATAGACGAAAATTCCATTATTACAGGAACTGTAATAGAGGAATCTACCGGAAAACCATTACCAGGAGTTCTTGTTACAATAAAAGGAACAAAACTGGCCACCCTTTCAGATGCTGAAGGAAAATTTTATTTCAGAAAAATGCCTGCGGGAAAATATGATTTAGAGTTTTCGTTTTTCTCATTTTCAACCAAAATTGTTTCGGATGTTGAAGTTGTAGATAAAGAAGCAACAGTATTAACAGTTTCTTTGGCGGAAATGAGCGGAGTTCTAGATGAAGTAGTAGTCAGAACGGTAAAAGCAAAAGCAGAATCTGTAAAGTCACTTTTAACAATGCAAAAAAACAGCGTTAGAGTTTCTGACGGAATTTCTGCAGAAAGTATCAAAAGAACTCCAGACAAGACGGCTTCAGATGTTTTAAGACGTATTAGTGGAGCTAGTGTTCAAAACAATAAATTTGTTATTATTCGTGGTTTAAATGATAGATACAACACTACCTATTTAAACGGATCACCCTTACCAAGTACGGAGCCAGACAGAAAAGCTTTTTCTTTCGACATTTTCCCATCCAATATGCTTGATAATTTAGTTATTAATAAAACGGCATCTCCAGATTTACCTGGAGAATTTGCAGGGGGTGTTATTGAGATTAACACTAAAATGGCTCCAGACAAAAATTTTCAAACTCTTTCGATAGGTACTGGATATAATACAGTTACAACAGGCAAATCAAAATTAGTTGCTCGTGATGCTAAAGTAGGATTGCCGTCTAATTTTCCAAGCTCGGACGAATTCATTAATTTACAAACTCAAAAGACAGAGAGTAGTATTCTTCAAATAGATAATTTGTCAAAGAATTATCAAACGGATTGGGGTATAAAAGAAGATAAGTTTGACCCAAACACTAGTTTTCAGTTTAGTCTTGGTCGTTATTTTAAATTTAACGGAGAACAAAGTTTAGGTTTATTGGCTTCTGTAACTAATAACACATCCAACGTTTATGCTGAAAGCAATCGAAAATTTTATGACACACCAGGTGCGCTTCTTGAAGATTTTTCGGATAAAAGTTATAGCTCGCAAAGACTTAGTGGAGCTATTTTAAATCTTTCCTTAAAAATAAATTCAAACAACAAATTTAGTTTTAAAAATTTGTATAGCCTTAATACTGAAACAAGATTTACCGACCGAAATGGGACTAAAAGAGTAGAGGAAGAACCTACAATCACTAGTTCTACTAACCGATTTTTTTCTAAAAACAATATTTATACTGGACAATTTATTGGTGAACATTTCTTGTCAGAAAGCAAAATTAAAATTAATTGGGTTGGCTCATATAGCAATGTAAAACGAGATATACCAAGCGAAAGAAGAAACACGTATGAGTATATTCAATATGCAGATGGAACTCAATCAGTCCCAACGGCCTACTTTTTTGCTGGTGTCGTAGGAAAAGATAGTCCAGGTTCTATTTTTACATCTTCAAATAGCGAATATATTTTAAGTTCTAAGATTGATGTTAGCAAAAAAATAAATTTTTCAGATAATTTCTCAGCCGATATAAAAATTGGTGGAATTACTCAATCTCGAAACCGAAAATTTGAAGCTAGACAATTGGGTTACATTCCTTTTAATGGTAGAGTGGGAGGAGTTAGTTATGGATCAGGAACTTTTGGTAATACAACAATTCCAACAATGCCAAATGCCACTATATTCAATGCTTCGAATATGGGTATTTTTACACCTAAATCAAGTGGTTTGACCTTATACGATGGAACAAAAGGAAGTGATTATTATGATGCAGAAGCTAATTTAGATGCGGGTTATTTAATGATTGATAATGTATTTAATAAGTTGAGAGTAGTTTGGGGTGTTCGATTAGAAAATTATTCACAACATTTAAAATCTAAATCTATTGTAGGCGAACCAGTTGTTGTCGATGATTCACAATTAGACCTATTGCCATCTGTAAACTTTATTTATAAACTTACAAAAAATCAAAATTTAAGATTAAGTGGTTCCAAAACATTGAATAGACCAGAATTCAGGGAATTAGCACCTTTTTTATTCTTTGACAATGAAACTCGATTTAACACTTCAGGAACACCAACTCTTAAAATCACTGAAATTTTGAATGCTGATTTGCGATATGAATTTTTTCCAGGAAATGCACAATTGTTTTCTGTCTCAGCTTTTTACAAAGATTTCAAAAATCCAATCGAAATCCAAGCATTGGCAAACAACTCAAATCAATATAAGAATGCCGCTTTTGGAACCGATTACGGTATTGAATTTGAATTTAGAACTTTGTTAAGTACTATTTTTGGAACAAAAGAAACTAAAATTTTAGATGATTTGACACTTTACTCCAATCTTGCTGTTATTCGGTCTAAAGTTGATATTTCTAATTTGTTTGAGACTCCATCAGCCGTTGAAGACACACCAATGCAGGGACAATCTCCTTATGTTTTAAATGCAGGATTACAATATATGAACTCAGAAGCAGGATGGTCAATATCTGCAAATTTGAACAGAATTGGAAATAGAATTACCATTCACGCGAATCAAACCTTGGGTAATCCTACAGCTGGTTATTGGGAAAAAGCGAGAACCTTGTTAGATTTTCAAGTAGCCAAAAGTTTATTTAAAAACAAACTTGAAATTAAGATGAATCTTCAAAACGCATTAGCGCAAGATTTAGTTCTTTACCAAAACAATGATTTGCCAGGAACCCAAGAAATTAAAGGATTTGATGCTTTTGTAAACAAAGTTTTCTTAGGAGATTCTCAAAATAAAAATGGATACAATAGTCAAGAAGATGATTTAACTACGAGAATTAAATTTGGTTCATCCTATTCCTTTTCTTTAACCTACAATTTCTAATAACGAATTTATTGTAAAATGCTAAGAGCTTGATTTTTATAGATCAGGCTCTTAATATTTAGATAACAGTATAGTGTTATTTATATAACTTTTAGTTTACCCAATATTTACATTCCCATCTTAATATTGCTAAATAATTTAAACACACACAAAAATGAAAAAAATTTACTTTTTATTAATGCTAGTTCTAGTAACTTTTACTGGTTTTGCTCAATTTACTACGACAACTTATCGAGGCGCTTTTGCACCAGCTCCAGCTGCAATGTGGACAGATTCTTGGACAGAATATAATCCTCAAAACAAGGTCTATCCAACACCAACAGTAACTATTTCTACTGAAATAACTACCAATACTACTTGGACAGTAGGTAACACCTACACTTTAGCAGGACAAATTTATGTAAAAAACAACGCAACACTTACTATTGAGCCAGGAGTAATTATTCGTAGCACTGCACCAGGAGCAGGTTTGTTTATCACAAAAGGGGCTAAACTTATTGCCGAAGGAACCTCTACTAGCCCAATCGTTTTTACATCTGGTTATTCAGAAGGTAATAGAAACAGAGGTGACTGGGGAGGCGTTATTTTAATGGGTAAAGGAGCTTACAATATCAATGGTGGAGTAAACAATATTGAAGGTATTGCACCAACTGCTGACACACAATATGGTGGTGGAGCTAATCCAGACGATAATGACAACTCAGGTTCTTTGAAATACGTAAGAATAGAGTTTGCAGGTTATACTTATGGAGCTGCAGGAAGTAATACAGAAATCAATGGTTTAACAATGGGAGCTGTTGGTAAAGCAACAACAATTGATTATGTTCAAGTTTCTTATGCCAATGATGATTCTTTTGAATGGTTTGGTGGAGCTGTAAATTGCTCACACCTTGTTGCTTACAGAGGTTTTGATGATGATTTTGATACCGATAACGGTTTTAGTGGTAATGTACAGTTTTGTTTGGCCATTAAAGAACCAGCCATTGCAGACTCTTCAGATTCAAACTGTTTCGAATCAGATAATAATTCAACAAGTACTGCTGGAACTAAATTTACAAGTGCAATTTTCTCAAACTGTACTTTGATAGGACCAACTTACAGAGCAACATTATCAAGTGGAGGTACCTTAGCGGTTAGACACAGAAGAGGAGCTCATTTAAGAAGAAACACACAACTTCAAATTTGGAATTCTATTTTTATGGATTTTGTTGACGGAGTTGTTGTAGATGGAGCAACAACACAAACAAACGCAACAAATGCTACGTTAAAATTCAAAAGTAATATTATTGCAGGAACAGCAGTAGCGAAAGTGGCTACAACAACTCCTGTAGGTTTCGATGTAGCTAATTGGTTTTCTTTAAACAATAACACAAGTCAAACAACAAGCGCAGGAATATTAACAACGCCATACAATGAATTAGACGGAAGTTTATACACAGGATTAGATTACAGGCCAGCAACTAGCTCTATAGCTTTGACAGGCGCTGATTTTACAACACTTAGTAATGATAAATTTGCTTCAAACGCTGAGTTTTCATTAAGAGTTTATCCAAACCCATCTACAGACAGTTTCAAAATCAATTACATTTCTTCGTCTAATGAAGAAGTAAAAGTAACAGCTTATGATATGACTGGGAAAACAATCGAATCACTAAATGTCGATTATGATGCAATCAATAACCAACAAATAGGAAATGATTACGCTCCAGGCGTTTATTTAATCTCATTGAAACAAGGAGATATCAACAAAACAGTTAGAGTAATTAAAAAATAAATAGTTACCCATATCTTACTTTGAAAGTCCCGATTTAATCGGGACTTTTTTTGTTTAAATTTATCCCCTAATTTCAACACCAATACAATTTTGAAAACCCTAGAACTCACCACGATTGAAGAAATGCTGGAACAAATCGAAATAATACGTCATTTGTATCCCAATATTTCCGATGAGAAGTACAAATCCTATCTTGAAGCAATGATACCGAACAACTATACTCAGATTGCGATTTTTGAAAACGAAATCTGTGTTGGACTAACAGGTTTGTGGTATGGAATCAAACTTTGGTCAGGCAAATATATGGAAATAGACAATTTTATAGTTCATCCCGAACATCGTTCCAAAGGAATTGGCAAGCTCTTGACCGATTACGTCAACCAAAAAGCAACAGCATTAGACTGCACAATGATTGTACTCGATGCCTATACCCAAAATTTTACTGCACATCGGTTTTATTACAGTCAAGGCTATTATCCCAGAGGCTTCCATTTTATTAAAACATTAAATGAAGAAGGATTATCATAAGTCTCAAGAATAAACTATTTGGATTGAAATAATAAATTCAGAATTAAACCAAAGAAAAGGTTATTTTTGTGTCATAAAATTAATAGTAACACCCTTGGGATTATATAAAAATCTTTTCAAACAAACTGCCATTTACGGACTCGCAACGGTTTTGCCCAGAATGTTGAGTTTTTTATTGGTACGATTATACACAGGCGTTTTACCTACATCTGATTATGGAGAAGTTTCGATTCTATTGTCTTGGATGGTTTTTTTCAACGTGATTTTGTCTTATGGAATGGAAACGGCCTTTTTTCGTTTTTATAATTCCGAAACTGACAAGCAAAATGTAATTGCTACATCTACTATTTCGATATTTTGGTCCACCATTTTTTTTCTTTTTGGAGCCTTAATTTTTAGAGATTCATTAGCTGCTTATGCAAATGTTGAAGTGCAATTTATTACGTATTCAATTTGGATTTTAGCACTTGATGCTTTGGTTATTATTCCGTTTTCAAAACTCAGAGCCAATCAACGGCCTATGAAGTATGCTGCCATCAAGATAGGAAACGTGATGGTCAACTTGATTCTCAACATTTTCTTTTTGGTTTATTTACCGCAATTGGCAGCGGATAATCCCCATTCGTTTATGGATAATCTATATGTTGAACACTCTGAAATAGCCTATATTTTTATTGCCAATTTACTAGCGAGTTTACTCACATTGGTCGTTCTTTCGCCCAATTATTTCAATTTAGATAGAAGATTCGATAAACTTCTGTGGAAAAAAATGATGAAATACGGCTTGCCAATTCTTGTCGCCGGAATCGCCTTTGCAGTCAATGAACATTTCGATAAAATTCTTTTAGGCTACTTGCTTCCAGAAAATATTGCCAAATCCGAAGTCGGAGCTTATTCTGCCTGTTACAAACTCGGATTGTTTATGGTTTTGTTTGCCACCGCTTTTCGTTTGGGAATTGAACCTTTCTTTTTCAGTCATTCAACTAGCAAAAATGCGCCGCAGACATATGCTGTCATTACAAAATATTTCGTCATATTGGGTTCGTTAATTCTGTTAGGAGTCATTGTTTTTGCCGATATATTGAAGTTCCTTTTGCTCGACAACAAATCCTATTGGCAAGCGATGAAAGTCGTGCCCTTAATCATTTTGGCCAATTTCTGTCTAGGAATTTACAACAATCTTTCGGTTTGGTACAAACTCACCGATAAAACTCAAATAGGTGCTTATATTTCGATTGTTGGTGCCATTTTAACTTTGGTTTTAAACTATCTTTTAATTCCAAAATACAGCTATTACGGGTCGGCAATTGCTACTATTGTCGCTTACGGAAGTATGATGATTATTTCTTATGTTCTAGGAAACAAATATTATCCAATTCCTTATGATATGGAGAAAATAGGCGGTTATATGGGCTTGTCCATCTTGTTTTCTATTATTTCTTTCTATGGATTTAGAGAAAATTATTTCGTTGGAATCCCATTATTAATTGGGTTTATGTATTTTATATATTACAATGAAAAACAAACCATATTGGGCATCCTAAAAAGGAAAAAATAAACATTGACAATTTACGGACAAAGGGCACGGACAAGTCGCGACTTGTCCCTACGTATCCTCAAAATAAATAAAATGAAAATAAAGATCATCAACAAATCGCAACACGACTTGCCTAATTACGAAACCATCGCCTCGGCAGGAATGGATTTGCGTGCCAATTTATCCGAATCCATAACCTTGAAACCCTTAGAAAGAACCATCGTAAAAACAGGACTTTTCATCGAATTACCTATTGGTTATGAAGCGCAAGTGCGACCAAGAAGTGGTTTGGCAGCCAAAAAAGGAATCACAGTTCTTAATTCGCCAGGAACTGTAGATGCCGATTATCGTGGAGAAATTGGAGTGATTTTGGTCAATTTATCCAATGAAGTTTTCGTTGTCGAAAACGGGGAACGCATTGCCCAACTCATTATAGCGAAACACGAAAGAGCCGAATGGATTGAAGTTCAAGAATTATCAGAAACTTCACGAGGAGAAGGCGGTTTTGGAAGTACAGGAGTGAAGTAAGTATTCAGTGTTCAGTCACAGTTAGCAGATAAATACTCAGATAAACAATTAGAAAATCCGTGGAAATCGGTTCAATCCGTTTAATCTGTGGCAAAAAAATTATCAATAACACCTCCTATAACTTTGCGAAAACTTTCGTAAACTTTGCGGTTAAAAAGAATAAATTAATAAGAGGATGAGATTGCTTTGCCACGTGCCTCGCAACTCCTCGCAATGACAAAACAAATGAAAATAATAGTACCAATGGCTGGACGAGGTTCCAGACTAAGACCACACACATTAACAATCCCGAAACCTCTAATTCCTATCGCTGGAAAACCAATCGTACACCGTTTGGTCGAAGATATTGCAGGAGTTTTGAATCAAGATATCGAAGAAGTTGCTTTTATCATTCACGAAAGTTTTGGCAAAAAAGTAGAAGAAGATTTAATCGCCATTGCCGAAAAATTAGGCTCAAAAGGAACTATTTATTACCAAAATGAAGCATTGGGAACAGGTCACGCCATTATGTGTGCCAAAGATTCTTTGAGCGGACCAGCTGTTATTGCGTATGCCGATACTTTGATTCGAGCCGATTTCGATTTAGATCAAAATGCCGATAGTGTGATTTGGGTAAAAAAAGTAGATAAACCAGAAGCTTTTGGTGTAGTTAATTTGAACGAAGCCAATCAAATTATTGAATTGGTCGAAAAACCAAAGGAGTTTGTTTCGGATCTTGCCGTTATCGGGATTTATTATTTCAAAGATGTTGCGGTTCTAAAAGATGAACTTCAATATGTTTTGGATAATAATATAATCAACGGTGGCGAATACCAAATTAATGACGGAATCAAACAAATGATGGCTAAAGGTATGATTTTTGTACCCGGAGAAGTCGCCGAGTGGATGGATTGCGGCAACAAAGACGTTACGGTTGAAACCAATTCCAGAATGTTGGGATTTTTACATAATGATGGCGAACATTTGGTAGATTATGATGTAAAACTAGAGAATTCAACCATCATTCCACCTTGTTATATTGGCAAAGATGTAGTTTTGATTAACGCAACGGTTGGTCCAAATGTATCTTTAGGAGATGGATGTCACGTTGTTGATAGTTCTATAAAAAACAGTCTGGTGCAAACGCATTCGCATATCAAAAACGCTAATTTAGACAACGCAATGATTGGAAGTCACGCTAGTTTTGATGGTAATTTTACCAGCATTAGCATTGGAGATTATTCGGTGTTGGAATAATTCTTGTCATTAATAATTTTAAATTGCCTCCAGCTTTAGCTGGAGTAAAATGAATAAATGTTTAATTGGGCTTTAGCCAAAATTAATTTTATTTTGGCCAAAGCCATTGAAAGCTATCTTTATTTTATTCCTCTAGCTAAAGCTGGAGGCAATTAAAAAGTTGTCAAATCTAGGCTAACAAATCTCAATTTGCATAAATGAAAAAAACGGTTTCATTCTTTTTATTCTTGGTTTTGCTTTGCAATTCAGCTTTGCTATTGGCGCAAGCCGAACCAGAATCTATTGTGCCTGAAACCGACAAATTTCAAGATTATTTTTACGAATCCTTAAAGCAAAAAGGAATCGAAAATTACGATAAAGCCATTACAGCATTGGAATATTGTTTGAAATTAAAACCCAATGATGCCGTAGTTTATTCGGAAATGGGAAAGAATTATTTTGGGCTAAAAAATTATGAACAAAGCTATTCTTCCTATGAAAAAGCGGCACAAATAGATCCGAAAAACAAATGGTATTGGGCAGGAATGTATGAGGTAAGTTATCAAACCAAGAATTATAATCAAGCCATACTCTCAGTTAATAAATTAATTGAGTTTGACAAAATTTATCAAGACGATTTGGTTTCACTTTACATGTACACGCAACAATTTGACAAAGCACTCGTTTTAATTGAAGAGTTGAATGAAAAGGTTGGAAAATCGGATCGACGTGAAATGTATAAAACGCAAATTTTGGCACAAGGGAAATTCCAAAATGCCGAAGTGAATATTTTGATTGAAAAAATCAATAAAAACCCAAAAGAGGAGTCCAATTATGTTGCTTTATTAAAGCTATATTCTGAGAATAATGAAGCTCAAAAAGCATCCGAAATAACAAAAAAACTAGAATTGGAAATTCCAGATTCAGACTGGGCTCAACTGGGATTTTTTCAATTTTATTTAAACCAAAACGAAGCTCAGAAAGCTATAAATGCAATGAATGTAGTTTTGGCAAGTTCCCAAATAGAGGCTAAAATTAAACGGCGTGTTCTGAATGAATTTTTGAATTTTGTTAATAAAAATCCGCAATATTCCCCAGATTTGGAGAAAGCAATGGCTTTTTTTGACAAAGATCCAGATGTAAATGTTGCCAAAGAAATAGGGAAATATTATTACAGTAAAAAGCAATGGGACAAAGCCATTTCCTATTATCAATTATCATTAAAAAATAATTCGGGATCAGACATCGAAACCAATATGCTCTTGCTTCAGTCGTATGTCGAAACCAAACAATTTGAGATGGTGTCAAAAAAATCGGCATCTTTGGTAGAAATTTATCCTACACAGCCTCAGTTTTATTACTTTTCTGGTTTGGCAAACAATCAATTGAAGCAATTCAAAAAAGCAATAGATATGCTAGAAATGGGAATGGATTATGTGGTCGATGATTTACAATTAGAAATTAATTTCAACCTGCAATTGGGCGAGGCCTTCAACGGTTTGGGAGATTTCAAGAAAAAAGAACAGTATTTTACTAAAGCCAATCAATTATTAAAAGCCAAAAAATAAGAAATAAAATGAATAAATTTTCAAAAAACACAAGACTTCTTTTTTTGGTTAGCTTCATCAGCTCATTGGTGCTAGTTTCGTGTAAATCCAAAACAGCAGTGGCCGATGTGTCTAAAAATGAAAACCGAAAGAGTGTCAATAAAATCATTGAAAACTACTACAACAATAAAAATGAGTTTTCGACATTATATATAAAAGCGAGTGTTCAATATGCTACTGAGAAACAAAATCAGAATGTTACAGCCGAAATTAAACTCAAAAAAGACGAACAGATATTGATAAGCATTCGGTTTTTGGGAATTACAATGGCCAAAGCTTCGATTACACCAACCAAAGTAAGTTATTACGAAAAAATAAAAGGAACTTATTATGAAGGCGATTTCAGCGCATTAAGTCAATTGTTAGGAACCGATTTAGACTTCAATAAGGTGCAAAATATGCTGTTGGGAAGAGCCATTGACAATTTGAAAGAAGGGAAATATACAGAAACATTTACCGATCAAGTGTATAGATTGGACGAAGAATCTGATGGAAACACTAAGAAATCGTTCTATATTGATGGAAATAATTTCTCGATAAACAAAGAGGAAATTATACAAACAAAAGAGGAAAGAATGATTCAAGTTGTGTATTCTAACAAAAAAGAATTCAAAGAAATGACCTTGCCTTTGACACTAAATATCGACAGTTATCAAAAGCAAGGTAAAACGGAAATAAACTTAGAATACAACAACGTAACCTTTAATGAAGAACTTTCTTTTCCTTATAGTGTTCCAAATGATTACAAAAGAATTATAATTAAGTAAATTTGCACAAACTTATTTTACTATGCCAAAATTTCTCCTAAGCCTAATATTAATTTTTATGACTTCATTGATGTGGAGTCAAGAATCCCAGCAAGAAAAATTAGAAAAACGAAAAGCTCAAATACAACAAGAAATTAGAGATAACGAAAGGTTGTTGCTATCGGTAAAGAAAAAAGAAAAATCGGCGGTAAGCGTTGTTATTGTTCAAACCAATAAAATAAAGCTGAAAGAAAAACTGATCAATACTACCGAAAAGCAAGCTAGGTTGTTGAGCAACGATATTTATATTAATCAATTAAAAATAAATAAGTTAAATCGGGAACTAGTTGTTCTCAAAGAAGATTATTCAAAGATGATTGTAAAGTCGTATAAAAGCCGTTCTGAACAAAGCCGAGCGATGTTTATCTTGTCCTCTAATAGTTTTTTGCAAGCTTATAAAAGAGCACAGTATATGAAACAATATACAGGCTACAGAAAAATGCAGGGTGTTGAAATTAAATCAAAATCAGATGAGCTTACGGATTACAATGAAAAATTAGGCGTTCAAAAATCAGCCAAACAAAAACTGATTCAAGAAAACGAAAAAGAAAGATTATCACTGCTAAAAGCAAAGCAAGAGCAAGATAAACTGGTCAAATTAATTAAAAAAGACAAGAATAAAATTGCCACTGACATCAAGAAAAAACAACAAGAGGCAAGAGCAATCGACAGACAAATTGATCGTATAATTCGAGAAGCTATAGCCGAAGCCAATAGAAAAGCAGCTCTAGAAAAAGCGATGAGAAAAGCGGAAGCCGAAGCAAAAGCTGGAGATACCAAAGAAGAAATTAAAACACGAGCTAAAGCCATTGTATCTTCAGCACCTGCAGTGTCGTCTTCAAAAATTGTGTTAACCCCTGAAGAAAAAATATTAGCCGATAATTTCAAATCTAACAGAGGGAAATTGCCTTGGCCGGTAGAAAAAGGCTTTGTTTCATTGCCTTATGGAGATCAGCAGCACCCACAATTTCCCACCTTGAGAGTTCATAATAGCGGGGTCGAAATCACAACCGAATCAGGATCTACTGCAAGAGCCGTATTTGCAGGGGAAGTAACGAGTGTTATGGTTTTATCTCCAGTAAATAAAGCCGTAATGATACAACACGGGGACTATTTTACGGTGTATCAAAATTTGAGTTCGGTAAATGTAAGTAAAGGAGATAAAGTCAATATCAAGCAAAGTATTGGAAAAGTAAGAACCAATGGCGAAACGGGAAGAACTGTCCTAAAGTTCACCATTTCTCAGAATACAACCTATAATAATCCAGCCAGTTGGTTGTATAATATGTAATAGAAAAATAAAGTACACATAAAAACAGCGCCATTTTATTTTTAAAATGGCGCTGTTTTTTTATACGAATAAAACTAACTATTGTTGCTGTTGCTGCTGTTGACGTAGTTGTAACTGGAGTTGATATTCTAAAAGATCAAGCTGTCTTTGCACATCATCAGAAATTTTTTGAAGTTTTACATGGTTTACTTCTTCAAACTGTCTTCCATCTTCATATCCTATCGAAACGCTAACCGAAAGCGTTTGTTTAGCAAATCCTTTGAAAGTTCCTTTTACAGGACTACATTCATTAAAATCCCGACCAACCGAAAGTTTGACATGATTGTCCATTGTCCATACATTATTGGTTGGATCTATGCCTAGCCAGCCTTGTGACGGAGTGTAAAATTCTACCCAAGCATGAGTTGCTCCTTCTCCTCTAAATCCAACTGAATTTGGACAAATATAACCACTTACATATCTCGAAGGAATTCCAGCAGTGCGCAAAAATTGCAACAGAACGTGTGCAAAATCTTGACAAACTCCTTTTTTGTGAACTAATATTTCATCAACGGTAGTTTCAATATTTGTAATTCCTTTGGTATACGTAAAGTTTTTAAAGATATATTCACTGCATTTTTGAGCAATTTCTATCACAGAAATGTTAGCTGCATTTATTTTTTTTAAATAGGAATCTATTTTCTTTTGATTTGTAATGACCTCTGGACTACAAAGTCGAAGCAAAGAGCTGTTGTTACCTTTTTCTAATTCTAAATCTTGCACTTTGGTAGTATCTATTTCAGGAATTCTGAGCGAATGATTGACCCGAACTAACATTTGAGATTCGATAATCATCTCTTTGTGTGGTTCCAAAATATTGAAATTACCAACACTATTGCCGTAAAAATCTTTTGAGATTTCGAGATTGGGATTAGTGGTTATCAAAAGCTGATGTTGTAAGACCTCTTGATTATCAAAATTGTGTGGAAACAAACGAATCTCGTTGATGCTCTCTTTGATAGGCCAATTGTATTGGTATTTTGTGATATGAACTATTTTGAATGTAGCCATTTTTTTAGGTATATGAAAAGAATAATTTAGAAAAATCAGTCGAAAACTGAACCAATTGTGTCTTAGTGTCGTTTAAAACATCTTCTAACTGTTGGTTTGTTAAGTTGTGATAATCGGTATATTTAACCATGCTTTTCAGCCTACCAAATTGATTTTGAAGTGTTCTAGATTCAGGTGAAATATTATCTATACACAAGTATTCTAAATATTTATCGATTAATTCTAAAGTGTACATTACGGAATGTGAAAAATCTTTATTGAAAACCACATGCTGAACGATTTTTCGATTGTGAGATATGTTACTATAACTTTTTAAATATTGTTCATAACCAGAAAGCGACAATAACAAACGTCTCCAATACAATAAATCTTCTTCGCCATCCAGGTTATAATTAATGGGTTTATAGTAAGCTTGTGTCATCGAAATGGTTTGTAAACAGCGTTCTATGTTTTTTCCAACACTTGAAAAGCACCACCCTAAGCCTCTTGGCATAGTGACATGAAGGATTCCGTTATACAACAAAAGATCATTTTTGAGTTTGGTAATGATCCCTACCGCCTCATAAGTTTCTAATTTTCGAGGCAATTCAGGCGAATTCATATAATGATACAGAGAGTTTATGTGTTCCCAAAGCTCTTTAGTAATTTTGTCTTGCGAACCTCTGGCATTTTCGCGAGCTTTCCGAACTAAGTTTTTAACAGAATCAACATTATGATTGTCACAAATAATGTATTTCAAAACAAAATTCGAATCATATTGCGATTCAATAATTTGATTTTTAGTCAAATCAGTATAATATTCTAATAACGGTCTGTATCCCTGAGAATCATTCATTTCTTTGTCGAATGACAAGATATAAAAGGTATTAAGAGTTAGCAACATGCCATCTGTTCTTTCCATATATCTGTTGAGCCAAAACATTCCGTCTGCAACTCGGCTGAGCATATTTGTTTTCATTTTATTTGTCATTGCGAGGTACGACCTGTCCGCCGCGGCGAAAGTAATCTCAACCTCTTGTTAATTCAATTTTATTCAATAATCCAAGTGTCCTTGCTACCTCCGCCTTGAGATGAATTGACAACCAACGACCCTTCAGTAAGCGCCACACGAGTAAGGCCGCCAGGAACAATTTTTACGCCATCAGGTCCAAATAAAGCATAAGGTCTTAAATCTACATGTCGCAGTTTTAGTTGTCCATCGATCAGGCAAGGCACTGTACTAAGCTGAATAATGGGTTGTGCAATAAAATTCCTTGGATTGGCAAGAATTGCTTTCTTCCCTTTATCAAGTTCTTCCTCAGTGGCTTTATTGCCCATAATCATTCCATATCCACCACTTTGATTGGTTTCTTTGATGACCATATTCTCCATATCGGCAAATACGAATTCCCGTTCCTCTTTATTTTCCATTTGATAGGTCGGAACATTTTTTAGAATAGGCTCTTCATTTAGATAGTATTTTATCATATCAGGTACATAAGCATATACAGCTTTATCGTCTGCAACCCCATTTCCTACTGCGTTTACTAAGGCAACATTTCCCATTTTGTAAGAGCTAATCAATCCGGGAACTCCCAAAGCACTATCTTGTCTAAAAACCAAAGGATCTAAATAATCGTCATCAAGGCGTCTGTAAATTACATCTACTTGTTCTAAACCAGAAGTGGTTTTCATGTAAACATTATTGTTGTTTACAACCAAATCTCTTCCTTCTACTAACGGAATTCCCATTTGTCTCGCTAAAAAAGTATGCTCATAATAAGCCGAATTGTAAACGCCAGGAGTTAGCAAAACGACATTAGGATTTGAAATGCTTCGAGGCGACATTGAGATTAAAATGTTGTGTAAGACCATAGGATAATTACCCACCATACTTACCCGATTCGAAGTGAGCATTTCCGGAAAAATTCGCTTTGTAATCTCTCTGTTTTCAAGCATATAGCTTACTCCACTAGGACATCGAAGATTGTCTTCTAGCACATAAAACGTGCCGTTTTCACCTCGAATCAAATCGATACCCGCAATGTGAATATGAATATTATGAGGTAATTTTATCCCATGAACTTCTTGAATATAATGAGGACAAGAGGATATTAAAGACGCCGGAATAATACCTTCTTTGATAATAAGTTGTTCGTTGTAAACGTCCTCTAAAAATAAGTTGAGCGCCTTTAATCGCTGCCCAATTCCTTTTTCTACTTCGTCCCAATCTTTATGAGTGATTATTCTTGGTATTATATCAAACGGAAATATTCTCTCTATCCCTTGATTGTCATCGCTGTAAACTGTGAATGTAATTCCTTGGTTCATAAAAAAATCAGAAGCTTGTTTTTGCTTTTGTTCAATGTTTTCGGGACTAAGGTTTTGTAATGTATGTAAAACGTTGCGGTAAGAATTTCGCACTCCTTTACTCGAAAACATCTCGTCCCATCCATTTGGGTTCAATTTGGGAATCAACTTCATCATATTTTACATTATTAAATAGTCAACTTTTTAAATTATTATTTGTTATAATAATTGTTAAAAACAAATTTATTGTTTTATTTTTATCAAAATACCTGTAATGCTGAATAATTAATAATTTATATGATATTCTTTTTTTTGACTTTTATTTTTGACATATTTATTATTTTTTCACTTCAAATTTAGTATTCATCAATATAATAAACTATAAAAATAAGGACTTCTACCCGTTCTTAAATAGGGGGTAAAATTATTAAAAATCTCAATTTTGAACAATAAAAGCTATTAATTAATGGGTGTAGACGCATTTTTTTTAGTTAAATATTGTTGAAGAAATTAGCAATTGGTAAAAATGGAAAGACCTTATATTTCTAAAAAGTATTTCAAGTAGCCCCGACGAGAATCGAAGCCAAATCATTAACATTCAACAATGATTTAAATTTTTAACTAACCCAACATCTTTTGGGGAATCAGAAAGAATAAGTTAATTTTACAAAGGTTTTATTCACCTAAATTTTCTAACAATTGTATAAAAATATATTTTCTTTTTTTCTAATTTTCTTTGGTATCGCTCAGGTTTTTAGTCAGGTAAAAACAGATACAATAACAATGCAAGAAATAATTCTGCAAGCTTCTCCTATCAAAAACACGCTTCAAAATGCAGCTTCGGCTGTCGCTGTTATCACCACAGCCGATATTAATAAAACCGATGGAATTATTCTTACTCCCGTTTTGAATAAAATCCCAGGGGTTTTTATGCAACAGGGCGGTTTGAACACCAATAGAATTACTATTCGAGGCATTGGAGCTCGTTCTCAATATGGAACCAATAGAGTAAAAGGGTATTTTAATTCGATTCCGTTGAGTTCTGGTGAGGGAGAAACTGTCATAGAAGATATTGATGTAGCCGCTATTGAAAAAATCGAAATTACGAAAGGGCCAAATTCAACTAGTTTCGGTTCTGGTTTGGGTGGCGTAATTCATTTGTTTGCAAAGGAAACGCCTTTGATAGAATCTTTTGGCAAAGCAACATCTACTTTTGGCAGCTTTGGTTTGCTTCTACAACGACTCTCGGGCGGATTCAGCGATTCGAATTCTAATTTATTCTCTAGTTATTCGGATTTGCAAAGTGACGGATACCGTGCCAATAGCTCCTACAAGAGAAAATCATTCAACATACACGGAAATCAAAAAATAGGAAATAAAGGGAATTTGACCTTTTTGGGAATTTTCACTCGCTTGAAAGCCTATATTCCTAGCTCTTTGAATGAAAATAATTATAACCAGAACCCTGAAAAGGCAGCTACTACTTGGGCAGCTGCGCAAGGATATGAATCTTATGACAAATTTTTGATAGGTTTGGGATATGACCATCAATTTTCTAAAAAATGGACTTTGAAATCGAGTCTTTTTTCTAATTTTAAGGACGGTTATGAAACAAGACCCTTTGATATTTTGGAGGACAAAACCAATTCGTTGGGACTGCGTTTGCATCTCAATTACAAAGACCGCTTGCTTTCTTTGCCTTTTGAGTTAAGTTTCGGAACGGAACTCGCAACAGAAAAATACCAGTATTCCCTTTTTAAAAATTTATACTTGTCTCAGCCCGGTCAGGGAAGCATTCAAGGAGATCAGTTTAGTGCAATTGAACAAAAACGGAAATACATTAATTATTTTTTTCAAATGGAAGTTTGGCTTTCAAAGAATCTTCATTTAGAAACCGGAATCGCCTTAAATTCAACTCAGTATTCGTTGGAAGATGTTTTCCAAACCAATTCCGAAAATCAAAATAACGACTACACTTTTGGTACTGTTTGGTCGCCCAGAATTGGGTTTTCCTATAAATTGGGAAAAGGGAAAAACATTTATACCTCAGTTAGCAAAGGATTTTCGGTGCCATCAGTTGCCGAAACCTTGACTCCCGAAGGACAAATCAATACCGATTTGAAGCCAGAAACGGGTTGGAACTACGAAATTGGTTTTAAAGGAAATTGGTTCGAAAATAAATTATATACCGAACTCACTTTTTTTAGTACACAAATCGAAAATTTGTTGGTCGCTCGACGCACCTCCGATGACCAATATGTGGGAATTAATGCGGGCTCGAGTTCTCATCCGGGGATTGAGTTTCTGGTGAATTACAAACTATTAGATTCCAATACCTTCCAAATTACTCCTTATTTTTCTGCGACACTAAATAACTTTAAATTCAAGGATTTTGTAGATGCCGAAGCCGATTATTCAGGTAATAAGCTCACGGGTGTACCTAATAAACAATGGAGTTTAGGATTGGATGTAAGCATAAAAAAAGGGTTTGGTGTAAACATTTCCTATCTCACGGTTGGTAATATCCCGATGAATGATTCTAATACAAAATACAGTGATGCCTATTCTTTGCTAGATATTAAAACCACCTATTTATTTACGATTCTTAAAGTGCTCAAAACAGAATTGAGTGCTGGAATCAACAATGCCTTAGACGAAAAATATGCGGCTAGTATTTTGCCAAACGCAGTCGGTTTTGGTGCTGTTCCACCACGATATTATTACCCAGGCAATCCAATAAATTATTATGGAGGTTTTTCGGTTTCTTATGTTTTCTAATACATTTCAATATAAAATTACTGCAAATTACTTGTTCGGAGACTTTTTGTTTGTTACCTCAGGAATTCATGATATAATTCTAAATCTCAATTAAATTTTGGTTATCAACAGCTATTAATTTGGAATTATTTTAAAAATTCCTTTTCCTTCGACAGCGATGTAAATCAAGCCATCTGGACCTTGTGCCACATTTCTTACTCGGCCAATGTCTGTAGCAATTTTTTGACGCTCAATTACTGTATTTCCCTTCAATTTTACTAGTTCCAGATATTGAAATTTTAGAGAACCCACAACCAAATGTCCTTTCCAGTCAGGATAACGGTCGCTGGTAACAAAAGCCATTCCGCTTGGAGCGATAGAGGGTAGCCAATAATAAATAGGATTTTCAATACCCGGTTTTTGGGTCAGTGTGCTTATGGTTGTTCCATCATAATCAATACCATAAGTGACTATTGCCCAACCATAATTGGCCCCTTTTTTTATGATATTGATTTCATCGCCACCCTGAGGGCCATGTTCGTGTGCCCAAATTTCTCCCGTTTCGGGATGTTTTGCCATTCCTTGCGGATTGCGATTACCAAAAGTATAGATGGCTTCTTTTGCCCCTTCCTGACCTACAAAAGGATTGTCTTTTGGGATGCTTCCGTCATCATTCAATCGGTATATTTTTCCGCAATCACGCTTGATATCCTGAGGGTTTTCCTTGTTGTTACCGCGCTCTCCAATCGAGAAAAACAAAAATCCTTCATTGTCAAAAACAATTCTAGAACCAAAATGTTGTCCTTTAGTGGTGTTCGGCGTAGCCTTATACAGAGACTCTATTTGGGTTAAACTTCCATCTTGTAATTTTGTTCGAATGAGTTTGGTATTGCCACCATCTCCATCGCCTTCTTCGGAAGCATAAGTTATATAAATCCAACCATTTTTGGCATAATCGGGGTGAAGGGCGATGTCTAACAAACCGCCTTGTCCTCTGTTGTACACTTTAGGTACATTTTTCACTTCGGTTTTTATGCCATTTTTTATATGAAACAGAATTCCACTTTTTTCGGTGACCAACATACTTCCATCAGGAAGCCACACCATTCCCCAAGGTATTTGAATATCGGACACCACCTTTTCAAGGGTGTAATTTTTGACTTCTTCTTTAATGGGAATATCGTTTGGTTTCTCCTGTGCATCGCAACTTAGCGAAATGACAGAAAAAAACAGAATATAGACAAGTGTGAATTTTTTCATAATTAATGATTTTAAGTCTGTTTGAATGTAAATCTTTTTAAAGTTAATAAAAGAGATTTTATAGAGATACATTTTAGTAAATTATTAACGTATGATTTTATAGGCGTCGTCATTTAATAGTTTGCTGTATAGGTGTTTTTTCAAAAGGGGTATGTTCTTTGAACTTTAATCCAAAGCACTTGAAAAATTCGCTATTATTTGAGGTTTTATATATTGTAGCCCCGTCGGGAATCGAACCCGAATCAAAAGTTTAGGAAACTCCCATTCTATCCGTTGAACTACGGGGCTGAAAAATGAGTACTAAAATAATAACTTAAATGTATTTCTCGAGTAATTTTTTATGATTTCAGGATATCTATTAAGGTTGATATAGATTTTAATAAACGCTGTAATAAAGATTCACATTCAAATATAAACAAAAAAAGCTAGTCTTTCGACTAGCTTTTTGCTCCCTCTCTTGGGCTCGCCCCTCGGGACAGATTAGCAGTTAAATCAAGACTTGACGTTGTTTTACTTCTATTATGATGGCCAATTTGATGCCTATTGATAATTAATTTAATGTTTGTTTGTATACAAAGATAATGATGAATCTTAATTCTGATTTATTAAATGAAGATTATTTTTCAGCGAACTAGTTTTCCTTAATTTCTTCCAAAATCCTACCCCACCTTCGCAAACCCACTCACAAAAGTTTCTACAAATCCAATAATCTTACTCAAGATTCTGTCACCTGTTTTCTTACGTTCCAATACTTTAGGCTTTTCACCTTCTATTAAGTCCAAGAGTTCATCTCTTAAAGGTTCGCGTTCGGCAAAGAGGTAATTTTCTATTAGCTGTTCTGTTTTTTCTTCTGACAAGTTTTCTTCTTGTACCAGTAGTTTAAAGGCTTTTATCTGTTCTTCATTCCAGTATTTTTCAAATTGGTCCGGTAGGTCTTCTGTGTCTTCTATTGCGGGAAGGTTTTCTAGTATGAAACGTTCAATAAGTTCTCGTTTACTTCTCAAGTTGGCTTCTCCAGTAAGTAAATCAATGATTTCTTTTTGCTTCTTATTTTTCTCGTGAGGATCGGCATTTTTAAGGTTTGCCAATAGATGCAAGATGTATGTAACATTGATTTCGTCACGGTGGATTAATTCCAATTCGAAATCGACGTCTTCTAAAATGGAAACCTTTTCTTTTTCGTGATTGCTTTTGACTTTATCGTATAAATCGAGGTATTTGCTTTTGTAATCTTCAAACAATTGCTCGTCCATATCCAAATCTTCCATCTTGAAATCAGAGAATGTGGTTAGCACATTTTTAAGTCGCATAAGTTCACGGAATGCTTTTACAAATTCCAATTCGTCCTTTTCGCTTTGTAAATCGTTCACGCTATTTACCGTTGGAACAATCTTCAAAAGAGCTGTAACTGCTTCTCCAAATTGTTGTACATAATCCTCATATGGCTGCATAATGATAACGTCTATGGCATCTTTGTTTGAGAAGAGTGCTATGGCATCATCTGTAGCTTTTTTGAGGTTACGGAAGACTATTATGTTCCCCTGTGATTTCTGCTCATTAAGAATTCTGTTGGTTCTGGAATAGGTTTGAATCAATCCGTGGTGTTTCAAGTTTTTGTCCACATACATCGTGTTCAGATTTGGACTATCAAAACCCGTTAAAAACATATTGACTACCAACAAAATATCGATCTTTTTGTTTTTTACATTCTTGGAAATATCATTATAATAATTGTAGAACAATACGCTGTCTTTGGTAGAGAATTTTGTGCCAAACATCGTGTTATAATCTCCAATAAATTCATCTAGTTTTTCTCTGGAATGTTTGTTTAAACCATATAAGACTTTTGGTTCTTCAACTACCGATAATTCTTCGGGAATGAAACCATTAGCATCTGCATCGTCTTCATTGGCAGCATAACTGAAAATAGTTGCAATTTTTAAATTGTGTCTTCCTTCTAGTTTCTTAGCTTGAAGAATATCGTAGTATTTAATTAAGGTTTCCACGCTACTTACGCAAAACATAGCGGTAAATTCCTTACTATGGGTTTTACGACTGTGATTGTCTATGATGTAATCGGAAATTTTGTTTAAACGTAAAGGCGATTCCATTAATTCCTTAGTATCAATATCTTCCACCTCAATATCGATGTTGGTTTTGCTGTCGTCCTTTTGTTTGTAACGACCCACATATTCCACGGAGAACTTTAAAACGTTCTCGTCTTTAATAGCATCTGTAATCACATATTTGTGCAAACATTCGCCAAACAACTCTTTGGTGGTGCGTTTCCCTAATTCATTCTTTACCGCATTATCAGCAAAAATGGGCGTACCGGTAAAGCCAAATAATTGAATATTATTGAAAAAAGATTTTATACGAGTGTGTGTTTCTCCAAACTGCGAACGGTGGCATTCATCAAAAATGAATACAATGCGTTCGTCTTTCAGTTTATCCATTTTACTCAAATACTGCTTTTTACTAATGGCTGTATTTAGTTTTTGAATGGTGGTTACAATGAGTTTAGTGTCATCCGAGAACTGATTTACCAATGCTTTTGTATTGTCTGTTCCGTCGATGCTTCCTTTGCTAAAGCTATTGAATTCTTTTGTGGTTTGGTAATCTAAATCTTTTCTGTCCACCACAAAAACCACTTTTTTGACTTGTGGTAAATTCATTAAAATCTGACTGGCTTTAAACGAAGTCAAGGTTTTTCCGGAACCAGTAGTATGCCAGATATAGGCATTTTTGTTTGTGTTCTTTACCGTCTCAACCAATGCTTCTACCGCATAGTATTGGTAGGGGCGAAGCACCATTAGTATTTTGTAGGCTTCACTCAACACAATGTATTTGCATATCATTTTAGAGATATGGCACGGATCTAAAAAGTCCGTGGTGAAACCGTTTAATATGTTCGTCAGGCGATTATTGGCTACATCCGTCCAATAAAAGGTTTGCTTGAACGACTGATTGCGGTTGTTAGCGTAGTATTTTGTGTTTACACCATTACTGATTACAAAAATCTGAACGTACTGGAATAAGGCTGAATTCGCTCCAAAGGAATGGCGTTGGTAGCGGTTAATTTGGTTGAAAGCTTCTTTGAGTTCCAGTCCACGGCGTTTCAATTCGATTTGTACCATTGGCAAACCGTTAATCAACAAGGTAACGTCGTATCTGTTTTTGTAGACACCATCTATAGAAATTTGATGCGTAACTTGAAACTGATTTTGACACCAATGTTCCAAATTGATGAACTCAAAATACAAATCCTCTCCATTATCTTTCAGGATGTGTTGTCTTTCTCGTAGTGTTTTTGCTTTTTCAAAAACAGATCCTTTGTTTAAAATATTAAGCACACGGTCAAACTCTTTGGCAGTAAACTCTTTCTTGTTATGCTTTTCTAGTTGTACTTTTAGATTGGTAAGCAGTTCTTTTTCGTCAACAATAGTTACGCCCGCATAACCCATTGTTTGTAATTGGGCTACTAATTGTTCTTCCAGAATTTGTTCAGGTTGCTTTGCCATTAGTTAAAATATACTTGATAATTTTCTTCTATCTCTTTTACTTCTTCGTCTGTAAGTGTGCCAAACTCTTTTTCTTTGGCTCTTTTGGATAAAGAACCGTTGTTTTGTTCTAGGAATCGAATTAGCAAAGCCACCATTTTATCAGGCATTTGATAGTTGTTGTCTAGCCACAATTTCATAGCATCGTATTTTTGTAAATACGCTACTTCTTCGGGTATTATTTTGTGAATGGTGTAATCTACACATTCGCTTAAGAACTCTGCTTGTAGCGTAGCATCAAAATAACGATAGAAATCTATGGTGTCGTTCAGTACGTTTACGTTATTATCCTTGGTTTTCTCCCATTCAATAAAGTCCAATAGCGGATGCGAATAGTTTTCTAATACTTTTCGATAATCTTCTATTCGTTCTAAAATAGAAGCAGATACTGGAAAAATTATCCCTTGCGGACTGTATTTCATTGCGGACAATAAATGGTGAATTATGTAGCGGTGTATTCTGCCGTTTCCATCAACAAATGGATGGATGAACACAAATCCAAAAGCGATTGCAGTGGCGGTTAATAAGGGATGAAATCCTGTGGCTTCCATTTGTTTGGAAGCTTCCAGCAATCCGTTCATCAGTTTTTCAATATCTGCCTGTTTCGATGAAATGTGTTCTGGAATTGGTTCACCAGTAGTTCTGTCATGTTCACCAACAAACCCGCCTTCGGTACGATACCCCATGGTTACAAACTTGCTGTTTTCAATTACAATTTGTTGTAGTCGATACAATTCTTCTTTGCTTAATGGTTTGCTTCCAGCTTGTCCAATGGCTTTTCCCCAGCGAAGTGCTCTGTTTTGTGTTGGGTTTTCCCCTTCAATGCTAAACGAAGCTTTGGAATCTTTCAACAATAAAAAGGAGGAGGTTCTTAAAAGTACATCCTTGTGTATTCCTTTAATAACGGTGTTAATGTTTTCCGTGCTGTTTTTGTCAAGGTAACTTTCCAGTTTTGGGGTTTTGAAGATTAACGGACAAAAATCAACGGTTCCAGGTAGGTTGTTCTTGATGCGGTGGCGACTTGAATTGATGGGTACAGGCGAAGCGAATTGCAGTTCTTCATCTACCAGCGGAATAAAGTTTTTTATGGTCAGGTCTGGAATAGGGAGTTGTTCCTGCAACAGCCATTCGTATAAAAACCATATTTTTCGGCTGTATTGTCCAGTTGGTTCGCTTTGTATTATGTTTTTAATTTCTTCTTTTGAAACAGATTGAAACAGTTTTTTAAAGAATAACAAGTTTATTCCTTCGTATTTTAATGCAAAAACGAGGTGCTTGTACAGCGTATCTTCAATAGCATTTCGGGAAGAAAACACTTTCCAGTTCTCATTTTCATAACTCCTTCTTTTCTCACTAATAAGCGACAATCTGTTTGGAAAAGGCATAGCCAATCCCAGTCCTTCTATTATAGCACCGTAACCCACTAATATTCCCTCTTCAGGTGCTTTGAGTCCGTGAAATACACTTGTTTTAAGTGAAAAACGCTTATTATTCATAGTATTAGTGAAAAATGGTTATTCAAATATAATGGAAAAATAGGTTTTTTGTTGGAAAAATAGGTTTAATATTTATTATTTAAGGAAAAACAGGTTTTTTAATTTTGGAAAAACAGGTTTTAGTTGTGAAAAACAGGTAAAAAACAACAATTTTTCGGAAAAACAGGTATGCAATCATACAAACATTCCCTGTAATAATCCTTTTTTCCAAACCTCCGTATTCGTTATCTGTGCCTGACACTGATTGATTTTATCATCAATGGTAGATAGAAAAGCAGCTATTTTGGTTTGTTCCTCGAGGCAGGGAACTTTAATTATTATTTTAGCCAAACTAGATCTCGGTAATTGCTTGAGCGCAGAACCTGTTTGTAAAGCTTTAAATTGTGAAATACCCCAACTTGAACATAGATAATTAAGTAGAAACCTAGAGTTTAAATTAACAGCTACCCTTAATAAACATATTTGAGCATTAATATTTGAATTGTTAAACTCCTCACTAACATAAGCTAACATTCCAATATCTCCTCTAGTTGTAACTAGTATGTCACCAGTTTTAAGATGGCCACTTTTGAGTATTTTATGATGTTCAGCATCAATGAATTTCATATCATTCATTGTTAGTTTTAAGTTTTTAATATTGTTCGCTCTTATAAAAGGTACTCCTGATGAAACCATTTGGTCAGCACGGGGGTATAATTCCCCATAATTCCCATCTGAGACATATATGCCCAATTCCCCCAACTTCTTCTCCTCCCAATCCGCAAACGCCTTCCCAGTATCGTCTTTAAACCTTAATTCCTGCGAGAATAACTTTTGCATCACGCCTTTTTTGTATTGCTCTAAAAGGCTTTTCTTTTGCTTCAGGACTTGTAGTTTTTCATCTACTGCCGTGAGGAATGTGGCAATTTTTTGTTGTTCTGGGAGGGTAGGGAAAGAGATTTTAATACCTGAAATCCTTCCAACATTAATACTTAGAACTTTCGAGCCTTGAGATTCTTTTTGAACTTGTAATCTTATATTATTTGACTTAAATAAAAAACCATTGAAACCAATTTTAAAGGTTTTTTCTATTGGTCTTGCTAACAATGTATGTAGTCCAGAAAGTAATTTTTCATTATTCAAGTTAACTATTTCAATACTTTTTCCAACATCATTTAAGTCTTCCGAAGCATCTGCAAAAATTATATCTCCTTCTTTACAATAGAAATCATCTGAAATTCTATTTATTGAAATTTCTTCATTTATAAATGGAACAATTTCTTTTGTAATGTCGAATAATGTTTGAAATTTGGTGTGAATATCACCGTAATGAATATTTTTTACGACACCATTTCCATAATTTAAGTTTTCTCTTGAAAATGAATTTGTGACTTTAAAATTAGCCACTTCGCCAAATTTCTTCAATTCCCAACCTCCCTTAAATTCTGGGAAACGCAAGGCGGGAGTATTATTGTTTGCTGTAGGCATTAGTTGGATTTGTTTTTTAGTTTGTCTTCTAATTGCTTTAACTCTTCTAAATCCTGCTCATCGGCTTTTTGGGCTTCCAGTTGTTTTCGTTGCGTATTGAACTTTTCGTAAATGGCATCCACTTTTTTCTCCATTTGTGGGTGGCTTACTTTTCCTTTATGGTTCAATACTTTTTTATCGTTAAACTCAATAATTCGGTTAATATTTACTTTCCAAAAATTCATAGTAATGTCTTGTCTGTTTTTGGCTCTTAATTCGGCAGTTTCAAGAAACACAACCACAAAGCGGTTTAAGGTGTCAATTTCGTCGCTTGTCAGGTAGTTTTTAGCAATATAAATATCTTGTTTTCTCACAATTGCCCCTTTCCAACTGGTAAGTGCCATAGTAGGATCGTTTGGGTTGGCACGAGAAACTACTAATTCAGCAGCCGTTTTTCCTGTAATGGCATACAGGATTTTATTTTGCGTTTCGGCAAAGAACATTTGGGTTGCTTTATCTGTTTTGTCATAATCGCTACTCAACGAGAATAGGTCACGTACTTTTTGATAAAATCGTTTTTCAGAGGCTCGTATGTCACGAATACGCGTTAGTAATTCATCAAAATGATCTATTCTACCATTCGGATTTTTAAGGCGTTCGTCATCTACAACGAAGCCTTTAATCATGTATTCTTGCAGGTTTTGGTTTGCCCATTGACGGAACTGTGTTCCTCTTTTGCTTCGTACCCTAAAACCTATGGCTAAAATCATGGCAAGAGAATAAAAAGTAACAGAGTAATTTTTACCATCAGAGGCAGTTGTTAAGTAATCCTTAACAACTGAATTTGATTCTAATTCCTTCTCTTTTAATATTTTAGATATGTGCATACTGATGTTTGGCACAGAGGTGTCAAAAAGTTCTGCCAATTGATTTTGGTTCATCCAAGCATCACCGTCTCTAGTAAAAAGTGCTACCGAAGATTTTCCGTCAACCGTATTGTAAATAATAATGTCTTGTTTTTCCATCTTAAAAAGGGGTTACAATATTCAATTGTTTACAGAAATTAGCAAGGATTTTATCGGTATTGGCAATTTTTGTATCCAGTGCTTTTATATCATTCGCAATAGCGTCAATGTCAATGCTGTCTTCCGCTTCAAATGTATCTACATAACGTGGGATGTTCAGGTTGTAATCGTTTATGGCAATTTCTGCCAATGTAGCACGCTTGCTGTATTTATCTTCCTCGGTACGATTGCGGTAGGTTTCAATGATTTTATCAATGTGTTCCTCGCGCAAAATGTTTTGGGTTTTTACCTTTTCAAAATGTTGGCTGGCATCTATAAACAAAACATCTTCCGGGTTTTCACGGCATTTTTTATACACCATAATACAGGTAGGAATGCTCGTGCCATAAAAAATATTGGCAGGCAACCCAATCACTGCATCCATATAATTGCGGTCTTCAATCAAGTATTTACGAATGTGTTGTTCTGCTCCACCACGAAACAAAGCTCCGTGTGGCAATACTAATGCCATAGTCCCGTTTTCAGCAAGATGGTGAATCATGTGTTGTACAAAAGCAAAGTCAGCTTTACTGCTTGGTGCTAACTTACCGTACTGGCTAAAGCGGTCATCACTTGTAAACAAAGGATTTGCGCTCCAATTAGCAGAGAAAGGAGGATTAGCCACAATAGCTTCAAATTGTTTGTCTAAATGTTGAGGGTGTTCCAGAGTGTCTTCTTGCTTAATATCGAATTTTCGGTAATGAACATCGTGCAAAATCATATTCATTCGCGCCAAGTTATAGGTGGTACGGTTCATTTCCTGTCCGTAAAAGTTAGACACTTCACTTACTTCTTTGGCAACTCGTAATAACAATGAGCCAGAGCCACAGGTAGGATCATAAACTGATTTTAGTTTGCTTTTTCCCGTGGTTACAATCTTAGCTAATATTTTACTGACTTCTTGTGGTGTATAGAATTCACCTGCTTTTTTACCTGCTCCACTGGCAAACTGTCCAATGAGGTATTCGTAGGCATCACCCAAAACATCCACCTTGCTATCCTCTAATTTAAAGTCAATTTTATCTAAATGAGAGAGAACTTTGGCTATGATGTCGTTTCTGGCTTCGGGAGTTTTTCCCAGTTTGGTACTGTTCAAATCCATATCCTCAAAGAGATTATCAAAATCATCTTCGCTATCTGTACCCATAGTGCTCAACTGGATATTGATAAGGATTTTTTGAAGGTCTTCAATGATAAAATTGCTAATGCCTTCCACATCACTATTCCCACGTTTGGCAATTTCACTAAAAAGCTCTTTGGGTTTCAGGAAATAGCCTAATTTGTCTAATGATTCTTCTCTAATGGCAGCAATGTATTCAGCTCCTTCGGGAGTAGTATCATCAATATTTCTGAATTTTAATCCGTCTTCTTTTAAAATGGAATTGGCATAAAGCTCCATTTTTTCAGCAAGATATTTAAAGAAAATAAATCCTAATATGTAATCTCGGAACTCGTCTGCATTCATTTTCCCACGAAGGGTGTTGGCTATATTCCAAAGTTGTTGTTCCAACTGCTTTTTCTGATCTTCTGACATTATTTATGGTTAAGTTATTTCTTTCCGCTAAGGTATTGAAAAATAAATCATAGAAAATGAGGAAAACCGTAAATGGGGGAATTATTTTTATATACATCAGGATTGATATAAATAATATGGTTTCAAGATTTATTAAAACAAAAAAAGGCGGTTTTTACACCACCTTTAATTTTAGGAGTACTTCCAAAGAAATCCTCCTGATTGTTCTCTTTCTCCACGACAGCACCTTGCAATACAGGTTTTTGAAAGTCCTGATTTTCTAGATGCTTCTGATGCTGACTCATAGCAAGCTACAATTTCACCATCTAAAGAAATTTGATTAACTGTTTTTCTTCTCAAATCAGAGATTGATTTAGATTCAATTGTACTAGAGTAACTCCAATTATAACCTTTACAAGTTTTGTTGGTATGCAAACAAACATTGCTTATGCTTCTTTTATTTGCATTGACTGCATTAGCTGCACTAACTAAATCAACGTATGAGTTGACCAATTCTCCAGTTTCAACATTATATTTTGGAAGGATTGGAATTGAGATTAGACGTTGTGTTTTTTCTCGTTTCATCTGAATCCAGTTAATGTTATCAAAACCTATTTGGATGTTTTGCTTCTCAAGATTTGTCATTTCGTTATACGCTAATCCTGTGTAACAACAGAAAATGAATAAGTCTTGAATTGTGCTTAATCTTTTTTGTTGCAATACTGCTTTTTCAAGGGTTTTGAGTTCTTCTGTAGTAAGAAAAATAACTGTTTTACGAACTGTTTTGGACTTGTGAAGTATAAACGGATCTCTGTCTAAATACCCTTCTGAAATGGCTTGTTTTATTGGAGTTCTAAGCCTTTGAATGGTTTTGTTAACAGTAATTTGTTCTTGTTTTTTCTCGGTCTTTAAATAGTAGTCAAAATCACTTAGAAACTGCAGACTTAGTTCTTTTAGTGGGTAATCTGTTTTCTTATATTTCCATTTTAGGAAAGCTTCTAAATGGTTGCCTACATAAACGAACTTGCTATAGGTATTGTCTTTGATTTCTCGTCCTACCAGTTTTTCAATTTTGGAGAGATACTGTTTGTAGTAGGAGAGAATAAATTCACTTTTCTTTAGTTCTTTGCCTAAGTATTTGCCGTGAATGTCTTCAATAGAAAAAGGATTTTCCTGTAATTGTAAAATCATGTAGATGCTACTGATCTTGGATTTTATTTTGTCAAGCTGAGAGTTGTATAGAATTGCAGATTTATGGGATTTTAGAATTACTTGGTTCTTGGTATCCCAATGCTCGGACTCAATATTAATGCCTGTGCTAAGCTGTTTTCTATTCCCATTTAGGGTTAGTCGGCAAAATAATGGAGATTGATTCTTCTTGTTTTTTCTATTCTTTCCTTCAATAAATAGAATTTTTAAATTGTCTGTTGTCATAACTTTTTGTTTTAGTCAGACATGCAAATGGTTACGATAAAAAAAGTGATGCCTTTTAGAAAAAGAGATGATGCCTAATATGTTGCCTTTTTTTGCAAAATAAGTTGGCAAGTTGGCAGAAGTCAAAAAATCTCTATTCTCTACTGAATCGCCGTGAAGTCCCGATTTCATTACTGCTTTAAAACAAAAAAGACCTTACATTGCTGTAAAGTCTTTTTAAAAAGCTCCCTCTCTTGGGCTCGAACCAAGGACCCTCTGATTAACAGTCAGATGCTCTAACCAACTGAGCTAAGAAGGAAACTGTATTTATTATTCTTTTTTTGAATGAACGTTTTATGTCGCTTTAACTAGTAATTGTTGTTTGTTTAAGCGGTTGCAAATATAGTGCTAAATTTAATTTTTGCAAACTAAATTGAAAAAAATATTGAAAAAAATTATTTCCCAACAATTGCTTTGTAAATATCATTCCCATTAGCAAACAATAACAAAGTGATAAGTAGAAAGAAACCAATCATTTGGGCGTTCTCTAAGAACTTGTCGCTAGGTTTTCGACCACTAATCATTTCGTATAATAAAAACATAACGTGACCTCCATCAAGAGCCGGAATTGGTAATAAATTCATCACACCAAGCATTATCGACAACAAAGCAGTAATGTTCCAAAATATCTCCCAGCTCCAACTGCTAGGAAAAATATTATAAATGGCCGCAAATCCTCCAACTCCTTTATAAGCACCTGTGTCTGGGTTGAAAATCAATTTCAATTGTTTTCCATAGCCCATCAATTGATCTTTTCCTTTTTCGATTCCTACTGGTATTGACTCTATAAAGCTATAGTTTTCTTTACTGAATTTATAATAGCCCAATTTTTCCAAGTTATCTTCTGTCAAAGAACCCAAACCAACGCGTAGTTTTCCTTCGTTATTAACTTCAACGGTGATAGGAGTTTCTTTTAGATTTCTTAATACAACAGCAGGTATTTTTTTGCCTTTATTGGCATTTAATATCACAGCCGCTTGGTCAAAATATTTTATTGGAGTTCCATTTAGAGAAACGATCATATCTTTTGGTTTTAAAACTTCTTTGTTTTTAGAAGTATCAGAAAGCTCACCCACTACAAATGGCATTCTTAAAGTAATCACGCCTTTTTTATCAGAATCTAAAAATTTGCCAATAAAATTTACGGGCATATTGATGTTTATTTCCTCTCCATTTCTTTTAACAACTACAACTTTTGAAGTTAAAATATCCATAGAAACTGAGGGAACAAATCGTTCTATTTTTTTTCCATCAATCGATACAATTTGATCTCCAGTTTTGATTCCTACACTTTCTACAACAGGACTAGTAACCCAAATTCCATCTTTCAATTCGGAGTTGTTGAGGTAAATATCGCCATAAGCATAAGCCATTCCGATGTAAATGATAAAGGCCAAAATAAAATTTACGGTAACACCACCCAACATAATAATTAAACGTTGCCAAGCTGGTTTCGAACGAAATTCCCAAGGTTGCGGAGGCAAAGCCATTTGTTCTTTGTCCATACTTTCGTCAATCATTCCTGATATTTTTACATAACCACCAAGAGGCAACCAGCCGATTCCGTATTCGGTTTCACCAATTTTCTTTTTAAGCAATGAATATTTTACGTCAAAAAACAAGTAGAATTTTTCCACTCGGGTTTTAAATATTTTGGCAGGAATAAAATGTCCTAATTCGTGTAATATAATCAGTAATGATAAGCTCAATAAAAATTGAGAAAGCTTGATAACTATTTCCATTTCTTGTTTTTAAATTTTGTATAGCGCACAAAAGTAAGGTTTTCTATTTTAGTTCCAAAGGTTTCCTTTTTCCCAGACGATAATTATTTGTTAATAATTGTGCCTTTTCCTTTTTTAGTTTACCAAATGTCCCTTAACTTTACTTTCTGTTACATATTCTAAAGCTACGAAGATTCAATTTCCTAATAAAATAAACAATATGCCTGTCCAATTATTTTCACCTATTCAAATAAAAAACCTCACTTTCAAAAACAGAATTGCGATTTCGCCAATGTGCCAATATTCCTCAGAAGACGGTTTTGCCAACGATTGGCATCTCGTACATTTAGGAAGCCGAGCTAGTGGAGGCGCAGCTTTAATCATTCAAGAGGCAACTTCAGTTTCTCCCGAAGGTCGAATTTCTCCAAGTGATTTAGGCCTTTGGAAAGACGATCATATTGAAAAAATGCAAGCCATAAATCAGTTTATACTTTCCCAAAATGCGATTTCTGGAATTCAATTGGCACACGCTGGAAGAAAAGCAAGTATGTCGGAACCTTGGAACGGCAATAAAAGATTGGACGAATTCAATGGAGGTTGGGATCCAGTTGCTCCAAGTGCGATAAGCAATCATTCGAACGAAAAAGCCCCAATTGCTTTAGACAAAAAAGGAATCCAGAAAGTAATTTCCGATTTTAAATTGGCTACCAAAAGAGCTTTGAAAGCCGGTTTTCAAGTGGTCGAAATTCACGCAGCTCACGGATATTTGTTGCACCAGTTTCTATCACCTCTGACTAACTTTAGAACTGATGAATACGGCGGAAGTTTCGAAAACAGAATTCGTTTTACGTTAGAAGTGCTCGAAGCGGTACAATCCGAATGGCCAGCCAATTTGCCTTTGTTCATTAGAATTTCTGCCACAGATTGGGCGGATGGCGGATGGAACATCGAGGAATCAGTACAACTTTCTCAACTATTGAAAGAAAAGGGCGTGGACTTGATAGACGTTTCTTCGGGTGGATTAGTTTCGCATCAGCAAATTCCGTTGGGACCGAGTTATCAAGTTCCTTTTGCCGGCAGCATCAAAAAAGAAACGGGGATTTTAACGGGAGCAGTCGGTTTAATCACCGATGCCCATCAAGCAGAAGCCATCATTGCTGACGGAAAAGCCGATTTGGTTTTGTTCGCCAGAGAATCTTTAAGAAACCCAAATTTAGCTTTGGATTTTGCCAAAGAACTTGGCGTGAATGTGCCTTGGCCAAAACAATACGAAAGAGCTAAAATTTAAACATAAATTAAGTAATTAGTCATTTAAGTTTAATGTTAAAACTAGAATTAGACATAAAAACAAACAAAATGCAAATAATAAAAACAGCACTGTTATCTTACGGAATGTCGGGAAAAGTTTTTCACGCTCCGTTTCTAGAACTTCATCCTGGTTTTGAACTTTTAGGTTCTTGGGAAAGAAGCAAAAAACTAATTCAAGAAGATTATCCTGAAGTCAAAAGTTTTCCTAGCTTGGAATCTATTTTGGAGGACAAAAGCATCGATTTGGTTATTGTAAACACACCAATCGACACCCATTTTGAGTATGCCAAAAAAGTGTTGCTCGCCGGAAAACATGCCATTGTCGAAAAATCTTTTACATCAAATGTTGCCGAAGCTATTGAATTAGCTGCCTTGGCCAAAGAAAAAGGATTGAAATTGTCTGTTTTTCAAAACAGAAGATGGGACAGTGAACTCAAAACCGTGAAGAAAATTCTGGATTCGAAATTGTTGGGCGAAATTGTCGAAGCCGAATTTCATTTTGACCGTTACAATCCTGTTTTGAGTCCAAAAGTGCACAAGGAAACCGTCAATTCGGGTTCTGGAATTATGAAAGATTTGGGGCCACATATTATCGACCAAGCCTTGTATTTGTTTGGTTTGCCCAATGCCGTTTTTGCTGATATTCGATTCACAAGAGACCAAACCGTAATCGACGATTATTTAGATATTTTACTATTTTATTCGAATCTAAGAATACGATTGAAAGCAGGATTTTTTGTAAGAGAACCCAATCCTTCTTATGTGATTCACGGCAAGAAAGGTTCTTTTCTAAAATCGCGTGGCGATGTGCAAGAAGACGAATTGAAAATAGGAAAAAAACCTAATTTAACCACTTGGGGAACTGAAAAAGAAGGTCATGAAGGACTTTTGCACACTGAAATCGACGGCAAAATTATAAAAGAAAAAGTACCCACGCTTCAAGGAAATTATTACGACTTCTTTGAAGGGGTGCATCAAGCTATTGCAAATGATAAAACCGAGCCTGTAACTGCTCAAGATGGTGTCAATGTGATGCGAATTATTGAAGCGGCTTTTCTAAGTAACGAGCAAAAGAAAACAATCGACTTATAAACAATAACGTTGTAATGTTCGGTTTATAAACGAAATAGCCAATAGGGACGTATTGATTTTGTACTTTTGTAGATTCAATTTTAAAACAAAACGATTTGCAGTATTTTAATTTTATCGGTATTTACAAAGCGAAAGGCAAATACAAGAAAACGTATCGAGACGCCAAACAATCGTATTTAAACCGAATTCGTTGGGCAGTTTCGATGTTTTATTTTGGTATGGGTTTATCTTTTGCCACTTGGGCAAGCCGAATTCCAAACATCAAAGCCGATTTGCAGTTGAGTGATGGCGAACTAGGAACCATTCTTTTTGCATTGCCAGTCGGACAGTTGACAATGATGTTTTTTTCGGGAAAACTAGTTACTCGTTTTGGAAGCGATCGCATTCTCACACTTTCAGCTTTACTATATGCTTTTAGTTTAACCAATATCGGACTGGCACAAAATGCATGGCAATTGGCTCTAGGATTGGTTTTCTTTGGAATCTTTGGCAATTTGACCAACATTTCTATAAATACTCAAGGAATTTATACCGAAGGACTTTTCAGGAGAGCAATTATGTCTTCGTTTCACGGAATGTGGAGTTTGGCAGGATTCACAGGAGCTATAGTTGGACTGGGAATGTTGGCACTAAAAATCACGACTTATATGCACTTTGTTATTGTGGCATTTGTAGTATTAGCTTTGGTGGGCATCAACGTCAAGTATTTAATAAAAGCCAAAGAAAAAGTTCGTGTCGAAAAGAAAAAAACATTCAGAAAACCAGATATGTCTTTGGTTTTGTTGGGTGTTATTGGTTTTTGTAGTATGGCGAGCGAAGGAATTATGTTCGATTGGAGTGGTGTTTATTTCAAAGATGTCGTCAAAGCACCTGGTCCATTAATCATTATTGGTTATACTTCTTTTATGATAATGATGGCTAGCGGACGATTTTTTGGAGACTATTTAATCAATAAATTTGGGCGGAAAACAGTGATGCAAATTAGTGGTGTTATGATTTCTTCGGGCTTGTATATGGCTGTAATTTTCCCTTATATCATTCCGTGTACTATCGCTTTTATGATTGTAGGTTTGGGCGTTTCTACCGTTATTCCTACACTTTACAGCATTGCGGGAAAACATCCAACGATTCCAACAGGCGAAGCTTTGACCGCTGTTTCTAGCGTGAGTTTCCTTGGGTTTTTGATGGGACCTCCCGTTATTGGTCATATTTCGGAACTATTTGGTTTGCAATTTTCATTTGCTTTTATTGGAATGTTCGGAATTTTGATCGCCTTCTTAGTCAAAAGAGTGAAAGCAATGGAATAAAAATACTTGAGTTATTTTACCACAGATTATTTCATCAATTCGCTATCGCTCGGGTCGCTGATTTTAAAAAATATTTCAAAATAAAACGGACTGATTTTAGCTGATTTATTCGAAATCAATCTTTCTGAAATCATAAAATAAAGATTCAAAAAAGAAATCTGTGAATCTGCGGTCAAAGTGAAAATTTATGTTTTAACCCTTAATGATTTCGATGCAATGTCCATAAGTCCCTCGTAAATCATTAAATTTGTTGCTTATTAAAAGTTATGTTAGAAAAAGAAATAATAAATTTTGAAAAAACGGCTATTGTTGGTGTCGTAACTCAAAACCAAAGTGAGGATAAACTCAAAGAATATCTAGACGAATTGGAGTTTTTAACCTTTACAGCTGGTGGTGAAGTGGTGAAACGTTTTTGGCAAAAAATGGATAAACCCAATCCCAAAACATTTCTTGGTACTGGGAAAATTGACGAAATCAATCTTTATGTCAAAGAAAATGACATTTCGAGTTTGGTATTCGATGATGAATTGACGCCTTCCCAACAAAAAAATATTTCCAAAATCATAGATTGTAAAATCCTCGATAGAACCAATCTTATCCTTGATATTTTTGCCCAAAGAGCCGAAACTTCATATGCCAGAACGCAGGTAGAATTGGCACAATGTATCTATTTATTACCAAGATTATCTGGTTTGTGGACACACTTAGAACGTCAAAAAGGGGGAATCGGGATGCGTGGACCTGGAGAAACGGAGATTGAAACCGATAGACGTATTGTTCGTGACCGAATTTCGTTATTGAAAGAAAAAATAAAAGCCATCGACAAGCAAATGGGAACCCAAAGAGGCAATCGTGGCGCAATGGTTCGTTTGGCTTTGGTAGGTTATACCAATGTTGGAAAATCAACTTTGATGAATGCCATTGGCAAAAGCGATGTTTTCGTAGAGAACAAACTTTTCGCCACATTAGATACTACCGTTCGAAAAGTGGTCATCAAAAACTTGCCTTTCTTACTTTCAGATACAGTTGGATTTATTCGAAAATTGCCAACACAATTAGTCGATTCTTTCAAAAGTACGCTCGATGAGGTTCGTGAAGCCGATTTGTTATTGCACGTTGTCGATATTTCGCATCCAGAATTCGAAGATCATATCGCATCTGTAAACCAAACTTTATTGGATATAAAAGCAAATGATAAACCAGTAATTATGGTTTTCAATAAAATTGATGCTTACAAACATTTGACCATTGACGATGACGATTTAATCACCGAAAAGACACCTCGTCACTTCACACTCGAAGAATGGAAAACAACTTGGATGAGTCGTGTGGGCGAAGAAAATGCCTTGTTTATTTCTGCTACAGAGAAAGAAAATTTTGAGGAATTTCGGGAACGTGTATACGAAGCCGTGAGACAAATTCACATCACTCGTTTTCCGTACAACAAGTTTTTGTATCCAGATTATAAGGATGCTGTGGAGAAAGAAGAAAAAGAATAATTTTCCCAAAATATAAAGTACTACAATCCCTTTTGAATTTTTCATCGGGGATTTTTTTTGGAAATGTCCCAGATTTTTTTAGTATTTTGTAAGAAAAAATGAATATATTTGGGAGGAATATAATATAAAACACACCTTTGTGGATCTACTTAATTGAAGGTTCGTCTCGATTATATACGAGTTACAAGCAAACTAAACATATAGCTAAAAACAGAATATGATTAAATATATAACATTCGTAATTCTAATATTACCGTTACTTATTAATAACCAAACAAAGATTGACAACAATGTTGCGGTTAGATTTTTCGGAAAAACAGAAACAATTAATGAAGTTACAAAGGAAGCAAAACTTAGAGCTTTTTATTTGAATTCAAATGAAGATTCATATGTAGCAATGCGTGTGGAAACTTTGGTTAAAAGTCAACTTCCAGAAAGTGAAAAAGAGTTATGGAAAAATTATAAAATAATCGCAAGTTTTCAAATAAAAGCTATGGCAAAAAAAGGATTATTTTTTAAAGATTCAATTCAAATAAAATTTAAAAATTATAATGCTTATAAGCTAATTTTCAAAGAAAAAAAATCAGAAAAAGATAGCGCAGAAACTTTGATTTTATATCTAAATGACATAACATATATTTTTATTTATTCAAAAGTCCAATCCTACGACATAAAAGCTAAAGAAAAGTTTTTTAATTCCATAGAAATTACCAATACCGAAAATTTAAAGCAGATTGAAGAGCCTTATAATTATTGGGTTGCTTTAGTAAAGATATTCTTGGGAGGAGTTTTTATTTTTTTAACTCGTAAGTTTTTAAAAATAGAAAAAAAAAGAAATCTGATAAAATAGTCAGTTGGCAATAGCTGTTTTTGAAATAGTTTATGATTTATTGGAATTATCGTTTCGGATCATATTTTCTATAAAGCAGAAAAATGGAAAGGTTACGAACCACACTTCATCACAAAGAAGCATTCCGTTACACAAACCAAATATCCCTTTTGAACTCCTATTTCAAAATGGATTCTAATATAGATTCTAAAACCCGTAATTAACTCCTAAACCAAAGACTTCTCGGGTTTGAAATCCTTGATAAGCACTGTCGTCGTAAATGGTTAGAATAGGTTTTTATAAGAAGTTTATTTCTTCTTAAAAAGCGGTACTGCCGAACAAGCTTCTCCATACATAATACTTCTGGCAAAAGGTTGTAAATAATGCGCGGCCAAAATATAAGCGCGTATTGGAACTGGTTTTTTCGAACAGCCTTTTATAATTACGGCTTTGTTGGCGTAAACTGAAAAATCTATTTTAGAAAGGAGTTCCTCGTATAATGAAGAGTCTAAATCTTCAATGGTTCCATTCACTATTTTCTTGGCAAAAGGAGCCAGTTGTATAGCAACCAAAACAGAAGCCCAAGCCGGAAAAACAGCATCTGTGCTGCAATTGATGGCGACATATTGATCTTGATATTGCGACCAATCGTGATTTTTGAGATGTTCTCTAAAGTCTTTTTCCTTCAACAAAAATCCTTCCAGAAACCATTGCGAAATATCAATTTGCGCACGAAATCCCTTTGGATAGTAATCTTCTAAATCGAAAACTTCCAAAGCGCTGTTGGCTACTTTATTTATTATTTCCTCCATTTTGAAGAGTTTAAAAGTTTAAAAGTTTAAGAGTTTAAAAGTTTTAAAGTTGCTCAACCTTAAACTTTAAACTTTAAACAAATTTTACAACATTCCCAATTCTAATTTGGCTTCTTCGCTCATTAAATCTTTGCTCCAAGGCGGGTCGAAAGTGATTTCTACCTCAGCTCCTTTGATGTGCTCGATCGATTTTACTTTTTCTTCCACTTCTCTTGGCAAACTTTCTGCCACAGGACAGTTAGGAGAAGTAAGTGTCATCAGGATTTTCACTTCAAAATCAGTGCTGACCATTACGTCATAAATCAATCCTAATTCGTAAATATCGACAGGAATCTCTGGATCGTAGATGGTTTTTAGCTTTGCTACGATTTCAGTTCCTAATTGGTTGGTGTCTACTGCTTGTTCCATAATTTTACTGTTTTTATTTACTGTTTCTGTTTTTAAACATATAAGTCATATAAGTTTTTTTATTGATAAATATAGTTCCTGTTTGTATTGAAAAATAAGGACATATAAGAAAAAGACATTTTTATATAATATTAAAATATTCTTACTACTTATATGACTTGTATGTTAAACATTTATTCTTCTAGCATTCTGTAATAATCATTTACCATAGTTTTTTGTCCTTCATAATAAATGTTTTTCACATTAAAATTAATTAACAAACCCATTGGGGTTTTAAGTAAGTTCATATAAGTTAGTAATTGTGCTTCAAAAATAGAATTAATTTCTGAAACTGATTTTAATTCAACTACAAGTGCATTTTCTATTAATAAATCACATCTTAGTTTTGATTCTAATTCGCATCCTTTATAATTTAATGGAATTTGTAGTTCAGATGAAAAGTTTATTTTTCTTAACTCTAATTCTTTTTTCATGCAACTATGATAAACACTTTCTAAAAGTCCAGGACCAATTTGTTTGTGAACTTCAATTGCCGCTCCATTTACTTGATAAACCAAATCTTTGAGATAACTTCTGGTTATAATCATATCTTAATGAATTAGCTTGCTTTTTTTAATTGTTGAATCTGTTTTAAATCTTTTATGAACTTAGTTTTTATTCTTTTAATAGCTTGAAAATTCTTAAATGACTTATATGTTTAAAGTTGTTTTTTTGCATCGAATGCCAATGCGTACATTTTTATATTTTTTATCATCGAGACCAATCCGTTGGCTCGTGTGGGCGACAAATGTTCTTTGAGTCCGATTTCGTCAATGAAATCCATATCGGCATTCAGAATATCTGTTGCTTTTTGGTTCGAAAAAACTCGAATTAATATGGCTATGATTCCTTTGGTTAAAATGGCATCACTATCGGCGGTGAAGACAATTTTGTCGTCGTTTTGTTCTCCTTTTAGCCAAACTTTCGATTGGCATCCTTTGATGATATTATCGTCGGTTTTGTATTCTTCTTGGATCAAAGGTAAGTTTTTCCCTAAATCGATAATGAATTCATAGCGTTGCATCCAATCATCAAACATCGAAAACTCGTCAATTATTTCGTTTTGTATTTCTTTTATGCTCATATTATGCTGAATTTATTTCAGTATTATTCTTTTTTTGCAAATGTATTTATTTTATCAATTAGTTTTTTGATGGCTTCCGGCGGATAACCGTGATCAAAAGAGGTTGTTTGATATGTTTTATCTTTATACTGAACGTCTAAATTGGCAATGGCAGCACCATCGTGAAAACGTTTTTCGGTTGGTGCTTTTAAAGTCTCCAAACTATCCAAATTGATAGTCTCAAAATAAACCTCCAATTCCTTCCAATCTTTTTCTGAAATTTTTGTTGAAACAAGCTTGTCATTGCCACTTCTGTCTTTCGAAATCGTGACCATTTGGTCTTGAATCGTTATCTTTTGATAGAAACCTCTAGTGTTGGCGCTATATTCTAAAACAGCTGTTTTCAAGTCATTTTTGGTTTGACCTTCACAGCTTTTGCTCAGGAAAATGCTCAATAATAGTACTGCAAATAGTTTCATGTTTTTTTGTTTTAAGCCAACATTAATTGTGCTTTTTTCACAGCTTCGACCATAACATCAATTTCTTCTTTGGTATTGTAAAACGAAAACGAAGCCCGAATTGTTCCCGGAATGTTGAAATAATTCATAATTGGTTGGGCACAATGATGTCCAGTTCGAACCGCGATTCCCAATTTGTCCACTATCGTTCCAATATCATACGGATGAATGCCTTCAATGTTAAAAGAAACCACCGAAGTTTTTTCCTTGGCCGTGCCATAAATTTTCAAACCTTCGATTTCCAATAATCTTTTTGTGGCATATTCTAATAATTCTAATTCTTGTTGTTGAATGTTGTCAAAACCTATGGAATTCATATAATCTACAGCTGTGCCTAAAACAATTCCGCCAGCAACATCAGGTGTTCCAGCTTCAAATTTATGAGGTAAATCAGCATAAGTGGTTTTCTCGAAAGTTACTTCCTTAATCATTTCGCCACCACCTTGATAAGGTGGTAATTTATTGAGCCAATCTTCTTTTCCGTATAAAATTCCAACACCTGTTGGGCCACACATTTTATGTCCCGAAAAAACATAAAAATCACAATCCAAAGCTTGAACATCGGGTTTCAAATGTGGAACCGCTTGTGCGCCATCGATTAAAATTGCAGCACCAAATTCGTGGGCTTTGTCAATCATATATTTAATGGGATTCACAGTTCCCAAAGCATTCGAAATATGATTTACGGTTACGATTTTGGTCTTATCCGACAATAATTTATCGTATTCAGCCATTATCAATTCGCCATTTTCATCCATTGGAATCACTTTCAAGGTAGCTCCAGTTTTTTCGCATAACATTTGCCAAGGCACAATATTGCTATGATGTTCCAATGCTGAAACCAAAACCTCGTCGCCCGTTTTTAATAGTGAAGCAAATCCATTGGCGACAGCATTAATTCCGTGTGTTGTTCCCGAAGTAAAAATCACTTCGTGAGCGTATTTTGCATTGATATGATTTTGGAGTTTGCCGCGCGAAATTTCATAAGCGTCGGTTGCCAATTGGCTCAAAGTATGCACGCCACGATGAATGTTGGCATTGATTTCTTGGTAATATTTTGAAATCGCATCAATCACGAATTGTGGTTTTTGCGAAGTGGCTCCGTTGTCGAAATAAACCAATGGTTTTCCGTTTACAGTTCTGGAAAGTATCGGAAAATCAGCTCTAACTTTATTGATGTCTAACATTTTGTCTGCTTTTTGTCTGTCAATTATAGGCGAATAAAAATCCAATAATCAACATTTTTTTAGAAAATTCAATTTGTCATTGACTTTTCATTATTTAGAAAAATTCTAAATACAAAAGTAGTGAATATAGAATTGTTTTATAACACCCATTTCACAATTTTTAACTGTTTAAATTTATTGCCAATATGTTTTATCTATACTGATTTTTGTTAAATTGCTTTAAAATTAGCTTCAAATGAAAAAAATATTCAAAATTCTTGGGGTAACACTTTTAGTGTTTTTGGTTTATTTTGGATATACGACATATTTCAAACTGGATTTAATCTCTGGATTTTCGGCCAAAAGTATGGCTTCGGGACATTTTATCGATAATCGTTCGCAAGAACTGATTGAAAACAACGACAATGATATTCCAAAAATTGATTGGGCAAAGAATTCAATTAATGAGACGGAAAAATATGCCACTGCTACAGTTTTTGGTTTGAAAGAGCGAAAAGCCATTTACCGTGAAGGTTTGGGAGCGACATTAATCAACAATGAGTTTGATGTTTCGAAACCGTATGAAGTTCCAAAAAGAACCAAACTCAAAAATAATTTACCTTTTCCATACGGAAATAATGAGCCAAAAGACACCGTTTTTGATAATATCGATTATGCCAAATTGAATGCGGCTGTCGCCAAAGCTTTTGACAAAAAAGGTGAAATAAACAAAAGAACACGTTCGGTTTTGGTGATTTACAAAGACAAAATCATTGCCGAAAAATACGCTGAAGGAATTAACAAAAATTCTAAAATATTAGGTTGGTCGATGACCAAAAGTATTACCGCCACACTATATGGAATTTTGCAAAAACAAGGAAAAATTGATATTTATAAACCCGCTCCAATCGCCGAATGGGCAAATGATGAACGAGCAAAAATCACCATCAATGATTTGCTTCATATGAACTCTGGCTTAGAATGGGAAGAGAAATATGATAAAATTTGTGATGCCACCAAAATGCTTTTTCAAGCTGAGGATATGAGCCAATCTCAACTGATAAAACCCGCACAATTCAAACCCAACACACATTGGAATTATTCTTCCGGAACGTCTAATTTACTTTCTGGAATTTTGCGAAAACAATTCAAAACGCATCAGGAATATTTAGATTTTTGGTATTCGGCTTTGATTGATAAGATTGGAATGAACTCGATGGTGGTCGAAACAGATATGGCAGGAAATTATGTGGGTTCGTCTTACTGCTGGGCAACAACACGTGATTGGGCAAAATTTGGATTACTGTATTTGCATAAAGGCAATTGGAACGGAGAGCAATTATTTGATGAAAATTGGGCCAAATATGTAGCCACACCAACTAATGGTTCCAAGGGAGATTATGGCGCACACTTTTGGCTCAATGCCGGAGGGTATTATCCAGATGCACCACGGGATTTGTATTCTGCCAATGGGTATCAAGGGCAAAAAGTCTTTATCATTCCGTCACAGGATTTGGTTATTGTTCGAATGGGTTTAACAGAAGACGCCAAGTTTGATTTTAATAGGTTTTTGATAGAGGTTGTGGGGAGTTTAAGAGTAATTGATGATGATTCTTATTTAAAAGAAAGTTTAAGAATGATGCAAAACAAAAAATCAACCTCAAAGCACACAAAGTAAAAATCACAAAGGGCACAAAGTTCTGTAATAAACTTTGTGCCCTTTGCGTAAACCTTAGTGAACTTTGCGGTTAAAACTACAAATCAAATCCAATTTTCACGCCTAATTTGTCGGCGATAATTTTGGTAATTCGTTGTTTTAATTCTGGTATTTTGATACTTTCGATTACAGCATTCGAGAACGCGTACATCAATAATGCTTTGGCTTCTTTTTTAGGAATTCCGCGTTGTTGCATATAAAACATTGCGGTTTCGTCTAATTGTCCAATGGTACAACCGTGAGAACATTTTACGTCATCGGCAAAAATCTCTAATTGTGGTTTAGCATTAATAGTAGATTTGTTTCCTAATAAAATGTTGTTGCTTTTCTGGAATGCATTGGTTTTTTGTGCTTCTTTTTCAACGAAAATCTTTCCATTGAAAACCCCAGTAGAATTATCCGAAAAAATTCCTTTATAATCTTGAAAGCTTTCACAGTTTGGCGCAGCGTGATGCACCAAAGTATAATGATCTACGTGTTGTTTGCTACCAATAATCGTGATTCCGTTTAGCGTACTAGTCAACCTTTCGCCAAAATGATAGAAATTCAGGTTGTTTCTAGTCAAATTCCCTCCAAAACAGAAGGTCTGAACAGAAACGTGACTTTCTTGTTTTTGAGAAACGTAAGTGTTGTCAATTAAATTGGCTTCGTTATTGTCGTTCTGAATTTTATAATAATCTACGATAGCCCGTTTTTGTGCAAAAATCTCGGTAACCGAATTGGTCAAAACCGGATTTTCGTTCAAACTTTGGTGTCTTTCGATGATTTGAACGTGTGAATTTTCTCCAACAATTACTAGGTTTCTAGGCTGAGCCAAAAGTGCAGCTTCGGATCCTGTCGAGAAATACATAATTTCAATTGGTTTTAGTACAACTTTACTTTTAGGGATATTGATGTAGGCTCCTTCATTGGCAAAAGCCGTATTCAAAGAGGTTAAACTCTCTTCTTTGCTGGCAATTTGGTTGAAATAAGTATCAATAACCATTTTATATTTGGGCTTGTTTAATGCCGATGACATCAAGCAAATATCAAGTCCTTCGTGTGTCGTGGCTGACAAATTGGAACTAAAAACACCGTCAATAAAAACCACTTTATAAGTGTCTATTTCGTGGATGAAATATTTTTTCACATCCTTGAATTCAATTGAGTTTTCGTGTTTTGGAAACACTGTAAAGTCATTTTTCAAGATAGCATTTAGCGAAGTATATTTCCAAGATTCCTCTTTTTTGGTCGGGAAACCTTTATTTTCAAAGTTTTTCAAGGCCGAAGTTCTTAGATCGTGAAGTTCAGAATGAACATCTACTTGCTCTTCGAAAGCCATAAAAGACGATAGTAATTTTTCTTTTAATTCCATTAGTTTTGTTTCAGGTTTAAAGTTTAAAGTTTCAGGTTTTGCCTATTGGAACTTATTTCCTTTGAAGTCCTTCTTGTTTAGATAAGTTATAAAGTTTTTAATTTTACCACTTAAGTTTTCATAATCTTTTTTTAAAATTTCGAATCTTTGTTCGTTTATATAGTCAAAATCAAAAACTCTGTATAATTGCGATCTTGTCTCTCCCGCAGAACCTTTGGCAATAGATAAAAATTGTCTAAATTCAATATTTCCATCTCTTTCAAATCCTTCGGCAATGTTATCCATTACGGAACCTGAAGAAGATTTAATTTGTGCTTTAAATTTAAAATCCGATTTCAATCCAGTTTCAACAGAAATTATATGTATTTCTTTTGCCAACCTTCTTGATTCCTGCCAAATCTCTAAATCTTCAAATCTATTTATTGTAGCCATAATAAAAATTTATTTCAAGTTTCAAACTCCAAGTTTCTGGTCCCACAACTTGAAACAAAAAAAACCTAAAACTTGAAACAAACTAATTACGCTTCTTGTTCTTGTTTAATCCAGTCGTACCCTTTTTCTTCCAGCTCGTGAGCAAGAGACGCATCACCCGATTTTACAATTCGACCGTTGTACAATACGTGAACAAAATCAGGAACGATATAGTCTAACAATCTTTGGTAGTGTGTGATAACAATGATGGCGTTTTTGTCGCTTTTCAATTTGTTAACCCCGTTCGCAACAATTCTCAAGGCATCAATGTCTAATCCTGAATCAGTCTCGTCAAGGATAGCCAATTTTGGTTCCAACATTGCCATTTGGAAAATCTCGTTACGTTTTTTCTCTCCACCTGAAAAACCTTCGTTTAGGGAACGAGACAAAAATTTACGGTCAATTTCTAACAATTCCGATTTTTCGCGAATAAATCTCAGCATTTCGTTAGCGGGCATTTCTTCTAACTTGTTGGCTTTACGAGTTTCGTTGATAGCCGTTCTCATAAAGTTGGTTACCGAAACTCCCGGAATTTCAACAGGATACTGAAAAGATAAAAACACTCCTTTGTGCGCTCTTTCTTCGGGAGCTAATTCCGAAAGATCTTCACCATCTAATGAAATTTCACCTTCAGTCACTTCGTAGTTTTCGTTTCCTGCAATTATTGAAGCCAGTGTGCTTTTTCCAGCGCCGTTTGGTCCCATTATCGCGTGGATTTCTCCCGCTTTTACTTCAAGGTTGATTCCTTTAAGGATTTCTTTGTCGCCGATAGAGGCGTGTAAATTTTTTATACTTAACATTGTTCGTTTTGTTTATTCGTAATGACCTTTTAGTGATAAAATGTCTAATATTTCAATTGTATTCTCGTCTGTAACTTTATATATAATTCGATGTTCTTGATTTATTCTTCTAGACCATCTACCTTGTAATTGATATTTTAATGGTTCTGTTTTTCCTATTCCTTCAAAAGGATGGAGTTGAATATCTTCAATTAAGGAATATATTTTATTCAATATTGGTTTGTTGCCAGATTTTATCCAAAAATTTAAATCAGCTTTTGCTTTTGCAGAAAATTCTATTTGCATAGCTCTTTCAATTCTTCCATCGTTATTCTGACTCCTTTTCCATCACGAATACTTTGTTCAGCCTCCAAAATCTCTTTTACAAATTCAGGATTATAAGGTTTGTCTTTTTCTTCAATTTCAAAACCTAATGATTTTGCCAAAGATTTCAATACTGGAAAATCTTTTTTCTTAACGTTTCTTAAAATGAGTTCCATATCTATTGTATTTTAATAGTGTTAATTCAAATTTACAAAAATTATCCCACCGAACCTTCTAACGAAATTTCCAATAATTTTTGAGCTTCCACTGCAAATTCCATTGGCAATTTGTTCAACACATCTTTGCTGAACCCGTTTACAATTAAGGCAATGGCTTTTTCGGTTGGAATTCCGCGTTGATTGCAATAGAAAACTTGGTCTTCGCCAATTTTACTCGTCGTGGCTTCGTGTTCTATTTTGGCCGATGGATTTTTACTTTCGATGTATGGAAAAGTATTGGCGCTGCAATTATTTCCCATCAAGAGCGAATCGCATTGCGAAAAATTCCTTGCATTGTCTGCATTTGGACCAACTTTTACTAAACCTCTATAGCTATTGTGTGATTTTCCAGCAGAAATTCCTTTGGAAATAATCGTTGATTTGGTGTTTTTTCCAATATGAATCATCTTAGTTCCTGTATCGGCTTGTTGATGATTATTAGTTACAGCAATCGAATAAAATTCGCCTACTGAATTATCTCCTTTTAAAATAACCGATGGATATTTCCAAGTGATTGCAGATCCGGTTTCTACTTGTGTCCAAGAGATTTTTGCGTTTTTTTCGCACATTCCTCTTTTGGTTACGAAGTTAAAAACACCACCAATACCTTCTTTATTTCCAGGATACCAGTTTTGAACCGTTGAATATTTGATTTCGGCACCATCCATTGCAATTAGTTCTACTACTGCAGCGTGCAATTGATTTTCGTCACGACTTGGAGCGGTACAACCTTCTAAATAGCTTACATAACTACCTTCATCGGCAACTAATAAAGTTCTTTCGAATTGTCCTGTTCCTGCTTGATTGATTCTAAAGTAAGTTGATAATTCCATTGGACAACGAACGCCTTTTGGAATATAACAGAAACTTCCATCAGAGAAAACAGCCGAATTTAATGCCGCATAAAAATTGTCTTTTTGTGGGACAACCGTTCCAATATATTTACGGACTAATTCTGGATGCTCTTTTATTGCTTCAGAAATACTCATAAAGATAATGCCTTTCTCTCCTAATGTTTTCTTGAATGTTGTAGCAACAGAAACGGAATCGATAACAATATCCATCGCGACATTGTTCATCATTTTTTGTTCATCGACAGAGATACCTAACTTTTTGTACATTTCTAAAAGTTCAGGATCTACATCGTCCAATGTTTTATTTGGGTCAACTGCTTTGGGAGCTGAATAATAGGAAATGGCTTGAAAATCTGGTTTGGTATATTTTACATTTGCCCATTCCGGTTCAACCATTTGCTCCCAAGCACGAAAAGCTTCGATGCGCCAATCGGTCATCCATTCTGGCTCTCCTTTTTTAAAGGAAATAGCGCGAACGATATCTTCATTTAAACCAATTGGAAACGTTTCCGATTCTAAATCAGTATAAAACCCGTACTCGTATTCCTTGGTTTCGAGTTCAATTTTTAAATCGTCTTCTGTGTATTTTGACATATTTTTTTGTCTTAAAGTTTTTTAAAGTCTAAAATTTCAAAGCCATTTTGTCTTACGATTTTATGGCTTAGCACTTTTGACTATAGTGAAAATGATTCTCCACATCCACAAGTTCTACTTGCATTTGGATTATTGAAAACAAAGCCTTTTCCGTTTAATCCGCCTGAAAATTCTAGAATGGTTCCTGCTAAATACAGGAATGATTTTTTCTCTACGGCAATTGTTATATCATTGTCAACAAATATTTTATCGTCTTCTCCTTTGTTTTTGTCAAACTTCAAATCGTAGGATAATCCAGAGCATCCACCACTTTTTACGCCAACTCTCACGTAATCTATTGCGGCATCAAAACCGTCATCTTTCATCAAATCGATGATTTTTTTTTTGGCAGTATCAGAAACTTGTATCATAGCTTATATAGAATTTGTCTAAATAAAGGGCAAAGATATTACATTTAATGCTTTTTGTCAAACATATAACATTTTTATAACTATAATTGGATAGAAAAAGTTGATATGGCTTCCTTTATCAGTAAATGTATTTCCTAACTTTGTTTCCTATTGATTACACAAAATAACTTATGAAACTATATCCCATTGAAACCGGCAATTTTAAGCTTGACGGTGGAGCAATGTTTGGAGTTGTTCCAAAAACCATTTGGAATAAAACCAATCCTGCCGATTCAAATAACTTAATAGATCTTGCCGCAAGATGCTTGCTTATCGAAGACGGAAATCGTCTAATTTTGATTGATAACGGAATGGGCAACAAACAATCGGATAAATTTTTTGGTTATTATTCGCTTTGGGGAACGCATTCTTTGGACAATTCCTTGGCAAAATATGGTTTTCATCGCGATGATATTACCGATGTTTTTTTGACACATTTACACTTTGACCATTGTGGCGGTAGCGTACAATGGAACAAAGACAAAACAGGTTATGAAGTTGCGTTTAAAAATGCCAAATATTGGACAAACGAAAACCATTGGGAATGGGCAACTAAACCTAATCTTCGTGAAAAAGCTTCATTTTTAAAAGAAAATATTTTACCTATACAAGAAAGTGGGCAATTGAATTTTTTAAAACTTCCCGAAGCCGATTTGTTGGATAAATCAGAGCTGGGTTTCGGGATTTTCTTTGTAAACGGGCACACCGATAAAATGATGATTCCACACATTCAATACCAAGATAAAACCATTTGTTTTATGGCGGATTTGTTGCCAACGGTGGGTCATTTACCCTTACCTTACGTAATGGGTTATGACACTAGACCATTATTGACAATGCCCGAAAAATCAAAATTCCTGAATGCCGCTGCCGAAAATAATTATTATTTATTTTTGGAGCACGATGCCCACAACGAAATCATAACTGTTGAACAAACGGAAAGAGGCGTTAGGTTGAAAGATGTTTTTATTTGCGAGAATATCTTTAAATAATGTTAATTTTGTTTTGATATGTAACAAAATTGATATTTTTACGTCAAATTTTAACTTTTTTAAATTTAAACTATGAATAATTTTAGACCTATTTTTATCTCTGTCTTTGCAGTATTGGTATTAGCGGGATGTGGAGCATCAAAAAACGCTTCGAATAGCACTGCGTTGATGATTCAAGCGCCAGTAAACGTACAAAAAAAGACACCGCTTAAAGAAGCCGATTTAAACCGTTGGAGTCATTTAGACATTATAAAAGACACCATACCAGGAATGAGCGTTGATAGAGCTTATGCTGAATTACTGAAAAACAAAAAAGGTAAAAAAGTAATCGTAGGTATTGTAGATTCTGGGGTTGATATTGAACACGAAGATCTAAAAGCAGTTGTTTGGACCAATAAAAAAGAGATTCCTGGCAACGGAATAGACGATGACAAAAACGGATATATCGATGATATTCACGGTTGGAATTTCCTTGGCGATATTACTAAAGAAAATTTGGAATACGAAAGAATTATTGTCAATAAAAGCCTTGTAGATGAGGCAACCTACCAAGAAGCAAAAGCATTGAATGACAAAAAAATTGTAACCTCTACAAACGGAAAAAATCAATTAGAGAGAATGTCGTCTGATGCTACGAATGCCGATGTAACTTTGACAAAATATTTAGGAAAAGCAGGCTATTCAATCGAAGAAGTGAATGCAATTAATTCCGAAGATGCTGAGATTTCGAAAAGTAAAATGATGATTCAGCGTGTAAATTCTTTTGGAATGACTGTGCCAGAATTTAAAATAGCATTGCAAAAAGAACTTGACGGATACAATAAAGTAATTAATGGTGAGAACCTAAGCACGAATTACAGAAAAGTTTTAGGAGACAATCCAGAAGATATTACCGATACAAAATACGGAAACAATAATGTAATGGGACCAGACAAAGAAGAAATTCTTCACGGAACCCACGTTGCAGGAATTGTGGCACAAGTTAGATACAACGGATTAGGCGGAGACGGAATTTCAAATAATGTAGAAATCCTTACTGTTCGCGCTGTGCCAGATGGTGATGAGTATGACAAAGACATCGCTCTTGGGATTCGTTATGCTGTTGATAATGGTGCAAAAGTAATCAACGGAAGTTTTGGAAAAAGCTTTTCTCCACACAAACAATGGGTTTATGATGCTATAAAATATGCCGAAAGTAAAGACGTTTTAATCGTTCACGCCGCAGGAAATGACGCAAAAGATATTGATGTCGCAAACAATTATCCGAACGATTCTGATGATAAAATAAATGAATTCGCAGACAATTTAATCACAATTGGAGCTTTGAATTATGAATATGGAGACAAAGTGGTTGCAAGATTTTCTAACTTCGGAAAAATCAATGTTGACGTTTTTGCTCCTGGAGTAAAAATTTATGCTACAACACCAAACAATACTTATAAATTATTGCAAGGAACTTCAATGGCTTCGCCAAACGTTGCAGGTGTTGCCGCATTGATTCGTTCCTATTATCCAAAATTATCAGCAAAACAAGTGAAACACATTTTGATGGATTCTGGAGTTGCAATCACTACCGATGTTATCGTTGGCGGAAAAGCTACCGATGTTCGTCCTTTTGTCAATTTATCTAAATCAGGGAAAATTGTCAATGCTTATAACGCTTTGTTGATGGCTGAAAAAATGTCAAAATAATAAAATTTTAATTTTAATTTAAAAAGGAAGAGATAAAACTCTTCCATTTTCTGTTTTATCAACTATGAAAAAAATCTTTTTAATTGCTCTAATTTTAATGAGTTTTGAAACTCTTGTGGCTCAAAGTTCAACCTATTGGCAGCAACAAGTCGATTACAAAATGGACGTTGTAATGAACGTCAAAAATTACCAATACAAAGGCAAACAGGAATTAGTTTACACCAATAATTCGCCCGATACTTTAAAACGTGTTTTTTATCATTTGTACAACAATGCGTTTCAGCCTGGAAGCGAAATGGATGCTCGACTTCAAAACATCAAAGATCCAGATGCTAGAATGGTTGCCAAAACGAAAGAAAGCCGAATCAAAACTTTGAAACCCGATGAAATTGGCTATTTGAATATTTCAAATTTCAAGCAAGATGGCGTGGTTGCCAATGTAAAAACTGTGGGAACCATTCTCGAAGTGACTTTGGTAAAACCCATTTTACCCAACACGAAAACGACTTTCACCTTAGATTTTGACGGACAGGTTCCAGTTCAAATTCGTCGTTCAGGCAGAAATAATGTTGAAGGAATCGAATTGTCGATGGCGCAATGGTATCCTAAAATGGCCGAATTCGATTTTGAGGGTTGGCATGCCGATCCCTATATTGCAAGAGAATTTCACGGAGTTTGGGGGAATTTTGACGTGAATATAACAATTGATAAGGAATATATTTTAGGCGGATCGGGCTATTTGCAAAATAAAAACCAAATAGGTTACGGATATCAAGATGCAGGAATTAATGTTGTGTATCCAAAGAATACTAAAACCTTGACTTGGCATTTTTATGCGCCAATGGTGCACGATTTTACTTGGGCTGCCGATAAAAATTATCTTCATGATCTAGTCAAAGGACCTAATAATGTTGATCTGCATTTCCTTTATAAAAACAATTCAGAGATTATTGATAACTGGAAAGCTTTGCAGCCAATGATGGTATATGTAATGGATTTTTACAATAAAAAAATTGGCAATTATCCTTACAAACAATATTCTTTTATTCAAGGTGGCGATGGTGGAATGGAATATGCGATGTGTACTTTGATGCTTGGAAACGGTAAATTTGAGGGAATTGTTGGCACGGCAACACATGAGTTGGGACATTCTTGGTTTCAACATATTTTAGCATCCAATGAGAGCAAACATCCTTGGATGGATGAAGGATTTACTTCTTATATAGAAGATTTGGCATTGAATGATTTGAGGGTCAATAAAAAGGAAAATCCTTTTGAAGATTCCTATAAAGCCTATTATAAACTAATAGAATCAGGCAAAGAACAATCGCAAACTACACACGGAGACCGTTATGACGAAAACAGACCTTACAGCATTTCTTCTTACTATAAAGGTGAAATTTTCTTGACACAATTAGAATATGTGATTGGAAAAGAGAATGTATCAAAAACTTTAAAAAAATATTTTCAGGATTTCAAATTCAAACACCCAACACCAAATGACATCAAGAGAACTGCAGAGCGGATTTCTGGAGCCAACCTCGATTGGTATTTAACAGATTGGACACAAACCACCAACACAATTGATTATGGAATTAAGGAAGTAAAAGAGAACGGAAATTCTAGTAAAATTACCTTAGAAAGAATCGGTCGAATGCCAATGCCAATTGATCTTTTGGTCGAATATACCGATGGCACAAAAGAAAGCTTTTACATTCCGTTGCGTATGATGAGTTTCGAGAAAGAAAACCCATCCCGAAGTGTCGGGACTGCCATAAAAAGAACAGTTTTAAGCGATTGGGCGTGGGCAAATCAAACGTATGATTTTAGCATTTCAAAAAACAAAAACACTATCAAAAAAGTCACCATCGATCCAAGTAGATTAATGGCTGATGTGAAGCAAGCTGACAATTCTTATGAAATAAAATAGGAGGTATTTTACGAATACAAAAAAGGTCTAGCTTTTGAAGTTAGACCTTTTTTTATGCAATTTTTTATTTTCTAAGATGCTGTAACATATCCACTGTCATACTTTCTAAATCAAATTCGTGATGCCAGTTCCAATCTTCTCTGGCTGAAGAATCATCAATACTTGCAGGCCAACTATCAGCAATTACTTGACGGAAATCAGGATTGTACGAAATGGTAAAATCAGGAATATGTTTTTGGATTTCCGCAGCAATTTCGGTTGGAGTAAAACTCATCGCGGCCAAATTATAGGAAGAACGAATCTTGATTTGCTCGGCTGGAGCTTTCATAATTTGGATTGTCGCTGTAATAGCATCGTCCATATACATCATCGGCATTTTGGTTTCTGATGATAAAAAACACTCATATTTTCCATCGCTCAAGGCTTTATGATAAATATCTACAGCATAATCCGTAGTTCCACCACCTGGTGGAGTTGACCAGCTGATTAATCCTGGATAGCGAACGCTTCGAACATCAACACCAAAATGAGTGTGGTAATATTCACACCATCTTTCGCCAGATTGTTTGCTAATACCGTATACGGTCGAAGGCTCCATAATAGTGTATTGTGGCGTATTTTCGCGTGGAGTTGTTGGCCCAAAAACAGCAATGCTCGATGGCCAGAATATCTTTTTTATTTTCTTGGCTTTGGCCAAATTCAAGACGTGAAACAACGAATTCATATTCAAATCCCAAGCAAAAGCAGGATTTTTTTCGGCAGTTGCCGATAGTAATGCCGCCATCAAATAAATGTCAGTTATGTGATGCACTTCGACAAGATGCTCAATTTGATTAAAATCCAACGCATTTATGACTTCAAAAGTCCCAGAATTCACAATGTCGTTATTCAGCTTTCGAATATCAGAAGCGACAACATTTTGAGTTCCGTAAATAGCTCTAAGTTTATGAGTTAACTCTGTGCCAATTTGCCCGCAAGCACCTATAATCAGTATTTTAGGATTCATCTGAATGTTTTTTGATACACAAAGATACTGTTTTCTAGAACATCAAAATTTCCAATAAAAAGCATAAATTTTTGAAATTCAGCAGTAATAATCTTGAATAAATTCTTAATTTTCATTCTGTAATTGCAAGGAATTTGACTTTAATATATTAGATTGTTATTCTAAATGTTCGAATTCATAATTGTAAATTTACTTCGTAACTTTGCCACTTAACTTATTACGAATGAAATTTAAATATATATTTATCTTTTTGCTGATTTTTGGTTTGTTTTCTTGTAAAAACGAGAACGAAAAACGTCAAGTAGAATCCATAAAAGACATTAAAAAGAAAGAATTAATCTTTTCGATTATTGATAAAGCTTGGGTTTTTAATGCCAAACCTATTAATACGACTTCACAAGCAAACACTATTTCTTGGAAAGAATGGCGTTTATTTCTGTCCGAATTAGAACAAAAGCCAAAGAAAACAATTGGTGCTTTTCAGAAAAAATCGGCTGAACTTTCCAAAAAAGTAATGGCGTTGAATGATTTGATTCCTTTAGAATTCAACAAACCTCAAATAAAAGCCCGAATTGCCATTTTGATAACTAAAGTACGAATGTTGGATTTATACATTCATTTGAAAGATATTCCCGAACAGAAAGTGATAGCTTTGATTCCTGAAATTAATACAGAATTAGTGTCGTTGCAAAACCAAATGGACAAAATTGTGCAAAAAAGCAAAATTCCGCTCGAAGAAGGAGAATCGGATTTAATCAAAATGCTCGATTCTACAAGAGCGATACCAAATACACCACAGTTACAAGAAAACCCAAATAAGCCTCGCGTTGAGTAAAAAAAATCTATATTCGATCTACGATAATTCGCCAAAAATTAAGCAAATTGTCGATAGTTTGCAACAAGCCGACTTAAAAATCCAATTAAATGGATTGATAGGTTCGTCGCTTTCGTTTGTGGTACATTCGCTTTTCAAAAAAACCGAGAAACCGTTTTTGCTTATCTTGAATGACAAGGAAGAAGCCGCTTATTATTTGAACGATTTAGAGCAAATGATTGGCGAAGAGGATGTGCTTTTTTACCCAGGTTCGTATCGCCGTCCGTACCAAATTGAAGATACTGACAATGCGAATGTCCTGCTTCGCGCTGAAGTATTAAACCGAATTAATTCCCGCAAAAAACCGGCTGTAATTGTTACTTATCCCGAAGCCCTTTTCGAGAAAGTGGTTACGAGAAAAGAATTGGACAAAAACACTTTGAAAGTGGCTGTTGGTGACAAAATTTCTATCGATTTTATCAATGAAGTGTTGTTCGAATACGAATTTAAAAGAGTCGATTTTATTACAGAACCTGGAGAATTTTCGGTTCGTGGAGGAATTGTCGACGTATTTTCTTTTTCGAATGATAATCCCTACCGAATCGAGTTTTTTGGTAACGAAGTCGATAGCATTCGAAGCTTTGACGTAGAAACCCAATTGTCTATCGAAAAACAGAAAAAAATTACAATTATTCCCAATGTGGAGAATAAATTCTTTCAGGAAAACCGTGAAAGTTTTTTGGAATACATCAACAATCAAACAGTTTTATTTATTCAAGATGCCGAAGGTTTATTTACAAAACTAGACCGACTTTTTGCCAAAGCCACCGAGATTTTCGAAAATCTGAACGCTACAGTAAATCACGTTGAACCAAATCAATTATTTTTGAATCAGGCAGAATTCATCAAGAAAAGTTTGGATTTTTCGATTGTAGAATTAAGTTCGAAAGCGATTTATAGAACCAAAAGGGCATTCGATTTTCATATAAAACCGCAGCCATCTTTCAACAAACAATTCGATTTGTTGTTGAATAATTTGAATGACAATCATTTTAATGGGTACAAAAATTATTTGTTTTGTTCGAATGATGCGCAGGCTAAACGTTTTCAAGATATTTTTGAAACACTTGATGAAGAAAACGCTGAGAATATTCGGAAGCAATACAACACGATTGTTCTGCCCATTTATCAAGGGTTTATAGACGAAGAAAATCAATTGGCTTGTTATACCGATCACCAAATTTTTGAGCGTTATCATAAATTCAGCATCAAAAGCAACATTTCGAAGAAGCAAAATATTACTTTAAAAGAGCTGACAACTTTGACGGTTGGCGATTATGTAACCCATATCGATCACGGAATTGGACGATTTGGAGGTTTGCAAAAAATTCAGGTCGAAGGCAAAACCCAGGAAGCCATAAAACTTGTTTATGCTGATAATGATATTGTGTATGTGAGCATTCATTCACTTTATAAGATTTCGAAATACACCGGAAAAGATGGAACGCCACCCAAAATTTATAAACTGGGTTCGAATGCTTGGAAGATTCTAAAACAGAAAACCAAGGCTCGTGTCAAACATATTGCGTTCAATTTGATTCAATTGTACGCCAAAAGAAAATTAGAAAAAGGATTCCGTTTTGCGCCCGACAGTTATTTACAAAACGAATTAGAAAGTTCCTTTATTTACGAAGACACGCCAGACCAAACCAAATCTACTGCCGAAGTCAAAGCCGATATGGAAAGCGACCGACCGATGGATCGCCTGGTTTGTGGGGACGTGGGCTTCGGGAAAACCGAAGTTGCGATTCGTGCCGCTTTCAAAGCCGTGGATAATAGTAAACAAGTCGCGATTTTAGTTCCTACGACGATTTTGGCATACCAACATTACCGCACTTTTACCGAAAGATTGAAAGATATGCCGGTTTCTGTTGGTTACTTGAATCGTTTTAGAACTGCCAAACAAAAAGCCGAAACACTCAAACAATTGGCCGAAGGAAAATTGGATATTGTGATTGGAACACATCAATTGGTCAATAAAAATGTGGTTTTCAAAGACCTTGGATTGTTGATTGTCGACGAGGAACAAAAATTTGGCGTCAACGTAAAAGACAAACTTAAAAGCATTGTTGCCAATGTCGATACTTTAACCTTAACGGCAACGCCAATTCCAAGAACTTTGCAGTTTTCGTTGATGGCGGCACGCGATTTGTCGGTGATTACAACACCTCCGCCCAATCGTTATCCTATCGAAACGAATGTAGTTGGTTTTAGTGAAGAGCTAATTCGGGATGCGATTTCGTATGAAATTCAGCGAAACGGACAGGTTTTCTTTATCAATAACCGAATTGAAAATATTAAGGAAGTAGCGGGAATGATTCAGCGATTGGTGCCTGATGCCCGAGTTGGAATTGGTCACGGCCAGATGGAAGGTCGCAAACTCGAGGAATTGATGTTGGCTTTTATGAACGGCGAATTTGATGTTTTGGTGGCAACAACCATTATTGAAAGCGGTTTAGACGTTCCCAATGCGAACACGATTTTCATCAATAATGCGAATAATTTTGGACTGTCCGATTTGCATCAAATGCGGGGTCGTGTAGGTCGAAGCAACAAAAAAGCATTTTGTTATTTTATTTGTCCGCCTTATTCTGCGATGACCGATGATGCCCGAAAACGAATTCAGGCTTTGGAACAATTTTCGGAATTGGGAAGCGGTTTTAATATTGCGATGAAGGATTTGGAAATTCGTGGAGCAGGAGATTTATTAGGTGGCGAACAAAGCGGTTTCATCAATGAAATTGGTTTTGATACCTACCAAAAAATTATGAACGAAGCCATCGATGAATTGAAGGAAAATGAATTCAAGGATTTGTATGAAAACGAAGATAGCGGAGTCGAAAAAGAATATGTCAAAGACCTGCAAATCGACACTGATTTTGAGTTGTTGTTTTCGGATGAATACATCAATAATGTTACGGAGCGATTGAGTTTGTACAACGAATTAGGCAATATGACCAACGAAGAAGAATTAATTGTTTTCCAAAATAAATTAATTGACCGTTTTGGTCCAATGCCGCCACGAGCACTTGCTTTGATGAATAGCATTCGCATCAAATGGATCGCCACCAAAGTGGGAATCGAAAAATTGGTTATGAAAAAAGGGAAGATGATTGGCTATTTTGTGGCAGATCAAAACTCGGATTTTTATACTTCGAAACGCTTTCAGCAAGTGATTCAGTTTGTGCAAAAAAACAGCAGTATCTGTGTAATGAAAGAAAAACAAACGCCAGCTGGATTACGATTATTGTTGACTTTTGATAATGTAAAAACGACAAGAAGGGCTTTTGAATTGATGGAGATGTTGGGGAAATAAAAAGTAAAACTTTTCTACCTCTTCACTTCCTCAATCAAATAAAAAATTGATATGATTTTTTAATATTTGAAAATGAAATAGTTAGTTAAATTTTAAGATTTGTTTTTAAAAGCCAATCAAAATAAATACATTTGTTATACTAAAATTTCAAGTTATGAATTTAGCCACCAGAAAATATAATTTCATTCAAGAGTTGACTACGATTGACGAAAGTTTGTTGGAAAAACTTGAAATTATTTTAAAAACCAGCAAAAAAGATTGGTTTACTGATTTGAATTCAGAAGAAAAACAAGAAATTGAAATCGGTTTAAAGCAAGCAGAAAACGACGAATTTATTAGTCACGAAACTGTAATGAATAGATTTGCCAAATGGCATTAAAGAAACAAAAAAAAGCTTCCAGTCATCTAAGAGGCTGGAAGCTGTTAATATATTTAGGATAAATATTAATTCTTCAAATCCTTAATTACTTTAAATGCCACATCTACTTCGTCTTCGCTTACTAAAATAGTAAATTCATTCGAAGTTGATATTACTTCATTGATGATGATTCCTTCCCAAGCCAATCGTTGAAAAATAAAATAATATATTCCTGGAACCACGATATTTTCTTTGGGTAATTTAACGGTGATAGAAGCTAGGTTTTCTAGTTTTTGAATCAACTTTTCATTTACAAAATGTTTGTCAACAAGGTGGTTGACACTGTTGCTTACTACAATATTGGTTTCGTTTACACCACGTGATGAGGTATAAAAAATATCTGAAAAGGTATTGATATCGGTAATTAAATCGGCTTGCTTGTTTAAAACAGTATCCGATGCTGCAAAGGTATAATCTGTCAATGCAGAGCGGACGGTGATTTCGCCAATGTTTTTTATTACTTTATTGATTTTGTGGTTGAGCCTAAAATCCAGTTCTTCGGTAAGTCTTTTTAGCGCCATTACAACTGCGCCTTGTTTTACTTCTTTGCCAAATTCAGACTCCAATTCGACCATAATATTTCTGGACAACGAAGTCAGATTGATAATTCCAAGCGACAAAGCATTCAACAAAAAAGGCTTTGTTTTGATGTAATTTTCTACAATTGAGGAAACTGTTTTCATTTTTTAGTTGTGTTTTTTTTAAAGAAATCACCGTTTTGTTTCGGAAGATTTAGAATATAAAAGCTACGATTTCTTAGAGTGTTGTTTGTAAACCTTTTGCAAATATAAATAAAAAAACAATTTGTTACAAATCAAACAATAATAAATTTTTTAAAAATGATAAAAAGCATCCATTATATGTTCAATGCCAAAAGTTTTACCTTCTTTATGAACGGCAATGATGTCAAACCGCACCTCCATATCTAAGTCATTTGAAATAACGTATTCGTTTACGGCCTTGACTAAAAGTTGAATTTTCTTTGGCTTTACGAAGTCTTGAGGTAAACCAAAATCGAGTGAAGAACGTGTTTTTACTTCAATAATGGCAAGCGTATTTTCTTTTTTGGCAATAATATCGATCTCGGCTTTCTGGAAAGCCCAGTTGGTTTCTAGAATTTTATAACCGTTTTTTTGAAGAAATTCAACTGCTATTTTTTCTCCAAGTTTTCCTAAATCGTTGTGGTCGGCCATTTTTAAAGTTGGAAGTTAGAGGTTAGAAGTGATGTGTTACTCGAAAATCAGTTTTGAAGTTTTTTCATTTAATTTTAAAGAGACTTGTTTGCCAAAAATCAAGGCTCTATTATCCCGAAAATGTCCCGCCGGAAAATTATATAGGATGGGAAACGAGTATCCTTTGGTTACATCTTCGATAATTTGGTTGGCGTTTTTCCCCCAAGGAATGTCGTTGTCCTTCATTTTGGTCATCGTGCCAACGATTAAACCATTCAAACCATCAAAGCATCCGCAACGTTTCAGGCTCATCATCATTCGGTCGATGTGGTACAAATATTCGTCTAAATCTTCGATGAAAAGTATTTTTCCTTTGCAATCTATTTGTGCATTCGAACCCATCAAGCTGTATAAAATAGATAAATTTCCGCCCACAATTTCGCCTTTGGCATTGCCAAGTCGGTTTGCGCTATCAAAAGGAATTTCATAATTCAGGCTTTCGCCAAAAAGGGATTTTCGCAAACTTTCTATCGATTCTGTGCTGGCTTTTGCCACAGTTATTGGCATTGCGCCATGAATGGTGGCAATGTTTAAATTGTTTATATAGCTGTGAATTACGGTTACGTCGCTGAAACCAACAATCCATTTTGGATTTTTTTTGAATTTTGTAAAATCCAATAAATCAATCATACGAACTGTTCCATACCCACCACGAACACACCAAATGGCTTTGATGTTGGGATTGTCTAATTGTTGCTGAAAATCTGCTGCTCGTTCGGCATCAGTTCCTGCCAATTGATTGTTGTCCAATCCAATAGTGTTTCCAATTAGAACTTCCAATCCCCAACTGTGCAATAAATCTATGGCGGGTTTCAAGTTGTCGTCGATGTTTTTTCGGGCTGTTGCGACTAGGGCTATCGTATCTCCTTTTTGTAAACTAGGCGGAATTTTCATGGGTATTTGGGCTTGAATGTTGGCAGATTGAAAAATAAAAATTAGGAATAGCAATTTATAAAAAACAGCGTTACCATTTATGTACGAAAATTGAATAGTACGCATATTTTAAAAATGTAAATTAATTTACTCTTGATTTTTTACAATTAATCTAATACAAATATATTTTTTTATTGTGAAGTAGCTTATTCTACCAAGAATTTTTTAACAATTGATTGTTGTCCCGAATTAATTTTGGCAAAATAGATTCCGGAAGGAAAATCAATGTTCATTTTGGTTTCGCCAATGAATTTTTGCGAAAACACTTTTGCTCCAATTGTATTGTATATTTCGATGGTTGCCTTTTCGTTCACACCCGAAATGGTAATCGATTTTTTGGCAGGATTTGGATAAAGGTTCACTTTCAAATCAACAAAATCATTGGTCGATAAATTCGAATACCAAACCTGACCTACTTTTGATCCCCAAATATAATTGGCCAATTCGGGGTAATCAACAAACGGATTTCTATTGATTTGCCAAGTGTAAATGTAATTATTTCTATTCATTTCGAAATCATCTGATGGGTCTAAAGTATTCCAAGTTAATAAGGAAGCCAAATCGCCCAATTGTCCCACGGTTGTGTCAGCAATATCGCCATTGACAACGCTCAAAGCATTATAACGAACTGCCATATAAAACACGGAACGAGCCACATCGCCTTTCCACGAACCCATTGTTCCGCTTGGTCCATTATAACCTGTTAACCCATAATCTTTATTGCTGCGCAAACTGTTTTGGGCTCCGTCTTCGGCACGAAGGTGATGCGCATCGGCGTGACCAGCTAGAATATCATTGGCATTTGTCGACAACCAAATGTTTATTCCATCAGGGATACTCTCCGTTCCATCAGTGTATCCACCACGCGATTGTGGGTAAATGTGTTCGCGATTCCATTTTCCGGTATTGATTCCCGTGTCTTGAAATTCTAATTTGGAACGTGATTCTTCGACATACATTAACCAAACTTCGTTGCTATTTAAAGGGTTTTGATCCGCGGTTTTTAAAATTTCGATAATATCTCCATAATTATGAGCGTGAACTACGGCTGGATTGGCAATAATATCTTGAATGGCTTGTTTTAAAGCTGCTCCAGAAAGGCCTTCGAGGGTAGCGTAATAGTCTGTAGGCGCTGTGCTAGAAACGATTTCATGAGTTGGATTTAAGGGGGTTCCAAACGGAGCAACGGAAAAATCATTGTCGATAACACGGATTTCGATATTGTCATTGAGTCGTTTGTATTGGGATGGAATAGTGCTAAATTTAATTTTTAAAATCTCATCACCTTCGTCAAACAAATCGTCTGTAAGCGTTATGGTTGTTGTAAAAGTATTGGAACCCTCAGGAATGAAAACGGTGGTGCTCCCAGTAAAATCTGCTGTTGTGAAAGCCGAATTATTTAAAGTAAAATTAAGTGTCAAATCACTGTTTACATTCGTTTGGGTTGTGAATGTAATAGCAAAATTATCTCCTTCTTTTTTGTCGGCGGTATTCGCAGTTATTGTTATTCCGTTGAAAATGATACCACTTCCGTCATTATTAGCTCCGGGAGTTGGGTTTTTAGTTTCGTAAGTTCCGTCGTTTTTTCTTTGAACGGATTGTGTGGTTTGAAGGCTATTTTGTCCTTCATTATATTGCGCAGTAACTCCTAATAAATTCATTAAGGCTGTCGCATCGGCATCATTCGTGTCATACATCAGCGCATCGATAAGGTTCGTGGTCGTTGCCAATGTGAATTCTGGGAAATCGGATGCATTTCCTAGATAAATTCCAACGCCATCGGCACCGTTTTGGATGATGTTGTCTGGAAATAATTTGTCTGGAGCAGGCGAAACCAGTGAGCTTCCAATTAGAATTATTCCATTGGCATCGGTGGTCAATCCGTCTAAATCTAAGGCGTAATAACTTTGATTTGCAGTTGTAGAACCGGGATTTCCGTTGAAGAAAACCAAAACATATCCGTCAAGCGGAAAATTAGGCGTAGTTGATTTTAGTTCGATAAATTCTCTATCGTCAGTACTCGGTGTATCGGAATCGAGTTCGTTGATGACGATTTGTGCAGCCGCAGTATAGCTAAAAATAAAAAGGAGTAGGGCAAAGATATTTTTCATTTGATGAGATTTAGAGAATAAAAAAGGCTCCCTAAAATGTGGAAGCCTTTTAGAATTATTATTTAAAAAAATTAATTTACTGTGATATTATCCAGTTGCATATTTGTTGTTAATACCGGAGTTGAAATTCCTGACCCAGTATATTCAAAAATAAAATAACCGTTACCAGTTACAGTTGCTGGAATAGTATATACACCACTATTTGTAAATGTTGCTGTTGCTGAACTTGCGGTTGAAATCGCAAAATTAGAGGTAATATTTACTAAAGTCGCATCGCTAATTTGACCACCTGGAACATAATTTGTGCTATAATACACTTTTAATGTTTCGCCTACATAAAATCCTGTTCTAGTTTGAAAAGAAAGTGTATTGGCAGCAGTCATGTTAACAGGAATAATAAATAATGTTCTATTGTTTTCAGCTGGATTGCCAAAAGAGGACATTTCTATATATTTGTTGCTACTTGCAGTTCTTGTTCTCCAGGTTTTTGACCCAATTACAGGATCATTTATGTATTTAGGAAAATTATTTTGACCAGTTGTTGCTGAACCAGAGGTGTAGCTTTCAAAATTTTCTGTAAAAGCCCCCAAATATTGAATGTTGGTACCAATAATAGGAGGATTAACATCTGCACGTGGGTTGACTAGTTTAATGTCGCTTTCGTAACGAACAACAAACTGAAAATCGGTGTTAAATTTTGATAAAACACCACGGATTTTGCCACTTCCTGAGGGAACTTGTTTTCCTGTAAATGGCGCAAAACTACTGAATCGAATAATTCTCTGTGGCCCTCCTGTTGTGGATGTTAGCAAATGATTCGTTGCTCCTCCACCAGAATCAACATCAAAATAAGTTCTATTAATTGATCCGTCTGTAAATTGAACTAGATTTAATTCTATTAGCGTATTTTGGTTCGCATCAGTATAAGCTTCAGCTAATGTTAATGTTCTAACAAATGAATCTTCTGCTGCTTTGGTTGCCGATGGAAATAAATGATTCTTCCATTCAAATTCTGAAATTCTGCCCACAGTTCCTTCATATAAAGAACCTATTTGTAGTGAACCATAAACTTTTGCTATGTACAATCCTTTCAATTTGATAAAAACTTTTCGTCCAGGTGTAAAGCCTTTACCATAAAGTGTAGTTGCATTTATTGGAACACTAAAACCTATTGGTGTAGCACCATCAGTAGGTATTGTTTGAAATGAAATTGATTTGTAAAATGTTCCAGCCTCGTCGTTTGAAGTTACATACCCCTCGATAATATCATCGGCAGTGTATTCAATAATTGGATTTGCTGTAGATGCTGCAATAGATGCTGCGGTATTTACTGCTGCAACGGTCGTAGTTGATGTTAACTCGTAGGTGGTTAACGTATTCTCTGGAGTTGAATAATCATCACTATTGACACAGCTTGAAAAAATCCCTGAAGAAATAGCTACTATTAATAATGATTTTATAAATATATTTTTCATGATAATTGTAATTTATTGTTTTGTGTAAATTCTAATGTCATCCACTTGATAGGAGCCATCTAGAGTAGTGTTGGTTCCTGAACCTTTTACTTTAAATGCAATATTGATTTTTCCTGTATAAGAAGACAAATCTATTTCACCAGAAATTACATACTCAAAATACGGACTTGAGGTTGTTGGTAATTTGGCAGTAATGGGTTGCCAATTGGCCGTTGTTAAATTATTGCCATTATAATCTGTAGCTATAAAAACTTCCAAAGAATTGGCGCCTGACGACACATAACTTTGATTGGCTCGAAATTGCAATGTTGCACCTTCAACGGCATCCATATTTATAGCAGGGGATATTAGCCAACCAATGTTTACTGCATCATTAGATTGATAAGAACTGAATTCTGCATAAGGATTACCAGAATGAATTTGTGTTTTCCATTTTGCGTTACCAACTTCGGCAATATTACTCCAACCTTCTAAATTTAAAATAGTATTGTCAATAGCACCTTTTGAAAAATCTTCAGAAAACACTAATGGATTAAAGTCAGGATTTTTTATATCGTCTTCAGGAGAGCAAGAGGTTAATAAAAGAAAAATTATACAACCTAAAATGGGTAAAAAATTATTTGTTTTCATAGTATATTTTTATAAGTTTACGTATAAATTTACGAAATAAGTTCTTCCGTATCCGTAGAAAAATCTGGGTGCAAAAGCTGGAGTTCCGCTAGAAATATCTTGATTTACTTCTCTGAAATTTGCATTTCTTGCTTGTTCGAAACCGCCAGTTTTGTAAACAACATCAAAGACATTATTTATAGAGGCAAATAAACCAAACGTTGTATTATTAATTTTCCAAGATTTTCCGCCTACTAAGTTTATCAAAGTAAAATCATCAAAACGCTTTTGTTTTAGTAATTCTTTTGCACGAGCATCTGTTGCTTCGGGAAAAGGCAAGTCTAAACCATAAGGGTCTTGTGGGTTTTTAAAAAAGTTGTCGGTTCTCAAAAGCGCAGATACATCTAAATAATTATTGGCTAGATAGTTTGCATTGGCACCAATCCACCAAAATTTTGGATCTCTATATTCAATACCAACAGAAGTAGCAGTTTGAGGTCCGCCTGCTAACCTGTACCCTTTTAATTTTGCAGTCCCAAAATCAAGGGTAGGATTAGTATTTGTTGGACTAGCTAGGTTATCATTATTTAATGATACAGAAGGATTATTATTATAGGTGTATTCTCCATAAGCAGCATTAGCTGTTAATTTAATGGTTGATGTAATTTGGTATTCCATTCCTAGTTCAGCACCAATATTTAATTTTTCTATATTAGTAGTAGTTTCAGCAACAAATGCATCACCACCGTCGCCGCCATCATCGTCAAAAATTCCTTCTCCAAAGAAAAATGATGTTTCGGTGGCATTCTTAATATTGGTATAATAAGCAGTTATTCTGGATTTGAATTTTGGAGTACGCACAATATAACTTGCATCCATACTTGCAATACTCTCTCCAGTTAGCCCTTCGATAGAATTATTATTTAGACGAGCGTTTGGAAAAACATTTCTTAAAGAGGGCGCTTTTGTGAGGTAAGCTGCATTATAAGTAAGATATTGTTTCCCCGAAATTTTATAAGTTAATCCGCCTTTAAATCCAAAGTTTTCGAAAACATATTTAGCGCCTTTCCCAAACGAATTAGTTGGATATAAACCATTTTTGTATAAACCCTCTCTTTGATATTCTGTTCTAACAAATGTTTGTGCCATATAAAAATCAATTTTTTTATAGTTAAATTTGAATTGTGTAAAAGCATCAAATGTGTTGGCTAGTAAATTATAATTGTATGCAAAGGCATTACCCTCTACAACTCTTCTTTGAGGATTATTTAGATCAGATTCTTGCTCTAGTCCTACTTGAAAATTATCATAATCTTGATAATATTGACCACCAAGCAAATCTAACAAGTTAGCAAAATTATGAGAATTCAATTTTCTAAAAGTTGCACCTGCATTCATAATAATATGATCGGCTAGTTGCGAATTTAAAATGGAGTTTGCCGTCCAAACTTTATCGTCTGTTCTATCCTCATACAATATATAAGCACTGTGCCCGTCTGAAGTTTTGTTTGCTTCGTACAATTGTAACCAGTCAATTTGTCTATTGTTCAAGAAATTGTTTCTTGAGGCTATTCCATTGGTAATATTTTCCGGACTATTTCCTTGAAAATCAGTATAGTCGTCTAGATTGTATTGTGAAGTATAAAAACTTGGTAAATTTCCATAATAAGTAGGATCAGGATTGCCAGAACCTTGGTTGTCAATTCTACTGTTTCCTATTTTACCAAATTGATGTGTTATGCTTGTATTTAAATTTGTTTTATCTGATATTTTCCAAAAATGGTTTAGCATTAATATTGGTTCTTCAACATCTTTATCTCTTGAGTTTCTTTTTTTACCATCCTGGTAACCCCAATAAGAATTGTATTTTTCACCAACAAGTTGTGTAACTTCATCTGAATTAGGAGAACTTTTTCCTCTACTATTTTCAGCATAAATAGTGGTAAAGTTTAACGAATGATGGCCATTAAATTTCTTTTCAATACTTGCAAAAAGTGAATTTGCACTGTAATCTGTTCCTTCAAAGTAACCCTCTTGAGCCCATCTTCTTGAAGCTGATATAACATAAGCCCATCCGTCTTTATTCAGTCCAGAAGCATGAGTTGCCATAGTTCGCCAGTTGTAATTGGTGTTAGTTCCAGAAAATGAAATTCTAGTACCTGGTCTGTATATAGATGCTCTAGTATTAATTTCTTGAGTTCCTAAAATCCCACCAAAAGTATAATCTGAGGGAGCGGTTCCCATCGAAAATTCTTGATTTCTTGTAGCATCATTCAATCCTCCCCAATTACTCCATTGCGGTCTTCCATCATATATTTTATTCATCATAACGCCATTTATCATTGTGGTAGCGTTTTCATTATCTAGTCCACGAATTCTAAAACGAGCCTGACCCCAATTGAATGCGGCGGCTTGCTGAAAAACATCTCGTGAGGATTGCAAAAGTCCCGATGTACTTTCTGATCCACTATTATCATCACCTAAATCGCTTTCCGTAATTGTAATTAAACTCAGTTGTTGCTCTATAGTTTGATCTTCTTCTAAAGTTACTGTGCCTAAATCAAGTAATTGTCCTTCTGTTATTTCAACTTGAAGTAATTGATCTTTGTAACCGTTTGTTCTAATTCGTATTAATTGATTTCCAACTTCTACTTTGTCAAAAGAGAATTTTCCATTTGAATCTGAAAGTTGGGTTAAATTTGTGTTTTGTATCGATACAATAACACTTTGCAAGGGGTTTTGTGTTTTTGAATCGACAACTTTACCAGTAAATCCGGTATTTGTTTGTCCAAAAGCAAACACTATTTGCAAGACAAATAATGTACTAAAAATAGTTTTTTTCATATTATAATTAAAGTTAATTCATGTTGTTAAGAAATATTAATTCTTAACGATTACAAAACTACATGTATAATTATTATTACATACTTTTGCCCCTAAGTTTTTGTTAAATTTTACACTATAATAACACTAAAAACATGAGAATTAAAAATTTTATTGCTGTTTTGTTAGTCTTCTGTTCGCTAACAGAAGCCAATGCACAGCAGAAAAAATATGTTGTCCGTACCGTTGCATTTTATAATTTCGAAAATTTATTCGACACCATCAACAATCCAAATTTTGATGAAGAATGGACTCCAAAAGGTCTTCAGCGTTGGACTTCAGTAAAATACAAACAAAAACTAGAAAATCTTTCGACAGTTTTAATGCAAATTGGTGTCAATGACAAACAAAAAGAAGGGCCAACTTTCATAGGCGGATCAGAAATTGAAAACCGTAACGTTCTAGAAGATTTAGTAAAACATCCTAACATCTTAAAGGAGGATTATGGAATTGTACATTTTGATTCGCCTGACAAAAGAGGGATAGATGTAGCGTTGTTGTATAAAAAGAAATATTTTAAACCCACGAGTTTCATCAACATTCCTTTGATAATTTACAGAGGAAACGGTACTGAAAAAGAGAAAGAAACAGAAGAGGATAAAATTGATAAAGACAAAATTGAAATTGCTAATGACCACAGAGTTTACACCAGAGATATTCTTTTAGTAACTGGTTTTCTTGATGGTGAGGAAATTAATATTTTGGTAAATCACTGGCCGTCACGTTCAGGTGGAGAGAAAAAAAGCAGTCCATTTCGGGAAGCTGCAGGAAGATTAGCTCGAAAAACGATGGATTCTATTTATAAAATCAATCCAAAAGCCAAAATTATTTTGATGGGCGATTTGAATGACGGAACCTATAACAAAAGCGTGAAAGTTGGAATTGGAGCCAAATTAAAAAAATCGGAAGTGCAACAATTTGGCGTTTTCAATCCTTTCGAACAAATGTTTAAAGACGGAAACTCCACACTTTTTTACAGAGATTCAGGAGACATTTTCGACCAAATTATGGTTTCAGAAACCTTGATAAAAGAGGATCGGTCAACCTATCAATACTGGAAAGCAGGAATTTACAACAAGCCATTTATGATCGAAAAATTCGGAAGATATGCTGGTTATCCTTTGCGACATTCAGAAAACGAAATAGGATATAGCGATCACTTTCCGGTTTATATCTACTTAGTCAAAGAAGTTAAATAATTTAAAAAATTCACAAAATGAAAAATATAGTAACCGCCTTTCTTTTCGTATTTTCAATCCATTGTTTTTCACAAGACACCATTACAACTGCAAAAGTCAAAGATTATATAGACAAAGAAGTTTGTGTAGTGGGCAAAGTAGTTTCCTTTAAACTCGCCGCCGAGGGCAAAAACACCAATTACATCAACATCGACAAACCCTATCCCGAAAGCGTTTTTACAGTAGTAATTGGTAACAGTTATCTCGAAAAGCTGAACATCAAAATCGAAGACTTGAAAGACAAAACCATTTACATAAAAGGTAAAATCACAACCTATAAAAACGACCCAAAACAAATTCCACAAATTTACAATCCAATAAGTATTGCGGTGAAAAAAGAGTGATTTTTTGACTTTTAAAATTCAATATTCAACCATTATTTTAAAAAATATTATAAAATTAGTCAGACCTTTTAAATTAAGAAAGAATTAAGTTTTTTTGCTGTTTAAAAGGCTACTTTTGCCAAAATTAAATTTTAGCATCCACCATGGACGATTATTATTCGAAGAAAACAAATCACGAACAGGAATAATCGTTGCCTGATGTAAGCGATATTCCTAAAAACATCGCATTGCATTATGATTACCTATTACAAAAACAACAAAGGTTTAACTCAAACCGAAAACCGTGAAGAAAACTGCTGGATTAATGTAGTTTGTCCCACAAAAGAAGAAACCAAATTTCTGCTCAAAGAACTCCAAATTCCAGAAGACTTTTATAATGACATCGAAGATATCGACGAACGTCCCCGTATCGAATTTGAAAACGGTTGGACGCTTATTATTCTTCGAATTCCATTCAAAAGCAACGATCCAAAACTACCGTTCAACACAGCGCCATTGGGTTTAATGTTCAAAGATGATATTTTTATTTCTCTTTGTTTTCATCAAACCGACATCCTTTCGGACTTTGTTTTATATACCAAACGCAAGAAAATTACAATCGAAAATGACTTTGATCTAGTATTAAAATTATTACTGTCTTCCAGCATTTGGTTCTTGAAATACCTTAAACAAATCAATCAACGAATCAAACTTGCCGAAGACAACCTCGAAGAATCCATCAAAAACGAAGAGCTTCAAGCCTTGTGGCAAATAGAAAAATGTTTGGTGTTTTTCGTGACTTCACTAAAAGGAAATGACGTTTTATTTCGCAGAATCAAAAATTTAAAAGCCCACAAAGATACTTACGACCTAGAATTGCTCGAAGATGTCGAAATCGAATTGCGTCAGGCCGAAGAAACAACCAGTATCTACAGCAACATCTTAACCGGAATGATGGATGCGTATGCGTCTGTAATTTCGAACAATTTGAACGTAATAATGAAAAGGCTGACCTCGATATCCATCATTTTGATGATCCCAACGTTAGTCGCCAGTTTATACGGAATGAATGTGCCCAATAATTTTCAGGAAAACCCATTCGGATTTTGGATCGTGTTGTCCATTTCCCTATCCATCTCGGTTTTAGGCGTATTTTTGTTCAAGAAAAAGAATATGTTTTAGATTTTTTTCAAGAGCTAATCCCGCTTTTCGTAGCAAACGAAGTTCACTGAACACCGCTGAAAATCAATTTTTAGTGAAGTAATCTTGTTCCAGAAAGACTATTTTTTTTCACAAGGATTTTCACTTCAGTCGGGGCTAAAAAACCTGGCTACATTCCAAACCTTTATGAAGTTTTTTTTCTTTTTTAAAAGTGAACACCCTGAAACTTTAGGTTTTCTTTACAATCTCAACAGAATACAATATATTTGTAAATAAATATAACAATTCTAACTCATAAAGTTACGATGATAACAATTGCCAATCAATTCGGAATAGAATTAGCCCTAAAACAATTGGGTATTGAAGCCTTAAACGAAGGGACTTCGACAGGAGCAAACAATTTTGCCAACGGAAAAATCATCGAAAGCTATTCGCCAGCCGACGGAGCTTTAATAGCCAAAGTAAAAACTTCGACCAAAGAAGATTACGAAAGCGCCATGCAAAAAGCTTCCGAAGCATTCTTAGAATGGCGATTAATTCCAGCGCCAAGAAGAGGAGAAATCGTTCGTCAAATGGGTGACGAATTGCGAAAATTCAAAGAGCCTTTAGGAAAATTGGTTTCTTACGAAATGGGAAAAAGTCTTCAGGAAGGTTACGGCGAAGTTCAGGAAATGATAGACATTTGTGATTTTGCAGTAGGATTATCACGTCAATTATACGGATTAACCATGCATTCAGAACGTCCAATGCATAGAATGTACGAGCAATACCATCCAATTGGACATGTTGGAATTATTTCAGCATTTAATTTTCCTGTTGCCGTTTGGAGCTGGAATGCAATGATAGCATTTGTTTGCGGCGATGTTGCCATTTGGAAACCCAGTTCAAAAGTGCCTTTGTGTGGCATTGCTTGTCAAAACATTATCAAAACAGTTCTCCAAAGAAACAATGTCCCCGAAGGTGTAAGCTGCTTGGTAACCGGAAATGAATCGGGAAATTTAATCAATAATGACCACAGAATTTCTTTGGTTTCTTTTACAGGATCCACCCGAATTGGGCGTCACGTATCCAAAACTGTTGCAGAGCGTTTTGGAAATACCATTCTCGAATTAGGAGGAAATAATGCCATAATTGTTTCGGAACACGCTGATATCAGTATGGTTTTAGTTGGAGCTGTTTTTGGAGCCGTTGGAACTGCAGGACAACGTTGTACTTCGACTCGCCGTTTAATTATTCACGAAAGTGTGTATGACAAAACCATCAGCGTTTTGAAAAATGCCTACAGCCAATTGAAAATTGGAAATCCATTGGACGAAAACAACCACGTTGGACCACTTATCGATAAAGGAGCTGTTCAGGATTATTTGGATGCCATTGAAAAAGCTAAACAAGAGGGAGCTACTATAATTGTTGATGGCGGAGTTGTTGAAGGAATAGGATTCGAAAGCGGATGTTATGTTAAACCGTGTATTATTGAAGCCGAAAATCATTTTGAAATCGTTCAAACCGAAACTTTTGCTCCCATTTTATATGTAATGAAATACAAAACAATTGAAGAAGCGATTGCGATGCAAAACGGAGTTCCACAAGGACTTTCGTCTTCGATTTTCACCAATAATATGCGCGAAATGGAATTATTCCTTTCGCAATCGGGCTCGGATTGTGGTATTGCCAATGTAAATATTGGAACTTCAGGTGCAGAAATTGGCGGGGCTTTTGGTGGTGAAAAAGAAACAGGTGGTGGGCGCGAATCCGGTTCCGATGCTTGGAAAGCCTATATGCGAAGACAAACCAATACTATCAATTACGGAACGCAATTGCCATTGGCACAAGGAATAAAATTCGATTTGTAAATAAATAAAATCATAAAAAAAGCGGCAAGATGTAAATTGAGCCGCTTTTTTTTGTTTTTCATCCAAAAAAATCTTTACCCATTCAATTACTAGTAATTTTAATCAAAATATTTTTTTTATTTAATTTTTTTTATTTAATTTAGCATACCGGAACAGAACAGAACGAAAATAAATATGTCAATCCTCACGATATGTTTTTTTTCGGGAGAGCAGTTAGTTAAGTTGAAGTTTTATTGGTTTTAGAAACATTCAAATAATATAAAGAAGTTTTATAGCTGTTTTTGTCAATATTTACCTGATAATTTATTAATAATGAGGCCTTGTATTGTTGATACAATGTTTTAGAAAAGCTTTTTTTAAGATATATTATTACATTTTGATATGTATTTATGAGATATAAAAAATAATTTTGTTGTCCGTTTTTTTTTTAATCATTTCACGCAAACTTTTTTTAAAATTAAAGAATTGTCGTGATTTTAATATTTAAAGTTTAATTTAGTTTACAAATTATTTATAATGTCAAAAAAACTGTGTTTTAGAATTATTTTATTTTTTATTGCAAACAGCTTGTTTTCTCAAAATACATTTGAAAACTATCAGTTTCGCGTAATAGATCAAGAGAGTTCAAAAAGTGGCATTTACACCATAGCGCAAGACCGATTGGGGTATATGTGGATAGGTACAAACGGGGCAGGATTGTATAAATATGATGGAGTAAATTATATTGCTTATGAGCACAACTCTAAAGTTAGCAATTCCATTAATAGTAATTTAGTTTATGCAACTTATTTAGACACGGGCAATCGGTTATGGATTGGAACTGATGAAGGATTGTGTCTTTACAATCGGGATTTGAATAATTTTGAAACTATAAATATTCAGAAATATTTTAAGAATGAAACCGTTTTTTCTGTCAAAAGTATTATTCAAGACAACAAAGGGAATCTTTATTTAGGCACACTTAGCAATGGGTTACTTAAGTTTAACATAAATAGTCGCAAAGTAGTTAAGGTTAAATCAGACGTTCCTGCTAATGCAAATTATCTTGTTAACTGTCTTGTGAAAGATAAAAAGGGTAAAATTTATTTAGGAACAAACTTTGGTTTAAAATCACTTGATCCAATAAAAAATGAAGTCTTAAAAGTTGGTTTGGGCAAAGACAATCTAGGTCTTTTTGGGATTATAGAGTCTTTATTTTTCGATAATAATCAAAATTTGTGGATTGGGAATGGTTATAAAGGGTTGGTTAAAATAAATCTTTATTCGAAAGTATTGCAAGTGTTTACATATCCCATTACTAGTAAAAGGATTATGGCAATAACGGCAACGGATTCTAAAACAATTCTTTGTGCAACAGAAAACGATGGATTAATTGTGGTAAACGATCAAGGTGTTGTTCAAAAAAAGTACACCAACAGTAAATTTGATGCTCGAAGTCTTGCTTCTAATTCTGTTTGGTCATTGTGTTTAGATAAAGACAAAAGAATTTGGTTGGGTTATTATAACAGAGGCCTTGGTGTTTTTGATAAATTAAATAACAAGGTAAATGTTATTGAAAGTATAGCTGGAAAGCCAAAATCACTACAAACCGGTTGTGTTACAAGTATAGCAAAAGATGATGCTAATCAATTATGGATTAGCATGGAAGGAGGAGGAGTTGATGTTTACAATCCGACTACTAAAGATTTTAAACATATTACCAAGTTAGATACTAAATTTTATTCTGGTTTGACGAATGATAATATTACAAAAGTATTTATTGATAAAAAGCAGAATGTTTGGCTTTGCAGTTGGAATGAAGGGGTTTATTTTTTAAAAAATGGATCTAAAAAATTTATAAACTACACTACAAAAAACAATTCAGGTCTAGTTTCTGACCATGTTATGGGTATTGCAGAAGATTCGAGAGGAGTGATTTGGGTAGGGACTTTTTCAAAAGGCCTACATTATTTCAATCCCAAAGAAGGCAAATTTCATCATTGTAATACAAAGCCATTTCATATGAATGGAGAGCTAAATTCTGATGTAAGAACGGTTCTGGTGGACTCAGATGATGTCATCTGGGTTGGATCGACAACAGGTTTGTTTAAAGTAATGACAACTGATTTTATTACTTTTTCTGTTACCTCTTTTAGAGATAAAATGTCCGAAAAACTTAAAAATCATAAAAGCACTCATACCATAAATACTTTATATCAAGCAAAAAATAAAGATATTTGGATTGGTACCGATGGAGCAGGATTATTTAGTTATAACAAGAAAAACAATGTGTTGCAATGGTATATTAATTACAAAGGATTTTTCGAAAAATCGGTAGCCTCCATTGTTGAATCTAATGATGGTTCCATTTGGTTAAGTGGAAAGAAAGGAATTACGAAACTAGATTTAAAAAACAAAACCACAGTCAATTATTCAACAGACGATGGTTTGTTGGGCAATGATTTCAATAACAATGCCGTTTTAAAAGACGAAAATGGATGGTTGTATTTTGGAAGTTACAAAGGCTTGAATTATTTTAATCCTAATAAAATAGTTAAGAGTAAAAAAGAATTCCCTATTTATTTTACTGATTTTAAGCTGTTTAACAAGTCTGTTGTTCCTCTTGAAAAAGACTCGCCATTAATCAAGGTTATATCTCAAACAAAAAAGATAATCCTTAAACACGATCAGTCAGTATTTACTATTGATTTCATAGGCGTGAATTATTCCTTTCCTGCCAAGAATGTATACGCATATTATTTAGAAGGATTTGAGGATTCTTGGAATTATGTTGGCAATAAACGCTCAGCAACATATACAAATTTAGCGCCAGGGAATTATGTTTTTAAAGTTAAGGCTACTGAAAAAAATGGCATTTGGAATCAAAAACCTTTAGAATTACAAATTGAAATATTACCGCCTTGGTGGAAGACCTCTTTCGCTTATTTGTTTTATTTGCTAATAGTACTTGCTGCTGTTTATTTTGTAAATCAATATTTTCAAAATCGCTTCAAAGAACAACAAATGATTCAATTTGAGAGAGAAAAAACCATTCAAATAGAAAAATTAAACAATAAAAAACTGCAATTTTTCACCAATATCTCTCACGAATTTAGAACTCCGCTAACATTAATTATAAATCCGCTGGAAGATATATTAAAAAACAAAAACTTGGATTTGCCAGATAGAGTATTGAGTAAATTGCAAACTATTCAAAAAAGTTCCGATAGGCTTTCTAGATTGATTAATGAGTTAATGGATTTTAATAAATTACAGTTTAATAAAATGACATTGCAAGTACAGCAAATAGAGGTAGTAAGTTTTACAAAAGAAATTACTAGTTTTTTTGAGGAAGAAGCATTAAGTCGGGGAATAAATTTGCAGTTTGAGTCCAATAAAGAGGAGTTTAAAGATTGGTTAAGCCCCAAAATGTTTGAAAAAATTATTTTTAACGTAATTTCAAATGCCTTTAAAGTGACTCCTGATAATGGAAAAATATCAGTAAAAATTGATGTTTTCGACGAATTAGATAGTTTTCCTTTGATAGGGCTGGTTGCCAATTATCCTTTTTTTGAAATTAATATAGAAGACACAGGTGCGGGATTAGACAAAAAAGACATCAAGAAAATATTTGATCGTTTTTACCAAGTAAACAATTTAAACAAAGCCTATTATGGAAGTACAGGCATTGGTTTAGAAGTGGTTAGAGGGTTTATAGAACTTCATAAAGGAAAAATTGAAGTTAAAAGTGAGTTAGGAGTTGGAACTACATTTAAACTTTTATTCCCTATCGGCAAAGAATTTTTTGATGAAAGTGAAGTGCTTCAAGAGGAATTTATAAGCGAGAAAAAGAATTTCATTCCTTCAATAAAAAGAGAAGTAAAGGAACTAGCAAATGATGAAGAAGGACAACTTCGAACCCACACGATTTTGATTGTTGAAGATAATGTAGAGTTGAGAAGTTATTTAAAAGACGAATTAAAAAGAGATTATAAGGTTTTAATAGCAGAAAACGGGCAGATTGGTTTTGAGATAGCCTTGCAGAAGTTGCCCGATTTAATTTTAACAGATGTTATTATGCCTGTGATGAACGGTTTAGATTTGTGTAAAAACATTAAATTAAATTTAAAAACTAGTCATATTCCATTGCTGATGTTATCGGCCAAAGCACTTGTTGAGAACAAATTAGAAGGGATAGATTCTGGCGCCGATTTGTATTTGAGTAAGCCTTTCGATATGGACATATTAAGATCTAGTTTGGCACAACTAATTACCAGTAGGCAAATTATGTTTAATAAATTTTATAACGGAATAACTAAGAATGCAAATGCAAAAACTACTACTTTAGATAATGAGTTTATACAAAAAGCATTAAACTATATTAATGAAAATATTAGTGAAACAGAATTAAGTGTTGAGGTTTTGGCCTCGGAAGTGTTCCTAAGTAGAAGTCAGCTTTATAGAAAAATAAAAACGTTGACAGGTGTCTCAGTAAATGAATTTATACGAAATGTTCGTTTAGAAAAAGCCAAAGAGTTAATTGAATTTGGCAATGATAATATTAATGAAATAAGCTATAAAGTAGGCTTTAGCTCTCCATCTTATTTTACAAAATGCTTCAAAGAGAAGTTTGGTTATCTGCCTACCCATAATAACAAACAATAGAAATTAATAATTTATTGTCAAAAGCGGTTTTTACCGCTTTTTTTGTTTTGTATATTAAGTGGTTTAAAACTCATTTCGGAAATGAACCCCAATCAAAGCTTCAAAATTAATTAGAACCCAGTCGTGGCTGAAATTTGTATTTAATAATTTTAGCTAATGGGCTTACAAAAAATCTTTTTTAAGTATATAAAATTTCGCAAAATTTTATTTTAAGCTCTAAAATAAGTGTTTTGTAGATTATTAAAAACACATAAATAATCGTTTATTTTTTAACATAACAAAAAAATAAAATACTATTTATGATAATGTAATAATTATATATTTTGTTTTAAACAAAGCCTTAACGTACTGAATTCATTGTATTTTTTTATAATATGCTACAAATTTGTTATTTTTTGCATCATTTGTATTAGATTAAATTTGATTAAACAATATATTTTTGACACCGTACAATAGCATACAGCCAAGAGCCTAAATTATGAACAATCCTAAAATATAAAAAACCATGAAATGAAAAACAGATTTATATTTTTTAAAGTAAATAAATAAAAATCATTTGATTTGAAAATATAAATTTCAGTAAAAGACTATAAATCTTTTTGTAATAATTATTAACCTAAAAATTATTAAAGTATGTAGAAATTTTACTAAAAAACTAAACGAACATTTTTTAATTCAAAACTATTTTAAATCAACTAAAACCAAAAAATATGATTATGAAATTTAAATTTGCAATAATTGCACTGGTAATGATTTGCAGTCACAATGTGATGGCACAATCAAAGACCATTCAAGGCGTTGTGACAGACGCCACAGGTCAGCCACTGCCAGGAGCCAGTATTAATGTGCAAGGTACTACAAATAGCGCATCAACAGATTTTGATGGGAAATACTCTTTAAAAGATGTAAAGTCTACTGACAAAATAACGTTCTCTTTTGTTGGTACGATTTCTCAAACTATTACTGCAGGGAATCAAACCTCTATTAATGTTAAATTAGTAGAATCTACCCAAAGTTTAACCGAAGTTGTAGTAGTTGCTTATGGTTCTCAAAAAAGAAGCAAAGTTACTGGGGCAATTTCAGTGGTAGGTGCTAAAGAAATTGCGGCAGTACCTATAACAAATGCAGAATCAGCTTTGCAGGGTAGAGCAGCAGGGGTTACCGTTATTAATGGCGCACCAGGAAGCAGTCCTACAGTTAGCATTCGTGGTTTATCCACAATGGGAAATAGTAGTCCTCTGTATGTAATAGATGGGGTTTTAACAGGAAACCTATCTGGATTAAGCCCTAATGACATTGAGACCATATCCGTTTTAAAAGACGCCTCAACAACGGCTCTTTATGGTTCTAAAGCTTTTAACGGGGTAATTATTGTAACTACTAAAAAAGGTAAAAAAGGTGCAGGAGTGCTTACTTTTAATACTTACATAGGGTCGCAATCCGTTTCTAAAAGATATGATGTGATGGACACAACACAATATCTAAAATATGCAAAAGATTTAGGTAGTGATCTTACCGCACGAGCTGCCGAATTTGGGAATATAAATACAAATTGGCAAGATCAAATTTTTCAATCAGGTTTAATGCAAGATTATAATTTGAGTTTCTCTAATGGGACAGATACGTCATCTAGTCGTTATTCTGCTGAAATTTTAAAACAAGAAGGGTCTATCATTGGTACTGCTTTCGAGCGTTATTCTTTTAGAGCTAATAATACACAAACTCTTGGAAAAATAACAGTAGGTAGTAATGTGGGTATTTCGTTCAGCAAGACTAATCCTGAGCGTAGTGCGGGAGGACGAACACTATTGGAGCACGCTATAAAAATGGCTCCTTACTTACCAATATACAATGCAAATAATTTAGGAGGATATCAAGGACCATCAACTATTGACGGTCAAGATTCCGAAAACCCAGTTCGTGTTGCCAATTTAGGAAGTCAGGTAATTAATAATGTATCCATAATAGGGAACATTTTCGGTGAATATGACATTAACAAAGGGTTGAAATTTAGATCACAAGTGTCATTAGACTATTATACTTCAAAAAATCACACCTTTGTTCCTTCTTTCAAAGATGGTTCTGCACATAGTCAAGGATTCTCTACTACAAATGAAGGTAACCAATATGGCCAAACCATTGTTTTTAATAATAGTTTGCAATACAAAACAACTATTGCTGATAAACACAATATAGAAGCTATAGGAATGATAGAAAAATTGACTGGCAAAGGTCAAAACATAAATGCAGGTAGCCGTTATTACATTTCAGATGAAATCGATCAGCTAAGACTTCAAGATGCGAATTTAAATTCAAGTAGTTATGAAGAAAATAATTTGGGTTACATCGCTCGTGTTAATTATGATTACGATGAAAAATACCTAGTAGCGGTTTCAGGTCGTCGTGATGGTTCTTCTCGTTTTGGGGCAAACAATCGTTGGGGTAATTTTTACTCAGTTGCATTGGGATGGAACATTGCTAAAGAAGATTTTATGAAAAATTCTGTTTTTAGCACTTTAAAACTTAGGGCTAGTAGTGGAACTACAGGAAATGATAGAATTGGAAATTATCAATATAGCGCCACTTTAGTGTCAAATTATTATTACCCAATTGCTGGGGCAGCTGCGGCTGGTGTTTCAACAGGTGGTGCTGCAAATCCTGATTTGAAATGGGAGTCTAAAAATGATAGAAACTTTGGTTTGGATTTTGGTTTGTATGACGAAAAATTTACTGGCGCTATCGAATATTTCAATAATAAAGCGAGTGACATTCTTTTTCAAGTTCCACTTCCTGCATCAGTTGGTTCAGCTAATGGAACTCAAACTGTTAATATTGCGGATGTTAACACAAACGGATTTGAATTGAGTTTGGGTTATAATGACAGAGAAGGCGATTTTACTTGGTCAGCTACTGCTAATTTAGGCACTAGTAATAATGAAGTTATAAGTTTAGCTCCAGGTGTTACTTCTGTACTAGCGGGTCCAGGCCCAAGAGCAGGTTTAGAGAACTTTTCGAGACTTGAAGTTGGACAGCCATTGTTCTATTTTTACGGTATAGAAACCAACGGGATTTACAAAAATCAGGCAGAAGTTGATGCTGTTTTTGGACCAGGTCAAACTGCTATAAAACCAGGAGATATTAGATTTGTTGATCAAGATGGCAATAAAACAATCAACGCTAATGACAAAACCAATATTGGAAATCCATATCCAGATTTTACTTACGGTTTGAACCTTACAGCAGCCTACAAAAAATTTGATTTCAACTGTTTTATTACAGGAGTTCAAGGGAATGATATTTTTAATGCTAATGTTTTTGATTTACAGGGAATGCAACGTTTGTTTAATGCTAGTACAGACGTTATAGGTAGGTCTATTGTAGCAAATGGAGTTGTTACAAATCCGTCAGCTACTTTGCCTAGAGCTTTGGGAGCAAGCCAAAACTGGGCTTCAGCCAGTGATCGATACGTAGAAGATGGTTCTTATGCAAGATTGAAAAATATCACTGTGGGTTATACTCTTAATGGAACCACATTCGATAAATATTTTTCTAAATTGAGAATGTATGTAAGTGCACAAAATCTTATTACAATTACAAATTATTCCGGTTTAGATCCTGAAGTTGCACGTGCAGACGGTAATGCAAATTCAGCAGGAATTGATTTAGGAAGATACCCACAACCAAAATCAGTAATCTTTGGACTTGACGTAACATTTTAATATATAAAATCATGAAAAAAATAAAATATATAGTTTTACTATTGTCCGGAATTTTTGCTATAAATTCGTGTGACACAAAGGATTTAGAAGTAAAAAATCCGAATGAACTTTCACCTGAGACTTTCTTCAAAACAGAAGCTCAAGTGCAAGCATCCGTAAATGCTGCCTATGCACATTTGCAAACAAGAGGTCTTTACGGAAGACATATTTTCTTCGCTTTAGACAATATGTCTCAAGAGAACAAAGGAAATCCTCAGTTAGAAGGAAATAAAAGACCTTTTATTAATTTTACTTTTGATGCTGGTAGTGATATCATTCAGTATTATTGGGAATCTTGTTTCTTAGGAATATCAAGAGCAAATTTTGTTCTAGACAATGAGGCTATAATTACCGCATTGCCAAATTCTGTGTTGACACAAGAGAAAAAAAATAAATTCCTAGGAGAAGCTCATTTTTTAAGAGCCTATTATTATTTTCTATTAGTAAATCGTTTTGGAGATTTGCCTATTTATACTAAACAAACTATTGTTGGGGCGGTAAGAAGTCCAAAAGCAGATGTGTACAAATTAATCACGGAGGATTTTGATTTTGCTTCAAAAAACCTTTTGGCCGATAGTGCAGAACAAAATGGTAGAGCTACGAAAGAAGCTGCTTATGCTTATTTAGGAAAAGTAAATTTGTATCTAAAGAAATATGATGAAGCATTAACTGCTCTTAATCAAGTGACAGGGTATAGCTTAGAATCTAATTTTTTCAACAATTTTATGGATGAAACTGAACACGGTCCTGAGTCTGTTTTTGAAGTAGAATATGATGAGAAATTAGGTGTTGGTGATAAATGGGGTAGTGATACAGGTGGAACAGGTTCTGCCGAGGCTACTTTTAGAGGACAAGAATATGGCAACTTAGGTTGGTACAATGTATATCCATCTGATAAATTGCTTGATGAGTACGAAGTAGGAGACAAGCGTTTTGGTGATACTTTTTATGTACCGGGTTCTGTATATAACAAAGGTGCTAGTGTGATGACTGCCAATAATTTTAGCACATCAGAAGGCAATAGAAGAGCAGGTTGGAAAAAATATCAAAACTATTACAAACGTACTGATGAGAATCAAGATTCTAGTATCAACTTTAAAGTGATGCGTTATTCAGATGTATTGCTAATGAAAGCCGAGTGCGAAAATCAAAGAGCAAGTGGTTCTCAAGCAGCGGCTATAGCCTATATCAAAATAGTTAGAGATAGAGCTGGTTTAATTACTACTATAACTGCGACTAAAGATGCTGTTTTCAAAGCTATAATCCATGAACGCAAAGTTGAATTAGCTGGAGAACAAGTCCGATTTGATGATATTATGAGATGGGGTCTTGCCTCCACAGAGTTGGCAGGTACTGGTTTCGTAGCAGGCAAACATGAATTATGGCCTATACCAAACAGAGAGACTTCTTCAAATCCTAACATTAAGGGAAACAACCCAAATTGGTAAAAAATATTAAAAACTTTGGTTAGTTAAGTTAGTATTTTGCTAAACAGCGCATGTAAATGCGCTGTTTTTTTAATATTTTAGAAGAACAAAAAATATTAGTTTGCTTGGTTATAAATCAATTAACTACTTTTATAATTCTTTAATTAAGGTTTTCTGTTTTAAACAAATAGTTATGCGCATACCTCAAATTGTTATTTTGCTTTTCACTTTTTTATTTATTTTTAGTTGTGACCATTTTGAATCAAAGAAAAAAACTTCAGATGCTGAAACTCTTTTTACTTTAATTCCTAGTGAACAAACGCAAATAAATTTTTCTAATAATGTAATACAAGACAATAATTTTAATTGTGTTCGCTATATGTATGCCTTAAACGGTGGTGGTGTTGCAGTTGGCGACATCAATAATGATGGTTTGCAGGATATATATTTTACTTCAAATCAAGAATCGAATAAATTGTACCTCAATAAAGGAAATTTTGAGTTTGAAGATATTACAGAATCGGCAAATGTTGCCGATAATATTGGTTGGACAACAGGAACATCCATGATTGATATTAATAATGACGGATGGTTGGATATTTATGTTTGTAAATCAGCTTCTTTAGAATCAAGCGAATGGAGGAAAAATAAATTATATATCAATCAAAAAGATGGTACTTTCAAAGAGGAAGCCCGTGCTTTTGGTTTAGATAATGATGGTTTTTCTGTTCAATCCTATTTCTTTGATTACGATAAAGATGGAGATTTAGATATGTATTTGGTAAATCATAGAGTAGATTTTGAAAATACGCTGCGTATTGAACAAAAAGAAAAACAAAAAAAATTTCCAGAAACTTCCGATCACTTGTTTAGAAATGATGGAAACACATTTACAGACGTTACCGAGGAAGCTAAACTTGTCAATAAAGCTTGGGGTTTGAGTGCATCTATCGGAGATTTTAATAATGATGGTTGGCCCGATATTTATGTTGCCAATGATTATATAATGCCTGATTTTTTATACATCAACAACCAAGACGGTACTTTTTCGAATCAGTTGAATACTCGTTTTAAACATATTTCATATAACAGTATGGGTTCTGACTTTGCCGATATAAATAATGATTTTTTTCCTGATTTAATCGTACTTGAAATGTCCGCTGAAGATCATATAAGAAGCAAAGAGAATATGCCAAGTATGAATACCCAAGGTTTTGAAAAAATTATTAATGCCAATTATAATCATCCTTATATGGCTAATGTTTTGCAATTAAACAATGCTAATGGAACTTTTAGCGACATAGGTCAGCTTACAGGAATGTCCAAAACGGATTGGAGTTGGGCACCTCTTATTGCTGATTTTGATAATGATGGATATAAGGACGTGTTTATTACTAATGGTATTGATAGGAATTTTAGCAATCAGGATTATGTCCGAAAAGTGAAAAGTAATTTAGATAAGAACGTGCATATGACAGTTTTAGATGTGGTCAATATGATGCCTTCAGAAAAATTGGCCAATTATTGTTATAAAAATAATGGCGATTTATCTTTTGAAAATTCAACCAAATCTTGGGGATTGGATAAAAAAGTAAATTCAAATGGGGTAGCTTATGCCGATTTAGATAATGACGGAGATTTAGATTTGATTGTAAATAATATGTCGGATATAGCATCTATTTATAAAAATAATTCAACAGGAAATTTTATTAATATCAAATTAATTGGTAGCGATAAAAACAAAAATGCTATTGGGTCAAAAGTGAAAATCTTTACCAACAAGACGAAACAATATCAAGAATTATATACCAATCGAGGGTATCAGTCAAGTGTAACCAATGTTTTAAATTTTGGTTTGGGTCAAGAAGAAGAAATAAAAAAAATAGAAGTAGTTTGGGATAACGGTTTAGTTTCAGCAGTCGAAAATACAAAAGCCAATCAAACAGTCGAGTTCGATATCAAAGATGCTGTTACAACCGCTCCAGCAGTTGTAAAAGTCAATAGCAATTTCACCAAAATTAATCCAGTACAATTAGGAATAAATTTTACGCATCAAGAAAATGTCTTCGATGATTTTTCAAAACAAGTATTGTTGCCACAAAAATTATCACAGCAAGGCCCAGCATTATCAGTTGGGGATGTGAATAAAGATGGATTAGACGATTTTTATGTTGGCGGAGCACAAGGACAATCTGGTAAACTCTATTTGCAAAATCGTTCCGGTAAATTTGATGTTTCATTACAAGCTGATTTTGAAAAAGATAAATCCTTTGAAGATAATGGTTCATTATTTTTCGATGCCAATAACGATGGTTATTTAGATTTATATGTAACAAGTGGCGGCTACCAATTGGCAGAAAACAGTCCGTTATTACAAGATAGATTGTATTTGAACGACAAAAAAGGGAAGTTGATAAAAAGTGCTCTTCCTAAAATGCTTTCCAACACAAAAGCAGTAAAAGCGATTGATTTTGACAATGATGGGGATTTAGATTTGGCAGTAGGTGGACATTGTATTCCAGGGAAATACCCGCTTGTTTCTCAGTCGTATTTTTTGAGAAATGACAAAGGTATTTTTAAAGATGTTACAGCAACAGTTGCTCCAGAATTTTCGAAAATAGGAATAGTAAATGATTTTATCTTTTCGGATTATGATAATGATGGTGCAAAAGACTTGATTGTAGTTGGAGAATGGATGCCAATTACCGTTTTAAGAAACACCAAAGGACAATTTAAAATTATAAATACACCACAATTCAAGAACACCGAAGGTTGGTGGAATACTGTTTCTGAGGTGGACATTGATAAAGATGGAGATTTAGATTATTTCTTTGGAAATTTAGGAGGAAACAACAAGTTTCATCCTTCGGTAGCAAAACCATTGCACATTTACGGAAATAATTTTGATAACAATTCTACTTTCGATATGGTATTGAGTAAGATTTATAAAGGAAATCTTGTCCCAGTTCGAGGGAAAGAATGCTCTACCCAACAAAATTCATTTGTTAGCAAAAAGATGTCCACTTTCAAAAGTTTTGCTACCTCTAGTTTGGCCGATATTTATGGAGAAAAAGAATTGAAAGCTTCCTATCATAAACAAGTGTATCAATTTAAATCAGGATATGCTTTAAATAAAGGCAAAGGTTCATTTACTTTCAAGGAATTACCAAACACAGCACAAATAGGACCAACAATGTCGTTCGTTTTTGCAGATGTAAACAAAGATGGCTTTCAAGATGTTATAGGAGTTGGCGGAATTTACGAATCCGAAGTAGAGACTATTCGTTACGATAGTAATATCGGCTATATTCTAATTGGTGATTCCAAAGGAAATTTGAAGCCGTATAAAGATATTAATTTTTACAATGGTGAAAATGCCAAACAAATGAAAAAAATACAAATAAAAGGCAAACAACATTTGCTTATTGCTAACAATAATGCTCTAGTAAGTCTATTTTCAATTTCAAAATAAGCTCATTTTTTAACTCTTTTTTCTGCCAATGAAAAAAATTGCGTCACTATTTTTAATCGTAACATTGTTCTACAATGTGTTAGGATTTTATATGATGTTTGCTGATCAAAAAGAGCAAATATGGGTGGCTGCTATGGAGAAAAATGAAGATTCGAAATTTGAAGTGATTGAAATGGAAATTAATCCCTATGCTTATGTGGTAGATTCTGGTTTCGAATATGTAGATGATGACATCGTTGTCAATAACAAAACCTATCACGTTTTTAAGAAAAGAATTCAAAATAATATTTTAAAGTTATATTGTCTTAAAAATTCCCATTACGATGTGATAAGTAAAGATTTAAAACGGATTGTCGATGACCAACTTTTTGACAACACCTCCAATAAAGAAAACCCAACAAAAAAATTATTAAAATCTTTTATTAAAGATTATATTCCAAACAACGCTGTTTCTTTTGATTTCAATAATAAAACGATTGGGTCAGTTAGGAATATTATTTCTATGCCTAAAAACAGCCCTGTTAGCGGGTTTCTCACTGCAAATTATTTGCCTCCAGATTGCATTTAATACTTCGTTTTTACAAAAACAATATTAATTCACTTTTTTAGAGAAGTTACTTGTTTTGGTTTCAAATAGGTTTATTTTTGAAATCAATCTGCTTGTAAAAGGCTTTAAATGGCTTTGTATTTATAGTATCATATAGTTTAGAAACTGTAGATTAAAAAAATCAAAGTATTTATTAAATCATATCAAATGAAAAAAAATATATTAAGTATTATAGGCTTGCTATGTCTCATTAGCTGTTCCAAGAATGAATCTGCAGACAAGATTTTTACACTTTTGGATCATTCCGACACAGGAATCGATTTTAGCAATAATTTGACTGAAAACGACTCCTTAAACTACTTTACCTACACTTATATTTATATGGGTGGAGGAGTTGCAACAGGAGATATCAATAATGACGGTTTGATAGACATTTTCTTTACTGGAAATCAAGTTTCGAATAAATTGTATTTGAACAAAGGAAATCTCAAATTCGAGGACATTACAAAAAAAGCTGGAGTTGGCGGAGATTCACGTTGGTACACGGGAGTCACGATGGCCGATGTCAATGGCGATGGTTTTCTGGATATCTATTGTAGTGTTGGAGGAAAATTTGGCCCTAAAAACAATGAACTATATATCAATAATGGCAATGGAACTTTTTCTGAAAAAGCCAAAGAATATGGTATCGATGATATAGGAAATAGTGTTCAAGGAACTTTTTTCGATTATGACAAAGACGGTGATTTAGATTTGTTTGTGGCCAATTATCCGCCAACAAAATTCAGTTCACCTACGTTTGCTTACGTGCAAATGATGCGAACTGTAAAAGACAATGAATCAGGGCATTTGTATCGAAATGACGGAAATCATTTTGCCGATGTTACCAGTGCTGCTGGTGTAAAAGCCTATGGATTGTCATTAAGTGCAACCGTTGGAGATTTAAATAATGATTCTTGGCCAGATATTTATGTGTCGAATGATTTCAATTCACCAGACTTTATGTACATCAATAATCAGGATGGCACTTTCAAAGAAGTGGTCAATTCAGCAACAGGACATACTGCATTTTACGGGATGGGTGCTGATATTTCGGATTTTAACAACGACGGAAACCTCGATATTTTTCAAGTGGATATGGATGCGAAAGACAATCGCCGCAAGAAAGCCAATATGTCGAGTATGAATCCACAATTGTTCTGGGAAGTGGCCAATGCAGGATTTCAAATTCAATATATGCACAATTGTATGCAACTCAATTCTGGGGTTTTTACCGATGGAGTACCGCATTTTTCTAATGTTTCTCGTATAACTGGTACTTCTTCAACTGATTGGAGCTGGGGACCTTTATTTGCTGATTTTGATAATGATGGTTACAAAGATTTGTATATCACAAACGGAACCCGCAGAGAGGTAAACAACAATGATTTTTTCAATAGCTTGGAAAATGGTAAGCTGGAAAAGAAAGATTTACTTAAGAAATCTAAAGAAATTCCTTCTGAAAAAATTGACAACTTTATGTATCAAAACAAAGGAAACTTACATTTTGAACAGGTAAACAAAAAATGGGGAATCGAATTCAAAGGCTTCTCAAATGGCGTGGCTTATGCCGATTTAGACAACGATGGAGATTTAGAAATCATCACCAACAACATCGATGATTATGCTTCAGTTTTCGAAAATACAAGTTCCAAAACCAATAATTATTTAACGATACGATTCAAAGGAACTTCTAAAAACAGTCAAGGATTGGGTAATCGTGTGTATGTTAAAACCAAAGGGAATAGTCAAATGCAAGAACTTACTTTGACTCGTGGATACCAATCTTCGGTAGCGCCAGAATTACATTTTGGAGTCGAAAAAGCCAAAACTATTGATGAAGTAAAAGTGGTTTGGACCAATGGTAAAATTCAAAAATTAACCAATGTAAAAGCGAATCAAATACTAACATTCAAAGAACAAGATGCTACAATTGTGGAGGTAAAACCGGTATTAAAACCAACTTTATTCTCAACTACGACGACTGTTTTTCCAGCCTATAAACACGAAGAAAATCAATACGACGATTTTAAAGACCAAGTATTATTGCCTCACAAAATGTCAACTTTTGGCCCTGCACTTGCTGTTGGAGATTTAAACAAAGACGGATTGGACGATTATTTTATAGGTGGTTCGGCTACTTTTTCAGGCAAAGTATTTCTGCAAACCAAAACAGGTTTCCTAGAGAAAAAAATCCAAGCTTTGGAAGATGATAAAATGAGTGAAGACACAGGTGCAGTTATATTTGATGCTGATAACGATGGCGACAATGATCTTTATGTAGTAAGTGGCGGTTATGAATTTTTGATTAATGACCCAAAATTGCAAGATAGATTATACATCAATGACGGCAAGGGTAATTTTACAAAAGCTCCAAATGGTGCGCTGCCAGTTATGATAACGAGTGGTTCAAAAGCCTATCCATTAGATTTCGACAAAGATGGCAAGCAGGATTTGTTGGTGCTAGGACGCCAAGTTCCGGGTCAATATCCGTCACCTGCAACAACCTATCTTTTGCACAATGTAAGTACTGCACAAAACGCCAAGTTTGAAGTGTCAAAAAAAGCACCTGCTGCTTTCAAAAATCTTGGAATGGCAACTAGCGCTGTGATTTCAGACTACAATAGTGATGGTTTACAAGATATTATCATTGTAGGCGAATGGATGCCAATTCGAGTTTTCGAAAATACAAAAGCAGGATTCAAAGAAACGTCTATTGATTTAGGATTGACTAATGACACTACAGGTTGGTGGTGGAGCATCCAACAAGGTGATTTTGATCACGATGGCGATATGGATTATATTGTTGGGAATAATGGTTTGAATTACAAATACAAAGCCACTCCAGACGAGACTTTCGACATTTATGTTAAGGATTTCGACAACGATAAACACAAAGATATTGTATTGAGTTATTACAATGATGGAAAACAATATCCGGTGCGTGGGCGTGGATGTTCTTCTCAACAAATACCAAATATTAAGGAGAAGTTCAAAAATTATGAAAGTTTTTCTCAAGCCACTCTGGTAGATGTTTATACGGAAAAATCACTTAAAGAAGCTTTGCATTATACAGTGAAATCATTTGCTAGTATTTATTTAGAAAATAAAAACGGAAAATTCATAATTCACGAACTTCCGGTTGAAGCCCAAGTTTCTTGCATCAATTCAATTATGGTAGATGATTATGACAAAGATGGACATCTTGACGCATTAATAACCGGAAATATGTACAATTCTGAAGTAGAAACACCTCGAAATGATGCAGGTCACGGTTTATTTCTAAAAGGAAATGGCAAAGGAAAATTCAAATCTATTGATCCTACACAAAGTGGATTTTTTACCCCTGGAGATGTGAAAAATATGGATTTGATTAAAGTTAAGGGAAAATCTTATTTCCTGTTGACTAAAAACAATTCGAATTTGCAAAGTGTCAAAATCAATTAAACTTTAAAATTGTAAAAAATTTCATCAGAGGGAAGTACCTATTATTTTAATTAATAATGGGTATTTTCTATCAAAAATTACTTTAATATTCAAAACACACACCTTGTTTAGGCCGTAATTCGGTCTTTAACAGGGGTCAAAAATTATAAAAATGAAAAAAACATTTATAATGATTTTGTTTGCAAAAATTGCAAACAAAATTAGTCTATCTGTTATGTTATTTCTTCTTATTTCATTGGCAGTTTCAGCTCAAAAAATTAAGATTGAAGGAATAGTGATAGATTCAAATAATGCAGCTTTAACAGCTGCAACTGTTCAAGTATCAGAAAAAAATGAAGGTACTTTAACGAACGAAGAGGGCAAGTTTATAGTACACACATCTTCTAAGTTCCCATTGACTTTAACCGTTGAAATGATAGGATACACCGCAAAAAGTATAGTTGTAAATGCCAATGAATTTATTACCATACAATTACAAGAAATCACCAATGAACTGGGAGAAGTATTGATTTCTAGTGGTTATTTAACTCAAAAGAAGTCGGAGTTTTCGGGATCGGTTAGTACAGTTTCCGCTAAACAATTACAAAACAGACCTGCAACAAGTTTTGACCAGTTACTGGGAGGACAAGGAACAGGAATAGATGTAATTCAATCTTCGGCGGTGCTCAATAATACTCCAGTTATTCGCGTTAGAGGATTAAACACGATTACATCAGGACTTTTTCCGCTGATAGTTATCGATGGAGTTGCTGTTTTTACGGGTTCATTAGGCGGTTTTGTTGGAAACAATCCTTTGTCAGCAATTAATCCAAACGACATTCAATCTATTGACGTACTGAAAGATGCTTCTGCAGCAGCAATTTATGGTTCCAGAGCCGCTAATGGTGTGATGGTTATAACGACCAAAAAAGGAAAAAAAGGAGTAACAAAATTCAATTACAACAGTTGGTACAGCCGAAGCACGCCTTATAATTTACCCGAATTATTGAATGCAGAGGATTATACAACCATAAAAAATGAAGCTTTAGTCAATGCTGGTAAAGCTCCCGGTTTTTTTCTTTCTAAAAATCCCGATGGAAGTACAGTGGATACTAGTTGGTACGATGTTGCTTATGACCCCGGTTTTTCAAGCAATCATAATATCAATATTTCGGGGGCTACTGAATCAACACAATATTATTTTTCGGCGGATTACAGCAATCAAAATAGTTTTATTAAAAACAATACTTTCGAAAACTATATGACGAGATTGAATATTGGTCATACTGTTAATAAATTCATACGTGTTGGAGCCAATATATCTTATAGTAATGCTAAAAATGTGGGTCCAAATACTGGAGCTGTAGCTGGAAATACTTTGTCTACATCAACTTATAATACAGAGTATATTACCAATGAGCCATTGGGAAGAATGACCTATGTGTTGCCTCCAAATGTTCCTGTTTACAATCCCGATGGATCGTATAGTATTCAAAACGGAATTAGTGTTGGTTACGGTGCCAATGTCCCATCCATCATCGGAACGATCAATGCTTATAACCTTGCAATGGTGCAAACACTTGATTTAACCACCTCAAAAAGTAGTTCTGTCTTAGGAAATGTTTACGGAGAGTTTGATATTCTAAAAAAACTAACTTTCAGAACCAGTTTTGGATTAAATACTATTGGAGTAGAGAACAAATTATTTTTAAATCCAATACACGGTGGAGGCTATTCGTATAATGGGGTTGCAACCAATATTGCTACAAATTTAATTCGAACGGATTGGGCAAATACACTGAAATATGCTAATTCTTTTAAAGAAAAACATAACATAGTGATGCTTTTGGGATACGAAAGAATAAAAACTAAATTAGATAGTTGGGGAGCTTCACAAAGTAATATAACAGACCCATATTACACTAATTATCAAGGAACTTATGCTAATATTTCTCCTGTGGGGAATGGACTTTCGGAAAATGCTTTATTATCTTATTTTACAAATCTTAGTTACAATTATAAAAACAAATATTTTTTGAGTTTAAACTATAGAATTGATGGATTGTCAGCCTTATCCGAAGGAAATAAATATGGAAATTTTGGAGGTGGAGCTTTAAGTTGGAATGTTTTTGAAGAGCCTTTTTATAAAAATTTTAAGATTAATGATTACATCAATAATTTCAAAATTAGAACGAGTTACGGAATTGTTGGAAACAGCGAAATAGGAAGTTACCCTTCTATAGCAACTTATAATTCTTCGACTTATGCTGGAGCGCCAACATTGGGATATTCGCAAACTGCCAACCCAAATTTAAAATGGGAAACCAGTTCTAAATTCGATTTTGGTATAAATTTCACCCTTTTAAACAATCACATTTTAGTCGAAATGGATTATTTCAAAAACACGATTAATGATTTAATACTTAAATCTCCCCAATCTCTTTCGGCTGGAATTCCAAACAATTATGTCAATGAAAACGTGGGCGGAATGTATAATAAGGGTTTTGAATTAGGGGTTACTGCCCTTGTTCTTCATACAAACGATTTCAGTTGGAATGTGAATCTTAATCTTTCTACACTTAAGAACGAAGTAACCTCTTTAGTTAGTGATGTTTTTGTTCCAAGTGTTTTTGGGGTACAAAATATGACTAGAGTGGGTTATTCTGTCGGTTCTATTTTTGCAGTGCCATCTAATGGTGTGAATCCTGCAAACGGCCAAATGATTTTTGTGAATAGCCACGGAAAAGAAGTGCAATACAATCATATAGGTTCTCCAAAATGGACTTATCTTGATGGAACTGCGGCTCCTGCGATAGATAATTATACTGATGGAGTGATGCAAGGGTCTTCGCTTCCAAAAGTTTTTGGAGGATTGAATAATACTTTCAATTATAAGAATTTTGTATTAGGGATTAATTTAACCTTCGCACAAGGCAATAAATTGTATAACGGTACGAGAGCAACAAATTCAGACCAAAGATATTTTAACAACGGAACTTTTATAAAAAACAGATGGACAACTCCAGGTCAAATTACCGATATTCAGAAACTGTATTACGGAGATAATGTTTCGGCTGGTTTTTCTTTTTCCAGTACTTCAAAAGTGGAAGATGGTTCTTATATAAAATTTAAGAATGTTTCTTTGGGTTATAATGTTCCTATTAAAGAAACTTTTTTAAAGAATAGTTTGTCCTCTATTTATGTGTATTTACAAGGAAGTAATTTTTACACTTTTACTAAATACAGAGGCTCAGATCCAGAGGTTTCTATAAATGGAAACTCTATAAACTCCGGAAAAGATCAAAATGTTCCGCCCAATGCTCAAGTGTATACTTTGGGTTTAAATGTTGGATTTTAATTAAAAAACAGACAAAATGAAAAAATATATTTTAATCAGTTGGTTCTTTCTTATAGCAATGACCGCTTGCAATGATGACTTGTTAGATACTGTTCCTCAAACCAGTATTCCCGAAGAAATAGCCTATAACACTCCTGGTAAGGTATTGGCTCAGGTCAATAATTTATACAAACAATTGCAAAACCCAAGCTTCTATGGCGGTAGATTTATTATTTTTAATGAACAAAGAGCCGATGAATTTGGTCAAAATGATGGTAATGCTGCTACCGGATCTGCGGTTTGGAATCAAAACGTAGCTTCTACTAATGATTTTGTAAATAATGTTTGGTCGGCGGGATATTCAGCCATTAATGCCTCTAATATTTTAATTAGTAAATTAAACGGAACTACCGTGGTTTCGGATGCTGTGGCCAAAAATTATGTAGCCGAAGCAAAATTTGTACGTGCTTTAAGTTACTTTAGTCTCATTCAAACCTACTCAAAACCGTATAATTTAGATAAAAATGGGTTGGGTTTGCCTTTGAGAATTTTGCCTATTACTTCTTCTGGTAATAATGATTTGGCTCGAAGCACGATTGAACAAATTTATGTCCAAATCCTGAAAGATTTAGATGAAGCAGAAATAGATTTACCCATTGAATATTCTTCTCCATTGTTGAATGTTTCCAGAGCCAAAAAATGCACCGCAATTGCCTTGAAAACCAGAGTGTATTTAGTTCAAGCAAATTATCAAAAAGTGATTGCCGAATCTCAAAAAATAGTATCTCCAACAGCTCCATTTCAATATTCGCAAGGCACATTGACACATAAATTAGAGTCTAATTTTAATACTATTTTCGGAGGAAGTTATACAGGATCTGAAGCTATTTTTAGTATTCCTTTTGCCAATAGCACAACAGAAACACCTAGTTCGCAATCTGCACTAGCATTCAATTATTTGGCTCAACCCATACTATTTTTAACCTCAGAAGGTATTTCTACTAATCCAGCGTTAAACTCAAGTTCAGATGCTCGTTCGAGTTTAATTTCGACGAATGCAGCCAAGCAAAAAGTACTGCGAAAATTTAGTATTACCACAGCTCCTTTTCGGGATTACGTTCCTGTAATTAGATATGCCGAGGTTTTATTGAATTATGCCGAGGCTGCTGCCAATGCCGATGATTTAACAACTGCAACTGCTTTGCTAAAAGCAGTTAGAAATCGATCAGACGCAACTTATGTATTTCCCGTTGCTGATATTAGTACAAAAGATGCGTTAATCAGGACAATCCTCACGGAGCGAAGAATTGAGCTTTTGGGAGAAGGATTTAAATTAATGGATTTACAACGAAAATTGCAAACATTGCCAGCCAAAAAAGGGTCTATTGGTACTGCTCCGTTAGTTTTAATTACGAGTAGTAATTATATTTGGCCTATTCCAAGCGGAGAGATTTCAACAAATAAATTGATTGTTCCTAATCCGTAAACTATTATTAGAAAAGGTGTAATCAAGTATTTTAAGTTGGAAAAAAATAGCAATAAACTTAGGAAGTCTTATCCTTAAATATTGCAAAAAACCGTCTCAATATTTAATTTTTGAGGCGGTTTTTTTCTCTATTTGTCGAAATTTATCTATTTTCGATAAGGGTTTAGCGTCTGAATTTCACCACTTTCGTCATATTTTTATTCAAATAGTTGTTTAATTTTTTCTTCTTTCTTTTAAATCACTTTCTATCTGTATTTCCGTTTTTTTATCTATCAAATAAAAGAATAATAAAACGGCGCATATAATAAAAATAAGTCCCGGATAAATACTCACGGAGAGTTTAATGCCTTCGATTGCTGTTGGAACTTGGTTAATGGCTTCGGCGATATAACCATATTTTGACAAAAAAGCGGCTCCTAATGCACCTCCTATACTTAGCCCTACTTTTATGCCAAATATCATTGCCGAAAAAATGACAGCAGTTGCTCTTCGATTATTTTTCCATTCGCTATAATCGGCAACATCAGCAATCATAGTCCACAGCAGCGGAATAGTTATCCCATAGAAAAAACCGTGAACTAATTGTGTAATAAATACTATTGAGATAGAGGATGGGCTATAAAAATTAAACATCAATAATGTCAATGCTGATAAAAAAACAAAAAGGATATAAATATTTCTTTTCCCAAATGTATTAGCCAGTGATTTAGAAAAAAATATTCCAATAATCATAAAAAGAATTCCACCAGCATTAAAAAGACTAAATGCTGAGGTTGAAACGTCTTTAGGCCATTGAAATCCCCCAAATCCTATTTCTTTTAAAGCATTGATTATATACGAAATGAAATTGTTAAACCCTATATCATTCAAAAAATCAGCTTGAGCAACAGGGTCTAAATAATATTTAAAGTAAAAAACATACATTCCTCCTTTTAGAGACAATGTGATAAAAACTAAAATCGTAACCAATAACATAATAATCCAGGGCCTGTTTTTAGACAAGTCGATAAAGTCTTGTTTTACAGTAGATTCTTGTTCTTTTTTGGGGGTAATTCGTTCTTTAGTAGTAAAAAATGTGATTAGAAAACAAATTACTCCTACAATTGCAAAAATCATAATAGTGTTTTTAAAACCTGCTGCTTTGTCGCCTTGACCTGTAATTAAAGCCAAAGGCAATAAGAGAGATTGGACTATAAATTGAGCGCACATAACCGCAACGAAACGATAGGAAGAAAGACTATTGCGTTCATTCATATCTCCAGTTAAAACTCCGCCCAAGGCAGTATAAGGCAAATTATTAGCCGAATAAATTAGAATCAAAAGAAAATAAGTTATTAATGCGTATATCACTTTGCCGTTTGTCCCAAAATCTGGGGTCGAAAAAGCGAGAATTGCCATAATTCCAAATGGAAGTGAAGTCCATAATACCCAAGGTCTAAATTTTCCCCAACGTGTTCGGGTACGATCTGCAATAACCCCCATAATAATATTAAAAAAGGCACCAAAAAAACCTCCAAAAAAGATAATTGCACTAGCCGTTCCCGCAGGTATTTTATAAATATCAGTATAAAAAAAAGCCAAAAACGTCATCAAGGTTTGAAAAATAAGATTGGCAGCAAAATCTCCTAGACTATAACCAATTTTCTCTAACACGGAAAGCTTTTGGGATGAATTATTCATTAAATATGGGTTGATTTTTATTCTTTTTTATGTCAGTTAATCGATTACAAACTTGAATTAGAACGAGGGTGTTTATCAAAAAACAACGGTTCCTAATAATAAGGAAACTTTTTAAAAAGTTTAGTAAGAGGCGAAGAGTAAAAATAGCTTGAAAGTTTTTATAAAATCGTCACTTTTGAAGCCATAAATGAAACAAATGATGCGTTATCGTTTTTTTTTAAGAGAATTTGGAGTGTTTTTTAATTTTTTTCGCTGTTTTTTGCAATGAATGTATTTAACTGTTTGCAACAGTTATAACTTGATTAACCAAAATTAATACTTATTTCAAATCTAAATTCTAAAGCTAAAAAAATCGAAAACCATAAATTTTGAAGCATATCCTAATACATTTGTTGCATTATGTACCATTCATTAATTCTATTAAATTTAAATTGCTATTTTAGCTCATCGAATAAAGAAAAATCCATTTTAAAATCGACAAAATATTTTTTTTAGTTCCTTATTTAAACCCACAAATTCATTTAATTTCCCATCCCTTTTATATGCGTAAGATTCACTTTATATACTTCATATTTTATCTTTTTTTTAGTTGTAATGGCAAACGAACTAATGAAGAAAACTATAAACATACCAATGATTTAATAAACGAAACCAGTCCGTACCTTTTGCAACATGCTCACAATCCGGTTGATTGGAAAGCTTGGAACCAAGAAACATTGGATAAAGCCAAAGCCGAAAATAAACTGATAATTATTTCAGTAGGTTATTCTGCTTGCCATTGGTGCCACGTTATGGAAAAAGAAAGTTTTGAAGATGAGGCTGTGGCCAAATTAATGAATGATAATTTCATTAGCATAAAAGTGGATAGAGAAGAACGACCAGACATCGATCAAATCTATATGAATGCGGTACAATTAATGACAGGCAAAGGCGGATGGCCACTAAATTGTATTGCGCTTCCTGATGGACGTCCCATTTTTGGAGGTACTTATTTCACAAAAGAGGAATGGACAAAAGCGCTAACAGAACTCTCGGCATTGTACAAAAACAACCCCGAAAAGGCAAAGGAATATGCCGATAAACTAATAGAAGGAATTCAAAAATCCGAATTAATTACAGTCAATTCGAATGAAGCTGTTTTTAAAAGTTCAGAGATTGCCAATTCTTTAAAAACTTGGCAAGAACAGTTAGATTTTGAAGAAGGAGGACTTATAGGCGACACCAAATTTCCTATGCCAAGCGCATTGCATTTTTTGTTTCGTTACAGCATTCAAAATAAAGACAAATCGATTCAGAAATATGTAGAAACAACCCTCCAAAAAATGGCCAATGGCGGTATTTACGATCCTATTGGAGGTGGTTTTTCGAGATATGCTGTAGATTCTAAATGGCATATTCCTCACTTTGAAAAAATGCTGTATGATAATGCTCAATTAGTTAGCTTGTATTCGGATGCTTATTTAGCAACAAAAAACGAATTGTATAAAAAAACGGTTCAGGAAACCTTGAGGTTTGTCGAGCGGGAACTAATGGCAACAAACGGAGCTTTTTATTCATCCTTAGATGCCGATAGCAAAAACAAAGCCGCCAAATTGGAAGAAGGTGCTTATTATGTTTGGAAAAAAGAAGAATTACAGTCTTTGTTAAAATCGGATTATCCCCTTTTTCAAGAATATTATAATGTTAATGAAACCGGTTTATGGGAAAACCAAAATTACGTTTTATACAAAACCCAGTCAGACAAGGATTTTGCTCTTAAAAATAAATTGACTTTAATTGACTTGGACAAAAAAACAAAAAACTGGAAACAACTCCTTTTAACAGTCAGAAACAAAAGAACTCGCCCTCACTTAGACGATAAAACGCTTACTTCTTGGAATGCCTTGATGATTAAAGGGTATGCCAGTGCTTATCGAGCTTTGAGAAATCCACATTATAAAGAAATCGCTTTGCAAAACGCCAATTTTATTGTGAATAATCAAATTCAAAAAGACGGAAGTTTAAATCACAGTTATAAAAATGGTAAAAGCAGCATTGTTGGTTTTTCAGAAGATTATGCGACTGTTATAGATGCTTTTATTGCGGTATATCAAATCACTTTGGACGAAAAATGGCTTGCGAAATCAAAACAACTGGCAGATTATGCTATGACACATTTTCTGGATAAAAAATCAAATCTGTTTTATTTTACTTCCAATGCCTCTAATACTTTAATAGCTCGAAAAATGGAAATCAAGGACAATGTGATACCAGGTTCCAATTCGATCTTGGCTCATAATTTATTTCTTTTGGGACATTATTATTCCAATGCTACTTATGCTAAAACAGCAGAACAAATGTTGAATAATGTAAAAAAGGAAGCTTTACAATCTCCAACAGAATATTACAATTGGCTAAATCTAATGCTGAATTACTCTAATAATTATTTTGAAGTTGCCATTTCTGGAAAAGACGGATTATCAAAAACTAGCGAACTTCAAAGTTACTATTTACCTAACATTCTCATTGCAGGTGCTACAAAGGAAAGTAGTTTGCCCATTTTGGAAAATCGTTTTATGGCAAATGAAACCTATATTTATGTATGTGTAAACAAAGCTTGCAAAATGCCAGAAACGGATGTTGCAGTAGCGGTATCTAAAATTAGGAATTGAACTTACAAAAACATCTTAAAAAATAATTATTCCCAACAGGTTAATATAACTTCAAAACCTAATGTGATTTTTTAAATTGTTTCACAATGTAATCAATTACTTTATTTATGTGGGGTATTCCTATACGTCTGCTTCAATTGTTCTATAAACTGCTTCATATGTACCACTCCTGATTTTTTTATTAATCTATTTTTGAGAAAATTATTTATTAGAAGGACTTGTCGTTGAACTAATTAGTAATAAAATTAAAGTTTAATTATTTAATTCAACCTAAATGGTTCCAATAACACCCGATAATATGAGATTAGGATATATTGTTTTATTTTCACTATTTTTTCAAGCTTCTTTTTCTCAATCAGATTTAATGACAGAAAAAAGAATCCAAAAATTGATTCAGAAAATGACTTTGGAAGAAAAGGTTGGACTGTTGCACGGGAATTCAAAATTTTACACTTCCGAAATAAAACGTCTCGGAATTCCAGAGTGGGCATTGTCTGATGGGCCACATGGAGTTAGGGCAGAAATGAACCGCCATGATTGGAAATATACTGGACAAACAAACGATTCGGCGACATGCTTTCCTCCCGGAACAGCAATGGCAGCAAGTTGGAATGTGGAATTAGCCAAACAACGCGGGTTGGTTCTTGGCGAAGAAGCACGTTACAGAAAAAAGGATGTATTACTTGGACCAGGTATAAATATTATTCGTTCTCCGCTTTGTGGTAGAAATTTCGAATATTTGAGTGAAGATCCTTTTCTTATTTCTCAACTTTCAATCAGTTATATAAAAGCTTTGCAGACTAAGGATGTTGCCGCTTGCGTAAAGCATTTTGTGGCTAATAATCAAGAAGAGAATCGTTTTGTTGTTGATGTAAATATGAGTGAACGTGCCTTGCGTGAAATTTATTTACCTGGTTTCAAATCCTCAATTGTTGATGCAGGAGCATTAACTATTATGGGTGCCTACAACAAGTTTCGAGGTGAATATTGTACCGAAAACAATTATTTGGGTCGAAATATATTGCGAAATGACTTTAATTTTAATGGCGTTTATATGTCTGATTGGGATGCCGTTCATAGTACAGAAAAAGCAGCGTTGGCAGGTCTTGACTTAGAAATGGGGACGGAAAAGGAAAATTATAACGATTGGTATTTTGCAGACCCTTTGATTAAGGCAGTTCAAGAAGGTCGTTTGAAAGAAAGTTTGGTAAACGAAAAAGTGGCAAACATTCTCAGAGTTATGATTAAAACTAAAATACTTGATCCTAAAAATCGTGAAAAAGGCTCACTCAACACCAAAGAACACCAGCAAACCGCGTATCGTTCTGCGGTGGAAGCCGTTGTGTTGCTGAAAAACGAAAATCAAATTTTGCCTCTTGATTTCAAAACGTTGAAATCTATTGCTATTATTGGCGATAACGCTACTCGCAAACATTGTAGTGGTGGTTTTAGTTCCGAAATCAAATCATTATATGAAGTGACTCCGCTTCAAGCAATGACGGATAAATACGGAAAAAACGTGAAAATAAATTTTGCACAAGGATATGAAAAGCAATCCTTTGTTGCAGAAAGAAGCAGCGAAGGACAGCTCAATACTGATAAAGTGGATTGGAAATTAATAGACGAAGCAGTTGCCCAAGCCAAAAAATCAGATGTAGTTATTATTTTTGCTGGACTTAATCATGATTTTGATTCGGAATCTTTTGATAGATTGCATATGCACTTACCTTACGGACAAGAAACATTGATTCAAGAAGTTGTCAAAGCTAATCCTAAAACTATTGTTGTACTAATTGCAGGTTCGCCACTTGAATTATCCGGAATCGAATCCAGAGTTCCCGCATTAGTCTGGGGATGGTACGGCGGTATGGAGGCTGGAAATGCTGTGATAGATGTATTGAGCGGTAAAGAATGCCCATCGGGTAAGCTACCATTTACGATACCCGTTACCTTAAATCAATCGCCAGCTCACGCACTAGGAAACTATCCTGGACGTGATTTGAAAGTGAATTATGAAGAAGATATTTTGGTGGGTTATCGTTGGTTTGACACCAAAGGAATTGAGCCTCAATATCCTTTTGGGTACGGAATGTCATATACAACTTTTGAAATCACAAATGCTGCAACTGACAAAAAAGAATACCGTCAAGAGGATGAAATAACAGTAAAATTGACCATCAAAAACAGCGGTAAATCAAATGGAGCCGAAGTTGTTCAATTGTATGCAGGACAAACAGTTAGTTCGGTTTTAAGACCTAAAAAAGAATTAAAAGCTTTTAATAAAGTGTTTCTTGCGCCGGGCGAGCAAAAATCCGTTGATTTAAAAGTGAAAGTAAAAGATTTGGCTTTTTATGATGAGAAAACTTCTAGTTGGAAAATAGAACCTGGTGAATTTGTTTTATATGCAGCTAGATCTGCCAAAGATATAGTAAGTCGTTTGCCGATTACTATTAAATAAAAATCATACCATTTAGGTTTTAAATTTACCGTGATAAATTCAATCTAACTTTACGTGTGTTCGAGTATTTCATTAATAAATGCGATAGCTTTTTTCTGTATGCTTCTCGATACAATTTAAAATCACCCGTTGAGACGGTACTTTATATTCCAGTAAAATCAAAAATAAAAACTACCATATGCTAGAAGCACCGGTGGTTTTTAATGGTTTGAGTAATCACTCAAACTAATCGATTTTTAACTTGACTAGTCTAAATTGAACGAAGCTCCAATATTAAACGTTGAGCCATTGTTGTATTTTGACATAGCATCTGAATCATATTTTGCAAACGGAACCGAAAATTCAGTAAAAACTCCAAATCCATCCGAGAAGAAATAACGAGCACCCAGATGTCCACCAAAGTTTTTCAAACCTAAATTCAAACCAGGATACACGTCAAATTTTGGAGAAATATTCATTACGCTTCCCAAATTAGCATTGAATCTGGCTTTGGCATCAAAACGATATTCAGCATTAACGTCATTAATATTGCTTCCGCCCAACAAATAGGAAGTAAGAACACCAATCGAAAAGTTTTCGCCTAGTCCAAAATCGGCTATGGCTAAAATTCCAGTTCCGCCATTTTGAATTGTCATCCCGATGTTGAGTTTTGTATCTCCTTTTCCTTTAAAAGCCTGAGCATTTACTAAACAAAATGCGCCTAATAATACGATTGTAAAAAAATTTTTCATAATTATATTTTTTTGCAAAGATAGGTATTTTAATTTCTTCCTTTTTCATTTGGATATAAAGTTGGCAAGGGTTCACTTTGCCATAATTCTTTGGTTTCCACGTCCATTATAGTTAATGGGCCTTTAAATGCTGCTCCAGTATCTACATTCCAAACATTGACCATATTTACTGGAGTGGTTTTGCCAATTCTAGAAACAGGCGTGTGACCAATGTAGATTTCGTTGTATAATGTCAATCGTTTTGGATACATTAAATCATCCTTTTTCATTTTTTTATCCAATGCCAATGCAGTTTCCCAGAGTGTTCTGTCCCAATAAAACAGTCTCGGAAAATATTCATAATCCACACCATTCATATTGGTAAAACCAGCGTGTATAAACAACCGATTTTGTTCGTCAAGATGAAAATTCTGTAATGATTGTATAAATTCGATATGGCTTTTAATCGTTTCGGCACTAACATTGGCATAAGCCAAAACGGTTGATTCTCCACCATGATGGTACCATAAAGGATTATCCTTGGTTTTTGTTAGCCAATCTAATAATAATTCATCGTGGTTGCCAAGGATGAAAATGCAATTGTGCGTCGTTTTCAATTCGATCAAATAATCAATCACTTGTGGCGATTGGCTCCAGCCATCCACATAATCACCCAGAAAAATTAAAGTGTCTTTTGGGGTAACATTGGCTCTTTCCATAATTTGGTGCAGCGCCCGCAAACCACCGTGAATATCGCCTATAACGAGTGTTCTCATTTTGTTTATTTTGTTTATGATCTCAAAAACATTAATTCAATCTGAAGTCTTTGTTAGTTTAAATCGGATCTGTGTCTATCCAAGTTAACCATTTTTCTCCAATTCCAAAAACCTCAATAGGGCTTAAATCTTCATAATAACCTTTTTTAGTTTTCAAACTATCACAAGTTGTCCATATTAAATATTGTGTCCCAATAAAATTTTCCCAACCTTTTTGATATTCTACTCTTTGACAATCTTTATTATTTCCAACTGTTATGGATACAATTTCTTTTTTCAAAAGTTCATTTGCAAGAGAGTCATCCAGTTCTTCAGGTTCTATTAGTAGACCAAGTTTACTGTTAACGGTTTTATCGTTTAGAATACGTTTAGTCAAATTATTCCAATCTTTTTTTTCACTCCGAAAATTTTCTATTTTTTGCAAAACAATTTCCTTTCTGCTTGAACAAGACACTAAAGATAAAATTATCAAAAAGTATATAATATTTTTCATTTTGAATTTTTTGTTCGTAAGTGGTTTACAACTATTTAATTTGTGAATTTGCGGTTAAATTTCTACTGCACATCATACTTCATCTTTCTCAAAATTCGCAACGCTTCTTTAAAAGACAAGTATACAGAAGTGAACGGTTTCAAAAGCAGTTTGGCGTCAATCAATTTTTGCTTGGCATCTTCAAATCCGTTGAGGTAACAAATCATAAATGTCGAGGGCAAATTTTCTAAATCTTTCTGTTCTCGCTCGGTTAACGAAAGCCCTTTTTGGAGTTTGTTCAACAAAGAAATATTCGAATTATAAATGTGAAACAACATTTTATTGTTGAATTCTGGCGGTTGAAAAAGGAATTCTCGGTCAATTTTATAATACCCATTATCTTGAAAATGAAGGGTTTGTTTTTCTAAAGGATAAAAACTGGTTTTATCATTCAAACCCAAAGGCACATATTCGATAATGGTAAAAGAATCGTCATCAAAAGTAATCGTAACCACATCCTGAGCCGAATAAAACAGCTTGATTTGCTCATTGATGAGTTCAATATCAACACGGGAAAGAAAGGTGGTTTCTCTAGATTTTTTGGGAACTCCAGCCCAACAAATGACAAATAATTCCTTGAAAACTTTGTATTTTGGCGCCATATCTTTGTGCCGAAAATTCATAAAATCAATCACGCCATCTAGCGTGTAACCAATACTATTTCTAGAATTATTTTCAATGCCAATGACAGTTTCCGTGTTTTGATAATTTTTTTCGACTTCTCCTTCAAGAGGAACGGTGTTGCTGCCTCGACGAATAAAAACGCTGTTGGCAGGAATGGTATGAATTCCTTTTTTGAAATGTGAAGTTTTGCTTTTGGCTTTTATAGTCACCAGTCCAATGACTTTATCTTTGGACAAATTGGGGAAAGGTACATTTTCATATTGAATTTTCGGAGGATTTTCGAGATAGGCATTTACCAGATTCTGAATCCGACTGTCGTCAAAAAAATCGTCGCCCACAATCTCATTATCGTGGTCTTCGACACCCACAACGATATAGGAATTATTGGCTGGATTCGAATTGGATAAAGCGCAAATGTGTTTCAAAAATTTTGCTTTTCCCTCACGTGAATGCAAATTTAACTGCCGTTTTTTGTCATAAAAACTGCTCTCATCATTGTGAGCGAGTAGGTTTTTAATTAAAAGACGTTTGTTAATCATTTGTAAAATTCACTGATTTGGTTTTAAAAAGACACTTTTTTATTTTTTTAACCGTTTTCCTATGAGTATATATTATTAATTTTTAATTCCCCCAAAACTATGAAAAATATTAAAGTTTATGTGTTAAGTTTTCTTGTAATTGCATTCGTAAGTCTATTTTTTTCAGCCTGTAATGATGACAGCAGTGGTTCTTCCCAAACTTCTGCAATCAAGGTGAGACTGGTCGATGCCCCAGGAGATTACAAAGAAGTAAACATTGATGTGCGAGATATTATGATAAAAAACTCTACAAACATTGATGATCAAGGATGGGTAAGCATTGGTAACACTCCCTCGGGAGGTAAAATTTATAACTTATTGGATTTAACAGGAGGAGTTAGCCTTATGTTGGCAGATACTTTGATCCCGTCAGTTTATTTAGGACAAGTTCGATTGTTGCTTGGCGACAAGAACACAGTAATGCTAAAAGACGGCACTATTATGCCCTTGAGTACTCCAAGTGCCCAACAATCAGGGTTGAAACTAAAAGTGAATCAAACCTTGCTTGGAGGCGTATCTTATGAATTCTTGATGGATTTTGACGTGGATCATTCCGTTGTTAAGGCAGGAAATTCTGGCAACTATAACTTACATCCTGTTATGAGAGTTACAGCAGCAGCAACTTCGGGAGTTATTAAAGGAACTATTACTAATATAGCTGTTGCTAAACAAGTATTGGCCTCTGTTGTTGTGGGGACCGAAATTGTTTCGGCTTATGCCAATGCGCAAGGTATATTTCAATTAAATGGTGTTCCACCCGGAACTTATATCGTGACTTTAACTCCTGATGTCAGTTCTGGATTGTTGATAAAAACGATTCCAGATGTAATTGTCGTTAATGGAGCAGTTAAAGATATGGGCAGTATTACGCTGTAGAAAAGTTAACTAAAGTGTTAAAAGAAGCCGTCTCAAAACATTATTTGAGACGGCTTCCTCATTTTATGATAATAATAGATTGTTTCTAATCCAGTTTTGGCTCCCTCTCCTTTGGAGAGGGCTGGGGTGAGGATTTAAATATTCAAAGACCGATTCACTATTGTAGCAGAGGCTTGAGCGGTTGGCAAAACAATCAAATCAGCAATGTTAACATGATATGGTCTAGAAACTACAAAATGAATAATATCTGCAATATCCTCTGCTATCAAGGGTTTTAGACCTTTGTAAGTATTGTTGGCTTTGTCCTTGTCGCCTTTGAAACGCACTTCGCTAAACTCGGTTTCGACCATCCCGGGATGAATGGCTCCCACCCGAATTCCATAAGGATTTAAGTCCATTCGCATACTTTTATTCAAGGCGTCAACAGCATATTTCGATGCGCAATACACATTTCCGTTGGGATACACTTCCTTTCCTGCAATGGAACCAATGTTGATAATATGACCTGATTTTTGTTCGATCATTTGCGGAATTATGGCTTTCGAAACATACAAAAGTCCCTTCACATTGATGTCAATCATAGCGTCCCAATCGTCTAAATTGCCATCTTGTATTGGACTTAAACCATGCGCATTTCCAGCATTATTAATCAAAACATCAATTTTAGAAAAGGCAGAAGACAACGAATTGATGCTTTCAAAAACCGCTTTTTTATCCCGAACATCAAAGCACAAAGTGTGGATTTCTGTAAATTCAGAAAGTTCTTTATCGAGTTCCTTCAATCGATCTTCCCGTCTTCCGCAGAGAATTATTTTATAATTGTTTTTGGCTAATATTCGTGCTGTTGCTCTTCCAATTCCGCTGGTCGCTCCTGTAACTAGGGCTGTTTTACTCATGATTTATAGTTTTCCGGAATCATTATTTTTTGATTTCATTTTTGTTATTTTTACCTTTTATGGAACTGGATTTCCAGTACTTGCCGTCCACAATGCAAACCAATCTTCGAGTTCTATTTCGATGGTTGTAGCCTTCATTAAATTGGCAATTCTACTCTTATTGGTTGTGCCAAAAACCGGTAAAATTCCCGAAGGATGTTTTAAAATCCAGGCAAGAAGCAAAACCTCAGTTTCTACATTGTATTTTAGCGAAAGTTGTGATGCCAATTCCTTAATTCGAATGGATTTTTCATCAGTTTTTTTAAAAACACTTCCCATTGGAGACCAGCATATTGGCTTGATTTTATGAAGCTGCATATGGTCTAAACTCCCGTTGAGCATTGGTTCAAAATGCGTAATTGAAAACTGGATTTGATTGTAATTAATTTTCATTTTTGTCTCAATTAAATCCGTTTGGCTCGGAGTAAAATTAGAAACGCCAACATCCAGAATCTTACCATCGGCTTTAAGTTTTTCAATCGCTTCGGCAATTTCATCAACTTGCATAAGCGGACTTGGTCTGTGCAACAAAAACAAATCCAGATAATCTGTTTTTAAATTTTTCAAAGAGTTTTCGGCCGACCAAATTATATGGGATTTCGAATAATTGTAATGGTGAATTTTAGTATTTCTGTTTTCTGAAGGTAACTGAATGCCGCATTTTGAAATCAGTTGAATGTCTTCTCTTTTAATTTGGCTTTCGCCAAAAGCGTTCCCAAAATCAGACTCAGTGGTGTAACCACCATAAATATCGGCGTGATCAAATGTTGTAATCCCGATTTCAATACAGGAATTCATTAAATCAATTATTTGATTTTTGTCCAGCTTCTTTCCCCAAATCCCCCAAGTCATCGTTCCTGCAATAATTTTTGAAAAAGGTGTTTTTGTCATTTGTTTCAATGGTATAAAATTAGTAGTGAATTCTTAATTTTGACTTGTTTTTTTTAAAAACTATAAAATTATGAAAATACTATCACAAAACATCCTTAAAATTCAATGTTTGTGAGAAGTTTTAACCATTTTTTAACATCTTACTTCTAAAAAAAAATTCAATTTGCACCATCAAAAAATGCCAACACAGTTTACTGCAATTAAAATATTAAAATGGAAGAAAATACAAGCACTTTGGACATTAGAGCCATCAATGAAAAAATAGAAAGAGAAAGCGCCTTCATCGATTTACTTTCCATGGAAATGAATAAAGTAATCGTAGGTCAAAAACATATGATTGAGCGATTATTAATTGGACTTTTAGGGCAAGGACATATTTTACTTGAAGGTGTTCCAGGATTAGCAAAAACATTAGCGATTAATACTTTGGCTCAAGCCATTGACGGTTCGTTTAGCCGAATCCAGTTTACTCCAGATTTATTGCCTGCCGATGTAGTGGGAACCATGATTTACAATATTAAATCCAATGAATTTTCTATAAAAAAAGGACCTATTTTCGCCAATTTCGTTCTAGCGGATGAGATTAATCGTGCGCCTGCCAAAGTGCAATCGGCATTGTTAGAAGCCATGCAGGAGAAACAAGTGACCATTGGTGACACGACTTTCAAACTAGACAAACCGTTTTTGGTTCTTGCAACACAAAACCCAATCGAACAAGAAGGAACCTATCCTTTGCCAGAAGCACAAGTCGATCGTTTTATGTTGAAAACCGTGATTGATTATCCAAAAATGGAAGACGAAAGAATGGTGGTTCGTCAAAACCTAAAAGGAAATTACGAAAAAGTAAATCCAGTTGTTTCTGTAGAACAAATTTTACGTGCGCAAGAAGCTGTTCGTGAGGTTTACATGGATGAAAAAATAGAAAAATACATTCTGGACATTATATTCGCCACCCGTTATCCAGAGAAATATAAATTGGCCGATTTGAAACCATTAATCAGTTTTGGAGCATCGCCTCGTGGAAGTATCAATTTGGCTAATGCGGCAAAATGTTACGCTTTTATAAAACGTCGTGGTTATGTAATTCCAGAAGACGTTCGCGCCGTGGTTCACGATGTATTACGTCACAGAATTGGAATCACTTACGAAGCCGAAGCCGAAAATATCACTTCAGTTGATATTATCAACAAAATCGTAAACGAGATTGAAGTACCGTAAATCAGATAGCAGATTTCAGATGGCAGTAGTCATCAATCTGAAATCTGCGTTCTGCAATCTGCAACCTGAAGCCTGCAATCTGAAGCAATGGAAACAAAAGACCTCTTAAAAAAAGTAAGAAAAATAGAAATTAAAACTCGAAGATTGAGTGATCATATCTTTTCGGGTGAATATCATACGTCGTTCAAAGGTCGTGGAATGACTTTTAGTGAAGTGCGTCCTTACCAATATGGCGATGATATTCGTGCCATTGATTGGAATGTGACGGCTCGTTACAACGAAGCTCATGTAAAAGTTTTCGAGGAAGAACGCGAATTGACCATGATGTTGATGGTGGATATTTCGGGTTCAGAAAGTTTTGGTTCCAAAAACCAATTCAAGAAAGATATCGTTACCGAAATTGCCGCTACAATGGCATTTTCGGCCACACAAAACAACGACAAGATTGGTTTAATTTTGTTTTCGGACCAAATCGAATTGTACATTCCACCCAAAAAAGGACGTTCGCACGTTTTGAGAATCATTCGAGAATTAATCGAATTCGAACCTAAAAGCCACAAAACTGATATCGCTCAGGCTTTGAAATTCTTGTCGAGCACTCAAAAAAAGAAAGCGATTGTGTTCGTGATTTCCGATTTTATTTCCGAAGATTATGAGCATACTTTGAAAATTGCTTCCAAGAAACACGATATTACCGGTATTCGAGTGTATGATATTCGCGAAGAAAAAATGCCAAATTTAGGAATGGTTTCAATGCTCGATGCCGAAACCGGCGAAATACAATTGATTAATACAGGTTCAAAATCAGTACGAATCAATTATGAAAAATACTATCAAGAGAAGCTGAAATATTTCAAAGAAACATTTAGCAAATCGGGTGCTGGTGTTGTAAATACTAGAGTTGACGAAAGTTATGTCACCAAATTATTAGGCTATTTTAAATCGAGATAAGAAAAAATATAACCCAGGGTTCAAAACCCTGACAGGGTTAAATGAAAAAGAATGAAAAAAATACTATTATATTTTCTGTTTACCACTTCCGTTTTTGCTCAACAAAAACAAGTGACAACCAGTATTGATACCACCAAAAATAAAATTGGAGCCGAGTTTAAACTAACGTTGAAAACCAATGTCGATACGTTGTCGAGAGTGGTTTTTCCAAATCTAAAAAACTTTGGATCACTCGAGGTAATTCAATCCTATCCGATTGATACCATCCGAAAAAATGACCGTTATGAATTAATTAAAAAATACGGTTTAACCCAATTCGATTCCGGGAAATACACGATTCCGAGAGTAAAGATTTTGATTAACAACAAAGTATTTTTATCGGATTCTCTTAAAGTTGAGGTGGCGAATGTGCAAGTCGATACCTTGAAACAAAAAATGTACGACATCAAAGATATTGTACCAGCCAACGAAGGAATTGGCGATTGGTGGAAATATTTATTGGGTTTAGTATTGATTGCAGGTATCGGAGCATTGATTTATTGGTACATTAAAAAAAGACAAAAGCAAAAAACAGAAGAAGAAATTTATAAAACGCCAATCGAAAAAGCAACGAGTTTATTAAATAATTTGGAGAAAAAAGAACTCTGGCAACACGGTGAAGTCAAAGAATATTATAGCCAATTGACTGATATTGTTAGAAATTATATCGAAGAAGCCATCGAAATTCCTGCAATGGAAAGCACTACTTCGGAACTGATTGAAGGATTGAAAATAGCTTCTCAGAAAAAGAAAATGAAACTTTCAAAAGAAACAATTGATAGCCTTTTTATGGTTTTAAAACAAGCTGATTTAGTGAAATTTGCCAAATCCAAACCAATGGATTTCGAAATTACCGAAGACCGAAAAAAGATAGAAAGAGCCATTGTTACTTTAGACAAAGCCATTCCAATAGTAGTTGAAAACGCTGATGAATTGTTGCTTAACGAAATGCAACGTCAAGAACAATTGAAACGAGAACTGCAAAAAAAGAAAAAATCTCGCATTATGACCGCTGCTGGTGCTATTGTGGGACTTGTTTTTGGAATATTTGTTTTCTTGGTTATAACTAAAGGGTTTGATTATGTGAAAGACAATATAATTGGTCATCCATCTAAAGAATTGTTGGAAGGCGAATGGATAAAAAGCGAATACGGAAATCCGATTGTAAGAATTGAAACCCCAAAAGTGCTTAAGCGGGTTGATTTGACAAAATCATTGCCCAAAGAAGGAATGGCTTTGATTAAAGAAATGCAATCTTTTGCCTACGGAAGTCTGATTGACAATTTTTATATAATGGTTTCTACTTTGCATTTCAAACAGCAAACACAAATCGATTTGGAGAAATCATTAGATGGAGCTTTGCAATCTATGGAGGCTCAAGGCGCACAAAATATGATTGTGAAAAAAGAAGATTTTGAAACCAAAGAAGGTATCAAAGGCATCAAAGGATTCGGAACTTTTTCGCAAATTGACACTAATAGTCAAAGTAGTACAAAATTATATTATGAAGTTTTAATTTTTAGTCAGGAAGGCGGATTACAGCAAATAATTATCGTTCACAAAGAAGGCGATGAATACGCAAATCAAATTTCAGAACGAATTATGAGCTCTGTCGAACTTCAAAACACAAAACAATAATGGGAAAATTAACTTTTTTGAACCCAGAATTTTTTTGGTTGTTTCTTTTGATTCCAATCGCTATAGCTTGGATTTATTGGAAAAGAAACGAACAATCGGCAACATTGAAGATGAGTTCGATACAAGGATTTAAAGGGTCGAATACTTTGGCAACAAGATTAAAACCAGTTTTGAATGTGTTGCGAATATTGGCTTTAAGTTCCTTGATAATTGCAATGGCAAGACCAAGAACAGTTGATGTTAGCAATCAAACTAAGACCACAAGAGGAATTGATATTGTTTTGGCAATGGACGTTTCTGGAAGTATGCTCGCCAAAGATTTGAGGCCAAACCGAATGGAAGCACTTAAAGATGTCGCATCCGATTTTGTCGAAGAAAGACCAAATGACCGAATTGGACTCGTGGTCTATGCATCAGAGGCTTATACAAAAACTCCGGTAACGAGCGATAAAGCCGTAGTTTTAGAAGCTATAAAAAGCATAAAATACGACAATGTTTTACAAGATGGAACAGGAATTGGAATGGGATTGGCGACAGCTGTAAATCGATTAAAAGACAGCAAAGCTAAGAGTAAAGTTATTATTTTGTTGACCGATGGAGTGAATAACGCTGGTTTTATTGAACCCGAAACTGCGGCAGATATAGCGAAACAATACGGAATAAAAGTATATACCATTGGGATAGGGACAAACGGAATGGCAGAATCTCCTTATGCTCTTTCACCAAACGGACAAATTTTATTCCAAATGATGAAAGTGGAAATAGACGAGCAATTGTTGAAAAATATAGCTAGAAAAACCAACGGAAAATATTTCAGAGCAACGAGCAACAGTAAACTGGCCGAGATTTATGCCTCCATCAACAAATTAGAAACCACTGAAATTAAAGAATTAAAATTTTATGATTATGATGAAAAATATAGGCCTTTTGTGTGGCTTGCAGGTTTTTTGATTTTGATGGAATTAGGATTACGCAACACGGTTTACAGGAGTTTTATTTAAACAAATAATGGAATTAGACGAATCAAAATATTTATACCTTCTTTTTATAGTACCCATTGTGGTACTGCTTTTTCTATACAATCAATATTGGAAAAGAAAAAAACAGCGCGAATTTGGTGATTTAGATTTGGTTAAAAAACTGAGTCCGGAGAAATCTGTTTTCAAGCCTATTTTAAAACTGGTTGTACTACTTTTGGCACTTGTTGTACTAATTTTTGGATTGGTAAATCCAAAGATTGGAACCAAGATGGAAACCGTAAAACGAGAAGGAATCGACATTGTTTTTGCAATGGACGTTTCTAAAAGTATGTTGGCCGAAGATGTTGCACCAAGCCGATTGGAAAAAAGCAAACAAATTGTTTCGCAAATCATTAATCAATTAGGAAGTGACCGAATAGGAATCGTGGCTTATGCAGGAAGTGCTTTTCCCGTTTTGCCCATCACGACCGATTATAGTGTGGCCAAAATGTTTTTGCAAAGCATAAACACAGATATTGTTTCTTCGCAAGGAACTTCGCTGGACGAAGCCATAAAATTATCGGCAACCTATTTCGACGAAAAAAGCAAAACAAGCAAATTATTGATACTAATTTCTGATGGAGAAGATCATTCAGAAGGGGCGGAATCAGCGGCTGAAGAGGCCAATAAATTAGGGATGAAAATCATTACCATTGGTGTTGGAACCGAAAAGGGAAGTACAATTCCATTAAGAGTCAACGGTGTTGTCGAAAGTTTTAAGAGAGACAACAATAATGAAGTCGTGATTACAAAACTCAATAAAGATGGATTGAACACCATTGCCAAAGCTACAAAAGGCGGATATGTTGACGGAAATAATACAAAAGCAGTTTTGGATTATGTAAAAAATGCGTTGGACAATATTCAAAAAACGGAATTCGAATCGACACAAATGGCTGATTTTCAATCCCAGTTTCAGTGGTTTTTGGGTTTTGCATTTGTACTGTTGTTCTTAGATGTTTTCCTTTTGGAAAGAAAGACAAAATGGGTTCAAAAGTTGAATTTATTTAACGAAAAAAAATAATGAAGAATTTTATTTTATATATGATACTAATGCTTTCTTTTGCAGTTTCGGCTCAGGAGAAAGACAAAACGTTGCCTAAAGCGAACGATGAATATGCTGAAAAGAATTTTGTTGAAGCTGAGGCAAATTACAGGATTTCTCATTCAAAATTTCCTAAACGAATCGTTGCTCCTTTCAATTTAGGGAATGCCATTTACAAACAAAACCAAGCAGCAGAAGCCAAATTTGCATATGCAACTGCATTGACAAACACAAAATCGAGAGTTCAAAGGCATAAAGTATTTCACAACTTGGGAAATGTTTTTATGAAAGAAAAAAATTATACTAATGCGGTCGAGGCCTATAAAAATGGGTTGCGCAACAAGCCTTCGGATGAAGAAACGAGATATAATTATGCTTTAGCTAAAAAAATGCTTAAAGATAATCCTCCACCAAAAGACGACAAAAATAAAGATAAAGACAAAGACAAAAAGGACGATAAGAAAGACGGCGAAAAAGACAAGAAAGACGATAAAGAAAAAGATAAAAAGGACGACAAAGGAGATAAAGACAAGGATAAAAAAGACGAAAAACCAAAGGATGAAGGAAAACCAAAACCAAAACCATCGCCTAGCGGAATTTCTAAACAACGAACCGAAAACCTTCTAGATGCCGTAAATAATGAAGAGAAGAAGATTCAAGACAAAGTAAATGCCCAAAAAGTAAAAGGAAAACCAGTTCAAACCGAGAAAGATTGGTAAGATTTTAAAATGGTTTAAAGTTTAAAGTTGTTTAAAGCACATCGCTTAAACAACTTTAAACAATTTTAAACACTTAAACGATTAAACAGTTACACCAGTAATGAAAAGATATTTAATTTTAGTACTAATAAGTTTTCAAACACTTTTGGCTCAAGTACAATTTGAGGCAAAAGTGAGTAAAACCACGCTTGGATTGAACGAAAGACTGCGCATCGATTTCGTAATGAATATGGACGGTGACAACTTTACGCAGCCGTCTTTCGAAGGATTTAGAATTATTGCAGGACCAAGCCAGCAAGTGAGCCAGTCGTGGGTAAACGGAAAAAGTTCTTTCGAAAAAATTTATTCCTATTATCTTTTGCCTAATCAAAAAGGGAATTTGATAATCAGGCAAGCTGCCATCGAATACAATGGTCAAATTTATAAAACATCTCCAATAAAAATTACGGTTACTAATGCTGTGCAAGAAGACAGAGACCCGAATGATGCATCCCAAATTTCTGCCGACGACAATCTTTATTTGGTTGCTGATATTTCTAAAATAAATCCATATATCAACGAACCGATTACCGTGGTTTACAAGCTGTATTTCAGTTATAATATTGGAATCACAAATTGGAGAGAATTAGACAAACCAAAATACAATGATTTCTGGAGTCAAAACATCGACATCAAGCAACTTGTTGGAGAAGAAGGAATGTTCAAAGGCGAAAAATACCGTTTTGTAGTGTTACGAAAAACGGTTTTGTATCCCCAAAAATCAGGTAAATTGGTTATTGAACCACTTTCATTAGACATCGATGTGCAATTACCAACAAACCGTCGGGATATGTTTGGCCGAGTTGTGGTTACTAATGGGAACAAAAGAGTTTCGGCTGGAGCCAAAACCATTGCTGTAAAAGCACTTCCTGAAACAGGGAAACCAGCCGATTTTTCTGGTGCTGTAGGTAAATTTGATTTTAAAGTTATCCCTTCGAAAACCAATTTAAAAAACGGAGAAAGTCTAGATTTAATGGTTAGTGTAACTGGTAGCGGTAATATGAAATTGTTTACTTTGCCAAAACCAGTAGTTCCTAGTTCATTGGAAATGTATGATCCTGTTCACGACGAAAAAGTGAATACCACTTTGTCGGGAATGTCTGGAAAAATCTCGGATAAGTACACGATTATTCCACAATTTAAAGGGAATTATCCCATAAAACCAATGCAGTTTTCCTATTTTGATTTGGGTTCAGGAACCTATAAAACGATAACGTCACCAGAAATAATGATTAATGTTATGGATGGTCCTTCGGCCAATGATCAAGTGGCTTCAACAACTTCTGGAACGTCTAAAAATATTATTTCAGCCAGCGAACAATTCAAATATGTTAAGTTAGACACCGATTTGATTTCAATGAAAGAAGATGATTTCTTTGGGTCAAAAACTTTCTATAGCTTATTATTTTTGCCGTTTTTAATGCTGCCATTGATTGTATTGCTCAAAAAGAAAAAAGACACTATCAACAGCGATGTTTTTGGAAATAGAATAAAAATGAACAACCGATTGGCCAAGAAATATTTATCTGAAGCCAAAAAACAAATCAACAACAAAGAACCATTTTATGTAGCTTTAGAAAAAGCGATGCACAATTTCTTGAAAGCTAAGTTGCACATCGAAACCTCGGATATGAGTAAAAGTAATATTCAGCAATTATTAGCATCAAAAAATGCGGGAGCTCAAACGGTAATTGATTTTATCAACCTGACCGAAAATTGTGAATTGGCGCGTTTTGCACAATCATCAAGTGCTGATATCCAGAAGGATTTTGATAAAGCGGTAATGATCATTTCGGATCTGGAAAAACAAATCTCTTAAAATAGCACTCAGATTAAACGGATGCAAGCAACGCAGATAAAAACAGATTTATAATAAAAAATTGTAATATCCGTGAAATCCGTGTCCCAAAAAATATAAATAATGAAAAAGATAATTTTTATATTCCTACTCTCAACCCAATTTTTCTTTGCCCAAGACGGCTTTGAGAAAGGGAATGACTTTTACCGAAAAGGGAAGTACGAGCAAGCCATTACGGAATACGAAAGTGTTTTGGCAGGAAAACAACATTCAGCTGAATTGTATTTTAATTTGGGAAATTGCTATTACAAATTGAATAAAGTAGCGCCAGCCATTTACAATTATGAAAAAGCATTGGTGCTAAATCCTAATGATGCCGAAATAACAAACAACCTGAAATTTGCCCATAAGATGCAAATCGATGAGATAAAAGTGGTACCTCAAGTTGGTTTTTCAAAAATGGTACACGACTTTACTTCGGTTTTTCACTACAATACTTGGGCTGGGATTTCGGTTGGATTAGCCATTTTGTTTTTAGTGTTCTTTATAGGCTATTATTTTTCACAAACCGTTTTGTCAAAAAGAATCTTTTTCATCGGAATGTTTGTATTTCTGTTTTTAATATTGATAAGTGTTTCTTCGGCAATTTCAGAAAAAAATCATTTTGAAAACGATAAACCAGCCATAGTTTTTGCTGAAATGGTTTTGGTTAAAAGCGAGCCACAAGGAGCAAGTACAACGGTTTTTACACTCCACGAAGGAACCAAAGTTTTTGTCTTGGAGACATTGGACAGTTGGAAAAAAATTCAATTGACCGACGGTACCGAAGGATGGATTGAGAAAACTGCAATTAGAGAAGTAAAATAGAACGCAGATTTCAGTTTGCAGATGGCAGAATTTGTGAAATCTGCAACCTGTACCTGAATCACTTCTTCTTCAAATCATTATACCATTTTTCGATCGAAGGATAAAAGAATCCCGCCGTTTTTTGAATAGGACGATAAAATATTGACTTGTCTAAAGTTTCTTTTCTAGCAAACGTATTGTTGAAATTTATTTTCTCGAAAAGGTTTAAAAAGATACTCAAAATTAATATTGTTTTTATAAGTCTAAAAAACCCACCGCCAAGTTTGTTTATTACACCCAATTGCGCAAAATCGGCAACGCTGGTAAGGAATTTTGCTAAAAGCGAAATAACTACTACCACTACAAGAAAAGTGATTAAAAAGGCGATAATCTGAATCGTTTTAGGGTTCCAATGCGTAATTCCGGATAACATTATTTTTGCGAGATAGGAAAACTTAATAGCAACATAAATTCCTAAGATTAAAGAAATCAAGGAAGCCAATTCCACAAAAAGACCATTTTTTATGCCTTTGAACAAACCTATAACGAGGATAACACCCAAAACAATATCTAAAAAACTCATAAAAAAAGAAATAAAGGAAAAGAATAAAGAGCAAAGATAAAAGAATTATGTTGGTATCTTTGCACGAACAATTTTAGAGTTGAGATTTTAGACTTTAGATTAAAAAAATCCGCAATCTAAAATCCGCAATCTAAAATCCGCAATCTAAAATTTAAAATCGGAATGTCAAGAGATATACAACTTAAAGAACGCTGGGAACAGCTGGTCAACCTACTTTCTAACCAATTTTCGCAAGGCGAAGACCTCGATTTGGATGCCATAATTTATTTAATTGGCGTACAAGAACTCGGAAAAGTCCATAGAACCTACGAAAAAGACGAAAAACTCAACCTGATGCACATCGCTATTTGTCGATTGTTGGAACCTTATGGGTTTTATGAATTCGAATTTTTCGATGAAGATGGATGGCCGCATTACAAGGTAAAAGAAGAATTACCCGCACTTAAAGCAGGTGAACAATCGGTTTTGATGAAAGAAGCCATTGTCAATTATTTTATCGAAAGAGAAGTTATTGATTAGTATTCAGTGTTCAGTAGCAGTAAGCAGTTAAGAATTTTAGAAAAACTTCCAACTTCTAACTTCTAACTTCCAACTTTTACCTAAATTTGCACTCTCAATTATTGGATGAAAATGATAGACAAGATAAAAGAATATATTGGCGAAGCACAAGCTTTCTCTACACAAAATGCAGCAGAATTAGAAGCATTTAGAATAAAATTTCTGGGTAGCAAAGGAGTTTTGAAGGACTTTTTTGCCGAATTCAAAAATGTACCAAACGATCAAAAAAAGGAATTTGGCCAGGTAATCAATTTGCTGAAATCTTCTGCCGAAGAAAAAGTAAAATCCATTCAAGAATCTTTAGAAAGCAAAGAGGAAATCAAAGGGTTTTATGGCGACTTAACTCGTTCAGCTGAGCCAGTAATCATTGGTTCTCGTCATCCAATTTCTTTGGTAAAAAACCAAATTATAGACATCTTTTCAAACGTTGGTTTCAATGTTTCCGAAGGTCCGGAAATCGAGGACGATTGGCATAATTTTACCGCATTAAACCTGCCAGAATACCATCCGGCGCGTGATATGCAGGACACTTTTTTCATCCAAACCAATCCTGATATTTTATTGCGTACGCACACATCGTCTGTGCAAGTACGTTATATGGAAAACAACAAACCACCGATTAGAACGATTTCTCCGGGAAGAGTTTTCCGTAACGAAGCTGTTTCGTCGCGTTCGCATTGTATTTTCCACCAAGTCGAAGGATTGTATATTGACAAAGATGTTTCCTTTGCCGATTTAAAGCAAACTCTTTTGTATTTCACCAAAGAAATGTTCGGAAAATCAAAAATCCGTCTTCGTCCATCCTATTTTCCATTCACGGAACCAAGTGCCGAAATTGATATTTATTGGGGTTTAAAAACCGAAACCGATTATAGAATTACCAAAGGAACCGGTTGGTTAGAAATTGGCGGTTGTGGAATGGTCGATCCAAATGTTCTTAAAAATTGCAACATCAATTCAGAGGAATACACTGGTTTTGCCTTTGGAATGGGAATCGAAAGAATCGCAATGTTGTTATACCAAATTGGCGATATCCGAATGTTTTACGAAAATGATGTTCGTTTCTTAGAGCAATTCAAGGCATCAATCTAATTCTAAACGTCATTTAATTTAAGTTCAAAACTTTGTGTGCTTTGTGCCTTCTTTGTGAACTTTGTGGTTAAGTTTTAATCTATGAAAAAAGACATCATCATCCCCGAAGTAGAAAACGTTTTCCTCGCCGCAGTCCAGGAATGGAGCGACGATTTTATGGAAAAAGTGTGGTATGCTTATTTAGTAAACGACAGCGATTTCAAACTAGATAGCGTTATGGTTGTTTCAAAAGCTTTTGGAACTATCGATGGCGAAATGAAAAAAACATCGCTTTTGCGTCACGCTTTTTTAGAAGTGCCATCGGTAACTTTTGTTAAAGTCGAAATGTTGGAAAAAAGCGTTTTGGCACTCAACAACGAGTTTATGGTTACTTTCTTTATTGGCAACACATTATACGATCGAAAATATATTTTCAAAGCCAATTCTATCACTCCCGATTATGTCGAGGAAGTGCCGCTATTGTTTGTGGATGGGGTTATTGTGAGGTAGGTTTTAAAATCATAATATAAAAAAGGCAGCAATTTCAAATGAAATTGCTGCCTTTTATTTTTGATTAATTGAAAGTTAATCCAACTTCTCAGTCAATTTTTTAAACACTGCTTTCGCTGATTTCCCTTCATATAAAATACTGAAAACAGCATCGATAATTGGTGTAGTTGCTCCATAGCCCAAGTTGAGGTTATAGGCACTTTTTGTAGCGTAATATCCTTCGGCAACCATACTCATTTCCATCATCGCCGATTTTACGGTATAGCCTTTCCCGATCATATTTCCGAACATTCTGTTTCTAGAAAAAATGGAATAACCTGTTACCAATAAGTCACCCAAATAGGCCGAATCATTGATGTTGCGTTTCATTTTGTGTACTTTTCTGATAAATTTTTTCATCTCTCGAATTCCGTTACTCATCAACACCGATTGAAAATTGTCGCCATAACCCAATCCGTGGGCGATTCCTGCTGCAATGGCATAAATATTTTTGAGCATTGCGGCATATTCGGTTCCAATGATGTCGTCAGAAATTTTGGTTTTAATATAATTCCCTGATAGATTTTTGGCTACAATTTTAGCTTTTTTGGCATCCCCACAGGCAATAGTAAGATAGGACAAACGTTCCAGTGCCACTTCTTCGGCGTGGCAAGGTCCAGTGATTACGCCAATATTTTCAAAAGGAATATTGTAGGTTATATTGAAATGTTCTCCAACAATTAAACTGGTTTCGGGAACAATTCCTTTGATGGCTGAGAAAATAACTTTGTCATCTAAACTTTCGGTAAGTTTTTCTAATTCACCATTCAAAAAAGCCGATGGAATAGCAAAAATAATATAATCAGCATAAGCAACAGCTTCATTGATGTCGCTTGTTAATTTTAGTTTTTTTACGTCAAATTCTACAGAACTTAGATAATTTGGATTGTGATGATACGTTTTAATATGTTCAATAGCGTCTTCATTTCGCATATACCAGGTAATTTCATTCAGATTTACACATAGCATTTTGGCAATTGCGGTTGCCCAACTTCCTCCGCCAATTACGGCAAATTTTAAATTTTCGGCCATTTTTTTATTAGATTTAATCAAAAGTACTTAAAAATACACTTATAAAGCAAAAGTTAACCGCAGTAATGGGTTTTATACTTAAAGTAAAAATCTTAAAAAATATTTTTATTTTTACACAATATGTTTATTATCTGTACGTTATAGTATTTTAAAAATTGGTTATTTTTAAAATAAAGAGGTTGAATTAGTTAGTTTTGTTTTAGTATTTTGCAAAAAGGCGGTCTTAAGAGTAGTTTAAGAACGCCTTTTTATTTTTTAATAACTCATTTCAACTATTGATTTTAATTTTTCTAAAGTGATATTTTGTTTTTCACCCAGTGCTTTCCATCCTCTTTTTTCAAATCGATTGACTATAAAATTGGCTGCTTTTTCATAATCTTTGGTACATTCGGATAATTTTGTTTGCATTCCCATGGTATGAAAGAATTCAACCGTTTTTTTGATGGCTTCGTGAGCAATTTCATCTTCAGTTCCTGATAAATTAAAAATGCGTTTTCCGTATTGTGCTAATTTTCCTTTCTTGGTTTCGAACATTATACGATATAAATTTGGACCAATGATAGCCAATGTTCTAGCATGATCGATTCCGTATAAAGCAGTCAGTTCGTGCCCAATCATATGAGTAGCCCAATCTGAAGGAACTCCTTTTTGGATTAGTCCGTTTAAAGCCATCGTACAACTCCACATAAAATTAGAAGCCAATGCATAATCCGAAGGGTTTTCTACTACTTGAGGACCCACTTGAATCAAAGTTTGCAATATACTTTCAGCAATTCGATCTTGAAGATAGCCTTCGTGAGGATAGGTTAAGTATTGTTCTAAAACGTGAATGTAGGCATCCACAACTCCGTTTTGCAATTGTCTTTTTGGCAAGGAAACAATCACGGTTGGATCGCAAATAGAGAATTTTGGAAACATGGCAGACCCACCAAAATCTAATTTTTCCTGAGTGGTTTTAATGGTAACCACGGAACCTGAATTCATTTCGCTTCCTGTTGCTGGCAAGGTTAAAACAGTTCCAAAAGGCACTACTTTTGAAATGTCTTTAAAAAGAATTCTCTTCAGGAGTATGTCAATTGGATTTCCTTCGAAATGCACGGCTGCCGACATAAATTTCACGCCATCAATGATGCTCCCCCCGCCAACAGCAAGGATAAAATCAATTTTTTCTTCTCTAATTAGTGTTACAGCTTTCATCAAAGTTTCAAATTGAGGATTGGCTTCTATACCACCAAATTCAACTATTTCAAAACCAGATAATGCGGTCTTAACTTGTTCGTAAATTCCATTCTTGAAAATGCTTCCACCGCCGTAAGCCAGTAAAATTTTTGCCCCATATGGAGCTAAAACGGATAATTTTTCTATTTGTCCTTTTCCAAAAACAAGTTGTGTGGGATTGTATAATTCGAAATTAAGCATCGTTTATTATTTAGCGTTTAATTGTTGTAATAATTTTTCGGCAACCAGTTTAGAAGAAGCTGGATTTTGTCCAGTGATTAGCAAACCATCTTCAACGGCATAGGGGTGCCAATCTTCAGTTTTGCTATAAATGGCCCCGTTTTGTTGTAAAACATCTTCCAATAAAAAGGGTACAATATTGGTCAAACCTACTGCTTCTTCTTCAGTATTAGCAAAACCAGTAACTTTTTTTCCTTTCACTAGAAATTCGCCTTTAATTTTCACATTTTTAAGAACTCCAGGCGAATGACAAACGAATCCAATAGGTTTGTTGTGGGTGTAAAACGCTTCAATCAAAGTAGCTGAATTTACATCTTCGGCTAAATCCCATAGTGGACCGTGACCTCCAGGATAAAATACTGCATCATAATTAGCTTGATTTACTTCTGATAATTTTTTTGTGTTTTTTAATTTTTCCAATAAAACGGTATCTGTATCAAATCTTTTGGTATCCTCAGTCGCTGCCGATGGATCTTCACTTTTTGGGTCAATTGGAGGTTGTCCACCCAGCGGTGTTGCAATATCAATTAGCACTCCTTTATCTGCCAAGGCATAATAAGGGGCTGCTAATTCTTCTGTCCAAAATCCTGTTTTCTCTCCCGTGTTGCCTAATTTATCGTGACTAGTAACAACAAATAATACTTTTTTCATAACTTTTTTATTTTGTTTTTGTGCGGTAGCAGTGATGCAATTCAGTGTTAATATAGAAATGGCTAAAAAGGCTATTTTCTTCATAATTGATTTGTTTATGCAAAATTAGGCTGAATATGTTAGTAACGAAGGCTATTTATCACAAGTTTGTGATAAGTAATTTTCTAAAAGTATTTAAATTGATATTTCTATTATAAATTATTATGGTCGATGTATTCCCAAACTTTTTTTTTTAAAAATGTCCGAACATTTTCTGGTGTCTTCATTTTTTTTAATATCAGTCGATTAAAGTTTTTAGACAGAGGTAAAACGACTAGGTATCTTTAGTATTTTGAATCCCATCAAAATTGGTAACAGAAAATTTAAAATTGATAAACTTCATTTGGAGTCACACAATAATCTAGTTTTACATCATTTTCAAAAATACCATCAATTCTTTCTTCGGCTTCAAAGAAGGAAAGTCCTATTTTGACAGTTTCGGGTTTGCATTCCTTTAAGAATTTGTCATAAAATCCTTTGCCATAACCTGCTCGATGTCCCGTTTTGTCAAAAGCTAAAAGCGGCACAAAAACCACATCAATTTTACGAGTTGGAACTTCCAATCCATCAACAGGTTCTGGAATATTGTATTGGTTTTTCTTAATTTTGGTATTCTCTGTCAAAAGGAAATGCGTCATTTCTCTAGTTTCGAAATTACTTTTTGAGATAATAATTTCCTTGTCTTTTCCGGAAAGCAAATGCAAAATAAACTCAGTATTGACTTCTTTGTGTTCTGTAATGGGCAGGAAAATATGGAAATAGGTTTTCTCCCAAATAGGAATCGTCAATACTTTATTGGCAATAGCCAAACTCATTTCCTCCAAATCTTCTTCGGAAAGTTGGTTTCGCAAGGCTTTGTATTTTTGTCTTAATTCCTTTTTAAGCATGAATCGTTGCTTTCAATTCGTTTATAAATGAAGTTAAATGTTGGACTTCTACGTGATCCATCAGCACAATTTTGTACCATTTATTGCCTTGATTGTGTTGTTGAGGAACCAAATCAAATTTTTCGGCGATTTCCTCTGGAATATATTGCGAATGAATGGTCACAATATTCATAAAAGGTTCTCTGAAATATTGGATGTTCAATTCGTCTAATTCGTGACACAAAAACTGAGTTCGCATTTGTAAAACACTCACTTTTTCAAACCAACCAAATGGGCCGTAGGTAAACAAAATCATCCAAACCGCAACAGCATTCGCACCAGAACGACTTCCGCAAAGTGTCAAATCCATTCCTTCTACATATTCGGCTTCTTTGGTCAAAACATTTTCAATTAAGCCTTTTCGACAAACAAACACCCCAGTTCCGTAAGGTGATTGCAGCATTTTGTGCGCATCGATGGTGATAGAACTTATCTTTGGATTATTGAAATTAATGGTCGATTTTTGGTTGCTAAACGGATAAACAAAACCTCCGTAAGCTCCGTCAATATGTAGTTTGTAATCGGCATTGTGTTTTTCTAGAATGGAAGTATAATCATCGGGATTATCAACAGAACCAAACATTGTTGTTCCCATATTGGCAACAGCGATAAAATATTTTTTCCCGTTTTCTTTGGCTTTGATAATTTCATTTTCCAAAGCTATTTTATCGATTTGTCTTTTTTCGAAAAAAACCGGAATTTTCAACCAATCCAGCATCAAAACGTTGGCGCCTTTTGCAATAGAATAATGGGTGTCTTCTGACGCTAAGATGGCGATTTCATCTGATTTTGCCCCTTTTTGATGCATAAAAAAATTGCGATACATCCACAAAGCTTGAATGTTGGCCTCAGTTCCGCCAGGCGAAATATAGCCGTCAATTGAATCCGGTTCTGCTTTAAAAATATCAACAGCTATAACATTTAAAACCTCGCGTTCTATTTCCTGAGTTCCCTTAAAAGCTTTTTCTGAAGTTCCCAAAGTGTGACAACCAATGTGATTAGGATTGGCTACATAAGTTTGCAATGTAGGAGCGTCTTTCAAAAATGGAGCATCGTCATAAAATACTTTTCCGTCCAGTTTTGAGGCGGGATATCCTAAAGAAGCGTCATTAGAAAAGTTTACGTTTTCATCCAATGCTTTTTGAATTCTGTTTTTTCGTTCTTCTTGTGAGAGTTTTTTCCAGTAAATCATTGCTCAATATTTTTAACAAAGTTACTATAACTATTTACAATATTACCTAAATTGTCTCAATTTGGAACTTCATATTTTTCAGACTAACTTTGTTATATGAACAACCCAACTCTCGAACTTCAAATTCAAACCTTGCCCGACGGCCCCGGAGTATATCAATATTATGATAAGGAAGGGAAGATTTTGTATGTGGGCAAAGCCAAAAATCTTAAAAAGAGGGTTTCTTCTTATTTCAATAAAATTCACGACACAGCCAAAACCAATGTCTTAGTCAAGAAGATTGTAACCATAAAGCACATCGTCGTTCCCACTGAAACCGATGCGCTTTTGTTGGAAAACAATCTTATAAAAACGCTGATGCCACGATACAATGTTTTGTTGCGTGACGACAAAAGTTATCCTTGGATTTGCATTAAAAAAGAACCTTTTTCAAGAATTTTTTCTACTAGAAGATTGATTAAGGATGGCTCGGAATATTTTGGACCTTACACTAGTTTCAAGACTGTGAGCACAATTCTAGAATTGATAAAAGAACTGTATCCACTGCGGACTTGTAATTACGATTTGAGCAAATCAAATATCGAAAGCGGAAAGTTTAAAGTTTGTCTTGAATATCATATCGGCAATTGCAAAGGGCCTTGCGAGGGATTTGAATCTTTGGAAAATTACCAAAAAAAGGTTGATGCCATCAGGGAAATCCTGAAAGGAAACTTCAAGGAATCAATGAAAGATTTCAAAAAGCTAATGACTGATTTGGCTATTAAAATGCATTTTGAAGAAGCCCAAAAAATAAAAGAGAAAATAGAAGTTCTCGAAAATTACCAATCACGGTCTACGATTGTGAATCCAAAAATCACCAATATCGACGTGTTTTCAATCGTTTCTGACGAAAGTGCCGGCTTTGTAAACTTCTTGCAAATTTCTCACGGTTCTATTATTCGTTCCTATACTATGGAAATCAAGAAGAAACTAGAAGAAACGGACGAGCAATTGTTGGAGTTGGCGATTATTGAACTTCGGGAACGTTTTCAATTATTGTCAAAAGAAATTATTGTTCCGTTTGCAGTTGAAGTGGGCGAAACCATAAAAGTTACCGTTCCGCAATTGGGCGATAAAAAACAAATTTTGGATTTGTCCATTCGTAATGCCAAGTTTTACCGAATCGAACAATTGAAACAACTGCAAATTGTTGATCCGGATCGCCACGCCAATCGTATTATGGCGCAAATGCAAAAGGATTTACGATTACCGGTTGAACCGCGACACATAGAATGTTTTGACAATTCGAATATTCAAGGAACCAATCCTGTGGCAGCTTGCGTAGTATTTAAAGATGGAAAACCCAGCAAAAAAGATTATCGTCATTTCAATATAAAAACGGTTGAGGGTCCAGATGATTTTGCTTCGATGACCGAAGTGGTTTATAGAAGATACAAACGATTATTGGACGAAAAGGAACCGTTGCCACAACTCATCATCATTGACGGAGGAAAAGGACAATTGTCATCGGCTTTGAAAAGTATTGATGAATTGGGGTTGCGCGGAAAAATTACGATAATTGGCATTGCCAAAAGATTGGAAGAATTGTTTTATCCCGGCGATTCGATTCCATTGTATTTAGACAAAAAATCCGAAACGTTGAAAGTTATTCAGCAATTGCGAAACGAAGCGCACCGATTTGGGATTACACATCATCGGGACAAAAGAAGCAAATCAGCATTGAATTCTTCGATAGAAAGTATTCCTGGAATTGGCGAAAAAACTATGGAAACGTTGATAAAACATTTCAAAAGTGTTAAAAGATTGAAATTGGCAACAGAAAAAGAAATTTCGGACGTTATAGGTATATCAAAAGCAAAAAAAATTACCGACTTTTACAAAATCAATTAGCAAATCATAATGAGAAAATTTGCCTTGTTTGTTTTTTCCCTAGTAACTTATCAGGCGTCTTTTTCGCAAGATACCGTCAAGAAGCCAAAAATCGGATTGGTTCTGAGTGGTGGGGGTGCCAAAGGATTTGCCCATGTTGGGGTTTTAAAAGTTATTGAGCAAGCAGGAATTAAAATAGATTATATTGGCGGAACGAGTATGGGTGCGGTTGTGGGAGGACTCTATGCTTCTGGTTATAATGCGGCACAACTAGATTCAATTGTATCTACAACAAATTTTGATAATTTATTAATTGATTATGTTCCGCGTTCCTCTAAAAGTTTTTACGAAAAGAGGAATGATGATTTGTACGCATTGGTACTGCCTTTTAATAATTTTAAAATAGGTGTTCCGCAATCCCTCTCAAAAGGAATGTTTAATTACAATTTATTTAATAAACTTACACTTCATGCTAGACATGTTAGGGATTTTAACCAATTGCCAATTCCCTTTTTGTGTATTGCAACTGACATTGAAATAGGGAAACAAGTGGTGCTGGACAAAGGAGTTTTAGCACAAGCATTAACTGCAAGCTCAGCATTACCATCCGTGTTTTCTCCAGTAATACTTGATGGCAAATTGTTGGTTGACGGAGGTGTTAACAACAATTATCCCATTGAAGAAATTAGGAATCTGGGAGCCGATATTATCATTGGTGTAGATGTACAAAGTGGGTTGCGAGACAAAGACCAACTTCAAGATGCTACTAAAATTTTATTTCAAATCAATAATCTACAGATGATTGAAAAAATGGATGGCAATGCTAAAAATACAGATGTATATATTAAACCCGACATTAAAAATATTGGAGCAGTATCTTTTGAAAAGGCCAAAGAAATTATTCAAAGAGGCGAAGAAGCTGCGTTTACAGTTTATGAAGATCTAGATAAACTAGCCGATAAGACCAATCCATATCAAAAACCAAAGTTAAAAATAGAATCCGATAGCTTGTACATTATTAACATTATATACAATAATTTGGTTCATTATTCTAAAGCATATATTGAAGGGAAATTGAAGTTTCAATCGTGTTCAAAAATTAGGTATAAAGATTTAGAAACAGGAATCAATAATATTGATGCCACTCATAATTTTGGAACAGTAATTTATTCATTAGAACCCAATGGAGAGGGAGATGATTTGATTTTGAACTTGATTGAAAACCCTGTAAAAACGTATTTAAAATTTGGATTGCATTATGACGGACTTTATAAAAGCGCGTTATTGGTTAATATTACCAATAAAAACACTCTTTTTAAAAACGATGTTGCTTCATTCGATTTGATTATTGGTGATAATGTACGTTATAATTTAGATTATTATATCGATAATGGATACAATTTGAGTGTTGGATTTAAATCCCAATTGAATCAATTTAACAAAAACGTTACTAAAGAAATTAGCAGTTTATCTATTGACCCATCGGTAAATTCTATAAGCATTAATTTTTTAGACCTAACAAATCAGCTGTATTTTCAATCCATATTTGCACAAAAATTTCTAATAGGATTAGGGCTGGAATATAAATATTTAAATATAAGTTCTAACACCATAGCTAATTCAAACCCGGTAATTGACCGAAGTAAATATGGTAGTGTTTTTGCATACATGAAATACGATTCTTTTGACAGCCAATACTTTCCTAAAAAAGGTTGGTATTTCAACGGAGAAATTCATAATTATTTGTTGTCTACTAATTATACTGGAGAATTCAATCCTTTTTTAATCGCTAAAGTTGATACAGGAATTGCCTTCAAAATTTTAAAAAAGGCTACTGTAAAAATTCAAACTGAAGGGGGTTTCTCTATTGGAGAAAAAAGCGTGCCTTATTTTGATTTTGTTTTGGGAGGTTTCGGTTTTATTCCGGTTAATAATTTCAAACCCTTTTACGGATATAACTTTCTAAGTATAGCAGGAGATAGTTATCTAAAATCTTCTGTAACAATTGACTATGAAATTTTTAGAAAAAACCATTTGAACTTTTCGGCCAATTATGCCAACATCGAAAACAATCTTTTTGATTCATTAGACTGGATAACACTACCTAAATATTCAGGATATGCACTAGGATATGGGTTAGAAACAATAATTGGCCCTGTTGAAGTAAAATATTCTTGGTCGCCAGAAACAAGTAAAGGATTTACTTGGTTTAGCATTGGATTTTGGTTCTAATCATTAAATAACAAGAAGAAAAATTATGAATACTTTAGAAAAAGTAGAATTTTTTTATAGGGTACAAAAAAATAACCCAAAATAAGTTTGAGTCTTTGCAATCAATATGTTAAACTTTATTTTTATTAAATTTTTGTAAAAAGCTGCATTACCTTTGCAACTGCAAAATTAGAAGGGGTGGTTCCCTTCTGTTTTTCATATAAATTTCATAGTTTATATTTTTTTGGTTAGTTAATAGCATGAATTCTCAGTCATTAATTTGACTGAGTTTTTTTGTTTTAATACATTTGGAACAGAATTTGCGTTTACAGTAAATCAATAGTTAAAAAAATGAAAAAAATAATTCTATTATTTATATTTACTGCTTCAGTTGGATTTACACCACAAATAGAATCTTCATACGATGTAGGAGAACGATTTGTATTCAGGATAAATTATGGTTTTTTAAGTGCTGGTTATGCTACTTTAGAAGTAAAAGAAGCCACGCTTAATAAAAAAAACGTTTTTCACGTTGTAGGCAAAGGATATACAACTGGAATGTCTCGATTTTTTTTTAAAGTCAATGACACCTATGAAAGTTACATAGATAAGGAGACTGGAAACCCATATCAATATGTTAGAAAAATTGACGAAGGCGGTTATACTAAAAATCAGGAAGGATTTTTTAATCAAACAGAAAATAAAGTTCTAGTCAAGGATTACAAACACACTACCGAAAAGACATTTACAATTCCTAAAAACGCACAAGACATATTGTCGTCTTTTTATTATTTGCGAAATTATCCCAATATTGATAAAATGAAAACAGGAGAATCTGTGGCTATCGATATGTTTTTTGATGATAAAACTACAAAATTTAGGTTAAAGTTTGTAGGACGTGAGGATATTAGAACTAAATTTGGATTCGTCTCAACGATGATTTTTAGACCATTAGTACAATCCGGGCGTGTTTTCAAAGAAGAAGAAAGTCTAACGGTTTGGATATCAGATGACGACAATAAATTGCCAATTCGAATAAAAGCAAATCTTCTTGTGGGTTCCATAAAAGCAGATTTAGATAGTTACAAAGGATTAAAATTCCCTTTTAAAGTTAAAAAAAACAAGCGCGATTGATTTTGGTCTTAATAGTATTCGATTCCAAAATAATGGCTAAATAAATAATTGAATAATATAGTTAATTTGAAAAAAGTATTTCTATTTATTATTGTTTTGTTTTCAGTTTTTTCTTGTAAAAAAACAGAGCCCGAGAGCATTACTCCCAACCAATTGCCAAAACAAAAAAACGAACAATTTGGTTTTAATTTCAACGATTTTAACGTTCTTCATGATACCATAAAACAAGGAGATACATTTGGTAGTATCATAGAAAATCAAAATCTCGGAGACAAACAAATTTATGATATCATCGAAAAAATTAAGGATAGTTTTGATGTTAGAACCATTCGAATAGGAAAAACGTATACTTTTTTACGTTCTAAAGATCGCTACAAAAAACTTCTATATGCGATTTATCAACCTGACAGAGCGAGTTATTATATTATAGATTTAAAGGATTCAGTTAGTGTTTCAAAAGTGACTCGACCTTTTCGTATTAAAAAAAGAACTATTGCCGGAGAACTAAACGGTTCTTTTTCAGAAGAATTACAAAGGCAAAAAGTCGATCCGGCTTTGGCCAATAAATTAATCAAAGTATATGCGTGGTCCATAGATTTTTTCAAGTTGAAAAAAGGGGATCAATTTGGCGTTATTTTTACAGAAAGATACATTGACGACACTATATATGATGGTGTTGATAGGTTAAGTGCCGCTTTTTTCGAATACAAAGGCAAAATGATTTATGCTTTCCCATTTGCTCAAAACGAAGGTTCTGGTAAAATAGATTATTATGACGAAAACGGAAAAGCACTCAAGAATTTTTTCTTAAAATCACCTCTTAAATATGCCAACATTACTTCGCGTTTTTCTAGAAATAGATTTCATCCTGTACAAATGATTTGGAAAGCCCACAAAGGAACCGATTATGCTGCGCCAACAGGAACACCTATCATGACAACAGCGTCGGGAATAGTAGAGCAAACGGGCTATACAGCCGGGAACGGGAATTTTGTAAAAGTAAAACATGATAAAACTTATTCTACACAATATCTTCATATGTCCCGAATTTTGGTTCGCAGGGGACAAAGAGTGACTCAAGGAAGTGTTATTGGCAGGGTTGGAAGCACAGGACTAGCAACTGGCCCGCACGTTTGTTATCGTTTTTGGAAAAACGGAGTACAAGTTGATGCTTTAAGGTTGAAATTGCCTAATTCTCAACCCATGGAATCAAAAAATTTACCTCGATTTAAACAACAAATCGAACCTTTGAAATGGGAATTGGATAGTGTTGCTAATTTGTAATCTAAAATTATAAAAGCCTTCACTAAAAGATGAAAAGCATGGGTTGTTTTAGAAACTAAAAATGTAAATTTGCTCTTTCTAAAATAAATTAAACTATGGCTTTACATAACACAAACCCAACAAACACATTAGCTTGGCAAAAACTTCAGAAACATTTTCAGGAAATGCAAAATGTTTCTATGTCGGCACTATTTGATAAAGACAACACCAGAACTTCGCAATTTCATATTCAGTGGAATGATTTCTTGATCGATTATTCAAAGAACATAATCAATCAGGAAACCCTAGATTTATTGCTTGAATTGGCAAACGAAGCACAATTGAAAGATTCAATTTCAAAATATTTTGATGGAGACATCATCAATCAAACCGAAAACCGCGCCGTATTGCATACCGCTTTGCGTGCCAAAGAAACATCAATTATCAAAGTAGATGGCGAGAATGTAATTCCAGAAGTTTATGAAGTAAAAAGTAAAATTAAAAGCTTCACCAATGAAATAGTAAACGGCGACCGTAAAGGATTTACAGGAAAACCATTTACAGATGTTGTCAACATCGGAATTGGTGGTTCAGACCTTGGTCCAGCTATGGTAGTTGAAGCTTTACAATATTATAAAAATCATTTGAACGTTCACTTTGTGTCGAATGTTGATGGCGATCATGTAAACGAAATTATCAAAAAACTAAATCCAGAAACAACTCTTTTTGTCATTGTTTCTAAAACGTTTACCACTCAAGAAACCTTGACCAATTCTGAAACGATCAGAGAATGGTTTTTGAAATCGGCTTCGCAAGAAGATGTCGCCAAACATTTTGTGGCAGTTTCGACTAATATTCAACGAGTAACCGAGTTTGGAATAAATCCTGACAATGTTTTTCCAATGTGGGATTGGGTTGGAGGACGATTTTCGCTTTGGAGTGCCGTTGGTCTTTCGATAAGTTTGGCCGTTGGTTTTGAAAATTATAATGAATTATTGGCTGGAGCCAACGAAATGGACGAACATTTCAAAACCGAAGATTTCGATAAAAATATGCCGGTGATTTTAGCTTTGCTAAGCATTTGGTATAACAACTTTTTTGGGGCTGAAAGCGAAGCATTAATTCCATACAGTCAGTATTTGCAAAAATTAGCGCCTTACTTGCAACAAGGATTTATGGAAAGCAACGGAAAAAGTGTAGATCGTGACGGAAAACCTGTGGGTTATCAAACCGGAACTATTATTTGGGGAGAGCCAGGAACCAATTCGCAACACGCCTTTTTTCAGTTAATCCATCAAGGAACTAAGCTGATTCCAACGGATTTTATAGGATTTGTAAAACCATTGTACGGCAACGAAGACCATCACGACAAATTGATGTCCAACTTTTTTGCACAAACCGAAGCCTTGTTACACGGAAAATCTTCAGCCAAAGTTCAAGCCGAATTCATTAAACAAGGACTTTCTGAAGAGAAAGCAAAATTCCTTTTGCCTTTTAAAGTATTTGCTGGTAACAAACCAACCAACACAATTTTAATACAAAAATTGACACCAAAAGCATTAGGTTCTTTAGTAGCTATGTATGAACACAAGATTTTTGTACAAGGAATTATCTGGAATATTTTCAGTTATGACCAATGGGGAGTTGAACTTGGAAAACAATTGGCCAATTCAATTCTTGATGAAATAAACTCAAAAAAAGTAAATTCGCACGACAGTTCAACAGCGTTTTTATTGAATCATTTTTTGAATAATAAATAAAAATATAGGTTTATAACACCTACAACGACAATGGAAACCTTGATTTTTGAGAAAGTCAAGGTTTTTTTTATGAAACTTATTTCTAGACAACTGTTTTTCACTACTTTAAACTCTATTTTTTTCTCCAATTATTTATCAACAGTTGTTATGAAATGGTTGCGGACTATTCGTCTATATATCAGTTTTTTAGGTTTTTTTTATATAACAAATTCTCAGTAAAAAGTGATATATGTTAATAATACATTATCTAAAAATATTTTATTAACATTTCGTTAACATATAAATCGATAAAATGTTAGAATTTTGCCAAAAATTACTAAACTAAAACAAAAATGAAAACAATCAAAAATTGGGTACTTTCTGGATTACTATTTATGGTAGTTTCGACAGTATTTTCGCAAGGAAAAATCACCGGAACAATTACTGATGGTCAAAGTTCTTTGCCTGGAACAAATGTTGCTGTTAAAGGCTCTAAAATTGGTGCATCAACAGATTTTGATGGTAAATTTATGATTAATACAACTGCTAATTCAGGGGAATTAGTTATTTCTTTTATTGGTTATGATGCCAAAACTGTAAAATTTACCGTGGCAAACGGTGGAACTACAAATTTAGGAACAATCGTTTTGACTGCTACTTCTAACGAATTAAGCGAAGTTGTTGTAAGATCTGGAGTTGTAGATCTTGCAAAAGACAGAAAAACTCCTGTGGCTGTTTCTACTATTAAAGCTTCAGAAATTCAAGAAAAATTAGGAACTCAGGAATTTCCTGAAATTTTAGCAAATACGCCTTCGGTATATGTTACAAAAGCAGGTGGTGGTTTTGGAGATTCAAGAATTAACATTCGTGGTTTCGATCAGAGAAATGTAGCCGTTATGATTAATGGTGTTCCTGTTAATGATATGGAAAACGGAGCTGTTTATTGGAGTAACTGGGCTGGATTGTCTGATGTTACATCAGCAATGCAAGTACAAAGAGGTTTAGGATCTTCTAAACTGGCTATTTCTTCTGTGGGAGGAACAATAAATGTTATAACTAGAACATCTGATATGAAAGAGGGAGGAGCAGTTTCAACAGGTTTTGGTAATGCCAATTATTTGAAAGTGCAAGGTTCTTATAATACGGGTATTATGAAAAACGGTTTTTCAGCTTCTGTTTTGTTAAGTTCAACAACAGGTAATGGATATGCTGATGGAACACAATTCCAAGGGAAAAATTATTTTATTGCTTTTGGTTACAAACCAAATGACAAACATGACATTCAATTTACTTTTACTGGTGCTCCTCAATGGCACAATCAAAGGAGTTTCGCAAATACAATTTCAGATTATTTGAAATATGGTAGCAATGGTGAACCTAATATAAAATACAGTTCTGACTGGGGTTACAAAAATGGAGAACAATATGCTTGGACAAGAAATTTCTATCACAAACCAGTAATGTCATTCAATTGGGATTACAAAATCAGTGAAAAATCAAAATTATCATCTGTAGCCTATGCCTCTTGGGGTCGTGGTGGAGGAACAGGAAATATTGGAAAAAGCCCTTTCTCTTATAAAACTGCTGACGGATTAGTTCCTTTTGATGATTTTGTTGCATTCAATACAGGAACCTATACTTTTGCTAAAGGAGAAAGTTTAACAAACCTTGGAACACCATTAAAACCAAGTACAATAGCTGGTCACGAAGGTGAATACATTACCAATAGATCAACAGGTTTTACAAGAAGAGCTTCTATCAATTCTCATGACTGGTATGGTGCAGTAATTGATTTTAATACAAAATTATCCGAAAAATTAATTCTTGATTTAGGAATTGATGCCAGAACTTATACTGGATACCACTTTAGAAACATTAATGACAGATTGGGTGCAGATGTTTATTACGACAATGTTAATGTTAATAATAAACCAGCAGGTAGATATTTATATGAAACGTATTCAGCGTCACCAAGCTTCAATCCTTGGACGGATGTTAAAAACCAAGAAAAAATCGAATACAACAACAATGGTTATGTAAGATGGTATGGTGCCTTTACACAATTAGAATATTCAACTGAAAAACTTTCAGCGTTTTTCCAAGGATCGGTGTCACAACAAGGATTTAAAAGAGAAGACACTTTTATTTATTTAACTACAGATCCTCTTTATGTAACTGATTACGAGAACATTCTTGGGGGTAATGTGAAAGGCGGAATAAACTATAATATCAACGAGCAACAAAATGTGTTTATCAATTCAGGATATTATTCTAAACAACCAAATTTTCAAGCAGTTTATCCTAACAACAAATCTATTGTTGGTGAAAACTTAACAAACGAAAAAATATTAGGTTTAGAAGCTGGTTATGGTTTCCGTTCAAGAATGTTTAATGCTAAATTAAATTTGTATTACACTTCTTGGAAAGACAGATATCAAAGGGCTACTGATGCTGCGGCAGATAATGTTGGTGGTTATTATGACTATACTGGTATTACAGAAATTCACTCGGGTATTGAGTTAGAAATGAATGCAAAACCATTGCCTAAATTAAATATTAACGCTATGATTTCTGTTGGTGATTGGACTTATAATGGAAACTCTATCAGTAACCGATATGATGCTAATAATGAGCCAGTAGGAGGAGCAGCTAAAACTTTATATTTAGACAATTTAAAAGTTGGAGATGCTGCACAAACAACAGCAAGTTTAGGAGCTTCTTATGAGGTTGTAACTCGAGTATTTCTTGATGCAAATTACAGAGTTGCTCAAAAATTATATGCTTCAATTGATCCTTCTAAATTTACTAGTGAAGTAAATGACGGTACATTAGAATTGCCTTCTTACGGCTTGATGGATGCAGGATTCTCATACAAAATGTTAGTTGGTAAAAATAAAAGTGATTCAGTTAATTTCAGATTGAATGTGAATAACGTTTTAGATGAAGTTTATATTTCTGAATCAAGAACAAATAATTTCACTACTCCAACAAGTAAAAATTATAATGGAGTTAATGTTACTAATCAAGTTTACTTCGGATTTGGAAGAACTTGGAACTTTAGTTTGCGTTACAATTTCTAAAAGAAAAATTCAATAATTACAAAAACGGCATCACTTCAAAAGTAGATGCCGTTTTTTTTTATGTTTTTTTATTTATATTTGTTAAAACAAAATAACTTTTTATGTACGAAATCATTCAAAAATTGCATTCTTGGTGGGCTTATGTGGCCTTTTTATTATTGGTAATTGCAGTTGTCAATTCCCTGATTGGTCTTTTTTCTAAAAAAGAATTTACCCCAAATGACAAGAAAATTGCGCTGTTTGCCTTAGCCGCAATACACACTCAATTATTAATAGGTGTCATTGTTTATTTCGTTTCCCCACTAGGTTTTGCTTCATTAGGTCAAATGAAAGACGCTGCCTTGAGATTAACCTCTCTGGAACATCCTTTGATGAATTTAATTGGCATTACCTTAATTACTATTGGCTGGATGAAGCATAAAAAATTAACTACCAGTAAATCAAAATTCAAAACCTTTTCTATTTATTATGGTTTGGGATTAGTTCTTATTTTGAGTAAAATTCCCTGGGAATCTTGGTTCAACTAATATTTAAAAGTCCTGAAAAGGACTTTTTTTACCTAGGCATGGTTTTTGCTAAATGGAGTTTAACTAAAAGTTTATTATGCAATTAAAGAGTCAAAAACACCCAAAAAATAATTTTATAAATTGGAGAAAAAAAGCAGTAACACTTTTTATCTCTATTGCTTTTCTTGGAATAGTAATTGGACAAACATCGAATAAAGATAAAAACAAGACTTTAAAATATAAGGATAGTATAGCCAAAAGCAAATCAGTGATTGCGAAAAACGAAAAAATGTTGGCTATAGACACTATAAAAAAAAACAAGCCTTTATTCGATCAGCAAGAAGTTGTAATAGACAGTTTGTTTATTGGAACAGGAAAGTTTAAACTCTATAAAAAATCAGCTCACGCTTCCTATTATGCCGATAAATTCCACAATCATAAAACGGCAAGCGGAAAAAAATACGATAAAAATAAATTTTCTGCAGCACATAAAAAACTACCTTTTGGAACCATTGTAAAAGTCACCAATGAAGCCAACGGTAAATCAGTAATTGTAGAAGTTACCGACAGAGGTCCATTCGTAAGATCTAGAGAAATCGACTTGTCAAGGAAAGCATTTATGGAAATTACGGGAAATAAATCCTCTGGAAACATGAAAGTAACTCTGGAAATACTTCAAAAATAAGCGTTACCATTTTTTGTAAGGATTCTTGCTTAAATAGGAATTGTAATACCGAATATCATTGGTCACTTCTTTTCCAAGCCAGTTTGGTTTTTCGAAAGCTTCGGTTTCAGAATTCAATTCAATTTCGGCCATAATCAGGCCTTCATTTTCTCCATAAAATTCGTCAATTTCAAAAACGTGATTCCCCATTTTTACCTCAAAACGGGTTTTATCGATTACGCCTTCCTCACATAATTGCAATAATGCTGTAGCTTCATCTACAGGAATTTCCTTTTCCCATTCAAAACGGGACAAGCCCGACTCATTTGAACCTCCTTTTATGGTCAAGAAGCCCTTGTTTCCTTTTACTCTAACACGAACCGTCCTTTCGGGAACGGAGCTCAAATAACCCTGCGAAATTCGATTTTGAGTAAATGCTTCAGTTTTGAAGTCATTCGAGTTGACGAGAAATTTTCTTTCTATTTCAATCATATATACTGAATATGCATTTTTAAAATTTATTTTAGTTACAATAATAATCAGTCTATTTGTCATTCCGACGTAGGAGGAATCTAAACAAAATTGAGCAACCAACAGAGATTCCTCCTACGTCGGAATGACAAAAATAACGAAAACTATTCCTGTAAATTATAAGTTATTATAGTGCAGAATTAACAATTTATGTCAAATGTAAAATTTCTAAATGTATCTCTGTCTAATAATTTACATAAATTTGCTTTATGTCAGAAACAATTCCAAATAGAAAAATCATACACATCGATATGGATGCTTTTTTTGCTTCGGTAGAGCAAATGGATAATCCTGCTTTACGCGGAAAACCCATTGCTGTTGGTGGAGCTGAAAATCGTGGCGTGGTGGCGGCAGCAAGTTATGAAGCTCGAAAATTTGGAGTCAGAAGTGCCATCAGCGGGGTTTTGGCCAAAAAAAATTGTCCTGATATTATTTTTGTTCGACCTCGATTTGATCGGTATAAAGAAATATCGAATAAAATTCAGAAGATTTTTCACGAATACACTGATTTGGTCGAGCCACTTTCGCTCGACGAAGCCTATCTTGATGTTACAATAAACAAAAAGGGAAATCCAAGTGCTACTTTATTAGCACAAGAAATCCGGTTGCGCATTCTTAACGAAGTGGGTTTAACGGCTTCGGCTGGGATTTCGGTCAATAAATTTGTTGCAAAAATAGCCAGTGATTTCAATAAACCAAACGGTCAAAAAACGGTCAATCCCGATGAGGTTATTCCTTTTTTGGAAGTATTGCCCATCAGGAAATTTTATGGAGTGGGAAAAGTGACCACCGAAAAAATGTATCAATTAGGTATTTTCTCTGGCTTGGAACTCAAAAGTAAATCGTTGGAATTCCTCGAAAAACATTTTGGAAAATCAGGAAATTTCTATTATAATGTCGTGCGAGGCATTCACAACAGTGAAGTAAAATCAGATAGAATTACAAAATCAGTGGCAGCCGAACACACTTTTGATGTTAATCTTTCTTCAGAAATTTTTATGTTGGAACAGTTGGATAATATTGCCACTTCATTAGAAAAAAGATTAAAAAAGGACCATATCGCTGGAAAAACAATTACACTTAAAATAAAATACAGCGACTTTACCCAACAAACCCGTAGCAAAACCTTAGCTTATTTTATCTCTGACAAAGGATTGATTCTAGAAACGGTAAAAGAACTATTGTTTCAGGAGCGAATGAAAGATTCGGTTCGATTGCTTGGAATATCCTTAAGTAATTTAAACACCGAAGAAAAAAAGACGGTTGTAGTGCAGTTGAAATTTGCTTTTTAACAAAAAAACCACACTCGAAAGTGTGGTTCTATAACTTGAAAATTTTTATTCTTATTTTCGATTGAGTTTAGATAGCAATCTTAAAAACTCAATATACAACCAAACCAAGGTGATGATTAATCCCATTGCGGCGAACCATTCCATAAATTTTGGCATTTTTTGTTCTACTCCTTTTTCCATTCGGTCAAAGTCTAAAAACAAATTTAAAGCAGCAATTACAATTACAAAAACACTAATTCCAATGCTCATCATCGAATTGCCATAATGTACAGGTACAAAGCTGGTAAACATAGAAAACATCCAAGAAATCAGATAATAAGTTGCTATGGCAAGTGTCGCAGCAACAACTACAGATTTGAATTGTTCGGTTACTTTTACAATTTTGAATTTATATAATCCCAAACAAACGGCAAACGTTACAAATGTGGCTCCTACAGCCTGAATCACAATTCCGGGATATTTGGCTTCAAAAATGGCAGAAACTCCACCAATAAATAATCCTTCGAACAAGGCGTAACCTGGAGCTAAAACGGGTGAATATTGAGGTTTAAATGCTGCAATTACTACCAAAATTAATCCTACGATGGCGCCACCAATAGTGGGTAACATTGGGTTCATGCCATTAAAAGCCATCCACCAAACAACGATTGCTGATGCGGTAAGCAACAAAAATAAAATTAAAGTTTTATTGATTGTTCCTGCCAATGTCATGTCTTGGTTATAATCAATAAGTGTTGCATTATGTACTTTGCTATCAGTAGATGCCGATGTAGCGGAAAATGATTTATGGTTTAAAAAAGGATTTTTCGATTCGAATGCCATAGTATTTCAGATTTAGTTTTATCAAAGATAGTTTAAAAATTAAATTAAGACCAAAAAAAATCCGCCTTGAATATTGCTAAAAAAGGCGGATTTGATGGTATGTAAATTTTATGAATTATAAAATTTCCGAAACTCTTAAAGTGTTTACCATTCCTTTATCTTTTAATGGCATCGCGGCCAAATTGATAAGATAATCTCCTTTGGTTACAAACCCTTTTTCTCTTGCTATTTCATTTACATCGGCAATAGTATCATCGGTACTTTTCATTTTATCATAAAAATAAGATTTTACTCCCCATAACAAATTGAGTTGCGTAAGGATTCTTTTATTAGAGGTAAAAACAAGAATATGAGCTGATGGTCTCCAAGCCGAAATTTGGAAAGCAGTATAACCGCTATTAGTCAAAGTACAAATTGCTTTTGCTTCGATAATGTTTGCAGTAAGTGCCGCGTGATGACAAATTGTTTTGGTAATAAAACGGTTTGTTCTTACTTGTGGGGTATTTTGTGGCACTTTGATAAGTGGAGAATCTTCTACCGCTTCAATGATTTGAGTCATTTTTTCGATAACTTGAACAGGATAAAGACCAGCAGCAGTTTCGCCAGAAAGCATAACCGCATCAGCACCATCCATAACAGAGTTAGCGACATCATTTACTTCGGCACGAGTTGGTGTCAAGCTAGTAATCATAGTTTCCATCATTTGTGTAGCTACAATTACAGGGATTCTAGCGGTTTTGGCTCTAAGAATTAATTCTTTTTGCACAAGCGGCACTTCGTGGGCTGGAAGTTCTACACCTAAATCACCACGGGCTACCATCAAAGCATCGCAATAAGCGACAATTTTATCGATATTTACTAGTGCCTCTGGCATTTCTATTTTAGCAATAATAGGAATTTTTTCATCAGAATGTTTTGCAATTAATTCCTGTAAGTCCTGAAGATCTCTGGGTGTTTTTACAAATGAAAGTGCAATCCAATCTACTTTTTGTTCGATAGCAAAAATTGCATCGGCGATATCTTTTTCAGTTAAAGCTGGAAGAGATATTTTTGTGTTAGGAAGATTAACCCCTTTTTTGGATTTCAATTCACCGCCTTGAATTACCTTGGCTATTACTTCAGTTTTTTTGTCGGTTTCAATAATTTCAAAAATAAGTTTACCATCATCAAGCAAAATACGTTCTCCAGGATTCACATCGTTTGGAAAGTTTTTGTACTTCATGAAGACTTTTTTAGCAGTTCCAATAATGTCTTCAGCAGTTGTAAACGTAATTAAATCACCATCATTTACAACTACACCATCTTCCATAATTCCTACGCGAAGTTTTGGGCCTTGTAAATCTCCCAAAATTGCTGTGGTATAACCAAACTCTTCGTTAAGTTGTCTAATAATTGCAATTCTATCCTTTACATCATTATAATCAGCATGCGAAAAATTGATTCTAAACACGTTTACACCTGCGTCAATCATATCCTTTATGATTTCTCTTGTACTACATGCAGGCCCGAGAGTGGCTACAATTTTTGTTTTTTTGTTTGTTGACATTGATATTAAAAAATTAAATTATTTTTCGATTTTATTTTATGTGTATCTACAGAATAGGCTGTTGATATGTTTTCAATTGTATTCAATAGAAGCTGAATTTCTTTGATGTCCATTACTTCTTCTGTGTTTTCTATTTTTAAAAAATAGTCCACTTTTTTAAATTCAGGAAGTAAAAACACTTTTGTTGACACTTCCATATTTATATTTGAAAATAGATTTTGATTGTTATCTTTTTTCTGTTGAATTACTTCATTTTTATTTTGAATCAAATTCCAAGAAATTTCTTTTTCTTTATCATAATAATAAAATCTTGAGAAATTTGTCTCACCTTCTTTTATGTTGATATGAATTTCATTCTTGTTACTTCTTAAATTTATGGGCAGTTTTTTATTGATAAAATAGGCTAGTCTATAGTCTTCTAATGAAGTATGAATAGCCACTAGTTGATAATTAATTTCGTCAAAATCTTCAAAATCTAATTTATGAACAGCCATTTTATTAAAAAAATAAGGTGTAAATATAGTATTTCTATTGTAGCATTGACTTCAAAAAAAGCAAGTTTTTATAATTGAAAAACGAAAACGTTGTAAATTAAAGAAAATTCGGCTATTTTGCATCGATTTTTTTTTGAAACGCAAAATAGGCTCTTTGTGAGGCTTTTTCTTCTGCTTTCTTTTTTGAGGTTGCTCGAGCTTTTGCAATAACTTTATCGTCGATGCTCAGTTTTACTCCAAAAAAGCGTTGTCCATCAATTCCGTTATCTTCAAAAATATCATAGTTAAATTGTTTTTTTTCTTTCTGACACCATTCAATCAACAGGCTTTTATAGCTGATTACTTTTCCTTCCAATCTAGCAATATCTACATAAGGATTAATGACTCTTTTTTGAATAAACTTTTCGCAATATTCATATCCTCGATCCAAATAAATCGCGCCAACCAAAGATTCAAAAATATTGCCGTGAATGTTTTCTCCAAAATGTTGCACAGGAACTTTACTGTCTATAAATCGAACAAGATTTAGATCTTTCCCAAGTTCGTTTAGGTGTTCTCTACTCACAATTTTGGATCGCATTTTTGTTAGATAACCTTCATCACCAGCGGGTACTTTATTGAATAAATGTGCTGCAATTACTGAGCTTAACATCGCATCTCCAAGAAACTCTAGTCGTTCGTAACTAAAAACATTTCCTTTTTCATCTAGTTTATTAGAGGAACGATGCGTGAATGCTTTTTTAAAATACTCAAGGTTAATGGGTACAAATCCTAGTATTTCGCTGATAGCATCAAAAAAAATCCCGTCTTCAAGAGAACGGGATTTTGAAAATATTTTTCTAATTAGTCTCATTACTAAGAATTAGATGTCTAATTTTTTTACTAAAACGCAAGCATTATGGCCTCCAAAACCAAAAGTATTGCTCATCAAAACCTTCACCTCTCTTTTTTGGGCTACATTAAAAGTGAAGTTTAATTTAGAATCAATGTTTTCATCATCAGTAAAATGATTTATTGTGGGAGGAACAATTCCGTGTTTTATCGAAAGGATAGACGATATGGTTTCTATTGCACCTGCTGCACCAAGTAAATGACCCGTCATTGATTTTGTAGAGTTCAAATTCATGGTATAAGCATGCTCCCCAAAAACATGTAAAATAGCTTTTGATTCTGCTAAATCTCCAAGAGGAGTCGAAGTTCCGTGCATATTTACACCATCAACATCGGTAGGTTGTAATCCTGCGTCTCTCAAACAGTTTAGCATTACATTTTTTGCGCCTAATCCTTCTGGATGTGGAGCTGTAATATGATAAGCGTCTGCCGACATTCCACCTCCGCCAATTTCACAATATATTTTTGCACCACGAGCTACAGCATGTTCGTATTCTTCAAGAATTAATGCGCCAGCACCTTCTCCTAAAATAAAACCATCACGGTCTTTGTCCATCGGTCTGGAAGCTGTTTTTGGATCATCATTTCTGGTTGATAAAGCGTGCATGGCATTAAATCCACCCATTCCTGCTATTGTTACTGCGGCTTCTGAACCACCAGTTACCATTGCATCTGCGTGACCTAATCGAATGTAATTGAAGGCGTCAATAATTGCATTTGTAGAAGAAGCACAAGCGGAAACGGTTGTGAAGTTTGGGCCTCTGAATCCGTATTTGATTGAAATATGGCCGCCAGCAATATCGGCAATCATTTTTGGTATAAAGAAAGGATTGAATCGAGGTGTCCCATCTCCTTTGGCAAAATCAAGCATTTCATTTTGAAAAGTTTCCAATCCACCAATGCCTGAACCCCAGATAACACCCACTCTGTCTTTGTCTAATTTTTCAAGATTGAAACCAGCATCTTTTACTGCTTCTTCAGCAGTAACGATCGCATATTGTGCATATCGATCCATTTTTCGGGCTTCTTTTCTGTCTATAAAATCTTCGACATTGAAGTTTTTTACTTCGCAAGCAAATTGGGTTTTGTGCTTTGAAGCATCATAATGAGTTATTGTCGCGGCTCCACTAATTCCGTTAATAAGGCCATCCCAGTATTCTTGTACATTATTTCCTATAGGAGTAAGTGCTCCTAACCCAGTTACTACAACTCTCTTTAATACCATAACCTACGGTTTTTATCTATTTTCAACAAATAAAACCCACGCTTTCTTATCTGTAAGACTAGTACAAAAGAGACATGGGTAATTCTATTTTAAATATTGTTTTGATTGAAATTCAATCGAAATTTGGTTTTAAAATAATAACACCCAATATTTAATAAATTCAAATATTCAAAAAACAAATCCTAATTTATGGAATTTAGAATTCTAAAATTTGATATTTTAAAATTGGGTGTTTTTTATTATTTCTTAGCTTCTTCGATATAAGAAATCGCTTGGCCTACAGTAGCAATGTTTTCAGCTTGATCGTCTGGAATTTGAATGTCAAATTCTTTTTCGAATTCCATGATAAGTTCTACTGTGTCTAATGAATCAGCTCCTAAATCATTAGTGAAGCTTGCTTCTGTTACAACTTCGTTTTCGTCAACGCCTAATTTGTCTACAATAATCGCTTTTACTCTTGATGCAATGTCTGACATAATCTTTAATTTTAAAATTTAATTTGTTGGCAAAAATAAAAAACTTTATTTTAAAACAACTATTTAGTTAATAAATGTGACAGCTAATTTATAAAATAAATTTAACAAAGACTTCATAATGTTATTTATTATCACTTTTTATTCTTTTTTTTGCACAAATAAAATCAATTTGGTTATGAAGAAAATAGTAATTTTCGCTTCTGGATCTGGTACTAATGCTGAAAACATTATAAAATACTTTAATAGCACAAACACAGGAACAGTCGTTTCTGTTTTTACAAACAACTCAAATGCAAAAGTGATTGAAAGAGCCAAAAACTTTGAGATTCCAACTGAAATTTTCTCAAAAGAAGAATTATTTTCAGGCAAAGTCTTACAAAAACTACTTGCTATAGCCCCGGATTTGATAGTTCTTGCCGGTTTTTTATTAAAATTTCCTAAAACTATTGTCGAAATTTATCCCAATACCATAATTAATATCCATCCAGCTTTGTTGCCAAATTACGGCGGAAAAGGCATGTACGGAATGAATGTACACAGAGCTATTGTCGAAAACAAGGAAAAAGAAACTGGGATTACAATTCATTTTGTCAATGAAAATTACGATCAAGGGAATATTATTTTTCAAAAAAAAGTAACCGTTTTGGTTACAGATACACCCGAAGTTGTCGCCGAAAAAATACACGAACTAGAACAAAAGTATTTTCCTAAAGTAATTGAAGACCTCCTTATTTCTAACTCCCAACTCCTAACTTCTAACTTCTAACTTTGAATCACGACGTACATATATATACAGATGGCGCTGCTAAAGGAAACCCCGGTCGTGGCGGTTATGGCGTTGTGATGGAATTGGTAGGAACGCCGCATAAAAAAGAATTTTACGAAGGTTTTCGTCATACCACTAATAACAGAATGGAATTATTGGCTGTAATTGTAGGTCTCGAAAAACTAAAAAACCCGAATATGAAAGTTTTAGTAGTTTCAGACTCTAAGTATGTAGTAGATTCTGTTGTGAAAAAATGGGTTTTAGGTTGGGAGAAAAAAGGTTTTACAGACAGGAAAAATGCTGATTTGTGGAAACGATTCCTAGTTGTTTACAGAAAACACCACGTCGATTTCAAATGGATAAAAGGGCATAACAATCATCCTCAAAACGAACGATGCGATGAATTAGCTGTTATGGCTTGTATGCAAAAGGAACTTTCAGTGGACTCTTTTTACGAAAATACGAGTGGGTAATAATTATATTTGCGTAATTGCTAATTCACTTTTTTTGTATTTATTCGAAATTAAATCTTTGTTAATCGTGCTGTGGATAATTTGGGCCAAGGCTTCAATTGTCCTAATTTTTGCATATGGACGATAGTAAATAATGCTCATTTCACGAACCGGAATGGGAGCGTTAAAAAAACTGACCTGTTTTTTTCTTTCGGGGGAAAGGGTGTTGTAATATAATTCCGGAATCAAGGTTAATCCTCCAAATTCGTCAATCATATTTAATAAAGTGTCAAAAGAACTAGCTTCAAGTTTTAAATTTTCAACCATTTGTTCTTTTTTCTTTAAAGAGCACAATTTAATAAATTGTTCTCTAAGACAATGACCTTCTTCCAAAAGCCAGATTTTATGATTTCTAATTTCATCGGGTAAAATATAATTTTGAACTGGATCGATGTCGCCATACACCATTAAAGTTTCATAAAACAAGACGATATCTTCAATTCCGGCGTCATTTAAAGGTGTTGCAACAATTCCCATATCGAGTTGCCCTTCTTTCAGCTGCTTTGTAATGGAGAACGTTGTTAGTTCTGAAATTTCCAGTTTTAAATCAGGATAGTTTTCAAAAATAGGTTTTATGATTTTTGGCAGGAGAGAGTTTGCGATTGTGGGGATGATTCCAATTTTAATTTTTCCTTCAATTTTTCCATTATTTTTTTTGGCATTTTCTTTCAAAAGTTGGCTGTGAAGAACGACTTTTTTTGCATTGTCCACAGTTTCCTTTCCAATTTCTGTTGTTTCGGTTGGATTTTTCTTTCGGTCAAAAATAATTATTTCAAGCTCTTCCTCTAATTTTTTGACCATTGTGCTCAATGTTGCTTGAGTGACATTGCAATACTCTGCAGCCTTGGTAAAGTTTTTCAATCGATCTACCGCAATTATGTATTCTAATTGTTGGATATTCATGGTTATAGATGTTGTCTATGACAAATATAGAAAATTTCAGTTATGTCAATATAGATTTTGTGAATATTTTTGCAGCAACAAATAAATAAAAAATAGTTTTATGAAACAAAAAGTACTAGTTTTATCAATAGTAATGGCGGTAACCCAGCTAACTTTTGGTCAAACATTAACAACAAATTCCGGAGCTCCGGTAGGTGACAATCAAAATTCAAAAACGATAGGGCAAGATGGACAAGTCCTTCTTGAAGATATTCATCTGATTGAAAAATTAGCTGCCTTTGACCGGGAACGTATCCCGGAAAGAGTGGTTCATGCTCGTGGAACCGGCGCTTTTGGAGAATTCGTTGCAGTCGCAGATTTTTCGGATGTTACTATGGCCGATTTCTTAAATAAAGCGGGTAAAAAAACACCATTATTGGTTCGCTTTTCCACCGTAACGCATCAAGCCGGTTCTCCTGAAACCTATCGTGATCCTCGTGGATTTGCAGTCAAATTTTATACAGAACAAGGAAATTATGATTTAGTAGGAAACAATTTGCCTGTTTTCTTTATCCGCGATGCGATGAAGTTCCCGGATATGGTTCATGCATTTAAGCCTTCTCCAATAACAAATGGCGCTTCAGATCCGAATCGGGTATTTGATTTCTTTTCAAATGTACCAGAATCAACACATATGTTAACTTGGGTATTTTCTGATTATGGAATTCCAGCGAATTTTCGCCAAATGGAAGGCAACGGAGTACATGCTTACAAATGGGTAAATGCGAAAGGCGAAGTTACATATGTAAAATACAAATGGGTTCCACAACAGGAAGTTCGTAATTTATCACAAGCAGAAGCCAATGCAATTCAATCTACACAAATTGAACATGCTACTTTGGATTTGCGTAATGAAATTGAAAAAGGGAATTTTCCAAAATGGGATTTGTATGTTCAAATGTTGAAAAAAGAAGATTTTATAGCTCTGGATTTTAATGCCGTTGATCCTACTAAAATTTGGCCTGAAAAAATTGCTAAGTTGATCAAAGTGGGAACAATGACTTTGAATCAAAATCCGTCCAATTATTTTCAACAAATAGAGCAAGCTGCTTTTTCACCAGTAATTTTGGTTCCAGGAATAGAGCCTTCGGAAGATAAATTATTACAAGGGAGATTGTTTTCGTATTCTGATACACAACGCCATCGTTTAGGAGGGAATTTTCAACAAATTCCAGTAAATATGCCTAAAAATGGAGTGAACACCTACAATGAAAATGGGTATATGTCGTTGCGTCCTCAAACTGGTGATGTAAATTATCAGCCATCAACAAATAAACCTGAAGTAAAAGAGGATACAAAATTCAAATATTCGAAATCAGAATTTGTAACCGTTACAACAGCACAGTCAAAAATTTCGAAACCAAATGATTTTGCTCAAGCGGGCGATTTGTACCGTTCTTTTTCTAAGAAAGATCAAGATGCATTAATATATAATTTATCAGGAGCATTGAAACAGGTGAAAAACAAAGTGATTGTTGCTAAAATGATTGCTCATTTTTATCAAGCGGATAGAGAATACGGCATGCGTTTAGCAAAAGAGCTTAATATGGATCGGAAAGAATTAGAGTCTTTAATGATGCAATAACGGTTAGTAAACTTAATATAAGGAGCGTTTTTTAGCGCTCCTTTATTTATATTTTTAAAACATGAAAAAAATAATTTTCACACTATTGATTTTAATTTCTGGTTTTTTGAATGCTCAAAACACAGCTGTTTTTGAAGCGGCAAGAACGAATGATTTAAAAACGATTGAAAAGTTTATAAAGGAAGGGAATGATATCAACTTATTAAATTCCTCCGGTTATAGTTTGCTTATTCTGTCCGTTTACAATAATAATTATGAGGTTGCAGCGTATTTGATTTCGCAAAAAGCAAATTTAGATATTCAGGATTCTTCCGGTAATTCCGCTTTGATGGGCGCTTGTTTTAAAGGGTATTCTTCCTTAGTAGAATTATTATTAATACACAAAGCAAGTCCAGATTTGGTAAATTATAATAAGGCGAATGCTTTATTTTTTGCAGCAACTTTTGGTCAGGTAAAATGTGTTGAAATTTTGTTAAAATATAAAGTTAATACGCACCAAAAGGACATTTTTGGAAAAACGGCTTTGGACTATGCAGTGAACCAAGAAAATGACGCCATCGTTACCTTGTTGAAATAAAGATATTTTGATTTATCTTTAACATGTGAAAAATAAAAACTTTTATTACCAGCGGGTAAATTATTAAAAAGCTACCATTTAAATTGGCAAAACTTTACAATTAAGACCCGTTGCAACTCTAAAACTTATAAACTATCTTTGCCGCTTAATTCGAAACTCACATAATGAATAAATTATTGATTGTTGGAACCGTTGCTTTCGACGCTATTGAAACGCCTTTTGGCAAAACTGACAAGATTTTGGGTGGTGCAGCAACTTATATTGGGCTTTCTGCTTCTCATTTTAACCTTGAATCTGCTATTGTTTCTGTTGTTGGCGATGATTTTCCACAAGAATATTTAGATTTATTGACCGATAGAAACATTGATATTTCTGGTCTTGAAGTGGTCAAAGGTGGAAAAACCTTCTTTTGGAGCGGTTTGTACCACAACGATTTGAACTCTAGAGATACATTGGCAACAGAATTAAATGTTTTGGCTGATTTTCAACCAAAAGTTCCTCAGAATTTCAAAACTGCCGATGTCGTGATGTTAGGAAACTTGCATCCATTAGTACAAAGTAGCGTTTTAGACCAAATGGATGTCAAACCAAAATTAGTAGTTCTTGATACCATGAATTTTTGGATGGATTGTGCCTTACCAGAATTATTGGAAGTGATAAAACGTATCGATGTTATTACCATCAACGATGAAGAAGCAAGACAATTATCAGGAGAATATTCATTGGTAAAAGCAGCAGCAAAAATCCATGCAATGGGCCCCGAATTTGTAGTAATCAAAAAAGGAGAACACGGCGCTTTATTGTTTCACAACCACCAAATTTTCTTTGCACCAGCTTTGCCATTAGAAGAAGTTTTTGATCCAACAGGAGCTGGAGATACTTTTGCAGGAGGTTTTGCAGGATATATTACACAGAGCGAAAACATATCATTCGAGAATATGAAAAACGCCATAATTTATGGATCTAATCTCGCTTCCTTTTGTGTAGAAAGATTTGGAACCGAAAGAATGGTACATCTAGATAAGGATGAAGTGATTGCGAGATTACAGCAATTCAAATCTCTAACTCAATTTGATATAGAAATATAAAAAATTTGCCTCGAGATTTCGAGGCTTTTTTTTATTAAGAATAAACGTAATTTATCAGATTTAAAACTAATAATTTGCGATAAAAAAACTAACTACAAATTACAACAACACGATGAGCGACGCAATTAAACACGAATGTGGCATTGCCCTTTTAAGATTAAAAAAACCGTTAGAATTCTACAAAGAAAAATACGGAACTGCTTTCTACGGGATAAAAAAAATGTATCTCTTGATGGAAAAGCAGCACAATCGGGGTCAAGATGGAGCTGGTTTTGCAAGCATCAAACTAGATGTTGAACCTGGCGAACGATACATAAGTAGAGTACGGTCGAATGATGCGCAACCTATTCAAGATGTATTTAAACAAATAAATGACAGGATTAACGAAGAATTGGCTGCGAATCCTGAATATGCAGACAATGTAGCTTTACAAAAAAAGCATATTCCTTACATAGGCGAATTGTTTTTAGGGCACGTTCGTTATGGAACTTTTGGAAAAAACAGCATTGAAAGTGTTCATCCTTTTTTACGTCAAAATAACTGGATGCACCGAAATCTAATTTTGGCTGGAAATTTCAATATGACCAATGTTACTGAGCTTTTTCAAAGTCTAATTGAATTGGGACAGCATCCAAAAGAAATGGCGGATACAGTTACGATAATGGAAAAAATTGGACATTTCTTAGACAATGCTGTAACCGATTTATATCAAGAATGCAAAAATAATGGATTGAACAAAAGAGAAGCTTCACCTGTTATTGCCGAAAAATTAGATATCGCCAGAATTTTGAAGAGAGCTTCCAAAAATTTAGACGGTGGTTATGCTATGGCAGGACTTTTAGGACACGGTGACGCCTTTGTTTTTAGAGATCCAGCAGGGATTCGTCCAACTTATTTTTATGAAGATGACGAAATTGTAGTTGTTGCTTCTGAAAGACCTGTTATTCAAACGGTTTTTAATGTGCCTTTTGAAAAAGTGCAGGAATTACAACCTGGAAACGCTTTAATCATCAAGAAAAATGGAACTGTTACCGAGGAAGAAATTCTACCACCAACCGTAAAAAAAGCTTGTTCTTTCGAAAGAATTTATTTCTCTCGAGGTAGTGATGCCGAAATATATCAGGAGCGAAAAAACTTGGGGAAACTTATTCTTCCAGCAGTTCTCGATGCTATTGATGATGATACAGACAACACCGTTTTTTCGTATATTCCAAATACAGCCGAGACTTCTTTCTACGGAATGGTCGAAGCTGCTCAGGATTTTTTGAACCAAAGAAAAAATAATTACATCCTAGAAAATAGAAAAAAATTAACCAGAGAAAAACTGGAGGAAATACTAGCTGTAAAAATTCGTACCGAAAAAGTGGCTATCAAAGATGCCAAACTGAGAACTTTTATCACAGAAGACAGCAGTCGCGATGATTTAGTTGCACACGTTTATGATGTGACTTATGGTGTAATAAAACCAACAGACAATTTGGTGATTATTGATGATAGCATTGTTCGCGGAACTACGTTAAAAATGAGTATCATCAAAATGATGGATCGTTTGAAACCCAAAAGTATTGTTATAGTTTCATCAGCACCACAAATTCGTTATCCGGATTGTTATGGAATTGATATGGCAAAATTAGAAGGATTGGTTGCTTTTAGAGCGGCGTTAGAGCTTTTAAAAGATAGAAATTTGTATCATATTGTAGATGAGGTTTATGTCAAATGCAAAAAACAGGAAGATTTACATGATAATGATGTTGTAAATTTTGTCACCGAAATTTATGCTCCATTCCAACCACAAGAAGTTTCTAATAAAATAGCAGAACTCTTAAGTTCGCCTGAAATCAATGCCGAAGTTAAAATTATTTTCCAAACCGTTGAAAATTTACATATTGCTTGTCCAAAGAATTTAGGGGACTGGTATTTTACTGGTGATTATCCAACACCTGGAGGTAATCGTGTTGTAAATAAGGCGTTTATGAATTTTTATGAGGGAAAAGATGCAAGAGCTTATTAATAAGTTGATGTTTTAGTATTTCATCGAGTATTTTAGTATTTCGTCTAAAAAACTTGTGCAAAACAGTATTTCAATATATATTTGTCTCACCATAATATTAGTAGGTTAAGTTTATGGTAGATTTGGGGCAAAAAGGGTGAAAGAAATTTCACCTTTTTTATTGGAATAAAGTCAAGGAAGATTTAGTTTTTTTTGCCTTAAATTTCATTAATACAGCTTTACCTCTTGTATAAATTATTGTGGTCGATATATTCCCAAACTTTTTCAGGCAAAAGCGGACGAACATTTTTCTTGCTTTTTATGTTTTTTCGAATAAAGGTCGATGAAATTTCTACAATGGGAGCATCAATGATATGAATTTTGGGATTGTTTTTATAAATCGAATTTTCTAGTTCCGATGAAATGCGAGGATACACATAGATTTCGTGATTTTGCAAAATGACCTCGTGATTCTTCCATTTGTGCAACGAATTTAGATTGTCTTCGCCCATAATCAACGAAAACTCATAATTTGGATGTTTGTCCTGCAAATGTGCCAATGTATTCAAGGTATAATTGGGTTGTGACAACTTGAACTCAATATCCGAAGGTTTGATTTTTGGATACTCTTCGGTGGCCAAAAAGACCAATTGCAGTCGTTGGTAATCGTCTAATAAAGCTTGCTTGTTTTTCAACGGATTGTGTGGCGTCACGACCATCCAAATTTGATCCAAACCTGAATATTCGGCAAAGTGGTTGGCAATAATCAAGTGCCCAATATGGATGGGGTTGAATGTTCCGAAATACAATCCTATTTTCATAGATTTAATTGAAAGATTTAAAAATTAAAAGATTTAAAAATTAATGTCACTTTTCGTAATTTTTCAATTATTAAATCTTTCAATTCTTCAATTTATTTGTTAACAAAATCCTTTACCAATTGATGGGCTTCTTCCAACGCAATATCCAAATCGTAGTTTTTGATAATGACGTCAAATTGTGGTGCTGTCGCCAATTCTACGTGGGCTTTGGCTATACGCATATTGATTTTTTCGTCACTTTCGGTAGAGCGTTCTTTGAGTCTTCTTTTGAGTTCGTCCACACTTGGTGGTTTCACGAAAACGGCCAAAGTTTCTTCTGGAAATTTATGTTTGATGCGCAAACCTCCAGCCACGTCAATGTCGAAAATAACGTTTTTTCCTTGAGCCCAAATGCGTTCGACTTCACTTTTCAGAGTGCCGTAAAAATTGTCTCTATAAACTTCTTCCCATTCCACGAAATCTTCGTGTTTGATGTGCGTTTTAAAATCTGAAAGTGACATAAAGTAATAATCTTTCCCACTTACTTCTTCGCCACGAGCTTCACGCGTTGCTGCCGAAATAGAAAACTCTAAATTCAAGTCTTCTTGCTTTAATAAATGTCTAACGATGGTGGTTTTCCCTGATCCTGATGGTGCCGAAAAAACTATTAATTTTCCTTTTTTCATTTATATTGTTTTTGGTAGAGACGCGATTAATCGCGTCTTTACGGTATCAATCAATTAATTGTGTTTACAACACATTCAAAACCTGTTCCTTGATTTTTTCCAATTCGTCCTTCATCATCACAACCAGTTTTTGCATTTGAGCGTGATTCGATTTGGAACCCATAGTATTGATTTCTCTTCCCATTTCTTGGGTGATGAATCCTAGTTTTCTGCCGTTGGCTTCCGTTCCGTTGATGGTTTCCAAGAAATAATCCAAGTGGTTGGTCAAACGAACTTTTTCTTCGGTGATGTCTAATTTTTCTAGGTAATAAATCAATTCTTGTTCAAAACGGTTTTCGTCCACATTTACTTTCAATTCAGAAATTGCAGTTTGTAAACGGTCTTTTATCGCTTGAACACGTTCTGGATCAAGAGCCAAAGCGTCGTTCATATATTGACGAATGTTGCCAATACGCAATTGGAATTCTTTTTCCAAAGAAGCGCCTTCATCTTTTCTAAAATCTCCAATATATTCCAAGGCTTCCAAGATTACTTTTTGAATTTCAGACCAGTCATTTTCGTCGATTTCTTCTCTTTCGGTTTTTAAAGTGTCGGGCATTCTGATGGCCATTTTCATCAATTCCGTTTCATCTGCATCGGGATATACTTCACGTAATTGAGCGATGTAGGCTTTCACAATCGGCACGTTCACTTTCGTCGAAGTTTGCTCGGCGGTACTTTCGATAAAAATAGAAAAATCCACTTTTCCTCTTTCGAGTTTCAAGGCAATTTGGTTGCGTAAACCCAGTTCCATTTCGCGGTAAGACGAAGGCATTCGAACGCTTAAATCCAAACCTTTACTGTTCAAGGATTTTACTTCTACTGTAATTTTTTTGGTTGGTAATTGCAAGCTTGCTTTACCAAATCCAGTCATTGATTGTATCATATTATTTTCTAAAAGAGTTCAAAGATAATTAAAAGTTTGCAGTGTTCAGTATTCAGTATTCAGTGAAAGAGTTTGTTTTATTTATTGTGAAACTGAACACTGAATACCGAACACTGTTTTACTTCTTCTGTGTAACTAAATATACGCCTGTAAATATCAAAATTGCCGAAATTATTTTCACTAAAGTTAGTTCGTCTTTTCCTAAACTAATAGCAAAAACGGTTGCGAAAAACGGTTGTAAATACACAAAAACTGCGACAGTGGTGGGTTTTAATTCTCGCATCGAAAGCAAATTCAGCATATAAGTTCCGAAGGTCGAAAAAACCACTACAAAACCTATTTTCCAATAAATATCCATTGGCATCGCAGTCCAATCAACGGTTTGGAATTGGCTCCAGCCAAAGGGCAAAACCATTATAAAACCAATCAAATAAATCCATTTGGCAAAGTTGAAAGGGTTGTATTTTTGCATCAATTTTTTAACGATGACCAAGTACAATCCGTAGGAAGTAGCGTTGACGAAAACCAGAAAGTTACCTAAAGTTGGATTGCTTGCATTTCCCGAAGATTTCCCGTAAAGGATGAGAAATGCGGTCCCAATTAAACCTAAAATAATCCCAAAAATCATTTTTTTTTGCATTCTTTCTTTGAGGATTATTGCCGAAAGTATCAGAACAATTATGGGCGTCGAAACCATAAGCACTGATGCTGAAATTGGCGATGTAAGGCTCAATCCTTTGAAAAAAGCAAGCATATTTAAAGCCACTCCAAAAAATGCAGCCCAGAATATTCGAGGATAATCTACTGGATCAATTTTTTCTTCCCTAATTGCTGCTGAATTTCTGCTGAAAAGCCAAACCAACCAAAACAAAATGGTGGCTCCGCCCACTCGCAATATAATGAAACCATAAGCGTCAACATACTCTGGCATTACGTCTTTGGCAATGGTAAAAGTTAACCCATATATTATGGAAACGATTGTTGCGGCAACAAGCGCGATTGTTCTATTAGACATTCGATAGTGCTTTCATTACTTGGAGCATATTTTGCTGGGTATTTCCAATGTATATTTTGCCGTCAATAATAAAAACGGGCCGACTTAAAAAAGTATAATGCTCTAGAATATATTTTTTAAAATCGGCTTCGGTCAAGGATTTATTCTTTAAATCCATCGATTTGTAGAGTTGTGCTTTTTTGCTAAAAAGGGCTTCGTAACTTCCCGAAAGTTGGTACATTTCTTCCAATTCTTCTGCCGTAATTGGGTCTTGTTTGATGTCGTGAAACTTCAAATTATGGTTTTGTGGCAGCGATTTGATGATTTTTCGACAGGTATCGCAGGAAGCGAGATAGTATATTTTGTTCATAATAGTAAGTGCAATTTCTTTGTGCAAAGAAAATTCATTTACCACGGAAAATGATTATTTTTATCAAAAATTTAAAAAAATGAATCAAACATTCGAAATCACCAGAACGAGCAGAAAAATAGTATCTCAATTTTTAGACTACTACTCTTTAGAACAACTCAACAAAATCCCCGAAGGCTATAAGAACAATCTTATTTGGAATATTGCACATATCGTCGTAACACAACAATTGTTGGTCTATAAATTCTCAGGTTTGCCTATGATGGTTTCGGACGAATTGGTGCAGAAATATATGAAAGGAACCAAGCCGGAACTAGATGCAACCCAAGCCGATGTTGATGAAATCAAGTATTTGTTGCTAGGAACCGTTGACAAAACTGAAATTGATTTTAATAATGATGTTTTCAAAAACTACCAAGAATACCCAACTTCTACAGGTTTCGTTTTGAATAGCGTTGAGGATGCAATGGTTTTTAATAATTTCCATGAAGGGCTTCACATTGGGATTATGATGGGTTTAAGAAAGTTTGTTTAAATCACTTTAACAACAAAAATCCCAATGCTGAAACTATTTCTAGCATTGGGATTTTGTGTTTTTTAGAAGTTAGTTTCTGCTATTGTAAGTAATAAATGTAGCCCACATTGAACCATACATTCCAGTCATTGGCTTTATTTTCTTTGTAAAACTCCGGATTAGGGTTTAGCCCATCTACCCAGTCTGAAAAATAATATTGCATTCTTAAATCGACCATCAAATCGGATAAAGGAGACAGTTTATAACGGGTTCCTACACTTGAAATCACAGACCAAACCGAGCCGGATTCAGTAGAAAATCCGTAAGAACGATCATCAGTTGGTGTTAAATATTTTGGAAAAGTAGTCAAAGGTGTTCCTAATGGCCCCATTGTAGACCAAGCTTTTGCGTTATAAAAACTATATTGCCCACCAAGACTAATAAAGGGGCCGAAACTTCCTATTGTTTCGGTAAAGTCACGAATACTCAAAGGGAAAAATTCTAATTGCATCCCAATATTGGTTACAGCAGTGCTTCCGTTCATTGCTTTTAATTGTTCTTTTCCAAGAGAGGGTTTCCCTTCAATCCATTGCCCAAAATGATCTAATTCTGTTTTGTTATAGGACAATTCACTTCTTAACTTGAAGTGATCATTAAAATAAGTTTCGGGAGTATAACAGTTACATTCAGCAGTATAAGAAAAATTCATATAATGAATTATTCCTATACCATATCCAGTGTTGCCCGCATTTGTTGATAAATCATATCTTTCGCCATAGTCAGACTGAAAGGCTACTGGTCCAGCAATTGCTCCAATTTCGTGAGAAAATCCAAATTGAGCATTGGCTACATTCGAAAGTCCAAAAAGAAGTAATAAGCAGAAAAATGTAATAGATTTTGGGATCATTATTATAAATTACTTTTTTACAAATATATAAAAACATCAATCATTCCTAATATTTGGAAGTAAATATAATAAAACGATAAATATTATATGTTTTGTTTAAACAAAACATACGATTTTTTGTATTTTTATAGCAATAGTTTTGATTTTAAATAAAATCATTCCAACTTCAATAAAAAGAACTTCTAGGAATTAAGAAATCCGTAATTAGGTCGTAAATAGTCGCATAAAATGTATATTTGTAATTGCTAACGAAAACGTTTTCTTAAAGCGTTTCTAATCTAAAAATTATGTCACAAAGTATTGCTACATTCATTGAATCGGTTGCAAAAAAAAACCCAAACGAGCCAGAATTTTTACAGGCTGTTATGGAAGTTGCTGAAACTGTTATTCCATTTATTGAAGAAAATAAAAAATACCAAAACAAAATGCTCTTGGAAAGAATGGTCGAATCAGATCGAATCATTATTTTTAGAGTGGTTTGGATTGATGATATAGGTAAGACACAAGTAAATAGAGGCTATCGAATTCAGATGAATTCAGCCATTGGACCCTATAAAGGAGGAATTCGTTTTCACCCTTCGGTAAACCTAAGCATTTTGAAATTTCTTGCTTTCGAGCAAACTTTTAAAAACAGTTTAACTACATTGCCTATGGGTGGTGGAAAAGGTGGAGCAGATTTTGATCCAAAAGGGAAATCAGATAATGAGGTAATGCGTTTTTGTCAAGCTTTTATGACCGAATTGTCTAAACATATTGGTTCTAATACGGATGTTCCTGCTGGAGATATTGGTGTTGGTGGTAGAGAAGTAGGATATATGTTTGGTCAATACAAAAGACTCAGAAATGAATTTACAGGTGTTTTAACTGGAAAAGGAATTTCATTCGGAGGGTCTTTAGTCCGACCTGAAGCAACTGGATACGGAAATGTATATTTTGCCAATAGTATGTTGGTGACAAAAGGTGATAGTTTTTCAGGCAAAACAGTAGTTGTTTCTGGTTCAGGAAACGTAGCGCAATATGCTGTAGAAAAAGCAACTCAATTAGGAGGTAAAGTAGTTACAATGTCTGATTCTGCAGGGTATATTTATGATGCCGATGGGATTGATGCTACGAAATTGACCTACATAATGGAAATAAAAAACGAGTTAAGAGGAAGAATTAGTGATTATTTAAACAAATATCCTAATGCAAAATACTTTGCAGGAAAACGTCCTTGGGAAGTGAAATGCGATATTGCATTGCCTTGTGCCACACAAAATGAATTAAACCAAGAAGAAGCCAAAATGCTTGTTGCCAATGGTTGTATTTGTGTTTCAGAAGGAGCTAATATGCCAACGACACCAGAAGCAGTACATGTTTTCCAAAAAGCTAAACTATTATTTGCGCCAGGAAAAGCATCAAATGCGGGTGGAGTAGCCACTTCAGGACTCGAAATGTCTCAAAATTCTTTACGATTAAGCTGGTCATCTGAAGAAGTTGACGAAAGATTAAAAGGAATTATGTTGGCAATACACGCCTCGTGTGTGAAATATGGCACAGATCAATCGGGCTATGTTGATTACGTAAAAGGAGCCAATATTGCAGGATTTGTAAAAGTGGCCGATGCTATGCTAGCTCAAGGAGTCGTTTAGACTTTTTTATAAAATACAAAAGGCCTTCATTCAATCTGAAATTCAGATTTGAATTGAAGGTCTTTTTTTGTGTAACAAAATCCAATTACTTTCGTTTGTATTATATTTGTGAACGAAATATTAATTCAAATGATAAAAAACGGGTTTCAGTATCTTGTATTTCTTCTCTGTTTGCAAATAGGTTTCGCCCAAAACACTATGTTATGGCAAGGCTATTTCTCCTATAATGATGTTAGAGATGTGTCTCAATCTGCAACGACCATTTTTGCTGCCTCAGAAAACGCTTTGTTTTCAAAAAACAGCAGTACAAATCAAATTAAAACCACAAACACTATCGATGGACTTTCAGGGCAAACTATCGTGTCTTTATATTATAGTCCAATATCCAATAAAACTCTTGTAGGCTACGAAAACGGTTTGATGACTGTGATCAATGAAACCGATGGCAGTATGCTAAACATTGTCGATATTATCAACAAACAACTTCCAGCCAACATAAAAAAAATCAATCATTTTATGGAATACAATGGGATTGTATATGTTTCCTGTGATTTTGGAATTGTTCAATTCAACTTAGCTACAATGCTTTTTGGCGATACTTATTTTATTGGCAACAATGGAGCTGAAATAAGCGTTTCCCAAACGGCAGTATTTAATGGTTTTATCTATGCATCAACAATTGATGGTATAAGAAAAGCCGATATTGCGAATAAAAATTTAATTAATTTCAACCAATGGACACAAATTGCCACGGGTAGTTGGTCAAGCATAGAAACTTTTGACACAGAACTTATAGCCATAAATGCTACTGGAAATATTCACAAATACAATTCAGGCTCTAATTCATTTACTGCTTATCTTCAACTTCCACAAGCCGCTGTCGATATGAGGGCTTCGGGGAATTATTTACTAATTACCACGCCAAATAGTGTTTCTATTTATAACAAACAATTGATTCTTGTTCGCCCAATAAACAGCAGTCAAATTATAGATACTCTGGTAAATTTCACTTGTGCTACCATTATTGAAGGTAAAATTTATATTGGAACAAAAGAAAACGGAATTTATACAACTACAATTTCAGTTTCATCAGCTTTTGAAAATACAATGCCATCAGGGCCTAGCCGTAACAATATTTTTGCACTTCAAACAACGGCTTCTTCGCTCTGGGCAGTATATGGCGATTATGATTTGTTTTATAATCCGTTTCCAAAAGACAGTTACGGAATAAGTAAATTTAGCGAAAAAGGATGGTTAAACATTCCTTACCCGAAAGTACTTGGGGCTAAATCCTTGATTAGAGTTGGTATTAATCCTAGTAATGAAAATGAAGTATACTTGGGTTCTTTTGATGCCGGGATGTTAAAAATAGAAAATGATATTCCTAGCTTTTTATATAATCCAACAAATAGTGCAATAGAAGCAATTTTTAATACCAATGATGTTTGGTTAAATGGACTAGTTTTTGATAAATCGGGAAATTTATGGGTGAACAATAGTCAGGTTGATAATGCAATAAAAGTCCTTAAAACTGATGGAACTTGGCAAAGTTTTTCGACAAAATCAATTATTGGCAACCCCAAAAACACTACTTATGGGAGAATGTCTATCGATAAAAACGGGACAAAATGGACTGTTACTATTAATAATGGGCTTATAGGTTTTAACGAAAAAGGCAATATATTTAAAAAATTAACTGTAGGTGTTGAAACTGGAAACTTGCCATCAGAAGATGCTCGAGTGGCGGCAGTAGACAATAATAATCAGCTCTGGATTGGAACTTCAAAAGGATTAAGAGTTTTGTCTAATGTAAATAGTTTATTAACAGAAGATAAATTAACAACAAAGCCAATAATCATATTGGAAGATAATCTTGCACAAGAATTAATGTATGAACAATTTATTACTGACATTGTTGTAGATGGAGCTAATAATAAATGGATTGGAACAGCAGATTCAGGAGTGTTTTTAGTGTCTCCGAACGGGCAAGAAACCAAATATCATTTTACAATTAATAATTCTCCTTTACCCAGTAATACCATAAACGATATTGATATAAATAGTACAACTGGAGAAGTTTTTATTGCCACGACTAAAGGAATGATTTCTTTTAAAGGAACAGCAACATCCGCAAACGAAGATTTAAGCAATGTATATGTTTATCCCAATCCAGTGCGTCCAGAATACGAAGGAACAATCAAAATCACAGGATTGTTAAACAAAGCGACCATAAAAATCACCGACATCGAAGGAAATCTAGTGTACGAAACCACTTCCGAAGGAGGAACAATTGAATGGGATACAACAGCTTTTGGGAAATACAAAGTCGCTTCTGGCGTGTATATGATTTTTGTTTCCGCTCAAGATGGTATCGAAACCAAAGTAAAAAAAGTAATGATAATTCGGTAATTTTCAATTGGAATATGAACAACAAAAATTGCTTTGATTTTTTAAGATTTTTTTTCGCTGCAAATATTCTATTAGCTCATCTTTGTGAACTTTCTCAAAATAAAAGTCTGGAATTTTTAGCAAATTTCTCTAATTCAAGCATTGCTGTTCAAGGATTTTTCATCATCAGCGGTTTTTTAGTGGCAAAAAGCTATACAAACACTCCATCTTTAAAAGAATATTTTATTAAAAGAGCCAAAAGAATTTTGCCAGCATACATTGTTGTTTTGTTATTTTCAGCGGTAACTTTATCATTTTTCAGCAGCTTTAGTTTTTTAGACTATTTTACAGATATAAACGTGTATAAATATTTAGGATGGAATTCTCTCTTTTTAAATTTTATGCACCCTTGCTTACCAGGTCTTTTCGAAAATAATCTTATGTGTGCAGTGAATGGCGCTTTGTGGACTTTAAAAGTGGAGGAAGGTTTTTACATCGTTTTACCCTTTATTTTTTACGCTATAAAAAAATCAAAGAAGCCTTTTTTAATTCTCGGAAGTCTTTATTTCTTATCTCTGTTGTACTGGTTTTTTATGGATTTTTATCTAAATCAACCTTTGCTTGCTAAACAATTGCCAGGATACATAGCATATTTTGTAACGGGAATCTTCCTGTTTTTGAATTTTGATTTCGTTTTGCAGAATAAAGGGAAGCTTTTGATTGCTTCAATATTTGGGTTAATTATTTCAAATATTTTAAATTTTCAAATAGACATATTGTATCCAGCAGCATTTGGCACGATAGTTATAATTGCAGCTTATAGCCTTCCTTTTCTTAATAATTTTGGCAAATACGGCGATTTTACTTATGGGCTTTATATTTATCATTTTCCCGTAATTCAGCTTTTTAGACAATATAATTTATTTGAAAAATACAATCCTATTGTAATGGCATTTGCAGTAATTTTAATTACTTTTTTCTTTGCTGTTTTGTCTTGGTTTTTTATTGAAAAAAGATTTTTGGATAGATTTAAAAATAAGGATATTAAGCAAAAAATGGCTGTATGTTAGTAAAAACCAAAGCCATCGTCATTTCTTCCCTCAAATACCAAGAGAAAAGCTTGATTGTAAAATGTTTTACGCAATCACATGGTTTAAAAACTTATTTTGTTCGTGATGCTTTTTCCTCTCGAAAATCAAACCAGAAAATTGCTTATTTCCAACCTTTGACGATTCTCGAAATCGAAGCCGTTCACAAAAATAAAGGAACGCTAGAGAATTTCAAGGAAATCAAAATCGCTATGCCGTTTCAAACCCTACATTCCGATATTTTCAAGAGTACAATTGTGATGTTTATTTCCGAAATCTTGCATCATTCCATTCACGAAGAAGAGAAAAATGAACATCTTTTTGCCTTTTTGGAAACGGCTTTACATTGGCTCGACAATCACGATGAGATTGTTAATTTCCATTTGATTTTAATGCTCGAAATCACTAAATATCTCGGTTTTTATCCTGATATTTCGGAAATAGAATTCCCTTTTTTCGACACAACCGAAGGTGTTTTCACGCCATTTCACGGCATCGGTTCGCTCACGGAACACGAAACGAATCTCTTCAAAAAACTCATCAATCTAAAATTCGACAACGCTCAAAAAATCTTCCACGTCATCGAAAGGCAAATTGTCTTGAAAATCCTGATTGATTACTACACTTTCCATCTCGACGGTTTCCGAAAACCAAAATCTTTGGACGTTTTGAAGGAAGTTTTTTCTTGAAAAATTCAACCACGAATACATAGGTTAAACATAAGTTTTTAAAATGACTGCAGATTCGCAGATTTTTTCATATATATTTTTGAATTTAGAGAAATTAATTTTGAGTATATCTGCTAAAATCAATCGATTCTGATTGGAATAGGTATTAAAATCAGCGAATCTGCGGTTAAATAAGACTTCTGTTTTGCCAATATCTTCATCCTGTTGTGGCAAACAAAAACTCATAACTCATAACTCATAATTCATAACTATTTCTTACTTTCGCACCACGATTTAAGAAAAGGATAAAATGAGCATAAAATTTACTGAGTACAAAGGACTTAACTTACCCACAGTTGCATCAGAAGTACTTGATTTTTGGAAAAAAGAAAACATATTCGAGAAGAGTATAACCACTCGCGAAGGCAACCCACCATTCGTATTTTTTGAAGGACCACCTTCTGCCAATGGATTGCCGGGAATTCACCACGTGATGGCGCGTGCGATTAAAGATATATTTTGCCGTTATAAAACCCAAAAAGGGTTCCAAGTAAAGCGTAAAGCAGGCTGGGATACCCACGGATTGCCTGTGGAATTGGGTACCGAAGCAGCATTGGGAATTACCAAAGAAGATATCGGAAAAACCATTTCCGTAGCCGAATACAACGAAGCTTGCAAAAAAACCGTGATGCGCTACACCGATGTGTGGAACGATTTGACTGAAAAAATGGGCTACTGGGTCGATATGGAAGATCCGTATGTGACCTACAAATCCAAGTATATGGAAACCGTTTGGTGGATTTTGAAACAAATCTACAACAAGGATTTGATGTACAAAGGCTATACCATTCAACCGTATTCTCCAAAAGCTGGAACAGGATTATCTTCACACGAAGTGAACCAACCAGGAAGTTATAGAGATGTTACCGATACAACGGTTGTGGCTCAATTCAAAGCATTAAACGAAACTTTACCATATTTCCTTCAGGGATTTGGTGATGTTTATATCTTGGCTTGGACGACAACACCGTGGACTTTGCCTTCAAACACAGCTTTGACCGTTGGTCCAAAAATCGATTATGTTTTAGTCAAAACTTTCAATCAATACACCTTTTTACCATCGAATGTTATTTTAGCCAAAAACTTGGTTGGGAAACAATTTTCGAAAGGTTTTTTTGCAAGTACCGAAACTGCCGATTTTGAAAATTTCAAAGAAGGTGACAAGAAAATTCCATACCAAATATTAGCTGAATGCAAAGGTGCTGATTTAGTTGGAATTCGTTACGAACAATTAATGAAATTCACTTTGCCATATCAAAATCCAGAAAATGCTTTCCGAGTAATTTCAGGAGATTTTGTAACTACCGAAGATGGAACAGGAATTGTGCATACCTCGCCAACTTTTGGTGCTGATGATGCAAAAGTAGCTAAAGAAGCCATTCCTGAAGTGCCGCCAATGTTGGTATTGGACGAAAACGGAAATCCGGTTCCATTGGTAAATTTACAAGGAAAATTCATTGATGGATTAGGAAGCTATTCGAATAAATACGTTAAAAACGAATATTATACCGATGGTGAAGCTCCTGAACGCTCGATCGATGTGGAAATTGCCATTCAGTTAAAAGAAGAAAATAAAGCTTTCAAAGTAGAAAAATACGTGCACAGTTACCCACATTGCTGGAGAACCGACACGCCAATTTTATATTATCCATTAGATTCTTGGTTTATCGAAATTACAAAAGTTCGAGACAGAATGTTCGAACTGAACGAAACCATCAACTGGAAACCAAAATCAACTGGTGAAGGACGTTTCGGAAATTGGTTAAAAAATGCCAACGATTGGAATTTATCACGTTCCCGTTTTTGGGGAATTCCATTGCCAATTTGGAGAAACGAAGAAGGAACCGAAGAAATTTTAGTAGGTTCTGTGGAAGAATTATACAACGAAATCGAAAAATCTATTGCTGCTGGTTTTCAAAAGGAAAATCCTTTCAAAGGTTTCGAAATTGGAAATATGGACGAAGCAAACTATGATTTAGTTGATTTGCATAAAAATGTAGTCGATGAAATCACCTTGGTTTCTGCTTCTGGAAAACCAATGAAACGCGAAGCTGATTTGATTGATGTTTGGTTTGATTCGGGTTCAATGCCTTATGCACAATGGCATTATCCTTTTGAAAACAAAGACAAAATAGACGAAAACAAAGATTTCCCTGCTGATTTTATTGCCGAAGGAGTAGATCAAACTCGTGGTTGGTTTTATACTTTGCACGCTATTGCAACATTGGTTTTTGACAAAGTAGCTTATAAAAATGTAGTTTCAAACGGTTTGGTTTTAGATAAAAACGGACAAAAAATGTCCAAACGTCTAGGAAATGCTGCCGATCCTTTCGAAACATTGAATGAATATGGACCAGATGCCACACGCTGGTATATGATTTCGAATGCGAATCCTTGGGATAACTTGAAATTTGACTTGGAAGGAATTGCTGAGGTTCGTCGTAAATTCTTTGGAACATTATACAACACTTATTCATTCTTTGCGTTGTATGCTAACATCGATAAATTTACTTACGCTGAAGCTGATGTTCCGTTAAACGAAAGACCTGAAATCGATCAATGGATTATTTCGGAATTGAACACCTTGATAAAAGTGGTGGATGATGCTTATGCGGATTATGAACCTACGAAAGCGGCTCGAGCGATTTCAGAATTTGTGAGTGAAAATTTGAGTAACTGGTACGTTCGTTTGTGTCGTCGTCGCTTCTGGAAAGGCGAGTATGCGCAAGATAAAATTGCTGCTTACCAAACTTTATATACTTGTTTGTTGACCATAAGCAAATTGGGTGCGCCAATTGCTCCGTTCTTTATGGACAAACTTTACAGAGATTTAACTTTGGCTACACTCCCGACGCTTCGGGACGAAAAATTTGACTCTGTACATTTGGCGAAATTTCCTATTTCAGTTGAAAACTTTGTTGATAAATCGTTAGAGAGTAAAATGCAGAAAGCTCAGACCATCTCTTCACTGGTTTTATCCCTTCGAAAAAAGGAAATGATAAAGGTGCGTCAACCGTTGCAAAAGGTAATGATTCCAGTCCTTGACGAAGGTTTTAGAGCTGAAATAGAAGCTGTTTCCGATCTCATAAAAGCCGAAGTTAACGTGAAAGAAATTGTGCTTTTGGATGATGCCTCAGGGATTTTGGTGAAACAAATTAAGCCGAATTTTAAGGCGCTTGGACCGCGTTTTGGAAAAGATATGGGATTGATTGCCAAAGAGATACAGAGTTTTTCGGCAGATCAAATTAATCAATTAGACAAGGAAGGAAGCATAGATATTGTTATTTCAGGAAATAGTATAATTTTATCATTCGAAGAAGTTGAGATTTCTTCGCAAGATATCGAAGGTTGGTTGGTTGCCAACTCAAGCGGAATAACGGTTGCGCTAGACATCACTATTTCGGAGGAATTAAAACAAGAAGGAATTGCTAGAGAATTAGTCAACAGAATTCAAAATATAAGAAAAGATTCTGGTTTTGAGGTTACTGACAAAATTAAAGTACATTTGCAAAAAAATTCGGAACTGGAAAATGCAGTAAAAGCAAATGAAGCCTATATCAAATCAGAAACATTAACAGAAACATTGGTTTTTGAAGAAAATATAGACAACGGAACAGAAATAGAATTCGACGAGATAAAAACAAAAATATCAATTACAAAATAATTAGAAAATGTTAGATGAAATTGCAAGATACTCAGACACTGATTTAGCTGAGTTTAAAGAGCTTATTATAAAAAAAATAAACAAAGCACAGGCAGATTTAGATTTGATAAAAAGTGCTTATATGAACGATTTAAACAACGGAACCGACGACACTTCGCCTACATTCAAAGCATTTGAAGAAGGAAGCGAAACAATGTCTAAAGAAGCAAATTCGCAGTTGGCAATTCGTCAGGAAAAGTTCATTCGTGACTTGAGAAATGCACTCTTCCGTGTAGAGAATAAAACTTATGGAACTTGCAAAGTAACTGGCAAATTGATCAGCAAAGAAAGATTGTTGATTGTTCCTCACGCAACAATGAGTATCGAAGCAAAAAACTTGCAACGATAATTAATTGAAAATATCAAATTCCAAATTCCAATAATGTCTTATTAAATTATTGGAATTTGGAATTTACTTTTTAGAATTTCCCTATTTTTGCGGCATTAAAATTTATAAAATGACTTTACGAAAAGCGTATCTGATAGTTTTTATCATCTTATTGGTGGATCAACTTTCAAAAATTTACATCAAAACTAATTTTGTTTACGGCGAAAACGGGCAAATTGATGTCACCAGTTGGTTCAAAATCCTATTGATAGAAAACGAGGGAATGGCTTGGGGAACAGTAATTCCAGGCACTTACGGAAAATTGTTTCTTACCATTTTTCGTCTCGTTGCTGTTACGGGAATTGGGTATTGGCTTTGGGATTCAGTCGAAAAAAAGCACAGTTCCAACTACCTGATTGTGGCAATTTCTTTGATTCTTGCAGGAGCTTTTGGTAATATTATTGACTCTATTTTTTATGGTGTAATTTTCGATGACAGTTACGGACATTTAGCTACTTTATTTACAGATAAACCTTATGGAACTTGGTTTCACGGAAGAGTAGTCGATATGTTGTACTTTCCATTATTCGAAGGAAATTGGCCGGAATGGATGCCAGTTATTGGCGGACAACATTTTAAATTCTTCAATGCGATTTTCAACATTGCCGATGCAGCTATCTCTACAGGCGTTGGGATTTTGATTGTTTTCAACAAAAAAGCATTTCATCATCAATCATAAATACTCTAAATGGTGACTAGCTTTTTATAGAGTATAATCACTTCCACTTCAACGTTTCCATCAATCTTTGCATATCATTTCTAACATAGCTTGCCGCAGGCATAATGGAATCGTAATTGGGTTTTGCATAAAAATAAACCGAGCCTGTCACAAAATGTTTAATGCTATCCGTCACGTAAAACTGTGAATTTGTCGCCGCATTTCCGTCAACTTGATAGAACATTCCATACACTTTTTTGGAAGGATTCAAATAGGGTTGTTCTAAGATGTCATCAGCTTTTATTACGTGTTCATAAGTCAACTTTTGAGCATCACGCAGCAATTTATCGATGTCATTATTCACAGGTTTATAGGTCAAATAAATCGTAGCTTTCATTTTAGGATACGAAATAGTAAACCCTAGATCTTTGCCGCCTTTGATTACCGCTTCTGAATTCATCTCGAATGCAAAAGGGGAAGCGCTATTTTCAAAATATACATATTTAGCTTCAGTATAATCCAATCGCAAATAGCTTGCGGGTTTTGGCAAAACTTCGTCTTTACAGCTAACGATAGAAACTAGTGTTATAAAAAGTAACGTTATTGCAACTTGTTTTTTTAGCATTTGTAATCTGTTTTTATTTAAAACCCAGTAACACTTCCCCTCCTTTGGAGGGATTAGGGGAGGTTTATTCAATAGTGACTTTTATTTGTTTTATGCGTTTTTTGTCAACAGTTTCGATGGTAAACGTACAGTTTTCGAAACTAATTTTTTGATCTTTTTTTGGAAAATTACCTAAAATTTCAAGAATAAATCCCGCCAATGTTTCGGCTTCACCTTTCTTAATTTCGAACATTTCTTCATCAACATCAATCACTCTATAGAAATCTTTCAGATTTGTTTTTCCTTCAAAAAGGTAGTTTTTCTCGTCAATTTTGGAATGATTTGTATTGTCGCCATCAAATTCATCGCTGATATCTCCCACAATTTCTTCTATAATATCTTCAAGCGAGATCAATCCTGATGTTCCACCATATTCATCTACTACTATAGCCAAATGGCTCTTCATACTTTGAAAATCCTTGAGCAAATTGTCTATTTTTTTGTTTTCAGGAACAAAAAATGGCTCTCGCAGCAATGTTTTCCACTCAAAATCTTCTTTGTTGATATGTGGCAGCAAATCTTTTACAAACAAAACGCCTTCTATCTGATCTATATTGTCCCGATAGACCGGAATTCTAGAAAAACCCATTTCAATAATTTTTGGATAAATGGATGCAAAAGATTCATCAATTTCCAAAGCAAAAATATCCATTCTCGGACTCATTACTTGTTTCGTATCTGTGTTGCCGAAAGTAACGATTCCTTCTAATATTTTTTGTTCATCAGAGGAACTTTCATCCGAGTCAGTAAGTTCTAGTGCTTGCGACAATTGATCTACCGAGAAATTTGTCTTTTGTTTGCCTAATTTATTGTGCAAGTAGATTGTGGCTTTGCGCATTGGCAAACTGATTGGCGAAAGCAATTTATCGAGAACTGCAACAGGATATGCAATCCATTTGGCAAACTTAATGTTGTTTCGGCTGGCATATACTTTGGGTAAAACTTCGCCAAACAGTAAGATTAAAAAAGCGATTACAATAACTTCGATGCTGAATTTTAAAACAGGAGAGATAATACCCGAAAATATAGTATTACCTAAATAGGCGAATAAAATTATCACTCCAATAGTAATGAAATTGTTGGCGACAAGAAGTGTAGCGAGTAATTTTTTTGGCTTTTCTAAAAGTTCCGAGATGATTTTACCTTTCGAAGGATTTTCTTGTAAAGTGTCATCAGCATCTTTTTGTGATAAGGAAAAAAGAGCAACTTCGGCTCCTGAGACTAATGCAGAACAAAATAGCAATACAAATATTGCGATAAATCCTAATGCCAAATTCGGGTCTAGCGTGTATTGATTAAAAAAACTGGGCTCTGGGTCCAAATTAAAAAAGATTAGTTAGACAATTGTGAGGGCAAATCGTTTTCTGGGAAACCGTTATTTTCCGATTCAAAGTTACCATTTTTTGTTGGTTCGATAGATTTATTCTCTTTATTGGCTTCGGATTCTTTTTTGGTTGTAAGAAAAGTAAAATCTATGGCCTGAATTTCTGTGATGTATTTTGTGGTTCCATCTTCGGCCAGCCATTGACGTGATTTTATACGTCCTTCGATGTAAATTTTATCGCCTTTCGATAAATATTTTTCACACAATTCGGCCGCTTTATTTCGCACCACAATATTGTGCCATTCGGTAGAGGTGATTTTTTCGCCTGTTTCTTTATTAATGTAGGTCTCGTTTGTTGCCAAAGGAAATTTCCCAATGCAAGAATCACTTTTGAAATAGTGCATTTTGACATCGTCGCCCAAATGGCCAATAAGCATTACTTTATTTAAGGTAGAATTCATATTTTATTTCTAAGGTAAGAGCATCAAAGTTACTTTTTTCAAACATAAAAACAGCTTCTTTTTACTAAACTTCCAAAGCGTCAATCAATAATTAAACAAGCTTCAAATTAATTGGTTTTTTTTAGCAAAAACTGTTTTCCATAAACTTCCATGCGTAAACCAGTAGTTTTACTATTTGTCTCATCAAAATAGATGTTAAAAAATTCAAGCGTAGCATAAAAATGATGTTCAGTATTGGCTAGTAACTGCACTTTGTTTTTATTTAAAAAAGAGCAAAACAATTGATTTTTTTCGTTTTTAATTTCCAAGTTGTCACCATTTGGAAATTGGTAAACACCTACATATTTATCTTGTATTTCTGAACTTAAAGCCAATTTATTTCTTTCAAAAACAAATTGTAAACCTCTACTGTATGTCTCGGATTTTGTGCCAGAATGCCCCGTGTTTTCTAGTACTTTTGAAGATGCAAAAAGGTTTGAAGGCTTCTGCTTCTGAATATAAGCGCTGAATTTTTCGAAATTTTCTTTTCCTCTTTCTACATCGCCAACCGTCATAAAAAGGCGAGTAGGTTTTGCAATTGTTTTTTGAGCAAATGGTTTTTGAAATTGATTCAAGACCGAATTATCCCAAGCTATTGCTGGAGTTGCTGCAACATATCCTGAGAACATATCCGTATGCGTAAATAAGGTGTACATAGTAAATAATCCGCCCAGAGAGCAACCCATTAAAGTTCTATTTTCCTTATCCGTTTTAAAATTAGAATCTATATAAGGAAACAATTCCGATTTCATAAAATCGAGAAACTGATCTGCTCCTCCAGATTGTTTAGTTCCAGGTTCATTTGTAGGAGTGTAATCTCTAGCGCGTAAAAAATCTGGATTCGGATTGATTCCCCCCCAAGTAACACCTACAATGATAAGCTCAGGAATAAATCCGTCAAAATATTGTTCGCCATAAATCGAATTGATTAGTGGAAAATCCCATTGTGAATCCATTAGATAAACAACAGGAAATTTTTTATTACTGGATTCATAGCCCGATGGTAAAGAAATATGTAGATCATATTCTTGTCCAGCAATAATTTTTGAAGTAATTTTTCGGAGTTGTGATCCTGGAATTGTAACAGTGGGATATTGGGCCGAAGCAGTTGTAAGGGAACTAATAATTAAGAGTGCTAATACAATTTGTTTTTTCATTTTTGAAACTTAAAAAAAGGTTTGAATAAAAGTATGGAAACATTTAGATATCTAAATTACACAAATAATCGATTCATTAACTATAAACTAATTTTAATTATTTTTAAGCATCGAAAGCATAACTTAAACCCCCGTTTCTTTTTCGATAAAATTATGAATTACGATGGGGAATGGAAATGTTTTCAAAACTTTAGAGGTGATTCCGTTTTCGATATTTCCTTTTAAGTTTACTTTCCAAAACTTAATATGCAAATGTTGATGTGATAGTTTATGAATGATACTTTTAGAGTTGATTTCTGATAGACTTTCCATTTCGTTTTCTACGAAAAAGTCGGACTGAATTTGTTGGGCAATGAATTCAAAACCTTCTACTTTCTGGGTTTCAATCAACGGAAATTCGTAGAGATTGTGCCAAATTCCTTTTGCCGTTCGCTTTTGTATTACCGTATTTTCATTTTCATCTGAAACGACCAAATAATTAAAGTATCTATTTCTGACCTTCAATTTCTTCAATTTCACAGGCAATTGATCTACTTTCTTTTTTTGCAAAGCGGCACAACTGGTATTGAAAACACAAATGCCACAATTAGGACTTTTAGGAACGCATTGCAAAGCACCAAATTCCATAATGGCTTGGTTGAATATTGCAGGGTTATCCTTTGGCATTAATTCGAAAGCCAAAGCGAAGAACTCTTTTTTGGCAGAAGCCGAAGCAATGTCGGTTTCTACATCAAAATAACGAGACAAAACCCTAAAAACATTTCCATCCACAACCGGAACAGGTTCGTTATAGGAAAAGGAAGCGATTGCGGCAGCTGTGTATTCGCCAACACCTTTTAATTCTAATAAGTCATTATAATTGTCGGGAAAATTTCCCAATAATTCTGTGGCAATAAACTGAGCTGTTTTATGTAAATTTCGAGCACGGGAATAATATCCCAAACCCTGCCAAAGTTTCAAAACTTGTTCTTCATTGGCCGCAGCCAAATCAAAAACTGTTGGAAAAGCCGTTGTAAAAGACAGGAAATACGGTGTTCCTTGCGCTACTCTTGTCTGCTGAAGCATTATTTCGGAGAGCCAAATTAAATAAGGATTATCTGTTTTTCGCCACGGTAAATCACGCTTATTTTCTAAATACCACCTTATCAATATGTTGGAAAAGTTCATCGTTAAATTTTAGTTAGCAAAAGTAAAAGTTTATGTTGTTAAAATTTAATGAATTAGCTTGAATAATTGTTTTTTTAATTCATATATTTGCAACCTCAAAAAATTAGTACACAATTATAAATTACGAATTAAAATGACAAAAGCAGATATCGTAGCAAAAATCTCAGAAAGATTAGGTCTAGAAAAAGGAGATGTTCAGGCAACAGTTGAGACCTTTATGACAGAAGTTAAAAACTCATTAGAAACTGGAGACAATGTTTATTTAAGAGGTTTTGGAAGTTTCATTGTGAAAACAAGAGCTGAAAAAACGGGAAGAAATATTTCAAAAAATACCACAATCAAAATTCCTGCACACAATATTCCAGCGTTCAAACCTGCAAAAGTGTTTGTTGAAGGAGTAAAAACGAATAACGAAGCAAAATAAAATATTTATTAATTACAAAATCACCAGATTATGCCAAGTGGTAAAAAAAGGAAGAGACATAAGGTAGCAACGCACAAACGCAAGAAAAGAGCGAGAGCTAACCGTCACAAAAAGAAAAAGTAGTTTTAAACTACTTTTTTCTTTTTAAACGTTCATTGAAATTTGGAAAACAGAATGCAGATTACAGATTTCAGATTGCAGTTTTGACTGCTGCCTGATACCTGCCGCCTGCCATCTGGACTTCCATCCGGGTTCAATACCTGTTAAAATTATTGTTTAATCCATCCTTGCTGAAGTTAGAAGTTGGAAGTTTTTTGTAACTACAAAAACCTGAAACCTGATCCCGAAATTTCGGGACTGAAAACTAAAAGTTCGGATAAAAATTTACAGAGTGAATAAAGAATTAATCATCAGATCTAGTTCCGAAGCCGTAGATTTTGCCTTATTAAAAGATGGAAAACTAATTGAATTACACAAAGAACAAGAAACAAGCAATTTCCAAGTTGGCGATATTTTTATTGCCAAAATAAGAAAACCAGTTGCTGGACTAAATGCTGCTTTTGTAAATGTTGGCTACGAAAAAGACGCCTTTTTACATTATCACGATTTAGGTCCTAATCTTGCTTCTCAACTGAAATTCATAAAACTTGTAAGCGCAGGTAAAATAAAAGATTTCTCCCTAAAAAACTTTCAGTTTGAAAAAGAGATAGACAAAGATGGTTCGATAACCGATATTATCAATTCGAATCAGTCTATTTTAGTACAAGTCGTCAAAGAACCAATATCTACTAAAGGACCAAGAATTAGCGCAGAGCTTTCCCTTGCCGGAAGATTTATTGTTTTAGTTCCGTTTTCTGATCGTGTTTCTATTTCTCAAAAAATAGAAGACAAAAAAGAAAAAGAACGTTTGAAACGATTAGTGCAATCTGTCAAACCAAAAGGATTTGGCGTTATTGTTCGCACAGTAGCCGAAGGCAAAAGCACAGTAGAATTAGAAAAAGATTTGCAGAACCTCATAGAGAGATGGACTGCAATGTGTAAAAAATTACCAACCGCTCATCATCCGTCCAAGGTATTAGGAGAGCTCAATAGAGCTTCATCAATATTAAGAGACGTCTTCAACGATACCTTTAGCGGTATCCAAATAGATGATGAAGAGTTGTACAACCAAACCAAGGACTATTTACAAGAAATAGCGCCTTCAAAAACATCGATTGTTAAGTTTTATCAATCAAAAGATACTCCAATTTTCGAGAAATACAATATAGAGAGACAAATCAAGACCTCCTTTGGAAAAACAGTTTCTATGAGTAAAGGTGCTTATCTTATTATCGAACATACTGAAGCTTTACACGTCATAGACGTCAATAGCGGAAACCGTTCTAATAAAGCATCCAATCAAGAAGATACTGCAATGGAAGTTAATATGATTGCAGCCGCTGAAATCGCAAGACAATTGCGTCTTCGTGATATGGGCGGAATAATCGTAATTGATTTTATCGATATGGGCAATCCCGAAAACCGCAAAGTGTTGTTCGACTTCCTTAGGGAAGAAATGGACGATGATAAAGCCAAGCACAAAATCTTACCGCCGAGTAAATTTGGATTAGTCCAAATTACCAGACAAAGAGTAAGACCGGAAGTCAATATTAAAACTAGAGAAGAAGATCCCAACAATATTGAAGGCGAAATTGAAGCGCCAATTCAAATCATTGACAAAATCGCCTTAGATCTAGAAAGTATTTTAAAAACGAACGCAGATGTTGTGCTTAACGTACATCCATTTGTGGCCGCATACCTTAGCAAAGGGTTTCCATCCATACGTTCAAAATGGTTTTTTGAACATAAAAAATGGGTAAAAATTATACCGCGTGACGCTTACACGTATCTAGAATACCATTTCTACGACAAAAAGAAGAATGTTATTATTGAATAAAACAAAAACCGCCTTTCGTGAGATTGGCGGTTTTTTTGTGGCTAATTGTGAGATTTTTTAACTGATTTTTTTCAGATCTAGATAAACAGATGTTAACCCACAGTTCTTCTTTATGTCGATACCATATTTCCTCATAAAAGCATCAGCAACTTCGTGACCTCCATTTGTTGTTATGGGATTGGAATATTTGGATGAAACCTCAACAGTCATCCCTTTCTCCAAACGTATTCCGTTTGCATAATGATTTTGTTTTACCGTGATTAAAAATAATGCCATAATTGTAAATTTAAATTGTACCTACTCTAATTTGGTTTTCGGCTTTCCCATAAGACGAAAATAGAATGATAGTAAGACAAAGTGAGACGGAGAGAATTTTTAATTCATAAAAAATAAATACCTCAGCTTTAGATTAATATTTTTTTTCAAAAACCGAAAATATTGAAAAGGTTTTGAAAATGGATATTAAATATTAGAGCTTACTTTATTCTATTTAAAGCTTCTTTTAAATATTTTGTCGCATTATATCCAAAATAGGAAGAGGAAGGATGATAAATTTTAAAAGCTGGAATTTCTTTATTTAATACGTTATAATAATACAACTTTCCAAATTTATTATCTAAAATATCATCCTCTTTAAAGTTAACACTTTTGGGAAGTTTTCCCCACAATCTTTCCCCCCAAACTACTATTAAATCCGGTTGATATTTTCTTAAGATTTCAAAAAAAGCTTCTTCACTAGAAGAAAAAGCCTCAGGTGATGGAGAAATACGCGGTCCACTGGTTGCTAATTGAACATAATTGTAAAACATAATTGAATTCCAAAAATTAATTAACTTTTCATTATCTACTTTCTCTCCTAAAAAAACATTAGTAAATCTTGTAAATGTTCTCATCCAATGCTCAAATTTGCCTATACCTTTTTTATTATCTAAGAATCGTCTTGTAACGTTAATTGTAATATTACACTTTATATTTCCACATAAATCACACTCTTCACAATAATGACTTTCCCCTAAAATTAATATTCTTTTTCCTAAATACCCCTTTTCTATGCAGGTATCTCCAATCCACGGAATAAAACACACTTTGTCCATATTTTTTTTGTTTTTATTTTAAATCAAATGTTTTCTAGCTTATTTTATATTTCAGGGTTATTCTAAACAAATTTCACTGCTTATTCAACTATGCAATAACTTATCGTATTATTTCAAGGATTGAGATATTTCTAATCTTTATAAACTACAATTTCAAAACTTTGTGCAATTTTACATCTGTGTCCTTTTATATAGAATTCAAAATAAAAAGGAACCGATATATATTCAGGATTAGTATTGTATGGCGTTGGTATTCCCTCATATTCTCTATAAAAATTATCCCATAATTCATCTTGAGCTTTTCTTCTTGAGACTATATTGTCAAAGAATTCTTTTTCAACTTTATCTATTTTTTTGTGGAATTCAATTACCAAATCTTCTTTTGTCATAATTATTTTTGCTCTTACAATTCATTCCTATAACCTGTACAGTTTCAAAATCTATAGTTGTCCAATTTTTATTGGTATAACCTTTTCATTTGTTCGAGTTTTCCTTTCATAATACCAATCAGACTTTGCGGTTCTAAAACTTCAACTTCACTACCGTATTTCAACAATTCCATAATAAAATCATTGGTAGTGTGAATGAAAATTTCAAGAATGACTTCATCTTCTGTTTCTTCGACAATGCGTTGGGATTCGTGCAACGGAAACGTTTTGATGTAGTTGCCTTGTTGTTTGGTAAATTCTAATATCACTTTTTCGGCAGGTTCGTCCCGTAATACTCCAAAAGCGTTTCGGAACTCTTTTTCAACATTAAAAGCAATAGGTTTAAATTTGGTATCGGTAATTTTCAGATTGGAGATTCGGTCTAGTCCAAAAGTTTTTACAGTTTCATCTTTTTTATCCCAACAAATCAAATACCATCTTTGCTGCGATTCCTTGATGGCAATGGGTTTTACTTCTCGCTGGGTTATGTCGTCTTCCCAATGTTTTTTATGGGTAAATTTTAGGATATACCCATTTTGAATGGCGTGAATAATGCAGTGAATGTGTTCCGTTCCCAATGATTTTCGTTTCTCCAAAAAAATGCTTGGCGATAATTTATTTCCCTCTTGTAGTGCGTGATGTATCGAAAAAGCATCAATCATTCTTGTTACAGATTGGTCTTCGATTTCTTCTTCGTCGATGTTATAAGTTTTATCTTTTCGATTATATTCAATTGAAATTCCAAATAATGTCAGAATATCTTTTTTATCCCGCTCAAAAGTACGAATGGCATATTCAAAATTGGTATCGATATCCTCATTTTCGAGTTTTCGAATTACATACTCCTGTAATTCATTAAAACTACAAGGCCTGCTTCTCAAGCGGTCGGTAACGTATAAATACCTTTTAAAATAAATTAATTTTGACATAATAAGTTAGATTTATTTTTCAAAGATAATTCATTTGTCTGCCAATATATGTCGTTATAATTTTTTAAAAATGAAATTATTTTCTCCTCTTAGCAAAAAACCTTTTCATCAATTCACTTGCTTCATTCGCCAAAACACCACGAACCACAGTAGTTTTTGGGTGCAATTGTGTTCCCATTTTTTCGAAACCGCGATGTTCGTCACTGGTTCCAAAAACAATTTTCGAAATTTGGCTCCAATACAAAGCGCCGGCACACATTTGGCAAGGCTCCAGCGTAACATATAATGTGCAACCCACTAAATATTTTCCTCCTAAGAAATTGGCAGCAGCTGTTATCGCTTGCATTTCGGCGTGAGCGGTAACATCAACCAGCATTTCGGTAAGATTATGACCCCGCGCAATGACTTTATTGTCGATTACTATTACGGCACCAACGGGAATTTCATCCTTTTCAAAAGCCATTTCAGCCTCTTGCAAGGCTTTCTTCATAAAATATTCGTCGGTGAAAGGGTTTTCCATAGTTGCAAAAATACTGTTTTATACTGTTTTCAATATTGAAATTCAAAACTGTTTTTAGGTTATCAAATTCAAGTTATAGCGTCGGTTTCTACCTTCTCCTCTTGGAGTTAGAATAGTTTTTTCTGTCAAATCTTGCAGATCTCTTGTAGCCGTTGCCCTAGAAGTTTTTGTGATGGAAACATATTTTATTGCTGTCATACCCCCTTCGAAACCAAAAATACCATTTTCAAACATTTTCAAAACAGCCTTATTTTGTCTGTCATTCATTTGATTTTTAAACTTATCAATAAACTTAGTTTTGTTTAACGTAAATAACACGGTTTGCTTAGCGTTTTTCTGAGAATCTAAAATTAATGTAGAAAAATAAAGAATCCAATCTGTAATTTCTATTGCTCTTTGAGCTAGCTTCAAGGATTCGTAATACTGTTTTTTGTCTTTTTCGATAGTACTTGAAATACTCATTAACACTGGTCGGTTTAAAGATTCCGAAAGGCACTTTTCGGCAATTGCGCGTCCAATTCTACCATTCCCATCTTCAAAAGGATGAATACTCTCGAAATATAAATGCGAAATAGAAGTTTTAATCAATATACTTTTAATATCTGTTGCTTTTACTTCAAAATCGCTGTACCACTTAATAAATTTTTCCATTTCAATAGGAACTTGACTTGATGGTGGCGCTTCAAAATGGATGATTTCTTTTCCAAAACTTCCTGAAACAATTTGCATCGGCTCCACGCCAATTCTATATTCGCCGGGGCTAACACGCTTGGAATATTCCATAAGTATTGTGTGCCATTGCTTAATCGTAAATTCAGTCAGTTTTTCGGAATAGGAATTCCGAACCGTCACCATCAACTTTCCGATTCCTTGTGCATTTTTATCTCTAATTTGACCAAAAAAATCTCCAATTCCTAGATTTTTCTTAATCGAGGACATTACATCTTGACGGCTAAAAAATTCACCTTCTATTTCTGAAGTTTTAATAGCTTCTGAAATCATAAACTGCAATATAGTTTCTTGTTGTATTTCACTTGACAAAGAATCTACAAGACCTTTTAGTTCTCCTGTTTCTAATGCAAATTCCATACACAATGAGTCTATTACAGTATCATTAAATAGAAAGTTTTGCCAATTTGGATGTTGCCAATTGTATTTCATTGATGCATTTAATTACGTTAATCGCCTCAAATATAATCATTTTTTGAGGTGATTAACGTAATTAATCGCCTCATTTATTAGATATTGTCAATTTTACGAAAGATTCAAGTTCCAATTATAAATTGTCGTATGCATTCAAAAACAAATTTCAAATTAAAACCGTAAATTCGCTTTTTAAATTACAATGAAAACCAACTTACTCGAACACATATACAATCCAACTGATTTACGTCAACTCGACGAAGTCCAACTTCCTCAAGTAGCTCAGGAATTACGCAATTTTATTATTGGTGTTGTCGCAGTAAAAGAAGGACATTTAGGCGCCAGCCTTGGTGTTGTAGAACTCACGATTGCTTTGCATTATGTGTTTGATACTCCAAATGATTTATTGATTTGGGATGTTGGCCACCAAGCGTATGGACATAAAATATTGACCGAAAGAAGAGAAAATTTTCATACTAATCGCCAACTTAATGGAATTTCTGGGTTTCCAAAACGAAGTGAAAGTGTTTATGATGCATTTGGGGTAGGTCATTCTTCAACTTCTATTTCGGCAGCTTTGGGAATGGCGATAGCTTCTAATTTAAAAGGAGATTTCGATAAACATCATATTGCTGTAATTGGCGATGCTTCCATCGCATCAGGAATGGCATTCGAAGGATTGAATCACGCCGGCGTTACCGATGCTAATTTATTGGTAATTCTTAATGACAATGCTATTGGGATTGACCCAAGCGTTGGAGCTTTGAAAAATTATCTCACTGCTGTAAAAGAGGGAAAAAATCCACGGAAAAATAATATGATTCGATCTTTGAACTTTGATTATTCAGGGCCAATTGACGGCAACGATATTTTTGCAGTTCTAAAGGAATTAAAACGATTACAAAAAATAAAAGGTCCAAAATTTCTGCATCTGATTACCACAAAAGGAAAAGGCTTACAACAAGCCGAAGACGACCAAGTAAAATACCACGCACCAGGAAAATTTGATGCCAGCACCGGAGAAATTCATCCAAAATTAGAAGAGAATCTTCCTCCAAAATACCAGGATGTTTTTGGATTAACACTTTTAGATTTGGCTAAAGCCAATGAAAAAATTGTTGGAATTACACCTGCAATGCCGTCAGGAAGTTCATTGAAATTTATGATGGATGCTTTCCCAAAACGCGCTTTTGATGTGGGTATTGCCGAGCAACACGCAGTTACTTTATCAGCAGGAATGGCGACTCAGGGAATGGTAGTTTTTTGCAATATATATTCCACTTTTTTGCAACGCGCCTACGATCAAGTCATTCACGACGTAGCTTTGCAGAATTTACCCGTAATTTTTTGTTTGGATAGGGCAGGGTTGGTTGGCGAAGACGGAGCGACTCATCAGGGTGTTTTCGATTTGGCTTATTTGCGTTGTATTCCCAATATGATTGTGTATTCGCCACTAAATGAAATTGCGCTCCGAAACATTTTATATACTGCTCAATTGGGATTGAATCATCCTATTGCGATTCGTTATCCGAGAGGTCGCGGACAAATTGTAGATTGGCAGAAGCCGTATGAAAAAATTGAAATAGGTAAAGCAAATTGCCTTAAAGAAGGAACAAAAGTGGCGATATTATCCAACGGAACCATTGGCAACAACGTAACTTTGGCCTTAGCCGAAATGAATCATCCAGAAAATTTTTCACATTACGATTTTTCTTTTGTTAAACCTTTGGACAATAAATTGTTACACAGTATTTTCAAGGATTTTACAAACATAGTTACCATTGAAGACGGCGTTATTAAAGGCGGTTTTGGCACGACTATTGTAGAGTTCGCAGCTAAAAACAACTATAACTCAAGCATAAAAACCCTTGGAATTCCTGACGAATTTATTGAACAAGGAACTGTAAACGAATTACAACAATATTGTAAAATAGACGTTAGTAGCTTATCGACTATTTTTTCAAGTTATTAAAATTAATTATTTTTACCAATTTAAATATAATAAATTATAATGAAAATACTTCACAACTTCTTAATCCTAATTTTTATCACAATTTGCACAAATTGTTATTCACAAGATTCTCTAATAACACCTGTAGTCATAGAAATAAAACCCGTAACAGCCGTTGCAACAGCAACAATAACGGCGACAATAAAAATAAAAACAGGATTGCCTTTACCTATATTTCCTGTATCGGCTTGGCACAGTAAAAACACGGTTGGTTTTGACCTTAGCGAAATTGCATTTATAAATTGGAATGCTGGTGGAGTTAGCTCCATTTCAGGTCTGTTTAAAGGAAACTTCTTCAGAACATACACTTCAGAAAACAGTAAATGGGTTAATGAATTAATCGTTCGATACGGTATTAATAAACAAGATGGTTTAACGGTCAGAAAGGCGGATGATGAACTTCGATTTAATTCCACTTTTGGCTACAGAAAAGATCCTCTGTCGAATTGGTACTATACCTGTAAAATTAATTTTAATACTCAATTTTCCAACGGTTATAAATACCCTGATACCTCCACTCCAATTTCTAAACCATTTGCACCTGCATATACTTTCCTCGGGGCTGGCGCAGATTATTTCGACAAAGAAAATAAATTTGATGTTTATATTTCTCCATTGACTATGAAAAGCACTTTGGTTTTAGATCAATCTTTGGCTAATAAAGGCGCTTTTGGAGTAAACAAAGCAACTTATGACTCTGAAGGCAATTTAATCTCAGAAGGCAAACTATCAAAAACTGAAATCGGCTTTTTAGTGACCAACTATTATAAAAAAGAGGTTTGGAAAAACATTACTATGGAAAATCGATTGAGTCTTTACTCTGATTACATTAACAATTTCGGGAATATTGATGTGGAATGGAAATTGCAATTTGATTTAATTGTAAACCAATATGTGAGCGCAAACATTGGAACTCACGCGATTTATGACGATGATGTTATAACCTACGATGAAATTGATGGTGTTAAAGTTGCAGGTGGTCCAACATTGCAATTAAGACAATCGCTTGGAGTTGGTATGGTTTATGTTTTTTAAAAATCAGTTGGTTTTTTTACCATTAATCGTCTCGTATAATTCCAAGGCATTTCCGTCAGTCAAAAGGGATACGTAATGACAAATGTGCAATAGTCTTTTGTACAAATCATCCTTTTCTTCTAAAAATTTTTCGGGTAACATTTTCAATAATAATTTGTCGTAATTAGACGAATTACCATCAAATTTATTATTGAAAGCGGTGATGAATTTATCCAATAAAGTTTGTATAATTTGGTAACCAACAATTTCTTTTTCGATGACTTCGCGACTTTGATAAATGTTTTTGACGCTTAACTTGATAATGTCGTCCATTTGAACTTTATACTTGCTTTTGTCCGTCAAGGCGTAAGGGAATCTTCCCTTCAAAATTGCCTCTTCGTTTTCGATAAAAACTTTCACAGCATCATTGATTAAACTGCCAATTGCCAATGCTCTGAGGTAACTTATTCTATCTTCTTTGGTGCTTAGAGAATTATATTTAGAGGAATCTATGCTGTCTTTTACTAATTTTATTAAATATTCCAAGGCAAAATCTTCAGAAACTAAACCTAAATTGATGCCATCTTCAAAGTCGATAATTGTGTAGCAAATATCATCGGCAGCTTCTACTAAATAGGCTAGGGGATGTCTTTCGAAACCAATGTTATTTCCATCTTTATTTGGAATCATACCCAGTTCCGATGCTACATCCTTAAAAAAATCCTTGTCCGATTGGAAGAAGCCGTATTTCTTGTCAGCGATATTTTGTGTTGGTTTTTTGGGTAAACTTTCCTTAGGATATTTCATAAATGCGCCAAGAGTTGCAAACGAAATTCGCAATCCACCTTCAATTCCGGGGCGACTTGCTGTAAGGACTGAAAATCCATTGGCATTGCCTTCAAAATCAATTAAATCTTGCCATTCTTTGGTAGAAAGTTGTTCTTTGTATTGTTGTCCTTTTCCAATAGAAAAATATTCTCCAATAGCTTTTTCGCCAGAATGACCAAAAGGAGGATTCCCGATGTCGTGTGCCAAGGAAGCCGCAGCAACTATCGCCCCAAAATCATTCGCCTGAAAACCGTGAATTTCTTTTAAATGTGGATATTTTTCGATTATTTTTTTTCCAACCAATCGACCAATGGATCGACCAACAACCGAAACTTCTAAACTGTGCGTCAATCGGGTGTGTACAAAATCAGTTTTCGAAAGTGGAATAACCTGTGTTTTATCCTGTAAACTTCTAAAAGCCGATGAAAATATAATTCGATCATAGTCAACTTCAAAACCCAGACGCGTGTCGTCTTGTTCTATTCGTAGTCGTTTGCTCGTGTCGCCTTGGCGTTTTAGTGATAAAAGTTGTTCCCAGTTCATGCTGCAGTTTTAGATGTAGCGAATATAATAAAAAGGAGTTGTATTAAACAAAAACTGCCGTCAAAATAAAGGCTGAGTCAAATTTTTAGGTTTCGTCAAGGAAAAGCAACAGCCCCTTTTTTATGATTGAACTCGTGTTTTCCCACCACATAAGTATCTGAAAATAAATCGTGCAAACCCCTGATATTTGTTCCTAAAAAAGTAAGCGCTTCTAGAGGAATGAATCGTGACAAAGTTCGAATGATTATTGTCCTTTTATTTGGCCTAGAGCCGTTTTTTGTAACCACGATTGTTTGGGTAAAATACTTAGCAAAAGTTCTTGAAAAATAGGTTTCGGTTAAAAAATAGTATAGAAACTGGATTACGAACCAAAAAAGTAATTTCTCTATAGTTGTAGTTGATTCAATCCAATTTGACAATTCATAATTATTGGTTATATCTCCAATGATGATAACAGTTGTCCCAATACTGCCCATAATAATATGAACAATCAACAAATCGAGAAAGCAGTTTATTAAACGTTGACCTCGTGTTGCCAATAGATCAACTGTAACCGTAAATTCAGTATTTTTCATTTTGAAGAATTTTAATTGCTATGAAAAGTGTTTTATAGCGAGAACTCCCTCAAATATAGTGAAATTAAGTGAAATAATACAGGTTTTAATACTGTTTTTCGTCTCTTGATTTACTCTTCATTCCCTTATTATTGCCTTCTTATGTGAGAATGTTTTTAGTTAGGAATACTCATTGATGTATTTATTCATCTGAATTCCTTTTGTTCTCCTTTGTTATAGTTTTACCTCCAATTACAACCACAATTTCTCCTTTTGGTGGTTTGTTTTCAAAATGTGTCAACACTTCACGCACCGTTCCACGAACATTTTCTTCGTGGAGTTTTGATAATTCTCTTGAAACACAAATTGGTCGGTCTTCGCCAAAAAAGGTCGTAAATTCAGCTAAAGTTTTTACTAATTTATGTGGTGAAACATACAAAATCATCGTACGGGTTTCTTCGGCAAGTGCTAAATAGCGGGTTTGTCTTCCTTTTTTGTCGGGTAAAAACCCTTCGAAAACGAATTTATCATTGGGCAAACCACTATTGACCAATGCAGGTACAAAAGCCGTTGCACCAGGCAAACATTCCACATCAATTTTGTTTTCTACACAAGCACGGGTAAGTAAAAATCCAGGATCAGAAATCGCCGGAGTTCCCGCATCCGAAATCAAGGCGATGGTTTCTCCAGCTTTCAAACGTGAGATTAAATTCTCGACTGTTTTGTGTTCGTTATGCATATGATGACTGTGCATGTGCGTGCCAATCTCGAAATGTTTTAATAATTTTCCGCTGGTTCTAGTGTCTTCGGCGAGAATCAAATCGACTTCTTTGAGAATTCTAATGGCTCTAAAAGTCATATCTTCGAGGTTGCCAATGGGAGTTGGAACAATGTATAATTTACCCATTTAAGCGAATTTTTTTTCAATAATTTCTATAAACCGTTGTTCATATTCTTCTTTTCCTTGCCAATCACCATAATCTGGTTTTACCATATCTTCGATAAAATTTTGAGCTTCTTGAAAACTGTCAAAAGTTATTAACTGATTCATCACTCGGTTATAATCTTCGTCACTATTGCCAAAAAGATGTTTTACAAAAGCAATTCTATCATTCAAACCAATGGGTATTCCAGCTGCTTGTTTGTCAATTGTAGCACCTTTTATAGGCTCAATATCTTTTGAACTTATTTGAATTTCAGCCAAAAGATCTTCTCTTTCCTTTTGAATACTTGTTTCAATAGGAAGCTCAAAGTCCAAAGGATTCTGCTTAGTTTTGTTATGTTCTACTTTTACAAAATGAGTTTGGGTATAATCTGCTCCCAACAACTCTTCAAAAGAAATTTGAATAGACTCACCTTTTTTTGGTTTTTCTGGCTCCTCCTCAGATTCAATATCTAATTCAAAAGCAGGCAAAAATCCTAGGTCATCAAATTTTGTTGACTTATCCTTAATTATTTCTTCGCCTTCGTCCTCTTGGTCAGGTTCTGTTTCGTTAAATTCAACTTCGGTGAGTGGAGAGCTTACTTCATCTGAAATTTCATCTTCATAAGTTTCTTGGTCAACAACTTCTTCTACAGCTTCTTCAGCTTTTTCTTCTATTTCTTCTATTTCTTCTATTTCTTCTATAGTTTCTTCTTCTATTTCTTGTACAGTTTCTTCTTCGTCAACATGTTCAACAACAACCTCTAGCTTTGTCATCGCTGGCTTAACTTCTGCGAAATGATTTTCTTCAAAAAACTGCTTCATTTTTGCCACAACTTCGGCTTGACCAATTGTCGGTTTTGCTCCATCAAAATGTTCTTCGACAAATCTCAAAACAGACAATTTTTCATATAATCTCTGTGTTTCAATACACAATTGATTGATGTCGGATTTGTTTTTCATTTGCAAAACTCTGTGCGCAATGCTCATTAAGTCGGCTTCCAATTTTTTCTTCATAACTTTTGAAATTATAGTGAGTAAGGTGTGTCTTTTTTAATAAATGTCTTCTTAATTTTTTATTTAGCCTAAGGAAGAAGTAACCTTTACTCACAATATTATTATTTTGCAAATAAGTGTTCGTGAATCTTCGATTTGATAAAAATTTTCTACTTTTGAAACGGCGTAAAAGTAGAAAATTTTTATGTCGGTTTGTTTCGATACAAAGTAATAAAAACTAATCCTTTTTAAAGGCAGAAAAATACAAAATGTTTCTCGAAAATACAGTAAATCATAAAGAACAATTTGGTTGGATTGAAGTTATTTGCGGATCGATGTTCTCAGGCAAAACCGAGGAACTCATTCGCAGACTAAAAAGAGCGCAATTCGCCAAACAAAAAGTAGAGATTTTTAAACCTGCAATTGATACCCGTTATCATGACGAAATGGTGGTGTCACACGATGCCAACCAAATCCGCTCCACACCAGTTCCTGCAGCCGCCAATATTGCTATTTTGGCACAAGGTTGTGATGTGGTTGGTATTGATGAAGCTCAATTTTTTGATGACGAAATCGTGAAAATTTGCAATGATTTGGCCAATCAAGGCATTCGTGTTATTGTCGCTGGATTAGATATGGATTTCAAGGGGAATCCTTTTGGACCAATGCCGGCTTTGATGGCTACTGCTGAATATGTGACCAAAGTGCATGCGGTTTGCACTCGCACAGGAAATTTAGCCAATTACAGTTTTAGAAAAACCGACAATGACAAACTCGTTATGCTCGGCGAAACTGAAGAATACGAGCCTTTGAGTCGAGCAGCTTATTTTTATGCGATGCAAAAGAGTGAGGAGAAATAGTTTGTCTAAAATTCTCTAAAAATTCTGAATTCCGAAATCATTTTTTTGTTAGAAAAAAGCTAATTATTATTTCTTGTACGCTTTTATTCTGTACTTTTATACATACAAAAAAAGTCATGGTTGATAGTTGTTTTTAATTTCAAAAAACTCCAAAATCCCAGTAATGACAACCACCGAATTTTTAATTTCAATACAAAAAAGTTAGACACTTGACTTTATCTATCCAAAATATCGAAAAAATTCTTCACGCCAAAAGGTTTGGAGACAGTAACGGCACAATCGACACTATTTCTATCGACAGCCGTTCCTTGCAAAACAATCAAAAAACATTATTTTTTGCCTTAGTTGGCCCAAATAATGACGCTCATCAATACATTTCAGACTTAATCGAAAAAGGCGTTCAAAACTTTGTCGTAACTCATATTCCAGAAAAGTTATCCAACAAAGCTACTTTTTTGGTTGTCGAAAACACCTTAGAGGCCTTGCAACGATATGCAGCTTATCATCGCAGCCTTTTTAAATTCCCTGTTTTTGGACTGACGGGAAGCAACGGAAAAACCATCGTCAAAGAATGGTTGAACTTTCTAATGAGTCCCGATTTCAACATCATTCGAAGTCCCAAAAGCTACAATTCACAAGTTGGCGTTCCTCTGTCGGTAATTTCTATTAATGACAGACACAATCTGGGCATTTTTGAAGCGGGAATTTCGAAAATGAACGAGATGGAAAAACTGGAAGTGATAATTCGTCCTACCATTGGAATTATTACCAATATTGGCTCCGCACACGATGAGGGTTTTGAAGATTTGGAGAAAAAAATCAAGGAAAAACTAAAACTTTTTAAAAATTCAAAACTAATCATTTATCAAAAAAACAAACTTGTTGACAGCCTTATTGAATCTAAAATAAAGTCATTTTCTTGGAGTTACACTGATGAAACTGCAGATGTTTTTATTTCAAAAAAAGACATTCAAGACAAAACTGTTTTACAAATCCGTAATGACAAAGACAATTTAGAAATCCAAATTCCTTTTCAGGATGAGGCTTCGGTTGAAAATGCCATTACTTGTTTGATGGTTTTATTGAGTTTTAAATACAGCAAATCAACAATTCAAAACCGCATGCAATGGCTTTATCCTGTTGAAATGAGGTTGAAAATTAAAAACGGAATCAATAATACCACACTGATTGACGACAGTTACAGTTCGGATTTTCAGTCGTTGAAAATCGCATTGGATTTTCTGGAAAGCCAAAAGCAGTACAAAAACAAAACGGTAATCCTTTCGGATATTTTTCAAAGTGGTTTGTCGAACGAAGAGTTGTATTCGAAAGTTGCACAGTTGATTACTTCCAACAAAATAAATCGGGTAATTGGTATTGGTGAAACCATTTCGGAATTCAAACACAAATTCAAAAATTGTATCACTTTTAAAAACACGTCCGACTTCTTTTTAAATTTAAACTATCTAAATTTCATCAATGAAACCATTCTAATCAAAGGAGCGAGACATTTTCAATTTGAAGAAATCGTTGCTGCATTAGAAGAGAAAACACATGAAACGGTGTTGGAAATCAACCTAAATTCAATTAGTCACAACTTGAGTTTTTATAAATCAAAACTAAAACCCATCACCAAAATGATGGTTATGGTTAAAGCTTTTGGTTATGGAAGCGGTGGATTTGAAATTGCCAAATTACTTCAACATCATAAAGTAGATTATTTGGGCGTGGCCTTCGCCGATGAAGGAATTTCGTTAAAAAATACGGGAATTACTTTGCCAATAATGGTTTTAAATCCTGAAACCACCAGTTTTTCGGCGATTATACAATACAAATTAGAACCTGAAATTTACAGTTTGAAAGGTTTGAATGCTTTCCTTAAAATTGCCGAAAAGCGAAAACTAAAACACTTTCCCATTCACATCAAACTCGACACGGGAATGCACCGTTTGGGTTTCGAGGAAGAAAATTTAGACGAATTAATTGCAGTTTTAAAAGACAATAAATTTGTAACCGTAAAAAGTATTCTATCTCATATGGCAACAAGTGACGATTTAGAACATCAAGAATTTGCTCATTCTCAACTCAATTTATTCGAAATATTGTCGTCCAAGTTGATGAATGAATTGCAAATAAAACCCATTCGTCATATTTTGAATACTTCGGGAATTAGTAATTTTCCGCAAGCACAATACGATATGGTTCGTCTTGGTATTGGGCTTTATGGTGTTTCCAATGATGTTGAAGAACAAAAATATTTAGATAATGTAGGCACATTAAAATCTATTATTTCACAAATAAGATCTATTCAAGCTGGGGAAAGTGTGGGTTACGGAAGACGCTTTGTTGCTGACAGACCCACAAAAATCGCCACTATCCCCATAGGTTATGCAGACGGAATTTCGAGACATTGGGGCAATAGCATTGGTTTTGTAACCATCAATAATCAAAAAGCAGCCATAGTTGGCTGTATTTGTATGGATATGTTGATGGTAGATGTTAGCGAAATCAATTGTAAAGAAGGGGATTCTGTCATTATTTTTGGCGAAAGCCCAAGCGTGTCCTACATTGCAGCGCAACTACAAACTATTCCTTATGAAATTCTGACTAGTATTTCCCAAAGAGTCAAACGAGTTTTTTATCGAGAATAAAAGTTTTTAAAATAAAATATTTATATTCGTATAATTTTAACTTAAAACTTATAAATATGGGATTCGTAAGCGACTTTAAAGCCTTTTTGATGAAAGGCGAAATAGTAAATTTGGCGACAGCCGTAATTGTGGGTGGTGCTTTTGGAAAAATTGTAACTTCATTTACCAATGACGTTTTAATGCCGCCAATTGGATTACTTTTAGGAAAAGTAGATTTCAAGAACTTAAAAGTTGTGTTACAGGATGGTATTCCTCCTGTTATGGAAAATGGCGCCGAAAAAGTTCCCGCTGTTGCAGAAGTAGCTCTAAATTATGGAGCTTTCATCCAAACTATTTTTGATTTTGTGATTATTGGTTTTTGTATTTTTATGGTTTTAAAAGCATATGAAAAAACAAAAAAGAAAGAAGAAGCTGTTCCTGTCACACCAGTTGGTCTGACTCAAGAAGAATTACTTATACAAATTAGAGATTTGCTAAAAAAATAAATTTCCGCTACATTATATATTCTAATTAAACCACGCTCAACAGCGTGGTTCTTTTTTTGTTACAAATATAACAATTTGTTATTTTTTGTGAACGCGTTTGTTTTAAATTGAAGATTCCTTACTTTTGTACCTGAAATTAAGAAATAAAAAATTAAACGATATATTATGAAAATTGCAGTTGTAGGCGCAACCGGAATGGTTGGAGAAATAATGTTAAAAGTATTAGAAGAAAGAAACTTTCCTTACACCGAATTAATTCTTGTAGCTTCTGAAAGATCGGTTGGAAAAGTAATTGAGTTCAAAGGAGAAAAACATACCGTAGTTGGTTTACAAACCGCTGTCGATATGAAAGCAGATATTGCACTTTTTTCAGCTGGAGGTCAAACATCTTTAGATTGGGCACCAAAATTTGCTGCTGCAGGAACTACTGTCATCGATAATTCATCCGCTTGGAGAATGGATCCTACTAAAAAATTAATTGTTCCAGAAATTAATGCTAACGAGTTAACAAAAGAAGATAAAATCATTGCTAACCCAAATTGTTCAACCATACAAATGGTTTTGGCTTTGGCTCCCTTGCATAAAAAATACAACATCAAACGTGTAATTGTTTCAACTTACCAATCTATTACTGGAACTGGTGTGAAAGCGGTAGAGCAATTCGAAAATGAATGTGCAGGAATCGAAGGCGATATGGTTTATAAATATAAAATCAACCGCAACTGTATTCCACAATGCGATAGTTTTGAACCAAACGGTTACACTAAAGAAGAAATGAAATTAGTGAAAGAAACCAAAAAAATATTGAGTGACGACTCTATCAAAGTTACAGCAACTGCAGTGCGTGTTCCTGTAGTAGGCGGACATAGTGAAGCGGTAAACGTAGAGTTTTCTAATGATTTTGAAGTAAATGACATCAGAACTATTTTGAGCCAAACGGATGGAATTGTAGTTCAAGACAACTTAGACACATTTACCTATCCAATGCCAAGATATGCTGAGGGTAAAAACGATGTTTTTGTAGGAAGAATTCGTCGTGACGAAAGTCAAGATAATACATTAAATATGTGGATTGTTGCTGACAATTTAAGAAAAGGAGCAGCTACAAACACCATTCAAATTGCTGAATATTTAGTGGCGCATAATTTGGTGTAAACACCATTTTATTCTTAACAAAATCCAGTTTACTTTAAATAATCTTAAAGTTAGCTGGATTTTTTATTGGTTATAACTACCTTTGCAGTGGATGAAAAAGAAATTTGTCATATTAAATTCTTTCTGGATACTGGCAGTATTGTTCTCAATGCTGTTTCAATATGTGCATACTTATGAGCATTTGGCCAAACAACTTTCCGAAAAAGAATGCCACCATAAATACACTTCAAGCCAAGAAATCACACATCAGCACCACGGTTTTGATCACTGTTTTGTGTGTCATTTTTCCGTAAGCAGTTTTGTAACTTCGGATATACATCATTTTGAATTTCAAAAAACAACTATTCCTTCAGGATATTCCTTTTTCAAATCCAGAGAGATTACCCAATTCTTTAAAGGAAGCCTTTTTGCGCTTCGTGCTCCTCCCGTATTTATTGTTTGATTTGCCGCTAAGACACTAAGACGCAATGTTTTTGTGTGACTTTTCTATTTAACAATAAAATCATTTCAAATGAAAAAACTCATAATTGCCCTATTTCTAGGGTTTTCAGCTATACTGTCCGCTCAAAATTCTGTAACAGGAAAAATAACCGACACGAAAAACCAACCCATAATAGGCGTTTCGGTCTATGCACCCGAATTACACAAAGGCACAGCGACGGATGAAAACGGAAAATATACCTTGTCGAACATACCCACTGGAAATGTAAAACTAACCTTTGCCTTCACAGGATTAGCAACACAAAACAAAACTATCAATGTTCTAAAAAAAGAAAATATTATTGAGATTATTCTTGAAGAAACCGTTTTGCATATGGACGAAGTGATTGTTTCAACGGCTTTCAATAAAATTCAATCACAAAATGTGATGAAAGTGGAGCATTCCACCATCAAGGAATTGCAACAAAAAGGAACGTCAACATTGATTGAAGGATTGGCAACCATTCCTGGAGTTTCGCAAGTTTCAACGGGAACTTCCATCGGAAAACCAGTCATTCGTGGTTTGAGTGGCAACCGAGTTTTAGTCTATTCGCAAGGCGTTCGATTAGAAAATCAACAATTTGGCGATGAGCACGGTTTAGGATTGAATGATGCCGGAATCGAAAGTGTCGAAGTCATCAAAGGCCCAGCTTCCTTGCTTTATGGGTCGGATGCTTTGGGCGGTGTTTTGTATTTCAATCCTGAAAAATTTGCCAATGCAGGTACTTTTACAACTAATTTCAGCCAGAAATTTTTCTCCAATACTTTGGGAAGTAATTCCTCTTTGGGATTAAAAACTTCCACCGAAAATTGGAAGTTCTTAGCTCGCGGAAGCTTCAACACCCATTCCGATTATAAAATCGCAAACGGCGATAGAGTAACCAATACGCGATATCAAGAAGCCGATTTCAAAACTGGAATTGGATACAGCAATTCAAAATTTTCGAGTGTTTTTCGATACAATTATAATGATTTGGATTTAGGAATTCCCGAAGAAGGTATCGCGGAACAAACCACAAACAATAAATCGGAATATCCCAAACAAGGTGTTTTCAATCATTTGTTGAGTTTGAATAACGTTTTCTTTTTCGAAAAATCAAAACTAGATGTCGATTTGGGTTATATTTCGAATGACAGAAGTGAATTTGAAGATAGCAATATTGCGGTTTTGCATATGAAATTGAATACTTTTAATTACGATGCCAAATACCATTTCCCACAATTGGGTAAATTTGAATCTATCGTTGGAATTCAAGGAATGCTTCAAACCAATGCCAATTCGGGTGAAGAATACTTAATTCCTGATGCCACAACCAATGATTTTGGTGTTTTTGGAACAGGAAATTACGAATGGAAATCGAATGTAATTCAAGCGGGATTGCGTTTTGATAATAGAAAAATTACGACAACAGCACATGGAATTTTGGGAGAGGAGGGTTCTTTTGAAGCCATCGACAAATCGTACGATAGTTTTAATGCGTCCTTGGGATACAAAACCAATTTAGGCAAGGATTTGTCTTTGCGATTGAATGTGGCTTCTGGATTCAGAGCGCCCAATTTAGCTGAACTAACTTCAAACGGTGTTCACGAAGGAACGAATCGTTATGAAATAGGAAACTCCAATTTAAAAACCGAACAAAATGTGCAAAGTGACCTGAATTTAGAGTACAAAAGCAGTCATGTCGAGTTTTTTGTTAACGGTTTTTACAACCACATCAACAATTATATTTACACCTCGCCAAATGGAGAAATAATTGACGACAACGCCGTTTTCGATTATATTCAAAATAACGCCAAATTATTTGGTGGTGAAATCGGACTCCATTTTCATCCACATCCGCTGGATTGGTTGCATTATGAAACCAGTTTTGAAACCGTTACGGGTAAAAAACAGTCCCGAAGTTTCGGGAGCGATTATTTGCCTTTAATTCCTGCCAACAATTGGAACAACACTATCAGATCGGAGTTTAACACAAAGAAATGGCTCGAAGGTGGTTATGCGACTTTAAATGTTTCTACCACTTTAAATCAGAAGAATACAAGTGGTTTCGAGACAAAATCTAATGGTTATACTTTGGTAAATCTGGGTCTTGGAGGAAAAATAAAATTAGGAAAAACAGTTTTTGATATTAATTTAAACGGAAATAATTTACTTAACAAAAGTTATATTGCTCATTTATCACGCTTAAAAACGGATGGGATTCCTAATATTGGAAGAAATATTATTCTTGGGTTGAATTTTAACATTTAGAATATTTTACCGCAAATTTGCAAAAGATAATTCTAAAATGAGTTTGTGATTTGTGAATTTGCGGTAGTTTATTAATACTCAATTTTGCCAACGTATCGCATTAATCGAACAATTTTTGTTTTTCTATTATTGATGTAAGACGAAGAGCTTGTAGCAGAATATTTTCTTGGATTGGGCAAAATGGCTGCAATTCCAGCGGCTTGCATTTTGGTAAGACTTGTGGCGTCTTTCCTGTACCAATGTAGAGTTGCGGCTTGAGCACCATAAATGCCATTCCCCATTTCGATGCTGTTAAGATACACTTCCATAATGCGTTCTTTTCCCCAAATTAATTCTATTAAAACCGTAAAATAAGCTTCAAGACCTTTGCGTAGATAACTTCTTCCTTGCCAAAGAAAAACATTTTTAGCGGTTTGTTGCGAAATGGTACTTCCTCCTTTTATTCTTCGACCTCTTTCGTTGTTCTTGTAGGCTTTTTGCATGGCCGTAAAATCGAAACCATTATGAGTTAAAAAAGTCCCGTCTTCACTGACAATAACAGCTTTTTGCAAATTAGGTGAAATATTTTCGATAGGTTCCCAATCGTGGCTGAAATAATTTTCCTTTCCGTCGAATTTGTTTTCTATTGCTCGAATCACCATCAACGGAGTGAATGGAACTGGCACAAATTTGTAAAGCACTACAAAAAAAACAGACAGTCCAAAAAACCACAATAATGCCTTGAATAAAAAACGAGACACTTTGCTCTTGAAAGTAACTGAGTTATTTTTTGCTGAAGGTTTCGTTTTTTTTGATGTTATTTTTGTCGCCATTAAGTATGTCTGCTTTTTTTATAAATATAAAAATTTATTTTTTAGTTACAAAATTAGGATTTAAATATAAACAAAAAAAACAGCTGAAATAAAATTGCAGCTGTTTTTAATTTTTGATTGTAGTTTATTATTCTGGATCATTCATCTTAAAAGTATCCATAAAAGCAGTAGTGTAATCCCCAGAAATATATCTCGGATCATCCATCAACTGTCTGTGGAAAGGAATAGTTGTTTTGATTCCTTCGATAACAAATTCGTCCAATGCTCTTCTCATTTTGCTTATTGCTTCTTCACGGGTTTGCGCCGTTGTAATCAATTTTGCAATCATTGAATCATAATTAGGCGGAATAGTGTAGCCAGAATAAACGTGCGTGTCTAAACGAACTCCGTGCCCTCCAGGCATATGAAGCGTAGTTATTTTTCCTGGTGATGGTCTGAAATCATTAAAGGGATCTTCGGCATTGATACGACATTCGATAGCGTGAAGTTGGGGTAAATAATTTTTACCAGAAATTGGAACTCCTGCAGCAACTAAAATTTGCTCGCGAATTAAATCATAATCTATAACTTGTTCGGTAATTGGGTGTTCTACTTGGATACGAGTATTCATTTCCATAAAGTAGAAATTACGGTGTTTATCGACCAAAAATTCTACAGTTCCCGCACCTTCATATTTAATGTATTCTGCAGCTTTTACTGCTGCTGCACCCATTTTTTTACGCAACTCATCCGTCATAAATGGCGAAGGAGTTTCTTCGGTTAATTTTTGATGACGTCTTTGTACAGAACAATCTCTTTCTGAAAGGTGACAGGCTTTTCCATATGAATCACCTACAATTTGAATTTCAATATGTCTTGGTTCTTCGATAAGTTTTTCTAAATACATTCCGTCATTACCAAAAGCTGCAGCTGATTCTTGACGTGCGCTTTCCCATGCTTTTAGTAACTCTTCTGGTGCCCAAACGGCACGCATTCCCTTTCCACCTCCACCAGCAGTAGCTTTCAACATTACTGGATATCCCATTTCTTTTGAAAGTGTTTGTGCTTGTTCGAAAGATTCTAATAATCCTTCAGAACCTGGTACACAGGGCACACCTGCTGCTTTCATAGTAGCTTTGGCAGAAGCTTTGTCTCCCATTTTGTCAATCATTTCAGGAGATGCCCCAATGAATTTAACACCATGTTCTTGACATATTTTAGAAAATTTTGAATTTTCAGAGAGAAATCCATATCCTGGATGTATTGCATCGGCATTTGTAATTTCGGCGGCAGCAATAATATTCGACATTTTAAGATAAGACAAGCTGCTTGGAGGAGGACCGATACAAACGGCTTCGTCAGCAAACTTCACGTGCAAGCTATCTGCATCTGCTGTAGAGTAAACGGCAACAGTTTTGATTCCCATTTCCTTGCAAGTTCTAATAATACGAAGTGCAATTTCCCCTCTATTTGCTATTAATATTTTTTTAAACATAATCTTTTAATTAGATAATTAGACAAAGGTCCATTAGGCATTAAATTATGAAGCTAAGCATAAAACTTCTGACTTTTAACTTCTAACTTCTAACTTTTTTTATGATGGATCTACTAAAAATAAAGGTTGATCGTATTCAACTGGAGACATATCGTCCACTAAAATCTTAACGATTTTTCCAGAAACTTCTGATTCTATTTCATTAAATAATTTCATAGCTTCAATAACACAAAGTACATTTCCTTTTGCAACAGTACTACCTACTTCAACGAACAACGGTTTGTCTGGTGATGGTTTTCTGTAAAAAGTACCTATCATAGGAGATTTAATAGTGATATAATTAGTGTTTTCCACTATTGGAGCTACTGCTGGAGCTGGTGAAATTTGTTGCGGAATGGCAGTTGGCAGAATAGCTGGTTGAGCTGGCATTTGTACATAAGTGGCTTCGGATACATTCCCTTCTAGTGTAGTTCTAATGGTGATTTTCACATCATCCATCTCTAATTTAACTTCGGCAACTCCTGAATTTGCTACAAATTTGATTAGATTTTGAATTTCTTTTAAATCCATAATTACTTGTTTTTAATTTAATTTTAATTTTTGTCGTAAGCCCATTTTAGATAAATAGATCCCCAAGAAAATCCTCCTCCAAAAGCGGCAAATATAATGGTATCTCCTTTTTTAAATAAATGTTCAAAATCACTAAGAACCAAAGGAAGAGTTGCGGAAGTGGTGTTTCCGTATCTTTCTATGTTCATTAATACTTTTGAATCTTCTAAATCCATTCTATTGGCGGTTGCATCAATGATTCTTTTATTTGCCTGATGAGGAACTAACCAAGCAATGTCATCATGTGTCAAATTATTTCTCTTCATAATCATCTCACAAGCATCGGCCATATAAGTAACAGCGTATTTAAAAACTGATTTTCCGTCTTGGATAATATTATGCAGATTATCAACAACAGTTTTTTCTGAGGCTGGCAAAAGTGAGCCTCCGGCTGTCATTTTTAAGAAATCTCTTCCGTCTCCATCTGTCCTTAGGTATTCGTCTTGTAAACCTAATCCTTCGTAATTTGGTTCGAATAAAACTGCTCCAGCTCCATCTCCAAAAATAATACAGGTTGTTCTGTCGGTATAATCAACTATGGAGGACATTTTGTCGGCACCTATCAATAATACTTTTTTATATCTTCCGGATTCTATGTAGGCTGCGGCTGTTGACATTCCGAACAAAAAACTAGAACAAGCTGATTGTAAGTCATAAGAAAACGCGTTTGTAGCTCCGATTTCGGTTGCGACATAAGCTCCTGTAGAGGCAACTGGCATATCTGCTGTTGCGGTTGCCATTAGTATTAAATCTATTTCTAAAGGGTCGATATTTGCTTTTTTTATTAAGTCAAGTGCTGCATTAATAGCTAAAAAAGAAGTTCCTTTAGTTTCGTCTTTTAAAATTCTTCTTTCTTTTATTCCAGTTCGTGAAGTAATCCACTCATCATTTGTGTCCACTAATGTTTCCAGAATTTTGTTTGTAAGCACGTAGTCTGGAACATAGGCTCCAACAGCTGTGATTGCGGCTGTGATTTTGTTCATCGTATTCTATTTTTTCTAGCCAAATGCTATAATTTAAAAAAAAATTCTAAAGGAGTCGAAAATTACAATTTTTTTTTTAATCCTTATTCTTTTAATAGTTCTTATTTAACAGAAATTATAAACAACAAAAAAACTCTCACATAGTGAGAGTTCAAATATCGTTTACAAAATTATATTAAGCAACCGCTACAGATTTATCTATAACAACTTGTCCTCTGTAATACATTTTACCTTCGTGCCAGTAGGCTCTGTGGTATAAATGCGCTTCACCTGTAATTGGGCAAGTAGCGATTTGTGCTACAGTAGCTTTGTAATGTGTTCTTCTTTTATCTCTTCTTGTTTTGGAGATTTTTCTCTTAGGATGTGCCATTTTACTATATTATTTATCCGTTAATAGTTGCTTTAATTTGTCCCAACGCGGGTCAATATTTTCTTCTTTTTCTTCTTTTTTATGATCTTTTTTTAGTTCTTTTATGGTCAATTCTTTCAGTTTTGTCAAAGCTTCGGTCTTTAAACTTCCGTCTTTAATGCCTGGATGAATTCGTTTTAGAGGAACTGAAAGTGCTATCATTTCATATATATATTGTGAAATATCGATTTGAAACTCTCCATGTTGCAAAATAAGCAACTCCTCGTTGTCATTATTAAAAACTTCTCCAAAACGCACAATTAATTTCATTTTCCCTTTTATTGGCAAATCAAACTCTTCGTTTGTCATGTCACAAGGCACATTAACTGTTCCCTTATGTTTGAAAGACAACTCCATTATGGTGCTTTTTTTCTCTAAAACTACATTTACTTTGATGTCTGAATTATTAAATTCGAGATAGTCAAAGATTTCAAAGAACGCATTACTTATCTGATATTCAAAATGATGTTTCCCTGGCTTTAATCCTATAAAAGGAATTAAATATTCTTTCGTCTTGTTCATTTCAACAACAATTTGCCCTAAACTTCGGGAGTGCAAAGATATAAAATTATTGGAAATCTAATAATCTTATTTGCCTTTTTTTGTTAATATCTATTTTTCTTTTGTTTTTAGCGGTCTTTGGCTGATTTCTGCATATTGATTTCTGGAATTATAGACGTCAATTGCCAAATAAACCGCTTCTTTGAAGGAATTAAAATCAGCAATTCCTTTTCCAGCGATGTCATATGCGGTTCCGTGATCTGGTGATGTTCTAATTTTATTTAGGCCTGCCGTATAATTTACTCCTTTTCCAAATGATAATGTTTTGAAGGGGATCAATCCTTGATCGTGATACACAGCAATAACAGCATCGTACTTATCATATTGATTGCTTCCAAAAAAACCATCTGCGGCAAAAGGACCAAAAACTAATGTTCCTTTTTCAAATAGTTTTTTTAATGTTGGTTTTAATATCGCATCGTCTTCTTTTCCAATAACTCCACCATCGCCACAATGTGGATTCAATCCCAATACTGCAATTTTAGGCTTATTAATGCTGAAATCTTGAATAATAGTTTGCTTAACTGTTTCTATTTTTTTGATAATCAATTCTTCAGTAAGATGTGATGCAACTTCATTCAAAGGAATGTGGTCTGTTAATAATCCTACTCTTAAATTTTCCTGAACCATCAGCATTAAAGCATTGCCCTCTAGTTCTTGGTCTAAATAATCGGTATGTCCTGGGAATTTAAAATCCTCTGATTGAATGTTGAATTTATTTATTGGAGCCGTCACTAATACATCTATATTGCCTTCCCTTAAAGCTTTAGTAGCTGCAACAAAAGATCTTATGGCATATTTTCCAATTTTTTCATCATTTATCCCATAATTTATTTCTACACCTTCTTGCCAAACATTCAAAACATTGATTTTTCCCAAAACTATTTGATCTAATCTATCAATCCCGTGTAGAATAGCTGTCAATTCGTAGCTTTTTTTTACAAACGAGAGCGTTTTTACATTGGCGAAAATTACGGGTGTACATAATTCTAACATTCGAGAATCTTCAAATGTTTTTAAAAGAACTTCGCTTCCAATACCGTTTAAATCTCCAATTGAAATTCCGACGATTATATTTTCTGCTTTTTTTATCATGACATCACGTTATTTATTGCTAATTTTGAAGTGCAAATTTAGTAAATTAAAATAAGAAATGTTTACAGGAATAATAGAATCACTTGGCACGGTCCAAGAAATAAAAAAAGACAAGGACAACGTTCATATTACCGTTGAATCCTTAATTACAGACGAACTCAAGATAGACCAAAGTGTTGCTCATAACGGAATCTGCATGACGGTGGTTTCGATCGACAAAAACTTTTATACTGTAACCGCCATCGGCGAAACTATAAAAAAAACAAATTTATCCGATTTAAAAGTTGGAGACATCATCAATCTAGAAAGAGCCATGAAATTAGGTGATCGACTTGATGGTCATATTGTACAAGGCCACGTAGATCAAATAGCTACTTGTATTGTTGCCAATGAAACAAACGGAAGTTGGTATTATACTTTTAAATATGACGAAACTATTGGCAATATAACTATTGAGAAAGGTTCCATTACTGTAAATGGTGTGAGTTTGACAGTTGTTGATTCAAGAAAAAACGAGTTCAGCGTTGCCATTATTCCGTATACTTTTGAAAACACTAATTTTAAATCCTTTGAAATTGGCACAAAAGTAAATCTTGAATTCGACTTAATTGGCAAATATATTTCAAAATTATATTCTAATAAACAGGTAGGAATAGATTAAAAAATAAAAACTCCAATTAAGTTGGAGTTTTTATTTTTATGTTGTGTTTGTAAATAATGTAAATTCCAAAAAGTACTGCAATAAACAATAAAAATAGGATATTTTCATCTATGTCCAAACCCGGTGGAGGTGGTGGTCTTTTGCCATTTGGCGGCGGTGGATGCGGTGCTGCAAACGCAGTAGATATACCTAAAAGGTATATTATTAAAATGAAAAACTTGTTTGCAATAATTTTCATATTTATTAAAAAATAAAACACTTTTTTAAATAAGCAGATATCATACCAATTATATAGCTCAGAATTTTATAAAATAGTGTTTACAAAGTTATTTTTATTTAATAACAAAAACAATAGACACGTCGATGAAAGCGTTTTTTTTAACGATAAAACGCAAAAATTTATCTTATAAATAAAATAAAACTTACATAGTTATCGATTCTGGAAGGTTTGTTTTGTTCCTACTAGCATTTCAATTTACTAACTTACAAACAGGTCTACTTGGACAAAAAATGTTTCGAATGCAATAATATGAAAATTTATACTAGTATGCAAGTACTTAGATGTATGTTGGCCGAGCATCAACTGGAATAAAGCTGAAGCTTTAAAACTATTAATAATAGTCTATTTAGAAAATGATTTTTCTTAGTTTATTTCCTGAACTCCATCAATAAAAATATATCTTCTATGTATTTTAATATTGTTGCTTTTTTATCCAGCTTAAAATAAAAATCATTTGAACATATTTATAGTAAATATTGATTTGTTTAACCTGTAGAAAAAGCAAAAGGCTTTACATTTCTGTAAAGCCTTTTGCTTATTATTGTGGTCCCACTTGGAATCGAACCAAGCACCTACTGATTATGAGTCAGTTGCTCTAACCGAATGAGCTATAGGACCTTTTATGCGGTTGCGAAATTACTACTATTTTATATTTATTACAACTATTTTTGAATAGATTTTTCAACGCGCAATATTTATTTAAAATTTAAAATAGAACCAACTGATTATTAGAAACCTTGAGCGATGTTTTCTTTTAAAAAATTCACCGAATCTCTTGACATAATTCTATCAAAACACCATTGGTGCTTTTTGGATGCAAGAAAACAACCCATTTATTATCAGCTCCTTTTTTTGGAATTTCATTTAAAACAACAAAACCTTCCTTTTTCAAACGGGCAATTTCAGTAACAATATCATCAACTTCAAAAGCGATATGATGAATTCCTTCTCCCTTTTTAGCAATAAATTTTGCAATAGGACTTTCGGGATTAGAAGCCTCCAGAAGTTCTATTTTGTTTGGACCACTCCTAAAAAAAGCTGTTTTCACACCTTCAGATTCCACTTCTTCCTCTTTATATGCTGATGCGCCAAAGAGTTTTTCGTAAATTATTGAAGCATTTTCTAAATTAGAAACGGCAATTCCTATATGTTCAATTTTTTTCATAGTCTTCTGAATTTCTCATCTTTAAAAGTAAGGAAAATTTACTGTTTAAAAAAAAATTAAAGCTAAAACCTTTATGACTTTGCCACTTTATAACGGTGTCTCTCAAAAAATTAGTATTTTTGCACAATGGAAACAAATAGACAGAAAAAAATAGGTGGAGTTATCCAAAAAGATTTGGTTGATATTCTACAAGGTGAAGTGAGAAAAAACGGAGTTTCAAATTTAATAATTTCGGTATCCAAAGTTATCGTAACTACAGATTTATCAGTGGCTACGGTGCATTTAAGCATTTTTCCACAAGAGAAAGCCCAAGAAACCTTAGTAGCAATAAAAACAAATTCTAAATTAATCAAACACGATTTATCGCAAAGAGTACGCTTGCAGTTGCGAAAAGTTCCCAATTTAGTTTTCTTTATAGATGACTCATTAGATTATATTGAAAAAATTGACAATGCTTTGTCAAGTAAAGAAAATCCTATCGAAAACCGTGATCTTTTAGACAAACGTAGATTTCAATAAAAATTGAATTTCCCTCTTTACATAGCCAAACGATATATTTTTAGCAGCAGCAAAAACAATGCTATCAATATCATCAATCGCATTGCCAGTATGGGAATCATTGTTGGCGCGATGGCTTTGTTTGTGGTTTTATCCGTTTTTAGTGGGTTGAAAGTTTTTAGTCTTTCCTTCTCGAATGATATTGACCCAGATTTAAAAATAAGCAGCACTTTAGGGAAATCATTTTTAGTTTCTCCTTCACAAGAAAGCCAAATGGATCAAATTGAAGACATCGTTTCTTACAGCAAAATAATAGAGGAACGGGTTTTATTCACTTTTGATGGAAAACAAGAAGTGACTTATTTGAAAGGTGTTGACGAAAATTTTAACAAAGTAAATGCAATTAAAAAAACCATTTACAACGGAGATTGGCTGAAAAAAGACACTTACCAAGTGGTAATTGGCTATGGAATTGCACAAAAATTTTCAATGGGTTTACTGGATTTCAATCATTATTTGGAAGTTTTAGCTCCAAAACCAGGAAAAGGTAACATCGAAAATCCCGAAGAAGCTTTCAATAAAATGACTCTAATCCCAGTAGGGATTTATGCTATTAGCGAAGACTTGGATTCTAAATATGTTTTTGCCGATTTAGGTCTTGCTCAGGAATTATTAGAATATAAACCCAACCAAATTTCGGGAATTGAGATCAAAATGAAGAAAGAGGCCGATGAAAATGCCATCATCAGTAAACTTCAAACGATTTTCAATAATAAAATCACCGTAAAAAACAGAGCGCAACTCAACGAATCCTTGTATAAAATGTTGAATACCGAAAATCTTGCGGTTTATTTGATATTCACTTTGGTGATTGTAATAGCCCTTTTCAACCTGATTGGCGCATTAATTATGATGATTCTCGACAAGAAAGCAAACCTGAAAACCTTATTAAACCTAGGAACCGAAATCAAGGATTTGCGTAAAATATTCCTTTTGCAAGGCACCTTATTGAGCGTTTTTGGCGGAATAATTGGTTTGACTTTAGGAATTGCGATTGTGTTATTACAACAACATTTTGAATTGGTAATGATTACGCCTACTCTGGCTTATCCCGTTGTTTTTTCTTTAGAAAATGTGTTGATTGTTTTCGCAACTATTGTCACACTTGGTTTTATTGCTTCGATGATTGCAAGCAGTCGCGTGAGTAAGAAGTTGTTGGATTAGTTTACGAAATCCGAGGAAGCTTGTTAGGAATATCTTCTTTTGAATGCCAAAATGCTACAATAAACACTTCATTGTTTTCCCAAATATAATACAAACCATAAGGAAATTTATTTAACCAAAATATTCTAATTTTAAAATGTCGACATTGGAAACTTTCAGGATTTTTAGCAATAGTTCTAAAACCTAATCGTATTTCTTTCTCTATTCTTTTGGCTAAATTAATATTGATTAAAGCATATTGGGCAATTGTATTTTCAATTTCAATTGCTGTATTAGTTTATAAATTGAGTTTGTTATAACTCATATTTAGATTTTAGGGAATCTAAGAATTCTAACGGATCAACACCAGATTTAGGGTTTTCTTGGTGTTCCAATATTCTTATATCCAGTTCTTTTTTTTGATTTTCGGATAAGGATTCAGGTTCAATTTCGTGCAAAACAAAATTCTTCACTTTCTGAATAATAGAAATGTCATTGATGTTTTGAAGTAAATCAATTAAAAGAGATTTTTCAGTTTGAACACTCATAATGAATTATATTTAGAAACAAATATAGCGAAAATTTGAGAACAATAATTCAGATTCTTTATTTTCACACCACTTCATAACCAGCATAAGCCTCTTCGATTTCATTCAAAACAGCAAATAATTCTTCGGGACGATCTAAAGTAACCAATTGTTGTTTGAAAGGTTTAAACGAATGAATCCCTTTGAAATAATTGGTATAATGCGGACGGGTTTCTACAATTCCGAGTCTTTCGCCTTTCCATTCCATTGCCCAGGTTAGATGGTTTCGAACTGCTTCAACTCTATTGCTAACTGTTGGTTTTGCTAAATGTTCACCCGTTTTGAAGTAATGTTTAATTTCATCGAAAATCCAAGGATAACCAATGGCGGCCCGACCAATCATAATGCCATCGATACCATATTCATTTTTATACTGCAATGCTTTTTCGGGAGAATCAATGTCTCCATTTCCGAAAATCGGCATTGTGATTCTAGGGTTGTTTTTCACTCTGGCAATATGTGACCAATCCGAATGACCTTTGTACATTTGGGCGCGAGTTCTGGCGTGAATGCTTAAAGCAGCCACTCCAATGTCCTGCAAACGCTCGGCAACCTCATCAATATTGATGGAATTATCGTCCCAACCCAAACGGGTTTTTACTGTAACTGGCAAATGCGTGCTATCGATAACGGCTTGGGTTAAGCGAATCATCAAATCGACATCTTTTAGAACTCCGGCTCCGGCTCCTTTGCAAACTACTTTCTTTACGGGACAGCCAAAATTTATATCAATTATATCTGGGTTTACGGTAGAAACAATTTTGGAAGAAAGCGCCATTGCTTCTTCGTCTCCTCCAAAAATCTGGATTCCAACAGGTCTTTCGTAATCGAAAATATCCAATTTCATTCGGCTTTTGATGGCATCGCGAATTAATCCTTCGGAGGAAATAAATTCGGAATACATCATATCGGCTCCGTGCATTTTGCACAATCTACGAAATGGTGGATCGCTCACGTCTTCCATAGGCGCGAGAAGTAGCGGAAAATCAGGAAGTTCTATGTTGCCAATTTTTATCAAGGGTAATTTTTTTGCAAAGATAGATGATTTAAGAGAATAGAAAAAAGATAAAAGAATAAAGAAAAACAGAGAGGTATTATTTTGCCACAGATTCACAGATAGGTTTATTGAAAAGCTGATTTTTATGATTTTAAAATCTAACTCGGTGTTGAAAGAAATTGATTTTAAATTGTTTTGGTGTTGAAATCTGTGAATCTGTGGCTATTTTATAGCTAATCCGTTTGTTCTGAATCTTAAACCAAATAGTTTGTGATTGTAAGGACTTTGAAACTGTTGAATTTAAACTATATTTGCAGATTAATTGCGTGCGCGTGAGGGATTGCAGAGGAAAGCCCACAGCAAAGTGCAGCGATAGCGGAACTTTGCGAGGACTTGTAACGAAAAGCCCGACCCTTGTGGTTACGCCCAAACTTCGACTGCGCTCAGTTGGACATAAATCGACATAAACAGAGAATGAAACACATAAGAAATTTTTGCATTATTGCACACATTGATCACGGTAAAAGTACGCTTGCAGACCGATTATTAGGGGCAACTCAAACCGTTACGGCTCGTGAAGAAAAGGCTCAATTGCTAGACAATATGGACTTGGAACGCGAACGTGGGATTACCATAAAAAGCCACGCCATTCAGATGGAATACACCTACAAAGGCGAGGATTATATCCTGAATTTGATTGATACGCCGGGACACGTGGATTTTTCGTATGAGGTTTCCCGTTCGATTGCGGCTTGTGAAGGCGCACTTTTGATTGTGGATGCAGCACAAAGTATTCAGGCACAAACGATTTCGAATTTGTATTTGGCATTGGAAAATGACTTGGAAATTATTCCAGTTTTGAATAAAGTGGATTTGCCAAGTGCCAATCCAGAGGAAGTTAGCGATGATATTATTGACTTATTAGGGTGTAAACTGGAGGATATTATTCACGCTTCGGGAAAAACTGGTTTTGGTGTAGAAGATATTTTAGCCGCCATTATCGAGAAAATTCCACCACCAAAAGGAAATATTGACGAACCGTTGCAAGCCTTGATTTTTGACTCACATTACAATTCGTTCCGTGGGATTGAGGTTATTTTCCGTGTAAAAAACGGGCAAATCAAGAAAGGTCAGAAAATTAAATTTATGGCCACCGGAAATGAATATTTTGCTGACGAAATTGGCACTTTGAAATTGAACCAAGTTCCTAAAAATGTAATTTCTGCTGGCGACGTTGGGTATTTAATTTCAGGAATTAAAGAGGCTAAAGAAGTAAAAGTGGGCGATACTTTGACAGATGCAAAGACACCGACCACGAATATGATTAAAGGTTTCGAAGATGTAAAACCTATGGTTTTTGCTGGGATTTATCCAGTAGACACCGAAGATTATGAAGAACTCAGAAACTCAATGGAAAAACTACAATTGAACGATGCTTCGTTAGTGTTTTTACCCGAAAGTTCGGCGGCTTTAGGTTTTGGTTTCCGTTGCGGATTCTTAGGAATGTTGCATATGGAAATCATTCAAGAACGATTGGAACGAGAGTTCGATATGACAGTAATTACTACAGTCCCCAACGTTTCGTACTTGGCTTACACCAAAAAAGATCCCGAAACTCCTTTTGTAGTTAATAATCCTTCAGATTTACCAGAACCGTCGCGTTTAGATAGAGTAGAAGAACCTTACATCAAAGCTACCATTATCACTAAATCGGATTTTGTGGGTAACGTAATGAGTTTGTGTATTGAAAAACGTGGCGTGATAACCAATCAAACGTATTTGACTACGGAAAGAGTAGAATTGAATTTTGATATGCCTTTGGCGGAAATAGTTTTTGATTTTTACGACCGATTGAAAACGGTTTCTAAAGGATATGCCTCTTTTGATTATTCGCCTATTGGGATGCGAACTTCTAAATTAGTTCGTTTGGATGTGCTATTAAATGCACAATCTGTTGATGCCCTTTCGGCTTTAATTCACGAAAGCAATGCCTACAATATTGGAAAAAAAATGTGCGAGAAATTGCGTGAATTGATTCCGAGACAACAATTTGACATTCCGATTCAGGCAGCAATTGGTGCTAAAATCATTGCCCGAGAAACGATAAAAGCCTTACGTAAAGATGTTACCGCCAAATGTTATGGTGGAGATATTTCGCGTAAACGTAAATTATTGGAAAAACAGAAAAAAGGTAAAAAACGTATGAGACTGGTTGGAAACGTTGAGATTCCACAAGAAGCGTTTATGGCTGTTTTGAAATTGAACGATTAAGTCCCATCCTAAATCCTTCCCAAAGCGAAGGACTTTGTTGAAATAAATAGAAAACTGATGATGAAAATTGTCAGCTTTTTTGTTTGTGGGAATTTGTTCTCACTAACTTTGTTTTTTTGGAAACTATAAAATTAAATATCGATTTGATTGTCAGTCAATTAATTGAAGCCTGAAACAACTTTTGCCTAAAGACCGATTGAAAATTGAATGATGCGATTTGGAATGAAGATATGGAAATTACTGTTGAACATCGACGAATTGTTTTAGATAGAATGGCAAACGCAAAAGCAAATCCCGAAAGACTTTTAGATTGGGATGAAGTTTCTAAAACGCTTTAAAGCAAATGGAGTAAATCTATAATAATAGAATAATTAATTGAATTTTTGGTTTCTAAAATTGTCAAATTTATTATTTGACAAAAAGACTTCTCTTATTTGTACCTTTGCATCACAAAAAATTAAACTTAAAAAAAAGTGAATGAAGATTGCTTCGTTCCTCACTATAATTATGATCGAAGATAAATCCCCACAAAGAACCAGTATTGCTCAATTAGGCGAATTTGGCCTTGTAGACCACCTGACCAAAAGTTTTGAAATTAACCAAGCTTCTACTTTAAAAGGGATTGGTGATGACGCCGCGGTTCTTGATTTCAAAGACAAAAAAGTAGTGGTTTCGACCGATATTTTGGTCGAAGGAGTCCATTTTGATTTGGGTTACATGCCTTTGCGCCATTTGGGTTACAAAGCAGTAGTAGTCAATGTTTCGGATATTTGTGCGATGAATGCTAAAGCAACTCAAATTTTAGTTACGATAGCGGTTTCTAATCGGTTTCCATTAGAAGCTTTGGAAGAATTGTTCGACGGGATTACGCTTGCTGCAAATGAATATAAGGTTGACGTTATTGGTGGCGATACCACTTCTTCACAAAAAGGAATGATTATTAGCATTACCGTTATTGGCGAAGCCGAAGAGAATGAAATTGTATATAGAAATGGTGCTGGCGAAACCGATTTGTTGGTGGTAACTGGCGATATTGGTGCGGCTTATATGGGATTGCAAGTTCTTGAAAGAGAGAAACAGGTATTCCAAGTAAACCCTAATTCGCAGCCTGATTTAGATGCCTATACATATTTAATAGAACGTCAACTAAAACCAGAAGCTCGAAAAGACGTTCGTACTTTGTTGCATGCATTAGAAATAAAACCAACAGCAATGATTGATATTTCGGATGGATTGTCATCTGAAATTATGCACATTTGCAAACAATCTAAAGTGGGTTGTAATTTGTATGAAGACAAACTTCCTCTTGATCCACAGTTTATGAATGTTTGTGAAGAGTTTGACCTGGACGCTACAACAGTAGCTATAAATGGGGGTGAAGATTATGAATTGCTTTTCACTATTAAAATGGAAGATTTTGAAAAGATAAAAGGAAATCCAAACTTTACAATTATTGGACATATGACTCAAGAAAGTGAAGGAATACATTTGGTGACTCGCGCTAATACTCGAATTCCGCTGAAAGCTCGTGGATGGAACGCTTTGAGCGAAGAATAAAAACAAAAAAAACGGCATTTTAAGTGCCGTTTTTCATATGTTTAATTTTAAATTAAAACAACAATCCTCTATTTTTAGCTACTCTAACTAATTCAATATCGGTTTGGTCATTTATATTTAGTATTTTTTTTAAATTCATTTTTCTTTTTTCGATAGCACTTAAAGAAATGGGAACATATTGTGGAATGTCTTTTGTCCTTGTTCCTTTTGAGATGTGAAAAAGAATTTGTTTGTCAAAAAGGTCAATCTCAATCGTTTCCATTTCTGACTGATCTAACATTTTTTGAATAGATTGGCTGTAATAGGTCTCATTGTTTATGACTTTATTAAAGCCAAAAAGTAACTCGTCGAATGTTAAATCGTTTTTTATAACAAGCCCTAATGGGTTTATTGCATCGATTATAGTTCTGATTTTTAACAATTCAGTATACATGGTAAGCAAAATGATTTTGCAATTTGGCATGTATTCATTCAACAATATTGCTAAATCTTCACCTGAAAAAATTCCTTTCTCGTCATAAGATGGCATGCTAATGTCTAAAAAAGCAACGTCAAAAGGAGAAGTCGCAGGGTTTGTAATCACATTATATCCTGATTCACAATCTTTTGCTTCGGTAATAAAAAACTCAAATTGTTTTGGATTGTACCTAGTGATGGCATTTTTATAACCTTGAATTATAAAAGGGTGGTCATCTACAATTAATATATTATTCTTAATTGTTATTTCGGTTGTTGTTGATTCAAATGTCATTTCTTATAATTTTTTAAATTGGTATTGTAACTTTAATTATTGTTCCTTCTCCTTTTCTTGATTGTATTTCAAAAACTCCATTGCATTCGTCAATTCTAGAAAGCATATTTAGCAAACCAATTCCTTTTTTTGCTTTTTTTACATTAAACCCAACACCGTCATCACTAATTTGTAATAATAAATTGTCTATCCCTTTTTTGAATTCAACTTTAATGGTTTTGGCATTTGCATATTTATTGATGTTTTGAAGGGACTCCTGAACAACTCTGTACAAATTTATTTTAACCGCATTAGTCATTAAGTCCCATTTAATGCTTGAATCAATAGAAGAAACCAATTTTGAATTAAACGTCTTTTTCTGCTCTTCAAAAAGGTTGTCCACAATGGCGACGAAGTTATTAATTAATTCTGATTTTTCCCTACTCAAATCATGTGAAATTTCACGAATATCTTGCTCAATATTTTTCAATTCGACGATATAACTGTTTCTCTGCTTGGAGGCAAGTTCGTCATTAAAATTATTTAAGCTGTCTAAATTCATTCGTACACCAAACATTCTGCCCAATACACCGTCGTGCAATTCTTGAGCCACTCGTTTTTTCTCTATTACTCTAATGGTTTCTACATTGCTTTGTTGTGAAATCATTAAATTGTAGATTTCCTCATTGGCCTTTTGTTGCTCTTGTTTGTATAACAATTCCCTGTTTTTAGCCTTTTGCGCTTTGATGATATACAAAAACAACCCTAAAATCAAAATAGACCCAAAAATATAGACAAGATTCCTGTTTTGAACCGTTAGATTGGTGTTTTCTTGTTTGATTTCATCCGTTTCATACTCAATACGAGAGAATTTTTCTGCGATATTCCGGTCTGCTTTTTGCAAACTATCGTTAATGTGGATGTATTCTTTGTTGTACTCGGCTGCTTTTGTTGGCTCTATAATTGCTAATTGTTTCAGAGGTAATAAAAGATTTCTATTGTTTTTAGAATTTTGAGCCGTTTGTAAAGCTTCATTTGAGTATTGCAAGGCTTTTATTTTATCGCCTTTGGAAGCATAATATTCTGATAAATGGATTTGGCTAACAATAACTCCTATCGTCAACTTTAAACTATCTCTTATCTTAAAGGATTCATAAAACAATGCAGGTAACCCTATGGATTCCTTTATTTTGAATCTAGAATACCCTAAATTGTCTAACAAAAGTGCATACACAAAAGGCTTATATAATATTAAATCTTTTTTTTGTTTTAGCCCTTCAAGAAAATATGGTATTGCTAGTTTGTCTTTATTTAAATTCTGATAAACCAATCCTAAATTATTCATTGATGTTGGTTTTGATTGAAACTCGACTGGTATTGTTACTTCATCTATACTTTTTAATGCTTTATTATGATAATCAATTGCTTTACCATAATCACCTAGCTCATTATATATTAATCCTAAAAGGTTGTAGGATTCAAAATACATGTCACTAGATTTTACACTTTTCAATGCATTTAAAGCCTTAATAACAGAAATTTCACTCCCAGAAAAATCACTTTCGTTATATTGCAAATTTGCCTTATTTAGCCTGGCTCTGGCAAGACTAATATTGTCATTTTGTTGAAGATGTATCTTTTCGGCTTTGAAATAGTTAAAAAAAGCACTGTCTGGCAAAGATTGTGAACCATAAAAATCTCCCAAATAGGAATAGGCTTTGGCAATACTCAGGGTGTCTTTGCTAATTTTGGCTTTTTCTAAAACAATATTGGTTATTTCGCGATATTTATTCCAATCGTTCAAATTGTAATAGCGATTGGCAACACGAAACAGATTAGCCCTTTGCAAAGAATCATTTTCCTGATTGATAATGATAGCAAATGCCTTTTGAATATATTTCTCCCTTTTTATGGTAGTAGAACTAAAATCATTGGCCTTTGATAAATAGGCTGTAAGACTGTCATCTTCAGTAACGATGATTTGATTTTGAGAATTCTTTTTGGTACAAGCAAAGAAGGCAATCAGCAACAGCAATATGTAGAATATTTTTTTCAATAGATTTTCTTGAATTTCCTCAAAAATAGTAAAATAAACCTATTGACATAAAAAAAGGCTATCAAATTTTGATAGCCTAATAATATTTATTATAAAATTTTAATGAAAGAATGTATCAATCCAACCTTACATTTCCTCCTGTAGCGCCTTGTCCAGCAGCATCTAATCTTACATTTCCTCCTGTAGCACCTTGTCCAGCAGCATCCAATCTTACATTTCCTCCTGTAGCACCTTGTCCAGCAGCATCTAATCTTACATTTCTTCCTGTAGCTCCTTGTCCAGCAGCTTCAACAGTTGTATTGTTTATTACATTTACTTTACTTTCAGGTGTAGTGAAAGAAGTTAATATCATTACTAGTGATAATAATCCGATTGCTAAAATTGATTTTTTCATAATGGGGGGTTTTTATATTGTTATTTCGTTTTTACGTTATTTGTTGTGAACAGTTGATAGCACTACATCACGGTGTAAAACTACATTGTCTATTTCGAAATTTGTAGTAAAAATGGGGGTTTGTGGTAGAATGTACCCATTTGATAGTGAATGACCGTCAAATTAGGGTAGATGAATTTTTCTTATATCTCTAGATAATTGCCATTGGCAAATTCAGAGATAATTAAATCTACATTTTCCTTATAAGACTTGGAAAACGGAAGTTTTGTAGTGGTATTTTTAATATAACAGACTGCATTTCCGGTGTGAATTCTGGAAATATAATTGCGGTTGACAATATAACTGTTATGAATTCTGGCAAAAGGATAAGGCAAAACGCCTTCAAAATGCTTTAATGTTTTGAAAGCCGTAACCATTTCACCATTGTTTAAATGTATATCGGTCGAATTATTATCGGCCTGGAAAAAGCAAATATCATTGGTATCAATGTATCGATAATCCCCATAAGATTTAATGCATAATATTAGAGGTTGTTCAATATTTGGATTTGATTGTTGTAAATATACCTCTGGAATTTGTTCTTCTGAAAACGCTGAAATTTCATCAAGAGCTAGGATATCTTCTTCGGTTGTATCTTCAGAAGTAGCTTTAGGTTCTTTTACTATAGGGTCTTGGGTGTTTTTATTTAGAACTAGAATTTTTTCTTCTATAGATTCTTGAAAATCATCAGTAGATTTTGATTGTTCTACTTTGAGCTCCTGAGGCGTTTTTATAAGTTGATTTTGAGTAATAGAAACTTCATCTTCTTCAATTGCTTTTTTTATTTTAAGAATCGATTTTATAAAATCAATTCGTCGCAACGGTTTAATCATATAATCAGTAACTTCATATTGTATGGCTTCAAAGGCCAAATCTTTTTTGCCGGTAGTAATGATTATTTTGGGAATTACTTTTAGAAAGCGATACAATTCATTGATGAGTGCCAATGACAAATTGCTCGTTGTGTCGGCTGGGTCAATTTCGAGAAAAATTAATTTTGGTGAATGTTCGAGAATTAAATTTAAGCCATCCGCATAGTTATTAGCCGAAGCTACAAAGACAAGCTCCGAAAAACCATCAGCAATAGCTTTAGTTTTCAAAACACTCTCTTGATCGTCGTCAATGATAATGTACGGAAAATTCATCAATGTTTTGTCCTATTTTGTTAGGCATAACATTAGACGTTCAAAGTAAAATACTTCAAAGTATTAAGTAATAAAGGTAGTTTGGGGAAACTATTTAAATAAAAACATTCTTTTTTTATTAAAAAAAACCTATTTAACAAGCTAAAAATAAACATTTACTGCATTTTTCATTTATGTTGTTAATATTTTAGGAACAAATGTTAATACATTAAAATGAAGTGCAGATAAATCCGATAAACTGCAACAAATAAGGATTTTTGTTTGCTATTTATTTCTTTTTCAACTTTTCGTTGTATCAGAAATTATTTATACATTTGAAATAAAAAATTCAACCCATGAAAAAATTATTTGTGTTATTATGCATATCCATTTTTACTCTTGGTTACAGCCAAGATGATAAACTAACTGATTTTAAAAGAAACGAGATTAAAGGGAATGCTTTGTTTTTGGTTTTAGGTGCAGTAGAAGTTACCTATGAACGACTACCTAACGAAAATTCAGGATTAGGAGTATCTCTATTTTTTGTCAGTGAAGAAGATTTTGACACTAGTTTCAGTCTAACCCCATTCTATCGTGCTTATTTTGGAAAAAAACCAGCTGCCGGATTTTTCGTTGAAGGATTCAGTATGATTAATACCGGAAAAAATGGAAGCTATTCTTATTATGATTACAATACCAATACAAGCTATAATGTTGAGGGTGAAAAATACACGGATTTTGCATTAGGGTTTGGTTTGGGATCTAAATGGGTACACAAAAGAGGTTTTGTTTTTGAAATAAATGCTGGTATTGGCCGCAATCTATTTAGTAACAACAGTCCAGAAGTTGTTGGACGTGGAGGAATAACATTAGGATACAGATTTTAAAACATACAAAAAAAGGCTTCTCAATTCGAGAAGCCTTTTTCATATAAATGATATGTGATTACATTTTCATCAACCAATTTTTCATCGAAACTTCATTTTCGATAATTGATTTCAAGTCAGCGATAGCAACACGATCTTGTTTCATCGTATCTCTGTGACGAATTGTAACCGTTTGGTCTTCGATAGTTTGGTGATCGACTGTAATACAGAAAGGAGTTCCCAATGCATCTTGTCTTCTATAACGACGGCCTACTGCATCTTTTTCGTCATAAGCTACATTGAAATCCCAACGCAAATCATCGATTATTTTATGTGCTATTTCTGGCAATCCATCTTTTTTAACTAAAGGGAATATTGCCGCTTTTGTTGGTGCTAAAACCGATGGTAATTTCAAAACTGTTCTTGTTGAACCGTCTTCCAATGTTTCTTCTTTTAATGAAGTGGCAAAAACTGCCAAAAACATTCTATCTAAACCTACTGAAGTCTCTACCACATAAGGAACGTAATTTTGATTCAATTCAGCATCAAAATATTGTAATTTTCTACCCGAAAATTGTTCGTGTGCTTTCAAGTCAAAATCAGTACGAGAGTGAATTCCTTCTAATTCTTTGAAACCGAAAGGGAAATTAAACTCAATATCGGCAGCTGCATTCGCATAGTGTGCTAATTTTTCGTGGTCGTGAAAACGGTAGTTTTCTCTTCCTAAACCTAAGGATAAATGCCAGTTCAAACGTGCGGTTTTCCAATGTTCGTACCATTGCATTTCTTCGCCTGGACGTACAAAAAATTGCATTTCCATTTGTTCGAACTCCCGCATACGAAAAATGAATTGTCTGGCCACGATTTCATTTCTGAACGCTTTTCCAGTTTGTGCAATTCCAAAAGGCACTTTCATTCTTCCTGATTTTTGAACGTTCAAGAAGTTAACGAAAATACCTTGAGCCGTTTCTGGGCGCAAGTATAAATCCATTGCCGTATCAGCAGAAGCACCTAATTTGGTGCCAAACATCAAGTTGAATTGACGCACTTCGGTCCAATTACGAGAACCTGAATCGGGACAAGCAATTTCTAATTCTTCGATTAATGCTTTTACATCTTCCAAATCTCCTGAACCTAAAGAACGCGCCATTCTTTCTAGAATTTCTCTTTCTTTAGCCAAATATTCCACCACTCTAGCATTGGTCGTAATAAATTCTTGTTCGTTGAAAGCATCACCAAAACGAGCTTTCGCTTTTTCGATTTCTTTTTTTGCTTTAAGATTTAGCTTTTCAGCATAATCTTCAATCAAAACGTCAGCTCTGTATCTTTTTTTAGAATCTTTGTTGTCAATTAATGGATCGTTGAAAGCATCTACGTGACCCGAAGCTTTCCAAGTGGTTGGATGCATCAATATTGCCGCATCTAGTCCAACGATGTTATCGTTCATTTGAACCATCGCTTTCCACCAATATTCGCGTATGTTCTTTTTTAATTCTACTCCGTTTTGTGCATAATCATAGACGGCACTTAAACCATCGTATATTTCGCTTGACGGAAAAATAAATCCGTATTCCTTTGCGTGCGAAATTACATTCTTAAATAAATCTTCTTGTTTTGCCATAGTGGTGCAAAAATATAAAAAGTGAACTTAAAAAAAGAAACATTTTTGAATTTTGAACCCTAGATTTTACTATTTTTATGAAAATTTGGCGTTTTTATGTTAAAAACCATTATCAATCTCTTTTTTCCTCCGGTTTGTGCTGGTTGTCATTCGTTTCTGGTATCGAATGAAAATGTAATTTGCACCCTTTGTCGACACAATATTCCATTAACAAATCATCATTTGAATCGGGAGAATGAGGCTTTCAAAAAATTTTATGGTCGAATTCCTGTCGAACACACTTCGGCATTATTATATTTTCATAAAAAGGGAATTGTTCAGGAATTAATTCACAACTTGAAGTACAAAGGACAGGAACAAATTGGAAATGTTCTTGGCGAATGGTATTCAGATGATTTGAAAAATATTACAATCCTACAATCTGTCGATGAAATAATTCCGGTTCCTTTGCACAAAAGGAAACTTAGAGAAAGGGGTTACAATCAGGTGACTAATTTTGGAACAACACTTTCTACAGGCTTGAATATCCCATATAATCCAAATCTATTGGTTCGAAATATTTACTCCAAAACCCAATCCAAGAAAGATTTACTTAACAGAAGCGAAGGAATCGACAGCATTTTTGATGTTGTTTTTACTGAAAAAGACCACAATAAACATTTCCTTTTGATTGACGATGTGCTCACAACAGGTTCGACTTTAGAAGCTTGTTCACACGCATTGTTGAAAATACCTGGAGCAAAAATTAGTATTGTTTGTATGGCGATGGCGCATTCTTGATATAAAGTCTAGCTAAACCTATTTTTTAAATTTCGGAAAACTCAAACTACTAAAATAATTTGATGTTGTTGGCATACAAAATTAAAAGCTATATAAAAATTTGGCTAAAACTCGATTGGATAAGCTTAATTAAAATATTGTATATCCAAATATTACAGATATTGCATTATATTTTGCATCCCAAACATAACTTTCAGAAATCGGCAATATATCTCTATCAAATTGATATCTCATTTCCATACTATATTTGTCCTCAAACTTATATCCAATGCCCATTGCAAAATTACCGTTTGATTTTAATTTTAAATCATCATAAATAAAATTGTCTGGTGATTTGAATAAAATGGAAGAATTGAAACTAAAATCAAGTACATAAGAAGCATTGATGAATAGCTTTGAATTCTTGTTGAAAAAAAAGTAATGTCGCAAACTTAATGGAACTTCAATAGAATTATAATCTACATTGACAATTAGTTTTGTTCCGCCAATATAGTCGGAATTTATTGTTTCCTCGGAGTTAAAACTTTGATAAGTAGGCTCTATCGCAAATGTCCATTTGTTTTTATTGAAAGGAAATATAAATTCGGCTTCAACCCCAAAACCAAAATCTAATTCATTATTGAAATTTACTTTTGAAGTTGTAACTTTTAAATTTTGAACTGAAACAGAGGAATTGTTAATACGAGGTCTTATTGAAAAATTGAATAAATCTCTTTGTTCCTTTTTTTCTTCAACAATTAAAGAATCTGGATTAGTACATTCGTAATACTTTTTAAAAAATTTCAATAGACTATTTTTACTGTATTCTAACTTTTCAACGGTATTCAATTCAATTGATTCACACTTTAAGTCTATCCATAATTGCTGCTTAAACTGGTTGTTTGTTGCAACAGTATTATTAGCAACAAAGAAGTTTTTGTAAATCAATTGTTCAACCTGTTCTGAATTATTTTTTGTGTAAAAAAACCTTGACAAACCATTACTTTCATATTGATATAAATTGGAAACACCCTCAATTAACACTCTTAAAAAAAGTGTTTTCTCGACAAATTCTGGGTTTTTATTAATACTTAAATTTGAGATGTTTTCATTAGATAAATCTATTTTCACTGTCTTTCGTATAAATTTACTATTTTTAAAAATTTCAAATTCTTTAATGAGTTTTATATCTGCAGATATAGGTTCACTCTCTTCAGATATTTTATATTCTAAATTTACAGGGTTGAAAATCCAATCAATATTTTTAATTAGGCATTCTATTTTTTGATTAGAATTATCAATAATATATCCCTTTTCAAAAGTGATTTGTGAATATCCTTCTAGAGATAAAATCGTTATAATAAATAATAGTAGTTTTTTTGACATTTTTTAATTGTTTAATGGGAGAAATGCGTTCCTCTTTTAATGATTTTCAGAATTAATTTGAAATATATTTATATAAACAAAGTCGTGTTAAATTTCACTCAAATATATAAAATAAATATCTTACATCAAATGGTTATTGTGTGTTTATGTTAATAAAATTATTGCCATTCACATCGTTTTTGGATAAAAGATGATAAAAGATCAATGTTTCCCCTCGGCTACTTAACGAGGGTAAATATATAACTTGACTTAGTTCCAAATTAGCGTCTCATTATAGTGACAATTTAAAAATAATTTCAAAAATATAAGAAATTTTCAGTTTTTGTAAGTAGTAAATAATTTGTTTTTTTTAATTAAAAGAAAGAAATTTTCTTGAGTTTTACTATTTTCAACCCAACTGGATTTGACTCCCAATAAAAAATTAAAACATTTCGTTTACAGCGAATATAATTGTTATTTTGTAACTTCTAAACTCTGATTCCTTATGTTGAAAAACAACTCTAAATATTTTCTGTTTTTGCTAGTTTTAATAATGGCAAGTTGTGCCAAAAGAGGCAGTATTACAGGCGGTTTAAAAGACACGCTTGCGCCTATTTTGAAATCAAGTTATCCCAAAAACTTTAGCACCGAATTTAAAGGAACTGAAATTAAATTGACTTTTGACGAATTTATCAAGCTCAAAGACTTGAAAAAGCAATTGATTATTTCGCCACCAATGAAGAACGAACCCTTAATTTCACCTACAAGTGTGGCTAAATTTATTACCATAAAAATAAACGATACTTTACAACCCAACACGACTTATAGTTTCAATTTTGGTCAAAGCATTGAGGATAACAACGAGGGAAATCCTTTGAGTCAGTTTAAATATGTGTTTTCTACTGGTGCTATTATCGATTCGTTATCGATTTCAGGTACTGTGAAAGATGGGTATGAGAAAGAGGTGGAGTCTTTTGTTTCGGTTATGCTTTATGAGGTAAATGACAAATACAATGATTCTGTTGTTTACAAAGAATCTCCAAGATATATCACTAACACTTTAGACAGTTTGAAAACCTTTAAATTAGATAATTTAAAGGCGGGAAAATATCTACTTGTAGCGATGAAAGATTATGGTTCTAATAATAAATTTAATCCCAATAAGGACAAAATTGCGTTTAAAAAAGAATTTATTACCATCCCGAACGACACTACTTATGAGTTAAAATTATTCAAAGAAGTGTTGCCCTTTAAAGCATTTAAACCTATTCAAGCATCAGGAAACAGATTGATTTTTCCGTATGAAGGAAAAACCGATGAAATGAAATTGAAAGTTAAAAATAATGAAATTGATTTGCCGATAATCATCACCAAATTCCCCAAAAAGGATTCGCTTCAGATTTGGTTTAAACCTTTGAAAGTGGATTCACTTTCAATGGCAGTTTCGAAAGGAAAATACAGCAAGAATTTCACTTTTAAAATTAAAGAACAGAAAAAAGACAGTTTAAATATCACAACAGTACAAAAGAGTTCAAATAGTTTTAGAGATTCATTTGTTTTAGAAAGTGCCACTCCAATAACAAAAATGGATGCTTCTAAAATAAAACTAATTAATAAAGATTCTGTTGCTGTGGCTTTCACTACAAAATATGATGATTTTAACCAACAAATAGTATTTGATTTTAAAAAGGAACTGTCAGAAAACTACACTTTTATAATTATGCCGGGTGCATTGACGGATTATTTAGAACAATCCAATATAAATATTACTTTTAAATTGAATACCAAAAGTATAGAAGAGTATGGTAATCTGAAAGTGAGTTTACAAAACGTAAAACGGTTCCCTGTGCTAGTTCAACTTACGAATAACGCTGGAGATGTCGTTGCCACAGAATATTGCGAAAGCAAAACAAAAGTTGAATTTAGTTTTATTGATCCTTCTCTTTTTTCGCTTAGAGCGATTTATGACGATAATAAAAACGCAATTTGGGATACCGGAAACTTCTTGGAAAAACGCCAAGCTGAGGAAGTGATTTATTTTTCGAAAGAAATACCAGTTCGTGCCAATTGGGATATAGAACAAGTTTTTGATTTGAGTATTCCTTACACACCAGAACCCAAAAAGAAAGTGGAGAAAAAGAAAAAATCTAGTTCAGGGTTTTAGTTCGAAAGTATCTCTGAGGTTTATAAGATGTATGTCCGCTTTGCGACAGGCAAAGAAACAATGGCACGCAGATGACACGGATGGAACGGATTTTCTCTGATTTCTTAAACTTAATTGACCTTGAATGCCTTATATGGTAAAAAATTAATTAGGCATTAAGTACTTAAATGACTTATGTGTTAAATCTTATCTGTGTGCTAATGTTGCAAGAGGAAATGTATTGGCTAACTTAGTACCAATTCAGGTTTTTAGTTCGAAAGTATCTCTATCGTTAAGGAATCCTAACTTTATTCTGGTTTCAAGTAGTTTTTCCTTGTTTAACTCTACTATGAAAACGCCTTCGGTTTTTTGAGGTTCAAGAATATAATTTCCTAGAAAATCAACCGCTTGCGAATGCCCAACATATTCGAAATTGTTGTCGTCAAAACCTATTCTATTCACGCCAATAGTATAACACATATTCTCGACTGATCGTGCTTTGAGTAAAATATCCCAGGCATTGATGCGAGGTTTTGGCCAATTGGCAACATAAAGCAACAAGTCGTAATCTTCAACGTTTCGAGCAAAAACTGGAAAACGCAAATCATAGCATACTAGTGGACAAATCTTCCATCCTACATACTCTACAATCAATTTTTCTTGACCTGAAGCATAAACTTTGTCTTCACCGGCAAGGGTAAATAAATGTCGTTTGTTATAAAATTGGATTTCTCCCGACGGAAAAACAAAAACTAATCTATTGTAGAAATTATTATTTTCTTTGACAATTAAACTTCCTGTAATTGCACTATTACTATCTTTCGCCAAAGATTGTAGCCACGAAATGGTTTCGCCTTGCATTGTTTCGGCAAGACTTTTTGGATTCATTGTGAATCCCGTCGAGAACATTTCTGGCAATACAATCAAATCTACTTTTGCAGTAATAGCATTGATTTTTTCTTCGAAATGATTTCGATTGGCTTTTGGGTTTTCCCAAATGAGTGAGGATTGAATTAAGGCGATTTTCATTATATAAAAATACTAAAATTTGGCACACAGATGACACGGACGGAACGGATTAATACTGATTTTAAAATTTTGATTATAATAAAAAACGCATCCAAATAAATGAATGCGTTTTTAAAATATTTAGTTTTTGTCTTTAAGACTTTTGACATTCGCCTTTGAGACTAATTTATTACCCTTTGATACTTGCCGATAAATATTCTCTGTTCATTTGAGCGATATAATCTAACGAAATTCCTTTAGGACATTCTACTTCACAAGCTCCAGTATTGGTACAGTTCCCAAAACCTTCAGCATCCATTTGGGCTACCATATTCAAAACTCGGTCCGTAGCTTCTACTCTTCCTTGTGGCAACAAAGCGTATTGAGATACTTTGGCGGCTACAAATAACATCGCCGATGAGTTTTTGCAAGTGGCTACACAAGCGCCACAACCAATACAAGTTGCTGCATCAAAAGCTCTGTCGGCATCGTGTTTTGGAATTGGAATTGTATTGGCGTCTACTGGATTTCCAGAAGTGTTTACCGATACAAATCCACCTGCGTGTTGAATTCTGTCAAAAGCACTTCTATCAACCACTAAATCTTTAATAACTGGAAAAGCAGCTGCTCTAAATGGTTCGATAAATATAGTGTCGCCATCTTTGAACATTCGCATATGCAATTGACAAGTAGGAATTCCTCTGTCTGGTCCGTGTGCTTCTCCGTTTATAAAAAGAGAACAAGAACCACAAATTCCTTCACGACAATCGTGGTCAAAAGATACGGGTTCATCTCCTTTGTTTATTAATTGCTCGTTTAGAACATCCAACATTTCAAGAAAAGACATATCTTCCTCGATTCCATCAATAGGATATTCAACAATTTTTCCTTCTGCTTTGGCATTTTTCTGACGCCATATTTGTAATGTAAGTTTCATATTTTTTAGTTTGAAAGTCTTATAGTCGAAATCCGAAAGTCATTTGACTTTAAGACACTTGACCTTTGACTAATTTCTATTTATAACTACGAGTTACTAATTTAATGTTTTCAAATACCAATGGTTCTTTGTGTAGAACCGCATCGCTAGGTTTTCCTTTGTATTCCCAAGCAGCGACATAAGCAAAGTTTTCATCATCGCGTTGCGCTTCACCATCTTCGGATTGGTATTCTTCTCGGAAGTGTCCTCCACAAGATTCATTACGGTGTAATGCGTCTTTTGCAAACAATTCTCCTAATTCAAGGAAATCGGCAACACGACCTGCTTTTTCTAATTCTTGGTTGAAACTATCTGCTGTTCCAGGAACTTTTACGTCTTTATAAAATTCTTCGCGTAAAGCGGCAATTTCTTCGATCGCTTCGGTCAATCCTTTTGCATTTCGAGCCATTCCAACTTTGTCCCACATAATTTTTCCTAATTTCTTGTGGAAATAGTCAACAGAATGTGTTCCGTTATTGTTTATGAATTTCTCAATTTGGTCTTTAACTTTTTTCTCCGCTTCCACAAATTCAGGTAAATCGGTAGAAATGGTTCCTGTTTTGATATCTGGAGCTAAATAATCACCAATTGTATAAGGCAATACAAAATAACCATCGGCTAGACCTTGCATCAATGCCGAAGCACCTAATCTATTGGCTCCGTGATCTGAAAAATTTGATTCTCCAATAGAGAAACAACCAGGAATGGTAGTTTGTAAGTTATAATCAACCCAAGTACCACCCATAGTATAATGCACCGCTGGGTAAATCATCATTGGGGTTTTGTATGGATCCTCATCAACAATTTTCTCATACATTTGAAACAAATTACCATACTTATTAGCAACAACAGCTGCTCCTAAATCGATAATTAATTTGGTGTTATTAGCATCCAAACCTTTAATATAAGCTTGCTCTTTTCCGTAACGTTGAATCGCTGAGGCAAAATCTAAATAAACAGCTTCGCCTGTTTTGTTAACTCCAAAACCGGCATCACATCTTTCTTTTGCAGCACGAGATGCCACATCACGAGGAACTAAATTTCCAAAAGATGGGTATCTTCTTTCCAAATAATAATCTCTATCTTCTTCTGATAAATCAGCAGGTTTTTTCTTTCCTTCACGAATTGCTTGTGCATCTTCTAGTTTTGCTGGAACCCAAATACGACCATCATTACGCAATGATTCTGACATCAAAGTCAATTTCGATTGGTGTTCTCCTGAAACAGGAATACAAGTTGGGTGAATTTGTGTGTAACAAGGATTGGCAAAAAACGCTCCTTTTTTATGTATTTTCCAAGCAGCAGTAGCGTTACTTCCCATTGCGTAAGTAGATAGGAAAAACACATTTCCGTATCCTCCAGATGCAATAACTACAGCGTGTGCAGAATGTCTTTCGATTTCTCCAGTAACTAAATCACGAGCAATAATTCCACGAGCTTTTCCATCTACCACTACTAAATCCAGCATTTCGTGACGGTTATGAGGTTTTATTTTTCCACGACCTATTTGGCGATTCATTGCAGAATAAGCACCTAATAATAATTGTTGTCCTGTTTGACCTTTGGCATAAAATGTTCTGGCTACCAAAGTTCCTCCAAAAGAACGATTGTCCAATAATCCACCATATTCTCTAGCCAACGGAACGCCTTGCATTACGCATTGATCAATAATATTAGTCGAAACTTCTGCCAAACGATGAACGTTTGCTTCGCGTGAACGATAATCGCCTCCTTTTATAGTATCGTAAAACAAACGGAAAGTAGAATCTCCGTCTCCTTGATAATTTTTTGCTGCATTGATTCCCCCTTGTGCTGCAATTGAGTGCGCACGACGTGGTGAATCTTGAAAACAAAATGTTTTTACGTTATACCCTAATTCTGCCAAAGTTGCAGCAGCAGAACCTCCAGCAAGTCCAGTTCCCACTACGATAATATCGATATTACGTTTGTTAGCTGGATTTACTAAATTAATATGATCTTTATAATTTGTCCATTTGTCCGAAATTGAACCACTAGGAACTTTTGAGTCTAATGCCATTATAATTAAATATTAAATATGATTAAAATGATGAAATAAAGCAATAAAAATAAATCCAAAAGGAATTACTATTGCAAAAGCATATCCCAATTTGTGCAGCGCTTTTGCGTATTTATTAGCAAATCCAACAGATTGAAATGAAGAATTGAAACCGTGCCACAAGTGTAATGACAAAAGCACAAACGCAATACAATATAAACCTGTACGAACTGGACTTTCAAATTTATGAACTAATTCTTCATAATATCTTGTTTCATTAATGGTATTTACAGCAATATATTTATAATTCATTTCAGCAAACCAAAAATCATACATATGCAAGCCTAAAAAAGCCAACACTACCACTCCAGAAATAATCATGTTTCTTGAAGCCCAAGAAGCATTTGCTGCTCCATTATATTTTACGTAACTAATAGGTCTGGCGTTTCTGTTTTTCAACTCTAAAACAAACCCCATAACGAAGTGAAAAACAACTCCAGCAATTAAAACTGGTTGCATTACAAATTGGATTAAAGGATTGTAACCCATAAAATGTGACATCGCATTAAAAGAATCGGCGCTAAACACGGAAACCATATTAATAAAAAAGTGAAGCGATAGAAACGAAATCAAAAAAAGTCCTGAAAGCGCCATTGCCACTTTTTTAGCAATTGACGACTTCAATATTGCAGATTTTGCCATAAGTAATTTGAATATAATTTATAAAAATTTAAGCAAAAATAAAGTAATTTCAGCTTAATAACAACCTTTATCTGCTTATTTATAATTAATCAACTGTTAATTATTTAATTAATAACACAACTCTTTCTGGCACTCAATATTTTAACGTACTGATGTAATTTACTACGTATTTTTACTTAATTATTTATGATTGGCTATTTTTTTATGTTTGTTTAAAAGGATGGTTTTCATTTTTAAAATATTTTTATCAACCAAATAAAAATTAAACCTGCTAATCTTCCCTTTTTGTTTCTAAAGTTTCTACTTTTGAGTATTCAATGTATAAAAATTAAATTTATGAAATGAGCAGACTCCAAAATTGGTCGTAAGCACCAATGAAGATATGCGACCCGAGCTTTGCGAATAGACGAAGCAATTACAAATGAACGATAAAAAACAATAAATATCTACAAATGAAATACCATCAAATCGACCGACAACTTTATATAAAAAATCGCGCCAAATTCACGGCTCAAATGAAACCAAATAGTGTCGCGATTTTCAACTCCAACGACATTTATCCCGTTTCTGCTGACAGCACTTTGCCTTTTGCGCAACATCGCGATATTTTCTATTTAAGTGGAGTGGATCAAGAAGAAAGCATTCTATTACTTTTCCCTGATGCTCCTTATGAAAACCAACGTGAAATGTTGTTCCTCAAAGAAACCAGCGAACACATTGCCATTTGGGAAGGCGAAAAACTAACCAAAGACCGCGCTTTTGAAGTTTCAGGAATCAAAACCGTGCATTGGTTGCAAGATTTCGAAAAAGTTTTGTTCGAAATGATGACGTATTCCGATACGATTTACATCAACACCAACGAACATTATCGTGCCACCGTGGAAACGGAAACCCGCGAAGCTCGTTTTGTGAAATGGTGGGCAGCCAAATATCCAGCGCATCAAGTGGCCAAAAGCAATCCTATTTTGCAACGCATTCGTTCCATAAAAGAAGCCGAAGAATTGGATTTAATCCAAAATGCCTGCGATATTACCGAAAAAGGTTTTAGAAGATTGCTTCCTTTTGTAAAACCAAACGTAATGGAATACGAAATCGAGGCCGAGCTGATTCACGAATTCATCCGCAATCGCTCCAAAGGGTTTGCTTATACGCCAATTATCGCTTCTGGTAACAGTGCCAATGTGTTGCATTATATCGAAAATAACCAACAATGCAAAGCTGGAGATTTAATTTTATTGGATGTTGCCGCCGAATACGCCAATTATTCCAGCGATTTAACTCGGACTATTCCCGTTTCTGGACGCTACAACGAAAGACAAAAAGCAGTTTACAATGCTGTTCTTCGTGTAAAAAATGAAGCAACAAAAATGCTAACACCAGGAACACTTTGGAAACAATATCATATTGAAGTTGGGAAATTAATGACCTCGGAATTGCTTGGTTTAGGACTTATCGATAAAGCCGATGTGCAAAACGAAAACCCAGAATGGCCTGCCTACAAAAAATATTTTATGCACGGAACCTCCCACCATATGGGACTAGACACTCACGATTACGGCAAACTTACCGAACCAATGCAAGCCAATATGGTTTTCACCGTAGAACCCGGAATCTATATTCCTGCCGAAGGTTTCGGAATCCGACTGGAAGACAATGTCGTTGTTCAAGAAACTGGCGAACCTTTTAATTTGATGCGAAACATCCCAATTGAGATTGAGGAAATTGAGAGTTTGATGAATAATTAAATCTTTTTTTGTATTACTTTTTTGAACCATTAAGAAATTAAGGAAATTAAGATTTGCAGAATCTCTTAATGAAACTTAATTTTCTTAATGGTTCAATTTTTAATGTTTTTAAAATCAAGCAATGAATCAAATTCTCTACAAAAACACAAAAATATCCTATTCCGATACCGGGAAAGGCAATACCGTTGTGTTGCTTCACGGTTTTCTGGAAAACCAAACGATGTGGCAGGATTTAGTTCCAGAATTGAGCAAAAAACACCGTGTTATAACCTTAGATTTATTAGGTCACGGCGAATCTGGTTGTTTGGGTTATGTCCATTCAATGGAAGAAAACGCTGAAGTAGTTCGTGCCGTTTTATCAAAATTACGAATCCGAAAAACGGTTTTTGTCGGACATTCAATGGGTGGTTATGTAGCTTTGGCATTCGCCGAATTGTATCCTGCAATGGTAAAAGGTTTGGTTTTACAAAATTCAACTTCAAAAGCCGACAGCGAGGAACGAAAAGCCAATCGAGATCGCGCCATCAAAGCAGTGAAGAAAGATTATACCACATTTATCAGACTTTCTATTGCTAATCTTTTTAGTCCTAACAATCGCGAACGATTAATTGACGAAATCGAAAAGGTAAAAATAGAGGCTTTAAAAACACCCTTACAAGGAGTTGTAGCTTCGCTCGAAGGAATGAAAATCCGCAAAAACCGTGAAGTTTTATTGCATCTGACCCCTTATCCTAAAATGCTGATTCTTGGCAAAAAAGATCCGGTATTGAATTATGAAGATTCTATGGATCAAATTGAAGACACCACTGTAAAACTCGTCACTTTCCCCGACGGGCATATGAGTCATATTGAAAATCGAGAACAATTGAAAACCGTTTTATTGGAGTTTTTCAAAAGTATTTAAATTCTCTTTGTGAACTTTGTGGTTAAACTTTTTCTTCAAAAGGTTTTTCCTCGTCCAAAATTTCATTCAACAACAAAACCATTTGTTCTAAATATTCATTCAAAATTGCTGTATCAATAGTTGTGTTTTCTTCTTTTCCCTCTTTAAAACTAAAAGGCAAAAAACCTGATTTTAAATTCTTGAACGAAATAATTCCAGCTTCAATAGGTTTGCCGCGTGCTTCGTTTTCATACATAAAAGCGTATGCCAAAACCTGAATAATTTTATCGTTTTTGATTTCTTCGGTTAAACCTTTCCAAGATTTTAGGGTAACGTTGGGCTTTTCTACTTTACCCGTTTTATAATCTATGATTCGGATAATACCGTTGCGTTCTTCAATTCGATCCACTTTTCCGGCAATTTTTATCGGAAACGGCAAACTTGGATGTTCTAAAATTCTTTCGCACCCTTTTTCTAAATGAAGAATTTTTATTGCATCACCATCTTTAATGCTTTCCTGTTCAAATTTTAGAAAATTAGAAACATTGCGTTTGGCGACTTCAAAAGCCAGCAGATTTCTTCCTTTTTTGATTTCCCCTTCTTTATAAACCAATTTGAATTGCTTCAATACTTCGGCATCCAATAATTTGAAACAACCTAAAATGTCATTTTCCGACAAAAATTTTCCAATAAAAGGCGTGTATAAAGCCTCCAACGTTTCGTGAATTATAGTTCCCAAAGTATTCAAAGCGATGTTTTCTTCGACTTCTTCGACTTCGCTAATGCGTAAAATCTTTTGGAAATAAAAATCAATTGGATTTCGAATATAACTCGTCAAGGCCGATGGAGAAAATCCCTTTTCAGCAATTTCTTTCAAACGAATCATCACCGATTCCGACTTTGGAACTACAATCGGTTGATAAGCCGTTTCGGGCAAAACAGCATTATAAATTTCGTGAGTTAGCGTGTGTTTTGGTTGTTTCTCCACTTCCAATTGAGTGATGAATCGGCTTTTTTCGCCAGCATCCAAACCTTCACTTTCGGTGTTATAAATCAAATAAATATTCTTGGCACGTTGCAACAAATGATAGAAGTGATAGGTGTAAATCGCATCTTTTTCCTTGAAAGTAGGCAACCCCAATTCCCTTTTAACATCATACGGAATGAAGGAATTCATCGACTTCCCTGCTGGAAATTTCCCTTCATTCATTGAAGTGACAATTACAGTTTCAAAATCCAAAACACGACTTTCCAATACGCCCATAATCTGTAAACCATTCAAGGGTTCCCCTTCGAAAGAGACTTCGGCTAGATCAATTACTTGTTTGTAAATCGCATAAAGTGTTTCGATTTTATCGATATGCGAATGCTGTGAATAGTAATTAATCAGTTTGTTGATGGTTTTGAAAATCGCATAAACAAAGGCTTTGGTGATTTTTTCCTCTTCATTGTCGTTACTCAAATTTGTTTTTATGGTTTGCAACAAACTCGAAATGGTTTCTAAAACTGTCATCGAACCATTTTCCCATTTTTTGAATAGTAGAAGAAACAAATCACTTGGATTTGGATTTAATTCCATCAATTTTTGATGGGTGATAAACGTGTAATTATTTTGATTTATGACGTTAACTAGTGCACCCGTTTTCGCATAAGGTTCCACCAAAGGATGCGTCAGAATATCCAAAACGTCTTTGTAATACAGGACATAATTTTTGGCATTTCGAGACAAAGCATTCGTGTGCATTTTGAATAATTTGGCTATTAAAATCTGCGCTGGATTGTTCTTACTCGAATAACCCATCGTGATATTTAAAGCACCAACAGTTGATGGCAAAGAATATAGAAGTGGGACTAATAAATTTTCTTCTCCTAACACAACGGCAACTTTATCTAATGTTGTATTTGGATTATCATTGATGATATTTTCAATAATACTTCCTGTAATTTTGGCTTGACCAATACTTTTGGGAGTACCAATAACTTGAATATTTTTCGACTGCGAAAAATCATCCACAATCCATTCGAAAGGATTGGATTTATACTGTTTCCAACTCGATTTGAAACGTCTTACAAACAATCCCGCATCGTGATAGGGATCATTCAGAAAGGCTTGATCTACGTCCCAATATATCGCAGCCTGATCTGAAGCCATCAAATGTTGAATGATTCGTTCTTCGGCGGCATTCAAGGCATTGAAACCTGCAAAAATGAATTGTTTTTCTTTTATAGAATTTGAAAAATGATTGATATTATTAACCGCTTCACGATAAATTAATCCTTGATAACCAATTCCTTTGTTCAGCAAATGATTGTAAAGTGATTGGTAGTAATTGGGTAGTAATTTCCAGAAATCAATGTAGTTTTCCAGCAATTGCGTTTTGTTTTCGACGTCAATTCCCCATTTCTTGATGTCTTCAATATCTTTTAAATACGAAAGAACGTGAGACGGATCTAATAAATAACGATCAATTTCGTTAAAATCTTGTAGTAATGTTTTGGCCCAATTGGCAAAAAGCTCAAAGGATTGTTGATTCGGTTTTTCGGTAATAGACAAGTAAACTTCGTAAAATTCGAACAGCAACTCTATTGGATCAATAGCACGAATACTCGCAATATCCTGAATAAATTCCTCAATACTAATAATCTCCGGAGATAAAATATTAGTTGAGATTTGCTTATTTAAAGCTTCTATCAAAAATATTTTGGCTCTCTTGTTTGGCAAAACCACAATTGTATTGGAAAGTTTTCCAGAATAATTGGTAATTAAAACCTGTGCAATTTTATCTAAAAATGAAGTGTCAACCATTTTATAAATATAAAAAAAGCCATTCAATTAAGAATGGCTTTTTAAAATTATTTATGCGAAATTAAATTACTATTTACTTTCGCATAAAATCTATGTGTCTAAATTTAGAACACCCGCTTTTTTAGTTTCTAATTTACTGGACACCCGTTATTTGATGCTGGGCCAGGTATTCTAGGGCATCTATCATCAGGATCTATTATGCCATCTCCATCAGTATCAGGACATCCTTTTAAAGCAGGAAAGCCAGCGTCATATGGACACGCGTCATCTTTATCCGCAATACCATCTTCATCAATGTCAGGACATCCGTTTAAAGCAGCTATACCAAATGCATCAGGACATGCGTCACTTCCGTTGATGATTCCATCTCCGTCTGAATCGGGACAACCATTAAATTGTATTAAACCAACAACTTCTGGACAAGCATCGTATTTGTCGTAAATTCCGTCAGCGTCAGTATCTTTACCTCCAAATTGGTAGGTAATACCAGCAGAATGTTGGAAATGAGAAGGAGAGTCTGGGGTATAAGAATCTCCAAAAACATTTCTATCACCAAAAGATTTTTTATACGTTGTTGCTAAAGATAGACCTACTTTTTTATTAAACCAAAAAGTTAAACCAGCACCTGGATTAAAAGTACTAAAACTACTATCACCCAAATTTGTGTAACCGCCCCCAAGACTCAATGAAGGGTCAATTGTTTTAGAATCTATCAAAACCATAAAACTATATTTAACACTTAAGTCAATACCGAAATACTTTAAATCCCTAGGATTTGATACTATATACCCACTGGAATTACTTTCAGAATTTAAAGGGTCATAAACAACAAATTTAGAGATTTTGTTTACAGAACCTTGAACTCCAACAGAAAAATTGTTTCCTACGGATCTAGATATACTAAGAAAAGAGACATAGGGCAGAATATTCCAGTTTTCATTAACATTTAACATGTGAGAAAAATGTCGGTCTAACCAACTTTTTTCTCCACCGGGAACACTAGCTTGGGTGTCAACTACATTAAAGCCAGCCGATACTGCCCAAGGATTGTTGCTGTTTTGTGCGTGTGAGCTTACAATCATTAGCGCCATTACAACAAGTAAAAGTATGTTAAAATGTTTCATGTTAAATTTAGTTAAATTTTTTATTTATATGTTTTTAAACTGAAAAACAAATAATTTTTTTGAAGAAAATCTAAATAGATTTTTTTGCAACTCTTGTTGAATCACAAACTATTAAGCCATTCAAAAGTTACTATAACTTGTTTAAAGTTACAAAATCAATGCTATTTCTTAATAAAAATCTGAGTATTTAATTTGCAATAATATGTATTTTTAGACAAATTATATATCCTTTTGTATATTATTATAATTCTAAAAACAAAATGTAACCATTTTTAATAAAAATTACACTTGAAAAACTAGATAGAGCACTTAATTATAATATTTTTATTTTTGAAAAAACACAATCAAAAAACGATGTGTTTCATAAATATTGTTTATTGTTAGTCTGTCATTTTATAAATATAAAAAAAGCCATTCAATTAAGAATGGCTTTTTATAATTATTATAAAAGTAAATTACAATTTACCTTCGTATATAGAACCTACGTGTTTCACTTCAGTTCTTCTATTTTGAGCTTTACCAGCTTTAGTTTTGTTGGAAGCAACTGGTTTAGATTCGCCAAAACCTACAGCAGTCAAATTATCAGCTTTTACTCCTTTTTCAATCAAGGCATTTCTAACAGAATTTGCTCTGTCTTCAGAAAGTTTTTGGTTGAATGCATTAGAACCATCGCTATCTGTATGACCTTCAATGCTGAATTTTGCGTTTGGATAGTTTCTAAGGATTTCTCTCATAGCATCTAGACTAGCTATTGTTGCAGCATCACCTACTTTGAAAGTAGATTTTCCCGAATTAAAGAATACAGATCTAGCTTGAATTTTAAGGCTTTCGATAGCTTCTGGAGTTACTTCAGGACATCCTTTGTTACTTGCAGGACCAGCTACAGTAGGGCAATCATCTTCTAAATCTGGAACACCATCTTTATCAGCGTCCAATACTGGACAACCACCATTAGATTTAGGACCAGCTACAGTAGGACATTTGTCATCTTTATCAGCTAAACCATCTCCGTCAGTATCAGGACAACCTTGGAAAGCAGCTAAGCCAGCAACTTCAGGACAGGCATCATCCTTATCAGCAATTCCATCTCCGTCTGTGTCAGGACAACCGTTTAAAGCAGCTAAACCAAAAACATCTGGACAAGCATCACTTCCGTCGATTATTCCATCTCCGTCTGTATCAGGACAACCGTTGAATTGTTTTAAACCAGCAACTTCTGGACAAGCATCATCTTTGTCATAAATTCCATCTCCGTCAGTATCTTTACCTCCAAATTGGAAAGTAATGCCTAGTGAATGTTGAAAATGAGAGGGAGAATCAGGAGTGTAATCATCTGTAGATAAACTACGTTCAGCACCAAGTCCTTGAGATACTTTATATACAGTTGCTAATTGCAAACCAACATTTTCAGAGAACCAGAAAGTTAATCCTGCTCCAGGGTTTACAGTTCCAAAACTATTATCTCCTAGCCAAGTGTAACCTCCACCTAAACTTAATGAAGGATCAATTACTTTAGATTTTATCAAAGACATAAAGCTATATCTTACATTAGCATCAACAGCATAATACATTAAATCACCTGGATTTGTTACCACATAACCAGTAGAACTATGATTTGGATTTGAAGGATCAAAAACAACAAACTTATCGATTTTGTTGATAGACCCCTGAATTCCAACAGAGAAATTGTTTCCTACTGATTTAGCTAAGCTAAGATAAGATACCGAAGGAAGAATATTCCAGTTTTCGCTTACATTGAATGCCTGAGAAGCGTGAGAATCTAAAAAGTTTTTTCCTCCACCAGCACTTGCCCGTGTGTCAACTGCATTTACCCCGAACGAAAGGGCCCAAGGATTGTTGCTATTCTGTGCGTGAGAGCTCATTGCCAACACCATCATTACAGCAAGTAAAAGTTTGTTAAGATGTTTCATACTTAATTAAGTTTAATTACAATTTAGTTAAATTTAAACAAAAGTAACACGTAATTTTTTAACTACAAAATAAAAAGTTAAAAAAAATACATATAAAGTCAATAAAAACAACATTTAGATGACATTTAGACTCGTTCCAACCTGAACAAAAGCATTAATGGCTATGTCTAAGTGTTCTCTTGTATGAGAAGCTGATAATTGCACTCTAATTCTTGCCTTGTCTTTTGGCACAACAGGAAAAAAGAAACCAATCACATAAATTCCTTTCTTTAAAAGTTCATTTGCCATTACTTGAGCTAATTTTGCATCATATAGCATTACAGGAACTATTGCAGAATCACCATCTATAATATCAAAACCAGCTTTTTTTATTCCTGCTTTGAAATAATTGGTATTCCATTCTAGTTTGTCTCTAAGCGTAGTGTCTTTTTCTAATAATTCGAAAACTTTAATTGACGCTCCAACAATTGCAGGTGCAAGCGAATTCGAAAACAAATATGGTCTGGATCGTTGACGCAACAATTCAATAATTTCTTTTTTGGCTGTAGTATAACCGCCCATTGCTCCGCCAAGCGCCTTTCCTAATGTTCCTGTGATAATATCAACTCGCCCCATTACGCCTTTTGCCTCGAGCGTTCCTTTTCCGGTTACTCCAATAAATCCTGCGGCGTGACATTCGTCAACCATAACCATTGCATCATATTTGTCGGCTAAATCGCAAATTTTGTCTAATGGCGCAACAACACCGTCCATAGAGAAAACACCATCGGTGACAATTAATTTAAAACGAGCTCTAGTTTCATTGGCTTTTATTAGTTGTTGTTCCAAATCCTCCATATTGCTGTTTTCGTAGCGGTATCGGGCCGCTTTACACAAACGAACTCCGTCAATAATAGAAGCGTGATTCAAACTATCAGAAATTATCGCGTCGCTCTCATTTAACAATGGTTCGAAAACTCCTCCATTAGCATCAAAAGCCGCAGCATATAAAATAGTATCTTCTGTTCCATAGAATTCTGAAATCTTTTTTTCCAATGTTTTGTGAATATCCTGTGTCCCACAAATAAACCGAACAGATGACATTCCAAAACCATGCGAATCCATCGCATCTTTAGCAGCCTGAATCACTTCTGGATGAGAAGATAGGCCAAGATAATTATTGGCACAAAAATTCAGAACCGTTTCTCCGTTAACGGTAATTTCTGCTCCTTGTGGCGAAGTAATGATTCTTTCCCTTTTGAAAAGGCCGTTATCTTCTATAGTTTGAAGTTCGGATTGCAAATGTTTTTGAATTTTTCCGTACATATTTTTTATTTATTATGTTTCATAAGTTTTTACAAATTTACCACATTAATATTCTTACCTATAAATACAAGAGATTTTTTTACGACTTTGTATCCCATCAATTCGATGGCGTTTTGATACCTTTCTAATTGCAATTGATACTTAGGATTATGTGTTCCGGTTTTATAATCTAACAAATAAACTTCTTTGTTTTTAGCCAAAACCATTCGATCTGGTTTGATGGTTTTACCTTCCTTTTGAATAATCGTTTGCTCATTCAAGACTTCATTCCCTTCTTCAAAATAATTTGACAATTCAGAATGATTGACGATTTCCTGAATAGTTTTAAAAACAAGTTCTTTTTGATTTACTGTAATTAACCCACTTTCGACAGCTTTTGTAATCGCTAAATCAACATCGCTCTTTGTTTTCACAAAAGACAAAATCTCGTGCACTACATTTCCATATTCTATAGCTTCTTGTTGATGCGTTCCCCACATTACCGATTCACGTTGGGCAATTTTGATGTTTTTTGGATTCAAAACTTCATTGACGGATTGAATCTGTTGCACCTCTTCGGTTTTATCACTTTCAGAAGATAATTTAGTTGGATTCCCAAACTCATATTCTAATTTTTCTTCCTCGAATTCTCCTTTATTATCCAAATAATTTACAAAAAAAGTGGACATATTATTCTTTCTAGCTAGACCTTTAGAATCTAAATTCATATTCGAAATCACATACAATTGTTCTTCGGCACGAGTCAAAGCCACATACAATACATTGACATTGTCCAATAATTCTTCCTGTGATTTTTGAACATAAACTGTTTTGGCTACTTCTCCAAAACCTTCCACCGCTTTGCTATTATCTACTAAAACTTTTGGCAAACCAAAATCATCTACTTCGGTATCAATCCATAATTTATTTTTGGGACTACGACTGTAATCTTCTTCGGCAAAAGGCATAATCACCACCGGAAATTCCAACCCCTTCGACTTATGAATGGTCATAATTCGAACCGCATTTTTGCCTTCGGGAGATGGAATGCTGAATTTCTCGGCATTTTTATCCCAGTAATTCAAGAAATCCGAAATTCCTGCTTGGTTGCGCACATCACGTTCCAGAACAATGTCAAGGAAATACTGAACGTATGCATTACCGTTTTGGGATTTCAGAAATTTATTTATTATCGTTTCCACCGATTCATACAGCGATTTTTTTCGAATGTCTTGAAATGAAAGGGAAATATCGAAATTTGTTAACCAATTTTCGAATTCAGTTTCCTGTTTTTTGTCCATTCCTTGGGCAATGAAATCGTGAATTGGCAATTGATCCTGAATGTGTTCAGCAACATAATGAAGAAAATGCGCTTTGGCTTCTAAATCGAAACTATTTTTTAAATATTTTAATAAATAAATAATAAAACGAACCTCGGTTGCATTTTGAATCATCAAGGTTTCCGAGGATAAAAGCGGAATTCCTTGCTCGGTCAAATAATTAGCAACTGCAATTCCGTGACTGCGTTTTCGTGTCAAAATAACAATATCTTTGAGTTCAAAACCTTGCTGTTTTACTTTTTGAATGGTGTTTAAAGTCGCCAATAAATACAATTCGGTTTTATCTAATGCTTCGTCGGATTCGCTTTCTTCTGTTTTTGGAATGAAAGAAATATTAACATAACCACCTGTTTTTGCATTCGTTTTTTGACGGCTATGATTTTGGTATAAATCTTTGTAATCTTCGTGTTCGAATTCGTTAGCCATCAATTGAAAAAATTCGTTATTGAATTCGATTATTTGCGAATAAGAACGGTAATTTTTATCTAAATGTTCTAAAACTTTTTCTGGATTATTAAACGGATTATGCTCTTTACTCAACTCGATAAATTGCTCTGCTTTTCCGCCACGCCAACGGTATATGGATTGCTTTGGATCGCCCACAATCATCAGCGTTCCTTTCTCTCCGTCAATTTCGCTTGATGTGGCATTGTCAATCAACGGAATCAAGTTTTGCCATTGCATTTCCGAAGTATCCTGAAATTCATCAATGAAAAAATGGCGATACCGTTCGCCCAATCTTTCATAAATAAAAGGTGCTGGCTGGTTTTGAATTTCGCGATGAATAATGGCATTGAATTCCGAAATGGAAAGTACCTTTTGTTCTTCCTGAATTTTGGCTAATTCGTTACTAACCGTATTTAACAACGATAATGGTGTGATATTTTTCAGAAATGCTTTGTAGAAATCTCGCTTTTCGAAATTCTTGTAGATCTTGTCGAGAATCTGTAACAATTCTGGAATAATGTTTTCAATTAAAGCACTATCTTTAGCCGTTTTGTTGATTTTAACATCGTCGAATTCGTGATACGTTTTGTTTTTTGGGTTAAATTTTCCTTCTTGAATGCTTATTAAATGTTTTGGAAAATAGGCTCCAGAAAATGATTTAGTGTCTATTCCTTTATTTTCAATCAGCAACAAAGCAGTTTCAGCCAATTCGGTATTTTCTTTTTCTAAAACTTTACAGGCTTCGGCGAGTTTCTTTTTTATTTCAACAAATTCAGCGATGGTTTTGTCTTGAAAATGGGTTATTTCATTCCGATTATTTTCATTGAGGACCAAACGACCAGTGTCGAGAATTTCACGCGAAATGTCCCAAGATTTGTCGTCGTCGGTTTTTTCCATTGTGAAATCGATGAGCAATTTAGTCAGGGTTTCATCTTCACCCGCTTGAGCAATAATGGCATCAACGGCTTCGATGAGTAAACTTTCGGTATCTAAAGTCACTTCAAAAGTCATTGGCAAACCTAAATCGTGAGCAAACGCCCGAATGACTTTGTGTGTAAATTTATCGATGGTAGAAATATCAAAAGCGGCATAATTATGTATAATATGCTTGATGATTTGCTGTGATTTGGTTTTGATTTGAATGATGGAAAGTTCCGTTTCTTTCGTCAAATCTTGCATTAAATCCTGTGCTTTTTGACTCGGTTCGTCTTTGGCAAATTCGGATAAATTGCCCACGATTCTGCTTTTCATTTCGTGAACCGCTTTGTTGGTAAACGTAATTGCCAGAATGTTGCGATAGGCATCATTTTTCTTGGCAACTAGAATAATTTTCAGGTATTCTTTGACGAGCGCATAGGTTTTACCTGAACCTGCCGATGCGTCGTATATGGAGAATGATGGTCTTTGCATTTGTTTTTTTGTTTTTTTGATTAACCACGCTCATAATTCAACGGATTAAAATCCGTTGCTACACTATATTCCGTTCCTACGGAACTTTTACACAATCTAATAGAGCCTTAGGCTCGGCACATTTTGTAAGGCTGGACTTTAGTCCAGTTTACAACCTAAAAAATAGAAAAAAGAGCTGTAGGCTCGGTTTAATTTAATCACTCAAAAATGAGTTGCTATACTTTTGGATAAAGCCAATAAATTTAAACAAAAAACCTTTGACTTAAGCCAAAGGTAATTCAAACTATGAAAACAAAAAACATCATTTTTACTTTTCGTACATTTCAATAGTCTTCAACAATTCTGTTGAATATTTAAAAATATCGTCCAAAGTTTCTATTTCATTTTTAGTTTCTTTCTTGTTTTCATCGAACAATCCAATGAATTTTTTTCCGCCGTTTAAATATAATCTACAAACTGCTTTTCGATTATTGTCATCAAGAAAAATGGCAAAATAAGATTGCGCATCTCTATATGTTACTCTAGTTGCTGGTATGTTTTGTCGTAAAATAGTTTTCACGATTAAAAACCCTTCCAATTCTTCGGCTGTTGTATTTACTTTGCTAATATCTTCCAGATTTTGTTCTGCTGAAATTTCGGAAGAATTTTCAATTTTGCTTTTTTCGTCTTCTTTTGACAACGCAGTTTTTAATCTGTCGGTGATTAAATCGCTAATGTAATGCTGAATAGACTTTTTAGTTAATTCTGTAAATTGTTCCAAAACCCTTGCTGTTACAACGCTCGGATAAACTTGTTTGGCAAAATGCTTTACAAATTCTGGAGTTGGTTCTGTAAGTTCTTTGTTTAGCAAATGTTTGAGTTCGTTCATAAATTTCATTTCACTGGCTGTATTTACAATGCTTTCGGCATCGAAATTAGCTTTGTGAAATTTTTTCAATTCCTCAATTTGGTTGTCTTTAATTTCGGTAATGTTAAATTCTAAAAATGGTTTTTCGTCCATTTTATTGGGCATTACTAAATCGGAATAAAATCGATAAACAATTCCGTTGGTCAACAATCCGAACTTTGCTTTTGAAACGTGAAAATATCTTAAGAGCTGTCCATCGTGGACATTCAAATTTTGTCGCCAATCTTTACATTCAACTAAAATCGTTGGATTTCCATCTTTGAAAATGGCATAATCAATTTTTTCGCCTTTTTTAATCCCGATGTCAGCAACAAATTCAGGAACAACTTCTAATGGATTAAAAACATCGTAACCTAAACTTTGTAAAAAAGGCATTATGAATGCGTTTTTCGTAGCTTCTTCGGTTTGAATGTTGTCTTTGTGTTTTGTTCGATCAGCAATTAATTTAAGTTGGTCTTTTAAATCCATAATTTGTTGTTTAGTTTATTGTTTTTTGCTTTTGCAGTTTGCTTATTTCTAATCTTATCCCAAATCTATCGACGAAAAACCACAATACTTTACGGCTTTCCACATTTGGACAAAATATTTTTTTTAGTTATCATTTACGATAACCATATTAAACAAATACATACCAAATTTTGACTTGTCGTAAATGATAATTAAAGTTTGGAAGAATCAATACAAATACAAGTTGGTAAACAAATTCAGAAGATCCGAAAAGAGAAAAATATAGGGCAACAGGATTTGGCTGACAAATGTAATTTTGAGGAAAGTAAAATATCTAGATTAGAAGCTGGCAGAGCAAATGCAACCCTTTCTACTTTGGAAATAGTATCAAAAGTTTTGGAAATAAACACAATCGAATTATTCAAGTTTACCAATTAGAAGTTTTTGAAACTCATAATCATAATTCAAAAAACTAAATTTCTCTTATCCCGAATACCCTAGCCCAGATAGCAGTGGAAATCCTTTTCTTTTTTTTCTTTAAAAAAAGAAAAGATTGCAACGGAAAGCTGGAAATAGCTCCTAAAAAAACAATTATCAATTTATTTAATAAAACTATAACGAAATAGAATTTCCTTTTCAAAGTTAATTGTTTAATTTTGAATAAAATATTTATAAATCACTTAAACAACAATATTATGGCTTTTGAATTACCACAATTACCTTATGCTTACGACGCATTAGAACCTCATATTGATGCTCGCACGATGGAAATCCACCATACAAAACATCATAATGCATATACTACTAATTTGAATGCTGCTATTGCAGGAACGGAATTAGAAGGTAAAACTATCGAAGAAATTTTAGGAAATCTTGATTTGAAAAACGGTGCTGTTCGTAACAACGGTGGTGGTTTTTACAATCACAATTTATTCTGGACTGTAATGTCTCCAAACGGTGGTGGATTGCCAACTGGTGAATTAGCTGCTGCTATTGATAGCGCTTTTGGTTCTTTTGATGTATTTAAAGCGGCTTTTGCCAAAGCTGGAGCGACTCAATTTGGTTCAGGATGGGCTTGGTTGTGTGTGAAAGACGGAAAACTTGAAGTTTGCGGAACACCAAACCAAGACAACACTTTGATGCCTGGTGTAGGTTGTGGAGGAACTCCAATCTTAGGAATGGATGTTTGGGAACACGCTTATTACTTGAACTACCAAAACAGAAGACCTGATTATATTGAAGCTTTCTTTAGTGTAATTAATTGGGAAGAAGTTTCTAGAAGATTTGCTGCGGCAAAATAATCTTTTTTATTCCGAAATGTGGAATTAGCAAAAAGGCAAGAAGAAAGAATTACTCTTTTCTCTTGCCTTTTATCATTGAATAAATGTATGGTATGTTATGATTTTTTCTATCAGATTTTTTGATTACAGAAAAAATTATACGTTTTTCAAATTAATGATTTCTTGTTCAGTAAGTAATCTCCAGTTTCCTCTTGGTAAATTCTTTTTGGTCAAACCTGCAAAAGCTACTCTGTCAATTCTCAAAACATCATAACTAAAATTCTCAAAAATGGAACGAACCACTTTAACGTTGGCTGATCTTAATTTCAATCCAATTTCGCTTTTTGCTTCACCTTCGATATAACTGATGTCTTCAACAAAAACTCGGTGTCCATCAAGAACTAAACCCTTGTTTATTTTTTCTAAATCTTCAAATTTCAGATTTTTATCTAAAGAAACTTGGTAAATTTTGGATGATTTGTTCGTTGGTAAAGTAAATTTACGAATCATGTCCGTATCATTTGTAAACAATAAAAGACCAGTCGTGTTTTTATCCATTCTTCCAACAGCTCCAATTTTTGCAGTTGTTGATCCTTTTACCAATTCCAAAACATTACGGTATTCCTGACCTTCGTCAAGTGCTGTGGTAAAGTTTTTGGGTTTGTTTAGCAAGATGTACACTTTTTTCTCTGGTGTCAAAGTGGCTCCATCAAAATTCACGACATCTCCTGGTTTTACCATATAACCCATTTCGATTACAGGAATTCCATTTACTCTTACGTTTCCAGATTGGATGTAAATATCGGCATCACGACGGGAACACACTCCAGAATTGGAGATGTATTTATTCAAACGAATTTCGTCTTTTACTTTTGGTCTTTTTGGTGCCTGATTTGGTTTTTTCTCCACTTTGTCAGTTGTATCTGCAACTTTGACAATTGTCTTTACTTTTTTAGGCCCTTGTGCCCTTTTTTGCATCGCAGGTTTTGGCTTATTTGAGCTTGGCCTAGAGCTGTTTGCTCTACCGCCGCTTTTATTATTGTTGCCTTCCTTGTTATTCATAATATTCTATAATTTGTGCAAAGATAGTTTTTTATTGCTTAATAGTTGATTGTTTTTGGATTAGGCAGGGCATTCGATATTAAAATAGAATCCTGCTGTAAAGAATAAAACGCCACAGATTCACAGATTTTAAATATAAAAATTGTTTTTAACACTATAGTTTTAAGAGTTTTTTAAAACCAAGTATCCATTTCATAAATTAATTTCTCTTTAAAATCTGTGAATCTGTGGCTTACTTTTTTTAAAAGCGAATTCCGTGTGGATTAGGGTTTTAGTCCTGATAACAGTGAAAATCTTTTTGTGCAGTTGTTCGGCACAAAAGATCGAAACGAACAGCAGGACACGAGCAAAACGAGCTGACGAAGTAAATAGCTCCTAAAAAATTAAATTGATTGCAGCAATTTTTTCCCGTGCCACAATACACTTGGGTTAATGAGAATGATGCTGAAAACGCCTGTCACAATAAGAAATTTCAATACATTATGGAGTTGTACAAATTGTTCTTTTGTATTCGATTTCCAAAGGCGTAGCAAGAAAAAAATCAAGATTATTAGGCAGAAATAAAAATACATATCCATATATCCCACGTCGAAAATTTCGATTAAAACATAGACTGGAATTATAGTCGAAATTGTTAAGAAGGTAATTATTTTTTTGGAAATATCTTCCCCATAAGTGATGGGAATGGTTTTGTAATCGTTGGCCAAATCGCCTTTGATGTTTTCCAAATCTTTGATTATTTCGCGTATCAAAAGTAATAAAAACAAGAAAGCTGCGTGACCCAAGATAACTTCGTACAAATTTTTGTAATACAAAAGAATGGCGAAAAAAGGTAGAATTGCTAAAAAGGCAGCAGTTAAATTCCCTATTATGGGGTATTTTTTGATTCTATGTGAATAATACCAAATTAAGAAAATATAAGCCGAAAAATATAAAAAAGCACGCCAAGAAACAAAAATTGCCAAAAAAACAACAATAAAATTCAAACTAAAATAAACTTGTAATTTTGTTTTCTGACTAACCAATCGGTCGAGTATAGACTTGTTGGGGCGATTGATTAAATCCTTATTACTGTCGTAAAAATTATTAATGATGTAACCCGATGCAATTGTCAGCGAAGAAGCAAAAACAATGATGAATAAATCGAAATCGAGTAGGATGGACAAGGCTCTTTTTTCGGGTGCAAGTATAAATATTGCCGAAAGATATTGGGCCAAAACTATTATCGGAATGTTGTACCCTCTAATTACAGAGAACAAACTGACAAATTTCATCACTAAAAGTTTGTTCTTTCTGTTGAGCATTTTTTTTTTAGAATTGATAAACGACTTCTAATTTATAGTCTTTTAAGGAAATTCTTGCTTTTTCTAGGTTTTGAGTAAAGCCAAGAATGTAACCGCCACCACCTGAACCACAAAGTTTTAGATAGTAATCATTCGAGTCAATTCCTGCTTGCCATATGCCGTGAAATTGTTCCGGAATCATAGGTTTGAAGTTGTTCAAAACGACTTTCGAAAGTTTTTTGGTGTTAGCAAATAAAGATTTCATATCGCCGCCCAAGAAATTTTCGACACAAGCATCGGTATGTTTTATGAATTGCGATTTCAACATTTTTCGGAAACCTTGATCTTTCAATTTTTCCATAAAAATAGTAACCATTGGAGCAGTTTCGCCAACAATTCCTGAATCCAATAAAAATACGGCTCCGTTTCCTTCCAAACTTTGGGTCGGGATTCCTGTTGCCTCGATATTGTCTTTAGAATTGATTAAAATAGGAATGCTCAAATAGCTGTTCAAAGGATCCAAGCCAGAACTTTTCCCGTGGAAAAAGGATTCCATTTGGGAGAAAATAGTTTTGAGTTGTAATAGTTTTTCCCGAGTCAAATTCTCTAGAACCGTGATTTTATTTTGTGCATATTTATCATAAATAGCTGCGACCAATGCACCACTGCTACCCACACCATAACCTTGCGGAATGCTGGAGTCAAAGAACATTCCAGTATCGACATCGTTTTTTAGAGTCGCTAAATCAAAAGTAACCAACTCGGGTTGTTCGCTTTGCAAAGTTTCTAAATATGAAAGAAAACGCTTTAAATTCCCGTTAGATTTTATAGCTTCGGCTGATGGATTTTCTTCTCGTTTCAGCGCACCATTATAAAAATTGTAAGGAATAGACAAGCCTTTCGAGTCGCGAATAATTCCGTATTCTCCAAAGAGTAATATTTTTGAGTAAAATAAAGGTCCTTTCATATATTAATTTGAACTTATTTTATTTTGTTAATTTTTGTTGGGTTTTGTCTGGTATTAAAAACCGAAAGTACAATAATATGCTTGCTGTTAAAATGATAAAATAAAGTCGATTGTTTGCTGATTACAGCTTTTCTAATCTTTCTATTTACATTCGAAACTGGAAATAATTCTGGATTTTCACCGATTAAATTTAAAATGTACTTGATTTTATTTGAAAACTTCTTTTTTGTTTTTTCATTCCATTTAGATTCCAAATAATCAAAAACATTTTGAATTTCAATTTTGGCTCGAGGAGTAATTACGACTTCTCTTTTCATTGCTAAAGGTGTGGTTTTATAAACTCATCAAATGATGAATATTCACCTCTTTCATATTGCTCCAATGATTCGTTTAAGATATCTTGTTGCTCCTCCGTTAATTCATCCCAAAAATCTTTTTTTTTGGTTTTGAATATTTTTTTGATAGAGGCAATTATAGACTCATCGTTGGTTTCAGACAACAATTTTAGTAACTCTGATTTCTCTAATTCAATGTTCATATTGTATCAAATTAAAAATTAAACGTTTTTAGTTTTCGATAGAACCAATTCCAATTTCGTCACAAATGTACTGACCATTTTGACAATAGTCAACTAATTCGTCCTTAATAAATTGCAAAACACTTTCTTTAGTATTTTCTGGATACAAAACATGTACGTTTGCACCAGCATCCAGAGTGAAACAAACCGGGATTTTGGTTTCATTTCGAAACTTCCAAATTGCATTAATTATTTCCAGTGTGTTGGGTTTCATTAAAATAAAATACGGAATCGAGGTCATCATCATCGAGTGCAAAGTCAAAGCTTCGCTTTCGACAATTGTGATGAATTCGTCTAAATTTCCGCTTTCGAAAACTTGGATTAATTTTTCCAAGTTTTCGTGAGCTTGTTCAAATCGCCTTTCGGCAAAAAGATGTCCGTTCATTAAATTATGACCCACGGAACTCGAAACTTGTTTTTCGCCTTTGTCAACTAATAAAATCGTGTCTTGAAAATTTTTGAAATTATCGTGTATGGCGTTTGAAAATTGAACGCCAAATAAATCGGAACTCCCTTGAATATTTTTATGTTCTCCCCAAACAACCACTTTTCCTTTTACGCTTCGGCAAGCACTTCCCGAGCCCAAACGCGCCAAGAAAGAGGCTTTTTGATAAAAATAATCTTCCGTCATTTCTGGGTTTAACGCTTTTTCCAAACTCATTAAATTCATTGCCAAAGCTGCAATTCCTGAAGCTGACGAAGCAATTCCGGAACTGTGTGGAAAAGTATTTTGGGTATCAATAGTAAATTGATATTTCTTTAAAAAAGGCAAATAAACCAAAACTCTTTCAAAAAATTGTTGGATTTTTGGTTTGAAATCTTCTTTCGGTTTTCCTTCAAATAGTAAATCAAAAGAAAAAGTATCTTGGTTTTGTTTTTTGGCGAAAGCCAATTTGGTAATCGTTTTGCAATTATTCAAAGTGAAACTCACCGAAGGATTGGCTGGAATTTGTTTGTCTTTTTTCCCCCAATATTTAACCAATGCGATGTTGCTTGGCGAACTCCATTGAAATTTTCCTGTTTCTATAGAATGAGAGTATGGTGATGGTATAAAATCGTTTGCTGAAAACATCAATTTAAAATTTGGGCAAAGATACTGATTTCTTTCATTTGTTGAATCGGTCAAAGTTTTGATTAAATTTGAAAAAAATTAAACGATGAACAAGATTTCCAAAATTCTAGTTGTAGTGGTTACGTGTTTAGTGGTAGGCTATTTTTCAGGTATAATCACACGTTCGGCAATAACGACTTGGTATCCCACATTGGTAAAACCTAGTTTTAATCCGCCAAATTGGATTTTTGCCCCCGTTTGGAGTATGCTTTACATTATGATGGGAGTTGCGGCAGGATTGGTTTGGAATCGTATGGAACAAGAAAAAGAAGCGGTCCAAAATGCCTTGGTTTTTTTCGCCGTTCAATTGGGGTTGAATGCCTTGTGGTCCTTCATGTTTTTTGGTTTAAAAAACCCAATGTTGGCTGGTCTAGAAATTGTAATCTTATGGTTGATGATTTATGAAACCTTTTCCAAATTTGTTAAAATTAATAAAATTGCAGGTTATTTATTGATTCCGTACTTGCTTTGGGTGAGTTTTGCAACGGTTTTGAATGCGAGTATTTGGTGGTTGAACCAATAACTTTCAAAATTTTATAAAATAAAGGAAGCTCTTCAATTGGAGAGCTTCCTTTATTTTTGGGTATTAGTATTTGCTTAATTTGGCCAATCGCATAAAATCTTCGGCCTTTTCGACCATATTATAACTACCACAAAAGAAAGGCGCCCTTTCGTGTAATTCTTTGGGTTCAATTTCCATTATTCGATTCAATCCATCCGATGCTTTTCCTCCGGCTTGTTCTACAATAAACGCCATAGGATTGCATTCATAAAGCAATCTCAACTTCCCTTTGGGTGATTTTGAACTGGTTGGATACAAATAAATTCCGCCTTTTAGCATATTTCTGTGAATGTCAGAAACCAAACTTCCTATGTATCTCGATGTATAGGGTCTTTCGTCCTCTTCGAGTTGGCAATATTTGATGTAATCTTTTACGCCTTGCGGGAAATGAACGTAATTCCCTTCGTTTACAGAATAAATAATTCCGTTTTTTGGAAATTGAATATTTGGATGTGAAAGATAAAATGTTCCAATAGCTGGGTTCAAAGTAAATCCATTTACACCATGACCAGTGGTGTAAACTAGCATTGTCGAGGTGCTGTAAATTACATAACCAGCCGCAACTTGATTGATACCAGGTTGCAAGAAATCTTCAATTGTTACAGGAGTTCCTACGGGAGAAATTCTTCTGTAAACCGAAAAAATAGTTCCAACAGAAACATTTACATCAATATTCGATGACCCATCGAGTGGATCCATCAAAACCACATATTTATTATTGTGACAATTATCATTCCCTTCCACGGTAATATATTCGTCGTTTTCTTCGGATGCAATTCCGCAAACAATCTCGCGATTTATAAGGGTTTGAATAAAGATTTCATTAGCATAAACATCTAATTTTTGCTGATCTTCTCCTTGAATATTTTGTGCGCCAGCCGCACCAATGATATCGACCAATCCCGCTTTATTCACTTTATAATTGACCACTTTGGCGGCTAATCTTATAGAATTAATGATTCTTGATAATTCGCCTGACGAATATTGAAAGGCAGCTTGATTTTCGATAATAAATTCTCCTAATGTCTTGTTGCGTTCTTCCATAGCGAAATCGTTGTAGTTGGTTTGAAGTCACAAATATCGGATTTTTTGTGAAATTGAAAATATTTTATATCATTCGTTTATCAGAATTGTATATTTGCCATGTAATTTATTTGTATTTTGTTTATTTAGCCATTTTTCACATTAAAAACTATGAATATCAGAAAAGGAAATCCCGAAGATATGGAGGCTGTTTTAAGCCTTATTAAGGAACTGGCCGTTTTTGAAAATGAACCAAACGCTGTTGTTATTACTGTTGAGGATTTAATTCGGGATGGTTTTTCCTCAACACCTTTATTTCATGTTTTTGTGGCCGAGGTAGAATCGGAAATCGTTGGAATCGCGTTATATTATTACCGCTATTCTACTTGGAAAGGAAAAACTATTCATTTAGAAGATTTGGTGGTAAAAGAAAGTATGCGTGGGTCAGGAGTAGGTTTTGGCTTGTATTCTGAAGTTATTAAGCAAGGAAAAAAAGATAAGGTTCGAAGAATTGAATGGAATGTTTTAGACTGGAATACTCCAGCAATAGATTTCTACAAAAATTCAGGAGCAAAAATACTCGACGATTGGAAAGTTGTCCAAATGAGTGAAGATGCAATCAACTGTTTCGTTGATAATAAGTTAAAATAAAAATCCTCACCCCAATTCTCTTCAAAGGAGAGGGAGCCGAAACAGGAAAACATAAGTGGTCACACCCAAAGAATAATTAGAAAAAAAATAAACATAAAAATAAATCGCTTTCAAATTTCATGCTAAAAATCTGAAATCTGAAATCTGAAATCTTAATTTAATATGAGAGTATTCAAATTTGGTGGCGCATCTGTAAAAGATGCCGAAGGAATAAAAAACGTATATGACGTTTTACAAAAAGTGGGTTATGAAGATGTATTGTTGGTGGTTTCCGCCATGGGGAAAACGACAAATGCTCTCGAAGAAGTAATAAAAAACTATTTCGAAAAATCGGAAGAATTGAATTCATCGGTGCAAGAAGTAAAAAAATACCACAATCAAATTTTGTTGGATTTATTCGATGACGAAAAAAACGAGGTTTTTGCTGCTGTAAACACGCTGTTTTCAGAATTAGAATATTTTTTAGCACACAACAAATCACCAAATTACAACTTTGTCTATGACCAAATTGTGAGTTATGGAGAATTGATTTCGACTACAATTTTGAGCCATTTTATGAGTTTTATGGGCATTAAAACCCAATGGCTCGATGTGCGTAACTTCATAAAAACCAATTCGAATTATAGAGATGCCGAAGTAGATTGGGAATTAACTCAGGCTACTATTTCTAAAAACGTCAAGAAAAAAATGCTGAACATTACCCAAGGATTTTTGGGTTCTGACGAAAACAATTTCACCACCACTTTAGGTCGTGAAGGCTCCGATTACACCGCAGGAATTTTTGCATATTGCCTCAATGCTGAAAGCGTAACTATCTGGAAAGATGTTCCTGGAGTGATGAATGCCGATCCAAGATATTTTGAAAATGCGAGTTTACTCAGTCATATTTCCTATCGCGAAGCAATAGAAATGGCTTTTTATGGCGCGACAGTTATTCACCCAAAAACCTTGCAGCCATTACAGAAAAAGGAAATTCCTTTGTATGTAAAATCATTTATAAATCCAATGTTGGCTGGGACTTGCGTATCCAAAGGCTCTGATTCAGAATGGCAAATTCCTAGTTTTATCGTCAAAAGAGATCAGCTTTTGATTTCACTTTCCTCTATAGATTTCTCCTTTATTATGGAAGAAAACATCAGCGAGATCTTTGCTTTGTTTCACCAATTTAAACTGAAAGTAAATCTAATTCAGAATTCAGCTATTAGTTTTTCGGTATGCGTTGAGGATAAATTTGAAAATTTTAAAGATTTGAACCCAATACTTTCTAAAAAATTCAAAGTCGATTTTGATGAAAATGTGACGCTTTACACCATCAGACATTTTAATGATAAGGCCGCACAAACTGTCGAACAAAATAAAACAGTTCTTTTAAAACAAGTGAGCCGAGAAACGATGCAGATTGTTACGAAGGAAAATTAATCCTCACCCCGACCCTTTCCGAAGGAGAGTGAGTAGAAACCGAAAATAAATTTACCGCAAGTTACTTCCTCTATTCGAACTTCGGTCTCGAATCGCAGATTATAAACTTTGTGGATTTGCGTTTTTTTTATTTGTCATTCCGACCAGCGGGAGAGATCACATTAGTTGCTCTTGTTGTGTAATTTCTCCTTCGTCGAAATGACAAATAGGCATAATTACTAGTTTTTAAACCCAAAATTCCTCCTGACAATTTCCCAATTATAAATACTACTTTTGATACTTTCGAGTTAAAGTATTTATGTTGAAAAAAATCTTGATTTTCTTGGCGATACTATGCTTTTCTGGACTCCAAGCTCAGGAAGGAAATTCGTTGTACAAAACAAAAAAAATTCCCTTTACTCGTGATACGATTCATCTCGAAAACTCAAGCATTAATTCGAGTAATTTTAAATTGCTTGACGCCAAAGACCAACCCATTGACTCAACTTTTTACAAAATAAATTTTGGAAAAGGAACATTGATTTTAAGCGAAAACTTCATAATAAATTCCGATTCACTAACGGTTCATTACCTAAGACTACCTGAGAGTTTAACCAAAGAATATCGCATTTATGACGACAGCAAAATGGTCAGCAACGGAGCATCTGCAGGAAGTTTATATAAAGTGGAAGGAGAAAGTCTCCAGAAAATAAACATTCCATTTGAAGGACTCAACACTTCGGGCAGCATCACTCGTGGCGTGACTATTGGGAACAATCAAAATTCGGTTTTGACCTCCAATCTCGATTTGCAAATCACGGGAAAACTTTCCGACAAAGTGAGCTTGCGTGCTTCCTTACAGGACAATAACATTCCGTTACAAGACGGTGGTTATTCGCAAAAACTTGATCAATTCGATAACGTTTTTATGGAGCTATTCAGTGAGAAGTGGAATATTAGAGCTGGCGATGTCTTTCTAGAAAACCATAAAACCCAATTCCTGAATTTCAATAAAAAAGCGCAAGGAATTGCAGCTAGTTTTGACTTTGGAAATGAAGACAACAAGACGAATGTTTTTGCCTCAGCGGCATTAGTTAGAGGGCAATATGCCAAGAGTGATTTTGTGGGTCAGGAAGGAAACCAAGGTCCGTACAAATTAATAGGTCAAAGTGGCGAATTGTATGTGTTGGTCATTTCGGGTTCTGAGCGGGTTTACGTGAATGGAATACTCTTGAAACGGGGAGAAAACAATGATTACACCATCGATTATAACGCTGGAGAAATCCTGTTTACCCCACTTTTTACCATTACTTCCGAAATGCGAATCGCCGTAGAATACCAATTTTCCAATCAAAATTACACTCGATTGGTTACTTATGCTGGAGGAAGTCACGAAAGTAAAAAATGGAGTTTTGGCAGTTATTTATATTCTGAAAACGATTTGAAAAATCAGCCTTTGCAACAAAGTCTTTTGGCTGAACAAGCACAAATTTTGGTCGAAGCAGGAGATAATAAAGACTTGATGGTCGCACCATCGGCCTATCTGGATTCCTATTCCGAAAACAAAATATTGTATAAAAAAGTTGTGGTAAACGCTGTTGAAGTTTTCGAATATTCGAATAATTCAGACGATGTTTTGTACAATGTTCGTTTTAGTCAAGTGGCTGCCAATAAAGGAAATTACATTTTGAAAAACAGTGCAGCCATTGGCAGAATTTATGAATATATTGAAGCACTAAATGGTGTTGCACAAGGAAATTATGAACCTGTAATCCAATTGATTGCTCCCATAAAAAGCCAAGTGGCGACATTTTTAGGCAAATACAATCCCAGCGAAAAAACAGCCATTGATTTTGAAATTGGCATAAGCAATAATGATAAAAACCTGTTTTCATCTCAAGGCGATTCGAATAATGAAGGTTTGGCGACAAAAATCAATGCTAGACAACAGTTTTTTTCGAGAAAATGGAATGGTGTTGCTTTTGCCAATTATCAATTTATTGCCAAAGATTTCAGTTCGGTGGAACGACTTTATAGTATAGAGTTTGGCCGAGATTGGAATTTGGGAACCACCGCCATTGGCAATCAAAGTTATTTGGTTTCGGGATTGCAAATGACTTTGCCTGAAAAAGGCAGTATGGTTTATCAATTCGAAAAACTAGATTTCTCAGACAATTTCTCAGGTAATCGTCATATTTTGAATGCATCCTTTAATTTGAATAATTGGAAAATTCAAAGCTTGGGAAGTATTCTGAACAGTGATGCCAGCACATCTACATCGAAATTCTTGCGAAATCAAACCCAAACCAAATATCATTTCAAAAAAAATTGGATTGGCACTCGTTTAAGATTGGAAGACAATCAAGAAATAAATAAAACTACCAATGAATTTTCGGTACTGAGCCAAAGATTCACGGAGTATGGGTTTTTTGCTGGACGTGGCGACAGTACCAAAGTTTTTGTGGAATTTGGTTATTTTAAAAGAGCGAATGACAGCTTGCAAAACGGAATCATTCAACGCGTAAACAATTCACAAACCTTCGCTTTACGGTCAAAATTGATTCAAACCAACAAAAGCGATTTGTCACTTTTTGTGAATTACAGAGTTTTAGATTTTGTAGATAGCGCCAAGAAAAAAGAGCCTTCGTTGAATTCCAGAATGATTTACAACGACCGTTTTTTCAACCAATTGATTCAATCGACGACTGTTTTTGAAACCAATTCGGGTTCCATTCCGCAACAGGAATTTACCTATCTTGAAGTTCCCGTTGGGCAAGGTGTTTATACTTGGAACGACTATAACGGGAACGGAATTCAAGAGTTAGAAGAGTTTGAAGTTGCACCTTTTGTGGATCAAGCAAAATATATCAGGGTGTATTTGCCCAACCGAGTTTACGTCAAAACGCATCAAAATAAATTTTCGCAATCATTTATTTTAAATCCCAATCAATGGCAAAACGAGACGGGATTCAAAAAAATAGTGTCTTATTTTTACAATCAAACGTCCTATCTCATTGATCGGAAAATAGAAAACAAAGGTGATAATTTCGACTTAAATCCTTTTAGTAAATCTGATGAAAATGTACTGGGATTGAATTCTAGCTTCAGAAACAGTTTGTTTTATAATAGAGGAAAACAATATCATTCTGTAACTTATACTTATGTTCAAAACGAAAATAAGAATTTACTTTCCATAGGTTCTCAAAACGCCAAAAACAGCTCCAATCAAATACAATACAATCATTTGTATCGAAAAAGTTGGTTGTTCGGAATGTTTGCCAAAACCATTCAAACATCATTAACCTCCGAGAATTATCCGGAGAAGAACTATGAAATAAAGGGCTATCAGTTGGCTCCAAAAATTAGTTATTTGTTTTCTAAAAGCACGAGTTGGGATTTATTTTACGAATTTCAAAACAAGGAAAATCGAATCGCTAGTTTTGAAACTTTATTGCAAAGCCGTTTTGGAACTTCTTTTACCTATGCAGGTGAGAAAAAATTTACGATGAACGGAGAAGTTTCTTTTTACCAAAATAAATTTGTTGGGGATGAATTTTCGTCTGTAGGATTCCAGATGCTCGAAGGATTGCAAACAGGACAAAACATGACTTGGCGATTGCTTGTGCAGAAAAACTTGACCAATTTTCTGGACATCAACTTCAATTATCAAGGCAGAAAAAGTGAAACTAGCCAAGCAATTAATACAGGTAGTGTTCAATTGAGAGCCTATTTTTAAAATAACATTTTTAATTGTAATAATTATCTTATTAACTTTATTATTTAATCTAAAATCAAATCTTTATGAAAAATTAATTCTGTTATGTTTCCTTTTTATTTTTTCAGGGTCTCTTTATGCTCAAGAAACATAAACGAAAAGCGAACCAGTTAAATAAGAAACAACCAAAATAAATCAGATGCAAACAAAGTTGACGCTAAAATAAAAGACGAAAAGTAACACGAAAGGCACTTCTAAAAAGAAAGAGCCTGCATTGAAAGAATCTAACGAAAAAGCGCCAAAAACTCCAGACAAAGTTACTGGTGAATACAATGGAAAAAAAGTATATACTGGCCCAAGAGGCGGGAAATATTACATCAACAAAAACGGAAATAAAACCTATATTCAAGACTAATATTCTCCAAAAAAAAACTGTCCAGAAATTATTTTTTGGACAGTTTTTTTATACCTTAACTTAACAGTATAGTAATACTTTCAAAATAGAAATCACTTTCGATTTCATACCTTTCGCTCTTAATTTGATATAAATAAATGAGTTTCAATACCGCCAACAAAACTATTTTGATTGCTCCGCTAAACTGGGGTTTGGGTCACGCAACACGTTGTATTCCAATCATTAAAGCATTACAGGAAAATAATTATATTCCGATTATCGCTTCGGATGGGATTGCACTTGAGTTGTTGCAAAAGGAGTTTCCCTATGTTCAGACACTTAAATTGCCTTCATACAAAATTGAATATGCAAAGAACGGTAAAAACTTTAAATGGAAATTATTGAAAAACTTTCCTGAAATGATTAAAGCCATTTGGAAAGAGGAAAAAAAAGTTAGAAAATGGATCAAAAAATATGATATAGATGGCATTATTTCGGACAATAGGTTGGGTGTTTTTAGCAAAAAGATACCGTCGGTTTATTTGACACATCAATTGAATGTAATGACTGGAACTACGACTTGGTTCACCAGTATATTGCATCAACAAATTATAAAAAAGCATAATGAATGTTGGGTTCCTGATCTAGAAGGAATTTCAAATTTAACCGGTAAATTGGGTCATATTGAAAATCCTGATTTCAATCTGAAATACATTGGTCCATTGAGCCGAATGCATAAAAAAGAAACTCCAAAATTATATGATTTAATGATTATACTTTCGGGTCCTGAGCCTCAACGCGGATTGTTGGAAGATAAATTAAAAGTTGAAATTCTTGGTTATAAAGGGGATGTAGTTTTTGTAAAAGGCATTATCGAAAAAGACCAAAAAAAGGAACAAGTAGAAAATGTTACTTATTATAATTTTATGAATAGCCGTCAACTCGAACAAACTTTTAACGAAAGTGAAACGGTTTTATGTCGCTCGGGCTATACCACCATTATGGATTTAGTAAAACTGGAGAAAAAGGTTTTTTTTATACCAACTCCTGGTCAGTATGAACAAGAATATTTGGCCAAAAAATTAAAAGAGGAAGGGCTTGTTCCTTATGCAAAACAAGACGATTTTCGAATTGAAGATCTAAAGGAAATAGAAAATTACAAAGGATTGCCGCTGATCGAAACTCCTGTTAATTGGAAGAATTTATTTGAAATTTTTGAACAATAAAACGCTAAATAATAGATTTTTTTCTCGATTTTACAGAGTTTTTGTTGATTCTCTTAGTCTCAATTCGGTTTTAATTACCGTAGTTTTATAGGGATATTCATTTTCTTTACTTTCTAATCTTTCGATAAGTAATTCTGCTGCTGCCGCACCTATCTCAGGGCCGTGTTGGCTAACAGTAGTTAAGCTTGGGGATAATCTTCTTGAAGCTAGGATTCCATCGGCAAAACCTATGATAGAAAGATTTTCGGGAATTATATAGCCTCTTTTGAGGCTAATTCGTAAAGCCAGTACGGAATCATCTTCTTCTAATGCAAATATTCCATCGATGGTATGATTGTCAAATAAAATTTCTGCTTTAGCTTTTAAAGCATCCTCTGAATCGGTTCTTAAAATTAAATCTGTGTTGATGGCAATGTTATTATTTTGCAAGGCTTTGAGGTATCCTTCGGCCCTAAGTTTTCCTACACTTAAATTGCCTATAGAAGAAAACAAAGCAATTTTTTTACAGCCAATATTTATAAGATGTTGAGTTGCGTTAAAAGCTGAGTCAAAATCGTCAACAACCACTTTGTCGCATTCGACTTCATCGACAATTCTGTCAAACATGACTATTGGAGTTCCTTCGTTTATAATTTCTTTAAAATGATTAAACTCATGAAGTTTTTGTGCTTCTTCAGAAACCGATAAAATAAAGCCGTCGATAGTTCCATTGCTCAACATATCTAAAGTACTAATTTCTTTTTTCAAGGACTCGTTTGAAATACATGTTATTACATTATATCCTTTTTCTTCGGCTACTTTTTCGATTCCGGTAAATACTTTGGCGAAAAAAGAATTAAGTATGTTTGGGATAATTAATCCAATAGTTTTGGTTTTTCTGTTTTTGAGGTTTAGACCAATTACATTTGGTTTGTAATTTTTGAGTTTTGCATATTCCTTAATTCTGGTTTTTGTTTGTTCACTAATTTCAGGACTATCATTAAGTGCTTTTGAAACAGTAGAAACAGAAACATTGAGTTCTTTGGCAATTTGTTTTAGAGTCGCTTTAGCTTTCATACGAAGAATTATTTTTAAAATGCTAAAGTAATAAAAAACTGCTGAATAGCTCTTTAAGTCAATATTAAAATAACAGCAAACTAGATTATTTTTTTAAAATTCGGCTGTTTATGATATGATTAAAAGCAATTACGCAATATTTACCCTTCAAATCACCATTTATCAGCAGTGAAAATAATTTTTTTGCAGGAATTAAGCAAAAGCTCATAGATTTAGGAAGTTTTTTTTGAAATCGATTGCTAGTTTCCAAAGGAAAGTTTGATTTAGAAAACGGAACAGTTGAATGTATTCTTGGTTTATAACTGTATTTGTGTATATATTAAGGTAGAAGTTTTAAAAATAGAATTAAGAAAATTTCAAATCAAAACAGAATAAATCAACAAGAATATCAAACAAATAAAAAAAAATTAAGCTACAATTTTTATAAAACCGAGTCGAAAGAAAATGTCTCATATTTAAAGAAAGGAGTCAAAAAGAAAATGACTAGAAAAACATATACTTTACAGACTGATAATCAGAATAAAATAAAAATTAAAGACTATTTGCTTTTCAAAAAAATAATTGTACTTTTGCACTCCCTTTATTGGGAATGGAATGTTTAATTAAAATAAATTATTGTGAACGCATTAAGCTACAAAACAGTATCGACAAGCAAAGCAACCGTATCCAAAGAATGGATTGTGGTAGACGCTGACGGTCATAACTTAGGTCGTCTTGCATCAAAGGTCGCTATGATCCTTAGAGGTAAGTATAAACCAAGTTATACCCCACACGTGGACTGTGGAGATAACGTAATTGTTATCAACTCAGAAAAAATCAACCTTACAGGTAACAAAATGGACGAAAAAACATACGTTCGTCACACTGGTTATCCTGGAGGACAAAGAACTTTAACTGCAAAAGTATTACAGGCAAAAAACCCTGCATTATTAGTAGAAAAAGCAGTAAAAGGAATGTTACCTAAAAACAAATTAGGAGCAGAACTTTTCAGAAATTTAAATGTTGTTGTAGGATCAGAGCACAAACAAGGCGCTCAAAAACCTAGAACTGTTAACCTAAACGATCTTAAGTAATGGGAGTAATTCACAAAATCGGTAGAAGAAAAACCGCTGTTGCACGTGTATATGTTTCAGAAGGAACAGGAGTTATCACTGTAAACAAAAAACCATTCGCAACTTATTTCCCAACTGCAACTTTACAATACAAAGTTTTACAACCAATGTCTATGACAGAAAATGTAACAAACTATGATGTAAAAGTAAACGTTTACGGAGGTGGTTCAACTGGTCAAGCAGAAGCTGTAAGAATGGCTTTGGCTAGAGTAATGTGTGAAGTTGGCGAAGGAAACAGAGCTATCTTAAAACCAGAAGGTTTATTAACAAGAGATCCAAGAATGGTTGAACGTAAAAAATTCGGTCAGAAGAAAGCTCGTAAGAGATTCCAATTCTCTAAACGTTAATATTGCCTGTCTTGTACGATTCGTGCAAGACTTATTGATGATTAATTTAAAAACAATGTTGTTGTTGTCAAGCTGAGGCTTGAAATTAGTTTAGCATCTAAATGGATTAATGGTTAAACGATTTGTGGTTATTGATTAAAGGTTGGAAAATCTGAAATCTGAAATCTGAAATCTGAAATCTGAAAATACATTGCTAATCAACAGAACGTAAACTAAACAAAAAATGTCAAACAAAGTAGAAGTAAAAGAATTACTAGAAGCAGGTGTTCATTTCGGACACATGACTAGAAAATGGGATCCAAATATGGCTCCATACATTTATATGGAACGTAATGGAATTCACATTATCAATCTATATAAAACTGCAGCAAAAATTGAAGAAGCTAACGAAGCTTTGAAAAAAATTGCAGCATCAGGTAGAAAAATACTATTCGTAGCTACCAAAAAACAAGCAAAAGACATCGTTGCCGAAAAAGCAGCAGCTTGTAACATGCCGTACATCACTGAAAGATGGCCTGGTGGAATGTTGACTAACTTCGTAACTATCCGTAAAGCTGTTAAAAAAATGGCTACTATCGATAAAATGAAGAAAGACGGAACATTCATGACCCTTTCTAAAAAAGAGCGTTTACAAGTAGATCGTCTTCGTGCTAAATTAGAGAAAAACTTAGGTTCAATCGCAGATATGTCTCGACTTCCTGCTGCATTGTTCGTTGTAGATATCAAAGCTGAACACATCGCAATAAAAGAAGCTCAAAAATTAAACATTCCAGTTTTTGCAATGGTAGATACCAATTCTGATCCAAGAGAGGTAGAATATGTAATTCCTGCAAATGATGATGCTTCTAAATCAATCGATAAAATTTTATCTATTGTTACAGCTGCGATTGTTGAAGGTCTTTCAAACAGAGGTACTGAAGCAGACATCCAACCTGAAGCAAACACTGAAGAAGTTGTTGCTGAAGAAGTTGTTGCTCCTGTAGCCGAAGTTGTTGCTCCTGTAGCCGAAGTAGCTGAGCCAACTGCAGAAGTTGAAGCTCCAGCAACCGAAGAATAAATCAAATTTAAATTCCAATTTTTTAATTCCAAATTCCAAAAAGATTAATAACGTTAAGTTAGTAATTTGATAAAATTGGAATTGGGGATTTGAAAATTGGAATTTTTACTTTTATAACATTAAACTCATTATATTATGGCAACAATTACTGCTGCAGACGTAAATAAATTAAGAACAATTACAGGTGCAGGAATGATGGACTGCAAAAAAGCACTTGTAGAATCTGAAGGAGATTTTGATTTAGCAATCGAAAACCTTCGTAAAAAAGGCCAAAAAGTAGCTGCAAACCGTTCAGACCGAGAGTCTACAGAAGGAGCTGCAATAGCCGTTGTTAACCAAGACAAAACCGCTGGTGTTGTTATCACTTTAAACTGCGAGACCGACTTCGTAGGAATGAATGAAAACTTTGTGAAAATGGCTACTGATATGGCTAATTTAGCATTGACATTTAATACAAAAGAAGAATTTTTAGCGGCTGATTTCAATGGAATCTCGGTTGCCGAAAAATTAATTGAACAAACCGGAGTTATTGGAGAAAAATTAGAAATCAGAACTTTCGAAAAATTGGAAGGTGCTTTGATAGGATCTTACATACACTCTGGAAACAAAATTGCTACGTTAGTAGCTCTTTCTTCAAATATTGCTGGCGCTGACGAAGTAGCAAGGAATATTGCGATGCAAGCAGCAGCTATGTCTCCAATAGCTTTAAACGAAGCTGGTGTAGATTCAGATACTATTGCAAAAGAAATCGAAATTGCAAAAGATATTTTACGTCAAGAAGGAAAACCAGAAGCTATGTTAGACAATATTGCTAAAGGAAAATTAGCTCGTTTCTTTAAAGACAATACCTTAGTAAACCAAGATTACATTAAAGATAACAAAATGAGCGTAGCTGATTATGCAAAATCTTTAGATAAAAATCTTATAGTAACAGGTTTCAAAAGAGCCGCATTAGGATAATTATAATTCATATTTGACTTTTAAAAACGCTTGATTTAATCAGGCGTTTTTTTTTTTGTTTTAATTTCTAAAATTTGAATTTAAAACAAATTTTGTTATGAGACCCTTTGCCGAATTTGATATCTAGGTATTTAAACTTCTACAATAGTCTCCATCATGAAAAAAACTCAAGCTCGATAATTAGGTTAAATATTTTATTTTATGATTTGAAATATGCCTATTTGTAGGTATTGTAGATGTGAAAATTTAGAGTGTATTTTACAAAGTTAAAATTAACAAAAAACAATTTAAATTTTAAAACTATGAAAAAAATAAATTTTTTAATTGCATCTTTGGCTATAATTGGCTTAGCGACACTTTTTTATTCTTGTGAAGAAGAAGTCATTACTGATTCTGAAGTGGGTACAATTTGCAACACATCAAGTAGTGGATGTGGTGGATCATTTCAAGCCTGTTCCAATGGCACTTCAATTTGGTACACTTACAATGGTAAAAAGTACACTTGTGCATCTAATAGTAATTGCACGGCTGCAGCAACAGCATTAGCAAATGATATGTGTGGTGGAAGTGGGGTTTCGAAAAAAGATTTTGATTTAAAAGTGCAAAATGTTTTAAATTCTGTACCTATGATCAGTAAATAAACTGCAGATTCAACTTGTAATTATCTTACTTGAAAGTATATTAAATTCTTCGATAATTCGAAAAAACGCAATCTAAGAAAAATCTACATGTTATTTAAAAAGTTATTTATTTTTTCATTATTGTAATTCCAAAAAAGGGAGGTTTGTTCATTCAAACCTCCCTTTTTTAATTGATAAATAATCAGCTTTTTAAGCTTCTTATTTCAAATAATTATTTCGAAAGTTAATAACCACATAGAAAAATTAAATATTTTTTCATAATGAAACCATCCCTTATAGATCTAAAATAAATTATACCAATTTAAAAATAGTTAAATGTAATACAAGTTACACTTCCTAACTCAAATGTTTCTATATCTTTGCACTACAAAAACAAATAATTAAAAAATATAAATATGGCATTAGCAATAACAGACGCTACTTTTGAAGAAGTAGTTTTAAAATCAACAAAACCAGTAATGGTCGATTTTTGGGCAGCTTGGTGTGGACCATGTAGAATGGTTGGACCAATAATTGATCAATTAGGCGAAGAGTATGAAGGAAAAGTAGTTGTAGGAAAAGTAGATGTTGATGCAAATCAAGAGTTTGCAGCTAAATACGGTGTTCGTAATATACCTACTGTATTAGTTTTTCATAACGGAGAAGTGGTAGGAAAGCAAGTAGGAGTTGCTCCAAAACAAACTTACGCTGATAGTTTAGATGCTTTGTTGTAAACTAAAAATTATTCTCATAAAGAAAGGTTTGGCGAAAGTCAAGCCTTTTTTATTTAAAATCTATTAATTTTTAAATCGTTCAATCTTTTAATACATTTGAGAAATGAAGATCGAATCACAAATAGCAAAAATTTCTAGTTTCCAACATCTTGAAATGTTGGCCAACCAAATTGTGGAAGGTTTTATCTCAGGTATGCACAAAAGCCCTTTTCATGGTTTTTCGGCCGAATTTGCCGAACATAAAGTCTATAATGTGGGCGAAAGCACTAAACATATCGATTGGAAATTATTTGCCAAAACCGATAGATTGTACACCAAAAAATTCGAAGAAGATACCAATTTGCGTTGCCACATCATCATCGATAATTCGTCATCGATGCATTATCCAAAACTGGATGACAAAGAGAAATTTTATCAAAACAAGATTGGGTTTTCGGTTTTGGCTTCGGCAGTGTTGATGAATATTCTAAAGAAACAGCGCGATGCAGTAGGTTTAAGCGTGTTTTCAGACACGTATGAGTATTATTCTCCCGAAAAAGGAAGTGATCGTCACCACCGAATGATTTTGAACGCTCTTGAGAATCTTTTGGAAAAACCTAAAGTTCAAAAAACGACTGACACTATAAAATTTTTGCACCAAATCGCAGAGAAAATACATCGCCGTTCGATGATTATACTTTTTACAGATATGTTTCAATCTGGAAATGAAGAAGCCTTGTTTACTGCCTTGCAACATTTGAAACACAACAAGCATAAAGTGGTTTTATTTCACGTTATTGACAACAAAACGGAGCTGAATTTCGACTTTGACAACGCTCCAAGAAAATTTATTGACATAGAAACTGGAGATGAGGTTAATCTTTTTGCCGATAATGTGAAGTATGAATACGAAAAAGGGGTCAATAGTTACTTCAAAAAGCTAGCTTTAACTTGCTCTCAGAACAAAATTAAGTACATTCCTGTTGGTGTTGCCGACAATTTTGAAAAAATATTGACTACATATTTAGTTGAAAAACAAAACTTTGGATAATGAGTAAAAAAAATATCAAATGTTTTTCGAATAAACACTTGTAGAAACAAAAATCTATAGTATATTTGCAACCGCAATAAAGCAGAGGTTTGGTAGTTCAGTTGGTTAGAATACATGCCTGTCACGCATGGGGTCGCGGGTTCGAGTCCCGTCCAGACCGCTAAAATTGGGAGAAGCGATTCAGAGATGAATCGCTTTTTTGCCCCAAAAAAGCATTTAAGAAAGTTGTGTTGTTTCGCTACGACTTTGTAACTCGTAGCAGGGTTTAGTAGTTAGACCAATGAAAAGCTTTCCACTTTTGTGGATAGCTTTTTTGATTTAATTATTTCTTATGTTTTACGTTTATATTTTATATTCGAAATCTTTCAACCTATATTATAAAGGATTTACTACTGATATTTCTAAAAGATTAGAGTATCATCATGCAGGGAAAAGTACTTATACTTCAAAAACTGATGACTGGGAATTGGTTTATTGTGATAAATTTGAAATAAAACGGGAAGCATTAATTGAAGAAAAGAGATTAAAAAAATTGAATAAAGCATCAATAGAGAAAATCATTTCAAATTATAACTCTGATAAATAGGCGAAAGGTTTAGTAATTAGACCAATGATCTCGTCTTTTGGGACGAGACCACTTTTGTGGATAGCTTTTTTGATTTTTAGCTCGGTTCTAATTTTTAAAACAGCCCTGATTTATTCTCCCAAACAATCCAAAGGAACAATCCAAAATACATCATACAAATCACAAACTTCATAAAACTTGAAGCCAGAAAGCCTATAAACGAGCCCGTGGCAGCCTTAAAAGCTCGACCGTGATCTTTGTAATCATAAATGAGTTCACCGATAAATGCGCCCACAAAAGGACCAATAATAAAACCGAAAGGAATAGGAGCAAAAATCCCCACAATCAAACCGATATTGGTCCCCCAAATACCATAAGAACTTCCTCCAAATTTCTTGGTTCCCTTGGCAGGAATGACATAATCTAAGACCGAAATCACTATAGTAATCAAAAGCGTAATTCCAAGAAACCAATAATTTACAGCTACAGTATTTGTAAAATAAAGCAATACTAATCCAAACCAACTTATACTTGGACCCGGTAAAACGGGCATAAAACTTCCAAAAATGCCGATAATCATAAACCCAAAACCAATAATTAGAAGTAATAAATCCATAAAATAAATTTTTAGTATTTTTGAAAATTAAAGCAGTACTTTTAAACAAAATTAAAACAGCGTTTGTTTCTTTAACGAATATGAGGAAAATAATTTTAATATTACTTTTTTTGTCATTACTTTTCAATTCCTGTCAGTACTTCGACAAGCAAGTGCCGTCAGAAAAGGATTTGCTACAAAAGGAACTCAAAGCCATCAATTGGAAAGAAGTCGACGAGTTTCCGTCGGTTGTAGATTGTGATAAAATTGAGAATAAAACCCTGCGACAACAATGTTTTTTTGAGATTATGACCCAACTAATTCAAGAAAAATTGAGCGTCGACACCTTGTCGATTCTTTATCCTGAATTGGACACAATCGAAGTGAAAGTGACCATTTACCCGAACGCCACGATGCAATTTGAACCCCAATTTCCAAAGGATTCGGTCGCTTACGACAAAATAAAAATTGATAGTATTCTCAAAGCTCGTTTGGTCAATTTTCCAAAAGTAAACCCAGCCATAAAACGTGGAATTCCTGTAAAAACACAATTTATCCTTCCGGTTATTTTAAAGGTTGAGTAGTGAACTTGTCATCCTGAGCGCAGTCGAAGGAGGGAGCTTTTTCCAGCTGTACACTATATCTTTTGTCGCGAACCCCACCATAAAAGGATGTCGTTTCCATCTGGGTTAGGGCTTTAGGGATTCTAAAATCTTCTTCCTTTCCATTCGTATTTTCCAAACAAGGAATACAAAGCCACACTCACACTAAAAAAAGGATAGATCAAACTACTTATTAAATAGAAATGCGTTTTGTTTTTTAAGAAACCATTCGTTTTATGAATTAAAACAAAGTCAACTGAAAATTTAGCCAACAGTAAAAAACACATTAAAAAAAAGTTTCCTTTCTCAAACAATAAACAATAAACAACAAGCAACAAAGCAACATTCCCTCCAAAAACGATCAACCCCAAACCAATCCCAAACTTGCTTTGATACGAACCTGTTTTCGAAGCCCAACGCACTCTTTGGTAAAATAAAGACTTCCAATCATCTAAAGGTTTCGTGATGACAACGTTATTTTTAGATTGCAAATAATGAACTTTTTCAGGGAACCGAGCCATCGCTTTTTGCAACAAAAAAACATCATCACCACTGGCAATTCTGTCATTTCCTTCGAAACCATTGAGTTCTTTAAAAAATGATTTGGTGTAAGCGAAGTTAGCTCCATTGCACATAAACCCTTTTCCCAATCCAAAACTTCCTATCGTTGCGCCTTGCAAACTAGCTAAATCCAATTGCTGGAAATGATGCAAAAATTCTTTTTTGCAATCATAAGTAACCGCACCAGCAATCATCGAAACTTGGTTTTTTTGCACATAATTATCTAATGTCAATAGCCAGTTTTCATTGACCACACAATCCGCATCAGTCGTTATAATCCAATCGTTTTTAACAACTCGTATCGCTGTTGTAATCGCATCTTTTTTTGGGGAATTCGAAACACGAATGTTTTTTATGACCAAAACCTGAAACCGGCAATCTGCATTCTGTAATCTGCAATCTGAGGCATCATCAACCAGAATAACTTCAAACAATTCCATCGGATAATTCAATTTAGAAAAACTGTTTAACAGATTTGGCAAATTTTCAGCTTCATTCCGAAAAGGGACGACAATCGAGAATTTTGTTTTTGGCTTCAAGCCAAGATATTCAAATGAATTGACTTTGGTAAAACCATAAATTAGAGCTATTATTGATAGACAATAGAAAATTGTAATTATGTATAAAACAAATATCATTGCGCTATTTTAGTTTTGAAATTCATCACATAATAACTACCAATAATAACAGGCAAAACCACGTTCAAAAACCACATTAGTGTACTTATAAAAACCACGATCCATTCGTTGACGCCCAGAATTCCAAAGAAATAAACAGCAACACTTCCTTTTACAGCAAAGTCCAAAAACTGAAAAGTAGGCAAGGAGGAAGCCAAAAAGTAAACACTCGCAATGGTTGCCATTAATGTGAAATAAGGTAAGTCTACATCAAATGCCAAAAACAAAAAATAATATTGATGCGAAAAAACCAAATACCGGCAAATAGCCAAAAACATATTTTTCTGGTGAATCGATTTTGGAATTTCGTTAATCTTGTGAATCAGTCTCTCGATGGAATAGCCTTTGATATTTATTTTCTTCGAAAAAAATAAAATTCCAAAAAGCAAAAAGCAAATTCCAAATAAGACGAGAACTGTTTTTGAAGTGATAATATTGTAATTGGCATTGAAATATATCAAGCCAAATATTCCGAAAACCACCGACAAAATCATTTGGATTCCATTGCAAATCAAGTTTAAAAAGATAACTTTTTTGGTTTCGAATTTTTTGAAAAACAGTGCTTTTCCAGCATATTCGCCAACACCATTTGGCGTGAATAATCCCGCGGTTAAAGCGCCAAGAACTTGCTTAGTTGCTTCAGGCAAAGAGATTTTATGCAGATGCAAAACCAAATTTTGCCATTTCAAAATTTCGAAAAACCGATTCAATACACTCAACAACAATATAAAACTGATTCCTGCAATCGATTGGTTTTTTTGGAAAAGAATAATGAATTTCTCCCAATCGAGTTTGTCGTTATTGGCCAATTGGCTGTAAATAAAATAAAATGCTCCACCAACAATCAAAAGTTTGATTAGAAAGAGAAGAAACCGCTTCGTTGTGGGAGAAATTGAAATCATGTTTGCAAAGTAACAAATTAAAATTTGCAAAAGAGCAACGAATGACAAACCACCCTATTCTAAAAATTACAGTTTTGAGTTATTCAAAATATTTTTTTGAAGTAGATGCTTCAAATGAATTAGATTTGTATAAAATAAATAACAATCTAGAAAGTATAAATTGAATTTTATGAAAAACAATAGTGGTGTAAAATTAGTTTTGAGTCTTTTGTTTTTGGTTATTACCTTTTCGGTTTTCTCTCAAAATCAGGAAATACCTTTATGGCAAAACATTCCAGGGGCTATTAAATCTACTGATTATAAAGAGGAAATCACCAAGGATGATGAAGGAGTAATAAGAGGAATGAGTAAAGTTTCGCAACCCACATTAACAGTTTTCTTAGCAGATCAAAGTTCAAATAATGGAACAGCTGTGATTATATGTCCAGGAGGTGGTTACACCCATTTGGCAATCAATAAGGAAGGATATAAGATTGCAAAATGGTTCAACGGTTTTGGCATTTCCGCTTTTGTTTTGAAATACCGAATGCCGAGCGATTTGACTATGAAAGACAAAACTATTGGGCCATTACAAGATGCACAAGAAGCTATACGAATGGTTCGTCGCAATGCTTCAAAGTGGCATTTAGATCCCAATAAAATTGGAATTATGGGTTTCTCTGCAGGAGGACATTTGGCTGCAACAGTATCTACCCATTATGAAGATAAAGTTTATGATTCAAAAGATGAAGTGAGTGCTCGCCCCAATTTTTCTATCCTGATTTATCCAGTAATATCGATGCAAGATGGAATCACTCATAGCGGTTCCAAAAAATATCTATTGGGCGAAAATGCTAATAATGAAATGGTCGAGAAGTTTTCGAATGAAAGAAGGGTTGACGACAAAACGCCAAAAGCATTTTTGGTTCATGCCACAGATGATAAAGTTGTTCCCGTTGAAAACAGCATCAATTATTATTTGGCATTAAAACAAAATAAAATTCCAGTCGAGATGCACATCTATGAAAACGGAGGACACGGATTTGGTTTAGGAGTTCAAGAAACTAATATCAATTGGCCTAAAGCCTGTGAAAAATGGATGGCAGCCAATGGATATTTTCCTCAATTGTAATGAATCTAAAAAAAAAACTTAATGATTGTTTCGGGTTATTAAAGTTAAAAAATTTGCAGAAAACTATTTATGTCAAACGAACGCATCATATTAGGAATAGACCCTGGAACCACGATTATGGGTTTTGGAATAATAAAAGTTGTTGGGAAAAATATGCATTTTATCCAACTAAACGAATTGCAATTGTCCAAATACGACAATCATTATCAAAAACTGAAAATCATTTTCGAACGCACCATAGAACTCATCGACACCCACCATCCCGATGAAATTGCCATTGAAGCCCCATTCTTTGGCAAAAACGTACAATCGATGTTGAAACTCGGAAGAGCACAAGGCGTTGCAATGGCTGCGGGACTTTCGAGAGACATCCCCATCACCGAATACGAACCCAAGAAAATAAAAATGGCCATCACCGGAAACGGAAATGCCAGTAAAGAACAAGTAGCCAAAATGCTCCAACAACTTTTAGGCTTAAAAGAATTACCCAAAAATCTCGATTCTACCGATGGATTGGCGGCAGCTGTATGTCATTTTTTCAATTCTGGAAAAGTGGTGGGAGAGAAAAGTTATACTGGTTGGGATGCTTTTGTTAAGAATAATGAAGAACGAGTAAAAAAGTGATTGGTGTTCAGTATACAGTTTGCAGAACTGACCACTGACCACTGACCACTGACCACTAATTTATGAGCGGAATCTACATTCATATCCCTTTTTGCAAGCAGGCTTGTCATTACTGCGACTTTCATTTTTCGACTTCGATGAAGAAGAAAGACGAGATGGTTTTGGCTTTGGCCAAAGAAATCCAAATGCGAAAAAGCGAGTTCAAAGATGAGGTCGTAGAAACCATTTATTTCGGTGGAGGAACGCCGAGTGTTTTGACAACGGAAGAAATTCAATTCTTAATTTCAGAAGTCTATAAAAACTACAAAGTTGCAGGAAATCCCGAAATCACACTCGAAGCCAATCCCGATGATTTATCCAAAGATAAAATAATCGAATTATCGAAAAGTCCAATTAACCGACTTAGCATTGGGATTCAATCTTTTTTTGAAGAAGATTTAACGATGATGAATCGCGCACACAATTCAGTAGAAGCGAAAGAATGTTTGGAAATCACCACACAATATTTCGACAATATTTCCCTTGATTTGATTTATGGAATTCCGGGAATGAGTAATGAAAAGTGGAAACAAAATATTGAAACAGCTTTGTCATTTGGCATTCCACACATTTCGAGTTATGCTTTGACGGTTGAACCTAAAACAGCTTTGAACAAACTCATTCAAACAGGAAAAATCGCCAAACCAAGCGATGATTTAGCGCAAGAACATTTTTCTATTCTTGTTGAAACGCTTGAAAAAAATGATTTTATTCATTATGAATTGTCGAATTTTGGTAAAGAAAACTATTTTTCAAAAAATAATTCAGCCTATTGGTTGGGTAAAAAATATCTTGGAATTGGTCCTTCAGCACACAGTTATGATGGAATTTCAAGAAGCTGGAACGTTTCGAATAATACGATTTATTTAAAATCATTGGCCGAAAATAAATTACCCAATGAAATTGAAATTTTATCCAAATCCGACCGTTATAACGAATATATTATGACCGGTTTGCGAACTATTTGGGGCGTTTCTTTGGATAGAATTGCAACAGAATTTGGAAACGATTATTTAGATTATTTGCAAAAGCAAGCACAGAAATTTATCTATGACGATTTACTTTTCATTGAAAACAAGATTTTAAAACCAACTCGAAAAGGTAAATTTTTAACTGATGGAATTGCTAGTGATTTGTTTTACTTAAATTTGGAAGCCTAACCACAAAGGGCACTAAGTAGGCGCAAAGTTCACTAAGCTTTGTGTGTTTCGTGCCTACTTAGTGAACTTAGTGTTTAAATCAAACAATATGATAACAATCTCAACCGATAAAACTAAACTTGATGTTCCTTTCATCCAGGATTTTTTAAAGGACATTTATTGGGCAGCTGGAAGAACCATTGACGAAGTGCAAACCACTATTGACAGTTCCTTTTGTTTCGGAATTTATTTGAATGATGTTCAAATTGGGTTTGCTAGAGTGGTTACAGATTATGTAGTTTTTGCGTATTTGATGGATGTTTTTGTTGACAATAAACATCGCGGAAACGGCTATTCCTCTATTTTAATTGATGCAATGATGAACGAGCCCGTTTTGAAAAATATTAAAATATGGAGATTGGCAACATCCGATGCGCATTTTTTATATGAGAAATTTGGGTTTTGCGCCTTGGCACATCCCGAAAAAATGATGGAAAAAGTTACATTATGAATCTAGAAATATACTACGAATATTGCCTTTCTAAAAAGGGTGTAACCGAGCATTTTCCTTTCGATCAAGATACTTTAGTTTTTAAAGTGGGCGGAAAAATGTTTGCACTTTCGTCTATAAATCAATGGGAAAAGAGCGAGCCATCTGTTAATTTAAAATGCAATCCAGATTATGCACAAGAATTACGAGCTCAATATGATGACATCAAACCCGCGTTTCATATGAGCAAAGTGCATTGGAATACAGTTGTCATAAACAGTGAAGTTCCGGATAAATTTGTCAAAGAATTGATCGATGATTCCTATGAATTGGTTTTCAAAAGTTTAACCAAAAAAATCCAAAGCGAAATTCTGCAATTAGAAAATTAGGCATTACTTTTGCAAAACATTTCAGAACACAATTCAAATAATATACTTACTATGATTGATAATCTTAAAAAATTTCTAAACGAAGAACAAGACCCAAAAGCCATTGAAAAAATCACTTCAAAATTGAATGATTTGTTGATGAAAAAAGAAGAAATAGGATACATAGCTGTTCAAAAAAAACCTGCAATTACTGTTTTTCCAGATAGCATTGTGGTGACCAACAAACGAATCATTATTTGTCAGCCAAAAAATCTAGGTCTTTCTATGAATTTTACCGATTTTACTTGGGACGAGGTGGAGGGTACTTTCGTTAAAGAAAATATTTTAGGTTCTGAATTTTCGTTTTCGACCAAGACTCAAATACAAGTGTCTATTGATTATATACCGAAAACTCAGGCTAGAAAGATTTTTACCTTTGCCAAAGAGCAATTGGATCTTTTGAAAAATCCTGTAGTCGCTGAAGAAGCGAATATTCAAGTTCCAGAATTTATTCAAGAAGAAATTGAAGAAGTGGAAACGGAAGAAGTAGTGAATTACGCCGAAATAATGCCAGCAATTTCTAATTATGCAGAACCGATCGCTGAAAATACAGCTACTTCAATAGAAAAATTGTCAAACGAATTGACGCAAGACGAACTTTTTGCTAAGCTCCAAAACTACAAGAAACTCCTCGATAACGGATTGATTTTACAAGGCGAATACGACGCTTATAAAAAGGAAATTTTGAGTTATATGTAAATTTATCAATTATTAAAAATGACCCCGACAGATTTCTATTTGTCGGGGTTTTGTTTTGGATACATTTCAATTATATGATAATTATCATAGTATAGGAAGTTAGGGAATATTAAATTTAACCTATTAAATCTGTAGGTTTTGTTCTAAATATGGGATAAAACAATTTTTATAGTAACTAAATTTATAATTAATACTTTTTAAACATGAAAAAAATTATTTTACAATTTGGATTAGTATTCTTTTCGACTTTTGCTTTTTCGCAAGCAGGTCACATTATGCAAGGTGTTGGCGCATTCAACATGTCAATGGGAGGAGCATCTACGGCACAACCGCTTGATATTTCGGGAGCATTACAATGGAATCCGGCTTCGATTTCGGCTTTCGATAACAAAATCATCAAGTTGGACGCAGGTTTGTTTTTCTCTTCCCCAGAACTAAGTTCCAGCTTGCCAGCAGGAATGATGGGCGCAGGGTCTCCAGCTGTTTCTGGTGTTACTAAAGACACAAGAGATCCTTCTATAATGCCAGCTTTAGCGATGGTTTGGGGAAAAGAAGGTTGTAAACATACATTTGGAGCTTCTGCTTTCGGAATCAGTGGATTTGGAGTTACTTTTCCTGAAGAATTAAATCAACCTAGGAGTGCTAGTTTTAATCCAACATTAAATTCAAATCCTATCAATTATCCCCAGCAATCAGGCGGTTTTGGTAGAATTAAATCCGATTATATGTTGTTGCAAATAGGTCTTACTTGGGCATATGAAATAAATGATAAGCTTTCTGTAGGTGTCGAACCAACTTTCAATTATGGAACATTACAATTAATGCCAAATCCAACAGCAAATCCATCGGCAGTAGGATATCCATCGACAGATAAAGCCTCAACTTCTGGTTTTGGAGCACAATTTGGTTTGTATTATGACACAAAAATGGGATTTAAAGCGGGAGTTTCTTATAAAGCAACTCAAAATTTAAGTGAAATGGAATTTGAAAACACCTATTTAGATAACACAAAATCGATCAATAAATTCGATATGGATTATCCTGCAATACTTTCTTTTGGTGTAGGATATTCAAAAAGCGATTTCGATCTTGCTCTTGATTATAGAATGGTAGATTATAAAAACACCAATGGTTTTTCTGAAACAGGTTGGACAGAAACCGCTTCTGTGAAAGGATTTGGTTGGGATAATGTTTCCATTTTATCGGCTGGAATTCAATACAAAGGAATCGATAAATTGCCTTTGAGATTGGGTTACACTTATAGTTCAAATCCTATTGGTAGCGAGGTCACCTTCTTTAATATTCCCGCTACAGCTATTATCAAAAATGCTTTTCAGTTTGGATTTAGTTATGCAGCAAGCAACAATATCTCTTTGGACGCAGTGTATCACCACGGTTCTAGTGACGGAAAAACTTCTGGACAAATGCTTAATCCAATGATGGTTTCAGAGTCAAATCCTTATGGATCAGTACCCGGAACAATTGTGGCTTACGAAATGACAACCGATTTAGTGATGATCGGAATTTCATATAAATTTGATAAAAAAGAAGTAAAATAATTCGGTTTTTTAAAGTGATAAAAAAAGCGGTTCCTAATTTAGGATCCGCTTTTATTTTGGATTAAATTACATCGTTTGTTTCTGTTTCTCTACAAAATTATGTGCCTGAAGTTCCAGCAATTCGGTAGCTTTTTGGCGTTGCAAATCATACAATTTCTTGTCTTGGGCGATGTCGACATAGACTTTGTCGTGCATCGAAGCACTGGTTTTTACCAATAAATTTCGCTGGTATTTGTCTTGTGCCAATGTAGCTTTCAAAGCTGTTTCTAAATCTTCCAACTTATAATCGTATTCGCCTTTTGCGGATAATAATTTGGCGATAATTGGCGAAGTTTCGATAGCCAAAAACAACAGCATTATAAACAGGGAAGGAATCAACGGGAGTTTATTCAACGCATTGATTCTAGCCATTAAACCATCAAAGCCTTCGATTATAGGTTGGGTTTCTGAAACTTTTTTGTCTAAATCAGTTTGAAGTGTAATGGCTTTTTTGTCGTTTAAGGCAATTTTGGCTAAATTGGTTTTTCGAATGGAATCCAGTTCGGCGGAAGCCAAATTATGTTTGGCAATTTTCTCTTTGAAAACGGGTCCTTTGCCTAATTTCATTGTGCCTTTTGTTCCTTCAGCTTCGGTAATATAAGTTTCGTATAAAGTATTTACTTCTTTCTCTTTCTTTGCGATTTCTGTTTTTAGATTGTCGGTTTCTGCTTTGTTTTTATCTAAATCAGATTTAAAATAATTGGTGACTTCCTTTTTGTTATTCAAAGCCATTGCGTTTTTTTCTTTTAATAAAACGGTGTTAATTTCCTTTTCGAAAATTTTAATTTCTAATGGCTTCGAAATTACGATAGCGATGATTATCGCCAAAATAATTCGCGGACTAGCCTGCAAGAATTCGCTCTTGAAACTATCTCTTTTGCGAATGGTGCAAACAATAAATCGATCTAAATTAAAAATCAGCAATGCCCAAACAATTCCAAATCCCATAGCCATAAAAGGATTGTCAAAAACCGTGAAAAGCGCATAAGAACTGGCGATGAAAGCCATAACGGCGGTAAAGAAAACGGTGGCGCCAATACCTACATATTTGGTTTGTTCGCCTTCGGAGCAACCTTCGAGGAGATTTTTGTCGGCTCCAGAACAAATGATGAAGAAGCTTTTTAACATTTTGATTTTTGATTTGCTGCGCCTGTTTGCAGACACTTGATTGATATTGATTAGTAAAGTTACAACGGCGATTGTTACATTTTGTTGTTTAAAGTGTTTCGGTCTAAAACAACAAAGAGTCACGTTCTGGCGTGACTCTTTCCTTAAAAGATACTAAATATTTATGTCTCAAAAGCTGAAATTAATTATGTTTTTTTCTTTAAAAAATTAACCAATAAAACGCCCCAACCCGATATTAATAGCAATCCACCAATTGGAGTTACAAATCCAATAACTTTAAAGTCGAATGAAGTTTGGCTGTTTGTTGCCAATAAATAAATGGAGCCCGAAAAGAAAAGTACTCCAACAACAACCAAATAATAAATGGTTTTCTTTATTTTTTGCGGAAGTTCAGTTGTCAAGCCAATAAACAACAAAAACAAAGCGTGATACATTTGGTATTTCACTCCGGTTTCGAATGTGGCGAGCTCTTCGATTGATAAAACTTTTTTTAAGGCGTGGGCGCCAAATGCTCCTAAAATGATTGCCAACATTCCAAAAATTGCTCCCGTAGAAATTATTTTTTTGTCCATTTTGTGATTTTTTTTGCTTAGCAAAAGTATCTCTTTCCTTCCAATTTTTAATAATTTTATCGATACTTTTTCATTATCCTGTTTCAAGGTTTTTGGTTTTATAGCATGGGCTATTTGTTATGAATGTAACAATTGTATATATTTGTGTTATATATATTAAATATGAGAACAATACTAGTCATTGGAGCAGGAAGATCGGCTTCATCCTTGATTCAATATCTTTTAAACAAGTCGGTTGAGGAGGATTTGCATCTTATTATTGGTGATTTATCGTTAGAATCAGCTAAAAATATAATCAATAATCATCCCAACGCAACAGCAATTTCATTGGATATTTTTAATGAATTTCAAAGAAAGGAAGCGATTCAAAAAGCTGATATTGTGATTTCGATGTTGCCAGCTCACCTGCATATTGAAGTTGCCAAAGATTGTATTGTTTACAAAAAAAATATGGTTACGGCTTCTTATATAAGTGATGCGATGCAGGAATTGGATGTTTTAGTCAAAGAAAACAATTTGATTTTTATGAATGAAATTGGTCTGGATCCTGGAATTGACCATATGAGTGCGATGAAAGTGATTCATGAAATTATAAAAAAAGGTGGGAAAATGCTTTTGTTCGAATCCTTTTGTGGTGGATTGGTTGCCCCAGAATCGGATACTAATTTGTGGAATTATAAATTTACTTGGGCTCCAAGAAATGTTGTTTTGGCAGGACAAGCTGGCGCCGCAAAATTTCTTCAGGAAGGAACTTATAAATACATACCGTATTGCAATTTATTTCGCAGAACTGAATTTCTTGAGGTGGAAGGTTATGGTAAATTTGAAGCCTATTCGAATCGAGATTCCCTAAAATATTCGGATGTTTATGGACTGAACGATGTGCTGACTTTATATAGGGGAACCATTCGCAGAGTTGGTTTTTCGAAAGCTTGGAATATGTTTGTGCAACTCGGAATGACCGACGATAGCTATGTTATGGAAGATTCCTCAACTATGAGTTACCGCCAATTCGTGAATTCTTTCCTGCCGTATCATCCAACAGATTCTGTTGAAATCAAAATGCGTTTGATTTTGAAAATAGATCAAGACGATATAATGTGGGACAAATTATTGGAATTGGATTTGTTCAATCCGAACAAATTAGTAGGTTTGAAAAATGCCACGCCAGCTCAAATTCTTGAAAAAATACTAACAGATAGTTGGACGTTGCAACCCAAGGACAAAGATATGATTGTGCTGTATCATAAATTTGGATATGAATTAAACGGAAAAAAACTGCAAATTGATTCCAAAATGGTTTGTCTTGGCGAAGATCAAAAATATACCGCAATGGCAAAAACCGTTGGTTTACCTGTTGCGATGGCGACTTTGTTAATCCTCAACGGAAAAATAAAAACGTCTGGCGTGCAACTCCCTATTCGAGAAGAAGTGTATCTGCCTATTTTAAAGGAATTAGAAGAATTTGGAGTTGTTTTTAAGGAAGAAGAAGTGCCGTATGTGGGGTATAATGCTTGATGGATGAGTTTTTTAGTTTTTACTTTCTGAATTTCGGCATCATTGTTTCCTATGATTCAATTCTTTTCGAGACATTATTCAAATTATGAATTAAACTCTGTTAGTAGTTTTCAATGCATTCATAATTTTCAGAATGTTATTCTGTTGAATTTTTAATTCTGCTTTAGGCTTTTCTATATATTGCTTAAATTCTTTATCGGCACATCTTTGTGGGAATTTATCCAATCTATTTTTGTTATAAAATACTTGAGTATATAAAAAATAATTATTATTTTTATTCTTATCTAATTCGTAGTTTAAATCAACTTTTTGATTGGAAAAATAGGCTATGTCATTTATGTCTAGTGAATTAATGCTGCTGTTTTCTATTTTTTTATTGTCTAACCAAAAAGTATAATAATTATCTTTTTTCCATTTTTCAAATTCCGTTTCGCTTGGCGTTTTTTTAACAATATAAAAGGTCATCCAGTTTCCTAAATAACGGCGTTGGTTATTTTCATCTAAATTATCGTAGAAATCGTTTATTTTTATATTAGTTCTTCGGTCATCAATAATTATTTTAACTCCAGAAAACATATAATCCCTTCTTTTTTCAATAGTGACACGACTTAATTCATTATTGCTTTTTAAATGCTCCAATTCTGGTTTTGAATCACCGAGCTTAATACATAATACTATAACAATTCCTGAAAAAAGTACAAAAAGGGCTGTTTTTTTCAATAAAGCTCTGGTTTTTGGAGTGTTTTGAGTCATCATAATAAATCGTTTTTTGGTGGTTAAAAAATTTAAATTACTGGCTAGATAATAAGGTTGTGTTGGGGATGTTTTGGTTAACAATAGTTTTTGGTAAGAGGTAATATCACAATGTGTGTCCAGTACATTTTCGTCGGCAAGAAATTCATGATTGAGTTGTATAGCTTTTTTATAAAAAATAAATATGGGATTGAACCAAAAAATAGTTTTCAAAATTTCTATAAATATCACATCAAACGAGTGTTTTTGTCTTACATGAGTAATTTCATGAGTAAGTAATTCAGGTTCAATTTGTCTGTTTTCAAAATCGTTTTGATTGATATAAATTGAGTTCCAAAAAGTGTAAGGTAAAGTTTCTTCTAATAATAAAACCGTTTTTGTATTTTGATATAGAATAGTTTTTGCAGTATTAGCTTTGGTCGAAATACTGTATATATTTCGTGCAAATCTATAAAACAGAATCAAAGTAATCGTTGCGTAAATTACCCACAAAAAAAGATTCCAGTAAACAGGGCTTTCCTCAATTCTATTATTAGTAACTTTTGTTAGTATTGGTTGGATTGGAAAAGTGAGTGCATTCGCAATTTTAGCTTGTGTTGGAATTACATCATATGCAACTTGAATTTCTTGCTCCACCTCAAAAGATAAAAATGGAATTACTATTGAAAACACCAAGCTCGCCAACAAAAAAAACCTATTGAAATGAAACATTTTTTCTTTTTCCAAAAGCAAATGATACGCCAGCAAAAGTAATCCGAGGCTGATGGTCGATTTAATCAGGAAGGCGGTCATTTTTTCTTTTTTTGAAGTTCAACATTGATGATTTTTTTCAATTCTTCTAATTCTATTTCTGATAAATTCGTTTCTTTTGTGAAAAATGAAGCAAATTGCGAAGCTGAGTTGTTGAAGAAATTGCTAATCAATCCATTAACATGCTTCGAGAAATAATCAGTCTTTTTGACCAAAGGATAGTATTCTCTTGAGTTTCCAAATGCTATGTAAGCCACAAAATTTTTATCAATCATTCTTTTTAGAAGCGTTGCAACGGTTGTTGTAGCTGGTTTAGGCTCAGGATAGGCTTCAAGTAAGTCTTTCATAAAGGCTTTTTCAAGTTGCCAAAGATGTTCCATTAATTGTTCTTCTGAGTTGGATAATGACATTTGCTCTACATTTTTAGAAATAACTCTACAAATGTAGAAAAAAAAATTAATAACCAAATTTTTTGCAAAAAAAATCCGTTCACTCAGTTTAGAATGAACGGATTAAAAATATTAAACCTCAAAGGTTTTAAAATCTTTAAGGTTTGGACTATTTACTCATCTCTACAAAATATTTATAAAACAACGGAATCGTTTCTATCCCTTTCAAGTAATTAAAAATGCCAAAATGTTCGTTTGGCGAGTGAATGGCGTCGCTATCCAATCCAAATCCCATCAATATTGTTTTACTTTTTAGCTCTTTTTCGAACAAAGCTACAATTGGAATACTTCCGCCAGAACGCACTGGAATTGCTGGAACGCCAAAGGTTTCGGTATAGGCTTTGTTGGCAGCTTTGTAGCCAATGCTGTCCGTTGGCGTTACATAACCTTGTCCGCCGTGGTGTGGTTTTACTTTCACTTTCACTCCAGCTGGCGCAATGCTAGTGAAGTGTTTGGTAAACAATTCGGTTATTTCCTCCCAATCTTGATTCGGAACCAATCGCATCGAAATTTTGGCAAAAGCCTGACTTGCAATAACAGTTTTGGCTCCTTCACCAGTATATCCACCCCAAATCCCGTTAACGTCAAGCGTTGGCCGAATCGAATTTCTTTCATTGGTTACATAACCCTTTTCGCCATAAACATCATTCAAGTCTAATGCTTTTTTGTAATTTTCTAAATAGAAAGGTGCTTTGGCCATTTCGGCTCTTTCTTCCGATGATAATTCTTCGACTTTATCATAAAAACCTGGAATGGTCACATGATTATTTTCGTCGTGAAGCGAAGCAATCATCTTTGCCAAAACGTTGATAGGATTAGCAACAGCACCGCCATACAGGCCAGAATGTAAATCACGATTGGGGCCAGTAACTTCTACTTCTACATAACTCAAACCGCGTAAACCTGTTGTGATGGAAGGTTGTTGGTTAGAAATCATACCGGTATCGGAAATTAAAATCACATCGTTTTTTAGTTTTGCTTGGTTGCGTTCTACAAACCAACTCAAACTTTTAGAGCCAATTTCCTCTTCGCCTTCAATCATAAATTTCACGTTGCAAGGCAAAGTATTCGATTGAATCATATATTCCAAAGCTTTTACGTGCATATACATTTGGCCTTTATCATCGCAAGAACCTCGGGCAAAAATAGCACCATCAGGATGAATTTCGGTTTTTTTGATAACTGGTTCAAATGCAGGAGAAGTCCATAATTCGATAGGATCCGCTGGTTGTACATCGTAATGTCCGTAAACTAAAACCGTTGGAAGAGAGGGGTCGATTGTTTTTTCACCATAAACTATTGGGTTTCCGGGGGTATCACAGATCTCAACAAAATCGCAACCTGCTTTTTCTAAACTAGCTTTTACAGCATTGGCGGTAATGATAATATCTTGATGATAAGCGGGATCAGCACTTACAGAAGGAATTTTTAACAGTTCGATTAATTCGTTTATAAAACGGTCTTTGTGTTGTTGAACATATGATTTTATGGTTTCCATAATTTGAATTTATTTATAGTTTCAAAAGTACAAAAAAGAGACTAAATATTTTTGAATAATTTTCTTTGAAAGTTAGAAGATATGTTTATATTTGCACTCATAATTTTGCGGGTATGGTGAAATTGGTAGACATGCCAGACTTAGGATCTGGTGCCGCAAGGCGTGTAGGTTCGAGTCCTATTACCCGCACTTTAATTAAGTCTTAATTCGTTGTTTTACAATGATTTAAGACTTTTTTATTTTCTATATTCCCCTAAAAACAACCCCGTTTCCTGTCGGTGTATGTAAATGAACCTACTTTAACCATATTGTATTAGATATATTTTTATGCGTTAAAAAGTGTTAAGGATTACATTTGCTTCTTTCTATAGCGTTTATTCTTTTTGGGTTTTGAAGGGTCTTGTTTTTGTTGATTGGCTTTTTATCCTCATATAAAAGTCCTTCCATTTGTTTGGTTGTAAAATGGACGTAATCGTAGGATTTATTTCTCATCTAAAAAAAAGGTGGGGAATCCCATAAAACTAATGTTCTTTTGCTAGCCTTATAGGGGAGACATATAAGAGTGGGGCGGATTTTTAATTTTTAAAGAAACCGTATTTTTGAAATTACTTATAAATTTCAAATAAGTTTTCCTAAATTTGGGAATCAATCAAATACAATGAAAGAAAACTTCACTTTGCAACCTTTACCGCCTAAAGACTTTACAGAATCTATTGCAGTTTTGAAGCAATTAGCAAAAGCGCATCGGTATTTAGCGGAACTCAAAGGAACGGCAAAGACCATCCCAAACGAAAGTATTCTTATCAACACGCTCACACTTCAGGAGGCGAAAGACAGTAGCGAGATTGAAAACATTATCACTACCCACGACGATTTATACAAAGAAAACGTATTGATTGACACCAAGAAACACGCCAGCAAAGAAGTTCTTAATTATGCACACGGTTTGAAACTTGGTTTTGAGATTGTAAGAAAAGAGAAGCTACTTTTAAACAAACATATCTTAATAATTCAAAAGGAGTTGTTGCAAAATAATGCTGGATTTAGAACCCAAGCAGGAACAAAATTAGTAAACTCACAAGGGCAAACGGTTTTTACTCCACCACAAAGCACCAATGAAGTTTTGGATTTGATGAGCAACCTCGAAAAGTTTATAAACGATAATGATTTTTTAGATATTGACCCACTTATAAAAATGGCAATTATACATTATCAGTTTGAAAGTATCCACCCATTTTATGATGGTAACGGACGAACGGGGCGTATTATCAACATTCTCTATTTGGTTTTATCAGGTTTGTTGGACATTCCTATTTTGTATTTAAGCCGTTATATTACCCAAAACAAAGCTGACTACTACAAAGTTTTGCAAGGCGTTAGAGAAACTAACGACTGGGAAACAATGGTTTTGTATATGCTAAAAGGCGTTGAAGTTACCGCAGAGCAAACTATTATCCTGATTACTAAAATACGGGATTTAATGGCAGATTATAAAACCAGAATACGAACTGAATTGCCTAAAATATACAGTCAAGATTTGATAAATATTTTGTTTAGAAATCCTTATACAAAAGTGGAATTTTTACAAGACGAGTTACGACTGCAAAAAAGAACCGCATTAAACTATTTAGATAAAATTGCTGAACTGGGTTTTTTACAAAAGACCAAATTGGGCAAGGATAATTATTATTTGAATACAGAATTAATAAACGTTTTAATGAATGGTTAATCGTGGTAAAAAACGGCTTGTAATTTACCACAACATAAACAACGTGGTAAAAAACACTTATAAATTTACCACGTTAAGCGATTAAGGTAAAAAAACGATGAAAATTTACCACGTTATACAAAACGTGGTAAAAAAACGAAAAAAAAAGTAATCTTGATTTTTAATTATTATCCCAAATATGAGTTATAAATAGAAAGAATCAATTATTGTCGTATTTAAACAGTTACACATTTAATCTTACCATATAAGGCATATAAGTTCACATAAGAGATTCAATCAAAAAATTAAATGTTCTTATATGCCCTTATATGGTAAAAAAAAACGACACTATTTTGTTCTCATTACTTAATATTAATACTGTCATTTCTAGGATGTGTTTTGATGGGACTTTCTGTCTATTTCTTATTTGTGGGAAGTTTTAATGCCAATGAAAAAATAAAAAAGCTTCCCAATTGAGAAGCTTTTTGTTTTAGATAAAAAATTAAATTTTCATATTCAAAACTTTATACGATTTTCCATCTGCTGTTGCTTCAACAACTTTAGTCAGTTTTTTAGGAGTTAAGATTGTTTTGTCAAAGGAAACTGTTGCCGATTCTTTTTCAAAATCTACAGTTGCAGTTTGTACACCATCAAGTCCGTTTAATTCTTCTTGAATAGTTTTAGCACAGCCAATCGCACAAGTCATTCCTTTGATGGTGAAACTTGCTGTTTGCAAATTTGTGGCAGCAATTTCTTTTTTGACTTTTGGCGCTCCAGTTTCAGTCGCAGAATCTGAAACATCTTCGGTTGATTTTTCTTTACATCCTACGAATAAAAGGCTTGCAAGTAGTAGTGCTGATATAGATTTGATAAAATTCATTATTATTAGGGATTAAAGATTAAGCAATTAAAATTTTAGTAAACAAATTTAATAAAAAATGTATCGGTAATTCATAAAATAATTACAATTTTGAGCCAAAATTTAAATATATGAATTCGAAACAATTGAAATGGTTTTACCTGATAGCTTTAGCGTTGGTTTGGGGGAGTTCATTTATCTTGATTAAGAGAGGTTTGGTTGGGTTGACTCCAATGCAATTAGGTTCGTTACGCATTATTTTTGCAGCCATTTTTCTACTGATAATTGGCTTTAAAAGCGTGTCAAAAATTCCGCTTCATCAATGGAAATATATTGCTTTGACGGCAACTTTAGGGACATTTATTCCAGCGTTTCTTTTTTCGATTGCACAAACTCAAATCGACAGTTCTGTGAGTGCTATTCTGAATTCGCTTACACCATTAAACACCATGATTTTGGGAGGTTTGGCTTTTGGTTTGAGCTTTAAACGGACTCAAGTTTTTGGTGTCATCATTGGATTAATAGGAACATTTTTGTTAATAATAAATGGAGCCATCCATCATCCAGAGCAAAATTATTATTATGCCATTTTAATTATAATTGCTTCGATTTGTTATGCTATCAATGTCAATTTAATCAAGAAATATTTATCCGATTTGAGTCCGTTGAGCATTACCACTGGAAATTTTTTGGTTTTGTTGTTTCCTGCTTTGATTGTCTTGTTTTTCTCTGGTTTTTTTGATGTAATTACTGTTGAAAGTGTTCAGCATTCGGTGTTGTACATAGTAATTTTAGGAGTTGTTGGAACAGGAATTGCGAATATCATTTTCTTTAAAACCATACAGATTTCGTCACCAGTTTTTGCCACTTCGGTAACCTATTTAATTCCAGTAGTTGCTTTTTCTTGGGGGTTATTAGATAACGAAATGCTTACTCCAGTTCAGTTTTTGGGTGCTTTTATTATTTTGATAGGGGTTTATTTGTCGGCTAAAAAGTAGAAGGCAGATTTCAGATTAAGAATGTTAAACATCTATGTATAAAAAAAACGAAAACGCTTTGATAGTTTCTTGGCGTTTTCGTTTTTTTGTAACTGCTAACTTTCATCTATTGAAAATCAGCATCAGAAACACCTTCGTTGATTTTTACTTCAGACATTTTTATATCCAATTCTAAGCCTGCATTTTGGATGATATTAAAAGGAATTTTTACTCCTTTTACTTCTCTATAATCGCCAAAGTTAGTAGTTTGTGTCATCTTGTTTGCGCCTTGTTCTACGGTTTTGGATTCGGCAACTTTGAGTCCTGATTTTACGTCGTAATACAAAGTGGTTTTGCCATTTTTAATTACATAAGCATCATTTCCGCTGATGGTTTCTATTCCGGTAACTGTAAGTCCAGTTTTTTTGGTCAATTGCAGTTCTTCAAACGGTGTTGCACTGGCTTTCATTTCGGCTAAATCGGCTCCTTCAATGTTTTTTCTTTGACCTTGTTGTTCTACGTATGCGCCTTTTTCATTCACCACTTGTTTCATCAAGCTCATTGGTCCCATTGCTATTTCGACCATTATTTTCCCTTTGGAATCCACTTTGTTGGTAAAGGTTAACGGAGATGGAGCTTGCGGAATTGTTGTTGATCCAAGCATCGAAATTGTTTTTACTGCGGCAACTGCTTTTTCGCCACCAATGGCTTTGATATAGTTATCCAAAACACTTTTGGCGGTAATTCCTGCAGGAACTTCTTTTTTGGCAACAGGTTTTTCTAATGGATTTCCATATATGTCAAAGTAAAATATTGGAATTTTTAGTTTTTCTAATCCTGGAAGTACATCCGAGCCTTTTCCTGCGATTACAATTCGAGTGTTGTCGATTAGGAAATATTTATTGGCGGCAAGCTGTATTTGTTCAGGAGTTACGGCATTTATGTTTTTTATATAATTTTCGTAAAAATCTGCTGGAAGTTTTTCTGTTTCAATGTTTAGTGCATATCTGGCCACAGCTTGTGGTTTTTCGACCTGCATTACAAATCGGCCAACATAACCTGCTTTTACATTTGATAGCAATTCGTCGCTTACTTTTTCGGTTCTAATTTTTTTGATTTCCTTGATAAATTCTACAACCGCGCTATCTGTTGCCATACTTCTGACAGCTGAAGCTGATATTAGTTTTGACACGTATTTGCCAGAACCAATGATAGCATTGGCACCATAAGTCCAGCCATGTTTTTCTCTTAAATTCATGTTCAAATAACTATTGTAATCGCCACCTAAAATATAAGTTGCAATTGCGGCTGGTAAAAAATCAGGGTCGCTCATTTTTAAATTAATGGTGTTCACTAATGAAATTTCCGACTGAACGGCATTGGGCATATCCACAAAGTTAATTTGGGTAATATCTACATTTTTAGGATCGGCATAAGTCAATTTTGGAGTGCTGCTTTTTTGCCAAGAACCAAATAATTTTTCGATAGCTGGTTTTATTTTATTGTATTTAACATCGCCAATAACTACTAAATAGGCGTTTTCGGGCACAAAATAGTTTTGATAATTAGTTTGAACATCGGCAAGAGTAACGTTATTTAAAGATTCTGCTGTCACAAACTCACCTGAGGGATGAGATTTTCCAAAAGCTAATGCGTCGGTAACTCTATTTGAAATGACAGGAACACTTTTTTCTTGGGCTTTAAGGCCTTCGAGCATTTTGGCTTTGTCCTTGTCGAATTCTACTTGTGTAAAATTGGGATTGAGAGATCCCTCAACTATTAATTCTAATATTCGATTGGCAAATTTAGAAAGGGAGTTTGCATAAGCACCTTGTGAACTAAAGTTTACATTGGCTCCAAAAAAATCAATCTCTTCGTTAAAAAGGTCTTTGGTGATTTTTTTAGAACCATTTCCCATTAAACTACTCGTCAATTGATCAACTCCTTTTTTTGTTCCTTCGGCAAAAGGAGGATTGTCTAAGGTAAGATTATAGGTAACTCTAGGTAGTTTATGGTCTTCTACAATCATCACTTTCAAACCATTTGCCATAACAAAAGTTTGTGGTTTTTTGATGTTTACTACTGGTGCTTTTCCAGGTTTAGGTTGCGGACGGTCTTGTGCTTGCATAATTCCTGTTAAGAACAAAATGAATACTAATATAATTGTGTTTTTCATGATAAAATGGCTTAGTTTTGAGCTTTTTCAGTCGAAGGAACGTAGTCTAAAATGAGTCGTTGATTTGGATTTAAATATTTTTTTGCCACTTCTCTAATTTCTTCACGAGTGATAGAGTGGTATAAGTCAATTTCATTGTTTATCAATTTTACATCTCCATAAAGCATGTAGTATTTTGCCAAGTTTTCGGCAATTCCTTCTACATTTGCATTGGTATTTACAAACAGATTATCAAAAGTGTTTTGTAATTTTTGGAAGTCTTTTTCGGAAATTAAATTAGTTTGAATTTTTACAATTTCCTCATCAATTTCTTTGAGCAAATCTGCCGATGTAAAAGGAGTCATAGGCAAACCATAAATAATATACATTCCGTAATCTTCCTGATTTAAACCAAAAGCACCAATTTCTAATGCCGTTTTCTTTTCGTCAACTATTTTCTTGTACAATTTTGAACTTTTTCCGCCGCTTAAATAAGAAGAAATTAAATCTAAAACTCGAGCATCTCTAGTCTTCATTGATGGGGTTCTGAAAGCAGTTACAATTGCAGGAATCTGAATATTAGGATCCTGATAGGTTGCTTTTATTGTTTGTGTTATTGGCTCTTCGACAAAAGTTTGTTTTATTAGGGTTTCGCCTTTTGGAATTGCGCCAAAATATTTCTGTATCCATTCTTTGGTTTGGGCTACGTCAATTTGGCCAGCAACGACTAATACAGCATTGTTGGGGATATAGAATTTTTTATTAAAAGCTTGAAATTCTTCTAATGTAGCTGCGTCTAAGTGGTTCATTGAACCTATAGGCATCCAGCGATAGGGATGCTTTTTAAACATATTTTCTTTTACAACCGTAAGAAAGTTACCGTAGGGTTGATTGTCCATACGTGTTCTTTTCTCCTCTTTTATAACTCCGTTTTGTGTATCGATACCTATTTGATTAATAACAGGATGCAACATTCTTTCGGATTCCATCCAAAGTCCTAATTCTAGATTGTTTGAAGGAAATACTTCGTAATAATAAGTTCTGTCATCGGTTGTGTTAGCATTATTTACACCTCCGTTTGCTGTAACAATTTTTGACCATTCTCCCCGTTTAATGTTTTTGGTTCCTTCAAATAATAAATGTTCGAAAAAGTGAGCAAAACCTGTTCTATCTGGGGTTTCATCTTTTGCCCCAACGTGATACATTACAGAGGTTACGACCACAGGAGCGGAAGGATCGTTGTGTAAAATAACGTGCATTCCGTTATCTAAATTGTACTCTTCGAAATCTACTTTTTGTGCAGAGGCAATTCCTCCAAGCAAAAGTGCAGCACCTAATACCATTATTGATTTTTTCATAAGGATTAATAACTTTTTTTTATTTACTATTGGTAAAATAACAATGAGTATTGTTACATCAAAAATAGTTTTTTTTAATTAATAATGACTAATTTTTCCTACTTTGTGCAAACTTTAACAATTGGGTCAAAAAAATAACTAAAAATCATCGGAAACACCTTTAAAAACAAGGCTTTAAAGAAAAAAAATATTTTTTTTGAGTAACCAATTGCAGAATAAATATTTAATTGTATATTTGCAACCTTAAAAATTTATAAAACAATTTGTTATGTATGCAATCGTAGAGATAGCAGGGCAACAATTCAAAGTTAGCAAAGACCTAAAGGTTTACGTTCACCGTTTGGCAAATGAAGAAGGAACAACAGTTTCTTTCGACAAAGTTTATTTGTTAGACGACAACGGTTCAATCACAATAGGCGCCCCAGCTATAGAAGGAGCTTCAGTAGAAGCCAAAGTGTTACAACACTTAAAAGGAGATAAAGTAATCGTTTTCAAAAAGAAAAGAAGAAAAGGTTACAAAAAGAGAAACGGTCACCGTCAGTATCTTACCCAAATTGTAATCGAAGGTATTTCAGTATCCGCTCCTAAAAAAGCTGCTGCAAAGAAAGAAACTGTTGAAGTTGCTGCCGAAGAAGTAGAAGCTGCAAAAGTAAAAAAAGCTCCAAAAGCTAAAAAAGAAGACACACAAGAATAATAACAATATAAAACTAATACGTCATGGCTCACAAGAAAGGTGTCGGTAGTTCCAAGAATGGTAGAGAATCAGAATCAAAACGTTTAGGTGTTAAGATTTTTGGTGGACAAGCTGCTATTGCAGGGAACATCATCGTAAGACAAAGAGGTTCAAAACATAATCCAGGTGAAAACGTTTACATTAGTAAAGATCACACCCTACACGCAAGAGTAGATGGAGTTGTTTTCTTCCAAAAGAAAAGAGATAATAAATCGTATGTATCTATACTTCCATTCGAAGTTGAAGCATAATTGATTTTATCAATTTATTAGAAAACCCGTTTCGTAAGAAACGGGTTTTTTGTTTTAATTAATTCGGATAAAAAAATCAGTAAATTTTTTATAATAGAAATTCTAATTAAGAATGAATAATTTTTTAGATTGATTTACCACAAAACTTTAAATAAAATAAAGGCATTTAATAAAAAGTAAAAAAAGGCAGGTAAAGAAACCAAGAAAGGATCATTCATCTTTATTCTCACTCCAGTACCCAGAAGCATCAACAAAGCTAAACCTCCTGAGGCAAGAGCTAAAACAGTTTGATTTTGTAAGCCTATAAATAAACCAGAAGCTCCCACCAATTCTAAAATAGCAGTCAATCTACCATATTTTTCAAGGCCAAAGCGTTTAAATTCATTTTTCATATTAGACGACACAAAATAAGCTGTGCCGTAAACAAGAAAGGAGATTGCCGAAAAGAAAATCAGTATATTCAATAAATTCATATAATATTTATTTGGAAGCCATTAGCGCTACAAAAAGTGATGCTACTAAAAGCAATAAAGAAGGTAGGTGTTTAGACCATGGGTTTTTTACTTTGAAATGAAAAAATTGAGCACACACCATTAAAAAAGCCATCAAAAGTGCAGGTATGAACACTAATGTTGGGAACCATATTCCAGTAATTAATAATGTAGCCAATGCTATTTTTGAAGCACCAATAATAGTTCGCGTTAGGTCTGAAAGTCCATATTGTTTAAATTCTTTTACAATGTTGTCAAATCTAAAAATCCAAACATAACCTACAGACAATGCGATTACAAGTTGAGCAATAGTGGAATAAATATTCATGATTTTCTAGTTTAAGTGGTTTTTTCTTTAGTTTTTATAAATAGAGATAATTTTTAAATTTTTTTGCTGTATTCAAATATAGAAATTGGATTTTTATTAAAACAACCCTTCAATCGATAAGTATCTTTCTCCAGTATCATAATTAAAAGTGAGCACAACAGCGCCATCAGGAATGGTATCCAGTTTCTTGGCTACAGCTGCTAATGAAGCGCCTGTCGAAATCCCGACAAGAATTCCTTCTTCTTTGGCAATTCTTCTGGCATAATCAAAAGCATCATCTTTGCTTACCTGAATTACTTCGTCAATTAATTCACTATGATAATTTGACGGGATAAATCCGGCTCCAATTCCTTGCAAAGGATGAGGTCCAGGAGCTCCACCGCTTAATACTGGTGATAATTCTGGTTCAACGGCAATTACTTTTAAGTTGGGATATTTAGCTTTCAAAACTTTTGCTACGCCCGTAATGTGTCCGCCGGTTCCAACACCTGTGATGACATAATCTAAACCATTAGGGAAATCAGCAAGAATTTCTTGAGCTGTAGTTCTTTCGTGAACTTCGATATTAGCTGGATTTTCAAATTGTTTTGGTGACCAAGCATTTGGCATTTCCAATGTCAATTCGGCAGCTTTTTCAATAGCGCCTTTCATTCCTTTTTCGCGAGGCGTAAGAACAAATTCGGCACCATAGATTTCCATTAATTTTCTGCGTTCCACACTCATCGATTCTGGCATTACCAAAATAACTTTGTATCCTTTGACGGCTGCCACTAATGCTAATCCAATTCCTGTATTTCCTGATGTTGGTTCAACAATTACACTATTAGCATTCAATAATCCTTTGTTTTCAGCATCTTCAATCATTGCAAGTGCAATTCTATCTTTGATGCTGTTTCCAGGATTTGATCTTTCTAATTTAATCCAAACTTCTTTGCTGTTCCCAAACAACTTGTTGATTTGAACCACGGGTGTGTTGCCTATGGTTTCTAAAATAGTCTTTGCTTTCATATTTGTTTGTGTTAAGATTTGAATAGTGTTTTTTACTCCTTTTCGAGTACTTCGCTTATTTGCTTCTGAAGTTCAGGGATTTTATTTTTAACAACATCCCAAATGATGGTGTAATTGACTCCCATATAGTCGTGTATTAATCGGTCTCTCATTCCGGCCATATTCTTCCAAGTGATGGAATTCCATTTTTGTTTGAAGTCAACTGGGATTTTCTTTGTGGCTTCACCAATGATTTCCAGACTTCGGATAACCGCTCTTTTCAATGTTTCATCTTCCAGAAAAGCTTCTTTTGTCAAATTAACATCAACGACAGACAAAATAAAAGCAATTTCATCTCGAATATGTTTGACGTATTCCAGAGGTTCTTTAGACATAAACTACTTCGTTTAATATTTTTGGACCAATGTATGGGCTTAAACCATTTTTGGTGACCATTTCTATTTTTTCATTTTTGAATATTTTTTCAAAAACATCATAAATAGCCATATAATTATCGAAATTTTCTTGGTCAGGTTCAAAATCAACCAAAAGATCAATATCGCTTTTTTCGGATTGTTCGTTACGAGCATAAGAACCAAACAAGCCAATAGCACTAATTCCAAATTTAGACAATTCAGGTCTGTGCAATTTCAGCTGATACAATATGTTTTCTTTAGTTGTCATTTTCAAACTTTTATCAAAGATACAAAAGAATATGTTTTTTTGATTAAAGAAATAAAGCTTGAGTTGGTGAGTGGGGTTTTATGAAAAAAACTCCTAGACTTTTGGAAGGCTGGGAGTTTTGGAAGGCTGGGAGTTTTGGTGTTTTATATTGTTTACGAATATAGAAGCTTTGAAGAGCGAAGAATGATTACCAATCTTTTTTCTCAATTTCTGATTTATTTGACATAGCTACTTTTAAATCTTCTGATAATTTGGTAATATTAGTAATGCAATCTTGCTTTATATAATTCCATTGTTTTTTTGTAATAGACATTGTTCCGCAATCTGGTTTGTCATTTTCAATAGCACCTCCAGATGATCTATTAACATTGTCATATTCTCCAGTGTGTATAAAATTAGATATTTCATATTTATATCTATTTTCTTTACAATAAATTTTTAATGTATAATTAAAGCCTCCTGCTGGAAATTCACCGCCAGCCCAGGCTTTAAAATGTGTAATTATATGAGTATTTATAATAATAGTGCTTGATTTTTCATCTGACACATCTGTTTCAGTTTTGCTTGATCTATAATTATTTGAAACAAAAATCCTTGCTCTGTTATAAAGATTCTCTGCGCTAACAGAATCTAAAGGAATAATTTCTGTAAAAATAGCTTTTCCTGAATTTTTATCAATAGGTAGTATTATTTGTCCAAAAGCAGAAAAAGTACTTATGAAAAATAAAAAAATATTAATCTTTTGCATCTTAAATATTATTAGGGGATTAAATTATAGTTCGGTTTTTTCAAATTGCCACCAACATAGCTGTGTTACAAAAATAGGGACTAAATTAAAACTAATTTTTAGATTTGTCAAAACATCCAAGATTACTTTTCGCATCTGTTGGCTGATTTTTTTATAAGTTCAGATCAGCCTTAAAATTCGAATGTTTGTTAATCCAATTTTCAATACTGTCCAATGTGTTGAGATAGTTCATAATGAATGTCCCAAATTCCATTTGTGTAGATGGTTTATACCATTCTTGATCTTTAAGATTATTTTGAATTTTATTATTTATAAAGATTTTAATGTTTTTATCCAGATATTCGTTGTCATTAGTTATGCCTTTTAAATGACCTATTGATAAAAAATCTAATGATTTGACAATTTCCTTTGGCATAAATGGATTTGCTCTATGAAGATTGATTTGTTCGAGATATTCGAAAATATTTCTGGTTTCAAAGACAATTTTAACTTTGAAATCAATATGTTCTTTTAAAAAAGGTATGTTTATTTGTTTTTTGTCAAGTAAGAATGGACTTCCTCCATAAGTTATGTGATTTATTTTATCTTGATAAAAAATTTGAATTTTTGTTGACTTAAGTTCTGATAGTAAGGTTAAAGTAGCTTCAAGTTTTCTTTCGAAAATTTTTTTCCGATAATCAAAACGATCGAATAAAAGTAATGCAATAACTAATGTAAAAGTTGAATAAGTTAAAACAGAAATGTCTTTAATTGTTGTGGGATTCAACTCGCTTTCGATTATAAAAAAGGAAAGTGTACTAATGAATATTATTAATAAAAAAGCTATTGATGTTTTTGTAAAATTTACCTTCATATATTTTCTTTCAAATATATTAAATAATTTATTATATAAAATTATTATATATCTAAAACAGCGTGAGGGATAGCAGTGAAAATCCTTTATGTTTTTCCTTTAAAACATAAAGATTGCAACGAATAGCCCGACCCGTAGGTTTTAAGAAGGGTCACGCCCAAAACCAAAAAACCCTCACATTACTGCAAGGGTTCTAAATCTGAAATCATAAATCGCTAATCAGCAATCTAAAATCTAATACCTGTAATACTCCGGTTTAAAAGGTCCTTCAACAGGAACTCCAATATAATCCGCTTGGTCAACACGTAAAGTTTCCAATTCAACACCTAGTTTAGCCAAGTGCAACATTGCTACTTTTTCGTCCAAATGTTTAGGTAACATATACACGTCATTGTTGTATGCCGCGCTGTTTTTCCACAATTCGATTTGAGCCAAAGTTTGGTTTGTAAATGAATTACTCATTACAAAACTTGGGTGACCTGTAGCGCAACCAAGGTTTACCAAACGACCTTCGGCCAAGATAAGAACATCTTTTCCAGCGATTGTATATTTATCTACTTGAGGTTTGATTTCGATTTTTGATGCACCGTGGTTTTTGTTCAACCAAGCCATATCAATTTCGTTATCAAAATGTCCGATGTTACAAACGATAGTTTTATCTTTCATTTGTTCGAAATGAGAACCCAAAACGATGTCTTTATTTCCAGTTGTTGTGATGATGATATCGGCATTTCCAACAACAGTGTTTAATTTCTTTACTTCAAAACCGTCCATTGCCGCTTGCAACGCACAAATTGGATCAATTTCTGTAACTGTTACAATAGAACCAGCACCTCTAAACGAAGCAGCCGTTCCTTTTCCAACATCACCGTAACCACAAACGATTACTCTTTTTCCAGCCAACATAATATCAGTTGCACGACGAACTGCATCAACTGCACTTTCTTTACAACCGTATTTGTTATCAAATTTCGATTTAGTAACCGAGTCATTTACGTTAATGGCAGGCATTGGCAATGTTCCTGCTTTTACTCTTTCATACAAACGGTGAACACCAGTTGTAGTTTCTTCAGACAATCCTTTGATTCCGGCAACCAATTCTGGGAAACGGTCGATAACCATATTCGTCAAATCTCCACCATCATCAAGAATCATATTCAATGGTTTTCTGTCTTCGCCAAAGAATAAAGTTTGCTCAATACACCAGTCAAAATCAGGCTCATTCAAACCTTTCCAAGCATAAACTTGAATCCCAGCAGCAGCAATCGCAGCAGCAGCCTGATCTTGAGTAGAGAAAATGTTGCAAGATGACCAAGTCACTTCAGCACCAAGAGCAATTAAAGTTTCAATTAAAACTGCAGTTTGGATAGTCATATGCAAACATCCTGCAATACGAGCACCAGCAAGTGGTTGTTCGTCTTTATATTCTGCACGAAGCGCCATTAAACCTGGCATTTCAGCTTCCGCCAATTCAATTTCTTTTCTTCCCCAAGCCGCTAGAGAAATGTCTTTTACTTTGAAAGCCACATAAGGCATAGTCGATGTACTCATTTATAGTATATTTGTAATTATAAAATTTTTGCAAATTTACACAATAACTTATAATTTAAAAAGCATTCAGGAACATTTATGAATTGTTTAATTCTGTAATCTTTTGAATTATAATGAAATAATTATTTTAAGAAGCTATTTCCTGCTGTACACTATATCTTTTATGGCGAACACCGCCATAAAAGGATGCCGTTTCCATCAGGACTAAAACCTCGATAACCAACGATGCCATTATATAAAATCATAAACTTCAGTCCCACAACCCGAATCCTTGTTTGGAAAATAACCGAATCTTTGGAGGACTTATTGAGCCAAGTCGTTTTAAAAGAAAAAACCCAGCTTCGACTAAATGAAATGAAGTCCGAATTGCACCAACGCGGGTTTCTAAGTGTCCGAATGTTGTTAAAAGTTGCAGGGTTCAATGATTTCGATTTGCATTATGACGAATTTGGAAAACCATATTTGAATCCAAATGAGCGTCACACTGAGCCTGTCGAAGTGTCGATTACACATTCGCATCATTTTTCAGCAATAATTTTCAGCGAAGATACAGTAGGAATAGACATCGAGCTGCAAAGAGAAAAAATAATCCGAATCGCTGATAAATTTATAAATGAAAAAGAACTTAGCAGATTACGAAGTTTTGACGCTATTGAATATATCAAAAAACTAACCGTGAAATGGGGAGCCAAAGAAGCCATCTTCAAAATCCGAAACGAAAAAGGAATCAGTTTCAAAGATCACATTCAAGTCAACGCATTTGAACTTAATGACAAAAAAACCATTGCCAAACTTCATTTCGAAGGAATAGTAAAGGAGTTCAATATTATTTTCGAAGAATTCGAGAATTTTACTTTAGTTTACGCTTTCGAAAAATAAATTTAAACAGAGATTTTAAAATCTGTGCTAATCTGTGGCTAAAAATTAAATAATAATTTGCGAATTTGCGGTCTAAATTAATTATGAAAAACATCTACAACCACATTCTTAAATCAAAAATAGAAAACGAAAAATTGCTCGCCATTCTTCTCGATCCTGACAAAATCGATTTGAAAAATGTAACAGTTTTAATAGAAAAAATAAATCAATCGCCGGCGACTCACATTTTCATTGGCGGAAGCCTTGTCAGAAATAACATTATTGACGATTTGATTTTAAAAATTAAATTAAACTGTGATTTACCAATTGTTCTTTTCCCTGGAAATCCATCTCAAATTTCAGATCAAGCTGATGCTATTTTGTTCCTGTCTTTAATTTCGGGTAGAAATCCAGATTTCCTAATCGAACACCAAGTTCAAGCCGTTCCAATCCTAAAACAAACCAATCTCGAAGTAATTTCCACAGGTTATATTTTAATAAAAAGTGGAACACAAACCGCCGTAGAACGCGTAAGTAAAACCAAACCTTTAGATAGAAATAATACAGAATATATCTTGCAAACCGCACAAGCTGGGGAATTATTAGGTAATAAATTAATTTATCTTGAAGCTGGAAGCGGAGCAGATTATCCTATTCCAAAAGAAATGATTAAATTAGTTTCTCAAAACATCGAAATTCCATTAATTGTTGGTGGTGGAATTGTAGATTTACAGGGAATTCAAAAAGCATACGATTCCGGTGCGGATTTAGTAGTTATTGGAACCGCTTTTGAGAATGACATCAATTTTTTTAATTAAAACAACACCTAGATTAGTTGCATATCATCGAATCTACCAAAAATCAAATATCAAATGTTTGAATACTTATTCTCCCAATATAGAAACTATCCCAAAATAGATATTATTTTAGAAATTATTGGGGCAATCTTTGGTTTATGGAGTGTTTGGTTAGCCAAAAAAGATAATATTTTAGTGTTTCCTACAGGATTAGTGAGCACATTTATATATGCCTATTTGCTTTGGCAATGGGAGTTACTTGGAGATTCAATGATAAATGTATATTATTTTGTGATGAGTATTTATGGTTGGTATCATTGGACTCGCAAAAAAGGAAATCAGGATGAGTTTCCAATTGCTGTAATGAATAATAAAGAAAAAAGAATTGCTTTTGTTCTTTTTACAGGAACTATTATTTTTGTCATAATAGTTTATTTTTATTTTAATAAATTTACAAATTGGTATTCCTATGTTGATACCTTTTTGACTGGATTATTTTTTGTGGGAATGTGGTTGATGGCGAAGCGAAAAATCGAAAATTGGATTTTTTGGATAATTGGTGATGTAATTTCCATTCCTTTGTATTTCGCAAAAGGGTTTACTTTTACTAGTTTACAGTTTTTAATTTTCACAATTGTTGCTATATACGGTTATTTAGAATGGAAAAAAATCTTAAACAACTCCACTATACAGGAGGCTCAGAAATTTTAAAAATTGCACTTTTTGGTTCAGAATCTACTGGCAAAACAACATTAGGAAAACAACTTGCAGACCATTTCAAAACGGCTTGGGTTCCCGAATTTGCACCAGATTATCTTCAAAAAAAATGGAATAATACAGCGCAAATTTGTGATGTAAACGATATGTTGCCTATTGCTTATGGTCAAATGCAATTAGAAAACGATAATCTATCAATCGCTAATAAATTTCTTTTTTGTGATACGAATTTGATGGTGACCAAAGTTTTTTCGGAAGTATATTACAATTATTGTGACCCATCATTAGAAAAATCAGCAAAAAAACACGAATACGATTTGTTTTTTCTCACTGAGATTGATGTTCCTTGTGAAAAAGTTGATTTACGAGACAAACCCGAAGTAAGAAAAACTGTTTTTGAGGCTTTCAAGCAAACTTTAATTGATAATAATAAGCCATTCGTTATGCTTTCTGGAGGTGAAGAGGTGTGTTTGAAAACAGCAATAGCAATCCTAGAAGATTTAGAAAAAGCCAAAAAAATGGGTTTTTCTTCGAGAGATTTTCTTCAAATTAGAGAGTGTGGAATTCAATTAAAAAAAATAAAGCAACAAATTAAATTTTATAATACAGGTATTGTTAAAAGTGTTTTGGTCGAGCCAGCTGAGGTTTCCAATGGAATTGTAAAATTTGCAGAAAATGAGATTCAGCAAAAAGCAAATTTTTTTGATGACAATAAGTCAAATTTAAAATTAATAAAATTTGTGCCAGCTTCTGGAGCGGCAAGCAGAATGTTTCAGTTTTTGAATGAGTTTTTAAATGATTTCGATATTGAAAATGAAAGCATAAATGCCTACATCAATAGAAAAAAAGATATCGAATTGTCTATTTTTATTGTGGGCTTAGAAAAATTTCCTTTTTTTGTTGCGGTTCATAATAAGTTAAAAGAAATATACCCTAATTTCGACAATTTAGAAAGTGATTATAAAAATTTCTATTTTATTAAAACATTGCTTTCATCCGAGTATTTTAATTATTCGAACAAACCTAAGGCTATTCTTCCTTTTCATCGATACAAAACATATAATACAACCCCAATAGAGGAACATTTGTACGAATGTGCTAAGTATGCGAGTTCGAACGGGAATTCTCATTTGCATTTTACAATATCTGAAACCCATCAAGTAGCTTTTGAAAAGGTAATTGAGGATATAAAAACAAAAGTTGAGGAAGAAACTCAAACCAAAATTGACATACATTTTTCTTATCAAAACAAGGAAACAGATATTCTTGCTGTTGACAATGCAAACAATCCATTTAGAGTAAAAAATGGCAAACTCTTATTTAGACCCGGAGGTCACGGTGCTTTGATAGAAAACTTAAATAAGCTCGATGGCGATGTGATTTTTGTAAAAAATATTGATAATGTAATTCAAAACCACAAAGAAATCAATGTTTTGTACAAGAAAGCACTAGCGGGATTTATGGTAGAATTACAAAATCAGATTTTTAACTATTTGAAATCTATTGAAGATGGTAAGGATATAAATGTCAAAGAAATTATAGATTTTGTCAAATATAAATTGAATATAAAGGTCTCTAAAGATGTTTTAAAATATACTTTAGAAAACCAAATAGCCTACTTTAAAAAAATTCTAGATAGACCCATTCGTGTTTGTGGAATGGTGAAAAACGAAGGAGATACTGGCGGAGGACCATTCAAGGTTCGAGATTCAAAAGGAGCTGTTTCCTTGCAAATTGTAGAAACTTCACAAATAGATTTGACCAATCCAGAACAAGCAAAAATTTTTTCACGTTCCACACATTTTAATCCTGTAGATTTAGTTTGTGGAATACAAAATTATAAAGGAAATAAATTTTATTTACCTGATTTTGTCGATAATAATAGTGGCTTTATTGTGCAGAAAAATAAAGATGGGGAACAATTAAAAAGTTATGAATTACCTGGTTTATGGAATGGAGCGATGGCAAAATGGATAACTATTTTTGTTGAAGTACCATTGATAACCTTTAATCCGGTGAAAACCGTAAATGATTTGTTGAAACCTCCACACCAACCTTAAAAATTTTGGAATCAGAAAAAATCACATCCGAATTACAATTCAAAGCCGTTCGCAGTAGCGGTGCTGGCGGCCAAAACGTGAATAAAGTTTCCTCGAAGGTAGTTTTGTATTTCGATTTGAAAAACTCTCAAGCCATATCAGATGAAGAAAAACTCTTGCTGGAAAATAAATTGGCTAACAGATTAACATCAGAAAAAATTCTAATTTTGAATTGTGACGAAGATAGAAGCCAACTCAAAAACAAGGCAATTGTAATCAAGCGATTTTTGGATATAATCACTGCTGGGCTTGTTGTTCCAAAAATTAGGAAAGCTACAAATGTTTCCAAGTCGGTTATTAGAAAACGAATCAAGGACAAAAAAAACTTATCCGAAATAAAAAAATCTCGCAGAAAACCAGACTTTTAGAATTAAGATAAAAAGTATGTAAGTATCAAGACTAAAAATTAATTCCTAAAAATCTTGATACTTAATACTTTTGTCTCAATACTTTTCTATCTTTGCAGCCGTCTCAAAGGGGTGCTCTAAATAACGAGCTGAGATTATACCCAACGAACCTGAACAGGTAATGCTGTTAAGGGAAATAGATTTCAAGATGAAGTGCACGTCATTCTAAAAAATCTGATCAAATCATTTTTTAATTTAACAAAAGAATAATTCCCCCTTTTATTCGTAAAACTATTTACGGATGAACCATTTATTTTATTTAAAAAGTACGAAGTATAAAGTACAAAACACAAAGACGAAAACCACTAATTCATTACAAATTCGTCTATTATCTATTCTCTTTTTTCTATTCTCTATTCTCTCTTTCTCACAAGAAAAAATCAAAGACACAACAAAAGTCAACCAACTTGATGAAGTCTTGGTGTCGGCAGTTCGGGTGACTACAAAAACGCCCGTTTCTTTCAGTAATCTAGACAAAAAAGAACTCAATTTTCGAAATTTAGGACAAGATATTCCAGTTTTGATGAATTATTTGCCCTCAGTTGTCACTACGTCCGATGCTGGAAACGGAGTGGGTTACACCGGAATCCGAGTTCGTGGTAGCGATGCCACTCGTGTAAATGTGACTATCAACGGAATTCCATATAACGATTCAGAAAGTCACGGAACCTATTGGGTCAATATGCCCGATTTTGCTTCTTCATTAGAAAGTATCCAATTGCAACGCGGTGTGGGAACTTCTACCAATGGCGCTGGTGCTTTTGGCGCGAGTTTGAATATGCTGACTGACACTTATTCTAAAAAAGGAACAGGTGAAATTTCTAGCTCTTTTGGCAGTTTCAATACCAAAAAAAACACTGTAAAATTCAGTTCGGGTTTGATGAATGACCATTTTGAAATTGCAGGACGTTTGTCAACTTTAAAATCGGATGGATATATCGACAGAGCAAGTTCTGATTTGAAATCCTATTTTTTACAAGGTACTTATATTGGTAAAACTACTTTAATCAAAGCATTAGCTTTTGGTGGGAAAGAAAAAACATATCAGTCTTGGAATGGTATTGATGCTATAAGTATGGCTGATAACAGAACTTTCAACTCGGCAGGAATGTATACAGACGAATTTGGAAAACCTCGTTACTATGATAATGAAACTGATAATTACCAGCAAGATCATTTTCAATTGCATTGGAACGAAAAAATCTCAAGCTACTGGAGTACCAACTTGGCTATCCACTATACCAAAGGAAAAGGATATTATGAAAATTATAAAGAGGAAGCAAAATTATCAAGTTATGGTTTAACACCTATTATAATTGGAACTACAACCATTAACAGAACCGATTTAGTTCGTCAAAAATGGTTAGATAATGATTTCTACGGAACAACCTTTTCTGCAATTTACAATAAAGAAAACCTAAATCTGATTTTTGGTGGTGGATGGAATAAATACGAAGGAGACCATTATGGGAAAGTAATTTGGGCAAGATATGCTTCAAAAGGTGAATTGGGAGACCATTACTACGATGATTCTGCTGTAAAAACGGATGGTAATATTTTTGCGAAAGCCAATTATCAAATAAGTGAAAAAATCAGTTTGTTTGGCGATTTGCAACTTCGAAATGTACATTACAAAGCTGATAGTTGGGAAACAGGAGTAGTCAATGACAACTTCAATTTCTTCAATCCAAAGGCGGGTTTGAATTATGATATTGATGCAAAAAATAAATTGTATTTTTCGTATGCCAAAGCAAATCGTGAACCCAACCGTACCGATTATGAAAATGGAAATCCAAAATCTGAAAAGTTAAACGACTTTGAATTAGGCTGGAGATTTGATGGTGATAAAGTAAAAATCAATTCGAATATTTATTATATGGTCTACAAAGACCAGTTGATTTTGACTGGAAAACTAGATGATGTAGGAAGTCCTATTCGATCCAACAGCGATAAAAGTTATCGTTTAGGTTTAGAAGTTGATGCCACGATTGTAATCTCAGAAAAGTTTATTATTAGACCTAATTTTACCTTGAGTGACAACAAAAATGTAGATTTAAACATAGGTTACGGTGACGTCACTACAGATATTGCATATTCGCCATCAATTATTGCAGGAAACATTTTCATCTATAAACCAATTGAAGGTTTGTATGTTTCTTTGCTACAAAAATTTGTTGGAGAACAATTTATGAACAACGTCGATTCAATAGAAGCAAGATTAGAAAGTTATTTTGTTAATGATTTGAATGTTTCTTACGAAATAAAACCAAAATCAGTGTTTAAATCAATAACTATAACTGGTTTGGTGAACAATGTTTTCGACAAGAAATACGTGTCTAATGGTTATATGTGGGATATTTACCCTTATTATTATCCCCAGGCAGGAATCAATTTCTTGGCAGGATTGACCTTGAAGTTTTAGATTATTTATTAGTTCTATTTTATAGAATCCTGACGGTTTAACTGTCAGGATTTTTTTAATTATAAACTCTCAACAAATTCCCATTCACTTCAACTCGGTATTGTTTTAGCGAATATAGTTTCCCTTTAGATTGCCCCGTAAATAAACTATATTCCGCATTATCACAAGCACAAAGTACCATAATACCTCCTTTTATTGTCATTGTAGAACAAGAACTCAAAGCCTGATTAGGACAAGCAGCGTCAAAAGCATTATAACCACTTCCTGAATTGAAAACAATTATTCCCCGAGCGCCTTGATTGGGAATATAAACTGCATTGCTTACAAATTTAAGATCTGAATATTGCGGCAAGCTCATATTTATAGCAACATTAACAGCGTAATTGGGTAAATACGGGTTGTTATTATTGGTAGAATTAGTACTACATCCAAACAGTATAGAAAAAGCAATCAATAGAATGAAATATTTTTTCATTAGGAAATAAATTATAAGAATTAGGCAGACAAAATTAATTTATTTAACATTGAAATAGATATGTTTAACGTATATTTATAGATTAAATAAAAATAATACTATCTTTGTGAAAAGAAATCCCGTCCTGATGGGATTTTTTCTATTTTATATAAACGATGAAATTATGACTAAAGTATCTTATTACACCGCCGAAGGATTAAAAAAATTAAGAGACGAATTAGATTATTTAAAAAGTGTAATGCGTCCAAAAGCATCACAAGATATAGGAGAAGCAAGAGATAAAGGCGATTTGTCCGAAAATGCCGAATACGATGCTGCCAAAGAAGCACAAGGAATGTTGGAAATGAGAATTGCTAAGCTTGAAGAAGTACATTCTAACGCTAGATTAATTGACGAAACACAATTAGATGTTTCCAAAGTTTTGGTATTATCGAATGTAAAAATTAAGAATCAAGCCAATGGAATGGAAATGAAATACACGCTTGTTGCCGAAAGTGAAGCCGATTTGAAAACCGGCAAAATATCCGTAACTTCCCCTATCGGTAGAGGATTGCTAGGAAAAAAAGTAGGTGAATTAGCCGAAATTACAGTGCCAAATGGCGTTCTGAAATTTGAAATCCTCGAAATTTCTAGAGACTAGCCTCAGGTTGCAAATTTTAGTTAGCAGTTAGCAGGTTCAAACCTTAAACTCTTAAACCTTTAAATTTCCTATGAGTTCCATTTTTACCAAAATCATCAACGGAGAAATTCCTTGCTACAAAATAGCCGAGGATGATAATTTTTTTGCTTTCTTGGACATTAATCCAAATGCAAAAGGACATACTTTATGCGTTCCAAAAAAGGAAATCGACAAACTTTTTGATCTCGACGATTCAGCTTATATTGGGTTAATGCAGTTTGCCAAAAAAATTGCCATTGCACTTGAAAAAACGGTTCCTTGCCAAAGAATTGGGATGGCTGTCATAGGTCTTGAAGTACCGCACGCTCACGTTCATTTGATTCCATTGAACGAAATGCGAGAAATGACATTCAAACACAAAGTAAGTTTGACTCCTGAAGAATTTGAAACTTTGTCCAAAGAGATACGGGCTAATTTGTAAAAAATTATTCATATTCATTCAAAATATTAAAAAGGGGATTTCAAACGTATTGAAATCCCTTTTTTATAAACAGGAAGATTTTATTATTTAAAAAATAGGTACACAAAACAATAACAGTCAGTTATTCATCTGTTTTTTATTTTAATGATTAGAAAAAATAAAAGTTTGGAATTCCTTTAAATTAATTCAGTTACTTTAAAACTGACTTGCATCGTGGTTCCTTTTCCAATTTCGGAATGCAACACTTTTATAGTTCCTTTGTGGTATTCCTCGACAATCCTTTTTGTTAAAGACAAACCCAATCCCCAACCCCGTTTTTTGGTGGTGAATCCAGGTTCAAAAACACTTTTGAATTGGTTTTTTGGAATTCCATTTCCTGTATCTGAAATATTGATTCTGACAAAACCACCTTCGTGCAAGACTTCTAAGGCAAGTTTTCCTCTGCCTTTCATAGCGTCAATCGAATTTTTTACTAAATTTTCAATCGTCCAACTGTGCAAAGTAGGATTGAACAATACAATAACGGGAGCTTCTGGACCTGTAAATGTAAACTCAATTTGTTTCGAAAATCGGGATTGCAAATAGTCATATGATTTTTGGGTTTCCTCAATAATATCTCTGTTTTCTAATTTGGGTTCCGACCCGATATTCGAAAATCGTTCTGTAATAGTTAGCAAGCGCTCAATATCTTTCTCGATCTCTTGAGTAGTCGTTTCATCAACATTTTCAGATTTCAGAATTTCGACCCAACCCACCAAGGACGTAAGTGGCGTGCCGATTTGGTGTGCCGTTTCCTTTGCCATTCCAGCCCAGAGTTTGTTTTGGGTCGCCATTTTGGTACTCTTATAAAAATTATACACCAATGCGGCAAACAAGACAATAATAAGCAATAAAGCAATGGGATAATATTTAAGTTTATTCAATAACTCGGAATCTCCATAATATAAATATTGAAATTTACCTGGCACATATTCAATTTCAATAGGTTCATTTTCGTTTTTTAGACCAGCCAAAAAGCGAATTGACTTTTGTTTGTCTTTAACAATAGTCTCATCAATATTAATCGAATTGATTATGCTATCATTTTCCGTAAGCATTATCGGAATGGAAGTGTTGTTGCTGAAAATTTGAAGCGGAAGTTCTAAGTCCGTGTTTTCGCCAGCATTGATAAGCGTTTTTTGTGCATTGGCCCAAAGACTCATTTTTAATCGTTCTTCGTGTTTGAAAATTTGGAAAAATGTATAGGTATTCCAAAGTATTAATGAAATAATTAAAAAGGAAGCAAAAATAATGATCCAACGACTCGTGTTTCTACTTTTGGAAAACTGCATAAATTGATTTTTGTGGCATAAATATAACGAAATAATCTGATTCTTATTTTTCCGGTTTTGATTGTTTTAAAATTATCTTTTTGTAGATATTATTTGTTTGACTTCTAATGAAGAAATTGATATATTTGTAAAACAGATTTTTCGACAATCAGCGCTTTAAATTGCAAAAAAAACATTCATAGTCAGCAAAATAGAAATAGAATAACAACAATAAAATAAATATATCAAGATGGAAGTTACAGGAAAAATTAAAATGATTGATCAAACCAAAGAGGTTGGATCTGCAGGTTTCAAAAAAAGAGATGTTGTTGTTACAACAGACGAACAATATCCACAACATATTTTGGTTCAGTTTGTTCAAGACAAATGTGATTTATTGAATACGTATCAAGTGGGTGAAGCTGTAAAAATCGACATTAATTTAAGAGGTCGTGAATGGACTAATCCACAAGGAGAAACAGTATATTTCAATACAATCCAAGGTTGGAGAATTGGGAAAGCACAAGCTGAAACGGCTTCACATGAAGCGCCACCAATGCCTGCTGCTGCAGCATTTCCACCAGCAACAAGCTTAAACGAAGAAGAACCAGACGATTTGCCGTTCTAAATAAAAATTAAAAATCCTTGAAATTTTTCAAGGATTTTTTTTTGGACTTTAGTGAAATTAATTCAGTTGAATTAGCGCTCCCATCCCAATTTGACTTCCAATTTGTGGATAAATAAAAGCTGTAGTTTTATTCTTTTTACCAAAAGTAACCGACTTAAAAGGATTCCAATACGAAACTATCAATCCCGATGCCAACCCAATTCCAGCGCCAGCAAGAACATCGGAAGTGTAATGCCTGTTGTTGGCAATTCGTAAAACTCCAGTTGCTGTTGCAAACAAAAATCCACTGCTTGCATACCATACATTCGAATCCTTGTACTCATAATACAATAATGCCGCATTTGTAAAAGCAATTGAAGTGTGACCCGAAGGAAAAGTCAAATTGTCCGATTGATCGGGTCTTTCTTCTTTGACTATATTTTTTGTAGCAAAAACAACTGTTCCCATAATCGCATTGGCAACAATAATATTTATCGTTTGTTGTTTAAAATTATTCTTTGCTTTAAACCCCAAAGTTTTGCCTAAATAGATTTGGGCAACAGGAACAAATTGCAGGTAATCATCGGCGCGGGTATTAAAATTTTCACCAAAAAACTGGTTAGCATTTGATTGCAAATCGTCATTAAAAATCGTGTTTGCCAGCAATGATCCTGAGGTTATTAGAGCTATTGGAGCTATAAATTGTTTGTAAGAGATTTTATCTTTGGACTTTGGAATCGAAATAGAATCTTGAGTTTGAGCATTTCCTATAAAAACCATTATTAAAAATAAAATAGAAGTGAGTTTGGATTTCATAGTTTTTTGGTGTTTATATGAAAAATTTTAAGATTGAATTTTTAAACGTAAATTCGCTCTGCCAAATTTATACTTTTGTTCCAAAACTATGTATTTTTTATCCAAAGAATTATTTTTCCCTCCCGTTTCCGAAGCCTATCCTGATGGAGTTCTTGCTATTGGTGGAGATTTGTCAACTGAAAGATTAGTATTGGCCTACAAAAGTGGTATATTTCCTTGGTTTGAAGAAGACGAACCCATATATTGGTGGTCACCCAACCCCAGAATGGTTTTGTTTTTGGACGAATTGGTGGTTTCAAAAAGCATGAGAAACATCTTGAATCGGAATATTTTCAAGATTACTTTCAACCAAAATTTTAGAGAAGTGATTTCGAATTGTCAAAAAATAAAACGCCAAGGGCAAAACGGAACTTGGATTACCAATGATATGATTGAAGCTTATTGTAAATTGAATGAAATGGGAATTGCAAAATCAGTCGAAGTTTGGCAAAATGACGAATTGGTTGGCGGTTTATACGGCATCGATTTAGGAAATATTTTTTGTGGAGAAAGTATGTTTTCTAAAGTTTCGAATGCTTCAAAAGTGGCGTTTATAACTTTGGCAAATCAATTAAAAAAGGACAATTACAACCTTTTGGATTGTCAAGTGTATAACGAACATCTCGAAAGTTTGGGTTGCCGTGAAATTTCTCGGGAAGATTTTATGGAACTTCTAATAAGCAAATGATTATGAAATCGCCACTAACAATAAGTTTGTTGCAAACAAACACCGATAAGTAAAAAGACGATACCATATATGACCACTAACAAATCAAAATTCACATATATGAATTATATTGTAAAAGAACTATACATTTATCCAATAAAAAGTTTGGCTGGAATTCGTGTTGAAAGTGCCAAAGCCGAAGAAATGGGTTTTGAAAACGATAGACGTTGGATGCTAATTGACGACCAAAATCAATTTATTACCCAACGAAAACATCCCAATTTGAGTCAATTTTATCCTAAAATTAAAGAGGACAAAATTATTATTTTACATCAGGATACAACTCATAAATTTTCAATAAATGAAACTATAGATGAACCTCTATTTTCAAAAGTTTGGGATGACCAAACCAAGGTTTTTGAAGTGAATAAAGCGACTTCAAAATGGTTTAGTGATGTACTTGGTTTTGAATGTAAACTTGTAAAAATCGCAAACAATGGCGACCGAAAACACAGCAGCACAAAATTGAATACAACTCTAAATGTAAGCCTTGCCGATGGTTATCCGTATTTGTTAATAGGCTCCGAAAGTTTGAATTTTTTAAATGAAAAACTGGAAGAGAAAATTACAATTTCAAGATTTAGACCCAATATTGTTATCCTCAGTTTGGTTCCTCACGAAGAAGATTTCTTTGTTGATTTTCAAATTGGAACTGTGAAATTCAAGAATGCAAAACCTTGCGGCAGGTGCATAATGGTAAATAATGATCCGAAAAATGGCGTTGTAAAAAAAGAACCTTTGAATACTTTGAGTACCTATCGAAAAGTGGACAACTCCATTCTTTTTGGCACAAATGTTATGTGTTTGAATGAAGGAGAAATTAATGTTGGAGATACTTTGGTTTTTTAAAGAGATTTAATTTTTTCTCCAATCTGCTGTCATCTGTAATCTGTAACAAGCAAACTTTTCTTAAAACAATCTTCCACGTGATCGTTTACCATTCCTGTGGCTTGCATATGTGCATAAACAACGGTTGAACCCACGAATTTAAACCCACGTTTTTTCAAATCCTTGCTAATTTCATCCGAAAGGGGAGTGGTTGCAGGAACTTCTTTTAATGATTTTCTATTATTGTTGATTGGTTTTCCAGCTGTAAAGCCCCAAATGTATTTGCTAAAACTGCCAAATTCTTCCTGCACTTTCATAAAAGCACCTGCATTCGAAACGGCAGCACGAATCTTCAATTGATTGCGAATAATTCCAGCATCTAGCAATAATTCCTGAATTTTTTCTTCTTGATATTGAGCCACTTTGTTATAGTCGAAATGGTCAAAAACCGTTCTGAAATTTTCTCTCTTTTTTAGAATGGTTATCCAACTTAATCCTGCCTGAAAAGTTTCGAGAATTAGAAATTCGAATAATTTCTGGTCATCATAAATGGGAACGCCCCATTCTTCGTCGTGGTATTCTTTGTATAAATCGCTAGATAAACACCAGCTGCATCTTTTAGGTTCTTCCATTTTCGTTGGATTTGAGTTTCAAATGTAGGCAAAAATTCCATTTCAAATTGCTTCGAAATGGAATTTATAATTTGAATTAAACTGTAAATAGCATTACAAATTAATTAATTAAACAACTCAATTGGATTAATTAATTGATTTAATTTAGTTTTTAAATCTTCATTTAAAAGTGATAATCCTAATTGAAAAGAGGCATTCATCCAGCCAAAACCTTCTCGGCTGATATATTCAAAATCAGTTCCTTGGTTTCCATATTCAGCAAAAACCTTGTGTGAAGCACTTACTACATCGAATTTTTCGGGAACAGTTCCGTTGTAATCGCTAGCGTTTTTTGTAATCGTCCAAAGCCATCTATATATCAATTCTTGAGCTTTTCCTTCATATCCATAATTGATTAAGCCTCGCCAAATAACCATTTGATGTGGTGGCCAACCATTAGGAAAATCCCATTGACGCTGCATTTGGCCTTTTGAAATAGTTGAAAGCGCCTCTTCGGAACAACCTGCTATTCCTCCTAAAAACACCAATTTAGGCAAACATTTTTCAATCATTTTATCGGCTTGTTCTTGGGTTGCTATTTTTGCCCAAAGTGGAAAAAAGCTGGTTGCCGATAGAAAAATATTTTGTTTTTGGGTTTTAAAATTATAGTCAAAAAAGCAACTTTCTTGTTCATTCCAAAGTAACCGATTCATTATTTTTTTTCTACTCTCCGCTTTTTTTGCCCAATACTTTTTATTGTAAATTTTGGAATTGTATTCAAAATAATTATCAAAATATAGGGCGATTAATTCGGCAAAATCGGTTTCATATTTATACAACATTGCGTTGAGTTCGACTACATTCAAATGCGCACAATTTCCTTCTATTCGATAACTTGTGTCGTGACCACTTTCGCGAACACTTCGGTCGTGCACAAAATAAGCATCGAGTGTTTTGTTTTCGATTTTTCGATGGTAATAAAGATTTTCATACTCAGAAATCGACAAATTTTCTGCTTCGGCGAATGGCTTTAGAATAGCATCATAATGTCCTGGTTCGGTTTCTGGAGGCAAACCAATTCCTTGTGCAAAATAGCGATTCAGTCCATTTTCGGCAAGCCTTTTTCCGTTTTCCATCCAAACGGTTTCGTATTCTTTGATGCAAATTTCGAGCTTTTTGCGTAACCATTCTTGGTCTTTAACAGTCATTGCTTCATATACTTCCCGAATCATACTGGAATAAAAAGGAGGTTGCGTTCTCGTAAGATAATAGGATCTATTTGCATTGAGAATTTTGCCGTAATGGGTAATTTGATATTCAAAATTTTCGACCATACTTTGAGCTAAATCTAATTTCTGGTCGATTAGCAAACCTATGTTTTCAAAATAACTGTCCCAACCATACATTTCGTTAAATCGTGCTCCAGGAACTACAAAAGGAAATCCTTCGATATTTTGATCTTCCTTTTTTAAAGCTAAAGCTAAAATCCCTCCTTCGTTGTTGATGCTGCTTACATATTCTGATGAAATGATTTTTGGCAATTGAACTACTTTCAAGTTGAATATTGGTGCTAATTTTCGAAAATATTGCCATCCAAAATTGTCTGTAAAAGGGATGTAAATTATAGGTTTGTCGGTTTTTGATTTCGAATCAAGCAATAATTTTTCTAACCCTTTTTCGTCTAATGTTCTTGTTAACCCATCCCAAAAATATTTTCGAATCATTTTTGAAATCCGATCGGCAGGAAGTTGAAAAAGAGATTCGGTTTCAATGAAATCTTGATTATTTTCTTTGGCTAAAACTAATTCTTGTAATAAATTAGAAAGATAATAAGTGCCTTCAATAACAATTTCTTCGGAAGGAGATTTTAGAATAAATCGTTTTGGACCTTTGTCATCAACGGTTATTCTTTTGTCTTTATCCGTATCTTCTTGTTTTAATAATTGTTGAAGAGTTTGGTTTATGTTGAGTTTAAACTTCATTTTTCGATGTTAATTTTTTTAATATAAAGAATGAAATTAATAATAATGTCATTGGAATTAAAGTAAAATAAAAAGCGTTTTCAGGACCTTGATTCATGAAAAGCCAACCTATTATTCTGGAGCCAATGGTTCCGCCAAGTGCCGAAAAAACCACTATTAATCCAGTCATTGAACTATGTAAATTTTTAGGTAATGCACTTAAAATAACCGAATTTAACAACGGATAAATGGGTGCGATAAACAATCCCACAAGTGGAAATGCAAAGCCTATCAATGGAATATCGCTTAGCGAATTGATATTTACAACTTGTAATCCTACCGTTTTTGGCAACACAAATATCACAATTAGCATTGCACTAATAATGCAAAAAACCAACACCCAAATCCAGTCGACTTTCTTTGTGATTTGTCCTGCTATAAGCCTTCCAACTGCTAAAGAAACTGCCAATATACTCGCCATCATAATACTGATATTTTCTGGAAGATGAAGTACTTTGTCATTGAATGTGGGCAGCCAAGTCATAATTCCTTGCTCAATCATCACAAACAAGAAAGCGCTAATTACAAAAACTATAGTTAAAAGTTTTGCAAATAATTTGAACATTTGTCTAAAATCATCTGTTAAATTAACACCCGGAATTTGAGTTTGATTTTCGAATTTTGTAAAAAATAAAAATCCGAATGATAACAAAGAAATAAATGCTAAGAACAAATATACATTTAGCCAAGCGTCAGGATTAGTCTCAGAATTAAAGGCTGGAAATAGGAAATAGGCCAAGGCAATCCCAATCATAAATACACCTTCGATATTGCTCATCAAGCTATTATGCTCTTTTTGATTTTCTGTGATTGTTCCTATTAGAGAATATACGGATACTTTTATTAATGCAAAAGATATACCAACGGTGGCAAAAAGTAATTTAGCAGTGTCAAATGAATTTCCAAAATACATGCTTATGCAAGCAAAAGTCACTAATCCTAATCCAATTAGCATAGCTTTTTTATAACCAATTCTGGGCAGAAAGGATGCGATTAAAAAAGAGACAATTGCGATAGGTAAATCTTTAAATGCTTCTAATATACTAGCTTGAATTTCATTGACTCCATAATTTTTTTGTGATTTTAGGATTACAATTCCAACACTGTTTAGCAAAATTGCGAAAACAAAATAGTTGAGATACATTGCTATTTTAATGGTTTTTTTTTTCATTTATTTCTTTTTCTAGTTTATAATATTCTTGAATGGTAATCATTTCATTAAATAGGAACTTTATCCTGTTTTTGGACAAGGTATCTAAATTTTTGACCCAGTTTTTCAACTTGATTGTAGGTAATTTAACAAAAAAATAAAATAGGTTTCATAATAGTAAGAATGCCTATTTTTTAAAAACTAAGTTATAGTATTAACATTAATAGCTATAAATCGTTGTTATTCCATTCTCAATATTTTCAATTGTAAAATTAAAGGTATCAAGATCTGCTTTTAAGTTCATAACAGATTTATTGTTTATCCATTTGATGTCAATTTTATCATCAAGAACATCGTTTATTTCTACTTGACCCAAAAACGCATTTGAAGTATTTCTTAGATGAATGATTTCGAGTTGTTTTTTTACAGTCTCTGTTTTCAAACCTTGAGCTACATCTAGCATAGACAATGTGGTACGATTTATTTCTTTATGACCTGCGCTGCCACCGTTATCTGCAGCTTGATAATTATTTTTTCCAGCAAATATATCTAAATACCAAACTTGTGGAATCCCAGGCATAAACATTTGTATGGCTCTAGCTAAAAGCATTTTTTGTTCATCTTCACCCAATGCACTAAAAAATGTAGCGTTAATTTGATAATACGAAATTTTATTCCCTGATGGGTCATAAAGATTTTTCACACGACCGCCACGTTCCATAATTGTGGTCATGATTTTTTCAATCTCGGCATCTTCCAACAATCCTTTGTTATAAGAGCCATTTACCTCTTTTCCTTTCAAATCTAAGACGGGTATTCCATCATGGCAACCCAGCATGTTTACTGTTTTATAACCTTTAGCAATAATTTCATTTGCCCAACTTAGTAAGGCTTTGCTGGATTTGCTCTCAATAGTGTGAATGGTCAATCCGGGCAAGAAAAAGTCATAAATATAATAGCCCTTGTTTGCTACTTCATCATGCAAATGAAGTCCGTATTCTGCATGTATTTCTGGCAAAATCATCAAATTATTTTTTTGAGCTATTTGCTTAATTCTCTCCAAATACTCCCAAGTTCCAGGTTTATTAAAGAAGTTGGACTCATCGACTTGTTTATGTAAATAAGCAAAAGCATCTAACCGAAGTATATTACAGCCATAACTACTTAATTTTTTTAGTGTTTCTTCGTAAAAGTCCCACACTAAGGGAGAGTTGGCATTTACATCCATTTGTCCAAGATAGGTACGTTTTTGCTCTACAATTTGTACGATTTCTGCTTTTAAATTGGTAGAATCTTCAAAATCAATTGTGTTCAAATCAATAGATTGTTCGATAGTATCATTGATCTTTTTTACAATTTGCGTTTTCAATGAATCTGTTAAGCCTTCAATACTTTTTAAATCAGCTAGAGCAATTGGATTGTATGATATTTGTTGGTAAAATGTATTCCAATAAGGCTGTTCTGTTCCGTCCGGAAATCGTACTTTTAATATGGGTAATCCCGATTTTCTCATGAATAATTTATTGAGAAACTGTGATTCTGGAATCACGATGTCATCTTCATTTTTCAGTCCGTTTCCTTCCCAGAATTCATTCCAATTGATAAAAAAATCTTTAAAAGTAGATTTATCCCCTTTTTGCAACAAATCTTTAAATTGAGGTGATCCGACTGATAAATGGTTTAATACAATGTCAAATTTTAACTTGATATCAAGTGCATTTAAATCATTCAGATCATTTGTGTCAACCAAATCTTTATTAATATTATAGTCAATAATAGAAAAACCCCTGTCTAAATCGCTATTAAAAAAAGTAGGCAATACATACAATAAAGAAAAAGCATTTTTAAATTCAGCCATTTTAAGCATTGCTACCGTATCGCTAAGTTTGGCACCAATGCTATCTGGGTACACATTAAGCATAACACCATTACTGATTTTATTATTTTCTTGCATATTTTTTTATAAAAGTTGAGATAGAATATTGATGTTGTCCGGTAATCTACCTACGTTTTGCAGTTTTAAAGCTGCTAATTTCAAGGCAATATCCAAACATTCATGCATTGGTTTTTCTTTGATGTAAGCAAATAAAAATCCAGACCAGAAGGCGTCACCCGCACCAGTAGAATCGATAACCTTATCAATTTTAATCGCTGGCATTTGTATGATTCCCTTTCCTTTTTGGGATAATTTAACACCTTTGCTGCCTAAAGTTAGGCATACTATATCTACACCTTCATTATGGAAAAAATCAAAAATAGCTGAATGTGGTAGTTCTTTTTCAAAAAGGCGCAGCATGTCGTCTTCACTAATTTTAATCAAAGGATTAAAACTGCAATAAGTTTTAATTACCTGAAAGGCTTCTTCTTGACTATTCCAAAGTTTTTTGGCATAATTAATATCTATACTTAATTGACATCCTAAGTTATAGGCTTCTTGCGCTTTTTTTAGAATTGTTTTTTGGGCAGGGTTTTTACTTAATGCAAAGCAAGTAGTATGGTATATTTTAGTATTTGATAAAATTTGTTCAGAAATTTGTTCTTCATATATGCAGCAATCTGCTTCACGATAGGGTATGAAATCTGGTGTACCATCAGATCTTGATACGAATATAACGCTTGTTGATTTATCTTCTAGGACATTAACATGATTTGTATTTACCCCAACACTTGACAATCTATCCAAGATATAACTGCCAAAACCATCATTGCCTACAGTAGCAACCAATGTAGTATTCAAACCTAATCGCGTAGAATTCATGGCGACATTAGTAGGAGAACCTCCTAAATATCTGTGGTAATCTCTAGTTTCGTTGATAAGAACACTTTCTTGGTGCCCAATAAAATCTACTAATACTTCTCCAACGCAAAGGATATCTATAGTATCCATCATATTATTTATTGAATTATTCACTTAATTTATGTTTTTTGTTTTTGATTAACAAGGTGAAGATAGCTGCCAGTACTAATAATATCCCCGCAAAACGAATTGCTTGACGAGGATCGTTATCTAAAAAGTTCTTTAAAATGTAACCAAAGGACAGGTTTTGAATAATCATTGGAATAACAATCATCATATTTATAATTCCCATATAAACCCCGTAACGCTCTTTTGGAATAACTGCAACGACCATCAAATAGGGAATGCCCATCATACTTGCCCAAGCAATTCCGTAGCCAATAATCACCGCAAAAAACATGTATTGATTTTGAACTATAGGAAACCACAATAAAGAAATAGCTCCAAATAGCAGACACGAAAAATGAATCATTTTTGCACCATGTTTTTTGGCTAATTTGGCCAAATAAAAAGCAATAGAAAATGTCACTATAAATCCAAAAGCACCAATTAATCCATTCCATTCAACCGCTTTTTCGTAACCCATCACATCCTTTGGAGTTACATTCCACACAGACAAGGCGATGCTTTTTGAATTGTTTTGCCAATAGCACATCATCGCATACCACTGAAACAAATACACCAAAAACAGCTGCCACATCACTGTTGGCATATCTAAAACGGCTTTGTAAATATCTATGAAAGGCGAAAAAATATTTAAAGGTTCTGCTTTTAAAATCACTAATTCTTCTGCTGTTGGAGGGATTTCTTTTGTTTTGCTCATACTCCACCAAATGGAAGTAACAGAAAGGATTGCTCCTAAAAAGAAGGAAGCATAAATCCAAGTGGGTAACGAACCTGTATAGCCTACAAAAACAATTGGAAAAAGAAAAAGAGAAATATAGGCCAAAAACTGCCCGAAACCTGTAAAAAAGCTTTGAGCCTGAAAACCTATTGGTTGTTGTTCTTCGTCCAGCGTATCAGCAATAAAAGCTCGATACGGCTCCATAGCGGTATTGTTTCCTACGTCTAAAATCCAAAGCAAACCTGCAGCCATCCATAACGAACTGCTAAATGGGAATAGGAATAATGCGATACTACAAACTATGGCTCCAATAAAAAAGTACGGTTTTCTTCGTCCCCATCTTGGATGCCAAGTTTTATCACTCATTGCACCAATTATAGGTTGAATCAATAAACCCGTTAAAGGCCCTGCAAGATTTAGTATCGGAATTTGGTCTGGATTTGCTCCAAGAAAATCATAGATAGGATTGACAGCGCTTTGTTGCAAACCAAAACTGTATTGAATGCCAAAAAAACCAACATTCATGTTGATAATCTGCCAAAAACTTAATTTAATTTTCATTTTTTTTGCCTTTTATTCTTTAAATATAATTGTAAAATATATAAAAAGAATAGTATTAAAATTAAAAACGTTTTCGGAACAACCGAAAACGTTTTCGAAATATTAGATTTATTCTAAATAGATAAAATTTATTCTACGTCATAAGGAATAATTATTTCCGTTTTCCATTCTAATTCATTACCGCCGTTAAATGGATTGTCTAAGAAATGCTCTAACGGTTTGTTCTTTAGTTTAATATCATGTTTTTTTGCATAATCTAATAATGTAAACCAAGCCCTGTCCGAAGTTCTAAAATTTCCGTAATAGGTGGCCTGAATTCCCTTTATTGACGGTATTGTTTTAAATTTTACAGTACTATCTGGAACATATTTTGTGTCTTTGGAAATTGGAAAACAATAATTAAAACTAACAATTTCTTTATCCTGATCCCAATTGGTAACTTCTAAATAAGGACGAAAACCGATTATTTTTATTTTATTCCTATCTAAATAACCTACAATTTTAGCATCATATCCAATCATAGTTTGTGCTTTTTCTTGCACAACACTTTTTAAAGAAATATATGCTACATAAATTTCTTTTGATGTTTTTTCGCCATCAATTTTAATTTTAAAATCGTCAATATGATCCTCAAGTCCCGTTTTAAAAGATTTGATTTTCTCTATTTGTGCAGTTTTGAATTTGGTTGGATAAAAAGGGACAGTTAATCTATTATACAACGAATGATTTAAATCTTTTATTCCGATAGAAACACTGGTCGTAGAATCGTTTATTGAATTCATATTCCAGGTATATTCCATTTCTTCATCTGCATCTTTCATCTGTTGTTTTATAAAATCGTAATTTCTTTTTTCAAGAATCGTATAATTCTCATTCTTGCCTTTTTTCTGAGCTGTTGACCACTCATTAATGCCTTGAAAAATAGTTCCAGTTGCAGTTTTTGCTGTAAAAGTGATACAATAGTCACTTTCTTTTACAAATAAATACCAACCTAATAAAAGAGAAAACCCAACACTTAAAATTATTATAATTTTTTTTCTAAAATTCATTTTATTTATTCATTTTTAATTTCGTTACAACAAAATCACCTACTTGTTTCCCTTGTATCATACCATTTTCAATTGAGGCTCTATAGTGAATTCCTCCATAAAAACGACTCATAGCTGCTTCTTTTGAGGCAGAATCAAATGATTTGAAACTTCTATTTGGTAAGCCAAAAGGCAATTCTGAATTGTCAACAAAAGAAAAATTATCTCCAAAAATTGATGTTAAAATTGTAGAAGCTACTGTTGATAATACCGAATGTCCGCTTGTATATTCCGGGAAAGGGGGCGTTTGTAAAGCTGGTTTCCAGTTTTCGTCTATATGTTGATTAATCACAGTTTCTGGGCGAATCACATTACTTCTGTATTTTTCGTCCCAGCAGCTTATAAAAGCTTCAAACATTCCTATTGATGTTTTTGTGTAAGCAAATACAGTTTTGTCAAAATCAGCATTTGTTTTTTTACAGGCTATTTTTACAATTCCCATCCAATGCGCACCTGGAGAAATCTTTTTCTTTGCAAACATCATATGACCTTGGGTTACGGAAACATAAGGGTTACAATCCCAAAACTGGGCGATTTTGATTTCGTTACAAGAGTCTCCCTTTTTTTTCATATCTAAACTAATGTTGTACACTTCAATTACTTGCTTGTAAAAAGTAGATTTTTTATCTAACGAAAAGGCTAGTGCGGGTATTGGTTTAAATTGAGATGCTGAATCTAAAACTAAAGTTCTAATTTCTCCCCAATGCGGTTCAACCGCATCCATATATGCTGGAGGAGTTGGTTGCCATCTTCCGGGTTGATTTGTAAAAACAGAAAATTTAGAAAAAGTACGCGTTTGTTTGTAATTGTCTTTTCCCATCCACTTTTTTATGCGTTCGGCAACTTTAAGTCCATATTCTTTAGAAACCTCAAATTCATCTGAGTTTTCATCTCCCCATTTTTTATATAAACTATCTCTGAATTTTTCGACTAATTCCTCGGAAAAAACCAATTGTTTGCTTACTTCCATATGAGCAATTAAAGCCGCTAAAGGTTTGTTTACCCCGCTTTTTGGATCTAATACAGGAATAGAATCTAAGCCTTTTAATTGATGCTGGAGGCTTGTGTAATTTTTGTTGTTTTGTGCAATTATTTCATACGCTGCAATATTAGGATACACAAAAATTCTGCTCGCAACGGGTGGCGAAAAAATATCGTGTATCATAATTTGAACGACATTGTCAATCGATGCGTGATATTCATCTGAGGTAACCTCTATAGATTTTTCTTTTTTACAAGAAATAAATAGTGAGCAGATTATAGCTAAAAGATAAATATTAGATTTCATTTTTTTAATTTATTTGGAATGTTTTTAGTTCTTATTCATAGGTAATTCATAAACTTCTGCTTTTTTATTGTTTATGGTAACCAATAAATATTTTTTATTATTGAAAGTTAAAATATCTAGATGTCTTGCCGCTTTTTGACTTAAGTCAATTCCAACTTGATTTCCAAGATAAATGGTTTTCTCATCTTTAATTAATGCCCCAGAAAAGCCATCAAATCTGCTATGATAAGGAGTTACTCCAAAATAATTTCCAGCAGCAAAAACTTCTTCTTTAACTCCGTCAAATTTTGATTTTACGAAACAATTGATCGGGCCAACTTGCATTTTATTAGAAAATGGTACAAAGGTATATTTGCCTTTGTCATTTCTTAAATAGCCTGATTTCAAATTATGTACTTCGAATAATTTTGCTTTTGCTAACATTTTTTGATCAAAAACGTGTTCCAATGGTTTTCCGGCAAACGACCCATAAGTGTTGAATTTCTTTTTTAGCATTCCGCTAAATTCTTCAGCCAATTCATCTAATCCCATTGTAGTGTAGTATTTCCCGTTTTTTTCAATAGCTACTATTGTTTCAAAAGACCAATTTGCATCAAAATCATCATAATACATTTTCATCGGAAACTCATTTGAGGCATTAAATTTTGAATTCATTCCCCAGTTTCCTAACAAATAATCCTCGTCACCATCGTGATCAATATCAAAGGATTGAATAGATTGCCACAAACCGTTTAATTTTTCTGGTAAAACCGTTTCGGTTACATCTTGAAATTTACCATTTTTGTTTGTATAAAACCTTGGTTTCATCCATTCGCCAACTAAAATTAGATCGGATTTTCCATCTTTGTTAAAGTCAGTTACTGTAGCATCTGTAACCATACCCGTTTTTGCAAATATTTTATTTTCGACTATAGTGAATACTCCTTTATTATTGTTTAATAAATAGCAATCTGGAGTTGAGCCGAAAATATTGTTTTTAGAATTATTTCCAATAAAAAGATCTAAATCACCATCATTATCATAATCAAAAGCTTTTACTACAGCAGCATTTTGAGTTAATATTGGAAATGCAGCTTTACTCAATTGATTATTTTTGTTAAGATACAATCGAGAATCTAAATTTGCAGGATTTTCTCCACCGCCAGAAGCAACAAACAAATCATTTATTTTATCATTATTAAAATCGCCAATTACAGCTGATGCATCTTCATAGATAGAATCATTTTCGATTACAGCAGATGGTTTTTTAGTAAAACCGGCTGCGTTTTGAATATAAATAGCTGCTTTTTTTCCTTTGGCACCTCCAAAGAATAGATCTTCTTTTCCATCTCCATTTAAATCCCCAATTGCTGTTGCAGGACCTCTGTCTGAATGCTGATAAGGAATTAATTTTTGTGCTAGAAAATCAGTATAATCATTTTCTTGATGTATGAAATCGATACCTAAATTATTTTCAACTTTCTTGAAAACAGGCAAAACTGATGGATGTAATTTTCTATAATCAAATGCTTTACGATTAGCATTAGGTTTTATGGTTAGTGTTTGATTTGTTTTTACTTTCTTTAAAGTTTGGGATGTTTTGTCAGGCCATATTACTACTAACGAATCGATACTACTTGCTTTTCCGTATCCAAAATGAATTATTGGTTCCGATGAAGATTGAAATCCTCGGGTAGTTTGCAACTCTTTATATTGCATTTTTCCTTTGTTGTATGAAATTACTTTTGTTCCAATTCCAAAAGTATTTTTGCCGCCAAATCGAAGTCTTATTTTTAAATAATTGGCTTTATCATTGGTTTTGTTAATGTAAATTGAAGCAACAGTGTTAAGATTATTTGTTACTACATCTAAATCTCCATCATTGTCTAAATCTCCATAAGCGCTACCATTAGAAATTATAGAATCGTTTTCAATCCAATCTGATGATTTATTATTAAAAATTAAATCTTTCGAGCCTTGGAAAACATAATTGGTAACCTTTCCATTTGGCATTTTTCGTAAGGCTTCTTTATCTAATAATTTGGTAGAATTAATTTTGGTTTTTACTTGATCATTCGATAAGTATTTTACGTAATCTAAATCATTTGGTCGTTTCGGGATTCCATTACATACAAAAATGTCTTGTTCGCCATCTTGATCGTAATCTGAAAATAAGGCGCTCCAACTCCAGTCTGTTGCTGCAACTCCACTCATTAAAGCGGTTTCGGTAAAGTTATTGCCACCTTGATTTAGTTGCAACATATTTCGGGTGTACTGATAATGATACCCTAATTTTTCTGTTCTAACCTTTAACATTTGAACATTATCATCACCCAATGAAGATTTCAAGACTTTTTCACTTTCAGGAAGCATATCCAAAGTCAAAATATCTGGAAAACCATCGTGATTTACATCAGCAACATCAAGTCCCATTGTGAAACGACTCGTATGACCAAAGTGATTTTTTAAACTTTCGGTAAATGTTCCGTCTCCATTATTGATATAATAATAATCATCTTCGTGGAAATCGTTACAGATATAAATATCGGGATTTCCATCAAGATTAAAGTCGGATATTGCTATTCCTAGCCCGTAACCATTAGCACCGCCAAAAATGCCAGATTTTTCACTAACGTCAACAAATTTGCCATTATCATTTTTAAACAATTTATCGCCGCATTCATAATTTCTTTTGTTTCTAATGGATGCGTTACCATAAGATTCCTCGGAATGTATGGCGTGATTTAATAAATACATATCTAAATCTCCGTCACTATCATAGTCAAAGAAAGCCACTGAAGTGCTGTAATTATCTAAATCTAAGCCATATTCTGCCGAGCTTTCTGTAAAAGTATTGTCTTTGTTGTTGATGAATAATTCATTGTGGCCTTCAAATCCATTAATTCCTACAACGGCGCAAACATAAATGTCTAAATAGCCATCCCCGTTTACATCGGCCATAATGGAACCGGTTTCCCAATCGCTTTCGCCTTCAATACCAGCTTTAGCGCTTATGTCTTCAAATTTATTATCACCTTTATTTAGATATAGTTTATTTTTTCCTTGATTTGATGTAAAATAAATGTCAAGCAAACCATCATTGTTAATATCGCCCAACGCTACGCCACCACCATTATAGTAATAGAGGTAATCTAAAATAGAGATTTTTTTTGACTCTAATAATTGGTTGTTGAAGGTGATATTACTTTTGTTAGAAGCCAGCTTTTCAAACAATAAATCTTGTTTTTTAGAACAACTTGCAAAAAGCCATAAGACCAATAGAATTCTAAGAAAATTATTCATTTAGTTTAAATATTTTGGGAGAATTATCATTGACAACCGCAATAATTGAGATTGTGTTATTTTTATTTTTTATTTTCTGAATGTGTTTCACTTCACCTTTTATATAGAAACCTGATTTGCTATAGGATGTCCAAGTATAGTTTCCGTTTTTATTTCCTAATAAAACACTTCCGTAGTTTGAGTCCAATCTGCCAAATTGAGGTTTGAATTCATATTGGTTTCCACCCAGTAGTATGTCTAAAATGCCATCCTTGTTGACATCTGCCGTGCAAATTGTATTTACAGTAGAAAATTGAACTTCTTTTGGTAATATTTGTATTTCAAATTTTCCGTTTCCTTTATTAATTGCGATTACACTTTCTTGTATGTTGACTGTTTTTTGAATAGAATTATCAATTATTTCTTGCGGAAATAATTCTTGAAATGATTTTTTTGAATAACCGTCATAACTCAAATTCTTCTTTTTTATGATCGGAATTTGTTTGGCTAATTCTGATTTTAGATGAACCGGAATATCTTTGCCGTCAATGGCTCTAGTTGTAATTTGTTCAATAGTACCATTAGCATCAAAGTCATTTATAAACATTCTCATCGGATTTGAAGAGGATGCTTTATAGGAAGTATTGGTTCCTTTGTTGCCAAGAATCAAATCTTTTTTGCCATCATTATTCAAGTCTACACAACTCACAGCATTCCAAAATCCAGAATAACTTGTGAGGTTTGACTTAAATTCAGCTAATCGTCGTCCAGTGTTTTTGAAAATTACCGGAGCCATCCAATCACCAACTAAAATTAAATCTTTTTTGCCATCATTATCAATATCTTCCCAAACTGCATCAGTTATCATTCCGACTTCATCTAGTTTAAATGCTTTTCTACTGGTACTATTTGTAAAATTCCCTTTTCCATCATTTTCTAATAATAATTGTTTTGGAACAATTCCATATATTCCAGGAACACTTCTGCTGCCAATGAAAACATCAATGTCGCCATCATTATCAAAGTCATAAGTTGCAATTACTGATACATTATTATTGGTTGTAGGGATTATATATTTACTCTTAGTGAATATTCCTTTTCCATTATTCAAGTACAAACGATTTTTGTAATTAGCTTGATCTGCTTTTTCATTTCCGCCTGAACCAACTAATAAATCTTGGTCACCATCACCATCTGCATCAAAAAAGCTGGCAGCCGTATCTTCATAATTGGCATCACTATCCAAATCCTTTTGATTAGAAACCGTATAAGAGTCATTTCCATTATTGTAATAAATTTTTCCTGCTTGCTCTTTTGCTCCGCCAATAAACACATCCTCATTTCCATCACCGTTTATATCAGCAACTGCTAATGTTGGTCCTTCTTGAGATAGAATTTTTGAGATTAATCCTTCGTAATCAAAATCGATATATTCATTTTCTTTATGTGTTAAAAAGGTGTTTTTCTTTTCTATAAATATTGGTTTTGGGGTATCAATTTTCAAAATATAGTTTGATTTTGCGTCAGCTATATTTAAACTATAGATTTTGTTATTTGCGACTTTTTTAAGAGTTTGAAATTTTCCATTAGGCCAAATAACTTTCAAAGAATCGATTTTTTTGGTTCCAATTCCAAAAGTCATTACATAATCTATCGAAGATTGGAAACCTCTTGATGGTATTAATTCTTGACGGATTATTTCCTTGCCAGCGTATAATTCGACAACGCTTCCGATGGCAAATTTATTTTGATTTTCGCCTTTAAGTTTAACTTTTATAAAATGATTTTCTTTCTTTTTTTCTGAATTATTTTTATAGACAAAAGCCTCCATATTAACGTTATTTACAACTAAATCAAGATCGCCATCATTGTCTAAATCTCCATAAGCTGCACCGTTTGAAAAACTAGGAGTTCCTAATCCCCAATTTTCGGCTTCATTTGTAAAGGTTAAATTTTTATTATTTTTGAAGGCATAATTTGGGATAGGTGTGCTTGGCATCTTGGCAATAATGGTTTCCATATCTTCTTTTTTACCTGTAATCACCATTTTTTGTAAAAAATCATTTGCGAAAAAGTCCATAAAATCCTGATTAGTCAAATCGTGATAAATACCGTTACAAACATAAATATCTTTATATCCATCATTATCCATGTCAAATAATAAAGCGCCCCAGCTCCAGTCAGTTTTTGCTACTCCGGCGAAATTTGCTATTTCTAAGAATTTGTTATTCTCGTCATTTAGTTGCAAAGTGTTTTGCATATATTGATTAAAGAAATCTAGATTTAATTTTCTAGTAAATAAATCATAGTTGTCAAAATTGGTTGTTTTTTTTAATCGTTCATCATTTTCAGGTAACATATCTGTTGTGAAAATATCGGATTTCCCATCATTATTTACATCGGCCATATCTGCTCCCATTGAGGATTGGCTGATGTGCGATGCCCAGCCTTCAATTTGTTCGGTAAACGTTCCGTTTTTATTATTGATATACAAATAATCTTTTTCGTAAAAATCATTAGAAATATAAATATCAGGATATGAATCTCCGTTCAAATCTCCAACGGTTACTCCTAAACCAAAACCAATTAAGCTTCCGTAAATTCCGGCTTCTTTGCTAACATCAACAAATTTTCCATTGTCATTTCGCATTAATTTGTCACCGCCACCTTTTAGAATATTGGCTACGCCCCAGTCCTTATCTCGTAGTTCCCTTTTGTTAGAATAATTTAAACTGCTTACAGGAATGAAACTGTTATTGAGTATATAACAATCTAAATCACCGTCTTTGTCATAATCAAAAAAGGCCGCATGAGTTGTAATTCCGGTATCTGCAAGATTATATTCTTCGGCTTTTTCTGTAAATGTTAAATTGCCATTATTGATAAATAATTGACTTTTTCGTATAGAATTAATATTGTTTCCTGCATTCGAAACATAAATATCTAGTAAACCATCTCCATTTATATCGATCATGTTTACCCCTGTAGACCATGATTTTGGGAGGTTGATACCTGCTTTTTTTGAAATATCCTGAAATTTTAAATATCCTTTATTCAAAAACAATTTATTTTCGCCAAGATTGGAAGTAAAAAACACATCGGCTAAACCATCATTATTAATATCGCCAATAGCAACACCTCCACCATTATAGAAATTTCTATATTTGAAAATATTCATATTAGCGCCGTTTTTAACTTTATTTACAAACTTAATTCCTGTTGCAGAAGAATCTAATTTGGTGAATAAAGTATCTTTATTTTCTGAATTATTTTTAGAACAATTAGCGAAAAGAACAATAAAAAATGAAAATAGTAGCGCGCGATTAAACATATAAAATGTTATTAATTAAATAATTTGAATGGACTAATTTATACAATATATGTTACATAAAAAAGCAAACAAATAGATAAAGCGGGGGAAATTATGTTAAATAAAACTAAAAATTTTAATTTTTAAAAGGATAATTTTTTGCTTTTATGTATTCTGTTTTTTTGGTAAGAACGAAATGGATTTTAAATAAATGTGATTTTTTTAAAAAAATAAAGAGGGCATTAGAAGACCCTCTTTATAACTAACTAAACCAAAAAAAATTAACAAATCTTTAGTTGTATCCAGGATTTTGTTTGATATTTGGATTCAACAAAGCTGTAGTTGGTATTGGTAACAATACTCTATAGGCATCTGTGTTTTTCATTGTTGCTCTAGAAGTAGTGTAAGTTCCGAAACGGATCATATCATTTCTTCTCCAGCCTTCTTCCCACAATTCTGTAGCTCTAGCTTTATCAATTCCAGCTAAAGTTGACAAATCTATTACGGTAGAAATTCCTTGACGTGCTTGTAATTGAACAGCTATAGAAACAACTGTTGTTGCGCTTGTACCACCTCTTACAATAGCTTCTGCTTTCATCAATAACGCATCTGCGTAACGGAATAATACATAATCGTTTTCTGGCTTATCCATATTGGTTACATCTGGGATGTATTTTTGTGGACGAATTCCCCATCTTTCTAACCAGTTCTCAGAAATGATTTTACCATCTGCTGGTAAACCAGCAAGATCACTTTGAAAATCTAAAGGCAATGAGCCATTTTGAGCTCTTGTTTTTAACGGAACAACTCCACCTAAATCATATTGTTGACCTCTACGCATTCCTAAAGGACTTCCGAAAGCGGCAATAATGGCTGAGTCATCATTTTTAATACGTCTGTCAGACGGGTTAAACTTGTCGTAATATTCCTGTAATACAGAGAAACCGTTCCAGCCACTTGGTACTTGATTGTAATGGTTACCCATATACCATCTTGTTCTTACACCACCCATTTCAACACCAATAATGTTTTTAGCTGTAAAAATCAGTTCAGGACTAGTATGATTTGCTGGTTTAAAGTTATCCCAATAATCATTTGCTAATGAAGTAGCTGAAGATATTGCATTAACGTATTGAATTACTTTATTCATATTAGCAACATTGTTCGCATTAAATCCTATGTGAGTTGGAGCATCAAATACCGCTTTATTCAAATAAATTTTAGCTAACAAAAAGTTGGCTGCATCTTTAGATGCAATTGAAGGATCAGATGTGTTTTTTGCTGGCAAATTAGGCAAGGCTTCTTCAAGCAATGCAATAATTTTAGCTGTAGCTTCAGGAGAAGTCCATACTTTAGGAAAATCATCTGGAGAACTGCCTCCTTCTCTGTAAGGAACTTGACCATACAAATCAATTGCATTATAGTAATAATAAGCTTTCAAAAATTGAGCTTGTGCTTTTTTTGAAGCTGGAATTCCTTGAATTGCTAAAGCCAAATCACAATTATATACACTAGACAACATTTGTCTCCAAGCTGTATTAATTTCTCTACTGTTTGCATCCCAAGTATGATGATGATCTTGTAACCAAGCTCCACCATCTCCCCAGTCACCTGCACGAGTTGGGACAATAACAAAATCTGTTGTTACTTCTTGTACCGCAAATATTCCGTCTTGACCTTCAAATTGACGTAATCCATTGTAAGCTGACGTTAGTACTGCATCTGGATCTGCTTTAGATATGTCAGTTGCATCAAGGATTTGTTCATCTAGATTAGTACAACTAACTCCAAGAACTAATGCTCCTGCAAAAATGCTGTACTTTATAAAATTATTTTTTTTCATTTTTACTCTAATTAAAATGTTACGTTAAGACCTACTGAGAAAGTTCTAGCTCGTGGATAAGATAAATAATCTATACCAGCTGAAGGGACACCATTGAAAGTTTTGTTAGTATCAACTTCTGGATCAAAACCTGAATATTTAGTAATAATAAATAAGTTGGAACCGTTTACATAAAAACGAGCTGATTTCATTTTAAAACGTTCTAAAGCACTTCCTTTAACAGTATAACCTAGGGTTAATTGCCCCATTCTAATAAAGTCTCCTTTTTCAAGATATTTAGTAGATGGTGTGTTGGCATCAGATCTTGATTGAACTGAATTTGCTACTTCTGGAGTTACGTTTTTACCCCCCAATTGATTTTTATAGAAAAGAGCAACATTAGTATTGTTAAATAAATAATTTCCGAAATTTCCGTATAAAGAGGTAGAGAAATCAAATTCTTTGTAAGTCAAATTTGTTGAAAAACCAGCAGTCATTTTAGGTAACGGCTGTTTGTCTAACATTTTTGGCGCACCAGCATCGTCATATTGAGAAATTCCAGCAGCATTATATCCAGAAAATGTTGGAAGATAGTAAGTATATAAAGGATAACCATCTTGAATTCTTTGTACATAAGCATCTGACAAACCTTGTCCGTGAATTGCACCAACATTATAAATGTTAGCTGCTCCTAGATTTTTAATAGTATTTGACAAGAATGCTACGTTACCAGAAAGTTCCCAAGTTAGGTCATTCGTCTCAATTGCTTTGTAATTCAATGAAACCTCAACACCTGTGTTAGTCAGGTTAGCTGGTAAGTTAGTATATTTAATACCTTGTGGAGATGGTTGTCCTGAAGTTGAAGGTATACCAACAATTAAATCTGTAGTATTTTTGCTGTAATAATCTACGGATCCTGATAATTTGTTGTTTAATAAAGTAAAGTCTGTACCTAAACCATAAGAAGTTGTAGTTTCCCAAGTTAATTGAGAATTTGCATTGTTTACAATATTAAATTGATCTGGACCATTGTATTCAATGATACCTAAAGAAGAGTTTCTTGGAAATTCAGTATTACCTGTTTTACCAATATTAGTTCTTAATTTAAAATCATTTACTAATCCGTCTTTTGCCTCAACTATTTTATAAGCTAAACCCAAAGAAGGAAAATTTCCGTATTTTTTACCTTCAGCCGCTTTAGATGATCCATCGCGTCGTACTGTCAAATCTAAATTTAATTTGTTGTAAAAAGCTAACGATGCTCTCGCAAAAACAGATTGCATTTCTACTAATCCGCGGTAAGAACCATTTCTTGTTTCTGTAGGGATTCCACCTTCCATATTTGCTAATAAATTAGTTTGTGTGGCTGCAAAACCTTTTGCAGAAACAAAATTACCAGTAGAATTATAGTTGTAGAAAGAGTAACCAACAATTGCATTCAAGTTGATATTTTTTGTAATATCTTTCGTGAATGTTAAATTATGCTCAATAGTTTTATTAACTCTTTGATCAATTGCAACAGTAGCTTGTCCTCTATAATTTTTTAAATCTGCAGGATTTGTTGCGGTTGCAAAATCTTGAATATTTAAATCTGGAAGAGCTTGTTGTTTTACAGTTGAATTAGAAGTCTCCATACCAAAAACCATATTGTATTTCAAATTGTTAGTTATTTTCACTGTAGTTGTTAAACTTCCTAAAAATTTAGATAAATCTCCATTATTAGAGAACGAATTCATCAAGTGTACAGGGTTAAGATAATCACCACTTACTCTGGTGTATCCACCTGGCATTGTTGCATCATGAACCGAACGTGTCGGATTCCAATACATTGCGGCACTTAGTAAGTTACCAATATAACCTGTGTCGTTTGTAATTAATCCTCTCTTGTCTTTAATATTTGAATAAGAGATACGAGTTTCTATTTTCACTCTACCATCCAAGAAGTCGTTTGAGTTATAAAAACTTGCAGTATATTTATCTAATCCTGTATTTCTAACTATACCATCTGTATTAGCCATTCCTAAGGATACTCTAGTGTTAGACTTTTCAGTTCCACTAGAATAAGACAAATCATGATTCAAAGTGTTGCCTGTTTGTAAAACTTCTTTTTTCCAATCGAATGTTCCACCAAAATGATTTGCATCTTGACCTGGAGTGGCTGCAAGAAATTCATCAGTTGATAATACATTGAATTTTGAAGCATAAGAAGAAGTAGTGTAAGAAGTTGAATATGTTAATTCTGGCTCTTTAGATTTCCCTTTCTTAGTAGTAATAATTATCACCCCATTTGCACCTCTAGCCCCATAAATAGCAGTAGAAGAAGCATCTTTCAAAACAGTCATGCTTTCGATATCATTTTGATTTATAAAACTCAATGGATCCTTAGCAGTCATAGTACCTAAATTCATATTAGCCCCACCTGCGGATACATCACCTCCAGCCAAAGGAACTCCGTCTACAACAATTAGAGGGCCATTACCTCCTCGTAAAGTACCATTACCACGAATTCTAATAGAATTTGCAGCACCTGGCTCACCACTTGAAGATGTAATTTGAACACCAGCTACTTTTCCTTGTAATAGAGAAGCAGGGTTAGTAGCAGCTACGTTGTCAAATTTCTTAGAACTGATTTGATCCACCGCGCCAGTTGCATCTTTTTTCTTAACAGTACCGTAGCCAATAACAACTACTTCTTTTAATTCAGCATTGTCAGCAGCTAAAGTTACTTTTATGTTACTTTTTCCTTCTACATTGATCTCTTGCGATTTTAGTCCAATAAAACTAAAAATTAAAACCGCATTTGATCCCACATTTCTGATGATAAATTTACCATCAAGATCCGTTTGAGCCCCGTTGTTTGTTCCTTTCACTAAAACAGAAGCACCCGGAAGAGGACCACTAGAATCAGAAACGGTACCTGACACATCTTGCGAATAAGTCAAACTGGTACAGAGGAACGTTAGAAACACCATTAAGCCTTTAATTAGACATTTTTTCATACGTAATAAATAAGTTTGGTTAGTATTATATTTAATTAGTTTAAATAAGTTCTCAAACGTAAATATTTAAATTAATTAAATGTTAATAAAATCACAACGAAAACGTTTTCGAACATCCGAAAACGTTTTCGATTTTAAAATTAATTGTTTAAAAAATTAATGTATAAATTACACTTTATGTAAAAAAATGCAATAAAAAAAACATATTTCGTTTATTTTTATCTTTTTGAAAAGCGAAATGCTATTGTTGTTTTAATTGGAGTATGTTTTTAGTAAAAATCAAAATTTTTTGACCTTTTTTGATTTTCTAGTATATATTTAATACTAGAGAATTACAAATTATGCGATTTTCTTATATTTAAGTTTTTATAATTAGGAAATGACCATTACAAAACCGCAACGCATACCTGGATGAAGATATTTTCGAGCAAAGTTTATCATTAAATGAAGTAATTCTGCCTGCCTGTAGACTATCAGGTATTTTAATAAACTACCTCGGGGCAGAGCCCCAGAGGTATTAATAAAATAACAGCCACAGATTCACAGATTTAAAAAAATCATTTTTAATCTGTGAATCTGTGGCAAAAAAACCGTAGCAGAGCTTCGAGGAATTAAACCTAAAGAGATTAAAAAATAGATAAACGCATCAAATAATAAAACACAAACACCATTTTTTGACTATTTTACTAGTTAAAAAATGGTGTTTGCGGGAATTAGAAATGATTTTGTTAGATATAAATTAGTTATTTTATTGTTCTTCGGTTATCTCTAAAACCACACTTGTTCTTTTTAAAGAAACATTAGGATTGATTCCGGCTTTCATCAAGAAATCGCCTGAGTAAACTTTGCCAGAAGCTATTGTTGAAGTTGCACCTGGGTACAAGTTAATTTCTTTGACAGTGTATTTTTTGTTTGGATTCAATCCATTTAAAACAACTGGCCGCTCAGTAGCAGTGATGTTAAATCTATTATTCACTAAGTAGTTAAAAACAACTGCTTTGGTTTTGGTTGGATTTACATACATCAATGCGGCTATATTATTTTCATGGGGATTCACTAGACGAAACATATCGCCATGCCAAACTATATCTTTAAATGAATTGTAATTAGAAATTGCTTGTTTACAAAATATTTTATCATCGGGGTTTAATTTGCTTGCTACAATATCAAAACCTAATTTCCCCATACTAGCCACATCAACTCTAAATTTTAGTGGTTGTTTTCCCCAATCAGTAACGTGGTTACAGGTTGCAATCGAAGGGAAAAAATAAGAATAGTCCCATTGAACAAATATTCTTTCTAAGGGTTCGGTATCATCTGTTGGCCAAAATTCAGTAAAATATTTCAATAATTCATATTCCCCGCGACCACCGCCACCAGAACATAACATCATAGGTACTTTGGGATATTTAGCACGAATTCGTTGCAAAACTTTATATAAACCTCTTGTGTAATCTACATATAAATTAGATTGTGGCAATCCTTTTTTATTAAGATATGCGGAATAGGCGTTATAAATCGTGGCATTACAATCCCATTTTATAAATGCTAATTCTGGGTTTTTTACAAATAAATTATCTACAATGCCAAAAACAAAATCTTGAACTTCGGGATTAGATAAATCTAAAACGAGCTGATTTCTATAATAAATCTCTGGTCTTTCTGGTTGACGAATGACCCAGTCTAAATGTTTTTCGTACAATTCGCTTTTAGGATTCACCATTTCAGGCTCTATCCAAATACCAAATTTAACTCCTTCTTTTTTGGCTTCTTTTACCAGATAACCGATGCCACTTGGTAATTTCTTTTTGTTTTCTTGCCAATCACCAAGTCCAGCAACGTCATTGTTTCTAGGGTATTTATTCCCAAACCATCCATCGTCTAGCAAAAACAAATCAACGCCCAAGTCTTTGGCATCTTTAAATAAGTCTTTAAGTTTGTTTTCATCAAAATCAAAATACGTAGCTTCCCAATTGTTCAACAAAGTCAGCCTCTCTCCTTGTCCGTCGAGTAGTCTGTATTTTCTTGCCCAATCATGAAGGTTTCTACTGGCTTCGCCTGTACCATGATTTGAAAGCGCATAAATTAAAGAAGGAGTTTTAAAGATCTCGTTTGGAGCTAATGAATATTCAGAAGCAAAAGGATTGATTCCGGCAATTAGTCTAAGATTTTTATTAGAATCTATTTCGAATTCAAGTTTAAAATTGCTACTCCAAGCCAATTGGCCTAACATTACTGAGCCTTCATTTTCTGATGCTGGTTTGCCAAAAGAAACCATAAAATTAGGAGATTGTGTAAGCATCGCCCGGGTTCCTAATTTTGTATCTAAAGATCTTATGCCCTGTACTAGTTTAGTTTCAACTGGTTGCATTTCTTTTAGATATTCTCCTTGAAAACTGGTGAGATAGAACTCTTTTCCTCCAAAAAATAGATTTGCTGAAGCATATTTTTGTAGTAAAACAGCTTTCTTCTCTTTGTGTATTATTTCGGTCCATTGCTCAATTACATTTTCTTTTACCCAAACTCTATAAAACAAAGTTACTTCAAACGGATAAATGGGATCTTTAAGAACGATACTGGTAGTTGAGCTATTAGCGTCGATTTTTTCAATTTTATGACTTACATATTTTAGTTCTAATGAAGTGTTTCCATCTGCATGTTTTACTTGTATTGCTGGTTCCGAAAGATTCCAAGTACCAGAGGGAGTGTATGCAGAATTATAAATTCCTTGATTAGAATAATCATAATTATATCCTGCTGAAACCGTTGCGAATTCATTTTCGTTTTCAAGGGGTTTGCCAAAATACACGTTCATTAACCGATTGTTACTGTCGGTTTGTAATAACAACATGCTATTTTCTGTAGTAACAGGTATAGTTATCGTTTGTGCCGATAAATGGGCTGTAATAATTAAACAAAAAAGGAATATGCTTTTTTTGTTAAAAAAACGGCTGATTTTTTGTTTCATATGTAAATATTTATTGTTTTTTATCGGTCATATGTAATTCGCATATCTTCATTGGTGGTTGCGACCAATATTAGGTCATGCTCATTTCATAATTTTATTTAATTTTTTATTTCTTAAGACTTATAACTGTTTTTATTCTACGGTAATCGTTTTGTTGTCAACTCCAAGTCCTATAATTTTTAGAGACTTCCATTGCTTAGGTAAAAGTCCTTTATTATATTTAAGACCCATATCTGTTTGTTCTACACCTCCAAAACCATAAATTACGGCTTGAAGCATTGCACCCGCACCAGTAGCAAAATAGGGGTTATTGCTATTAGCCGATTCTGAGAAAACCCCAAATGGAGGACGGCTGTTTGGTAAATATGATTTTACGAAATATTCGTATGCCTTTTCTCTATCTCCCAATCTTGAATACAAAACCGATAAAACTCCCGAAGCCATTGCAGGGCCATCTTTTTTATCAATTTTTTCCGCATAATAATCCAAGTCTTTTTCGATTTGAACTTTATCAGTTATAATATGTAAAGGATAAGCCAGTAAATTTACATCTGCTTGTTTTATAATCTGCCCTTTATAACCTTTATAATTCTGTGTAATTCCATTTTCTCTATGTATGACTAATTTCTCAGAAACATCCTTCCATTTAGGATCAATTGGTTCATTTAAAATAGTTGCTGCTTTAATGGTATTTTTCAAAGCTTCAATCGCTGACGCATTTGTAAATGCATTATCATCGACATGTTGGGCATATTCATCAGCTCCAACCACATTCAATATTGAATAACTACCGTCTGTATTTTTTACTACGCGACTTACCCAAAAATCGGCAGTTTCTTTTAATACTTTAAATTCACTTCGCAACCAAGATTTGTCTTGAGTTAAAGCATAATAATTCCAAAAAGCAATCGCTACGTCAGCTGTAATATGTTGTTCGAAAATACCAGTTAAAGCCCAAGTTGGTGTTGCTTCCTCTCCAGTGTCATCAGATTCCCAAGGATACATTGCGCCTTTATATCCATAAATTGATGCTTTTTGCTTGGCTTTTTGCAAACGATCAGAACGATAATCTAGACATGATTTTGCCATATCGGGTTGCAGAGCCAAAAGCGTTGGATACATCCAAAGTTCAGAATCCCAAAAAATATGACCGTTATACCCTTGAGATGACAATCCCATTGGAGCAATACTTTGTCTAGTTTCCGGACGGATGTAGGAATATAAATTATAAAGCGCAAAACGAACGCGTTGTTGGGCATCAAGATCGCCTTCGATTTGGATATCTCCTGTTTTCCATAATTCTGCCCACGCTTGTTTATGGCGACTTAACAAATTATCAATTCCTTGTTGAAGAGCATAAATAGGTTGTCTTTCGGATTCGTTCAAAGGATCAGTAAAATCTTTTGAAGTGCAAATTCCACCAGCAATGGCGAAACGATATTTTTTGCCTTTTAATAATTTTTTAGTGAAACCAACTTCATTCCCTGTATGTTTCAACTCTTCACTTGTTCCATCAAAAAGAAAAGTTGTTGCTGCAGAAACGGTATATTTTTCGTTTAGAGTTTTAGCTGTAGTTCCAAAAACAGGCATTAAATATTGATTGTCTTTTAAAACCCGAAACTGACTTTTTGCTTCTTTTAATTCGTCGGGAACAATCATATAATTGTTGGCAAGTATTTCGATATCTTTATTGGGTGTGATTTCGACAATCGCCATAGCAGAATAAGGAACTGCTCGATTTGCCAAAATGGTATAATTGATATTTGCCAAATCTTTGAATGAAAAAGTAGTGGTACTTGTTCCTTCTTTCATAGCAACAACTTGATTCCAGTTAGAAATATTGTCTGATTTTATTTCTTGGCCATCAATGTTTAAGTGCAAATTTAAAAATTCGATGCCACGAACGATTCGGCTAATTCCATTTTCAGGACTGCCTTCATAAACGCCATTTAAAATAATTTCTTTCGTTTTAAGGGGAGTGTCATCTGTGACGATTCCTATTTGACCATTAGCGATGGCTACACCAAAATAATTTTCACGAGAATTAGCCATTAAATGCCATTCGTCAGATTTTGATTGCCCAATAAAGGTAGTGCTCGTTAAGAGCAATAAAAACAATAATTTGAAATTTGAGTTCATAATATTTTAATTAATAAACCAAACCTATTCAAAATATTTCTTAATATTCATATTTATCTAATAATTATTAATAACGGGGAATCGAAATCGTTTTCGATACTTCAAAAGCTATTTAGCTAATGATTTTCAGAATAGTTTAAAAACGAATACTATTTTTATCAATCTATTCTGTTTTTAAAATGAAAATTGATAAAAAAATAACATTTCTTTTTTTACTTATTGCATTCTTTTTTTCTGTTTATACAAACGGACAAAATCTTAATTATCCTGTTATATCGAATGGAAAAATGGTTGCTGATTCAACAAGAATATATGCAGAACCATTTCGACCACAATTTCATTTTTCACCAGAAAAAAAATGGATGAACGATCCCAACGGTTTGGTGTTTTATAAAGGAATTTATCATTTATTTTATCAATATTATCCAGAAGATATTGTTTGGGGACCAATGCACTGGGGACATGCAACCAGTACTGATTTAATACATTGGAAACATCATAAAATCGCATTATTTCCTGATAAATTAGGATATATTTTCTCGGGAAGTGTGGTTATTGATGTCAATAATTCTTCAGGATTGGGTACTTTAAAAAATCCAGCAATGGTAGCGATTTTCACCTATCATAATATGGATAGTGAAAAAGCGGGAAAGATAAATACACAATCACAAGCTTTAGCATACAGTCTTGACGAAGGAGAAACTTGGTCGAAATATCAAGGAAATCCAATTATTGCGAACCTTGGTTTAAAAGATTTTAGAGATCCAAATGTCTTTTGGAACACGGAAACAAATACTTGGAATTTACTATTGGTAGCCGGTGATTACGCTCAAGTTTATACTTCGGAAAACTTGATTAATTGGAAATTGGAAAGCGAATTTGGGAAAGGAATTGGCGCTCACGGTGGTGTATGGGAATGTCCCAATCTTTTCAAAATTAAAGTTGAAAACTCGAACGAAGAAAAATGGGTTTTACTAATAAGTGTGAATCCAGGTGCGCCAAACGGAGGTTCTGGAACGCAATATTTTGTTGGAGATTTTGACGGTAAAAATTTCAAAACGAACCAAAAAGACACCAAATGGTTAGATAACGGTGCCGATAATTATGCAGGTATAACTTATAATGATGCACCGGAAAATAAGAGAATTTTTATTGGTTGGATGAGTAATTGGTTGTATGCGAGAAATACACCAACAAAAAATTGGAGAAGCGCAATGACGCTTCCTAGAGAAATTTTACTTTCTAAAATAAACAATAATTATATCTTGAAAAATGCCCCAGTTTCACAATTAAAATTACAATTTGAACACCATTTTTCTAAAGATTTAATTGTTTTAAAACCGAAACAAAAGACGACTTTGAATTATGATAATCTGAATCAATCGCAAATACAATTTAGAGCAGATGCTAAAAATTTAAAACTGGTTTTTTCAAATGATGTCAATGATACTCTAGTGCTAAATTATGATGGCAAACAAAAGACTTTTTCTATTGATCGACGACATTCTGGAATAGTGAATTTTGAACCTAGTTTTGGAAAATCAATTCATACAACTGCGACGCCAAATATCATTTCGGAAACCATAGATTACCAGATTATTTTAGATTGGTCGTCGATAGAAATTTTCTTGAATGGAGGTGTTTACAGTTTTACGGAACAAATTTTTCCTGAAAAACCATATACAAAACTTACGATTCAATCAGATGAAAATCAAGAAATAAAAAATATTTCAATATATAAAATCAAAGGAATCTGGTAACTCTTAAACTTAAAAGATGAATAACAAAAAAATACTTTATTGGTCAATTACTGTTGCTTTTGCAGGCTTTTTATTTGGTTTTGACACCGTTGTAATATCGGGAGCGGATAAACAATTGCAACAATTATGGGGTTCCTCAGATTTATTTCACGGATTAGTGGTGATGTCGTCTGCATTATGGGGAACAGTAATTGGCGCTATTTTCGGGTCTTTCCCAACGAATATATTGGGTAGGAAAAAGACATTAATTATCATTGGAATACTGTTTTTTGTATCTTCACTTGGTACCGCATTTGCAAATGATCCAATCTTCTTTTCGATTTTTCGATTTATTGGTGGAATTGGAATTGGAGCTTCAACGATTGCTGCTCCAACATATGTTTCTGAAATAGCTCCAGCTAAAGATAGAGGGAAATTAGTTGCTTTATACCAATTTAATATTGTTTTTGGGATTCTTATTGCCTTTACATCTAACTATTATTTGAGAGATGTAGGCGAAAATGCTTGGCGATGGATGCTAGGAATACAAGCTTTCCCTTCTTTTGTTTATATGCTTTTGGTATTTAAAATTCCAGAAAGTCCGCGTTGGATATTAGAATATAAAAAAGATAGAGAAAAAGCAATTTCTATATTAAAACAAATCCGTACAGAAGCCGAAATTGAGTCTGAAATTCACGCTATAGTCAATGAAATGTCTCATGAAGTGAAAGAGGAATCCATTTTTATGAAAAAGTATAGGAAACCATTATTGTTGGCTTTTTTCATTGCTTTTTTCAATCAACTTTCTGGAATTAATGCCTTTTTATATTATGCTCCGAGAATTTTTGAATTGGCTGGATTAGAGAAATCGGCCTCGTTTTTGAGTAGTATTGGCATTGGAATTATCAATCTAGTATTTACAATGATTGGGATTTCATTAATAGATAAATTTGGACGAAAAACTTTAATGTATATTGGTTCTGTAGGTTATATTATTTCTTTGGGATTAGTCACCACTGCATTTTATTTTGAATGGAAAGGTATAGCAATTCCCTTGTTTTTCTTCTTGTTTATTGCCTCTCACGCAATAGGTCAAGGAGCTGTAATTTGGGTATTTATTTCTGAATTATTCCCCAATAAACTTCGTGCGGCAGGAACTTCTTTCGGAACATCTGTTCATTGGGTTTTGGCGGCTTTAATTCCCTCATTTATCCCGTTTTTATTTAAACAAATTGGGACAACCACAGTTTTTAGCATTTTCTGTATTATGATGGTTTTTCAATTGCTTTGGGTTTACTTTAAAATGCCCGAGACTAAAGGAAGAACATTAGAAGAATTGTCAGAAAGTCTGTCGAATAATAAATAAATATGAAAACGAATATAGTCTGTTTTGGAGAAGTTTTATTTGATATTTTCCCAACTCATAGAAAAATTGGTGGGGCACCTTTGAACGTGGCTTTGCGATTAGCATCATTAGGAATTAATGCCCAAATTATCAGCCGAGTTGGGAATGATGAAATTGGAAAAGAATTAGTAGCATTTATTCAAGCAAATAATGTTCCTACTGATACAATTCAAATAGATGAAACCTATACTACAGGAGAAGTTCTAGTTCAATTAGACAAAAAAGGATCGGCAACTTTTACCATTAATTATCCGGTGGCATGGGATGAAATCGAAATTTCCGCTGATGCTAAAAAGGCTGTAAAAAATTCAGATGCTTTAGTTTTCGGAAGCTTAGTTTGCAGAGATGAGACTTCGTATAATACCTTGTTAAGCCTCATTAAAATTGCAAAATATAAAATATTTGATGTTAATTTGCGCGCGCCTTTTTATGGTATAGAATTGCTTAATAATCTAATGTTGAAGTCTGATTTTATTAAATTTAATGATGATGAATTATATGAAATAAGCGAATATCTTAATTCACCATTTCATTCATTGGAACAAAATATACTTTTTATTGCTAAACAAACTAAAACAGAAAGCATTTGTGTAACTAAAGGAAATCATGGAGCTGTTTTATATTATAAAGGCAAAATGTATTATAATAGTGGTTATAAAATTAATGTTGTCGATACGGTTGGAGCCGGAGATTCTTTTCTAGCAGGTTTATTAAGTAAATTATTGACTAATGAAAAACCCCAAAAAGCCATTGACTTTGCTTGTGCATTAGGTGCTTTGGTAGCAAGTAGTGAAGGTGCAAATCCAAAAATCACAAACGAAGAAATAGTAAAATTGATGAATTATCCGAGTTAAGGTTTAAAAGATTAATTCTCTAAAAATTTAGCAATTTTGCCCAAATAATGAATTTTAAAAACTTAACGGCTCTATGAAAGTTAGTTTTTGAATAACCTATAAATATGGAACTTGTAAAAGGTAATAATAAAAAATTGCGTTCCTATTTTACAATATAATTCAAACCCATTCAAAATTTCATTCAAAAATTAATTTGTTCTACAAGTTTGATAATAGGGAATCGAAAACGTTTTCGGGGCTTCAAATGCTTTTTCGACATCAAAAATTCAAGATATTAGAAAACGAATTCTATTTTTATAGCTAATTCTTTCTTAAAGAAATAAAAACAATAAAGGCAATAAAACCATCATAAAAAAGCACAAATGAAATATTTAAAAGCAAAAAACACAATTATTATTATAATTTTAATGATTATAACAAGTGACAGTTTGCTAATTGCTCAGGAAAAATTGGTGGAAAAAGATCCTAAAATTGAAAGAAAATGGTGGAAAGAAGCTGTTGTTTATCAAATTTATCCAAGAAGTTTCAAGGATACAGATGGTGATGGCGTAGGCGATTTAAAAGGGATTATTTCTAAACTGGATTACATCAAGAGTTTAGGAATTGAAGTGGTTTGGTTGAACCCAATTTATGGTTCTCCAAATGCGGATAACGGTTACGATATTTCGGATTATCAAGCTATTATGAATGAATTTGGAACCATGGAAGATTTTGATGTATTGCTAAAAGGAATGCATGAAAGAGGTTTGAAGTTAGTTATGGATTTAGTTGTCAATCACAGTTCTGATGAACATAAATGGTTTCAGGAAAGTAGAAAATCACGAGACAATCCGTACAGAGATTACTACCACTGGTGGCCAGCCGAAAAAGGAAAACCAGCTTTTCGTCCAGGTGCTTTTGAAGCTGATGGAAGCGGTTGGAGATACGATAAACAAACCGATTCATACTATTTGCATTATTTCAATTACAAGCAGCCCGATTTGAATTGGGAAAACCCAAAATTGCGTCAAGAAATTTTCAGTATGATGAATTGGTGGTTCCAAAAAGGAATTGATGGTTTCCGTATGGATGTAATTCCGTTTATCGCAAAAGACACAACTTTTCCGGTAATTACTCAAGAAGAATTGGATAAAAATTACCAAGGGCGTTGGGATATTTTTATGGCTAGTGGACCACATTTGCACGATTATTTGAAAGAAATGAACAAAGAAGTTTTGAGTAAATACGATTGTATGACACTAGCCGAAGGTGCAGGAATGACGCTGAAATCGGCTCTCGATTTTGTAGATGCTGACCGAAAAGAATTGGATATGGGCTATCATTTTGAAGGAACAAACTTGGGATATGTTCCTGGTTATTTTAAAAAAATGGGTAACTATTCATTAGTAGATTTCAAAAAAATATATTCAGATTGGGACAATGTATATGCCAAAAAAGGCTGGGGAACCATTTATTTAGGCAATCACGATCAACCCAGAATGACTTCGCGTTGGGGTAATGATGCACCAGAATTTAGAGTGTTATCCTCTAAAATGTTGACTACATTTTTGTTAACTATGGGCGGAACTCCTTATTATTACAATGGTGACGAGATCGGAATGATTAATGTTAAATTCAATAAAATTGAAGATTATCGCGACATCGAAACCCTAGCTGAATATGAAAAGGTAAAAATTGCTGGTGGCGATTTGAAACAATTTATTGAAGATCAGAAAACGGGAGGAGCTAGAGATAACGGAAGAACCCCTTTTCAATGGAACACTTCCAAAAATGGCGGATTTTCGTTGGGTGAGCCTTGGTTGAAAGTAAATGACAATCACATTTTTTTGAATGCTGAAGCACAAGAAAAAGATCCAAATTCTAACTTGAATTATTTCAGAAAAATGACCAAATTAAGAAAATCAAATCTTGCGTTGGTTTACGGAAAATATACGCTTTTAGACGTAGAAAACCCAAATGTTTATTCCTATACAAGAGAATTTGAAGGTAAAAAACTATTGGTTATGTTAAACTTTACTTCTAAAAAGGCAACTGCAAACATAGGAATTAACACTGCAAATGCTAAAGTATTAATTAACAATTATCCTACAGTTTCAAAAAGTCTGGAACTCAGACCTTACGAAGCTGTTGTTTTGGAATTAAAATAATTTTTATGTCTCTAAAATTAAAACATATTGCGATTGTTGTTAAAGACTACGATGAGGCAATATTGTATTATACTCAAAAGTTAAATTTTGTTATTATTGAAGACGCAAAAATATCCGAAGAAAAACGTTGGGTTGTAGTAGCTCCCTCTAATTCTTCTGAATGTTCTTTTTTACTTGCTAAAGCTGTAAATGAGAAACAAAAAAACAGCATTGGTAACCAAGCAGGTGGTCGTGTATTTTTATTTTTAAATACAAATAATTTTGAAAAGGAGTATCAAAATTTGATTAATAATGGTGTCAAAATTATTCGGGAACCAAAAAATGAAGTCTATGGGAAGGTTGCTGTTTTTGAAGACTTTTCTGGGAATTTATGGGATTTAATAGAGCCTATAACAAATAAATTATTTTACTCAACAGCTATCTTAAATATTATTGATAATAATAATGTCAGTTTTGCCATTACAGAGATAATAAAATTAAAAGTTGCAACAAGCAAAGAACAAGGAAATATGTTGTTTAATGTTCATCAATCTAAAGAAGATAATTTAAAAATAATTATATGGGAATGTTATAAAAATAAAGCAGCTTTTGAAGAACATTTAAGTTCCAAACATCTTCAAGATTTTCTGAATCTTAATGATGTAGAAATAGAAAATGGATATGTTACACAACTAATCGAATAATATATGAAAATTTTTAAATCACTAATTATAATACTATTATTAATGTTTATTACAGCCCAATCCCAAGAAACAAAAACTTCAACCGATAAAAAATGGTGGAAAGAAGCTGTTGTTTATCAAATTTATCCTCGAAGCTTTAAGGATAGCGATGGTGATGGAGTAGGCGATTTAAAAGGGATTATTTCAAAACTAGATTATTTAAGAAGTATTGGCATCGATGCGGTTTGGTTGAACCCAATTTACGAATCACCGAATGATGATAATGGTTATGATATTAGCAATTATCGGGAAATTATGAAGGATTTCGGAACGATGCAAGATTTCGATTTGCTTTTGAAAGGAATGCACGAACGTGGAATTAAATTGATTATGGACTTGGTAGTAAATCACAGTTCAGATGAAAATTATTGGTTTCAAGAAAGTAGGAAATCTAGAGATAATAAATATAGAAATTACTATTATTGGTGGCCTGCGGAAAAAGGAACACCTCCATATCGCTGGAGTTTCTTTGATGTGAATAGCAATGCCTGGAAATATGATGCTCAAACGGATTCGTACTATCTACACTATTTTTCTGTAAAGCAACCAGACCTTAATTGGAATAACCCAGAAGTTCGTAATGAAATTTACGATATGATGAAGTTTTGGTTAGATAAAGGTATTGATGGGTTTAGATTAGATGCTTTTCAATTTGCTTCAAAAGACCCAAGTTTTCCTGAATTGCCCAAAGAAATTGTTGGAAAACCACTTGAAATCATAAAATATTATGGGAATGGCTCACATTTGCACGATTATCTTCAAGAAATGAATCGCGAGGTTTTGAGCAAATATCCCAATGCAATGACGGTTGCAGAGGGTGCTGGAGATTCTCCAAAAGCAGCAATGAAATTTGTTGATCCCGACCGAAAAGAATTAAATATTGCCTATCATTTTGAAAGTGTAGATATTGGAAAACACCTTTCTGATTTTGGTTTGGTAAAATACAAAGATATTTTTTCTCGATACGACGAAACGTTTAAAGACAAAGGCTGGCTTTCTATTTTTATGGCTAATCACGATCAACCTCGGATGGTTTCTAAATTTGGAAATGACACCGAAAAATACAGAGAACTTTCGTCAAAGATGCTGACCACTTTTGTGATGACAATGCGTGGTACTACTTTTTATTATCAAGGGGATGAATTAGGAATGAGTAACATTCGATTTGACAATATTGAAGATTATAACGATGTTGACACCAGAAATAAACACCAATTTTTAAAAGAAAACAACGGCGACCTAAAAGCATTTTTAGAAGGTCAAAAACAAACTTCAAGAGAAAATGGAAGAACACCAATTCAATGGAATGCAGATGCGAATGCTGGATTTACAGTTGGAAAACCTTGGTTAAAAGTCAATCCAAACTATACTAAAGTGAATGTTGAAACATTAGAAAAAGATCCGAATTCTACGTTGAATTACTTTAGAAAATTAGTACAACTACGAAAAAACAATCCAGTTTTAATTTATGGAAAATATACGCTTTTAGATAAAGAAAATCCAAAAGTATTCGCATTTACTAGAGAATTAGAAGGTAAAAAAACACTTGTTTTGTTGAATTTTTCGGCTGATAATGCAACAGTTAACACCGGAATAAACTTAAATAATTCCAAAATTATAAGTAGTAATTATCAGGAAATGCGTTCCAACAAAAGTATATTGCGTCCTTATGAAGCTTTAATTATTGAAATAAATTAATTCAAAAAATAGTTACATTCGATTTTTTGAGTCAGATAATTGAGTATGAGAAAAAAGGTGTCTACATTATTACTCTTAATTATAACAACAACATTTTTATATAATGTTGTTGGTTTTCATTTGTTGTTTACACTTCAAAAAGAGCATTCTTGGGTAGTAGCGATGCAAAACATTCCAGATTCAGAATTTAAAGTAATAAAATTAAACGCTACTTTATATACTTTTACCGAAGATACCGAGATGGAATATGTTAATGAGAATATGACCATTAACAATAAAGTCTATCACATTTTTAAAAGAAAAATCCAAGATAATATTATTAGTTTGTATTATTTGCCAAACAAACAGCAATCTACCACAGATGTAAATCTAAAAAAAATAGTGGATAACGATGAACTTGATAATGCTCCTTTAAGTAAAAAACCAATGGAGAAATTACTCAAATCGGTTATAAAAGATTATTTTCCACACAGTTCAAATGCTTTTGTCTTTGTTTATAAATCAAAAGAATGTCCTTTAAAATTTGATTTTCATCCACAAGGAATTCTTCATTCAGGCTATTTATCTCTAGCCGATTCTCCTCCAGACTTAGTTTAGTTTTAATTTAGTTTTAAAAATTAGAAAACGATATTCGTCTTAAATAGTTATATACTTTTTAGGATGCTCTATATGTTTACTACTATTTAGAACATTGTATTTACCAATACGAGGCAATGATTCACTTGAATTTTTGTATAAAATTAATGACTAATCAAAGTATTATAAATGAAAAAAATATATATAATCTGCCTTTTAATGGCAGCTCAGCATTTTTATGCACAAACAGAAATAGATGGCATAATGATGGCTAAAAACAACTTTTGTGCTGGAGCTATTTATGAATATAGCAGCTGGAATAAGTATTGGGAAGGTACTTATAAACGTGAGAATTTAAATTTTGGAACAGTTTCTACCCAAAAAATCGCCTTTAACGGAAACTATGGAATAACGGATAATTTAAATGTTATTTTCAGTATTCCTTATGTTACTACTAATGCAACAGCAGGAACAATGGCAGGTCAAAAAGGATTTCAAGACCTATCATTAACCTTAAAAAGTTTAGTTTACGAAAAAGAGATTAAAGGGAATTGGCTTTCATTCTATGTTTTAGGAGGACTTTCGGTTCCAACATCAAATTACGTTGCCGATTATTTGCCTTTAAGTATTGGATTACATAGCAAAACCGCATCAGTCCGATTGATGAGTGATTATCAATATGGAAATTTATTTGCAACAGTTTCTGGAGCTTATGTAAAACGTTCTAATATAAAAATCGATAGAAATGTTTATTTTACAGATGTGATGCATTATACCAATGAAGTAGATATGCCAGATGGAATTTCTTTTAATGCAAGAGTAGGGTATCGTACTTCAAGATTAATTGCCGAAGCTGTTTTTGATAATTGGACTACACAAAAAGGAGGATTTGATATTACAACTAACAATATGCCTTTTCCAAGCAACACTATGAATATGACCAAAATTGGGTTTAACGGGAAGTATAATTTAAAACAAATTTCGGGTCTAGCCATTATTGGAGGCCTAAACCACGTAATTACAGGAAGGAATGTTGGGCAATCTGATTCATTTTATGGAGGTTTATTCTATGTTCTCGATTTTACTAAAAAAACTAAAACTACTACAACAGATGAAAAATAATATATATATCACTCTAGAAAAGTGTTGTTTGTTTGCACTTCTATTACTGAATTTTTCTTGTACTAATGATATTGAAGAAAGCAATCAACAATATCCACAATTAAATCCAGTAAATCCAGATCTATTGGCAGGAACTTGGAAACCAATTTTATTAACAGCCCCAGATGAATTTGCAATAGATGCTCCGCTAGCTGTGACAACAGCTGCTTATAAAGCTGAAATTAATGAAATTAAAAGTTATCAATCTAACATAACTGCTGACCAAGAAAGGATTATAAAGTATTGGAGTGTTGGAGGTGTTTTGCGTTGGAACGAAATTATGCAGACTTTGGTAGCTAGACATAATCGTCCTCCATATCAAAATCCTGATGGAACTTATCCAGCGCCTTCGGCTGCAAATCCTTTTGCAAATCCTCAATTTCCATTTTCAAATCCACCATTTGCAGCTCGAGCTTATGCTTATGTTAGTGCGGCTCAGTATGATGCAATGGTAGCGACTTGGCATTACAAACAATTATACAATCGGGCATCACCATTTGTTGTAGATAACAGTATTCAAGTTTTAGTGCCAAAAAGCACTTTGCCTTCCTATCCTTCAGAAGATGGAGCTTTGGCTGGTGTAACGGTTGAAATTTTAAAATTACTTTTCCCAACGGAAATTGCATACATCCAAGAAAAAGCAGACGAGCAAAAACTTTACAGAATAATTTCTGGTGCCAATGTTAGAAGTGATGTTGAAGCAGGAGTGGCATTAGGTAAAAAAATTGCAGCTAAATTCACAGTAAGAGCTACAACAGATGGTGCTGGAGCTGCAATAGGAAACCAAGCACTTTGGACACAATTAGAGACTAATGCCATTGCAAAGGGAGAAACTCCGTGGCGTTCTTTGGATTTACCTGCTAGACCTCCAATGTTACCTTTGTTTGGAAGTGTAAAATCATTTTTAATGACACCAGATAACGTTGTTGCCAATCGTCCTTTGCCTCCACCTTCAACAAACTCTCCACAATTTTTGACCGAATTGAATGAAGTAAAGCGATATAGTCAAGATGATTCAAAAGAGAATATGAAAATTGTTGCTTTTTGGGCCGATGGTGTTGGAACTTATACGCCCCCTGGACATTGGAATGCCATTGCCGATGCAGCATTTGTTGAACAAAATTATAGCGAAGTTCGTTGGGCTAGAAATTTGGCTCTACTAAATTTGGCTATGATGGATGCGGCAATTTGTTGCTGGGATGCAAAATATTTTTATTTCAATCCAAGACCTTGCCAAGCAGATGCGTCTATAAAAACATTGACAGGAGTTCCTAATTTTCCAGCTTATGTTTCGGGACATTCTACTTTTAGTGGAGCAGCATCGACCGTATTATCTCATTTAATACCTTCAAAAACATCAGAATTTAGTGCTATGGCAACTGAAGCTTCTAATTCAAGATTGTTTGGAGCAATTCATTACAGAAGTGATTGCGAAAATGGGTTGTTGCTAGGTAAAGCAGTGGGCAATTTTGCAGTAAATAGAGCCGCAACTGATGGTGCAAAATAACATTTGAAACTAATATCATGATAAAAAAATTCAATACTTTATATTTTAATTTTAGTAACTCAATAGAAAAACACAGCATATTAATTATGCGAATTTCTCTTGCCATTGTCTATATTTGGTTTGGAGCGCTAAAAATTTTCGGAATGAGCCCTGCAGGGGAATTGGTCGAAAAAACAGTTTATTGGCTTAGACCAGAAATATTTATTCCCATTCTTGGTATCTGCGAAGTTATAATTGGTCTTGGGTTACTTGTTAAACGGTTTATCCCAATTACAATTTTGTTGCTATTATTGCATATGATTGTAACATTTTTTCCTGTGTTTATTTTGCAAACTGCTTGTTTTGACTCGTTTCCATATTGTCCAACATTGGTAGGGCAATACATTATTAAAAACCTAGTTTTAATCTCGGGAGCACTAGTGATTGCTGGAAAATTTAATAAAAAATATTTTAATGAAGCAGTTTAGTTGCTTTAAAATTCGTCTGTCTAAGGGTTTTCGAATGTACTAGATTAGCTTTGAAACACAACTGTTTCTTGAAAATAAACACCTCATTAGAATTGTAAATTTTATTTTCAGAAACAGTTTTTTAATAGAATCAATTCCAGATAAAAAAACAATTTATATACCAAATTTCCAAAAAATGAAAGTCTCGAATTTTAATAATCTTAAATTCAAGTAAAAAATATAAATCTAGATTAGCATAGATGCTTTCGATACTTGTTTTGAAGAAATTTTGAGGCTAATAGTAAATAAAATGGAACGGAGAAATTGCCACAATGAAAGATCTAAGCCTTAATTATATAGAAATTTTAATTTTTTTGAAAATAAATAGAGATTTAACAATAAAAATGAATACTTTGGTAAAAAAAAATAGCTTTTTTTAAACTACTAAAATTTATATGAAAGCCACCACCCTCAAAGAAATTGCCAATTTGTTAGGGATTTCAATAACTACGGTTTCTAAAGCATTAAAAGATTATCCCGACGTTAGTGCCAAAACTAAAAAGGCAGTAATAGATTTGGCTGAGCAGCTTAATTTTACTCCTAATAGTTTTGCTGTAAATCTTAGAACCAAAGAGTCTAAAACCATTGGGTTAATTATACCCGAAGTAGTTCACCATTTTTTTTCGAATGTAATTAATGGAATAATTGAGGAGGCTGATAAATATGGTTATATGGTGATAATTCTTCAATCAAACGAATCATTGGAACTTGAAAAAAAACAGGTAAATCTTTTGTTTAACAAGCGTGTTGATGGGATTTTAATGTCTTTGTCCAATGAGTCTAATGATGATAATCATTTGAAAAATATAATTTCTAATGGCATACCTTTTGTTCAATTTGATAAGATTTCAAAGTTAATACCAAGTTCAAAAGTAATTATCAATGATCAAAAAGCTGCCTCTGAAGCAGTGCAACATTTGATAGATATTGGATGCAAAAAAATTGCCCATATAAGAGGTCCTGAAAATCCGCAAAATGCAATTGATCGTTTTCTTGGATATAAAAAAACACTTGAAAAAAACGGAATACTTTTCGATTCTAAATTGGTTTACACTTGTGAAAATGTAACTTTTGATGAAGGATTAGAATTCGCAAAACAAATTGTAAACGATCATCCAGATGTTGATGGTATTTTTGCCGTTACAGATTTAGTGGCCGTTGGAGTTTTAGCTTATTTTAATGAGAAAGGCATTCAAGTACCGGATCAAATTGCTGTTATTGGTTTTAGTAATTGGTTTATGGCGCAAGTAATAACGCCAAAATTAAGCACTGTAGATCAACCAAGTTATGAAATGGGAGTTGCTGCTTTTTCTTTATTAGTCGAAGAGATGATTTGCCATAAGGAAGGAAAAGTGTTCCACCCGAGAACAATCGAATTGGAGACGAGTATTATAGTAAGAGAATCAAGTGCCAAGACGAATTGAATTCTATCCTGTTTTAATAAAAATAAAATTTTGTTTATAGCAAAAAGCCTCCAAATCGTGTCAACTCTTTGAAGGCTTTTTATGTATTTGCAATGATTAATTTTTGCTGATATTTACCACCATCCTACAACATTATAAGTCACATTTTTTGGCTGGCCGTTACCATAGGAAACACCTACATCTCGATATGCTTTAATCAAATCTTTTTGCAAACCAACTTCTTTTTCATAGTTTAGACTCCATTCTCTTTTGTCAATTTCAAGAACCCTTTTCCCTATTTTATTGGAAAGTGTTTTTACTTCATTAAAACAAGCCGAGCTAGGATCAATTGAGTTTAAGATTTCACCAACTGAAACTGCCGTGTCATAACTTTGGTTTGCATTCCATAGATTATTTGCTTCGGCTAATTTTACAGTACAATTTCTATTAATTGTTTTTTTGTAAATAGCGGGTATTATAGCCATTGTTTTGTTGTAACAATCAGTACATTCAACAGGAACTGAAGTCAATTTGAAAATTGCTTCTTCGTACATGTTTTGCTTTTCAAGCATTTGAACTTCTTTGATCAATTGGTTACAAGTTGTGTTGTAATAGTCAATAATCTTGTTTTTTGCTTTGCTTACAAACGATTGAATTCCGGTATCGTTTTGATTAATAGATTTCATTGCGTCAATGTAGGCCTTCGCTTCATTTGTCCCTACACCTTTTACAGTCATCGATTTACTTGCAAATTTTTTGCCGTCAATTCCATCACCTATGTATAATGTAAGATCTAATGTCAAAGCTGTCATTGGAGGAGCAGATGCTAATAAATCTTTAGTTAAAACATTAGCATTTGCAGTGATGATAAACCTAGAATTAAAGCTAGAATTAGCGATGCCGTTTGTACTAATAATTTGGTCCAACTTATTGGCAAGCATATTTGTAGCATGTTCTGGCATACTTTCTTGTGATGGAATGTATGTTGCCAAAGCTATTTTTCCTAACTCACCTGATATAGCTGCTTCTTGAGCACTTGTAATAGTAGTGAAGCTAAGGATTGCTACAAAACTATATATGAATTTATTAATTGATTTTTTCATGTTTTATATTTTGATTATTTTTCACCTAAAACTATTACTGCCTGTCCTAATCCTTTCATCATTAATTTATTTGGAATGACATAAGGTGATTTTTTTAAAAAATCTTGTAAATTTTTGGCAAAACCTCTTGCATCTATAGCTTTTCCGTTTGCATCAAAAAGAGGAATTCTTACTTGTTCGAAAAGCATCATATTTTCTGTAGCATCACTAGTGTTGTAGCGTCCTTTTACTGAATTTGCAGCCATCCAATCTTCTAGAATAGTACTTAATTCTTTTCCATCATATTCTTTTTCTAAATCACCAGTCCAAGAATCGAATTTTTTCACTCTAATGATTATTTCTCTTCCATTTTCAAACATATCGTCAAAATGTTTTTGAATAGAAACATTAAAATTATCAATGTGTGCTAATACTGATTCCTCTAACAAAACAGGTAATTCAACTGAAAATGACGGAGCGCCTGTGCCTGTGGCTGTTGCGATTTGTTTGTCTGTGTAGGAATCAAGTCCTTGTAAGTTGAAAGTTATAGATTTTTTTGGCCCTGTCGAGTTTAGCGTCCATGTTAATTGAATAATAATATCAGCTTTAGCTACTTTTTTCAATTTGTCGATTGGGCTTTCTACAACTCCAGCTCCAGATTTTGAAGTTAGCATAGCATTTTCAGCACTTTCAGATTCTAACGTTTTTACAACAGATTCCATATTTTTTAATGGAAAACCTCTTTCTGCCATTAAACCGTTTATTTTACTTATAACAGCTAGTAAGTCGGAGTTTTCTTGAAATGCTCTTTTATAATCGGGTATTTTTACGGTTGTACCCTGATTGTCAAAAACCATCATATATCCATTTTGATTACACCAAACATCACTTGGAACAACCATAATTGTTGGTTTTTTTGCTTGAGCATATGATAAACTAACTATAAGTATAGCTAGTATAGCGAATATTTTTGTTGTTATTTTTCTCATTATTTTAATTTCTTTATTGTTTAATAATTCCGTCAGCAATTAATTTGCTTTTTAATTCAGAGCGTAGAACGCGTACCAATAATCCATAGGTAACACTTTCTCTGGCTTTCTTTCTATCACGGTCTATTTTTTGTCCAATTCTTTCATCTTTTAAAGAGATAAAATTATTGAATTCACCTCCGTCAGCGAAAAATTTATTGAAATAGGCTTCGTATTTTTCTTCAGCGTTTACTTCAGTTATCAGCGGTTTTTTAGCACAATCTTGTTTTCCTTCTAAAATGCTTTGAAAGATAACGTCACTAACTGCATTCTTTTTAGCTTGTGCAACAGCATCAAATCTGTTTCTTCCATTTCCCCATGCTTTTAAAGTCATTGAGCCGTCAAGTTCTAAACCCATACATTCTGTTTTGTAAATATAATTTCCAGCTATTTTTTTCTGGGCATTGATAGATGTCAAAGCTATAAGACAGATGATTATTATTAATTTAAGTTTCATTTTTTCATTTTTTTTTAAGGTTAAAAACCAGACGAAAGTCCTCTAATTATTCCTGCAGCTTCTAAGTCTCTTCTCAATGCATCTTTTGATACCGATACGATTACTCCAATTTTATATTCTTTGCCAACTTTCATTCTATCACTAGCATCGACATTTCCGTCGGACGATTCTGAAACGAATTTCATATATTTTCCGCCATCTTCAAAAAACAGATCAAAGAAATCAGCTTTTTCAGCTTCAATATTTGTGTTTGTTGCCATTGGTTTTTGAGAAGTACAGCCTCTTCCATCACCAGAAAATCCTTTAAAAATGATTCCATGAACGGCGTTCTTTTTAGCTTGGGTAATTGCAATAATTGGTTTTTTCGAATAAGACCAAACTTTAATTAAATAAGTTCCGTCAGTACCTACGCCTGCACATTCAATTTCATATCTCCATTCTTCAGTTGCTTTGTCTGCTTGCTTTTGTTTTCCAGATTGGGCAAAAGTAGCGACTGATGCAATAAGTAATAATAATGTTGTAATTATTTGTTTTCTCATTTTTTTTGGTTTTTATTTTCCTTTTTTCTGTACAATTAACATTCCTGGGTAGAATTCTTTTCCACTTACTTTTTTGAAATATGTTCTATCTATTTTACTATTAGGATTTTCTTCTTCTGCTCCGAAACGATTATCCCAAATAGGAAAATTTTCGTCAACTTTTACGGAGCCGACTACTGCATAACTAGTTTTGCCATTTTCGCTAATTTGTTGTTCTAAAACTTCAAATTTAGATTTGTTGGTTACACCTTCTTTTGTTCCAATTTTTGCTGTGATTGGTTCACCTGTATAAAGAGGGGTTTTTGTTTTGAATTCCTCATGATTTTTTTGAAGTTCTATAATAACTGCATCAACCGCTTTTATCGTTGCTCTTTGTACTAATTCTTCTTCTCTTTTATTGGTAAAAATAGAGGATTGTACATCTGCCCATGAGTTGTCAGAACCTACATATACTAATTTAAAAATATCTGAATCGTCAAAAGCTTGTTTCTTTTCATTTGTGATGGTGTTGTCTTCAGCCCAATATTCATTATAGAATTTTGTTGCTACTTCTTCATTCCAATCCAATCGGTATAAATGCGCATTTGTTTTAACGATATAACCTTTTCCGGCAACAGTTACTCCTACTGCAACTGCATTTGTGATTAAAGAAGCATTGGAAATTCCGGCATAATCACCAATTGTCCCAAGTGCATTTAACCATCCGCTGGCTTTTTTAGCAATTTCTTCTTTTGAGGTATATTTAAATTCATTAACCAATACAAATGTGTTTTTGATTAATTCTTCACCTGCATCAGCCAACATGTCTAGACCTCTTTTGCTTGCTTTTGCTGTAGCTATGTCTAGTACAGAGGCATCATAGCTGCCTCTAGATCTGATTAGTTCCATATTAAATCCTCCTTTTTCCGAACGATTGAACCATTTGGAAACTGCTTCTTTTGCAATACTTTTTAATAGAATTTCGTTGTCTGTTATGGAATTTGCGTTTGTTGGTGAAGTAATTGTTCCAACACGCTTTAATAGCAATTCGTTCCCTTTTATGGGATCTGCGTTTGTTGGTGAAGTAAAATTTGTAAAAACTCGATTTCCTAAATTATGGTCGTTAAATTTTTCAGGAATTGTACTGTTAATGAAGAATTTCTTTATAGAATCGGCATACGGTAAATTTGGTGCATCGACCATAACTGTGTATAGGGAGCTTCTGCGGTATTTCACAGATTTTTCTTTGTTCTCTTGTGCGTAGAGTGCCGTGAAGAACGTAATTGCTATTAAGCTTAAGATAATTTTTTTCATTTAATTTTATTTTGATTGTTAATATTTAGTTGTTTTGATTTTTTTATAATATTTATATTGTTAATATTTTAAAGAAAAAATTAGCCATATAATAATGCATTTACATTACTTGTTTTATATAGATTTTAAAATGAATAAAGAAAAGTCCATACGTCTTTATGGTGTTATTTTCCTTTTTTTTGAACCAAGAGCATTCCTGGGTAAAAATCTTTACCACTAACTTTTTTAAAGTATGTTTTGTCAGTTGTTGTAATTGGATTTTCAACATCGGCACCATAACGATTGTCCCAAATTGGAAATGCAGTATCTACTTTTAATACACCTACGTTAACATATTTTGGGATTCCATTTTCATCGATTTGCTGTTCTAACACATCAAAAACAGATTTTTCATTCAATCCTTCTTTTAATCCAATTTTTGCAGTGAGTGGCTCATTTGTATATATTGGTGTTTTCGTTTTGAATTCATCGTGATTTTTTTGAAGTTTTACAACTACTGCATCCATTGCTTTCAATGTGGCTCTTTCAACTAATTTTAGATCTGTTTTATTGGTAAAAATTGAAGATTGTACATCTGCCCACGAATCGTCAGAACCTATATAAACAAGATTAAAAATATCAGTTTCATCAAACGCTTTTTTCATTTCGGGAGTTATACTTTTGTCTGTTGCCCAAAAGTCGTTATAGAATTTTGTAGAGACCTCTTCATTCCAATCCAATCGATACAAATGCGCTTTTGTTTTAACAATATAACCTTTGCCAGCAATAGTTACGCCCACCGAGAGAGCTGTTGCTACTGTGGCAATTGTATTGGCTTGAGGAACACCTGCGTAACTTGCTGCAGTTGCGGCAATATTTAGCCATTTGTTAGTTTTTTTAGCTATTACTTCTTTATCAGTATATTTGAATTCGTTTATTAACACAAAAGTGTTTTTAATTAAATCTTCACCTGCGTCGCCCAGCATAGTTATACCTCTTTTACTTGCTCTAGCTTTTGCGATGTCAAGTACTGAGGCATCATAATTTCCTCTTGATTTAATCAGATTCATATTGAATCCTCCTTTTGGCGAGCGGCCGAACCATTTTGCAACTAATTCTCTTGCAATGTCATTTGTGCCTTTTTGGGTTTCTTTAATCTGGTCTTTAAGTTCTTGAGGCATAAGGTCTACAAGTTCCTTTTGATATCTTTGGCTATCAAATTGTAATCTTTTGTCTATGTATTCTGTTATTTTATTTTTTTTAGTAACTCCAATTTCCTTTGCTTCATCTGTAAGTTTTTTTCTTTCGGCTTGATATTCTTTTAGGTATGGTGACGATGTGGTATTCAATAAAAGGGCTGTGTTTGAACTTGAAGATGCCATTCTAAATAAAGCGGCGTTGCCAGAATATTGAGCAGGGGGTGAGGCGGGGATGCTGCCTGGCAAGTTTTCTAAAACTCTTTTGTCTAAATTATGGTTGTTAAATTTGTCTGGAATTTTGCTTGTTATAAAGTATTTTTTTATCGAATCGGCAAAAGGTATGTTTGGTGTTTCAATCATAACAGTGTATAAAGAACTTCTTCTATACTTGATTTTTAACGGATTTGATTCAGGTGCTTCCTCTATAATTGGAGCATCTATAAATTCAGGCTCTTCTTTAATTTCGGTTTTCACCAAGGTTTTTTTAACGGTTTTTTTGTAGGTAGTTCCTTTTTTTACTTTTGACTGCGCACTTAAAGTAGCGATTGTTAAAAATAATAAGAAGGCGGTTAGTATTTTTTTTTTCATATATGCTTATTTTTTTCTTTTTACAAATAAATTTGCTTGCTTTCAAAGAAAGATTGTTTTTTTTAAACATACAATACCTACTTTTAGGTATATTTTAATAAAAAAAAAGTACAATAAAACTTGTTATTTTATAAATTAGTTTTCAATATTAGGATGGTTATTTACTAAAAAGTCAAGAATTATATTAAAGTGTTGGGATTAGAATTCTATATAAATTCTAAATAAATGATATATTTTATCACTGGTTTTTTGACCTTGTAGCACTTTGATAAGATTTCAAAGTTAATACCAAGTTCAAAAGTAATTATCAATGATCAAAAAGCTGCCTCTGAAGCAGTGCAACATTTGATAGATATTGGATGCAAAAAAATTGCCCATATAAGAGGTCCTGAAAATCCGCAAAATGCAATTGATCGTTTTCTTGGATATAAAAAAACACTTGAAAAAAACGGAATACTTTTCGATTCTAAATTGGTTTACACTTGTGAAAATGTAACTTTTGATGAAGGATTAGAATTCGCAAAACAAATTGTAAACGATCATCCAGATGTTGATGGTATTTTTGCCGTTACATATTTAGTGGCCGTTGGAGTTTTAGCTTATTTTAATGAGAAAGGCATTCAAGTACCTGATCAAATTGCTGTTATTGGTTTTAGTAATTGGTTTATGGCGCAAGTAATAACGCCAAAATTAAGCACTGTAGATCAACCAAGTTATGAAATGGGAGTTGCTGCTTTTTCTTTATTACTCGAAGAGATGATTTGCCATAAGGAAGGAAAAGTGTTCCACCCGAGAACAATCGAATTGGAGACGAGTATTATAGTAAGAGAATCGAGTTTAAGGGGCGCAAAGTGATTTTTATTACCCAATCTTTCCTGGCTAGAGATTAAATAAAAGAAAATCAAACAGCACCACCTTTTTTTTAAGAATTGATGTTTTTGTAATCCAATACAATTAATAAATCAATCAATTTAAAAATTTTGAAGCTCTAAAAACTCCTTTTTACTGTTTTCTAGTTTAGATTTTACAACCACAAAAGTTTTAGAAAGTTCATCGTGCCAACCCAGTTTTCGTCCTCTAAAAAAAGTAAAATATTCAAAAGGAATTATTCTTACCAACGTCCTTCCTAAAATATCGATTGGTTTAGGTTTTGAACCGTCAATCCTAACAACTATTGTTTTTGTGAAATATTTAGATATAGTTCTGGCAAATACTATTTCGAATGTAGCATAATATAAAAACATTAGTATTGTCCAAAATAAAAAATTTTGGGCTTTATCAAATGAATTTAACCAATCTAATAAAGAACTATACGCATCAAACGCAATAAATGCTGCTATAAAATAAAGTATAGAGTTGATAATATTCATAAAAACTATATCTATCGCAAAGTTCAAAGCGCGAGTAGTTTTTGGGCTAGAATATAATTGGGTATCGTGAATTTAGTTTCCATTTAATTGCAAAAAAAAAACAGTGACCAAAATGATAACTGTTTCAAAAGTAAGATTATTTTTCGAAATTATGAACCACACATTTCACAATCTTCTGGTCTAGCTTTTATGGGTTGTTTACAAACAATAAATTAAAATCATATCAAATTGACAATGCTGTACTATTCTTGATTTCTCCCATTACAAAAACACTGTGTGTATTTCCAATATTTTCGATGGTGGATAATTTATTCATTACAAAATCCTGATAACTAGACATGTCTTCGACCAAAATCTTCAGCATAAAATCATAATCGCCCGCAATATTGTAGCATTCGATGATTTCTTGAAGTGCCACGATGTCTTTTACAAAATTGCTTCCCACATTTTTAGCGTGTTCTTTTAGTCGGACATTACAAAAAACAGTCATCCCAAGATTCAATTTTTTCTTGTCTAATAAAGCGACATACTTCATAATATAACCATCGCGTTCCAGTCTTTTGATGCGCTCATAAACTGGTGTAACCGTCAAGAATAATTTACTTGCTAGCTCTTTTGTGTTGATATTGGAGTTCTCTTGCAGCTGTTTTAAGATCTGCAAATCGATGTTGTCTAAGTTTTCCATAGTTTTTTTTACTGTTTGAATTCAATTGCAAAGTTTTATTCCATACAAATTACTGTAAAATTTACAAAACACACATCATTTTACTTAGTTATAATGCAAATTAAAGTTTAAAAACCCATTACAATACCTTTGTATAGTAAAAAATACTTCAAAAAAATATGAAAACAAATAATTTGGGCTACCCAAGAATTGGCAGCAACAGAGAACTTAAAAGAGCGAGTGAATTATACTGGGCTGGAATAATTACTACAGATGAATTGCTTACGGTCGGAAAAAACATTCGTGCAGCAAACTGGCAATTGCAAGCCAAAACAGGAATCGATTTAATTCCTTCCAATGACTTTTCGTTCTACGACCAGGTTTTGGATCTAAGCCTTACATTGGGAGCTATCCCCAAAAGATATAGTGAAATTGCCAAGACAAACTCCGCTTTGGATTTGTATTTTGCAATGGCAAGAGGTTCACAAAAAGAAGAACAAGACGTTGTGGCTATGGAAATGACGAAATGGTTTGATACCAACTACCATTATATCGTTCCAGAATTTACAAAAAATCAAAAATTCGAATTGTTTTCAACCAAAATCATCGATGAATTTGTAGAATCTAAAAAAATAGGAATCACTACAAAGCCCGTACTTATTAGCCCTGTATCTTATTTATTACTCGGAAAAGAAAAAGAAGCGGGTTTTCATAGAATTGATTTAATCGAAAAAGTATTGCCTGTCTATTTCGAAATTTTTAATGAATTAGAAAAAGAAGGAGCGGAATACATTCAGCTAGACGAACCTTTTTTGGCCTTGAACCTAACCGATAAAGAACGCAATGCAATTACCTTTGCGTACAACGAAATCAACAAAAACTTCCCTTCTCTAAAAATTATTTTGACCAATTATTTTGATTGCTTTGGCGAAAATCTAGACACTGTTTTAGCTTTGCCAGTTGATACTTTGCATTTAGATTTGGTAAGTTGTTCTTCGCAATTGAATGATATTTTAGAATCAGGGAAATTGGCGAGTAATGTGAATCTTTCTCTTGGAGTAGTTGACGGAAGAAACATCTGGAAAAATGATTTCAAAAAATCTTTGGCTTTAATAGAGAAAGCAACCAATGCAATTGGTAAAAACCGAATTTTTATTGCTCCGTCTTGTTCGCTTATTCACAGTCCGTGCGACTTGGATTTAGAAATCAATGATGATAACTTGACGCCAGAAATCAAGCAATGGTTAGCTTTTTCCAAACAAAAAATTGAAGAAATCGTATTGCTTCAAAACTTTGCTTTAGACGAAGTAAGTCTGGTGGATTCGGTTTCATTTCAACAAAATACTATTGCCAATGATAACCGTAAAACTTCAAAATTAATCCATAACGATAGTGTAAAAAATAGAGTTGCGAGCATTACCACTGGCGATTACGAAAGACAAAACACTTTTGCTACAAGAAGAAAAAGTCAAATTGACGCCCTGAATCTTCCTTTGTTTCCAACGACAACAATCGGTTCTTTTCCACAAACTACCGAAGTAAGAAGTTGGAGAGCCAAGTTCAAAAAAGGCGAATTGAGTCAACAACAATACGACGATTTACTTCAAAAAGAAACCGAAGAAACCATCCGTTTTCAGGAAGAAACCGGAATCGATGTCTTAGTTCACGGAGAATTTGAACGCAACGATATGGTGGAATATTTCGGGGAACAATTGGACGGATTTACGTTTACCAAAAATGGTTGGGTGCAGAGTTATGGTAGCCGTTGTGTGAAACCTCCAGTTATTTATGGTGATGTTTCCCGTCCCAATCCAATGACGGTAAAATGGGCTGAATTTGCACAATCGCTTACGCAAAAATGGGTAAAAGGAATGTTGACTGGTCCAGTTACTATTTTGCAATGGTCTTTTGTTCGTAACGATCAATCGCGTTCTGAAACCTGCACGCAAATTGCTTTGGCGATACGTGACGAAGTAGTCGATTTAGAAAAAGCAGGAATCAAAATCATCCAAATTGACGAACCTGCCATTCGTGAAGGATTACCCTTGCGTAAAGAGGAATGGGCAAACTATTTAGATTGGGCAATAAAAGCCTTTCGAATTTCAGCTTCTGGTGTAAAAGATGACACCCAAATTCATACGCATATGTGTTACAGTGAATTCAATGACATTATCCAAAATATTGCCGATATGGATGCCGATGTTATCACTATCGAATGTTCGCGTTCGCAAATGGAATTATTGGATGTTTTTGCTGATTTTAAATACCCGAATGAAATCGGACCAGGAGTTTATGACATTCACTCGCCACGAGTTCCATCACGAAATGAAATGGTCCATTTATTAGAAAAAGCTGCTGCTGTAGTTCCTGCAGATCAACTTTGGGTGAATCCTGATTGTGGATTGAAAACCAGACATTGGGACGAAACTAAAAAAGCATTAATCGAAATGGTCGCTGCTGCAAAAGAAATGAGGGTGGCTGTCGAGAATATTGCAACGGTTTAATACCTATTTCATAACTGAAAAACCCTAGTAAATTTTAAATTTATTAGGGGTTGTGTTATCAAAAATTAAAAAATCACCATATTGTTGACGTCAACAAAATGGTGATTTTTTAATTTTATGGATTATTGTCAAATTGATTATGAACCACACATTTCGCAATCTTCCGGTCCGGCATTTTTTGCCAATTCGATCATTGCTCTGTATTCTTCGGCTGACATTTCAACAGCATCGTTTAAAACAGCAATAGGTTGTAGTACCTGTTCTGCGGATGGCTCTTTAACTTCTAATGGCTCCGCTTTTTTGTCATTATTCAAAGTAAATTTAATTGCATCAACTGCTGCTTTTGTTCTCAAATAATACATTCCAGTTTTCAAACCCGACTGCCAAGCATAAAAGTGCATTGAAGTCAATTTAGAATAATTTGCATCTTGCATAAACAAGTTCAAGGATTGCGATTGATCTACAAAATACCCTCTTTGACGAGACATATCGATAATGTCTTTCATAGACAGTTCCCAAACTGTTTTATATAACTCTTTCAAATCCTGTGGAATTTCAAGATTTTGAACTGAACCGTTGTTTCGCATTAATTCTTGCTTCAAGGTTTCGTTCCAAAGACCACGTTCTACCAAGTCATTCAATAAATGTTTGTTGACTACAATAAATTCTCCTGATAAAACTCTTCTGGTATAGATGTTGGAAGTATACGGTTCGAAAGCTTCATTATTCCCTAAAATTTGTGAAGTCGAAGCTGTTGGCATTGGCGCCACCAAAAGTGAATTTCTAACTCCGTTTTTCATTACTTCTTTTCTCAAAGATGCCCAATCCCAACGTCCTGAAAGCTCCTCGTCTTTCATTCCCCAAAGATTGTGTTGGAATTCACCTTGTGAAATTGGAGAGCCTTCAAAAGTAGAATAAGGTCCTTCTTCTATTGCCATTTCCATTGAAGCAGTAACTGCGGCAAAGTATAATGTTTCGAAAATTTCTTGGTTTAATTTTTTTGCTTCGTCACTAGTAAAAGGTAAACGCAACATAATAAAGGCATCGGCAAGACCCTGAACACCAAGGCCAATAGGGCGATGACGTAAATTTGAGTTTTCAGCTTCAACAACTGGATAAAAATTTCTATCTATTACTTTGTTCAAATTACGAGTCACTCGTTTCGTAACTGTGTATAGTAATTCGTGATCAAATTTTCCATTGTCAACAAACATTGGTAACGAAATAGAAGCAAGATTACATACCGCAATTTCATCCTTTGATGTAAATTCCATAATCTCGGTACACAAATTCGATGAACGGATGGTTCCAAGATTTTTTTGGTTCGATTTTCTGTTTGCTGCATCTTTATACAACATATAAGGTGTTCCCGTCTCGATTTGAGATTCCAGAATTTTTTCCCACAATTCACGCGCTTTGATGGTTTTACGACCTTTTCCACGAGTCTCATAATCTATGTACATCGTTTCAAATTCTTCGCCGTAAACGTCATACAAACCTGGACATTCATTAGGGCACATCAGCGTCCAATAGGTGTCTTCTTGTACGCGTTTCATAAACAAATCCGATGTCCACATAGCAAAAAACAAATCTCTGGCGCGCATTTCTTCTTTTCCAGTATTCTTTTTCAAGTCCAAAAATTCGAAAATATCAGCGTGCCAAGTTTCAATATAAATAGCAAAACTTCCTTTGCGTTTTCCACCACCTTGATCTACATAACGAGCCGTATCATTAAAAACTCTCAACATCGGAACAATTCCGTTCGATGTTCCGTTTGTACCACGAATATATGAACCCGTTGCACGAACATTATGAATAGAGAGTCCAACTCCACCAGCAGATTGTGAGATTTTGGCCGTTTGTTTCAGTGTATCATAAATTCCGTCGATGCTGTCGTCTTGCATGGCCAGAAGGAAACAAGAAGACATTTGGGGTTTTGGAGTTCCTGCGTTGAATAATGTTGGCGTGGCGTGTGTAAAGAATTTTTTCGACATTAAGTCATACGTTTCAATCACCGATTCCAAATCACCCAAGTGAATTCCAACCGAAACACGCATTAACATATGTTGCGGACGCTCCACAATTTTTCCGTTTATTCTCAACAAATAGGATCGTTCCAAAGTTTTGAAACCAAAATAATCGTAGTTAAAATCTCTATTGTATATAATGTGCGAATCCAAGAATTCAGCATTGTCCATAATCACTTTATGCACTTCTTCGGATAGTAATGGAGCTTCAAGATTCGTTCTTGGATTTACATAATGAAACATTTCGTTCATTGTTTCCGAGAAAGATTTTTTGGTATTGGAATGTAAATTCGAAATTGCAATTCGAGCTGCAAGTTGAGCATAATCAGGATGCGCAATCGTCATCGAAGCTGCAGTTTCGGCTGCTAGATTATCTAATTCAGATGTCGAGACTCCGTCATACAATCCTTCTATCACTCGCATCGCCACCTTTACAGGTTCTACTAAACCATTAAGTCCGTAGCATAGTTTTTTAATTCTATCTGTTATCTTGTCAAACATTACTGGCTCTTTGTGGCCATCTCTTTTTACTACGTACATAATTTTTAGTTTTGTGAAATAGACAATCCCTTCTCTATTTCGGGGTATTTGTGATTAATTTTGGGAAGCTAATCCCGGTAATTTTATCTGGAGCTTTATCCCGCTATACGTTACAATCTTTTGTTTTTTAAAGGAAAAAACAAAAGGATTTCCACTGCAATCGGGGCTAAAAACAGTTAAGATTTGAGAATCTATAATTTAAACCATTAAGACATTAAGTTTCATTAAGTCTTAATGGTTTGTATTTGTAAAGCATCAAAAATCCGCGTCGAAGCTAATTTTTTGAGCATCAGAATCAGTATTCATCACTCCTGATTTTTGATATTCGGCAACTTTCTTTTCGAAGAAATTGGTTTTTCCTTGAAGTGAAATCATATCCATAAAATCAAAAGGGTTTGCCGTGTTGTATTCTCTTTTGCAACCCAATTCTACCAATAATCTGTCGGTAACAAATTCTAAATATTGAGTCATTAAGACAGCGTTCATCCCAATCAAACTCACTGGGATCGACTCCGTTATAAATTCTCTTTCTATGTTCAAAGCATCCACTATTATTTCTCGGATACGTGCTTTTGACACTTTGTTTTTAAGGTGATGGTTGTGTAAATGCACAGCGAAGTCACAGTGAACTCCTTCGTCACGAGAAATTAATTCATTCGAAAAGGTTAAACCTGGCATCAATCCACGTTTTTTTAACCAAAAAATAGAGCAAAAACTTCCTGAGAAGAAAATACCTTCAACGGCTGCAAAAGCAATTAATCTTTCGGCAAACGAATCTGATTCGATCCATTTCAAAGCCCATTGTGCTTTTTTCTGAATAGCTGGAAATCTTTCGATGGCATTGAATAATTCGTCTTTCTCAGCTTCGTCTTTCACATAAGTGTCAATCAAAAGAGAGTAGGTTTCGCTATGAATGTTTTCCATCATAATCTGGAAGCCGTAGAAGAATTTAGCTTCGGCATATTGTACTTCGTTTACGAAATTTTGAGCTAAATTCTCGTTTACAATTCCGTCAGAAGCGGCGAAAAATGCTAGAATATGTTTTACAAAATACTTTTCGTCTTCGCTTAATTTATTGTTCCAATCGTTTAAATCTTGAGCCAAATCAATTTCTTCGGCAGTCCAAATACTGGCTTCTGTTTTTTTGTAAAATTCCCAAATATCGTGGTGTTTGATAGGGAAAATCACGAATCGATTTTTGTTTTCTTGTAAGATTGGTTCAAGTTTTGACATTGCTATTTTTATTTTTTTTTGAAATTTTAACGAATTTTTATGCTTTTCGTAGATTACAAAGATTGTGAATTCTTGCGGTTATAAAAAGCCAAACTTATTCACAATCGGGATGAGTTTTTAACAAATAGAAGCGATTGGAATATTTTTCATACAAATTATAATATGCTAAAAGCCAATATTTTAAAAGTAAAATGTAACGTAAGACACTGTAGAATATAGGATTTAAAAAAATACTAAATATGGGAATTATAATTTTTTAAAAATTATTTTTTCAGATCCTGGGCGACTTTTTCGAGTTCTAAATACCAGTCTTCGCCAAATCTTCGGATGAGGGCTTCTTTGACAAATTTATAAACTGGAACTTCGAGTTCTTTGCCTAAAGAACAGGCATCATCGCAAATCTCCCACTTATCATAATTCACGGCGAAAAATTCAGTGAAATCTTTCACACGAATAGGATACAAATGACAGGAAACTGGTTTTTTGAAACTAACTTCCCCTTGATTGTAGGCTTGCTCGATTCCACAAAGCGCCGTTTTTCCATCATAAATGACGTAAGCGCAATCCTTATTATTAATTAAAGGGGTTTCGAGATCGCCATCGGTGCCTTTTGTCCAAGCTCCTTGAGCTTCTATTGCTGCAATGCCTTCTTTGCGAAGAAAGGGTTTTACTTTTGGATAAATTTCCTCCAAAATCTTGGTTTCGGCTTCGTTTAGAGGCGCCCCAGCATCACCATCGACGCAACAAGCGCCTTTGCAAGCGGATAAATTACAAACAAATTCTTTTTCGAGAATATCTTCCGATACGATGGTTTTTCCTAGTTGAAACATTTTGCAAAGATACTTTGCAATTCTGAATTTCGGATGTTAAATTTTTAGTTTTTAGATTAAAAATATTTGGACTTCCATTGAGCCTCTAGTTTTTAAATTAACCCAATCAACAACTATACTCGGTGCTTTTGTCAAAAATTAACCATCATTTATGAGTTAACCGCATAGAATACACTACTTTTGCCCCATAAAGTTAAGAATTATGGAATTAGATTTTAAAGAAATAATTGCTGTCGGGATGGTGCTTTTTGCTGTGATTGATATTGTGGGCACTATTCCAATTGTTGTAGATTTGAGAACAAAACACGGGCATATTGAATCTGAGAAAGCATCGCTAGTTGCAGGAATGATTATGATTATTTTCCTTTTTGTTGGAGAAGAATTATTAAATTTAATTGGTATTGATGTGCATTCATTTGCAGTTGCAGGTTCTTTTGTCTTGTTCTTTTTGGCACTTGAAATGATTTTGGGCATTCGCATTTATCGTGATGAAGAAGCAGGTTCCGCATCCATAGTACCCATTGCTTTTCCGTTAATTGCAGGAGCGGGAACGATGACTACTTTATTGTCATTGAAAGCGCAATACCAAACCCTAAATATTATCATTGCTATTGTTTTGAATATTATTGTAGTTTATATCGTTTTGAAATCATCGGCAAAAATCGAAAAAATGTTGGGAAAAAATGGTTTAGGAGTGATAAGAAAGGCTTTTGGAGTGGTTCTTTTGGCAATTGCTGTTAAATTATTTGCTGGTAATGTTAAAGATTTGTTCCTGTAAATTAAATTTTTATAAATTTACCCATCATTTTTACATAATACTATTTTTATGAAATGAGCATAACGCAAATGCGATGCAAACATTGACAAAAATATATGCGACCCGAGTTTACGAACTGGCGAAGCAATTCCATATTCCTTTAAAAAATAAATAATATCTACATATGAAACTTTTCACTAACATATTGGTCGTTTTGGCAATCGGGCTAATTATATTCAATATTAGTTTGCTTGACTTTGAACATCCTCTCGAAGGCAACAGTATGATTGCTTTTATTGGAATTGCGGCTTCATTTTGTGCTATTTTAATTCTATTGATTTTTAGAATGTCAAAAAGCATTGAAGAAAAAATGAATGATAAATTCTAATGTTTGATGTTTTAATTCTAGGCGGAGGCGTTTCAGGAATGTCTTGTGCTTTAGTATTGGGTTCTGCCAAAAACAAACCTTTTGTTACCGAAAAAGCCATTGGCGTTATTGCCCATCAAAAAAATTCTAATCTTCAGGAAGCGATTATAAACAATGCTTACGGAATTCCTCCCGGCAAATTAGGAGCCGATTTATTGTATGAAAGTATCCAACATTTATCAAAAACGTATCCTCATATTATTCAGATTCCAAATGAAAAAGTTCTAAAAATTGAAGGCGAATCCCCTGAATTTACAATTACTACCAATACAAATACTTATAAATCCAAAATGGTTGTTGTGGGAATTGGTGCTGCCAATACTTTTGCCATCGAAGGTTTGATGCACTACGTAGAACCACATCAAAAAACACTTCCCGAAAAACAAAGAATCCAACTCAAAAACAACGACCACAAAGTTGCGGAGGGTATTTATGTCACCGGAACATTAGCGGGTTCGAGAAGCCAAGTAGCCATTGCTGCAGGAAGTGGGGCTGCTGTTGCAACCGATATTCTGACTTTATGGAATGGAGGAATGCAAACGCAAGTTCATGATAGTATTAAGAAGTAATTCTGTAGAAAAAGAAAATTTATCCTCTATTAATTCTCCTATTTTTTTTCTGAAATTTCCTTTTTTATTATATTAACTTCTTTTATTAATAATGGAAAAGCGGGCTCAGCCATAGCTCCATGATTAAAACCCTCAAGTTTATATATTGTGGTGCGTTTATGTCCAGCTAGTTTCATCATCCTCCACATATAGGCGTTTTCTTCATAACGTCCGAGCAATTCCATTTCGGGATCTCCAGTAATAAGAACCAAAGGCGGAGCATCTGGACGAACAAAATAAAGTGGTGCATATTCGTCTATCAAAGGCTGTATTTCGTTCATCCCCATTTCTTTTCTAATGGTAAAATGCGTTATAGTATGTCCGCTAAACGGAATATTTCCAGCAATGCTGTTGGCATCAATTTCATGTTTAGCCAAATACTTTTTATCAAGCCCCACCATCATTGTTAAATAACCTCCTGCGGAATGTCCCGACAAAAAAATCATATCGGATCTACCACCATAATTATCAATATGTTGAAAAGTCCAAGCAATTGCAGCAGCAGCATCTTCTATGTATGCAGGCGCTTTTACTTTTGGCGAAAGCCTGTAGCCAACCCCAATTACGGCAAAACCTTTTTCTAGTAAAGCATTCGGAATTTCTTTATTCCCTCCAGAAAGTCCGCCTCCATGAAACCAAATAATTGTGGCAAAGTTTTTAGATTTTTTAGGATAATAAATATCCAAAGAACACTGAGAATCGATGTATTTATCACTTTTATTAATAGCATCGGGGTAATAATGTATGTCTTTCTCGATAGCATATTGCTGTTGCGCACTCACAAAAAATGAAGTGGTCAATAACAATAAAAATATAATTTTTTTCATGTTTTTTCTAATATAATCTCGTTACATTCTTAAATTTAACATCAAATCTGAATCGATTTCGAATTAGTCTATTTCAAAACCGCATCAATCATCGTATCCTCTTTCAACACAATTTCATAAAATTTACCTTCATTGAATAATTGACGGGCAAATTCTGCTGCCAAATAGCGTTTTACCAATGATTTGTTTTTGTCTAAACTCATATTGATACCATTCTTGAAAAGGTGTTTTTGAAAAGCGTTGAAATACGAATCCGTTCCCTCCATTTTGACTTTAAATTGTTCGAAAGTCAATCCTTTAAAAGCGTTTCGGTTGTGATCCAATTGTTCAAAAATAAATTGACCTAGAACTCCCGTTTGCAATAAATAAGCTGTGTGTTCTTTGCTTGGTTCCAATTCAAGCGGAACGAAAACATCGGGAACAATTCCGCCGCCTCCATAAACGATTTTGCCTTTTGGCGTTTTGAATTTGGGTGTATTGGGTGTTTTTATGCTGTCTTTATGATACAATTCTCCGCTTTTAAAACGCGATTCCGATTCTTTCAAATAATCTTCGGAGCCCTTTGTATAGGGTTTTTGTATCGAACGTCCCGTTGGAGTGTAGTATCTGGCAATGGTCAATCGAACGGCCGAACCATCGTCAAAATCCATTTCTCGTTGTACCAATCCTTTGCCAAAAGAACGGCGTCCCACAATGGTTCCTCTGTCATTGTCCTGAATCGCTCCCGCTAATATTTCGCTCGCAGATGCGCTGTTTTCGTTGATTAAAATAAATAGTTTTCCGTTTTCGAAACTACCCGTTTTAGTTGCAAAAGTTTTATTGGTTGTTCCGTTTTTGTCTTTTGTAAAAACAATTAATTGTTTGTCTTTTAGAAACTCATCGGCAATAGCCACAGCTTGCTCTAGGTAGCCGCCACCGTTGTCACGAAGGTCAATTACAAGGGATTTTATTCCTTTTTCTTTTAATTTGGTTAAACCAGTTTTGAACTCCTTGAAAGTGCTTTCGGCAAATCGATTGATTTTGATGTATCCCGTTGTTGGGTTCAATAGCAAGGCGGCATCAACGCTTTTTATAGGGATAATACCTCGTTTAATTTTAATATCTAATTTTTTGTTTTCGGATTTTCTATAAACGGTAACAAGAATTTCGGAACCTTCTTTTCCTTTAAGTTTTGAAAACAGACTGTCTGTTGGTAGTTTTCGTCCAAATAATTTTGTTTTGTCAGCAAACAAAATTCGGTCTCCCGATTGAATTCCCGCTTTTTCCGAAGGGCCATTTTCGATTGTTTTTATGATGGCCAAAGAATCTTTGTACATATAAAAATTCACTCCGATTCCGACAAACTCACCTTGCATACTTTCGGCAACTTGTGCTTGCTCGCTTGGCGGAATATAGACCGAATGCGGGTCTAGTTGTGCCAAAATATTGTCGATGGCACGATTGGTAATCGAATCGGCGTTTACTTTATCGACATATTCGTTGTCGATAAAATCAAGCAATTTGTTGAGTTTGTTTTTTGAATTGTTTTTGGTCAAAAATTGATTTTGCTCCGGAAAGTTGAGCCATCCGCCCAGAAGAATTCCAAAGGCAAGTGCTCCAAAAATAAGAATTGGAAAGTATTTAGGATTGATTTTCATTTTAATCTAAAATTTCAATTTGTTCTACGATTACGCCAGCTTTTACTAAAAAATCTAAACCAGAAGTATCTCTATAGCCTAGTTGGTAAACCACTCTTTTTATCCCAGATTGATGTATTAATTTGCTACATTCTTTGCAAGGTGAAAGGGTAATATAGAGTGTGGCTCCTTCGCAAGTTTGGGTAGATTTGGCCACTTTTAGAATGGCGTTGGCTTCAGCGTGAAGCACATACCAATTGGTTAGTCCAGCTTCATCTTCGCAACAATTTTCAAACCCAGAAGGCGTTCCGTTATATCCGTCGGAAATTATCATTTTATCTCGAACGATTATGGCGCCCACTTGTTTGCGTTTGCAATAGGACAAGCGGCTCCATTCTTTAGCAATTCGAAGATAGGCTTTGTCGTATTTATTTAATTTTTTCTTTTCCATTTTTAATTTATCTCTTCCAAATTTCGCTTTGAATAATCATTGGCAAAACAACTCCAATTACAAAAGACGACATCACTAATGTCCAATCGCGTTTTGAAAATCGGAAGAAAGTTTGGACAATATACGAAAGTATCAACACAATAAAAACTACTACTATTTGAGATGTTTCAATTCCAAGTGAATATTCAGACAATGGCAATAATTTTGATTGAGGAGAACCGCCAACTAAGGTCTTAAAATGCCCGGCAAAACTCAATCCGTGTATGATTCCGAAAAACAAAGTTACAAATCCAATAACGCTAATACTTTCTTGTTTTGAAGATTTTCCGGCAGTGAAAAGATTAAAAAAAGCGATGATTAGAATGGTTATTGGAATTAAAAATTCGACCAAATTGACTTTAATAATCACGACACCAAAAACCGATAACAGCAACGCTACTGTGTGACCAATGGTGAAAATGGTAACTAAAAGTAGCAATCTTTTCCAATCTTTGAAGGCATAAGGAATTGTCAATGCTATTAAGAATAAAAAGTGGTCATAAGCTGATAGGTCTAGAATATGCCTCAAGCCTTTTTCGAAATAATTCCAAAATTCTGACATTATAAATAAGTATTATGATTAGGGGTTGTCAAACTTACAATTAATTTTGAAAACTATTGTTTGGATTTAACATTTTAGAAGAATTCCATTAACAAATTATAAAAAATACTATTTAAAATATAGTATCAATTAATATTGGAAATTTAACAAAAATCAAATAATTATGAAGCTTCTTAATTTCTTGATATTTAAGATAATAGTGCCATTTTTATTTATAGATTATTACTATTTATCGTATATTTGTTATCATCTTTTTCTTTTCTAAATGTTATTCGTTATGAAATATATAATAAGTTTTTTTTGCCTTTTAACATTCTCAATTGCTTGCTCCAATTCCGAAAATTCACCAACTCAACAACTGCCAGTTAATCCAACGCCGGTCATTCCTCCAACTCCCGTTACTATGCCAAATCCAACCAATTCTGTTATAACCAATTATGTAGGTTATACACTAATTTGGAATGACGAGTTTAACACCTCTCAACTGGAGTTAACGAAATGGAATTATGAAACTGGAACGGGAGTCAACGGCGATTTTGGAACAGGACAATTAGATAGAGCCACCGATAGGACATCTAATGTAAGTATGCTTGCAGGCACGGATAATGATGGCTCGCTAGCCATAACAACACTCAAGGAAGCCTACATTGACAGAAAATATACCAGCGGAAGAATTAACACAAAAGATAAATATTCCTGCGGGCCAGGCTCACGAATAGAAGCTAGAATATGGGCTAGAGATGTTCAATTTAAAGGACAAGGTTTTGCCTTTTGGATGATGCCTGCCGAAATACCGGAAGGAAAAGATTACATTATGTGGCCACAAGGAGGAGAGGTTGATATAATGGAATATGTTGGCGCCATTCCGTTTGCCAATTTAGGAAGTGTGCATTATGCTTGGTCTTGGGAAAATAATCAATACCAAAGTTGGAACCACGGACATAAAGGCGCTTATTATTCTTATGCTGAAAACCAAGTTCCTGCCATTCATCCTGAATATGGAAATTGGCCAACAACAGCAAATAATCCATCTGCCGGAAGTGGCGCGTATCATTTATACCGGATCGATTGGTACAATAATCGTATTGAATTTAGTGTTGATGAACAAATATATCACATCAACTATTTTAACGACGGAACAATGTTTGGCAATGCCGCAGATGGTGAAGATGCCGATGCAACTGTAACTGTAAATAACAAAAAAGTATTTAAATCAGAATATTCACATCATTTTGAAGAATGGAAGCCTTTTGACCATAAGTTTTATTTAATTCTCTCGGCAGGAGTTGGCGGGAATGACAATCAAAGCTATGGTGGCGCTATTGTTTCACAAGCAGTATTTCCTTGCACTACATTAATCGATTATGTTAGGGTTTATAAAAGAATTTAATACAATCGGTCTTATTACAATTCTTAAATTTCACAGCTATTTTCTATGGAATTAAAGACAATTTTTGTTCTTTTTAAAATGGTTTAAATCATAATAAACTTTTCTTTTTGCAATTTTATTTCTGTGTTTATTTGAAAAATTCTTTCAATATTTTTAATAAAATTGAAATTTGTAGTATCTTTATAAGACCTTTTAAAACTTAATATTATGTCAATAGCAGAATTATTTGATAACGAATTTAAACGAAGAATGAAAGGTCGTTTTTCAGCAGTAGTTCGAGTGTTATTTGCTGATGGAAAATTTGATCCTGACGAAAAAAAGTTTTTAGATAAACTTGCCGTAAAATTAGAAATTTCTGATGAAGAGTATAAAGAAATTCTAGAAAACCCATTAAAATATGAATTAAATCCTCCTTATCTACACATCGAAAGATTGGAGAGTTTATATAATATTGCCAGAGTGGTTCATCACGATCATCATCTTGGCGATAAGCAAGAAATTCTGTTAAGAAAATTTGCTATAGCCCTTGGATTTACTACAGCCAATGTAAATTATATAGTCAATAAAGCATTAGCTTTAGTAGATAAAAAAGTAGATTTAGATACGTTTATCGATGAAATGCAAAATATGAATCGATAAAATTAAAAAACGCCCAATATTGGGCGTTTTTTAATTTTATCGGGTAATAAATACCCAACCAGATTTTGAAGTTCCATTTTTTATTTCGGCTACATAAAAATAAGTACCATCAGGAAGAGATTCTCCTTTTCTATTATTTCCACCCCATTGGTCTGAATAATTTCTAAAATCATTTACTTCAACACCATATCTATTATAAATTTGGAGTTTTACAACCTCACAACCTGTAAGATCGAAAGTGTCATTATAAGTATCATTATTTGGTGTAATTACATTTGGAATCAAACAAATAGAATTTATCGTGACCATTTTACTAATTACGCAACCATTCCAATCTAAAACTGTGATGTTATAATCGCCAGAATTCAGGTTTGAATAGATTGTATTTGTTGTAAACGAACTATTGTTGATGCTGTATTTAAATGGCGCTAAACCACTTGTTACACCAGTTATTTCAATAATCCCTTCAGGTCGTTCGTTAATAACATCGGTTGTTTTTAAGGTTATAGAAGTTGGAGATGGATAAACAACTGCACTTAAAGTCACTGTTGGTGCACATTGACCTGCATTTGGCGTAAAAATATAATTTCCAGATAAAGTATTGCTAACCGTTGCAGGATTCCAAGTTCCAGTCACGCCATTAGTTGATGTAAGTGGTAAAACGGGACTAACTTCACCCGAACATAATGGTGCTATTGGTGCAAAATTTGGAGTTACATTAGGGTTGACAGTAACATTCAAAGTTGTAACAGTTGCACATTGACCTGCAGTTGGGGTAAAAGTATAAGTTCCAGATAGAGTATTACTTATTGTTGAAGGATTCCAGTTCCCTGTAATTGCATTATTTGATGTTAATGGCAAAATTGGGCTCACTGAACCCGAGCAAATTGGAGCAATGGCTGTAAATGTTGGAGTAACATTTTGATTTACAGTAAAGTTCAAAGTGGTTGTTGTAGCACATTGACCTGTATTGGGTGTGAAAATATAGGTAGCCGAAGCTGTATTGCTAATTGTATCAGGATTCCAAGTTCCAGTAATTCCATTTGTTGAGGTTGATGGCAAAATAGGAGCAGTTGCGTTGGCACAAATTGGAGTGATAGTAAATAATGGTGTGATTGCATTTATATTTATCGTTAATGTCGCCGTAGTTGCGCAAATTCCATCAGTTGGAGTAAAGGTGTAAATGGCAGAAATGGTATTACTAACAGTTGGTGGATTCCAAGTTCCAGTAATTCCATTTGTTGAAGTTAGGGGTAAGCTAGGCGTTGTTGAATCATAGCAGACATCGGCAATTGGGTCAAACAACGGAATTATTCGTGGAATAATTGTTACCTCTAAAGTTGTTGTTGTCGCGCATTGACCTGCTGTTGGTGTAAAAGTATAGGTGTTCGAATTAAGATTGCTAACAATTGCGGGATTCCAAGTTCCTAGAATTGTATTATTTGACATCGTGGGAAGCACAGGACTTTCTGAACCAGAACAAAACGGAGCAATAGTAGTAAAAGTTGGAACTACAATCGGATTGACCACAATGGTCATAGTAGCAGGATTAACAGTACATTGACCAGCAGTAGGAGTAAAAGTATAAGTTGTTGTTGCAGTATTATTCATTGCTGGCGACCAAGTTCCAGTCACACCATTATCAGATGTAGTTGGCAAAGGAGCTAACGTTTGACCCGAACAAATTGGTGCTACTTGCGTAAAAACTGCGGC